>NZ_JBICXC010000005.1:0-558877 GCF_043200075.1 Streptomyces sp. NPDC048481
TTCTCGGGCTTTCCTCCGGGCGCTTCCCTTCGGTCTTGCGTTTCCGACTCTATCAGATCTTTTCTCGATCCGATTTCCTCGGTGCTTTCCAGGTTTCCGCTTTTGTTTCGCGGTTTCCTTTCCGGCGGTTCCGACTTTATCAGAAGTCTCAGGCCGTTTTGACCGGCCATTCGTTTTCCGACTTGTCGGGAAGACCTCGATGGAATCTGCGATTCGAGAGGCCGATCTAGATACTAACCGCTGCCGACCGGACTCTGTCCAGTTCCAGGCAACTGTTCGAATCTACCTCCCCACGCGCTCCGTGTCAACGGCTTTTGTGGGGCGAAGAGGAGACTAGCAGTTCACCGAGGCCGGTCGCACATCAGGCGGCGGTGGGCACCGTGGCGCTGCGTTCGGCCTCCTCGACGTCGCCCGTGTCGCCGGCACGGGCGGCCCTGCCGCCGAGGGCGTACACGTAGGCGAGAAAGGCCAGTTCGGCGGTGACGCCGATGGTGATGCGGGCCCAGGTGGGCAGGCCGGACGGGGTGACGAACCCTTCGATGGCTCCGGAGACGAAGAGGACCAGCGCGAGCCCGATCGCCATGCCCACGGCGGCGCGGCCCTCCTCCGCCAGGGCGTCTCGGCGGGTGCGGGGCCCCGGGTCGATCACCGTCCAGCCCAGGCGGAGCCCGGTGCCGGCCGCGACGAATACCGCCGTCAGCTCCAGCAGGCCGTGGGGCAGGACGAGGCCGAGGAACGTGTCGAGCCGGCCTGCGGAGGACATGAGGCCGGCTCCGACGCCGAGGTTCAGCATGTTCTGGAAGAGGATCCAGAGGACCGGCAGGCCCAGGAAGACGCCCAGGACGAGGCACATCGCGGCGGCCTGTGCGTTGTTCGTCCAGACCTGGGCGGCGAACGCCGCTGCCTGGTGGCTCGAGTAGTACGTCTCGTAGAGGCCGCCGGGGCGGGTGAGCTGCCGCAGTTCGTCGGGGGCCGCGATGGAGGACTGGATTTCGGGATGGGTTCCGATCCACCACCCGAGGAGGAAGGCGACGGCGGTGGAGAGCAGCGCGGTCGGCACCCACCAGTGACGTGACCGGTAGACGGCGGCCGGGAAACCCCGCGTGAGGAAGCGCGTCACGTCGCGCCAGGATGCGCGGCGGGTTCCCGTGACCGCGCTCCGCGCGCGGGCAACGAGCTGGGTGAGCCGGCCGGTGAGCTGGGGGTCGGGGGCGCTGGACTGGATGAGGGAGAGGTGGGTGGCGGCACGCTGGTACAGGGTGACGAGTTCGTCGGTCTCCGTGCCGGTGAGATGGCGCCGGCGGCGCAGGAGCGCGTCCAGGCGTTCCCACTCCGCTCGGTGGGCGGAGACGAAGACGTCGAGGTCCATCGGTGTGCCTTCTCCTCGGCTGTTCGTCAGCGGCCGGTGGTCATGTCAGCTTGTCCTACTGCGGCGCGATGTGCCTTCAGCTTGGCAGACTGGCCGTTCACGGGGCGGGCGGTACGGGGAAGGGACGGCGGGCGTGAGTGAGCTGGTGACAGGTGAGGCGGTGGCGCTGGAGTTGCGGCCAGCCAGGCTGCCCAGCCGGGCGTTGTCCACGCTGCTGGACCTGGCCGTGGTTCTGGTGGTCTACCTCGTCGTGAGCGTCGCTGTGTTGGCCGCGACGGCTTCTCTGGACGAGGCGGCGCAGATCGCGTTGTCGATCGCCGCGTTCCTGCTGGTGCTGGTGGGCGGGCCGATAGCGGTGGAGACGCTCAGCCATGGCCGTTCGCTCGGCAAGATGGCGTGCGGGCTGAGGGTGGTGCGGGACGACGGCGGGCCGATCCGGTTCCGGCACGCGCTGGTGCGGGGTGCGATCGGTGTCGTGGAGATTCTGCTGACGTTCGGGGTGGTGGCCTGTATCGCGTCCCTCGTGTCGGCGCGTGGGCGCCGGCTCGGCGACGTGTTCGCCGGGACGTTGGTGGTGCGTGAGCGGATTCCGGTGGCGCGGTCCGGTTTCCTGCCGCCGCCTCCGCCCTGGCTGGCGGGACGTTTCCAGGGGCTCGACCTGTCCGCCGTGCCGGACGGGCTGTGGCTGGCGGTGCGCCAGTACCTGGGGCGGATGAACCAGCTGGATCCGCAGGTCGGCTCGGTGATGGCGCAGCGGCTGGCGGGTGATCTCGCGGCGCGTACGGGGGCGCCGGTGCCGCAGGGCGTGCCGCCGGCCGCTTTTCTGGCCGCGGTGGTGCAGGAACGGCAGGTCCGGGAGGCGCGGCGGGCGTTCGCGGGAGGCTCCTACGGCCCGCAGGCTCCGGCTCCGGCTCCGGCTGGGCCCTCGGCGGCGTATGGGCCGTCCGCGGTCTCCGGCCCCCCGGTGTCCTCCGGGCCGTCGGCGGTCGCGGGTCCGTCGGGGCCGTCCGAGGCCGCTTCGGCGCGGGCGCACGGTGATCGGCCGGAGGGGGCCGGGAGCGGGTTCGTGCCGCCCGCTTAAGGTCTGCCCGGCCTGTCGGGAGACGTGTTCTCAGTGGGCCGTGTGGGGCGGAGGGCGGGTGTCCGTGTCGGGGCCGCCGGCTGTCCGGGGGGTCTTCTGTGCGGAGGCCGGGTCAGGTGAACGTGGAGGGGGGTGTCTCCAGGTCTTCCAGCTCGATTCCGGGGGCCGCGAGGACGACGTCCCCGGCGATGTGCACGGTGTGCTGTTCACCGGTGTCCAGGGCTGTGACCTGGTATTCGTCCACGGTGAGGGGGCCGTTGTCAGTGGCGTGTGCTTCGCTTTTCAGCAAGGCCCAGGACTGGTCGACGGTGCGTGGGGCGAGGACCGGGTCCGTGAAGGCGACGAGGCGTACGCGGGTTGCCGGGGAGGAGGGGGTGAGGCGCAGGAGACGGGTGGTCGCGACGAGGAAGGCGGGGGATGTGCCGGTGAAGGCGTGGGCGGGGACGTTGCCTTCCCTGGCGTCGGCGCCGGTGGGGTCGGTGCGGACCCAGGTGACGCCGTCCAGGGCCGCGCCGCGTACCTGCCAGCTGCTGGCGTGGAGTTCGAGGCGCAGGGGGCGGCCGAGGTCGTCGAGGGTGAGGTCGACGGAGCCGGTGTGCTCGCCGGTCGGGGTGGTGAGCTGGGAGACGTAGCGCCAGCCGGAGGGGCCGGGGGCGCAGTGGAAGTGCTCGTGCGCGAAGGGGGTGTGATCGTGCGGATCGTGGAGCGAATAGCGGCCGCGGGGCATCGGGGTCCTGGGGTGTGACGGGCCGGCTGGTGCGGGTCGTGCCGTCGTCTCGGCGGCGGGTCGGGTGGGCCGGCGGCCGGTTCGGGCCGGGCCGAAGGGGCAGGCCCCCGTCACGGGGGTGCGGGGGCCTGTCTCGGAGGGCCTGTGCGGACCGGTGAGGGTCCCGAGGGCCGGTGCTGAGGGGCGCGTCGGTGCGTGGACGCGCCCGTCAGCCGGGGGCCGGACTCAGTAGCGGTACTGGTCCGACTTGTAGGGGCCGTCGACGTCGACGCCGATGTAGGCGGCCTGCTCCGGGCGCAGGGTCGTCAGCTTGACGCCGAGGGCGTCGAGGTGGAGGCGGGCGACCTTCTCGTCGAGGTGCTTGGGCAGCGTGTAGACGCCGGTCGGGTACTCGTCGGGCTTGGTGAACAGCTCGATCTGGGCCAGGGTCTGGTCCGCGAAGGAGTTGGACATCACGAACGAGGGGTGGCCGGTGGCGTTGCCCAGGTTGAGCAGGCGGCCCTCCGACAGCACGATGATGACCTTGCCGTCGGGGAACGTCCACGTGTGGACCTGCGGCTTGACCTCGTCCTTGACGATGCCGGGGATCTTCGCGAGGCCGGCCATGTCGATCTCGTTGTCGAAGTGGCCGATGTTCCCGACGATGGCCTGGTGCTTCATCCTGGCCATGTCGGAGGCCATGATGATGTCCTTGTTGCCGGTGGTGGTGATGAAGATGTCGGCCTGGTCGACGACCTCGTCCAGCGTGGTGACCTGGTAGCCGTCCATCGCCGCCTGCAGTGCGCAGATGGGGTCGATCTCGGTGATGATGACGCGGGCGCCCTGGCCGCGCAGCGACTCGGCGCAGCCCTTGCCGACGTCGCCGTAGCCGCAGACGACGGCGGTCTTGCCGCCGATGAGGACGTCGGTGGCGCGGTTGATGCCGTCGATCAGGGAGTGGCGGCAGCCGTACTTGTTGTCGAACTTCGACTTGGTCACGGCGTCGTTGACGTTGATCGCCGGGAAGAGGAGGACGCCGTCGCGCTGCATCTCGTAAAGGCGGTGGACGCCTGTGGTGGTCTCCTCGGTCACGCCGCGGATCTCCGAGGCGAGCTGGGTCCACTTCTGGGAGCCGTCGGTGATGGTGCGGTTGAGGAGTTCGAGGATGACGCGGTGCTCGTCGTTCTCGGCGGTGTCGACGGAGGGGACCTTGCCGTCCTTCTCGTACTCGACGCCCTTGTGGACGAGCAGGGTGGCGTCACCGCCGTCGTCGAGGATCATGTTGGGGCCGCCGGTGGGGCTGTCCGGCCAGGTCAGCGCCTGCTCGGTGCACCACCAGTACTCCTCCAGCGTCTCGCCCTTCCAGGCGAAGACGGGGACGCCCTGCGGGTTGTCCACCGTGCCGTCGGGGCCCACGGCGATCGCGGCCGCGGCGTGGTCCTGGGTGGAGAAGATGTTGCAGGACGCCCAGCGGACGCGGGCGCCGAGGGCGACCAGCGTCTCGATGAGGACGGCGGTCTGCACGGTCATGTGGAGGGAGCCGGTGACGCGGGCGCCGGCCAGGGGCTGCGCCTCGGCGTACTCGCGGCGGATCGCCATGAGGCCCGGCATCTCGTGCTCGGCGAGGGTGATCTCCTTGCGGCCGAAGGCGGCCAGGGAGAGATCGGCGACCTTGAAGTCCTGTCGGTTGTCGACAGTCGTCATGGTGAGCTGCTCCTACGGGTCGGTGGAGAGGGTGGGTACGGCTGGTCTGCGCGCCGGCGGACACGGGAGTGCCCGAGGGGCACGCGGGCATGCCCGCGTGCGCGCGGCGCAGTCCGTCGGAGGCCCTCTCTCCCTCGGCCGGTCCGCTCGGACCGCCCGACCGCCATCAGCAGCGACGTCTGGCTCCGTTCCAAGCTACACCGCTCGCACGGGGCGCCCCAGTCCGCGTCGGTCGGATCGAGCCGTTCCGGATCGGGCGGGAACGGCGACAGGGCCGGCCGGTGGTGTGCGGCGGGCCCTGTCGGGTGGGGGGAGAAGGCCGGGTTCAGTGGTCGGCGGGGTGCTGGGCGGGGCCGCCGGGGGTGGCCTCGCGGTCGGGGCCCTTGGCGGCTTCGGCCTCGCTGTAGATGTCCGGTTCGAGGTAGATCACCCGGGCGATGGGGACGGCTTCGCGGATGCGGGCCTCGGCGGCGTTGATGGCGGTGGCGACCTGGGCCGCACTGTCGTCGTGCTGGACGGCGATCTTGGCGGCGACCAGGAGTTCCTCGGGGCCGAGGTGGAGGGTGCGCATGTGGATGAGGCCGGTGACGGTGTGGCCGTCGACGACGGCGGCCTCGATCTTCTCGACGTCGTCCAGGCCGGCGGACTCGCCGAGGAGGAGGGATTTGGTCTCGCCGGCGAGGACGAGGGCGATCAGGACGAGGAGGACGCCGATGCAGACGGTGCCGATGCCGTCCCAGACGCCGTCGCCGGTGAGGAGGGCGAGGCCGACTCCGCCGAGGGCGAGGACGAGGCCGATCAGCGCGCCGAAGTCCTCGAGGAGGACGACGGGCAGTTCGGGGGCCTTGGCGCGGCGGATGAACTGCGACCAGGAGAGCCTGCCGCGCAGTTCGTTGGATTCCTTGATCGCCGTGCGGAAGGAGAAGCCCTCGGCGATGATCGCGAAGACGAGTACGCCGACCGGCCAGTACCAGTGCTCGATCTCGTGCGGGTGCTTGATCTTCTCGTAGCCCTCGTAGATGGCGAACATGCCGCCGACGGAGAAGAGGACGATGGAGACGAGGAAGGCGTAGATGTAGCGCTCGCGGCCGTAGCCGAAGGGGTGCTGGGGGGTCGCCTCGCGCTGGGCCTTCTTGCCGCCGATGAGGAGGAGGGCCTGGTTGCCGGAGTCGGCGAGGGAGTGCACGCCTTCGGCGAGCATGGAGGACGAGCCGCTGAACGCGAACGCCACGAACTTCGATGCCGCGATCGCGAGGTTGGCGCCGAGTGCCGCCACGATCGCCTTACTGCCGCCTGACGCGCTCATGTTTTCGCGTTGTCCCTTCGCCTTGGTGCATGCGGTTCGCCGTTCAGGCCTTTGCCCGTCCTTTGCCGGTGGGTCATTCTTGCAGTCCGTGCCGGCGACAGCTGTTCAGGTATCCACAAGCGCGGTCAGACAATCACCGTGGCGCGGAAGAGGGTGCCGGCGCCGCAGGCCTCGACCTTGTCGGAGGCGGGTACGAACACGGACTGGCCGGGGGTGAGTTCGTGCTCGCCGGCCCGTACGGTCCCGGCTGTGCAGAGCAGGATCTGGGGGGTGTCGCGGGTGAGGTCGTGGGCGGCGGCGCCCTGCGGGAGGACGTGGCGGGAGAGGCGGAACTCGTCGATGGGGGTGTCGTAGACCTCTTCGCCGTCGGGTGCGGCCTCGGGGCGCAGGATGCCGGGGTCGCCGGGTTCGAAGCGGACGACGCGCAGCAGTTCGGGGACGTCTACGTGTTTGGGGGTGAGGCCGCAGCGCAGCACGTTGTCGGAGTTGGCCATGATCTCGACGCCGAGGCCGTTGAGGTAGGCGTGCGGGATGCCCGCGCCGAGGAACAGGGCTTCGCCGGGCTGGAGCCGGACGTGGTTGAGCAGCATGGCGGCGATGACGCCGGGGTCGCCGGGGTGGTGGTGGGCGATGTCGGCGTAGGGGGCGTGTTCGCCGCCCAGGCGGTCGCAGGCGGCGGCCGCTTCGGCGACGGTGTGGGCGCTCTCCTCGCGGTCGGCGGTGAGGATCGCCGTGAGGACCTCCCGCAGGGCGGCGTCCTCCGGGTGGGCGTGCAGGAGGTCGACGTACGGCTTGAGGGAGTCGACGCCCAGGGCGTCGAGGAGGTCGGCGGTCTGGGCGGGGGGCCGGAAGCCGCAGAGGCCGTCGAACTCGGTGAGGGCGCAGATGAGTTCGGGCTTGTGGTTGGCGTCCTTGTAGTTGCGGTGCGGGGCGTCGACGGGGACGCCGCGGTGCTCTTCGTCCGCGAAGCCCTGTTCGGCCTGGGTGAGGTCGGGGTGGACCTGGAGGGAGAGGGGGGCGCCGGCGGCGAGGATCTTGAAGAGGAAGGGCAGGCGGGGGCCGAATCTGGCGACGGTGCGGGCGCCGAGTTCGCGTGCGGGGTCGGCGGCGATGACCTCGGCGAGGGTGCCCCGGCCGGTGCGCGAGGGTGCGCCGGGGTGGGCGCCCATCCACATCTCGGCCTGCGGTTCGCCGGTCGGCCGGGTGCCGAGCAGGTGCGGGATCGCGGTGGTGGATCCCCAGGCGTAGGGGCGGATGGTGTTGTCGAGGCGGTCCATGCGGTTCTCTCTGCCTGCCCTGGGTGTCGCTGTCTGCCCGGGGGGCCGGTCGTCGGGGGCCTGCCCCGGGATCCGGCGGGCGGACGGTGGGTGGGGTGGTCGGGGGTGGGTCAGGATCCTGAGGCGAGGGCCAGGTAGACGGCGGCGAAGTCCGTGGTGGCGATCAGTTCGGCGAGGGTGACGAGTTCGTCGCCCGGGTCGGGTTCGAGTTCGCTGATCGGCGTGTCGTGGCCGAGGGCCAGTTCGCGGGCGGCGGGGGCGGCGGTGAGGCCGCCGATGGGCCGGTCGCGCAGCAGGACCACGCGCGCGTGGAGGGCGGGGGGTTCCTCGACGCGGTCGCGGAAGAAGTCGTCCGGGTCGGCGCCGGCGGCGAGGGGGCCGGCGAGGAGGGCGCTGTGTTCGGCGAGGGCCTCGGGGAGTTCGGCGACGAGGGCGGGGCGGCCGGCGAGTTCGGCGAGGGCGGCGGCGAACCGGCGGCCGGCGGGGCCGGCGGAGGTGCCCTCGGTCCAGATCACGGGGAGGGCGTCGGCGAGTTCGCCGGCCAGGGTCTTGGCGGGGTTGCTGTAGGTCGCGACGGCGGGGCCGCAGCGTTCGGCGACCTGGTCGAGGCGGTCGGCGACGGCCTCCAGCGCCTCGGGCGGCGCGGAGAGCAGGGAGATGCGGTCCAGGAGGGCGAGCAGGGGGGTCAGGAGGGCCCACAGGACGCCGGGGGCGGAAGCGGCGACGGGGGGCTGTTCGTCCTGTTCGTACGGCGCGGTCGCCATGGGGACGAAGAGGCTGTGGCCCGTGGTGGCCGTCTCGGCGACGGGGGTGTGCGCGGGGGCGACGGCGACGACGGTGCAGCCGCGGCGGTAGGCCTGCTCGGCGAGGAGGGCGAGGCCGGGTTCGCCGCCGTCGGGGGTGGTGATCAGGAGGAGGTCCACGGACCCGGCCCAGCCGGGGAGTTCCCAGCGCAGGGCGCCCGCGTCGGGGGCGACGCCGGTGGGCGACAGGTGGACGACGGGGCAGGCGGCGCCGGCGAGGGTGCCGAGGAGGTCGGCGACGCTGACGGCGGCGGCGCCGGGGCCCGCGATGAGGACGGCGCGGGGGCGGCCGTCCGGTTCGAGGGCGCGGACGCCGGCCTCGGTCGCGTACCGGGCGGCGGTGCGGACGCGGGCACCGGCTTCGGCCGCGCCGCGCAGGAGCGCCCGGTGGTCGGCCGCGGCGAGGGCCTCCGGCGTGTCGAGCAGCGAGTCGTCGAGCATGGCGGCAGTCTCCGATCGCCCGGGGGCGTCGTCGGTGTGCGGGGCCGGGGGGTGGGGCGCGTGCGGGGAGGCTGCCGGGTCCGGCGGGGCCTGTGGGACGCCGTTCCGGCTGTTCCTCGCGGTGCGTGATCGCCCGGGTGGGGTGGTGGTGGTGCGGTGGGGCTGGGCGTCGGACGGGTGGCGCCGGTGGGGCGGGCGCCCGACCGATGCCGGTGGGCGGGGCGTGGCCGCGGGCGGAGCGCGCGGCGCGGGGTCACTCGGGGTGGCGGGCCTCGTCGACGAGGAGGACGGGGATGCCGTCGCGGACCGGGTACGCCAGGCCGCAGTCCTGGCCCGTGCAGATCAGCTCGGTGTCCTGCTCCTTGAGGGGGGCGTGGCAGGCGGGGCAGGCGAGGATCTCCAGGAGGCCGGCTTCGAGCGGCATGGGGGTGTCCCTTCGGGGTGGGCCGGTGTGCGTCCGGGCTGTGGTGCGGGTGGTGCGGGGGTGTGCGGTAGTGCCTGGTCAGGGTACCGCCGGTGAAGGTGGGGCGTGGGGGTGCGGCGGTATGCGGTGCGAGGGGGCGGGGAGAGGGCCGGCGGGCGTCGTCCCGGGTGGTCGTCGCGGCCCCCGGTGCGCTCAGACTCTGATGATCGCGAGGGCCTCGTCCCGGATCCGGGTCATCGTCGGCTCGTCCCTGGCCTCGGCGTTGAGGCGCAGGAGGGGTTCGGTGTTGGAGGGGCGGACGTTGAACCACCAGTCGGCGGACGAGACGGTCAGGCCGTCGAGTTCGTCGAGTGTGACGTCGTCGCGGTCGCCGTAGGCCGCCCTGATCGCGGCGATGCGGCCGGCCTGGTCGGCGACCGTGGAGTTGATCTCGCCGGATCCGCTGTAGCGGTCGTACTCGGCGACGAGGCCGGACAGGGGGCCGTCCTGTCCGCCGAGGGCCGCCAGGACGTGGAGGGCGGCGAGCATGCCGGTGTCGGCGTTCCAGAAGTCCTTGAAGTAGTAGTGCGCGGAGTGTTCGCCGCCGAAGATCGCGCCGGATCGCGCCATCTCGGCCTTGATGAAGGAGTGGCCCACGCGGGTGCGCACGGGGGTGCCGCCGTGCTCGCCGACGACCTCGGGGACGGTGCGGGAGGTGATCAGGTTGTGGATGACCGTGCCGCGGCCGCCGTTGCGGGCGAGTTCCCGGACGGCGACCAGGGCGGTGATCGCGGAGGGGGACACGGGTTCGCCTCGTTCGTCGACGACGAAGCAGCGGTCGGCGTCACCGTCGAAGGCGAGGCCCAGGTCGGCGCCCTCTTCGCGGACCCGCTTCTGGAGGTCGACGAGGTTGGCCGGGTCCAGCGGGTTGGCCTCGTGGTTGGGGAAGGTGCCGTCGAGTTCGAAGTACAGGGGGACGACGGACAGGGGAAGGCCTTCGAGGACCGTCGGGACGGTGTGGCCGCCCATGCCGTTGCCCGCGTCGACCACGACCTTCAGGGGGCGGATGGAGGTCAGGTCGACGAGGGCGCGCAGGTGCGCCGCGTAGTCCTTCAACGTGTCGGCCTCGGAGACGGTTCCCGGCTCGGGCGCGGCTTCGGGTCCGCCCGTCCGCGACCACTTCTCGACCAGTTCGCGGATCTGGGCCAGGCCGGTGTCCTGGCCGACCGGCGCCGCGCCGGCGCGGCACAGTTTGATGCCGTTGTAGCGGGCCGGGTTGTGGGAGGCGGTGAACATCGCTCCGGGCAGGTTCAGCGCGCCCGACGCGTAGTACAGCTGGTCCGTGGAGCACAGGCCGATCAGGGTGACGTGCACGCCGAGGGCTGCCGCGCCGCGTGCGAAGGCGCCGCTGAGGCCCGGCGAGGAGGGGCGCATGTCGTGCCCGACGACGATCGCCTCGGCGTCGGTCACCTGGGCGAAGGCCGCCCCGAAGAGCTCGGCCAGCGACTCGTCCCACTGGTCCGGGACCACTCCGCGCACGTCGTACGCCTTCACGATCTGTGACAGATCAGCAGCCACGGCCAGCCTTCCTGAAGTCCTGTGGGTCACCACAAACTACCCGGACGGGTTCGCCGCCGGTCGTCGGGCCGCCGGGGGACGCGCGCGCACGCGGTCCCCGCCGGTGACCTGGGGTGGCGTGGGGTGCGGAGCCCGGTGGTCGGGCACGCGCGCGTGCGCCGCACGGCCCGGCCCGTCGGGCACGCGCGTGTTCGGGTGGACGACGGAACCCGCGGTGTCGTCAAGTCCCGTCGGGCGGCCGTGCGTTGTGCGCGCCGGGGCGGCGCGGAGGGCGGCCGGTGCGAGGTCCGGGGGTCGGGGCGGGCAGGGGTGAACCGGGTTGTGTCGGGGGACGGTTCACGGTGCTGGAGCGGAACTCGCCCACCACTGAATCCAATTGGGGTGAACCGGACAGCAAGCGGTTTCATGCCCGCCAGGTGGAAAGAAGTGCCGGAGCGGGGCCGGAGGGCCGGGACGACAGCGATCGGGCCGCCCCACGGGGACGCACCGGGCAGGGATGCAGGCGACCGCGCAGTGGGTCAGTTGTCCGGCGAGCGCAGGACCCGCAGGTGGCCGCGCCGGGCGACCTCCATCGGGTCCGCCCCACGGCCGGCGCCGCCCGCTCCCGCCGCACGCTCCTGCGGACGGGCCGCCTCGCGGACGGCGTTGGCAAGCGCTTCCAGGTCGTCACCACTGGGGCGGGCCGGAGCCGATCCGTCGAGCAGCCGGACGACCTCCCAGCCACGCGGGGCGGTGAGGCGTTCGGAGTGCTCGGCGCACAGGTCGTAGCAGTGGGGTTCGGCGTAGGTGGCGAGCGGGCCGAGGACCGCGGTCGAGTCGGCGTAGACGTACGTCAGCGTCGCGACGGCGGGTCGGCCGCAGGCGGTGCGCGAACAGCGACGTACAGGGCTCACGACGTTGGACGGTACCGCACTCTTGAGCGGGCCGCGACGACTCTCCACCAGGTCACTCCACCGTGTCGTGTTGTGAAACGCCCCACGGGCCACACCAGTCATACCCCGCTGACCTGCGCGAACACCAGCCCCTAAGACGAAGTGACCGACACCGTCCGGTCATCACTCGGCACAAACGGCACCAATTGCCATGAGTTCGCCGCTCTCGCAGAGATACGGAATCGAGCCCAACCTTGGCTGGAACGGTCGTCGTGCGACATGGACGGACGGTGGTCCGGTGCTCGCGGGCCGGGCCGGCCGGGAAGGTGTGTGCGGGCCGGTGCCGGGGGGCGTCGGGGACTACGCTTCAGTAGTGATGGACAACCCCGTACCGCCCCCCGCCGCAGGCCCAGGTCCCCGTCGTCGTGATCGCCACGGACGGGGCATGCGGGGGCCGATCGCTCCGCCGCAGGTGCCGTTGGCGGCCAGCCGCGCCGACGTGTTCGCGGATCTCGTGCAGGACTCGGTGGAGCGCCTGGAGCGGCGGTGGCCGCAGCTCGCCGACATCGATTTCATGGTGCTGGAGGTGCCTCGGCCGGCCGCGGCCCCGGAGCCGTGGAACGACGAGGCGGTCCCGCTGGGCGGGACGATCGCCGCTGGCGAGGGCCGGCGGGCCCGGGTCGTCGTCTACCGGCGGCCGGTCGAGATCCGCACCAAGGGGCGTGACGAGCGCGCGGCGCTGGTGCACGAGGTGGTCGTGGAGCAGGTCGCCGAGCTGCTCGGACTGACCCCCGAGACGGTGGATCCGCGCTACGGCGAGGACTGAGCACCGCCCGCGCACGCCCCTCGCCCGGCACCCGGACAGCCCGTCCGGGCGCCTCGACGGCCCTTTCGGGTTCCTTCGGTCGCGGGTTACTTCTGCAGCACCGCGACGTCTTCGTCGGCCTGCGGCACGGACACCGTCCCCCGGTCGTCCGGCAGGGTCTGGACGGTGAAGCCGGGGACCCCTTCCTGGGTGGACGTCAGGGTGCGGGAGGCGTAGACGGGGGTGGCCGTGAGGGTTTCCACGGTCAGGGCGTAGCTGCCCTTCAGGCCCGCGGGCACCGGGAGTTCGACGTCCTGGGTGGTGCCGGCGCGGACCGTGTACGTCTTGGAGACGGCCGTTCCGCCGCCGCTGCCGGCGGACGCGGTGACCTTGACCTGGGCGGCGCCCTTGGGTGCGGTCAGGGAGAGGGTGGTGCCCTTGGCGCTGTTGCCGGCGGCGGAGGCGCGCGAGCCGACCGGTGCGGTGGCGGGGATGAACGCCGACTCCTGGGCGGAGCCCTTGCCGCGCAGGACACGGGCGGCGGCGACGATGGGGACGGACCGGTCGGTGGGGGTCAGGACCAGGGAGCCGGCCTCCCCGCGCGTGACGTCGCCGAGGTCGACCGAGATCGTCCTGCCCGCCTTGACGTGCAGCGTCTCGTGCCCCGCGGGGGTGATCAGACCTGAGGGGGAGGCGAGTTGGACCTTGAGGTCGGCGTCCGCGTCACCCGGGGCGTAGGCGACGAGACGGACGCCGGTGGCGTCCTTGGGGATGCCCGGCACGACCTGGACGGACGCCGGGTCGGTGGCGGCGGTCAGCCAGTCGCCGCCGAGTTTCTCGTCCAGGGCCTGCACGGCGGCTCCGAGCCGGCCGCTGCGGACGTTGACGTGGACGGTGAGGTCCTCCTGCTTCTCGCTGGTGAGCGTGGACAGCAGGATCGGCTCGCTGGAGTGGGCGGGAACGGTCAGGTCCTCCCCCACCGTGGTCGCGAGGGCCCCGTCCTTGCCGTACAGCTCGATGTCGACGACGGCGGCGGAGTCGTCCGGGTTGGTGAGGTGGACGTAGTCGGTGCGGTCGGCGGCGGTGCTGGCGCCCGGGAACCAGAACTCCGTGTCGGGCGCGGAGCAGGCGAGGCCCTGGAGACCGCGGCCGCTGCCGGCGGGGACCTCCGTGGTCTCCTGGACGGTCCAGCCGGGCGCGAAGCGGCCCTCGGCGGTGCCCAGGAGCGCGGCCGCGCCGCCGCCGTCGGCGGCGCCGACGGAGGGTGCGCCGGGCGCCTTGGGGGTGAGCACGGGCTTCGCGGCCGCCTTCTTCTTGCCGCTCGCCTTCCCGTCGGTCTTGCCGTCCGTCTTCCCGTCCGTCTTCCCGTCCGTCTTGCCGTCGGTCTTGGCGCCGGGCTTGCCGCTCGGCTTCCCGCCCGCCGGGTCCGCCGCTCCCTCGGCGGCGGCCGCGAGCGCGGCCTTGCCGTCGTCGCCCGCGCCCTTGGTGACGGGCGTGAAGGACGTGTACGCCGTCTCCGCGAGGTCGGACGTGCTGGGCGCGGGGCAGAGCAGGCTCGTGCGCTCCACGGGCAGTTCGGCGGCCGCCCGGGCGGTGTCCGCGCCGGTGGCGTCCGGTTCGCTGAGCGCGGCGAACCCGGTGACGGCGGCCAGTGCGGCCGTGCCGGCGATCAGGGACAGGGTGGTGCGGTTCACTGCCGGCTCCCGTCGGGACGCTCGTCGTCGGCGCCACGGGGGTGCCGGTCCGGGTCGTAGGCGGGGTCGTAGCCGCCCTGGCCGTAGCCGGACGGGTCGTAGCCCTGCTGCTGGTAGGTCTGGTCGTAGGACGCCTGCTGCGCCTGGCCGTCGTAGGCGTACGGGTCGTACTGGCCGGGTGGGTAGGGGTCGTAGGCCTGCTGGTCGTAGCCGCCCTGCTGGTACTGCTGGGCGCCCTCGTACTGGGCACCCTCGTACTGGCCGCTCCGGTACTGCTCGCCCGGGTAGCCGCCGTATTCGGCGCCCGTGTACGTGGACTGGTCCGCCCACTCGCCGTAGGGCTGCTGCTGCGGGACGGGTGCGGGGGGCTGCTCCTGCCCGGGGGCAGGGAACTCGTCGGGGCTGCCGGGCTCCCGGGGTTCGGCGTCGGCGTCGGCGTCGGGCCCGGATTCCGCCTCGGCTTCGGCCTGGGCGCGCAGGCGGCGGGCGCGGCGGCCCTCGCCGTCGACGGCCTGGGCGGGGACGGGCTCCTCCTCGGGGAGGTCGTCGTCGACGTCACGGCGGCGGCCGGGCAGAGCCAGGACGACGAGGACGAGGGCGAGCAGGCCCTGCGCCCACAGCCACGCGGTGTGGGTGAACGGGTCGTCGTAGGTGACGTCCAGTCTGCCGCCGGAGGCGGGGAGTTCGAAGCCCTGGGCCCATCCGTCGACGGTGGTCGGGGTGAGGGCCTTGCCGTCGAGGGTGGCCGTCCAGCCGTCGGCGGCGGCGTCGGCCAGGCGCAGCACGCGGTTGCCGGAACCGTCGGGGACGGTGGTGTGGATGTCGACGGGGCCCGCCGCGACCGGGGTGGCCGCGCCCTTGCCGGAGTCGGCGACGACGGCCGCGCGGGAGACCTCCTGGTCGACCCGCCACAGGGCGCTGCCGTCCTGCTGGCTGAGCCGCTTCAGGCCGGGGGTGGCGTCCAGGACGCGGGTGGCCTCGCGGGGCGCGCCCTTGTGGACGAGGACGTAGCCCACGGCGAACTTGCCGAGCTGGTCGGCCTGGTCGGCGCCGGAGCCGGCGACGAGGTTGGCGACGACCTTGTCGAGCTGCTCGTTCTCGCCGTCGGCGGCGGCGAGTTCGGCGTCGCCGAGCCGGGCGCCCGAGCCGCGGACCAGCATGTAGCCGACGTGGGCGGCGTCGCTGTCGAGGACGAGGGTGCGGGCCTGGTCGCGGTCGCCCGCCTCCTCGGCGACGAACGCGGGCACCTGGACGGGGTCGCGGCGCTCCAGCGGGCCGTCGGCGCCGCCGATCATCCATCCGGCGGCGACGAGCAGGGGGCCGGCGGCGGAGGCGAAGGCGATGAGCGCGGCGACCGGCTGGCGCCAGCCGAAGCTCTGCTCGGCGACACGCGTGCGTGCCCCGTCGGCGCCGATGACGGCGGCGGCGAGGAGGGCGATGCCGTAGACGAGGGTGGCGGGGCCGGCCCAGGTGGAGCTGTTGGACAGCACGGCGAAGACGAGGCCCACCAGGGCGACGGCCCAGGCCGCCCAGACGCCGAAGTGGCGTTCGGTGCGCAGCAGGGCGGCCAGCGCGGCGAGCACGACGCCGACGAGCATCAGGCCGTCGACGGTGCCGGGGCCGCCGGGGCTGGCGCCGAGCAGGTCGAGGGCGGTGGCGGCCGAGGGGCCGTAGTCGAGGCCGGCCTGGGTGAAGAACCCGAAGGGCAGCAGGGACAGCGACCAGGGCGCGAGGATCAGCAGCGGGGTGCCCAGCTGGGCGAGGAAGCGCGGGCCGTAGGCGGTGAGGTCGCGGCGGCGCACGGCCAGGACCGCGAGGCCGAGGACGAGCGCGATGGGCCAGACGATCGGGGTGAACGCGGTGGTGATCGTCAGCAGCAGGGTGTACGCCCAGGTGGCGCGCCAGCTGCCGCGGGCTCCGGAGGGGTGCGCCAGGCCGCCGGCGGCGATGCCCGCGCGGGCGATGAGCGGCAGCAGCACGGCGAGGACGGCGGTGCCGACGCGGCCGCCGGCGAGGGCGCCCGTCGCGGCGGGCAGGAAGGCGTAGACGACGGCGGCCCACGCGCGCAGGAGGCGGGACTCGACGAGCGGGCGGGAGGCGAAGTACGCGGTGAAGCCGGCCAGCGGCACCGAGCAGACGAGGAGCAGGGTCAGGGCGACGCCGGTCGAGCCGAGCAGCAGGGTGGCCAGGGCCGCGATGATCGCGAGGTAGGGCGGGGCGGCTGGGGTGCCGCCCACGCCGACCGGGTGCCAGGCGTCGATGTAGCGCGACCACAGGTCGGAGGCGTCGGCCGGGGCGGGCAGCAGGGCGCCGCCCGCGAGCGCGCCGCCGCCGAGCAGGCCGCGGCAGGCGACGAGGGAGACGAGCAGCAGGACCAGGAAGAGAACCGGGCCGGGCTTGCGGGCGATGCGCTTGAGGCGCGCGAACTGCTCGATCTCCAGGAATTCGGCGTCGTCGCCGCCGGGGCCGGACTCGACGGCGCCGCCGTGCCGGCCCGCGCCGGAGACGGCGTCGGGGTCGGAGGAGCCGAAGTAGTCGCCGACGGCCTGTTCGACGGTGGCCCGTACGGTCGCGCCGGGCGGCGGGAACAGGGCGCGCAGTTCGTCCTTGTCGATCGTCGGCTTGCCGCGCCTGCGCCGCCCGGCGATGATCCGCTCGGGGCGCAGCAGGGTGCTGAGCAGGCCGCGGATCTCGTCGAGGGCCTGTCCGGGGACCTTGCCGACGAGGTTGGCGAGGGTGCGCAGCAGGGTGCCGAGGACGAGGCGGACCAGGATCCAGGGCAGCAGCGCCGTGCGGCTGTTGACGAGGAGGGTGTAGACGGCGCCGGCTTTGTCGACCTTGTGCGGGGAGGCGGCGGTGCGGCCGGCGCAGTCGACGGCGCGGCGTTCGCGGGAGGCGGCCTCCGCGTGGCGGACGACGGCTTCGGGGGCGATGAGGACGCGGTGGCCGGCGGCCTGTGCGCGCCAGCACAGGTCGACGTCGTCGCGCATCAGGGGCAGTCGGCGGTCGAATCCGCCGAGCTGTTCGAAGACGTCGCGGCGGATCAGCATGCCGGCGGTGGAGACGGACAGCACGGAGCGGACGTGGTCGTGCTGGCCCTGGTCCTGTTCGCGGCGGTCCAGGCCGGTCCAGCGGCGGCCCGAGTGGGCGATGGTGACGCCGACCTCGAGGAGCTGGCGGCGGTCGTACCAGCCGCGGAGCTTGGGGCCGACGACGGCGACGTCGTCACGGCCGAGTTCGAGTTCGTTGTCGACGACGCGCAGCAGTTCGGCGAGTGCGTCCGGCTCGGGGGCGCTGTCGTCGTGCAGCAGCCACAGCCACTGGACGGGTTCGCCGTGCGGGAGTTCGGGGAGGTCGTAGGCGTCGTCGCGCCAGGTGCGCGTGACGGGGTCCCAGCCGCTGGGGCGCTTGAGGTAGGGCAGTTCCTCGGGGGTGAGGACGGGGGCCGTGCGGTTGGCCTCCTCGACGGCCTGGCCGAAGCCGGTGCGGCGGGCGAGGTGCAGCACCCGGTCGTCGCCGAGGGCTTCGGCGACCAGCCGCGCGGAGTCGTCCGAGCTGCCGGTGTCGGCGGCCATCACGGACTGGACGGGGCGCTCCTGGCCGAGCAGCCCGGCGAGCGCGTCGGGCAGCCAGCGGGCACCGTCGTGGGAGACGATCACCGCGGTCACGACATGACGCGGGAACTCAGGTGTGGCAGCGCCGTCTTGGTGGGCTGCCGTGTGGCTGTGCACGGACATCGAGGTACGGGCCCCGGTTCGCTGGACTGCGGTGGACGCCTGCGCCGTGTGGGGGCGGAGGAGCGTCTCGGACGAGCGCCCACACTATCGGCTGGGCAGCACGACGGCCCGCCGCCTGTGGACAAGCCACCTGCGACGGGCCGTTCGGACCCTCGCACCCGAAGGTGCGTCGACGTTCCCCGGTATCGGGGCGCGGCGCCGCCGTGACGCGGGTCGCCGCGTCCGTGCGGTGGGGGCGGTTCTCAGACCGCCGCCTTCTTCAGCCTGCGGCGTTCCCGCTCCGACAGGCCGCCCCAGATGCCGAATCTCTCGTCGTTGGAGAGGGCGTACTCCAGGCATTCGGAGCGGACCTCGCAGGCGAGGCAGACCTTCTTGGCCTCGCGGGTGGAGCCGCCCTTCTCGGGGAAGAAGGACTCGGGATCGGTCTGGGCGCACAGTGCGCGCTCCTGCCAGCCGAGTTCCTCGTCCGCGTCGTCGACGTCGACCAGCAGTTGCTGCACCAGCTCGGTCATGTGCGCCCCTCGCTCTGTCTTTCGCGTCCCCGTGACGTGGCCGTTACCGATTCCGGCTGAACGACACGAGTGAAATTACAAGTGTGCTGCTCCGGGCGAGTCAAGCCGAGATCTGCTATTGGGCCCCTTATTCACTCTGCGGAACCAAGGCCATGCGGTAAGTGTTCAAATCGCCATAAACCTTGACAAGCAGATGTGGCCCCGGAGGGCTACCTCCCCGCACAGCGCCTGTACGGGGAAAGACGCCCGGAGGTTCGATCCCGTTGCGACACGCGCGCGGAAGCGAACCGGATCACAGTCGGATCACGGGATCGCAGCGAGGCTCGCGCGCCCGGCATGTGCGCCATGTGTCCCGGTCACCCCATGCACAAACCTTTCACCTCGCAGATGAACCGAATGAGGTGAACCCTGTCCCACATACCGGGTGGCGAGTTGACAGTGCGGGTGTGAACCGGTGTCCTTGTGGGCATGCTCGCGAACTTGGCACTCACCTCGACCGGCTCCGCCGGGTCCCACGGTGCTGCCCTCGTCCGCTGTAGCTGTTGTCGTCGTCCCAGCTGTTGAGCCCATCGCGCTCCGGCTGCACCCGTTGAGTCCACCGCGACTCGGCTGCTGTCTCCCTCCGGCCCACACCAGGGCACTCCTGTCCCGCCCGTGATCCGGGCGGACGGTCCGCGACACCCAGCAAGCCCCCCACCACTGCCGCCTCTTCCGCCGAGGGACCCCCGCATCCATGAACAGCGACAGCGACCTCCAGATCGCCGGCGACATCCTCGAAGTCCCCCACCTCCTGAAGGCCCCGCGCGAGCACCCGGCCACCGTGGCCGAGTTCGTGGGCCTGGCCCGCTCCGTCGCCGCCGACCGCGCCCAGTGGGAACACCTGGTCCGCTACGACGCGACGGCCCGCTGGTACCACCTGCTGCGCACCGGCCCCGGCTACGAGGTGTGGCTGCTGTCCTGGGTGCCCGGCCAGGGCAGCGGCCCGCACGACCACGGCGGCTCCTCCGGCGTGTTCACGGTGCTGGAGGGCCGGCTGACCGAGCGCACCGCGGCCGGCGAGCGGGTGCTCGGGCCCGCGGCGGCGGGGGCGTCCCTCCGGGAGCGGGGCCGGGAGTCGGAGCGGGTGTTCGCGCCGGGGTACGTGCACGAGGTCGTCAACGACACGCTGGAGCCGGCGGTGAGCCTGCACGTCTACTTCCCGGGGCTGACCGAGATGCCGATGCACCCGCGCTCGGACGTGCGCGCGGGCGGCGCGACCACGATGGCGTGCGCGGCCCCCGGCCCGCACGGCGCCGCGGCCGCCGTCCACGCCTAGGGCCTGCCGTCGTTCGGATCACCGCGCAGGCGCGGCCTTGGCCGCCGCGCCTTCGGGTGGACGCAGTGTCCACAGGCGCGCGGTTGTCCACAACCGCCCGTCGTGCTGTCGGCGCCGCCTGCGAGACTTGCCCTCATGCGCATTGTGGTTCTGGCAGGCGGCATCGGCGGTGCCCGGTTCCTGCGCGGTCTGAAGCAGGCCGTGCCGGACGCCGACATCACGGTCATCGGCAACACCGGCGACGACATCCATCTCTTCGGGCTGAAGGTCTGCCCGGACCTCGACACGGTGATGTACACGCTCGGCGGCGGCATCAACGAGGAGCAGGGCTGGGGGCGGGCGGACGAGACCTTCCACCTGAAGGAGGAGCTCGCCGCGTACGGCGCGGGGCCCGGCTGGTTCGGTCTCGGCGACCGGGACTTCGCCACGCACATCGTGCGGACGCAGATGATCGGCGCCGGTTATCCGCTGAGCGCGGTGACCGAGGCGCTGTGCGACCGGTGGAAGCCGGGCGTGCGGCTGATCCCCATGACGGACGACCGGGTCGAGACGCATGTGGCCGTCGACGTCGACGGCGAGCGCAGGGCCGTGCACTTCCAGGAGTACTGGGTGCGGCTGCGGGCGTCGGTGCCGGCGGAGGCGGTCGTGCCCGTCGGCGCGGAGCAGGCCAAGCCCGCGCCGGGCGTGCTGGAGGCGATCGCGGAGGCGGACGTCGTGCTCTTCCCGCCGTCCAATCCGGTGGTCTCCGTCGGCACGATCCTCGCGGTGCCCGGCATCCGTGAGGCGATCGCCGAGGCCGGGGTGCCCGTGGTGGGGCTGTCCCCCATCGTCGGGAACGCGCCGGTGCGCGGCATGGCCGACAAGGTGCTCGCGGCGGTCGGCGTGGAGTCGACGGCCGCGGCGGTGGCCGAGCACTACGGCTCGGGTCTGCTCGACGGCTGGCTGGTCGACACCGTGGACGCGGCCCTCGTGGAGCGGGTGGAGGCCGCCGGGATCCGCTGCCGCGCCGTCCCGCTGATGATGAGCGACCTCGACGCGACCGAGCGGATGGCCCGCGAGGCGCTGCGGCTCGCGGAGGAGGTGCGGGGCGCGTGAGCGGGTCCGTGGAGACCGGTTACCGGGTCTGGGCCGTGCCCGGGCTGCCCGAGGTGCGGTCCGGGGACGACCTCGCCAAGCTGATCGCCGCCGCGGAGCCGGGGCTCGCCGACGGGGACGTCCTGCTGGTCACGTCGAAGATCGTGTCCAAGGCGGAGGGGCGGATCGTCCGGGCGGACGACCGGGAGGCCGCGATCGACGCGGAGTCGGTCCGGGTGGTGGCCCGCCGCGGGACGCTGCGGATCGTCGAGAACCGGCAGGGGCTGGTGATGGCCGCGGCCGGCGTCGACGCCTCCAACACCCCCGCGGGGACGGTGCTGTTGCTGCCCGAGGACCCGGACGCCTCGGCGCGGGCGCTGCGCGAGGGGCTGCGGGACGCGCTCGGCGTCGACGTCGGGGTCGTCGTCACGGACACCTTCGGACGGCCCTGGCGGGCCGGACTCACGGACGTGGCGATCGGCGCCGCCGGGGTGCGGGTGCTCGACGACCTGCGGGGGCAGACGGACGCGCACGGCAACGCGCTGAGCGCGACGGTCGTCGCCACGGCGGACGAGCTGGCCGCCGCCGGCGACCTGGTGAAGGGCAAGTCCGCGGGACTTCCGGTGGCCGTGGTGCGGGGCCTCGGGCACGTGGTCGCGTCCGACGCCGAGGAGGGGGCCCGGGCGCTGGTCCGCGGGGCCCGCGACGACATGTTCCGGCTCGGGACCTCGGAGGCGGTGCGGCTGGCCGTCACCCAGCGGCGGACCGTGCGGTCCTTCACCGACCAGCCGGTCGACCCCGGCGCCGTGCGCCGGGCGGTGGCCGCGGCCGTCACCGCGCCCGCGCCGCACCACACCACGCCGTGGCGGTTCGTCCTGCTGGAGTCGCCGGACGCCCGGCTTCGGCTGCTGGACGCCATGCAGGACGCGTGGATCGCGGACCTGCGGCGGGACGGGAAGTCCGAGGAGTCCATCGCCAAGCGGGTCCGGCGCGGGGACGTGCTGCGCAACGCGCCCTACCTCGTGGTGCCGTGCCTGGTGGCGGACGGGTCGCACACCTACGGCGACGCGCGGCGCGACGCGGCCGAGCGGGAGATGTTCGTGGTCGCGGCCGGGGCCGGCGTGCAGAACTTCCTGGTGGCGCTGGCCGGCGAGCGGCTGGGCTCCGCGTGGGTGTCGTCGACGATGTTCTGCCGGGACGTCGTCCGGGACGTGCTCGCGCTGCCGGACGGATGGGATCCGATGGGAGCGGTGGCGGTCGGACACCCGGCGGAGGAACCGCGCACCCGTCCCGAGCGGGAGCCGGGCGACTTCGTCGTGGTGCGGTGAGGCCCACGGCGGCCGGGAGCGCCCGCCGGACGGTCCGGGGGCGGGAGCGGTCGGCGGAGGTCGGCGGGTGGTCCGGGGCGGTCAGGTGAGGCCGTCGCACGGTCCGGGGCGTGTGGGGGTGGTGGTGCGCCTACTCTCGTAGCAGCCCTTTTTCGCAGGACCCGGGACATTCATCGTGGCAGGACGCTTCTCCCCCAGGCCCACGCGCACGACCGTGCGCGGCGGCCACGCCGGCGTGCCCGCGGGGGTGCCGCGCCAGGCGTCGGCGCCCGGGCGGGTGCGCGACTGGACGCCGAACGGGCCGCTCGACCTCGGCCTGGTGCTCGGACCGCTGCGCCGGGGCCCGGCGGATCCGACGTTCCGGGCCACTCCGGACGGGTCCGTGTGGCGGGCCAGCCTCACTCCCGCCGGGCCGGGGACGCTGCGGGTCGCCGCCCGCGACGGCGCGGTGCGCGGTGAGGCCTGGGGGCCCGGCGCCGAGTGGCTGCTGGAGCAGTTGCCCGAGATGCTCGGGGCGGCGGACACACCGGAGGCGTTCGAGCCGCGGCACCGGGTCGTGGCGATCGCCCGGCACCGGCGGCCCGGACTGCGGCTGACGCGGACCGGGCTGGTGCTGGAGTCGCTGATCCCCTCGGTGCTGGAGCAGAAGGTCACCACCGACGAGGCGTACCGGGCCTGGCGGCTGCTGGTCCGCAAGTTCGGGGAGCCTGCCCCCGGGCCCGCGGCGGGCGGACGGCTGTGGGTGATGCCGGCCCCGCGGACCTGGGCGCTGATCCCGTCGTGGGAGTGGCATCGGGCCGGGGTCGACGACAAGCGGGCCTCGACGATCCTGCGGGCGGTGCGCGTCGCGCGGCGGCTGGAGGAGACGGTGCGGATGTCTCCGGCCGAGGCGCGGGCACGGCTGGAGGTCCTGCCGGGGATCGGCCCGTGGACGTCCGCGGAGACCGTGCAGCGCAGTCATGGCGCGGCGGACGCCGTCACCGTGGGCGATCTGCATCTGCCGGGCATCGTGGGGTGGGCGCTGGCCCGGGACCGGGACGCCGACGACGCCCTGATGCTGGAGTTGCTGGAGCCGTACGCGGGGCGGGAGCCGGGGCAGGAGGGCCAGCGGCATCGGGCGGCCCGGCTGATCCTGCTCAGCGGGCACGCCCCGTCCCGGCGGGTGCCGAAGATGCCCCGGTGGGACATCGGGCAGCTGTGAGCGCCCGCCGGGCGGCGACGCGTTCCCAGACGGCACGTTCCTGGCCGGGGCGCTTGCCCTGAGACCGGGGCGCCGGAAGGAGCCGTCGGCCCTACTGGTCCGACGAGAAGCGGACCGCGCCGGCCGGGATTCGCGCGTCGCACCACACCCGGGCGCCCTCGCGGAGTTCGTTGTCCGCGCCGACGACCGCGCCGTCGCCGATGACCGTGCCGGTGAGGACGGAGCGTTCGCCGACGCGGGCCCGTGCGCCGATGAGCGAGTCGGTGATGACGGCGCCGGGTTCGATGACCGCGCCCGGCAGGATCGTCGAGCCGAAGACCCGCGCGCCCTCCGCCACGAACGCGCCCTCGCCCACCACCGTGCCGCCGGTCAGCTTCGCGTCGGGGGCGACCCGTGCGGTCGGCAGGATCAGGCGGTCGCCGCAGCGGCCGGGGACCGCGGGCGAGGGGGCCCGGCCGAGGACCAGGTCCGCCGAGCCGCGGACGAACGCGGCCGGGGTGCCCAGGTCCAGCCAGTACGTCGAGTCGACCATGCCCTGGAGGTGCGCTCCCGCCGCGAGCAGGCCGGGGAACGTCTCGCGCTCCACCGACACCGGGCGGCCCTGCGGGATCGTGTCGATGACCGAGCGGCGGAAGACGTACGCGCCCGCGTTGATCTGGTCTGTGACGATCTCCTCGGGCGTCTGCGGCTTCTCCAGGAACGCCAGGACCCTGCCCGTGCCGTCCGTCGGGACCAGGCCGTAGGCGCGCGGGTCCGTCACCTGGGTGAGGTGCAGGGAGACGTCCGCCCCCGTCGTCTCGTGGGTGGCCACCAGGCGGTTGATGTCCAGGCCGGTGAGGATGTCGCCGTTGAAGACGAGGACCGGATCGTCCGGCGCCGAGGTGAGACGGGACGCCACGTTGCGGATGGCGCCGCCCGTGCCGAGGGGCTCGTCCTCCGTCACGTACTCGATCTGCAGGCCCAGGGCCGAGCCGTCGCCGAAGTGCGGCTCGAAGACCTCGGCCAGATAGCTCGTCGCCAGGACGATGTGGTCGACGCCCGCCGCGCGCGCCCGCGCCAGCTGGTGCGTGAGGAACGGCACCCCCGCCGCCCTGACCATCGGTTTGGGCGTGTGCACCGTGAGGGGGCGCAGCCTGGTGCCCTTCCCGCCGACCAGGAGGATCGCTTCAGTCACCTTGTCGTCTCTGCTTCCTGCCGGGACCGGCCGAACTGTCATTCGGCCGGCCAGTGTATGCAGACCCTTGTGTGGCGACTTCCAGGCCGGGGGCGTTCCGTCCCGGTCCCGGCGCGCTGTCCCCCCGACGGCGGCGCAAGGTGCCCCCGTCCGGACGCGCGGTCCGGCCGTTCGGATGCACGGTCCGGCCCTCGGGAGCACGGGAGCTCCGGGGCCCGCCCGGCCCCGGAGCTCCCGCATGCGCAGACCGGTTCAGCGCCCCTGGTAGCGCGCCGCGGTCGAGCGGGCCGAGCCGAGCTTGCCGTAGAGCTGTTTGCCGGGGCATTCGGTGGCGAAGCCGTCCCGGTGACCCGAGATCACGTTCAGTCGTACGCTCTTTCCCTTTCCGTAGAGGTTGCCACCCCCGGACGTCAGGTATGTCTTCCCCTTGGGGTTCGCGCCGAAGAGGCCGAGCTTCCACGCCGTCAGCCGGGCGACGGCGTCGACCGTGGCGGCGTTGGGCTTGGCGCTGCCGAAGGTGCCGAGGACGGCGATCCCCATGCTGTTGGTGTTGAACCCCAGGGTGTGGGCGCCGAGGACCGCCTTCGCCACTCCGCCGGCGCGGCCCTCGTAGATCTTCCCGCACTTGTCGACGAGGAAGTTGTAGCCGATGTCCCGCCAGCCCATGCTCCTGACGTGGTAGCGGTAGATGCCGCGGATGACGGAGGGGGCCTGGGCGCAGGTGTAGCCGTTGCCGGACGCCGTGTGGTGCACGAACGCGGCCTTGACCTTCGTCGTGTAGCGGAAGCCGCTCTCGCGCAGGCTCTCGTCGGCTCCCCAGCCGCGGCGGGTGACGATGCTGGGGCGCGGGCCGATGTACGGGGTGGCCCGCTGGGCCTGCGTCAGTTCGCCGCCGCGCAGGGCGAGGAGTTCGCGTTCGGTGGCCGTGCGGTCCAGGCCCGGGATCTCCAGGGCGCCGAACGGGGCGAGGGCCTCGTTGGCGGCGGAGGCCTCGACGGCCTCGGCGGACAGGCCGTCCGGCAGCTCCGCCGACGCGTCGGCCGTCTTCGCCGACCCGTCCGTCCCGCCGGCCGCCTCGGCGCCGACGGGTCCCGGTTCGCCCGGTTCACCGGGTTCACCCGGTTCGCCGGGCGGGTCGGCGTCGGGGGACAGCGACCGGCTGTGCGGGGGGCCGGCCTGGGCTTGACCGGGGGCGGCCTCGCCCGGGTCGACGAGGTCCAGGCGCAGGCCGGCGGGGAGCGGGGCGACGGTCGAGAGGGTGCGGGCGCCGCGGCCCGTCTCCTCGGTGCGGCGTTCGGTCTGCGGCCGGACGCGGACCTCGACGCCGTCGGAGTCGCCGACCCAGAGGGGGGCGGTGGCGCCGTGGGTCCGGCCCGAGGCGCTCTCGGTGGTGCCGGGGTCGGCGCCGTGGTCGGCGTTGTGGGTCTCGACGTCCTGCCAGCCGGACCAGGCGTCGGAGCCTGCCGGGCGGGTGCGGACCTGGACGCGGCCGTGGAGTTCGGCCGAGGGGTCGTCCCAGACGACGCCGAGGAGGGAGAAGCGGTGCACCTCCCGGCGGGACAGTCCCAGGCCGGGGGCGGCGCCGAGGGCGCGGTCGGCGAGGGGGGCGAGCGGCAGGGACTGGGTGCCGCCCGGGAGAGCGGGGGCGTCGGGCAGTCCGGGGCGGCCGGGAACACCGGTCGCGCCGGAGCGGGTTGTGGCGGTCCGGGCGCCGGGGCTCGTGGCCCCGGCGGTCCCGGCGGACGCCGCCTCCGCGGCCGGTGCCGGTCGCACCGTCGCCGCGTCGGCGGGCGGCGTCAGCGGGAGGGCGAGAGCCGCCGCGCAGGTGACGCCGATCGAGGAAGCAAGCAATCCACGCATGCCAACGATCCTGGACATAGCCATACATATCTGTCCATCGGGGAATTGACGGGCCGTCGGCGTCCGTTCCGCCGAACCGGTGGCTCCGCGCGGGCCCGGCGGCCGGTGCGGCGCCGGGGGCGGCGCGTACCCTTCTGCGGGTGACTGCCACCGATCGCACCCCTGCCGACCTGCTGCGTTCCGCACTCGCCGCGGATCCCGCGCGCCCCCTGGTGACGTTCTACGACGACGCCACGGGCGAGCGCGTCGAATTGTCCGTGGCCACCTTCGCCAACTGGGTGGCCAAGACCGCCAACCTCATCCAGGACGGGCTGTCCGCCGAGCCGGGCGACCGGGTCGCGCTGCTGCTGCCCGCGCACTGGCAGACGGCGGTGTGGCTGCTGGCGTGCGCCTCGACCGGGGTCGTCGCGGACATGGCCGGGGATCCGTCGCGGGCGGACTTCGTCGTGGCCGGGCCCGGGAGCTTCGAGGCGGGGCTGGCGTGCCGGGGCGAGCGGTACGCGCTGTCGCTCGCCCCGCTCGGCCGGCGGTTCGTGCCGGGCCCTCCGCAGGGGTACGACGACTACGCCGTGGACGTCCCGAGCTTCGGGGACCGGTTCGCCCCGTACGCCCCGGTGGACCCCGAGGAGCCCGCGCTGATCGTCGCGGGGGCCGAGTACACCGGCGCCGAGATCGTGGAGCGGGCGCGAGCCGAGGCCGCGGGACTCGGACTGACCGGCCCCGGCTCCCGGCTGCTGTCGGGGCTGCCGTACGGCACCTGGGAAGGGCTGAGCGCCGGGCTGTACGCGCCGCTGGCGAGCGGCGGCTCGGTGGTGCTGTGCCGGAACCTGTCCCAGGCCGACGAGGAGACGGTCGCCCAGCGCGTGGAGAGCGAGCGGGTGACGGCGACGGCCCGCTAGCCGCCCCCGCGGCAGCCGGGGCGGCAACAAACCTCCGGCCCCGCACCGCCCCCACCAGGGCTGAACCCGGGCGCCGCCCCGGCGGCAGCCGTGGTCCTTCGCCGCTCGCTTGCCTGTTCGCCCCCTCGCAGGGGTGCGGTCTGCCTCCGGGACGGGGGCTCGTGTCACCCGTCCGGTCGCTTCGCGAGGTCCCTTTCGTCCTGTTCGCGTCATCGTCGTAGGGACGGCTCCGCGCAGGGACGGCTGGACGCGTTCGTGCGGCCGGGGCGGGAGGACGGCTGGACGGGAGCGGGAGGGGGTCGGACGTGACGCACTCGGAGAGGCGCGACGGCGGGCTCCTGGG
The DNA here is from genome assembly GCF_043200075.1 of Streptomyces sp. NPDC048481. Classification (NCBI taxonomy): domain Bacteria; kingdom Bacillati; phylum Actinomycetota; class Actinomycetes; order Kitasatosporales; family Streptomycetaceae; genus Streptomyces; species Streptomyces sp. NPDC048481. Next base: position 27,483 of record NZ_JBICXC010000005.1, read on the forward strand.
GCCGGGTGCGGGGGCGTCCGCCGACGGGCGCGGGCTCGCGCGGCGGCGCCGGCGGCGGTGGGCGCGCTACGGGGCGGGGGCGGTGGCGGTGATCGTCCTGGGGGCCGGGGTGGCCGGGTGGGCGGTCTACGCGAAGCTCGACGGGAACATCACGCCCGACGAGGCGGCCGCGGCGGAGCTGGCGCGGTACGCGAAGGAGCGGCCGACCTCGCTGGTGAAGGGTGCGCAGAACGTCCTGCTGATCGGGTCGGACTCGCGGTCGGGGGACGGCAACGACGAGTACGGGCGCGATTCGGGGACCGAGCGGTCGGACACGACGATCCTGCTGCATCTGGCGGCCGGGCGGCGCAGCGCCACCGCCGTCTCGCTGCCGCGGGACCTGATGGTGGACGTGCCGGGCTGCCGGCGGCCGGACGGGAAGCGCACCGAGCCGATGTTCGCGATGTTCAACTACGCCTTCCAGGCCGGGGGTTCGGCCTGCACGATCCGCACGGTGGAGAAGCTGACCGGGATCCGGATCGACCATCATGTCGTCGTCGACTTCGGCGGGTTCAAGGACATGGTCGACGCGGTGGACGGGGTGGAGGTGTGCCTTTCGGAGCCGATCAGCGACAAGGCGGCCCGGCTGCGGCTGCCGGCCGGGAGGGTCACGCTCGACGGGGAGCAGGCGCTGGGATACGTGCGTGCCCGCAAGTCCCTCGGCAACGGCAGCGACACCGGCCGGATGGACCGGCAGCAGCGGTTCCTGGGGGCGCTCGTCAACAAGGTGCAGAGCAATGACGTCCTGCTGAACCCGGTGAAGCTGTATCCGGTGCTGGACGCGGCCACGTCCTCCCTCACCACCGATCCGGACCTGGCGAGTCTGCGCGGTCTGTACGAACTCGTGCGGGGCCTGCGGGACATTCCCACCGAACATGTGCAATTCCTGACCGTTCCGCGGGAGTCGTACGTCTACAACGCCAATCGCGACCAACTGGTGGAGCCGGAGGCGGAGAGGCTCTTCGCCCGGCTGCGGACGGACAGGCCGGTGGCGGTCTCCCGGGCACATCCCTCGGCGTCCGCCCCTGCGGAGTCGGGTGATCACGGACCGTATCCGCCCCCGGAGGCGAACGGCGCGGCGTCCGGGGCGGCTTCGCCCGGCCCCGCGACGCCCACGTTCCGCGGGAACACCGCCGCCGAGGACGGCTGCGGGTAAAGCGCTTGCCAAGCCGAGCCCACCCGGCGAACAGGAGTTCAAAGAAATAGGGCGGATTGCCCGGTTGTAGGGGCGTGGAATTTGTCACGGCCGTCGCTCGACGCCGAATCGGGCGGATAGTGTGAGCGATCCGGTGCACCCGGCCGCGAGGTCCTTCCTGGGGTCGCGCACCGTGTGACCGAGACCCGAGCGCCTTGAGGGGGAAAGGCGCCGCGTGGCCCCGACGGAGGATTCGGACAACCGTGGACGCGCAAGGCCGTGGGCGGGCGGATGACATCGACCCCGCAGACCAATGGGTGCTCAATCCGGACACCGGTGAATACGAACTGCGACTGAGCAGTTCCGCAGCGCAGTCGCCGGTGCCCGGACCCCGCAGATCCGCCTCCGGCGGCGGGAACGGGGGCCCGGCGCGCGCACGCGCCGCCGAGCCCGACCGGCACGCGCCGTCGTCGTCGCCCGCGAACGCGGCGGCGGGCGCGGACGTGCCCGGCCCGCGCCGGCGCCGCGGCGCGCCGGCGGAGGAGCCCGCGAGCCGGCGTGGCCGGCGGCCGGTGAAGAAGAAGTCGCGGGCGAAGAAGGTCCTGGTGTGGACCGGCGGCATCATGGCCTTCGTGGTCGTGGGCACGGCCGGCGCGGGCTACCTGTACCTCAAGCACCTCAACGACAACATCACCTCCGTCTCCGACGACGGCGCGAGCACCGGCGGTTTCAGCAAGGACAAGGCCATCAACCTGCTGGTGATCGGCACGGACAAGCGCACCGGCTCCGGCAACGAGGGCTACGGCGACTCCGGCAGCGTCGGCCACGCGGACACCACGATCCTGCTGCACGTCTCCAAGGACCGCACGAACGCGACCGCGCTGAGCATCCCGCGCGACCTGATCGTGGACGTTCCGGACTGCCAGACCGAGCAGGAGGACGGCACCACGAAGGTCATCAAGGGCACGGACCACGTCCGCTTCAACACCAGCCTCGGGCAGGACGGCCGTACGCCGTCGTGCACCGTGCGCACCGTCACCGAGCTGACCGGGATCCAGGCGGACAACTTCATGGTCGCCGACTTCAACGCGGTGAAGACGCTGACCACCGCGGTGGGCGGGGTGGAGGTGTGCCTGGCCAAGGACATCGACGACGACGACTCCCACCTGAAGCTGGCGAAGGGCACCCACCTGATCCAGGGCGAGCAGGCGCTCGCCTTCGTGCGCACCCGGCACTCGGTCGGCTTCGGCGGCGACCTGAGCCGGATCCAGATCCAGCAGCAGTTCCTCAGCGCGCTGATGCGCAAGCTGAAGTCGAACGACACGCTCACCAGCCCCACCAAGATGATCAAACTGGCGGAGGCGGGCACCAAGGCGCTGACCGTCGACTCCCAGCTCGACAGCATCAACAAGCTGAAGGACCTGGGGATGGAGCTGGGCAAGCTCGACATCAAGAACCTGACCTTCACCACCGTGCCGGTCGTCGACAACCCGGCCGAGAAGGTCAAGGCCACCGTCGTCCTCGACGACTCCGCGGCGCCGACCGTCTTCCAGATGATCCGGGACGACGTCTCCTTCACCGCGGTGAAGCAGCAGGCGGCGGCCTCGAAGAACGCGGCGGCCAAGGCGGCCGCGGCCCGTCTCAAGGGCTCCCAGTCCGCCGCCTCCGAGGTGCGGGTGCAGGTCATGAACGGCGGAGCGCCCCCCGGCAGCGCCCAGGAGACCCTCAACTGGCTCCAGAACGACAAGGGCGTGACGAAGTCCGAGAACGCCGGCAACGCACCCGCGGCGCTGGCGAAGACCACTCTGGAGTACGCGCCCGAACAGGCCGCGCAGGCACGCAAGCTGGCCGCGGTCATGGGGCTGCCCGGCACGGCGCTGAAGCCGGGCCGGAGCGTGCAGAACGCGCAGGGTCTGCCGACCATGACACTGACGCTGGGCAAGGACTTCAAGGGGGCCGGCGTCTCGCTCACGGCGCCGGCGAAGGTGCCCGACTCGGTCCAGAAGTCCACGGCCGACAAGGTCCAGTGCGCCAAGTAGGTAACCCTTCGGGCCCGTCGTGCGTCTGACTGGACGCGGGACGGGCCCGTGTCAGGCGCACGGCGGGGAGGGGCAGGGCAATGACGGGGAGCAGCGGGGTGCGGGGGAACGTTTCCGCGACACAGGATGCGGCGTCCGCGACGACCGGGGACGCGACGTCTTCGGCCGGGCGGGAACCGGGCGACACGGCCGCGTCCGAGGGGGACGGCAGACGCGGCGGCGGACGGCGCAGCGGCCGGGAGACGGACCGCAGACGCCGGCGTCGACGCGCGTTGCGCTGGTCGGCGACGGTGCTGGCGGTCGTCATACTCGGCGGCGCGGGGGCCGGATACCTCTACTACGAGCACCTCAACGCGAACATCAAGCACGACGACCTGAACATCGGCGACGCCAAGGACCGGGCGGCCGGCACCAAGGCCAACTCTGCCGGGCAGACCGCGCTGAACATCCTGCTGATCGGGTCGGACGCACGGGACACCGAGGCCAACCAGAAGCTGGGCGGCGCCAAGTACGACTTCGGCGGCCCCCCGCTCGCGGACGTCCAGATGCTGCTGCACGTCTCGGCGGACCGCAGCAACATGTCGGTGGTGAGCATGCCGCGTGACACGCTGCTGGACATCCCCAAGTGCACCGACCCCGACGACGGGAAGAGCTACCCGGCGTTGCGGCACGAGATGACGAACGCCTCGCTCAGCCGGGGCGGGCCGGGCTGCACGGTGGCGACCTGGGAGAAGCTCACCGACATCCACATCGACCACTTCATGATGATCGACTTCGCCGGTGTCGTCTCGATGGCGGACGCGATCGGCGGCGTCCCGGTCTGCGTGGACGCCAACGTCCACTCGCACACCAGCTCAGGCAAGGGCTCCGGCCTCAGGCTGGAGAAGGGCACGCACCCCGTCAAGGGCGAGCAGGCCCTCCAGTGGCTGCGCACCCGCTACGGCTTCGAGGACGACACCGACCTCGCCCGCGCCAAGGCGCAGCACATGTACATGAACTCGATGGTCCGCGAGCTGCGCGCCAGCGCCAAGCTGACCAACCCGAACAAGCTGCGCAAGCTCGCCGAGGCGGCCACCAAGGCGATCACGGTCGACGACGGCCTGGACACCATCGGCAAGATGTACGACCTGGCGGGCGAGCTGCAGAAGGTGCCCACCGACCGGATCACGATGACGACGATGCCCAACCGCTACCAGGGCGAGCGGGTGGTGCCCACCGACGACGCCGGGCAGCTGTTCCGGCTGGTGCGCGAGGACATCGCCCTGGACGGCAAGGACGCCCGCAAGGCGACGGCCGCGCCCGCGCCGACGGCGGTCGCCGACCCGGCGGCCGCGAGCGGCGAGATCGCGGTGCAGGTGCACAACGGCACGTCCACCGGGACCGAGCGCGCGGTCCGCGGGCGGGCCACGGCGGTGAAGGACGCGCTGGCCGGCAAGGGCTTCGCCAAGGCCGTCGCGGACACCTCGCCGGCCACGGCCGTGGCGAAGACGGTGGTCAGCTACCCGAGCGCCGACCTCCAGGGCGACGCGCTTGCGGTCGCCAAGGCCCTCGGCATCCCGGCGGCCCAGGTCAAGAAGTCCACCGAGGTGTCCGGCGTCACCGTCGTCGTCGGCGCGGACTGGCGCTCGGGGGCGGGCTACAAGGCGCCGGTGAAGAACGACAAGACGCCCGACACGGCCGGCGCGATCAACGCCTCCGACACCGGGCAGTGCATGCACGTCGACCCGGACTACACCTGGTAGTCCGGGCCGGGCGGGATCCCGCGGTGCTCAGCGCGCGTCGCTGAGGACCGCGGGCCGCCGGGACGCGATGACCTTCCTGGCCAGCGCCTTCGGGCTGGTCAGGAAGCCGAAGCCCCACGACATGTGCATGGTGGCCAGGGCGACGGGGATCTGGAGCCGGGCCTTCGCCGGCAGTCCGCGGCCGGCCGGCAGCGAGCCCGCCGCTATCGCCGCGAGGTACCCGGCCGGGATCACGAAGCCCAGCGGGGTGAGCGTCGCGCCGACCACGATCCCGGCCGCGATCGCGCACACCGCGGCCGGCGGCGCGAGGTAGCGCAGGTTGATGGAGCCCTCGTGGTAGCGGGCGACGACGTGCCGCCAACGGCCGTAGTCCTTGTACTGCTTGGCGAGCGCCCTGACGCTGGGGCGGGGCCGGTAGGACACCTTCAGCTCGGGCGAGAACCAGATCAGCCCGCCCGCCTCGCGGATCCGGAAGTTCAGCTCCCAGTCCTGGGCGCGGATGAACTCCTCGTTGTAGCCGCCCTGTCGCTCCAGCGCCTCGCGCCGGAAGACGCCGAGGTACACCGTCTCCGCCGGACCGGCCTGGCCTCCCGTGTGGAAGGCGGCGTTGCCGACCCCGATCTTCGAGGTCATGGCCGCGGCGACCGCGTGCTCCCAGTCGTTCTCGCCCTCGGCGTGCATGATGCCGCCGACGTTCTGCGCGCCGGTCTCCTCCAGGAGCCGCACGGCGGTGGCGATGTAGTTCGGCGAGAGCATGCCGTGCCCGTCGACGCGGACGACGACCGGATGGCGCGAGGCCTTGATCGCGGCGTTGAGGGCGGCGGGCGTACGGCCGGTGGGATTGGGGACCGTGTGCACGCGCGGGTCTTCGGCCACGAGCTGGGCCGCGATCTCGTCCGTACGGTCCGTCGACGGACCGATGGCGATCACGACCTCCATCTCGCCGGCGTACTCCTGCGCGAGGATCGCTTGGACGGCTCCGCGCAGATGCCGCTCCTCGTTGAGGACGGGCATGATGACGGACACTGCGGGGAGCTGCACGTCGGGCTTGGCGTTCATAGGGGGCTCACGTTACCGCGAACGGGGGACACGGCCCGCCCCGCCGGGTGCGCTGCACCGGTCGGCCGATCGTATGGGCCTATGTTCCAACGGCCACCACCGCCCCACGGCCGCCGCCCGGAGGTGCCCCGTATGCCCGTCACCCCGTCCCGGTTCCCGCGCCGCCCCCACCCGCGGCGCCCCGCGCCGCGCGCCCCCGCCCGACGCGGGCGGCCCCGCTGGGCCGTGCGGGCGGCGACCACGCTGTCCGTGGTGCTCCTCGCGGCCGCCGGCATCGGTCACTCGGTGATCAGCAGCCTCGACGCGGGCATCGCCCGGGTCGACCCCTTCAAGGACATGAAGAACCGTCCGCGCGCCGGTCACGGCATGAACGTGCTGCTGGTCGGCACCGACGGCCGCGACCGGATCACCCCGGAGGAACGCCGCCGGTACCGCCTGGGCGGAGCCCCCTGCCACTGCACCGACACGATCATGATCGTGCACATCTCGGCGGACCGGGAGCGGGCCGGCGTGGTCAGCCTCCCGCGCGACTCGTACGCGCTGACGCCCCCGCACACCGACCAGGTGACGGGCAAGGAGCACGGCGGCCACCCCATCAGGCTCAACGCTGCCTACGCGGAGGGCGGGCCGCAGCTCACCGTCCGCACGGTCGAGAACATGACGCACCTGAAGATCGACCACTACCTGGAGGTCGACTTCACCAGCTTCATGAAGACGGTGGACGTCCTCGGCGGCGTGCCCATCTGCACGGCCCTGCCCCTGAAGGACGCGTACACGGGCCTGGACCTGGCGCCGGGCCGGCACGTCCTCCAGGGCGGCGAGGCGCTCCAGTACGTGCGCTCCCGGCACGCGGACGCCTCCTCCGACCTGGGCAGGATGAAACGCCAGCAGCGGTTCATGGCGGCCCTGGTGGACCGGGCGACGTCCTCCGGGGTCCTGCTGAACCCGCTGCGGTTCCGCGACGTCACACGGGCCGTGCTCGGCTCGGTGCGGGCGGACCGGGGCTTCGGCGCGGACGAGCTGCTCGACCTCGGGCGGGCGATGCGCTCCTTCTCCCCCGCCTCCTCCGAGTTCGCCACCGTGCCCATCGGCCGGATGGGATACCTGGTGAAGGGGATCGGCTCGACGCTGAAGTGGGACCCGGTGAAGTCGGCCCGCCTGTTCGCGTCCCTGCGCGACGACGAGCCCCTCGCGGCGACGGCCCGCGCGAGTGGCAGCCGCGTGGTGCGGGTGCCGGTGGCGCCGCAGCAGATCCGGGTGCAGGTCGAGAACGGCACCCGCACGCCGGGCCTCGGACGGCGGGTGGACGCGGCGCTGGCGGCGGCGGGCTTTCGCGCGACCCGGCAGCCGGTCGCCGCGGCCGGCCCCGCCCTGCGGCGCACGGTCGTCGCCTACGACCCCCGCTGGGACCGCTCCGCGAAGTCCCTGGCGGCCGCCCTGCCCGGCAGCGAGCTGCGCGCCGTACCCGGCCTCGGGCCGACCCTGAAGGTGATCGCGGGCGCGGACTTCCGGCAGGTGCGCCGGGTGCGGGCGGCGGACGCGGAACAGGGCGGGTTCGGGGTCGTCCGGGGCGACGAGGTGGGGTGTGCCCAGGGGAGCCCGTGAGGAGCGCGCGACGGGCGCGCGGGCGCCGGTGACCGGCGCCCCCTCGCTCCCCCGCAACGCAGTTCAGGGGCGCCCCCCCGAGGGGGCGCCCCTGAACTGTGCCCGCCCCGGCCTCAGTTGCCGGAGACGGTGACCTTCTCGTCGTTGTTCAACTCGTTCACCAGCTGCTTGACCTTCGCCTTGTCCCAGACGAGGTTGCCGCCGGACGAGCCGGAGATCGGCATGTTCAGCGAGGTGCCGTCGCCGCCGTTGACGCCCTTCATCGCGAAGAACATGGACCCCAGGTCGTACAGCCCCATGTCCTTGTCGACGATGAGGGAGTCCAGGCCCGCGCTCATCGTCGGGTAGAGCTTGAAGGGGTTCAGGACCGTGCCGGGGGTCGCCACCTCGTGGGCGAGGGCCGCGAGGAACTTCTGCTGGTTCTTGGTGCGCTGGAGGTCGGACGCGGCGAACGCGTGCCGGGTCCGGACGAAGGCCAGCGCCTCCTCGCCGTTCAGCTTCTGCTTGCCCGCCTGGAAGTCGGCGCCCGAGTACTTGTCCTTGAAGGCCTTGTCGATGGTGATCTCGACGCCGCCGACCGCGTCCACGATGCTCGCGAAGCCGGCGAAGCCGATCTCCACGTAGTGGTCGATGCGCAGGCCGGTGTTGAACTCGATCGTGCGCACCAGCAGCTCGGGCCCGTCCGTGGCGTACGCGGCGTTCAGCTTGATGTGCCGGCCGGTGCCCTTGTACGTCTTGCCGGACTCGGAGCCGACGAACGACGGGAGCTCGACGTCGGAGTCGCGCGGCAGCGAGACCAGGGTGTCGCCGTTGGACCCGACGTGCAGGATCATCATCGAGTCGGTGCGCTTGCCCTCGGCGGAGCCGGTGTGCAGCTTCTTCTTCTCCTCGGCGGACATGCCGTCCCGGCTGTCGGAGCCGACGATCAGGTAGTTCGTGCCGTCACCGCCCTCGGGCCGGTCGATCACCTTCGACAGGTCGACCTCGCGCCTGAGCTTGCCGTCGGCCCAGAAGTAGGTGGCGACGCTCGTCACTACGAGCACGGTGACGAGGGTGATCGCCGTCCACTTGATGCGGCGGCGCCAGTTCGGCGCGGGACGCGGGGCGCGCGGGCCGACGTCGCCGGGCCCGCCCGGGTCACCGCCGCCCCCGTAGACCTGGCCCGTGTTGTAGCCGCTGTCGTATCCGGTCTGCCGGGCGTCGGTGTAGTCGCCGTATCCCTGGCCGTTGACGTACGACGGCTGCTGCGGGACGCCGGCGCCCTGCGGCGGCGCGGCCGGGCCGCGGCGGATCTGCCGCATGACGCGAGCGCTCTCGGGCTGCGCGCCGGCGCTGCCGCTGCCGTACCGGTTGCCGCGGTCCCTGTCGGACCATCCCTCGGGCCAATCGTTCATGCGGACCAGTGTGCAGGGCAGGGCACTGTGCCGTACAAGGGTCGTCGGAGAATCAGGGCCGCCCTGTTGCCAAGCTGACACAAAGTCCCGGGTTGTCCCCCTCGGCATAAGGTGGAGGACATGACAGACCAGGTCACCGCGGCGGACTCGGGCAGCACCTCGGACATCCCGGGCAAGCCCACATCCGCGTCCCGCACCACCCTCAGCCACATCATGACCCACGCCGACACCAACCTGCTGGGGACGGTGCACGGCGGGGTGATCATGAAGCTCGTCGACGACGCGGCGGGCGCGGTGGCCGGCCGGCACAGCGGCGGCCCCGCCGTCACCGCCTCCATGGACGAGATGGCGTTCCTCGAGCCGGTCCGCGTCGGCGACCTCGTCCATGTGAAGGCACAGGTCAACTGGACCGGCCGGACCTCGATGGAGGTCGGGGTGCGGGTGCTGGCCGAGCGCTGGAACGAGTCGGCCCCCGCGACCCAGGTCGGCTCGGCCTACCTGGTCTTCGCCGCCGTCGACGCCGACGGCAAGCCGCGCGCCGTCCCGCCGGTCCTCCCGGAGACCGAGCGTGACGAACGCCGCTACCAGGAGGCCCAGATCCGCCGCACCCACCGCCTGGCCCGCCGCCGGGCGATCATGGAGCTGCGCGAGCGCCGGGTGGCCGAGGGCTTCGAGGACTGACCGCGGGCCCCCTGCGACAGCCGCGGTCTGCGCCGACGACCGGACCCGCGCCGGCGTCCGGCCTCAGGGCTGCGCGAGCAGGGCCGCCAGCTTGCCGAGGGCCTCGCCCCAGCCGTCCTCGTGCAGCGCGCGCCGCCGCTCGGTGGCGAAGCCCTCCTGGGTCAGCACCAGCTCGGTCTCGTCGCCGGGCCGGGCGCGCAGGGTCAGCGTGACGACCGTCTCACGGTCCTCGGGGTCGGGTTCCTCCCAGCGGAAGGTGCAGCGCAGCAGCCGCGGGGGGTCGACGGCGAGGTACTCCCCGGCGAGGTGGAACTCCGGCCCCTCGGGCGGCCGCATCGTGATGCGGTAGGCGCCGCCGGGTTCCGGGTCACCGCGCGCGTCGGGGATCGTGAACCCGGCCGGTCCCCACCAGCGGGCCAGCTCCACCGGCTCGGTCAGGGCCCGGAACACGGCCGGCGGCGCGGCGGGCAGCACCCGCCGAAGGCGCAGCACCGGCCCGTCGTAAGCGCGACATGGCGCACCTCCCGCCTCCATCGTGGACCGGCGCCGGCCCGTCCACCACACGCGCCTCGCCCCTCGCCCGGCGAGCGGACGAGGGGCGAGGCGGCGAGCCGGGGCGGGCAGTCCCCGCGGACGGGCCTTAGGGAAGGTTCCTCGCCATCACGATCCGCTGGACCTGGTTCGTGCCTTCATAGATCTGCGTGATCTTGGCATCGCGCATCATGCGCTCGACCGGGTAGTCGCGGGTGTAGCCGTAGCCGCCGAGGAGCTGGACGGCGTCGGTGGTGACCTCCATGGCGACGTCCGAGGCGAAGCACTTGGCGGCCGCGCCCTGGAAGGTGAGGTCGGAGTCGAGGCGCTCGGACTTGGCCGCCGCCGCGTAGGTGAGCTGGCGCGCGGCCTCGATCTTCATGGCCATGTCGGCGAGCATGAACTGGATGCCCTGGAAGTCGGCGATCGGCTTGCCGAACTGCTTGCGCTCCTGGACGTAGCCCTTGGCGTAGTCGAAGGCGCCCTGGGCGACGCCGAGAGCCTGGGCGGCGATGGTGATGCGGGTGTGGTCCAGGGTCTTCATGGCGGTCGCGAAGCCCGTGCCCTCCTCACCGATCATGCGGTCGGCCGGGATGCGGACGTTGTCGAAGTAGACCTCGCGGGTCGGGGAGCCCTTGATGCCCAGCTTCTTCTCCGGGGCGCCGAAGGAGACGCCCTCGTCGGACTTCTCGACGACGAACGCGGAGATTCCCTTCGAGCGCTTCGTCGGGTCGGTCACGGCCATGACCGTGTAGTACTCGCTGACGCCGGCGTTGGTGATCCAGCGCTTCACGCCGTTGAGGATCCAGTGGTCGCCGTCGCGGACCGCCTTCGTCTTCATGCCGGCCGCGTCCGAGCCCGCGTCCGGCTCGGAGAGGGCGTACGAGAACATGGCGTCGCCCTTGGCCAGCGGCGAAAGGTACTTCTTCTTCAGGTCCTCGGAGCCGGAGAGGATCACCGGGAGCGAGCCCAGCTTGTTCACGGCGGGGATGAGGGAGGAGGACACGCACACGCGGGCCACCTCCTCGATCACGATGACCGTCGCGAGGGCGTCGGCGCCCGCGCCGCCGTACTCCTCGGGGACGTGCACGGCGTGCAGGTCGCTCGCCACCAGCGCGTCCAGCGCCTCCTGGGGGAAGCGGGCCTCCTCGTCCACCACGGCCGCGAACGGCGCGATCTTCGCCTCGGACAGTGAGCGGATGGCGTCGCGGAGCATGTCGTGCTCCTCGGACGGGCGGTACAGGTCGAAGTCAGCCGATCCGGCCAAGGTGTCCTCACACTCCAAAGACGCTGCGTTACCGACGCTAATTACCGTTAAGTAACTCAAATTTTAATGGTCTCCCCGATGCCCGTGGTACGTGAGTTTGGCGACAGGGCTCCCGCACCGGCGAACTGCCCGGTGGGGGGCGCCGACACGCCACGGCTATGCTCGGGCGCGCAGCGACGGCAACCCCCACCAGGAGCATCCATGGCCCTCAAGATCACCGTGATCGGCACCGGCTATCTCGGCGCCACGCACGCCGCGGCCATGGCCGAGCTGGGCTTCGAGGTGCTCGCGCTCGACGTCGTCCGCGAGAAGATCGAGATGCTCGAACGCGGTGAGACGCCCATGTACGAGCCGGGTCTGGAGGAGCTGCTGCGCCGGCACGTCGCCGGTTTCGAGGGGTCGAGCGGGCGGTTGCGGTTCACCCAGGACTGGGCCGAGGTGGGGGCGTTCGGCGACGTCCACTTCGTCTGCGTCAACACGCCGCAGAAGCACGGCGAGTACGCGTGCGACATGTCGTACGTCGAGTCCGCCCTCGCCTCCCTCGCCCCGCATCTGACGCGGCCCGCGCTGGTCGTCGGCAAGTCGACGGTGCCGGTGGGCTCCGCGGACCGGCTGGCGCGCATGATCGCCGGTCTCGCGCCGGCCGGCGAGGACGCCGAGCTGGCCTGGAACCCGGAGTTCCTGCGGGAGGGGTTCGCGGTGCAGGACACTCTGCACCCGGACCGGATCGTGGTCGGGGTGCGCAGCGAGCGGGCCGAGAGTCTGCTGCGTCAGGTGTACGAGACGCCCGTCGCGGAGGGCACCCCGTTCGTGGTGACGGACTTCCCCACGGCGGAGCTGGTGAAGACGTCCGCCAACTCCTTCCTCGCGACCAAGATCTCGTTCATCAACGCCATGGCGGAGGTGTGCGAGGCGGCCGACGGCGACGTGGCCAAGCTGGCCGAGGCGATCGGCTACGACGACCGGATCGGCAAGAAGTTCCTGCGGGCGGGGATCGGGTTCGGGGGCGGCTGTCTGCCGAAGGACATCCGCGCGTTCATGGCGCGGGCCGGTGAGCTGGGGGCCGACCAGGCGCTGACCTTCCTGCGCGAGATCGACTCGATCAACATGCGCCAGCGCGGGCGGATGGTCGAGCTGGCGCGGCAGGAGCTGGGGGGCGGGTCGTTCCTGGGCAAGCGGATCGCCGTGCTGGGTGCCACCTTCAAGCCGGACTCGGACGACGTCCGCGACTCGCCGGCGCTGAACGTCGCCGGGCAGATCCATCTGCAGGGCGGTCAGGTCACCGTGTACGACCCGAAGGGGATGGAGAACGCGCGCCGGCTCTTCCCGACCCTGGGTTACGCCGGCTCGGCGCTGGACGCCGTCCGGGGCGCCGACGCGGTGCTGCACCTGACGGAGTGGCGGGAGTTCCGGGACCTGGATCCGGCGGCGCTCGGCGAGGTCGCGGCGACGCGGCTGATCCTGGACGGACGCAACGCGCTGGATCCGCAGCTGTGGCGCAAGTCGGGCTGGACCTACCGGGCCATGGGCCGCCCGACGGCGTAGCGGGCGAAGGCGACGCCGGTTCGGCCGAGGCTCAGTCGGCCGAACCGGCGTCTTGGTGCATTCTGCACCACCGGGCGGCGGCCCGGCCGGTGAACCATCCCTGAACCGGCCCCGAACCACCCCTGAATCGGCCCCTGACCCGACCCGGTCCCGCCCCCTGAACCGGCCCGTCGCCGGTCGGCGGGCTACTTCGCCCGGTAGCGGCGCATCTTGGCGCGCGCCCCGCACACCTGCATCGAGCACCAGCGGCCCCGGCCGGCCGGGCTGCGGTCGTAGTAGGCCCAGTGGCAGGTCGCCGCCTCGCAGGCCTTCAGCCGGGTCCAGGTGCCGTCGACCAGCGCCTGGGCGACGGCGGCCGCCGTGCGCGACAGCAGCGGGGCGCCGCCGTCGGGGCCGGAGGGCGCGAGGCGGGCGGAGCCGTCGTGTTCGTCGACGGCGATCACGAGGGGCGCGGACGCCAGCAGTTCGCCCAGCGGTGTCACCGCGCGGTGCGGAGGGTGCCCGGCGTGTGCCAGCAGGGCGGCTCTCAGGGATTCCCGCAGGGTGCGGGCCTGCTCCACCTCGTCCTCGGCCAGCCCGAACCGCTCGCGTCCCCGCGCGGTGTCCAGGGCGTCCGCGCCGGACGCGACGTCCAGCGTGTTGACCAGGGACTCCACCAGGGCGAGGGCTCCGGGGGCGGCCGATCTGTCACTCATGCCTGCGACGGTACCGCCAGAAGAGGCTTGCGACGTTACCGGCAATGGGCCAGTATGCGGTAACCGTTACCAGTTGCCGGTCTCTACAGGTAACCGGCGACGGGCAGGAAGCCGATTCCGACTCCATGGAGGAAGTCATGGCACTCGCCGAGCTGGGCCAGATCGTTCTGGACTGTCCCGACCCGCGCGCACTGGCCGGGTTCTACGCCGAGGTGCTGGGCGGCACCGTCGAGGGCGACGGGGACTGGGTGAACGTGAAGACGCCCGAAGGCCGCTCGCTGGCCTTCCAGGCCGCCCCCGGTTTCGTCCCGCCCGAGTGGCCCGCGCCGGAGCGGTCGCAGCAGTTCCACCTCGATCTGACCGTCGCCGACCTGGACGCCGCCGAGCAAGGCGTGCTCGCGCTGGGCGCGAAGCCGCTGGACGCGCAGGACCGCTCGCGCGGCTGGCGTGTGTACGCCGACCCCGCTGGGCACCCGTTCTGCCTGTGCCGCTGCTGAGACCGCAGCGGCGGCCACGGTCCGTCGTCCCGCGCCCGCCCAGGAGGGTCCCATGCCGCCCGTCGCCCGATTCCGCTCCGTCGTCCTCGACTGTCCCGATCCGCGCGCGCTCGCCGCGTTCTACGCGGCGGTCCTCGGCGGCACGCCCGAGGCCGAGGACGGGGCGGACGACTGGTTCGTTCTGCACGTGCCCGGCGGTCCCCGGATCGCCTTCCAGCAGGTCGAGGGGTACACCCCGCCCGAGTGGCCGCGCGCCGACCGCAACCCCCAGCAGTTCCACCTCGACCTGGACGGCGGCGCCACCTGGGAGGAGATGGACGAGGCCCACGCGCGCGTGCTGAAGCTGGGCGCGCGCCCGCTCGACCTGGAGGACCGGGAGAAGAAGGACTTCATGGTGTACGCCGACCCGGCCGGCCATCCGTTCTGCCTGTGCCGCGTGGAACAGCCCCTGGCCTGAGCGCGGGGGCCGGCTCAGGCGTCCGGCGGGTCCAGTTCGGTGATGCGCACGGTCGACGGCTTGCGGCGTTCGCGGGCCGCACGGGCCGCGAAGTCGGCCGAGCGCAGGACCCGCTGCATGTTCCCCCAGGTCAGCAGCGCGATGTCGGGCTCCGGCCAGCCGCGTTCGAGCAGCTCGGCGATCAGCGAGGGGTAGGCCGGGACGGTGTCGGGGGCGTCGTCGCGGGCGTGGGCGCCGGACAGGCCCACGCTCTCGGGGCCGGCGATCGCGCGGACGTGGTCGAGATGGTCGGCCACGTCCCGCACGTCCGGCCCGGTCCGCTCGGGCGAGGACGGCACCAGGCACAGCCCCTTCGCCGCGCCAAGCTCGGCGAGCAGCGCGTCGGACAGATTGTCGGGGTGGGCGCGCAGGGCGCGGGCGCCGGAGCGGGTGCACAGCACCGGCGTCCTGGACAGCGCCAGGGCACGGCCGGCCGTGGCGTCGGAGGCGCCGGACAGGTCGGCGAGCACGCCGAGCCGGTTCATCTCGCGCACGACCTCCTCGCCGAACCGGGTCAGCCCCGCCTCGCCCGCCCACGAGGCCCCGGCCAGGGTGAGGACGCGCAGCCCGAGGGAGTGCAGCGACCGCAGGATGCCCAGGGAGTCGTCCAGCGCGGCGGCGCCGGCCGGTCCGAGGACGACGGCGACCCGGCCGCAGTTGCGGGCGTCGATGACCTGTCCCGCGCTGCGGGCCAGCCGCAGCGCCTCGGGATGCGCGGCGATCAGCGACCGGACGAGGTCCAGCTGTTCCAGGGTGGCGCCCACCGCCCGTTCCCGCGCGGAGCGCTCGGGCAGCCGCAGCGACCACAGCAGCGCGCCCACGTGGCCCTCGCGCAGCCGGAGCACGTCCGTGTCGACGCCGCTCTCGCCGAGTTGCAGGTCGTACCAGGGCAGGTCGCGCAGCGCCCGGGGCAGGCCGCTGTGGCCGTCGACCACGGGATGGGCGGCGAGGAGGGCCTCGGCGCGCTCCAGCGGAGCGGTCGTGCCGCGCGGGGGCGGCTGCGGGGCGCAGGGCGCCGTCCGCGCCGTGTCGGGGAGCTCGCCGGCCTCGGGGAGGGCGTGCAGTTCGTCCTGGAGGTCGGCCATGACGGTCTCCGTACGTCGGTCAGCAGTACGGTCACCGTCGCACGGCGGGCGGCGCGCTTCCTGGTGGACGGGGCGTTCGGGGGTACGCGCACGGGCGGGCCGGTCGCGCCGGCCCGCCCGTGTGCCCCGAGGCCTAGGGCCTGTCAGCCGTCCAGGGACTCGATCGTGGCGTGGGAGGCCGGGCGCGTGGCCTTCAGGCCGCGCGCCACGTCCTCGGCCGCGCCCAGCACCCGTACCGCGTTCTGCCAGGTCAGCTTGGCGAGGTCGGCCCTGGACCAGCCGCGGTCCAGGAGTTCCGCGATCAGCCGGGGGTAGCCGGAGACGTCGTCGAGGCCCTCGGGGGTGAAGGCCGTGCCGTCGTAGTCGCCGCCGATGCCGACGCAGTCGACGCCGGCCACCTCGCGCATGTGGTCGAGGTGGTCGGCGACCGTGGCGACGGTGGCGACCGGGCGGGGGCGGGTCTCCTCGAAGGCGCGGTGGACCTTCATCGCCTCGGGGGTGGTGTCGAGGTGGTGGAAGCCGTGGGCGCGCATGTTGTCGTCGGCCGCGGCCGTCCAGTCGACCGCCGCCTGGAGGACGAACTTCGGCACGAACGTCACCATCGCCATGCCGCCGTTGGCGGGCAGCCGCTCCAGGACGTCGTCGGGGACGTTGCGGGGGTGGTCGCACACCGCCCGCGCGGAGGAGTGGGAGAAGATCACCGGCGCCACGCTCGTGTCGAGCGCGTCGCGCATGGTGGTCGCCGCCACGTGCGAGAGGTCGACGAGCATGCCCTCGCGGTTCATCTCGCGCACGACCTCGCGGCCGAACGCGGTCAGCCCGCCCGCCCTGGGCTCGTCGGTGGCGGAGTCCGCCCAGTCGACGTTGTCGTTGTGGGTGAGCGTCATGTACCGCACGCCGAGGCCGTACAGGCCGCGCAGCACGCCGAGGGAGTTGGCGATGGAGTGGCCGCCCTCCGCGCCCATGAGCGAGGCGATGCGACCCTGCGCGCGGGCCGTCTCCATGTCCGCGGCCGTCAGCGCCGGGTGCAGGTCGCGCGGGTGGCGGGCGATGAGCCGCCGAACGCAGTCGATCTGCTCCAGCGTCGCCGGGACCGCGTCGGGCAGGTCGGCGCGCACGTACACCGACCAGTACTGCGCGCCGACGCCGCCGGCGCGCAACCGGGGGATGTCGGTGTGCAGGTGGGCGTGCTGGTCCTGGGCGACGTCGCGGGCGTCGAGGTCGTAGCGGACCTGTTCGCGCAGCGCCCAGGGGAGGTCGTTGTGGCCGTCGACGACCGGGAACTCGCGCAGGAGCTCGCGGGCCGTGTCCAGCGAGGCGGACTGTGTCACCGGTGCCGTCACTTCCCGAAGCCGAAGCCGTTCGAGCCCTCGGCCTTGGCGCGCAGGCGCTTGCCCTTCTCGGTGGCCTGGTCGTTCAGCTCCTGCTGGAAGTCGCGCATCCGGGCGAGGAGGTCCTCGTCGTGGGCGGCGAGGATGCGGGCGGCCAGCAGTCCGGCGTTGCGCGCGCCGCCGACCGAGACGGTGGCGACGGGCACGCCGGCCGGCATCTGCACGATGGACAGCAGGCTGTCCATGCCGTCCAGGTACTTCAGCGGGACGGGGACGCCGATCACCGGCAGCGGGGTCACGGAGGCGAGCATGCCGGGCAGGTGGGCCGCGCCGCCGGCGCCCGCGATGATCGCCTTGAGTCCGCGGCCGTCCGCCTGCTCGCCGTACGCGATCATCTCGCGCGGCATGCGGTGCGCCGAGACGACGTCGACCTCGTACGCGATCTCGAACTCGTCGAGGGCCTGGGCTGCGGCCTCCATGACGGGCCAGTCGCTGTCCGACCCCATGACGATGCCTACGACTGGGCTCATTCGGTGATCGTGCCTCTCAGGTAACCGGCTGCGTGACGTGCGCGTTCGAGGACGTCGTCCAGGTCGTCGCCGTAGGTGTTGACGTGGCCGACCTTGCGGCCGGGCTTCACGTCCTTGCCGTACATGTGGATCTTCAGCTGGGGGTCGCGGGCCATGCAGTGCAGGTACGCCGAGTACATGTCCGGGTAGTCGCCGCCGAGGACGTTGACCATGACCGTCCAGGGGGCGCGCGGACGCGGGTCGCCGAGGGGGAGGTCCAGGACGGCGCGGACGTGGTTGGCGAACTGCGAGGTGATCGCGCCGTCCATCGACCAGTGGCCCGAGTTGTGCGGGCGCATCGCCAGCTCGTTGACGAGGACGCGGCCGTCGCGGGTCTGGAACAGCTCGACCGCGAGGTGGCCCACGACGCCGAGTTCCTTGGCGATGTTCAGGGCCAGCTGCTCGGCCTTGAGCGCCAGCGTCTCGTCGAGACCGGGGGCGGGCGCGATCACCGTGTCGCAGACGCCGCCGACCTGGCGGGACTCGACGACGGGGTAGGCCACCGCCTGGCCGTGCGGGGAGCGCACCACGTTGGCGGCCAGCTCACGGACGTAGTCGACCTTCTCCTCCGCGAGGACGGGGACGCCCGCGCGGAAGGGGTCCCCGGCCTCCTCGGCGGAGTCGACGACCCAGACGCCCTTGCCGTCGTAGCCGCCGCGGACCGTCTTCAGGACGACGGGGAAGCCGTCTCCCTCGGCCGCGAACGCGGCGACGTCCGCCGGGTCGCTCACGATGCGGTGCCGGGGGCACGGCACGCCGAGCGCGTCGAGCCGGGCCCGCATCACGCCCTTGTCCTGGGCGTGCACGAGCGCGTCCGGGCCGGGGCGCACGGGGATGCCGTCCGCCTCCAGCGCCCGGAGGTGCTCGGTGGGCACATGTTCGTGATCGAAGGTGATCACATCGCACCCGCGCGCGAAATCGCGCAGCGTGTCGAGATCGCGGTAGTCGCCGATGACGACATCGCTCACGACCTGCGCCGCGGAATCCTGTGGGGTGTCACTGAGGAGCTTGAACCTGATGCCGAGCGGGATGCCCGCCTCGTGTGTCATACGAGCGAGCTGCCCCCCGCCGACCATGCCGACTACCGGGAACGTCACGCCCCCAGGGTATCGGCCACGCCACCCGGCCGGATCCCTCCGTCTCCCGTCGGCTGTTCCGCGGCCCCATACCCGCCGTTTTCCCGCATCTCGGCCGCCCGCGGCCGACCCGTGAGCCCGACCACAGGAAACCGGGAAGAGTGGTGGTTAGCATGGCTGGGTTGACGACACCGAATCCCGGACGGGGGCCTGTACGACCATGGCACATGGTTCCTCGGGGCTGAAGAGGCTCATCCGTGAGCTGGCCAAGTTCGGAGCCGTGGGCGGCGCGGGCCTGCTGGTGAACCTCGGCGTCTTCAACGCCGTCCGGCATCTGACCGATCTGCAGGTGGTCCGGGCGAGCGTCATCGCGACGGTCGTGGCGATCGCCTTCAACTACGTGGGGTTCCGCTACTTCACCTACCGTGACCGCGACCGCAGCGGCCGTACCCGGGAAATGACGCTGTTCCTGCTGTTCAGCGCGGTGGGCCTGGTGATCGAGAACGGGCTGCTGTACGCGGCGACCTACTGGTTCGGCTGGGACAGCCCGCTGCAGAGCAACGTGTTCAAGTTCGTCGGCATCGGCATCGCGACGCTGTTCCGGTTCTGGTCGTACCGCACCTGGGTGTTCCGGGCGCTGCCGGCTAAGGAGGCCGTGGCCGACGCCGAGGCCTTTCTGACGGTGGCCGAGCAGTCCCGCCGCCCCGAGCCCCAGACCGCGCAGCGCGTGAGCTGACCCCCGCCGCGCGCCCCCTGGGCCCTTCGTCCGGCGCGGGGCCCGTCAGCGGACCGTGGGCTCCTCGTCCTGTGCGGTGCGCTTCTGCGGCGCGGTGCGGGACAGGAACAGGCCGAAGACCGGCGGCTGGGCCTGGAGCATCTCCAGCCGTCCGCCGTCCGCCTCGGCCAGGTCGCGAGCGACGGCCAGGCCGATGCCCGTGGAGTTGCGGCCGCTGATCGTCCGCTCGAAGATGCGGGCCCCCAGGTCGGCGGGGACGCCGGGGCCCTCGTCGGTGACCTCGACCACGGCCTGGTTGCCGGTGACGCGGGTGCGCAGCGCGACGGTGCCGCCGCCGTGCATCAGCGAGTTCTCGATCAGCGCGGCCAGCACCTGGGCGACCGCGCCGGGCGTGCCCACGGCCCGCAGATGGCGTTTGCCGGAGCTGACGATGGCGCGGCCCACGCCCCGGTAGGCGGGCCGCCACTCGGCGAGCTGCTGCTGGATGACCTCGTCGAGGTCGAAGGTGACGGCGGAGCCGGTGCGCGGGTCGCGGGCGTTGGTCAGGAGGCGCTCCACGACGTCCGTGAGCCGTTCCACCTGTGTCAGCGCGATCGTGGCCTCCTCCTTCACCGTGTCCGGGTCGTCGGTGAGGGTGATCTCCTCCAGCCGCATGGACAGCGCCGTCAGGGGCGTGCGCAGCTGGTGGGAGGCGTCGGCGGCCAGCCGGCGTTCGGCGGTGAGCATGCGGGCGATGCGTTCGGCGGAGGAGTCGAGGACGTCGGCCACCCGGTCCAGCTCGGGGACGGCGTAGCGCTTGTGACGGGGGCGCGGGTCGCCCGAGCCCAGGCGTTCGGCGGTCTCGGCCAGGTCGGTGAGGGGCGAGGCGAGCCGGTTGGCCTGGCGGATCGCCAGCAGCACCGCCGCGACGACCGCGAGCAGCGCCACCAGGGCGATGATGAGCAGGGTGCGGCCGACCTCCCGGGTCACCGTGGAGCGCGGCTCCTGGACCAGGACGCTCTCGCCCTCCTCGCCGCGGGCCGTGGACCGGATGACGTCGCCCTCGGGGCGGACGCCGACCTGGATGACCGGCCGGCCGGGGATGCGGATCTCGGCGTAGCGGTCCTGGGTGACCTGGTCGCGCAGTATCTCGGCGGTGACGTCCTCCGCGCCGACCAGCCGGCTGTCGACGATGCTGGCCAGCCGCAGCGCCTCGGAGTCCACGCGTTCCTGGGCGCTGTTGCTGATCGTGCGGGTCTCGACGATGACGAGGGACACCCCGAACACGGCGATGACGACGAGCACGACGGCGAGGGTGGACTGGATCAGACGGCGGCGCACTGAGCCCTCCGGGGCGGTGACGTTTCCAGGCGGGTTCTGGCGGCCCCCTCAGGGGCGCGGGGAGCTGCGCGAGCAGCCCCACCGGCCCGCACCCGACGACGCACGCGCACGGTCGGCCCCAGGGGACCGGTTCAGCTCTTCTCGAAGCGGAAGCCCACGCCGCGCACGGTGGCGATGTAGCGGGGGTTGGCCGCGTCGTCGCCGAGCTTCTTGCGCAGCCAGGAGATGTGCATGTCGAGGGTCTTGGTCGACGACCACCAGGTGGTGTCCCAGACCTCGCGCATCAGCTGGTCGCGGGTGACGACGCGCCCCGCGTCGCGCACCAGGACCCGCAGCAGGTCGAACTCCTTGGCGGTGAGCTGGAGTTCCTCGTCGCCCATCCAGGCGCGGTGCGACTCGACGTCGATGCGCACGCCGTGGGTGGCGGGCGGCTGCTGGGGCTCGGAGGCGCCGCGCCGCAGCAGGGCCCGTACCCGGGCGAGGAGTTCGGCCAGCCGGAAGGGCTTGGTGACGTAGTCGTCGGCGCCCGCGTCCAGACCGACGACGGTGTCCACCTCGTCGGCGCGCGCGGTCAGGATGAGGATCGGAATGGCGTGGCCCTCGGAGCGCAGCCGGCGGGCGACCTCCAGGCCGTCCATGCCGGGCAGACCGAGGTCCAGGACGACCAGGTCGACGCCGCCCTGCATTCCGGCGTCGAGTGCGGTGGGGCCGTCCTCGCGCACCTCGACCTCGTAGCCCTCCCGGCGCAGGGCGCGGGCCAGCGGCTCCGAGATGGACGCGTCGTCCTCGGCGAGCAGTACACGGGTCATGAGCTGATGGTAGTCCGCGCGGGCAGGGGCCGAAGTGTGATCGCCGACGCCGTTTCTTACCTGGGGACATGCCGGACAGCCGGGACACCCGCCGAGGGCGGCGGCGTCGTCGATCTTGGTACGGACCTGTGGTCGGGGGATGGCAGGATGATTCAGACCTTCGAAACGCCGCCACGGTTCCATGATCACCTGTGATCCGCGTCTCAAGTCCTTCCATATCCGGCGTTGTGCTGCCGTATGGTGAAAGAACGCCTGTAGTACACAGGGACCTTTGGCGGTCCGCTTGACGCCGAGGGTCTCTTTTGTGTGCGGGCCGGTTCCCGCCGGCCCCGAAAGGAATGACCTGTGGCCGGGCCCCCGACGCGAGGGGGCGTGGATCCCGGTGACCGCCGTCCACCGCTTCGAGACCCGGAGCGGACTCCCCCCGGGCGTAGGGGCGGACGAGGCGGTCCGCCGGTGCCGGCCGCCCCCCACCGGGCGCGCGGCGCGTTGAGCGCGGCGCGTCCCGAGCAGCAAGGAACGACATGGCGTCCAGCCTGACGAAGGACTCGGTCCGCCCGGGCACCCCCGGCTCCGGGAAGACCTTCTTCGGCCACCCCCGCGGACTGGCCACTCTCTTCATGACCGAGATGTGGGAGCGGTTCTCCTACTACGGCATGAAGGCTCTGCTCACCGTCTACCTGCTCTCCGGCGGCCCCGGCGCCGGCAAGGGGAGCATGGGCGGCGGTCTGGCGATGGACGTGGCCACCACCACGGTGATCGTCTCCGTCTACTCGGCGATGGTCTATCTGCTCGCCATGCCGGGCGGCTGGCTGGGCGACCGCGTCTGGGGCCCCCGCAAGACGGTCGCCATCGCGGCCGTGACGATCATGGCCGGTCACCTCGTGCTGGCGCTGCCCGGCGGCCAGGCGCCGTTCTTCGCGGGCCTGGCGCTGGTCGCGGCCGGTTCGGGCCTGCTCAAGGCCAACATCTCCACCATGGTGGGCCACCTGTACGACGGCCCGGAGGACCCGCGGCGCGACGGCGGCTTCACCATCTTCTACATGGGCATCAACGCGGGCGCGTTCTTCGCCCCGCTGGTCATCGGCACGGTCGGCCAGGAGGTCAACTGGCACCTCGGCTTCGGCCTGGCCGCGGTCGGCATGGCGATCGGCCTCACCACCTTCCTGCTCGGCACCCGCAACCTGAGCCCACGCAGCGATGTCGTCCCGAAGCCGCTGGCGGCCGAGGAGCGCGCGGACTGGCTGCGCAAGGGCCTGCTCTGGCTGATCGCCGGAACCGTGTTCTACGGCGTCGTCGGGTTCACCGGTCACTTCACGCTGAACTGGGCGATGATCCCGCTCACGGTCATCGGTCTGGTGATCCCGGCGGGCGTGCTGCTGCGCATCAAGCGCGACAAGGAGCTGTCGGTCGTCGAGCAGTCGAAGATGACGGGCTACATCTGGTTCTTCGTCGCGGCCGCCGTCTTCTGGATGATCTACGACCAGGGCGCGTCCACGGTCCAGGCCTTCGGCGAGGGCAAGGCCTCGGGCTCCCTGCTGGGCTTCGACTTCCCGTCCTCCTGGTACCAGTCGCTGAACCCGCTGTTCATCATGGCGCTCGCCCCGGTCTTCGCCTGGGTCTGGGTGTGGCTGAACCGCCGCGGCAAGGAGCCGAGCACCATCGTGAAGTTCGCGATGGGCCTGATCCTGGTCGGCGTCTCGTTCTTCTTCTTCCTGGTCCCGCTGGCCATGGCGTCCGACGGCACCGCGGTCAGCCCGATGTGGCTGGTGGGCATCTACTTCATCCAGACCGTGGGTGAGCTGTGCCTCTCGCCGGTCGGCCTGTCGGTGACCACGAAGATGGCCCCCGCCAAGTACGCCAGCCAGATGATGGGCGTGTGGTTCCTCGCGGTCACCGCGGGCGACTCCGTCACCAGCCTGCTGTCCAACCCGGCCATAGCGGGCGTCGACCTCGGCGGCACTCCCGCGGTCCTGGGCGAGGCCGCCCTCGCCGCCCTCGCGGGCGTCGCGGTGTGGATGTACCGCCGGAAGGTCAAGTCGCTGATGGGCGACGTCCACTGACGTCCCGTCACACCGAGAGGGGCCGCCGCACCGGACAGGTGCGGCGGCCCCTCTCGCATGCGGGACGCCTGCGCGCGGGCCCCGTCCCGGCTTCAGGACTTGGTCTCGACCGACCAGGAGCGCGTGAAGCTGCTGAATCCGCACATGACGGTGGACTTCTGGCCCGGCTTCACCCACGGCCCGAACAGGATCCACGGGATCTCGTGCGGGGTGCCCCGGCCGCGGATCACGTCGCACACCAGCTTGACGCGCTGCTTGCTCACCTTCTTGCCCGAGGAGGACTTCTTGCACGAGGACGTCGCCTTCGGCCGGCCGAGGTCGAGGTGGACCTCGGCCTTGCACTTGTACTTGGCCGTCGCCGCCTCGGCGGGCGCCGCCGTCGCCAGTCCGGCGCCCGTCGCCATGAGGACGGCGGCGAGCGCGCCGCCCGCCGCCTTCTTCCCCCAGATCATTTGCTCCTCTTCCCTCCGCGAGACACAGAGCGCGATGGTCAACGCTTCAACTGCTTCTTTGCCTCGCGGGCATATCCGTTGCTCGATCGCTTGCGCGAACACCCGGACGGTATGCGAGAGATGATCTTGGACGCAAACGATCCGCGCCGTTCTGAGCAAGATCTGAGGTGGGCCCTCAGAACGGCCGCCGCCGTCCCGGCAGGAACGTGAAGACCGCTCCGCCCAGCAGCACCGCCGTGCCCGCGACCAGGCCCAGGGCCTTCAGCGCCCCATGGTCGCCCGAGCCCGTCTCCGCCAGACCGCCGCCTCCCGCGGCGCCGCCGCCGGAGCCCGACGACGACCCCGAACCGCCGCCGCCCGAGGCGCCGCCGGCCTGCTCCTCGGTGTTCAGCGTCAGGGAGACCGCCGTGCTGTCCGGAGTGCAGGTGGTGGTCGTGCCCAGGGCCTCGATGACGAGGACGCCCGGCGAGAGCGTGGACTCACCGGTCGCACCCGGCTTGTACGTCCCGGTCAGGTCGGGGATCTCGATCGGGGCGCCCTGCTTGACGGGGGCCGCGTTGGCCGGGCCCGTCACCTTGACCGAGCCCTTGTCCGAGCCGCCCAGGGTGATCTGCATCGACGGTTTCACCGCGCCGGCCGGGATGTCGATCGGGCTGTTCATCACCGACTTCTTGAACCGCACGGTCAGCCCGTAACTCCCGCCGTCCTTCCGCGCGTCGATCTGCACCGGCGACGTCGCCCTCTTCTCCCCGATGGGCGACTGACAGGTGTAGGGGACGTCGACGACCTTGCCGGTGAACTCCGTCGGGCCGGAGCCGCCGGTCGGCGACGAGGTCGGGGTGGCCGACGGCGAGGACGACGGCGTCGCGGACCCGCCGGGCGAACCCGAGGCCGTCGGCGACGTGCTCGGCGAGGGGCTGCCGCTGGACGAGCCCGAACCGCCGTCGCCGGCCGTCACCGTGATCGTCGCCGAGGGCTGCACGGCCTGCGTGGGCGTGCACCGGGTGTCCGTCGACAGCGCGTTGACGACGTAGGCGTCCGGCGTCAGCGTCACCTGCCCGGCCGCCGTCAGCTTCAGCGAGCCCTTCATGTCGGACAGCGTCATCGCGCCGCCCTTGGGGATCGCCGGGTTCTCGCGCGGCCCCCGCACGGCGATGTCGGCGGTCTGCGCACCGGCCGCCTTGAGGGTGCCGGACGGCTGCACGGAGTTCGCGGGCAGATCGATGATGTCGGGGTTCTTCGACGCGGCCTGCGTGAACTTCCAGACGACGTCCACGGTGTCGCCGACCTTCGCCGTGGCCGGCGCGGTGATCTCCACCTTCGTGGTGCCGTTGACGTCGGGCAGGCCGATGCCCGACGGCGGTACGCACTTGGTGGCGTAGGACACCTCGGCGGCCTGCGCCTGACCCGCGGTCACGCCCAGCAGGACGGCGGCCCCGGTGAGCATGACGGCGACGCCCGCGGCGGCCGCCCGCCTGCGCGCGGGGGCCCCTTCGGGTGGCATGGCTCTCTCACTCACGTGGATCCCTTCCTGCCGGAGTCGTGGGGTCGAGGGGAGTCGCCGCCCCCGCCGGAACCGGGAGAACCGGCAGAACCGGCGGACCGGGGGGCCCGGCGGGGGCGCCCGTGCCCCGTGGGAGCGGTGCGGTCGGTGGGGACGGCCGAACCGGCGGAAGCCTCCGGGTCGGCGGGCACGGCCGAACCCGACGGAGCCGTCGCGGCAGCCGTGGGGGCCGTCGGAGCCGTAGCGGTCGTCTGAGCCGCTTGAGGCGTCGGAGCCGTCGGTGGGGCCGAGTCCGGTGGCGGGACCGGGCCCGGCACAGGTGCGGGGCGGTCCTCTCGCAGCGCGGTGAGCCGGGTCGTGGCGGCCGGGCCGGTGTCAGGGGTGAACCACGGCAGGACCGGGTCGGGAGGAACGGGGTTCGGGGCCGGGGGCCCGGTCCGGGGGGACCGGAGGTGCCTGCCGCGTACGTGCCGGGGGACCCGCGAGGCGCCCGGGCCCGGCGGGCGCGGGCGCACCCGGTCCACCACGGCCAGCCCGACGCGGAACACCGCCGCCGGGACGACCACGCAGAGCAGGATCCAGAACAGGGTCACACCCCACGGGCGGCCCACGCCCCACGGCTGCTCGGCGAGGACCTTCCCGCCGTACTTCAGGGAGACCGTGTAGTCGCCGTGGGCGCCCGCGGCCAGTTCGACGGGCAGTTCGACGCGGGCCTTCCCGCCGGGACGGATCGTGCCGCGCCACTGCCGCTCGTCCCACTCGGGGGCGAACACCCCGTGCGCCGCCCCGACCTGGAACACGGGGTCCTTCACGTCCCCGGTGCCGAGGTTGCCCACGGTGAACGTCAGCGTGCGCGCGGGCGGCGCCCCGAACCAGGTCAGCAGGCCCGAGGACCCTTCGAGGCGGGTGTCGGTGAGCACCGACAGACGTCCGCCGCCGGTTCGCGCGGGCAGCGGCCG
This sequence comes from Streptomyces sp. NPDC048481, assembly GCF_043200075.1. Classification (NCBI taxonomy): domain Bacteria; kingdom Bacillati; phylum Actinomycetota; class Actinomycetes; order Kitasatosporales; family Streptomycetaceae; genus Streptomyces; species Streptomyces sp. NPDC048481. The sequence goes on from NZ_JBICXC010000005.1 coordinate 54,112, forward strand.
GACCGGGTGCCCGGCCACCTGGAACGCCGCGTCGGCCTGCGCCTTCGTACCGGTGACGGTGGCCACGTGCACCACGCAGGGACAGGGCGCCGGCGGTTCGGACACGGGCAGCGCCCGGCTGAAGCGGCCGTCGGCGTCGGTGGTGACGGCGCGCCCGTCGGCGTTGGCACAGGAGTTGGTGCCGCCGATCACGCCCCGGGCGGGCGTCGCCTGGCCGCAGACCAGCAGCATCAGCAGGGTGCGCGGCCGCCAGCCGCTGCCGCTCACGGTGACCGAACCGCCCGTGCCCGCCTGTGCCGCGGACACCGTCACCGCCGGCCGCCCGGCGGCCGCGCCCGCGGGCACCGGGGCCGACGACAGCAGCAGGACGAGGAGGAGCAGGACCGGCGCGGGCGCCGTGATCCGCCACTGTGCTCTCACGTCAGCGCTCCCCTCGGCTCGACTTCGACGGCGGCCGTCCCGCGCCGACAGCACCGCCGGCGTCGTAGGGCCGCCGCGGCGGCCACGGCCGACAGCGCGCCGCCCGCCACGCCCGCCGCCGCGCCCGGTGACACGAACCGCGCGGACGCCCGCCCGGTGGCCCGCGCCGCGCCGGGCGCGGTGACGGTCAGCCGCACGGTGACGGCGTCCAGGGCCGGAGGGTCGGGCCAGGGCTCGGACAGGGCGAGACGGCGGCCCGGCGGCAGGCGCACGGGCAGCGGGCGCGGCCCGCGGTCAAGGACGACGCCCAGGACGCCGTCCGCGTGCACGGCGAGCCGGGGGACGAGGACCGTCGTGCCGCGGTTGACCAGCTCGTAGGCGATGCGGCCGCCGCGCACGGCCACGTGCTCGACGGTCAGCGCGGCCAGCCGCGGACCGCCGACCCGGACCAGCAGCCGGACCTCCCTCTCCCGGCCCGCAAAGTCCCGCACGACGATCCGGCCCGTGCGGTCGCCGGGCCGCGCGTCCGCCGCGACCGTCACCGTGAAGGGCACCTCGGCGCGGGTGCGGGCGGGAACGTCGAGCGCGGTCTCGGCGAAGGCGACCCGCAGGCCGGGACCGGCGGCGCCCAGCCGGACGGCGAGCGGCCGGGTCCCCCGGTTGGTCACGGCGACCGTGTCCCGCAGGGCCGCTCCGGGAGCGCCCTCGGCGTAGAACGACGGCCGTCCCCCGCCGGCGGGCGCCGCCGACCAGCCGTCCGGACCGGCGTTCGGCGCACCGGCCGGCAGTGCCGGGGGAAGCAGCGCCGGGGACAGCAGCGGCAGGGACAGCAGCAGGACGCGGGCGGTGGCGTACGGCATCGGCGGCTCCAGCGCTCCTCCGGGGGCGGTCAGCGGCGGGCGCGCGCCGGTTGGCCGCGCCGGGTCAGCCACAGGGCGCCCGCCGCGCCCGCGAGCAGCACGGTGCCGCCGAGGGTGCCGAGGGCGATCGCGGAGTCCTCGGGGCCGGTCCGCGGGAGCTGCCCGCCGGAGCCGCCGCCGCTCGCCGCGCCGCCGGTCGAGCCGCCGCCCGACCCCCCGCCCGTCGAGCCCCCGCCGGCACCGCCGCCCTTCGCGCTCACGTCGAGGGTGAGGGAGGGCCCGGGGGTGTTGCCCGGGGTGCAGGTGGTGGTGGTGCCGAGGGCCTTGATGGTCAGCACGCCGGCCGTGAAGGTGACCTTGCCGCTCTTCTTCGGGGTGTACGTGCCGCTCAGGTCGCTGATCTTGATGGGGGTGTTCGCGGGTATCGCGGCCTGGTTGGCCGGGCCCGTGGCGTTCAGGGTGCCGCTGTCGGCGCCGCCCAGAGTGATGGTCGCGCTCGGCTTCATGGAGCCCGCGCCGAGTTCGACGGGGCTGGAGGAGACGCCCTTCTGCCAGGACATCGTGATCCGGTACCCGTCGCCGCTCCGGACGCCCTTGATGTCGATGGGCGAGACGGCGCTCTTGTCCCCGATGGGCGTCTTGCAGTTGTAGTTGACGTCGACGACCTCGGCCATGGCCGCCGGGGCGGCCGTCAGCACCGCCGAGCCGGCCAGGGCCGCGGCAGTCGCGAGCACGGCGGTTCGCTTCCGGTTCGACACGGTCCCGTCCCCTCACTCCCACCGCCCCGCCTTACTGACGAGGCATCAGATCGAGCCGTCAAGGTACGCCCGAGGCGATGAGGAGGGAAGAGAAGGCACGGGCCGGAGTTGTGACGATCCCGCACCCGGCCCCGGCCACCACGAAACCCCCGGAACGGGGCCGGAGAAGCGGGGCCGGGGACCGGGACCCGGGGTCGGGGAGCGAGGAGCGGGGGGCGCGAAACAGCGGCCGGGACGGGCCGGCGCGGGCCGACTGGGCGGGTCTGCGAAGGGGGAGCACCGCGCGGCGACCGGCGCGGCTCGGCGACAGAGGCACGACCGGTGACGGACGACCGGCGGAGACGCAGACGCACCGGTGACGCCGGCGGCCGGGAAGCGGTGGTGCTCGGCGACCGGCAAGGGCCGGGATCCCTGACCGGAAGCAGTGGCAGTGGGGTCCGGCGACCAGCGATCGGCGGTGCCCGGTGAGCGCGGGCGGTGGTGATCGGTGCTGATCGGCGGCCGCTGGGACGGGGCGCCCGGAGCGGACGGCGGGCGGCCGCGGGCCCGCGACTGCGGGTGCCGCCCGTGTACGGCGACAGTGGGCGTCGGCGGCGCGGGCACGCGGGTCGGGGCCGGGACCCGTGGCCCGCGGCCGCCGTGTCAGGCGGGGGCCGCGCCCAGTTCCGCCCAGACCGTCTTGCCCGCGACGCCCTGCGCGCGCATGACGCCCCAGTCCAGGCAGAGACGCTGGACGATGAACATGCCGTGGCCGCCGGGGCGGCCCGCGCGGTGCGGGGTGCGGGGCGCCGGCTGGCCCGTGCCGCGGTCCGAGACCTCGACGCGGATCACCTTGTTGTCGCAGCCCAGGACCATCGCGTCCGGTCCCTCGGCGTGCAGGCACGCGTTGGTGACCAGCTCGGAGACGACGAGCAGCACGTCCTCGGCGGCGGCCCGCCGGTCGGCGGTCGCGGCGGGCAGCCAGCCCCACGCGTAGAGCGCCTGGCGGGCGAAGTCGCGGGCGAGCGGGACGACACCGCTGGCGTCCTCGAAGCTCAGCCGGCGTACCTGACGGCCGCCCGGCGACGCGGGCGGCACGGCAGCCGTGCTTCCGTCGGACGCCCCAGCCCCCCGCGCGTCCCCGTGGGACGTCCCGGAAGCGCCGCTGGGCTCCGGGCTGGGCTCCGGGCCGCGGTCGCCCGGCGAGTAAGGCCGGGTGGTGCTCATCAGCGCTTCACCTCACCGATTCCCCGATTGACCGGTTCACCATTCAAGAGTCGGATCTCTGCAGAGTCGTACGTGACCGGACGGCGTTCGCGTCGGCGCCACCGCCGGGATGTGCGGGTTCAGGATGACTCCTGCCCGGCGTGACGGGCGGGACACCCCCCCATCTCGCCCGTGTCGAGCCGACGCCGGGCGGACGGCGGAACTCAGCCGTCCTCGTCGTGTCCGTCGCGCTCGTCGGCCAGCGCCGCCTCGACCGTGTCGTGCACGGTGAACACGGCGTCCGCGCCGGTGATCTCGAAGACCCTGGCCACCACGGGGAGCATCCCCGCCAGATGGACTCCGCCGCCGGCCGCCTCCGCCTTGAGGCGGGCTCCGAGCAGCACGTTGAGCCCGGTGGAGTCACAGAACTCCAGGCGCGTGCAGTCGACCACCAGGCGACTGTGACCTCTGGCGAGGCAGGCTTCGAGTGGCTCACGCAACAAATCGGCGGTGTGGTGATCCAACTCACCCGCCGGGGTCACGACGGCACTGGGGCCCTCTTCCCGCACCTCGACCAGAAGCCGGCCCGACTGTGCGCTGCCGACCGTCCCGCGGTCCATGCCGTCTCTTCTCCTGGGTCGCGAACTGCTTTCTGACGCCCTCGAACACTACGCCCTCGACCCGCACCTCAACACCCGAACAATCGCACACAAACAGACATAAACGGACAAAGTGCACTTGCGATCGGTCAAGTAAAGCAGGTAGGCCTAGTACGAACACGCAGACCGACACGGCCGGCTTTGGAGGCGCCGCACACCGTAGTGCGCTCACTGGCTTCGGCAGCCATACGCCGAGAACGATGGAGGACATCATGTCACCCCGGCTCGACGCACCGCATACCCGCGGAGCGACGTCGACACCCCCTCCGGACCAAGAACATCTGGAACCCATCGCACACATCGCGGTGCCGGACGTCGACCCCACCGACGCCCTCGCCGGACTCCCGGAGATCCCTCCGTTCGACGAGGTCGGATCCGTCGACGCGCGGGCCCTGTCCAAGACCCTGTTCGCACGGCTCGAAAGCCTCGAGGAGGGCACGCACGACCACGCGTACGTGCGCAACACGCTCGTCGAACTGAACCTCGCGCTGGTCAAGTTCGCCGCCTCCCGGTTCCGCTCCCGCAGCGAGCCCATGGAGGACATCATCCAGGTCGGCACCATCGGCCTGATCAAGGCGATCGACCGCTTCGAACTCTCGCGGGGCGTCGAGTTCCCGACGTTCGCGATGCCGACCATCATCGGCGAGATCAAGCGCTTCTTCCGCGACACGTCCTGGTCCGTGCGCGTCCCGCGCCGGCTCCAGGAGCTGCGGCTCGACCTGGCCAAGGCGGGCGACGAACTGGCCCAGAAGCTCGACCGCGCGCCGACCGTCGCGGAACTGGCCGAGCGCCTCGGCCTCTCCCACGACCAGGTCGTCGAAGGAATGGCCGCGTCCAACGCCTACACGGCGTCCTCGCTGGACGCGCAGGCCCAGGACGACGACTCGGAGGGCGCGCTCGCCCATCGCATCGGCTACGAGGACAACAGCCTCGAAGGCATCGAGTACATCGAGTCGCTGAAGCCCCTGATCGCCGAACTCGCCCCCCGCGACCGGCAGATCCTCTCCCTCCGTTTCGTCGCCGGTCTGACCCAGTCGGAGATCGGCGAGGAGCTCGGCATCTCGCAGATGCACGTGTCGCGGCTGCTGTCGCGCACCCTGGTGCGGCTGCGCAAGGCGCTGACCGTCGAGGAGTGAGTCGAGGTGTAAGGGCCGGCCCCCAGCAGGCCTCGGACGTCCGCGCCCGGTGATCGAGCCGTACTCGATCACCGGGCGCGGACGTCTGTGCGCCAGGGCGCGAAAATCCGCCGGCCGCTTCCCTCCCGGCGACTACGCTGGCCCGGCCCCCGAACCAGCAGCGCCGCTGGCCCGCGTCGTCTGCCCCTCAGGAGCCCTCGTGCGCCGCTCTCCCGCAGCCCCCGCAGCCCCGGCGGTCCCCGCCACCGCACGGTTCGGACGGCCCGCACGGTCCGGGCGGCCGGGGCCTCTCGCCGACGTGCCCGTCCTGCTGGTCGCCGCGGTGTGGGGGTCCAGTTACCTCGCCGCCAAGGGCGTCACCACGGCGCAGACCGTCATCGCCGTGCTGGTGCTGCGGTTCGCCGTGGTGCTCCCCGTGCTGGCGGTGGCCGGACGGCGGCGGCTGCGGGCGCTGACGGCCGCCCAGTGGCGCGGCGCCTCGCTGCTCGGCCTGGTGCTCGCCGGGATCTTCCTCCTGGAGACGTACGGCGTCGTCCACACCTCCGCGACCAATGCCGGACTGATCATCAGCCTGACGATGGTGTTCACGCCGCTCGCGGAGAGCCGGGCACGGGGCGTGCGGCTCCCCGGGGCCTTCCTGGCCGCGGCGGGCCTGTCGGTGCTCGGCGTGGCGCTTCTCACCCAGGGGGCGGGGTTCACGGCCCCGTCCGGGGGCGATCTGCTCATGCTGGGGGCGGCGGTGGCCCGCACCGTGCACGTCCTCGCCATGGCGCGCATGGAGTCGGTGCGCGGCGCGGACGCGCTGTCGCTGACGACGGTCCAGCTGGGCGGTGCGGTCGCCGTGTTCGCGCTGCTGGCGGCCGTGCCCGGCACGGGCGCCTCGCCGTGGGCCGCGGCGGCGCGCTTCGGCTCCGGCGACTGGGCCCGCCTGGTCTACCTGTCCGTCTTCTGCACGCTGTTCGCGTTCTTCGTGCAGATGTGGGCGGTCCGCCGCACGTCGCCGTCGCGGGTCGGTCTGCTGCTGGGCACCGAGCCGGTGTGGGCGGCGGCGGTGGGCGTCGCCCTCGCCGGGGACCGGCCCGGCCCGCTCGGGTTCGTGGGCGCGGTGCTCGTACTCGTCGGCACCGGCTGGGGCAGGTCGGCGGCGGACCGGCAACGCGCCACCGTCCCCGCCACCACCGCCGCAGACGCAGCCGCTGCTGCCGCTGGTGCCGCCGCCGCCGAGAGTCTGGACGCGGCCTCGACGGGACACCCCGGGGAGACCTCGTCCGGAACCCGACCGCTCCCCCGGTCCGCGCCCCCTCAGACCACGCGCACGCCCCTGCGCCAGACGCCGGACACCAGGGGGACGCCCGGCCGGTAGGCCAGGTGGACGTGGCTGGGAGCGTCCAGCAGGGTCAGGTCGGCGTACGCGCCGGGGGTCACGCGGCCCACATCCGTGCGGCGCAGGGCCGCGGCCCCGCCCGCCGTGGCCGACCACACCGCCTCGTCCGGGGTCATCCCCATGTCCCGCACGGCGAGCGCGACGCAGAACGGCATGGACGACGTGAAGGACGAGCCGGGGTTGCAGTCCGTGGAGAGGGCGACGGTGACGCCCGCGTCCAGCAGCCGGCGGGCGTCCGGCCACGCGGCGCGGGTGGAGAACTCGGCGCCGGGCAGCAGCGTGGCGACGGTGTCGCCGCTCGCGAGGGCGTCGACGTCCGCGTCCGTGAGGTGGGTGCAGTGGTCGGCGCTGGCCGCGTCCAGCTCGACCGCCAACTGCACGCCGGGGCCGTGGGTGAGCTGGTTGGCGTGGATGCGGGGGTGCAGCCCCTTCGCCCGGCCGGCGGTGAGGATCGCGCGGGCCTGGTCGCCGTCGAAGGCGCCCTTCTCGCAGAAGACGTCGATCCAGCGGGCGTGCGGGGCGCAGGCGTCGAGCATCTCGCCGGTGACCAGGGCGACGTAGGCGGCCGGGTCGTCGGCGTGGTCGGGGGAGACGATGTGGGCGCCGAGGTAGGTGACCTCGTCGGTGTGGCGTGCGGCGAGGCGCAGGGCGCGTGCCTCGTCGGCGACCGTCAGGCCGTAGCCGGACTTGGTCTCCATGGTGGTGGTGCCCTGGCTGAGGGCCTCGCCCAGATAACGGGTGAGGTTGGCCTCCAGTTCCTCGTCGCTCGCGGCCCGGGTGGCCGCCACGGTGGTGCGGATGCCGCCCGCCGTGTAACCGCGGCCGGACATGCGGGCGTTGAACTCCTCGGTGCGGTCGCCCGCGAACACCAGGTGGGAGTGGGAGTCGACGAAGCCGGGGAGGACCGAGCGGCCGCCGGCGTCGACCCGGTTGTCAGTGGCTGGTGCTTTGCTTGATTCACCGGTCCACGCGATCCGGTCGCCGTCGATGACGACCGCCGCGTCCCGGATCAGGCCGAGGGGCGAACCGCCCCCGTTCTCGCATGCGTCCGACCGGGGGGACCCGCGTCCGAGGGAGGGATCGTTGGTGACCAGCGTGGCGATGTTGGTGATGACGGTGCTGCTCATGGCGTCCTCATGGGTGGCCGGGCGGGGGGCGGTGGTCAGCCGCGCAGGGCGTCGACGGCCTGCGCGAGGGCCTGCGGCACATCCGGTACGAGCGTGTGCGCCCCGTCCCGTACGACATGCCGTCCGCCCACGACGGTGTGCCGGACGTCCGCCGCGCTCGCGGCGAATACGGCCGTCTCGGCGCCGAGCCGGGGCAGCGGTCCCGCTGTCCTGACCGAGTCGAGCGCGATGGTCGTGAGGTCGGCGAGCGCGCCCTCCTCGATCGTTCCGGCCTCGTGCCAGCCGAGGGCCGCGTGGCCGTCGGCGGACGCGGCGCGCAGCAGCGCGGCCGCCGTCCAGTGACCGCGGGTGCGGGTGCGCAGGCGCTCGTCGAGTTCCATCGCGCGGGCCTCTTCGAGGAGGTCGATGACGGCGTGGCTGTCGGAGCCCAGGCAGAGCGGTGAGCCCTCGTTCTGCAGGGCGACGGCGGGCCCGATCCCGTCGGCGAGGTCGCGTTCGGTGGTGGGGCACATGCAGGTCCCGGTGCCGCTGGCGCCGATGAGGGAGACGTCCTCGGCGGTGAGGTGGGTGTTGTGGACGCCGGTGGTGCGCGGCCCGAGCACGCCGTGCAGGGCGAGCAGCTGGGTCGGGGTGCACCCGTGGGCCTCGCGGCAGGCGTCGTTCTCGGCGGTCTGCTCGGACAGGTGCACATGGAGCGGGGCGCGCCGCTCCTCGGCCCACCGGGCGACGGTCTCCAGCTGGCCGGCGGGCACCGCCCGCACGGAGTGGATGGCCGCTCCGATCCGCGCGTGATCCCGTTCCTTGAGAACTGAACAGCGTTCGGCCCAGGCTTCGGCGCTCCCGTCGGAGAAGCGCAGCTGGTGGGCTGTGGGCGGCTGTCCGAAGCCGGAGGACAGATAGGCGGTGTCGAGGAGGGTGATGCGGATGCCGGCGTCGGCGGCCGCCGCGATGAGGGCCTCGCCCATGGCGTTGGGGTCGGCGTAGCGGGCGCCGCCGGGGGCGTGGTGCACGTAGTGGAACTCGCCGACGGCGGTGACGCCCGCCAGCGCCATCTCGGCGTACACGGCGCGGGCCAGGGCGTGGTAGGTCTCCGGCGTCAGCCTGTCGGCGACCGAGTACATGATCTCGCGCCAGGTCCAGAAGGTGCCGGAGCCGACCTGGACGGTTCCGCGCAGGGCGCGGTGGAAGGCGTGCGAGTGCGCGTTCGCCAGCCCCGGCAGGGTCAGGCCGCGCAGGATCTCGGCGCCGGGCGGCGGGGCCGGCACGTCCGTGCGGACGGCCGTGATCCGGCCGTCCGCGACGTCGACGGCGACTCCCGGCTCGACGTGGGTGTCGAGCCAGGCGTGCTCCAGCCAGTACGTGCGCGTGTGGGGGTGGGTCACCTGCAGGCCAGCCCTTCCAGTGCGTCGGCGAGTGCGAGCACCCCGGCCACGCAGTCGTCCTCGGCGGCGAACTCGGCCGGGGAGTGCGAGACGCCCGTGGGGTTGCGCACGAACAGCATGGCGGTCGGGATGCTCGCGGAGAGGATTCCGGCGTCGTGTCCGGCACCCGTCCCGAGCACGGGGACCCTGAGGCCGGTCCCGCTGCCGCCCGCTCCCGCGATGTCGCCCACGCCCGCGCCGGCGCCCAGGATGCGGGCCAGTTCGTCGCGCAGGGCGTGGTCGAACTCGACGACGGGCGTGAACGACTCGCGCACGACGTCCAGGTCGATCCCGTGTGCCTGCGCGTAGCCGCGGGCGGCCCTCTCGACGCCCTCGACGACCTGGTCCAGGGTGGCCTGGTCGGCGGCGCGGGAGTCGAGCCAGCCGCGCACCAGGGAGGGGATGGCGTTGACGCCGTTCGGCTCGACGGAGATCTTGCCGAACGTGGCGACGGCGCCCGCGAGTTCGGCCTCGCGGCGGGCGGCGAGGACCGTCTCGGCGTAGGACAGCATGGGGTCGCGCCGGTCCGCGAGGCGGGTGGTGCCGGCGTGATTGGCCTCGCCGCGGAAGTCGAACCGCCAGCGTCCGTGCGGCCAGATGGCGCTCGCGAGGCCGACCCGGTCGCCGCTGAGGTCCAGGGCGCGGCCCTGTTCGACGTGCAGTTCCACGAACGCGCCGATGCGGCCGAGCCGCTCCGGGTCGGCGCCGAGGGCGTCGGGGTCGTGCCCGGCGGCCTCCATGGCCTGCGGCAGGGTGATCCCCTCGGCGTCGGTGAGCCGGTGCGCCTGCTCGACCGTGAGCTGCCCGGCGGCGAGCCGCGACCCGACGCAGGCCAGGCCGAACCGGGCGCCCTCCTCGTCCCCGAAGTTGACGAGGGCGAGCGGCCTGGTGAACTCCACGCCCCGGGCGAGCAGTTCGTCGAGGGCGGCGAACGAGGACACGACGCCGAGGGGCCCGTCGAAGGCGCCGCCGTCGGGCACGGAGTCGAGATGCGAGCCGGTGACGACGGCGTCTTCGGCGCCGGGGTCGCCCAGCCAGGCCCACTGGTTGCCGTTGCGGTCGACCTCGTAGGCCAGCCCCCGTGTCTCGGCCTGCTGCCGGAACCAGGCGCGGCAGTCGGCGTCGGCGGCGGTCCAGGCGTAGCGGCGGTAGCCGCCGGAGTCGCGGTGACGCCCGAGGGGCGCGAGGTCACGCCACATCTCCTGGAAGGAGGCGCCGGCCACCGCGGACACCGGCGCCTGCGGCCGCGGCTCGCGCTGCCGCGGCTCGTGCGCGCGGGATCCCGCGCGGGGCCGGTCGGCGGGGGGCGGCGACGGGCGCTCGGCGCCCGCCGCACGGCTGCCGTCTGCGGTCGTCACCGCGCCTCGCCCTCGCCCTCGTTCATCGGCACCCGCACGCCCCGCTCGTCGGCGACGGACTCCGCGATGTCGTAGCCCGCGTCGACGTGCCGGATGACGCCCATGCCGGGGTCGTTGGTCAGCACGCGGCGGATCTTCTCGCCGGCGAGCCGGGTGCCGTCCGCCACCGAGACCTGGCCGGCGTGGATGGAGCGGCCCATGCCGACGCCGCCGCCGTGGTGGAGGGAGACCCAGGAGGCGCCCGAGGCGACGTTGACCATGGCGTTCAGCAGCGGCCAGTCGGCGATCGCGTCGGAACCGTCGAGCATGGCCTCGGTCTCGCGGTACGGGGAGGCGACGGAACCGCAGTCGAGGTGGTCGCGGCCGATCGCGAGGGGGGCGGCCAGTTCGCCCGACGCCACCATGTCGTTGAAGCGCTCGCCGGCCTTGTCGCGTTCGCCGTAGCCGAGCCAGCAGATGCGGGCGGGCAGGCCCTGGAAGTGGACGCGCTCGCCGGCCAGCTTGATCCAGCGGGCGAGGGACTCGTTCTCCGGGAAGAGGTCGAGGATGGCCTTGTCGGTCTTGGCGATGTCCGAGGCCTCGCCGGACAGGGCGGCCCAGCGGAAGGGGCCCTTGCCCTCGCAGAACAGCGGGCGGATGTAGGCCGGGACGAAGCCGGGGAAGGCGAACGCGCGGTCGTATCCGGCCAGCTGGGCCTCGCCGCGGATGGAGTTGCCGTAGTCGAAGACCTCGGCGCCGGCGTCCATGAAGCCGACCATCGCCTCGACGTGGCGGGCCATCGACTCGCGGGCCCGGGTGGTGAAGCCGGCCGGATCCTTCTCGGCGGCGTCGGCCATGTCCTCGAAGGCGATGCCGGTGGGCAGGTAGGCCAGCGGGTCGTGGGCGGAGGTCTGGTCGGTGACGATGTCGACGGGCGCGCCCATCGCCAGCAGCTGCGGGACGACCTCTGCGGCGTTGCCGAGGACGCCGATGGACAGGGGCCTGCGCTGGTCCCTGGCCTCCACTGCGAGCCGGAGCGCGTGGTCGAGGTCGTCGGCCCGGACGTCCAGGTAGCGGTGCTCGATGCGGCGGTCGATGGCGCGCGGGTCGCAGTCGACGCAGATCGCCACGCCGTCGTTCATCGTCACGGCGAGCGGCTGGGCGCCGCCCATGCCGCCGAGGCCCGCGGTGAGGGTGATCGTGCCGGCGAGGGTGCCGCCGAACTTCTTCGCGGCGACGGCGGCGAAGGTCTCGTAGGTGCCCTGGAGGATGCCCTGGGTGCCGATGTAGATCCAGGACCCGGCGGTCATCTGGCCGTACATGGTCAGGCCCAGCTGTTCCAGGCGGCGGAACTCCTCCCAGTTGGCCCAGTCGCCGACGAGGTTGGAGTTGGCGATCAGGACGCGCGGGGCCCACTCGTGCGTCTGCATGACGCCGACCGGGCGGCCGGACTGGACGAGCATGGTCTCGTCCTGCTTGAGGGTGCGCAGGGTGCGGACCATCGCGTCGAAGGAGCGCCAGTCGCGGGCGGCCTTGCCGGTGCCGCCGTAGACGACGAGCTTGTCGGGGTGCTCGGCGACCTCGGGGTCGAGGTTGTTCTGCAGCATCCGCAGCGCGGCCTCCTGCTGCCATCCCAGGGCGCTCAGTTCCGTACCGCGCGGCGCTCGTACGGGGCGGGGTCCTGACATGGTCGGCCTCCTTGCGGATGGGTGATCCCGGCGGATTTTTGCTGTTGTTATTCACATCCTGACGCTCTGAATAGGGCTAGTCAATACGCGGGCGCGACGAGCCGCGCTCCGGACAGGGAGAGCGAAGGCCCCCGGCAGGGACGGGAAAGGGAAGGGCCCGACGGGGGCGCGCGTTGCGGCACGCACCACCCCGGCGGGACACGCGCGCCGTTGACGTGCGCCGGTCGGGAGGTGTTGAAGAGACACATGGGGCGCCGGCCGGCCCGAAACGAGGTCAGTCGACCCACGTTAGCCACCCCGCCGCATGTTCCGCTGGAAAATGCCAGAAGACTCACCCCTCACGCCTACGTTGCGTAGCTTCTTCATCACTCAGCCGAACCGCAGGCGGGAGGGGAGCCAACGGTGCCCGGAATCGACGAGTGTCTACTGGAGGCCATGCGGCTGCCCGGCGCACGGGGCGCCGCGTTGGTCGACTGGACGAGCGGACTGGCCCTGGGCGCGGTCGGGGAGTTCCCCGGCGGCGACCACGAGGCGGCCGCGGCCGAGGCCGCCGAGGTCGCCCGGCTCACGGCGGAGCAGCGGGCCTTCGCGCCCGACGGCTACGCCCGCCACGAGCACGCCGACGACGGCGACGGACCCGGCGGGGGCGACGCGACGGCCGGGGCGGCCGGCGTCGATCCCCCGGTCGAGGATCTGATCATCAGCAACCGGGACAGCTACCACGTGCTGCGCTTCGTGCCGACGTCCTTCGACAGCAGCGTGTTCCTGCACGTGTGGCTGGGCCGGCCGGACGGCAACCTGGCGCTCGCCCGGATCCGGCTGGGCGAGATGGCCGGACGGCTGGTGCTCGGGTGACCGCGGTGAGAACGCACCCCCAGGGGACGACCCCGCCGCCCCGGCTGCCCGTGCGGGAGAAGTCCGGGGCCCGCGACCGCGGCGGCGCGCTGTCGCCGATGCTCACCCGGCTCGCGGCCGAGCGGGCGACGGGCGTCCTGGAGCGCGAGCGCGGCTCGCTCTACCTCGCCGAGGGCCGCGTGGTGCACGCCGAGAGCCCGCTCGCCCCGGGCCTCGACGTGCTCCTCCTGGCCCACGGCACCCTCGCCCCCGCCGTCTGGCAGGACGCGGTGGACCGGGCCGACGAGGAGTACGGCGCCGCCCGTCTGCTGCTCGACGCCGGCCGCGTCCCGCGCGGCGCACTGGAGCTGTGCCACCTGGAGGCGGTGTACGACGCGGCCTACTTCGCGCTCGCCCCCAGCAGCACCCCGGGCCACTTCCGCTACGGGGCCGGGCACTGGCTGGGCGCCCTGCGGCCCGTCCCGGTCGCCGCGGTCGAGCGCGAGACGCTGCGCCGGCGCGAGCTGCTGGACCGGCTGTGGCCGGACCCGCTGACCGACGCGGCGCCGCTGCGGCGGGCCGACGCCGTCGCCGCGCCGACGCCGACCGCCCGGCAGGGCGCGGTGCTGGCCCTGGCGGACGGGGTGCGGACCGCGCCGGACATCGCCCACGAGCTGGGCCGGCAGGCCTTCCACACCCTGGTCGACGTCCGGCGGCTGGCCGCGGCCGGGCTGCTGACGGCCCTGTTCCCGCCGCCGCGCGCCCCCCACTCCCCGGCCGCCGCCGTGCCCGGCCTGCCGCCCCGTCACGCGCTCACCGCGACCGCGGGGACGGCCGCGGCCGAACCGCCGCGGGGCATCACCCTGCCCCGCGTCAACGACCCCGACATCACCCTGCTGAAGAGGCTCAGGGATGCGCTGGAGGCCCTTTGAACGGCAGCGACCGCGTGCCGAGAGGAGCGAGCTGATGGCCTCGGCGCCCGAGATACTCGACGAGCTGCGGCGGCTGCGGGCGCGGGTGCCCCAGCTGACCGGCGCCCTCGCGGCCGGCGTGGACGGCCTCGTCCTCGCCCACGACACACCCGGTGTGGAGCCGGAGGTGGTGGCCGCGCTGACCGCCGCCGCCCTCGGCGTCGCGGTGCGGATGGCGGACACCACCGGCCAGGGCGACTTCCGCGAGCTGCTCGTGCGCGGCCGGTACGGCTACGTCGCCACCTACGCGGCCGGTGAGTCCGCCGTGCTGACCCTGCTCGCGCAGGACCGCGTCAACGTCGGCCGGCTGCACCTGGAGGGCCGCCGCGCCGGAGCCCGCGTCGGGGAGCTGGTGGACGCCCGGGAGGCGGCGGCCCGGCAGGCACGGGCCTCGCCCGCCGAGGCGCCGCCGAAGCCCCCCGCCAAGCCGCCGGTGCGCACACCGGCCAAGCCCCCGACCCTACGGACCAGAACGGCGCGCGGCCCGGCCACCGCCAACGCGCGCACCACCACCGAAAGCTGACAGGAACCGAGGAGCACACGTCATGGCCAACACCGAAACCACGCTGAAAGAGTGCCTCGCCTCCATCGAGGGGGCGACGGGCGTCGCGCTCGTCGACTACACCAGCGGCATGGCGCTCGGCACGCTGGGCGGCAGCAAGACCTTCGACCTGAACGTCGCCGCCGCCGGCAACACCGACGTGGTGCGCGCCAAGATGCGCACCATGGAACACCTCGGGCTCAAGGGCCAGATCGAGGACATCCTGATCACGCTCAACGACCAGTACCACCTGATCAGACTGATCAGCGGCCGCAGCGGCAACGGACTGTTCATGTACCTCGTCCTGGACGCCAAGCGGGCCAACCTCGCGATGGCCCGCCACCAGCTCAGGAAGATCGAGGAGGACCTGGAGGTCTGAGCCCCGCGCCGGGCGGCCCCTCCGGGACGCCGCCCGCGCATCGGCCGCGACGGCGCGGACCGGGCCGAAGGACACCCGCCCGGCCCGCGCCCGCCCCGATCAGGACCCGTCCCGGTCAGGACCCGTCCCGATGGGGCCCGTTCCGCGCCCGGCCCGCCAGTCCCCGCCCGTCCCCGCCGGCCGTCAGGCGGCCAGGGCCGCGGTGCGGCGGCGCGCTCCGCCCGGTGCCGCGTCGCCCGCCGCGACGCCGGTGGCGCGGTACGCCTTGACCGCCTTGCCGGCCGGGCGTCCGCCGCGCCGGTCGAGCCAGTCGACGCGCACCCACAGCAGCACGTCGTCCTCCCGCTCGCGCCGTCCGATCCAGGCGGCCTTCCCGTACAGCCCGGCACCGCAGCCGGCGAGCAGCAGTCCGCCGGCCGAGGGCGCCGCGAGGGAGGCGGCCAGTGCGCCGAGGAAGGCGAGCAGCAGCCACCAGCGGTGACCGCGCCGCCAGGTGCGCACGGTGACCGCCCTGTCCTGGAGCACGTCGTGCTTGCCGGCCCGCGCGGCTCCGCGGCCCAGCGCGGTGAACCGGCGCCGGCCGCGCAGTCCCGTCAGCGCCGCTGCCACGATGAACAGCGCGGCCCCGGCGAGCACACCGATCCGCCGTCCCGTGAGGCCCGGCGTCAGGACGCCGGCCCCCGCCGCCACCACCCCGCACCACCACATCGGCGCGGCTCCGGCCCGTACGACGACGGCCACCCGAGCCAACCCCTGTCCTCCGCGTGCCACGTCCGCCTCCTCGTCACTCAGGCACTGTTTCCGTGACCGCGCAGACTAGTGAGCGAACGTGAGACGAGTCTGAGAGCGCGCCGCGCCCGCGGGCGGGGTCACTCCACGAACAGGCCGCGCGCCGCCGCCCGCGTGTCGAACTCCTCCAGCCGGGCCTGCGCGTCCGGCAGGTCGTCGCACATCGCCTCCAGCAGCACCCGCCCGAGCAGCATCGGCGCACAGGCCGTGTCGAAGGCGAGTCCGGTGCCGACGGCGGCCGGCAGCAGCAGGTCGGAGACCTTGGCGACCGGCGCGAACGCGGAGTCGGCGACCGTCACCACGCTCAGCCCGGCCTCCCGGGCGTAGCCGAGGGTGTCGACGACCTCGCGCGGGTGGCGGGGCAGCGCGAAGCAGAGCAGGGCGGAGGCGCCGGCCCGGACGGCGGCGTCGATCCGGTCGTGGATCATGGTGCCGCCTTCGTGCAGCAGCCGTACGTCCGGATGGACCTTGGCGGCGAAGTACGCGAACCCGTACGCCTGGGAGGCGGCGGCCCGCAGGCCGAGGACGGGCAGCGGACGCGAGGCCGCCAGCAGCCGGCCCGCCCGCCGCACCGGGCGGGGGTCGGCGAGCGCCTCGGCGAGGTGGCGCAGGTTCTCGATCTCGGCCTCGACGGCCTGCTGGTACTCGTTGTACGAGGCGGTTTCCGCGGGCTGCCCGGCCGGGGCGACCTCGCGCAGATGCCTGCGCAGGGCGGGGTAGCCGTCGAAGCCCAGGGCGACCGCGAAGCGGGTGACGGACGGCTGGCTGACCCCGGCCAGCTCGGCCAGTTCCACGCTGGACAGGAACGGCACGTCGGCGGCGCGGCGGACCATGCTGTGGGCGATCCGGCGCTGCGTAGGCGTCAGCCGGTGCCCCTCGAACAGGGTCTGCAGCCGGGCGGCGGGACCGTCCGCCCCGGCCCCCGGCCCGCTCTCGCCGAACTCCGTCTCCGCGCTCATGCCCCGCTCCCCCTCCAGGTGTCCGTGGTGTCCGTGAACCGGTCCGGCAGTGCGCCAGGAGCCCCGGACCGCACCTCGCACCCGAGGCCGGACCGGACGCCACCGCGCCGCTCCGTCGACGATCCATTCACTCACCGAGAACTCTGCATGACGTCATACAGCCGGGCAAGGGGTTCCCGCCCGCGGGCCCCACCGGGACAGGGGGGCTAACCCCAGTGCGCCGGGCGTCCCCCGCTCCCTAGCCTTTGTCCATGACGGGACGGGAGACGGCCATGGACGCGCGGGACACGGACCTGAAGAAGGAACTGGACGCCACCTTGCAGACGCGCAGGGAACTGGGCGAGGAGTACGAGTCCGCGCTGGTGGACTCGTTCCTGGAGAAGGTCGACCAGCGCATCGACAGCGCGGTGGAGCGCCGGGTGCGGCGCCGGCTGGCCGAGCAGCAGATGGCGACGGCCCGGGGGGCGCGCTCGCCCGGGTCGGCGGACTCCTGGGGCGAGCGCTTCGGCTTCGGCATCGTCTCGCTGATCCTGGCGATCCCGCTGTCGGCGGTCTGCGGCGCCTTCGCCGGCTTCGCCGGCGTGGTCACCACCTGGATCGGCGTCGTCGGCGTGAACTTCGTCCAGGCCGCCCGCAGCAACCCCGACCTGCTGTCGGGTCCGCGCCGGCGGTCCGTGCGGGACGACGACTGACCCGCGTCCGGGGCGTCACGCCTGCCGGGTCGGCAGGACCACGATCTGCCGCAGGTTGACGTGCCGGGGGCGGCTGGTCGCGTAGGCGACGACATCGGCGATCTCCGCCGAGGACAGCGCCCCGATGGCGTCGAGCATGCCGTCCAGCTGCCCGGCCAGTTCGGCGTTGTCGAGATGCGTGGCCAGTTCGGTCTCCGTCAGCCCCGGCTCGACGTTGGTGACCCGCACGTCCCGCGGCCCGAACTCGGTGCGCAGCGACTGGGACAGATAGGTGACGGCGGCCTTGGTCGCGCCGTACACCGCGTAGTTCGGGAACGTGATGTGCGCGCCGATGGACGAGACGTTCACCAGGTCGGCGGCGCGCCCCCGGGACGCGCTCTCCACCAGGTCGCCGGTGAAGGCGCGGATCATGCGCAGCACCCCGGTGACGTTGGTGTCGAGCATCCGCTGCCACTCGTCGGCGCGGCCGGCGTCGACGGGGTTGGGCAGCATGACGCCGGCGTTGTTGACGACCAGGTCGACGGTCCCGTAGGCCTCCCTGATCCGGTCGGCGGCGGCGGTCACGGACGCGTCGTCGGTGACGTCGGCGACGACCGCGAGGGCCTCGCCGCCGTTGGCGCGGATCTTCTCGGCGACCGCCTCCAGCCGGTCCGCGCGCCGGGCCAGCAGCGCGACCCGGGCGCCCGACGCGGCGAGCAGCGCGGCCACCGCCTCCCCGATCCCGCTGGCGGCGCCGGTGACGACGGCGGTCCGCCCGGCGAGGCTCGGGTACGGCGTCGCGAACGGGACGTCCCGCGGGGTCGGCCGGGGGTCGTCGTGCAGGTCGCCGCGCAGGTTCTCGTGCAGGTTCTCGTGCGTCATCCGTCGCTCCCGGTGTGGTGGGCCGGGGCGTCTCCCCGGCGGCACGCACCACTGTGGCCGCCCGTCCCGGAGCTACCCAGGGATGCGCTTTTCCTGGGTCCGGCAGTACCAGGTTCGCCGGGCGCCCGTCCCCTACGATCGAACCCATGGACGGGGACCTCGGAGATTTTCTGCGCTCGCGCCGTGCTCGCATCCGGCCGGAGGAGGTCGGACTGCCCTCGCACGGGCGCCGGCGCGTCCCCGGTCTGCGGCGCGAGGAGGTGGCGCAGCTCGCAGGAGTGAGCGTCGACTACTACATACGCCTGGAGCAGGGCCGCGGCCCCGCCGTCAGCGACGCGGTCCTGGACGCCGTGGCCCGCGTACTGCGCCTGGACGACACCGAGCACGCCTACCTGCGCGCCGTCGCCCGCCCGCGCAGGTCCGCCGGGCGGCCGTCCGCGCCCCGCGTCCGGCCGGGGGTGCGGGCGCTGCTCGACAGCATGGAGCGCACGCCCGCGTTCGTGCTGGACCAGCGGATGGACGTGCTGGCGTGGAACCCGCTCGCCGACGCGGTCTTCGGCTACAGCGGGAGCGGGCCCGAGGGCCGCAGCATCCCCCGGCACGTGTTCCTCGACCCCGGCTCGCGCGACTTCTACCCGGAGTGGTCCGCGGTGGCCGTCCAGTGCGTGGCGCACCTGCGGATGCTGGCGGGCCATCACCAGGACGACCGCCGGCTGACCGCGCTGGTGGGGGAGCTGTCGCTGAAGAGTGAGGAATTCCGCAGGCTGTGGGCCGATCACCCGGTCCGGGAGTGCGCCTACGGGGTGAAGCGGATCCAGCACCCGGTCGCGGGCCTGCTGACCTTCCCCTACGAGACGCTGGCGGTGGCGGCGGACCCGGACCAGACCCTGCTGGTCTACACCGCGGAGGCGGGCTCCGAGACGGAGGAACGGCTGCGGCTGCTGGGCAGTTGGGGAGCCGCACCGGTACGTACGTCGCCCTGAGAAGCCCGGCCGGGCCGGGAGGCTTGCGCGGGGACCGCCGCACCCCCGTTGCCGGGGGGCGGGACGACGGCGGTCCCCGCGAGGGACGCGGGCCGGGTCAGGCCGGGCTTGCGTCCGTGGCGTCGTGGGAGGTCCGGGAGCCGCTCCGGAGGTCCGTGACGCCGTTCACCTGCCGGCGGGGGAGCCGCTCCCCGCCGACACCCCTCACGATGCCGGACGCGTGTTAACCCGGTGCTGCGTGCACGTGACACGCGCGTAGCACTTCCGCGAAGTCGACCGATCCGGTGGGGAAACGGAAGTCCGGTGCCTCGGGGGGCCGTTCACCGCAGGTTTCCCCGCGATCACGGCCCCCGTCACGCAAAGGTCACTTTCCGCCCTTGGCCAGGAAGGCCAGCAGGTCCTGGCGGCTGACGACCCCGGTGGGCTTGCCCTCGACGAGGACGATCGCCGCGTCGGCCGTGCCGAGCACGGACATCAGGTCGCCGACCGGCTCACCGGAGCCGACCTGCGGCAGCGGCGCGGACATGTGCTTCTCCAGCGGGTCGTCGAGCGAGGCCCGCTGGGTGAACAGGGCGTCCAGCAGCTCCCGCTCCACGACCGACCCGACGACCTCGGCGGCCATGACGTCCGGGTGACCGGCGCCCGGCTTCACGATCGGCATCTGCGAGACGCCGTACTCGCGCAGCACCTCGATGGCCTGGCCCACGGTCTCGTCGGGGTGCATGTGGACGAGGGACGGGATGGCGCCGTGCACCTTGTCGTTGAGGACGTCGGCGACGCGGGCGCTGGGGCCGTCGTCCTCGAGGAAGCCGTAGTCGGCCATCCACTCGTCGTTGAAGATCTTGGAGAGGTAGCCGCGGCCGCTGTCGGGCAGCAGGACGACGACGACGTCGTCCGGGCCGAGCCGCTCGGCGACGCGCAGCGCGGCGACGACGGCCATGCCGCAGGAGCCGCCCACCAGCAGGCCCTCCTCCTTGGCCAGCCGCCGGGTCATCTGGAAGGAGTCCTTGTCGGAGACGGGGACGATCTCGTCGGCGACGGTGCGGTCGTAGGCGGTCGGCCAGAAGTCCTCGCCGACGCCCTCGACCAGGTACGGCCGCCCGGACCCGCCGGAGTACACGGAGCCCTCGGGGTCGGCGCCGACGACCCGCACCCGGCCCTCGCTGGCGTCCTTCAGGTAGCGGCCGGTGCCGGAGATGGTGCCGCCGGTGCCGACGCCGGCGACGAAGTGGGTGATCCGCCCCTCCGTCTGCTCCCACAGCTCGGGGCCGGTGGAGTGGTAGTGGGAGAGCGGGTTGTTCGCGTTGGAGTACTGGTCCGGCTTCCACGCGCCCGGCGTCTCGCGCACCAGCCGGTCGGAGACGTTGTAGTAGGAGTCCGGGTGCTCGGGGTCCACGGCGGTCGGGCAGACGACGACCTCGGCACCGTAGGCCCGCAGCACGTTGATCTTGTCCGTCGACACCTTGTCGGGGCACACGAAGATGCAGTGGTACCCCTTCTGCTGGGCCACGATGGCGAGCCCGACACCGGTGTTCCCGCTGGTCGGCTCGACGATCGTGCCGCCCGGCTTCAGCTCTCCGCTCTGCTCGGCGGCCTCGATCATGCGCAGGGCGATGCGGTCCTTCACGGAACCGCCCGGGTTGAAGTACTCCACCTTGGCCAGGACGGTCGCCCGGATGCCCTTGGTCACGCTGTTGAGCTTCACCAGCGGGGTGTTGCCGACGAGGCTGATCATCGAGTCGTGGAATTGCACCGTTGTCTCCGGTTGCTTGCAAAAACAGTGGTCGTAGTGGTCCCGCCAGGGTACGGGGCGGGCCCCGGCCGGAGCGGCATGTTCACTCCTCGTCGAGATTGGGCGACCGTGCGTACGGGGCAAGGAGTGGGTGTACGGACACGAGGAGGTGGCGTCGAGGCATGACGAGCATGTCGAGGGCGAGAGTGGCCCGGCGCATCGCGGCCGGCGCGGCCTACGGCGGCGGCGGCATCGGGCTGGCCGGGGCGGCGGTGGCCGGACTGGTGCTGGCGGAGGTGCATCTGGCCCGCCGCCAGGTGAACAACGGGACGCACCCGCACGTCCCGCACGCGGACGGCCGCTACGGCACCGCGTACGACGCCCCCGGGCCGGGCCGGGAGCCCCTGCGGCTGACGATGCTGGGCGACTCCACGGCGGCGGGCCAGGGGGTCCACCGCTCCGGGCAGACCCCGGGCGCCCTGCTGGCCTCGGGGCTGGCGGCGGTCGCGGAACGGCCCGTGGAGCTGCGCAACGTGGCGCTTCCCGGCGCCCAGTCCGACGATCTCGACCGGCAGGTGGCGCTGGCGCTCCAGGACTGCGACCGGGCGCCGGACGTCTGCGTGATCATGATCGGCGCGAACGACGTGACGCACCGCATGCCGCCCACCCGCTCGGTGCGGCACCTGGCGGCGGCGGTCCGGCGACTGCGCACGGCCGGCGCCGAGGTCGTCGTCGGCACCTGCCCCGACCTGGGCACGATCGAGCCGGTCCAGCAGCCGCTGCGCTGGCTGGCGCGCCGGGCGTCGCGTCAGCTGGCGGCGGCCCAGACGATCGGCGCCGTCGGGCAGGGCGGCCGCACGGTGTCGCTGGGCGACCTGCTGGGACCCGAGTTCGAGGCGAACCCGCGCGAGCTGTTCGGCCCCGACCACTACCACCCGTCGGCGGAGGGCTACGCGACGGCGGCGATGGCCGTGCTGCCCACGGTGTGCGCGGCGCTCGGCCTGTGGCCGGCCGACGAGGAGCGCCCGGACGCCGCCCGCCGCGAGGGCTTCCTGCCGGTGGCCCGGGCGGCCGCGGAAGCGGTCGCGGAACCCGGCACGGAGGTGACGGCGGCGATGCCGACCGGCCCCCGGGGCCCCTGGGCCCTCCTGAAGCGACGCCGCCGCCGCCGGGTGACAGAACCAGAACCCACCACCCGCACCACAGCCTGACCGACAAGCCCGTCCGGCACTTCACCACCGGGCCGCACAACCAGCCCGTCCGGCCCTTGAGGACGAGGCCGCACAACCAGCCCGTCCGGCGCTTGAGGACGAGGCCCGTTCAGGGGCGAAGGGGGTCTGGGGGCACAGCCCCCAGGGCCGCTCACCCCACCAACCCGCACAACCCCTCACCTCCCCGACCCGCACAACCCCCCGCACACCCCGGCCGCACAAATCCCGCCCCGCCGCCGGAGGCAAAAGCAAGCGCTTAGTAAATTGCGGCCAGGGTCACATCCCCACCCCCGTGACCCAGGCCATACGTACGGGTAACTTCCCAAGCAGCCGCCCGTACGACCCGTCCAGTCCCCTTGGAGCCGTGATGCCCGAAGCAGTCATTGTCTCGACCGCCCGCTCGCCCATCGGCCGCGCCTTCAAGGGCTCCCTGAAGGACCTGCGCCCGGACGACCTCACCGCCACGATCATCCAGGCGGCCCTCGCCAAGATCCCCGAGCTGGACCCGAGGGACATCGACGACCTGATGCTCGGCTGCGGCCTGCCCGGCGGCGAGCAGGGCAACAACCTCGGCCGCATCGTGGCCGTGCAGATGGGGATGGACCACCTCCCCGGCTGCACGATCACCCGTTACTGCTCCTCGTCCCTCCAGACCAGCCGCATGGCCCTGCACGCCATCAAGGCCGGCGAGGGCGACGTCTTCATCTCGGCGGGCGTCGAGATGGTCTCCCGGTTCGTCAAGGGCAACTCCGACAGCCTGCCGGACACGCACAACCCGTTCTTCGCCGAGGCGGAGGCCCGCACCGCGGCCGTCGCCGAGCAGGAGGGCACGAGCTGGCACGACCCGCGCGAGGACGGCCTCGTCCCCGACGCGTACATCGCCATGGGCCAGACCGCGGAGAACCTCGCCCGCGTCAAGGGCGTGACGCGCCAGGACATGGACGAGTTCGGCGTCCGCTCGCAGAACCTCGCCGAGGAAGCCCTCAAGAACGGCTTCTGGGAGCGCGAGATCACCCCGGTGACGCTGCCCGACGGCACGGTCGTCAGCAAGGACGACGGCCCGCGCGCGGGCGTCACGATGGAGGGCGTCCAGGGCCTGAAGCCGGTGTTCCGCCCCGACGGCCTGGTGACCGCCGCCAACTGCTGCCCGCTGAACGACGGCGCGGCCGCGGTGGTCGTCATGAGCGACACCAAGGCGCGCGAGCTGGGCCTCACCCCGCTCGCCCGCATCGTGTCGACGGGCGTCTCGGGCCTGTCCCCCGAGATCATGGGCCTCGGCCCGGTCGAGGCGAGCAAGCAGGCCCTGCGCCGGGCCGGCCTCACCATCGACGACATCGACCTGGTCGAGATCAACGAGGCGTTCGCCGCCCAGGTGATCCCCTCCTACCGGGACCTCGGCATCGACCTCGACAAGCTGAACGTCAACGGCGGCGCCATCGCCGTCGGCCACCCCTTCGGCATGACGGGCGCCCGGATCACCGGCACGCTCATCAACTCCCTGCAGTTCCACGACAAGCAGTTCGGTCTGGAGACCATGTGCGTGGGCGGCGGCCAGGGCATGGCGATGGTCGTCGAGCGCCTGAGCTGACCCCCGCGTGAGGTGACGGGAACGCGGCGAGCGGCCGCCCGGCACGGCGAGGACGCCGCGTGGCGCGGCGACTTGACGGAGTCTCTGCGTAACCGTTTCAGCACTCGTGGTCACGGATCAGCCCGGAGTCCGGAAAGCACCTGGACTCCGGGCCTTTTTGTGATCCAATCTCCCCCAGGATGTGACCTATCTCCCTCCCAGAGGGATTTACCCAGCTCAGCGCCTTTCGGCAGCAAACCCCAGGCCCAAAGTCCTGTCCGTTTCGTGACGTTACGCACTGACAGCTGGATAGTCCACCCTTCAAGCTGATGTAGGAAGTCGGGGGTCGACTTTGAACCGGGAGTACGTCAGTGAGCGCCATGCCGATCGCCTTGCTGGTCACCACGGCCGCCACGGGCGCCGTGGGCGTCGCCGTCCTGCGCACCCTCTTTCAGCTGCGCCGGCAGGTCGCCGCCCTGCACGCCGAACTCGCGAGGAACGCCGAGAGTGCCGAGAGCGCGGCCGCGCACCTGCGCGGCTTCGTGCCGGCCGCCCGCACCACCGCCGACGCGGCTGAGATACGCGCCGCGGTGGCCGAGGCGCTCGCGGAGGAGCGGGAGCGGGAGCTGGCCGAGGCGCGCGCCTTCTGGGCCGCCCAGGAGGCCCGTGACGGCTCCGACGCCCCCTCCCTGCTCGGTCTGCCGGACAGCGAGCTGTTCCTGCCCCGCCAGGCGGACTTCATCGGCCTGGAGCCGGTGACCGAGGCCGGCGCGGACGGCGACGACTTCAGCGGCGAGTCCGCGGAGCTGGCGGCCGCCCGCCGCCGCCACCCCTCGCACCCCGACTTCGTGCCGGTCCAGTCACCGGTCGTGAACGACCACGAGCGCACGGTGGCCACGCTGGAGGAACTCGCGGCGGAGCAGGTCGAACTGACCGACGTGCGGCCGGGCCCGCTGGGCACCCTCGACGTCTACGTCTTCGCCGACGGCACCACCCTGTGCATGACGCCGGGCCACCGCGAGACGGCGGAACGCCTCGCCGCGGCCCTCACCGCGGGCGAGACCCCGTTCCTGCTGGGCGGTTCGGGCGTCTCCGGCGCCTACACCCTGACGTTCCAGTGCGGCGCGGACAGCGTCTACATCCTGGCGGACCGGGTCATAGCGAGCCTCTGAGACACAGCCGCGGGCGCGTCTGCGCCCCCGCCCGTGAGGCTCACACGCCGGCGCGTTTCTGCGCCTGCGCCACCAGTTCCACCGCTTCTTCCACCTGGCCCTCGTCCGTGAGCACGAGGGCCAGGTCGTGCGCGGCGACGGTGATCTGGTCGGCGGCGGCGAACATCCCGGCGTCGGGCATCTCCCGCGGCGGCGTGCCGGGCTCCTCGACGAGCTGGGCCCGCCGGGCCAGCTCCCTCGCGAGCGCGAGCGCCTCGGCGGCGGCGCCTCTTTGCAGCCGGCTCTGCGGGGCGGCGCGCAGACGGTCGGCGAAGCGGTCCACCGCACGGGTCAGGGACGTCGTATCAGCCACGCCGCGAGAGTACGCGTCGCACCGGGACTGTTGCCAACGGGCGGACACTCAGGCACGGTGACCTGAAGGACCGGCTTACATCCCCTTTGCTACCGGAGGCGCCGATGTCCCATGTCCTCTCCGAGGAGACCCACCGCAACATACTGGCCCGCATCCCCCACTGCACCGGTCGTGAGGTCTCCGACTGGCTGCGCACCGTCGACGAAGGCCCCGCTCTCCGCTTCGAGGAGAAGGTCAGCTGGCTGCGCGCCGAGCACAACCTCGCGTACGGCCACGCCAAGGCGATCATCCACGAGTACGACCTGAGGAGGGCCGCGCGCAAACTGACGTAGCGCGCTCGCGACGCACCCACACAGACGCGGCGAAGGGCCCCGGGACGGTGTCCCGGGGCCCTTCGCCGTGGTGTCGCGCGGTGCGCGGCGGGTCAGTCGCTGTTCAGGATCGACAGGAGCCGCAGGAACTCCATGTAGATCCACACCAGCGTCATCGTGAGGCCGAAGGCGGCGAGCCAGGCCTCCTCGCGCGGGGCGCCGTAGGCGATGCCGTCCTCGACCTGCTTGAAGTCGAGGGCGAGGAAGCAGGCGCCGAGGATGATGCCGATGATGCCGAACACGATGCCCAGGCCGCCGCTGCGGAAGCCGAGGCCGTCACCGCCGCCGAAGACCGCGAACAGCAGGTTCACGGCCATCAGCAGCACGAAGCCGATGGCGGCGGCCATCACGAAGCCGTAGAAGCGGCGGTTGACGCGGATCCAGCCCGCCTTGTACGCCACGAGCACGCCGGCGAAGACCGCCATGGTGCCGAGCACCGCCTGGGCGACGACGCCGTCCGCGATGTAGGTGGACACCGCGCTGGAGATCACGCCGAGGAAAACGCCCTCGAGCGCGGCGTACGACAGGATCAGCGCGGGCACCGGGCGTCGCTTGAACGACTGGACCAGCGCCAGCACCATGGCGACCAGACCGGCGCCGACGGCGATGCCGTACGACTTGTTGATGTTGGCCTCGTCGACCGGCAGCAGCAGCCACGACAGGACCGCCGCGACGACCACGGCGCCGAGCGTGGTCGCGGTGCGCGCGACGACGTCGTCCATGGTCATCCGGCCGGTGGCGGCCGGGGCCTGCGGCGGGACGCCGTACTGCAGGTCCTGCTGGGCGTAGGGGTTCTGCGCGTACGGGTTGCCGGCCTGCTGGGCGTACGGGTTGCCCTGCTGCGTGCCGACTGCGGGTCCCCCGGCCTGCGGCGCGGCGTTGAAGCCCGCGTAGCCGTTGTCGCGGCTGAACCCCCGTCGCGAGAAGACCGGGTTTCTGCTCCTCATTGCACTCCTCCATGGCCACACTGCGCGGCCTTGGCTCAAGGGTAATAGGTAGGCAAAGGATTGACCCTAGTGCTTGGGGAGGATCTTTCCCTCATCCTGTCGCGCAACACGCTACGCCGCCTGGTGATTCCCGGCCGGGGCCGTCACCGATCATGACCAAGCCGGGACAAGGCCGGTATCCCACGGAGACCGGACGAACCCCGCCGTTCGATCAATCGAACGAGAAGCCGGTGTAGCCCTCGGCGAGATCGGTCTCCGCGGCCCGAGAGGAGGCGATCCGCTCCAGGCGGGCGAGCTGGAGCCGCTCCTCGAAGGGGGTGGCGCCGGGGGCGGGGTGCAGCAGGGCCGTCATGTCGCAGGAGAACCGCTCCGCCTGCCACACGCGCCGCAGACAGGTCGCGGAGTAGGCGTCGAGGAGGGCGGACGAACCGGTGTCCCTGCGGTGGGTCAGGGCACGCGCGAACGTGACGACGTCCCCGACGGCGAGGTTCAGCCCCTTGGCCCCGGTCGGCGGGACGATGTGGGCCGCGTCCCCGGCGAGGAAGAGCCGGCCGTGCCGCATGGGCTCGTGGACGTAGGACCGCATGGGAGTGACCGACTTCTGGGTGATGGGGCCGCGTTCCAGCTTCCAGTCGTCGTCGGTGACGAGCCGTCGGTCCAGCTCGTCCCAGATCGCCTCGTCCGCCCACTCCCGCGCGTCCGTGCCCTGGGGCACCTGGAGGTAGAGCCGGGAGACGGACGGCGAGCGCATGGAGAGCAGCGCGAAGCCGCGCGAGTGGCGGGCGTAGACGAGTTCGTCGTGCGAGGGCGGCACGTCGGCGAGGATCCCGAGCCAGCCGAAGGGGTACGCACGCTCGAAGACGTGGGCGGCCGCGGCCGGGACCGCCTTGCGGGCGACGCCCCAGAAGCCGTCGCAGCCCACGACGTAGTCGCACTCCAGGACGTCCTCGACGCCCTCGTGCCGGAAGCGCACGCGCGGCCGGTCGGTGGCGGCGTTCTCGACGGCCAGCGCCTCCGCCTCGAAGAGCAGCGGGCCGCCCTGTGCGAGCTGGAGGGCTATGAGGTCCTTGCACACCTCCGTCTGGGCGTAGACCGTCACGGACCGGCCGCCGGTCAGGGCGGGGAAGTCCACGCGGTGGCGCCGCCCGGCGAACCGCAGCTCGATGCCGTCGTGGCGCAGTCCGGCCCGGTCCATGCGCTCGCCGGCGCCGGCCGCGCGCAGGACGTCCGCCGTGCCCTGCTCCAGGATCCCGGCGCGCTGGCGGTTCTCCGCGTAGGCCCGGTCCCGGCTCTCCAGCACGACGGAGTCGATGCCGGCGACATGGAGCAGGCGGGCGAGCAGCAGGCCGGCGGGGCCGGCGCCGACGATGCCGACGGTGGTGCGCATCCGGCCATCCTCCCAGGAGAGTTCGCACAGTGAACTTTTTTTCACTAACTTCGGACGTGAGTGTGCGCCCGCACTCGGCGGGTGTCAACGGTCGAGACGGCTGGAGGGGTCGCCGAGAGGTCGGAAGTGCCCAGAGCCGGACTTGAACCGGCACGCCCGCGAAGGGGCAGCGAGGTTTAAGCTCGCCGTGTCTGCATTCCACCATCTGGGCAGGCCGAGGGCTCCGCTTGACCTGTCGACCCTATCGGGATCCGTCCCCCCGTCCGACGGCGGTCAGACCCGATGTTGTCTTATTTTATTGATGTCTGAGGGTGCATCAGCACCGATGACCCACTGTCCGCACTTGCCAGCAGCCTCCCGTGCGGAAACCGCTTGTGCATGCGGAATGACGGAATTTCACCGTCCGAACGAGGTTGCTCCACCGGTTCTTGACGAACGTCCAGCAGACGGGCGGGCGCGGGAGCGAGCAGGGGTCCGGCGTCATCCCCAGGTATGACACGGGAGCCCCCGGTCCGTCCGGAGTCTGCCTTCAGAACCGGAACAGCGGCTGACTACACGACGGCCCCCGGCCGCGACGATGGTTCACGTCCCCAAGGAAACCGCCGTCGTCCCGACAGGAGCACCACTCCGTGACCACCAGCCCCCTCGCCGACCGGACCACCACAGCGGCCGCACGCGCCACGGAACTGTCGAAGATCTACGGACAGGGCGAGACCCAGGTGGTCGCCCTGGACCGGGTCTCGGTCGACTTCCGCCAGGCCGAGTTCACCGCGATCATGGGGCCCTCCGGCTCCGGCAAGTCCACGCTCATGCACTGCGTGGCGGGCCTGGACACCTTCTCCTCCGGCTCCGTGCGCATCGGCGACACCGAACTCGGCTCCCTGAAGGACAAGCAGCTCACCAAGCTCCGCCGGGACAAGATCGGCTTCATCTTCCAGGCGTTCAACCTGCTGCCGACGCTGACCGCGCTCGAGAACATCACCCTGCCGATGGACATCGCGGGCCGCAAGCCCGACAAGGAGTGGCTGGACAAGGTCATCCGCATGGTCGGGCTCGCCGACCGGCTCAGCCACCGGCCCTCGCAGCTCTCCGGCGGCCAGCAGCAGCGGGTCGCCGTGGCCCGCGCCCTGGCCTCGCGGCCGGACATCATCTTCGGCGACGAGCCGACCGGCAACCTCGACTCCCGCTCCGGCGCCGAGGTGCTGGGCTTCCTGCGCAACTCCGTGCGCGAACTCGGGCAGACGGTGGTGATGGTGACGCACGACCCGGTGGCCGCGGCCTACGCGGACCGGGTGGTCTTCCTCGCGGACGGCCGGATCGTCGACGAGGTGCACGGCCCGACGGCCGAGTCGGTGCTCGACCGCATGAAGCGGTTCGACGCCAAGGGCCGCACCAGCTGACCCGTACCGGACCGACCGGGCCCGCCTCAGGGCCCACCGGGACCGACCGGGACCCAACGCAAGCCACCGCTCGCCGACGAGCAGGACTGAGAAGACACCACCCATGTTCCGTACCGCCCTGCGCAATGTGCTCGCGCACAAGGCCAGGCTCCTGATGACCGTGCTCGCCGTGATGCTCGGCGTGGCCTTCGTGTCGGGGACCCTGGTCTTCACCAACACCATCTCCGACGCCCTTCAGAAGAGCTCCGCCAAGGGCTTCGACCAGGTCGACGTCGCCGTGACCGGCGAGTCCCAGCCGGACGTCGGCGACCGCATCGTCAAGACGCCCGAACTGACGCAGGCCACGCTGGAGCGCGCCGCGAAGGCGCCGGGCGCCGCGTCCGCCGTCGGCGTCGTGACCGGCTTCACCGCCATGGCCGACAAGGACGGCAAGCTCATAGGCGGCGGCTTCCAGTCGCAGGGCGGCAACTACTGGGGGACGAAGGACGCCCGGTACCCGCTCGTCTCGGGGCGCGCTCCGCGCGGCGTGAACGAGGTCGTCATCGACGAGAAGACCGCCGAGCGCGCCGGGTACGAGGTCGGCGACACCGTGCGGATCTCCGTCGACGGCCCGGTCCTCTCCCCGCGCGTCACCGGCGTGTTCAGCACCGACGACGGCAACGTCGCCGCCGGCGGCAGCCTCGCCCTGTTCGACACGGCGAGCGCGCAGAAGCTGTTCGGCAAGCCCGGCGTCTACGACGAGATCGACGTGAAGGCGGCCCCCGGGACCTCGCAGAGTGCGCTGAAGTCCGCCCTGGACGCCGCGCTGCCGAAGGACCAGGTCGAGACCACCACCGGCAGGCAGCTCGCCGACGACCAGGCGGAGGTGATCTCGGCGTCGATGAGCGGGATGAAGCAGGGGCTGCTGGTGTTCGCCGGCATCGCGCTGTTCGTGGGCACCTTCATCATCGCCAACACCTTCACCATGCTGGTCGCCCAGCGCACCAGGGAACTCGCCCTGCTGCGGGCCGTGGGCGCCTCGCGCCGGCAGGTCACCCGGTCGGTGCTGATCGAGGCGTTCGTGGTCGGCACGGTCGCCGGCGTGACCGGACTGGCGGCCGGCGTCGGCATCGGCGCCGGGCTGCGCTCGCTGCTCGGGACGCTGGGCGCGACCGTCCCCGACGGGCCGCTCGTCGTCTCCCCCGGCACGGTCGCCACCGCCATGGCCGTCGGCATCGTCATCACCATGGTGGCGGCCTGGCTGCCCGGCCGCCGGGCCGCGAAGATCCCGCCGGTCGCCGCGATGAGCAGCGTGCACGCCGCCGCGACCACCCGGTCGCTGGTGCTGCGCAACACGCTGGGCGCGCTGTTCTCGGCGGCGGGCGTGGCCGTCGTCCTCGCCGCGACGACGATGGACGGCTCCGACGGCCAGGCCCCCATGGGCCTCGGCGCGGTGCTTCTGATCATCGGCGTGTTCATCCTGACCCCGCTGCTGTCCCGACCGCTGATCGCGGCCTCCGCGCCGGTGCTGCGGATCTTCGGGGTGTCGGGCAAGCTGGCCCGCCAGAACTCGGTGCGCAACCCGCGCCGCACGGCGGCCACGGCCTCCGCGCTGATGATCGGCCTCACCCTGATCACCGGCATGACGGTGATGGCGGGCAGCCTTCAGAAGTCCATCGACAAGATGGCGTCCGCCGCGATCAAGGCCGACTACGTCGTGTCGATGGCCAACGGCAACGAGCTGTCCCCGGACGTCGACGCGAAGCTGAAGACCGTCGACGGGGTGACCGCCACCAGCCCGATGCGCAACGCGCCCGGCCGCATCGACGGCGAGACCGAGTACCTCACCGGCGTCGACGGCTCCGCCTTCGGCAAGCTCACCGACCTCCCGATGGACAACGGCGCCTTCACGGTCGGCGGCTCGCGGGTCGTCGTCGACGCGGGCACCGCGAAGTCCTACGGCTGGAAGGCCGGTTCGTCGTTCACCGTGCACTACGAGGACGGCAAGAGCCGGCGGCTGACGGTCGCCGGGGTGTACGAGAGCAACGAGCTGATCCGGGGCATCCTCCTCGACAACGCGGCGCTGACCCCGCATGTCGAGGACCCGGCCGACATGCAGGTCATGGTCAAGACGTCCGGCGGCGTCTCGGACGGCACGAAGGACCGGCTGGAGAAGGCCCTCGGCTCCAACCCGGCCATCAAGGTGCAGAGCAAGCAGGACCTCTCCGACGAGATCGCGAAGATGTTCACGCTGCTGCTGAACATGCTCTACGGGCTGCTCGCCATGGCGGTGATCGTCGCTGTCCTCGGCGTCGTCAACACCCTCGCGATGTCCGTCTTCGAGCGCTCCCAGGAGATCGGCATGCTGCGCGCCATCGGCCTGGACCGGCGCTCGGTGAAGCGGATGGTCCGGCTGGAGTCCCTCGTGATCTCGCTCTTCGGCGGGGTGCTCGGCATCGGGCTCGGCGTGTTCTTCGGCTGGGCGGCCGGCGAGCTGCTCGGCACGAAGATGGCCACGTACGAACTCGTCCTGCCCTGGGGCCGGATGGCGCTCTTCCTGGCCCTGGCCGCCGGGGTGGGCATCCTGGCGGCGCTGTGGCCGGCCCGCCGGGCCTCCCGGCTGAACATGCTGGCGGCGATCAAGTCGGAGTAGCGGTACGGGGGGACGGCACAGGAGAAGGGGCCGCGCGCCGGGAGACGGCGCGGGCCCCTTCGTCCGTTCCGGGTCAGTTCCAGGTGCGGGCCCGCAGCGGCATCCCCGAGTCGCCCGACTCGGGGGTCCGCACGGCCAGGATCTGGTTGACGCCGATGCGGTTGCGTTCGAAGGCGACGGCGGAGGCGGCCATGTAGAGCCGCCAGACGCGGGCGCGGCCGGGGCCGGTCAGGTGGACGGCCCGGTCCCAGCCCTCCTCCAGCCGGGCCACCCAGCGGCGCAGGGTGAGGGCGTAGTGCTCGCGGATCGACTCCAGGTCGCGGACCTCGAATCCGGCGCGTTCGAGGTGGCCGACGGTGGTGCCGACGGGGGCGAGTTCGCCGTCGGGGAAGACGTAGGCGTCGATGAAGGCGTCAACGCCGTAGGAGGACTCGTCGCGCTGCGGGCGGCGGGCGATCTGGTGGTTGAGCAGCCGTCCGCCCGGCTTCAGGAGCGCGTGCAGGACGCGCGCGTACTCCAGGTATCTGGCGGAGCCGACGTGTTCGGCCATGCCGATGGAGGAGATCGCGTCGTACGGGCCGTCGGCGACGTCGCGGTAGTCCTGGACGCGGATCTCGACCCGGTCGGTCAGTCCGGCCTCGGCGACGCGTTTGCGGGCGTGGGCGGCCTGCTCCTGGGAGAGCGTGATCCCGACGACGCGCACGCCGTGCTCGCGGGCCGCGTGGACCGCCATCGAGCCCCAGCCGCAGCCGACGTCCAGGAGTCGCTGTCCGGGCGTCAGGGCGAGCTTGCGGCAGACGAGTTCGAGCTTGTCGCGCTGGGCGTCCTCGAGAGTGCCGTCCGGGGTCTGCCAGTAGGCGCAGGAGTACACCATGGACGGGCCGAGGACGAGTGCGTAGAAGTCGTTGCCGACGTCGTAGTGGTGGCTGACGGCGCGCCGGTCGGTGCGGCGGGTGTGCAGGTGGCCCGTGCGGCGGATCTCCTCGCGGGGCGGGGCGGGCGGCAGCGGGGGGCCGGCGAGCCTGAGCAGATTGCGGGCCGCGGCGCGGAACCCGGGGTCGCGCAGCGCTCGGGCGAGGGTGCGGGCGTCGTCGTCGCGCTCCCACAGAAGCCCGGAGACCAGGTCGAGCGCGGTGTACAGGTCGCCCTCGATCTCCACGTCGCCGGCCACCCAGGCGCGGGCCAGGCCCAGTTCGCCGGGCTTGAACAGAAGGCGGCGCAGGGCCCGGCGGTGGCGTACGACCAGGGTCGGCGCGCCGGGAGGGCCGGCCTGCGAACCGTCCCAGGCGCGCAGACGCAGCGGGAACGGTGCGTCCAGCAGCTGTTCGACGAGTCCATGGAGCCGCGGCGCGGCGTCGGCCATGATGCACACCTCCGTGACGGTGATCCCGGAATGCCCTGTCACCACGTAAACACGAGGGGGTGCGGTGTCCAGTCCCGCGACGCCGTCACGGCTGGGCAAAATACCTGCACACGGCACACGGCACACGGCACTCGCCGGGTCATCACAAAGGATGACAACACGCTCCGTCCCCGCCGCGGGACGCCGAAGGGGCCGTCCGCACCACGGATGGCGGACGGCCCCTTCGGGGTGTTCAGTGACCGCGGGCCCGCAGGCCCGAGGTCGGGTGACGCGAGGTCAGGAGGCGTTGGCCTTCTCGTTCTCGGTCTTCTCGGCGGCCGGCTTCGCGGCGACCGGGGCGGGCTTGGCGGCCTCGTAGAACTCCTCGCGCGGGGACTCCAGCGCGCCCAACGCCACGACCTCGCGCTTGAGGAACATGCCGAGGGTCCAGTCGGCGAAGACGCGGATCTTGCGGTTCCAGGTCGGCATCGCCATGCCGTGGTAGCCACGGTGCATGTACCAGGCGAGACGG
This sequence comes from Streptomyces sp. NPDC048481, assembly GCF_043200075.1. NCBI lineage: Bacteria > Bacillati > Actinomycetota > Actinomycetes > Kitasatosporales > Streptomycetaceae > Streptomyces > Streptomyces sp. NPDC048481. The sequence continues at coordinate 87,741 of NZ_JBICXC010000005.1, forward strand.
CCCTTGAGCTTGATCTTCATCTTGCCCATGACGATCATCGCGACGCCCTTGTGGAGGCCGAGGCCCGCCACCGCACCCTTGTTGGAGTGCGCGTACTCCTTCTGCGGGAAGCCCCGCATGCCGGAGATCACGTTGTCGCCGAGGACCTTGGCCTGACGCAGCGCGTGCTGGGCGTTCGGCGGGCACCAGGCGTTCTCGACGCCGGCCTTGCGGGCGGCGACGTCGGGGACCTGGGCGTTGTCGCCGGCGGCCCAGATGTAGTCGGTGCCCTGGACCTGGAGGGTCGGGGCGGTGTCGACGTGACCGCGCGGGCCGAGCGGGAGGCCGTAACGGGCGAGCACCGGGTTGGGCTTGACGCCGGCCGTCCACACGATCGTGCTGGAGTCGACCTCGAGTCCGTTCTTCAGGACGACGTGGCCGTCGACGCAGGAGTCCATCGAGGTGGAGAGGTAGATCTCCACACCGCGGCTCTCCAGGTGCTGCTTGCCGTACTGGCCGAGCTTGGGGCCGACCTCGGGCAGGATCTTGTCCGCGGCGTCGACCAGGATGAAGCGCATGTCCTCGCGGGACACCGTCTTGTAGTACTTGGCCGCGTCGCGGGCCAGGTCCTCGACCTCACCGATGGTCTCCGCGCCGGCGAAGCCGCCGCCGATGAAGACGAAGGTGAGCGCCTTGCGGCGGATCTCCTCGTCGGTCGTGGAGTCGGCCTTGTCCAGCTGCTCCAGGACGTGGTTGCGCAGGCCGATGGCCTCCTCGACGCCCTTCATGCCGATGCCCTGCTCGGCGAGGCCGGGGATCGGGAAGGTGCGGGAGACCGCGCCGAGCGCGATCACCAGGTAGTCGAAGGGCAGCTCGTACGCCTCGCCCACCAGCGGGGCGATCGTGGCGACCTTGCGGTCCTGGTCGATGGTGGTGACCCGGCCGGTGAGGACCTCCGCCTTGGGCAGCACGCGTCGCAGCGGGACGACGACGTGGCGCGGGGAGATGTTGCCGGCGGCGGTTTCGGGGAGGAAGGGCTGGTAGGTCATGTACGACCGGGGGTCGACGACCGTGACGGTCGCCTCGCCGTAGCGCATCTTCTTGAGGATGCGCCGAGCTGCGTACAGGCCTACGTACCCACCGCCTACTACGAGGATCCTGGGACGCTCCGTGGTGCTCATGCCATCGAGTATCCACCCGGTCGGAGGGGGTCGCTCGTGCGCCCCTTCACAAGCTTGTCGGGGGTGTGTGCTATCCTCCGCCGCTCGCGTGATCCACATCATGGCGCGAGGTGGGAACCGGCGTGTAGGGCGTGACGTTGTCAATGCCGCTTGAGCTGCCTCTCCGGGTCCCGGAGGCCGCCGTGAGGCGCTCCGGCAGGGCCCCTCCCGCCCCCTCGCGATACGTCCGCGCACGCCTGTTTTGAACACGTTCACACGGCAGTTGGGGCCCTGGAAGGGTCAACCGGGACGTCTTCGTCCTCCGGCGGGGCCGAATTCCTTGTGAAGAACTTCACGAACTTTCCCGACGGGGCGCCGCGAGGAGGCGTCCGAGGGCCCGCGAGGCGTGCTCATCCGGGCGTCCTGCCTGCTCAGCAGAGTGCGCGCACAGCATCGAAGCGCACCGGGCGACGGACCGCACGACGCCGTCGGAGATCGCCCACGACCGCGACGGCCCCCTGCGCTCCGCGGTCCATCACGGCGGCACAGCGGCCGCTGACGCCCCGCCCGGTCAGGGCATCGCCCGGCACTGCCCCTCAGCGCGCCTCGGCGGCGCAGCCGTGGGCGATGCCGTCGAGGATGTCGTGCTCGCTCACCACGACCTCCCGCGCGCCGATCCGCTCCATGACCGACAGCAGCACCAGCGCGCCCGCCCCGATCACGTCCACCCGGCCCGGATGCATCGCGCCGATCGCCGCGCGCTCGGCGTGCGTCGAGCGCAGCAGCCGGTCGGTGATCTCGCGGACCTTCTCGTGCGAGACGCGCGAGTGGTGGATGGCCGCAGAGTCGTATTCCGCCAGCCCCTGCGCGATCGCCGAGACCGTGGTGACCGAACCGGCCAGGCCGACCAGGGTGTGCGCCTCGCGCAGGGGCACGGTGCGCTCGGCGACGTCGAGGGCGGCCTCGATGTCGGCGCGCATGGCCGCGATCTGGCGCTCGGTCGGCGGGTCGGTGACCTTCCCGTCCACGACCAGGTGCCGCTCGGTCATCCGCACGCAGCCCACGTCGACGGAACGGGCGGCGCGCACCCGGTCGTCGCCGACGACGAACTCGGTCGAGCCGCCGCCGATGTCGACCACCAGGTAGGGCCGGGTGAGGTCGTCGCGGCCGGCCAGTTCCTTCGTGGCCCCCGTGAAGGAGAACTCGGCCTCCTGCTCGCCGGTGATGACCTCGGGCTCGACGCCCAGGATGTCCAGCACGCCGCGCACGAACTCGTCCCGGTTCTCCGCGTCCCGGGAGGCGGAGGTGGCGACGAAACGAAGCCGCTGCGCGCCGAGTTCCTTGATGACGTCCGCGTACTCGCGGCAGGCGGCGAAGGTCCGCTCCAGCGCCTCGGGGGCGAGCCGTCCGGTGCGGTCGACGTCCTGGCCGAGCCGGACGATCGTCATCCGGCGGTCCAGGTCGACGATCTCGCCGGTCCGCGGATCGGCGTCGGCGACGAGCAGCCGGATGGAGTTGGTGCCGCAGTCGACGGCGGCGACCCGCGTCACCGCTCCTCCCCCGCCTCGGAGTTCGCCGCGGAGTCCGCCGCCGGGCCGGCTGCGAGGGTCACGCAGGCGCCCTTGCTCCACCACTGCGGAAGCATCGCCAGCGCCTCGTCGCCGAGCGGGTTGACGCCCGGGCCGGCCGCCAGCGAGTGCGCCACCAGCACGTGCAGGCACTTCACCCGGTCCGGCATGCCGCCGGCGCTGGGGAAGTTCTTCAGCTCCTCGATCTCGTCCCGGCGCCGGACGTAGTCCTCGTGCGCGGCGCGGTAGGAGGCGGCCAGCTCCGGGTCGGTCCGCAGCCGCTCGGTCATCTCCTTCATCACGCCGTTCGCCTCGAGCGTGCCGATCGCCGAGTTGGCCTTCGGGCACGTCAGGTAGTACAGCGTCGGGAAGGGCGTGCCGTCGGGCAGCCGCGGGGCCGTCTCGACGACGTCCGGCTGCCCGCACGGGCAGCGGTGCGCGATCGCGCGCAGGCCGCGCGGCGGCCGTCCCAGCTGCTGCTTGAAGGCCTCGACGTCCGCGTCGGTGGGCTCGGTGCGCGGAGTGGTCGGCGGGGCTGTTTCCATGCCTGTCTTTCTATCGGTCGGTCACTGGTCGGAGGCGTCCGACGAGTCGACCCCGTCCCAGACGTTCGAGTACCAGGGGCGGTCCGCCGCCCCCAGCTCGGCGCGGGACTGCCGGGCCGCGTCCGGGTCGACGACGATGTAGCCGGTCTCCCCCGGCAGCACGTAGTGCAGCCGCTGTCGGATCTGCTGCTCGGCGTACGCGTCGTCCTGCCAGCGCGCCTTCAGGTCGCGCAGCTGCCGTACGCGCTCGCCGGCCTGCTGTTTCTCGCGTTGCAGGTCGGCCACCTCGGCGCGCTGGGAGACGTACTGGCGCATCGGGTAGGCCAGGGCGACGATCAGCGTGCACAGGACGAGCGCCAGCAGGGCGGCGCGCCCGGTGAGCCGTGAGCGGCGGGCCTGGCGCTTCGTCTGGGAGCGGTAGACCCGGGCCGCGGTCTGCTCGCCGAGCAGCTTGATCCTGGTCGCGGTGGAGAACCGGTCCCGGTCCTTCACGGGCATGTGCTCCGCCTCCCCTTCACGTGCGTACGTCCCCGCACACGGTACGGGACCGAGTACGGGGACGTACGTACGACTGGCGGAGCCTTGACCCCGTGGGGTCAGCGCGCTGCGCCGCCGCCGCGCCTACTGGTTCGCGGAGCGGAACCGGGGGAAGGCGCTGCGGCCGGCGTACACGGCGGCGTCGTCGAGGATCTCCTCGATGCGCAGCAGCTGGTTGTACTTGGCGACGCGATCCGAGCGGGCCGGGGCGCCGGTCTTGATCTGACCGCAGTTCACCGCGACGGCGAGGTCGGCGATGGTGACGTCCTCGGTCTCGCCGGAGCGGTGGGACATCATGCACTTGAAGCCGTTGCGCTGGGCCATCTCGACGGCGTCCAGGGTCTCGGTCAGCGAGCCGATCTGGTTGACCTTGACGAGCAGGGCGTTCGCGGAGCCCTCCTCGATGCCGCGGGCGAGGCGCTCGGGGTTGGTGACGAAGAGGTCGTCGCCGACGATCTGGACCTTGTCGCCCAGCTTGTCGGTGATGACCTTCCAGCCGGCCCAGTCGTCCTCGAACAGCGGGTCCTCGATGGAGACCAGCGGGTACGCGGAGACGAGCTCCTCGTAGTACTCCGTCATCTCGGCGGCCGAGCGGGACTTGCCCTCGAACTCGTACTTGCCGTCCTTGTAGAACTCGGACGCGGCGACGTCGAGGGCGAGCGCGATCTGCTCGCCGGGGACGTAACCGGCTTGCTGGATGGCCTCGATGATGAGGTCGAGCGCGGCGCGGTTGGACTCCAGGTTCGGGGCGAAGCCGCCCTCGTCGCCGAGGCCGGTGGACAGGCCCTTGGTCTTCAGCACCTTCTTGAGGGTGTGGTAGACCTCGGCGCCCCAGCGCAGCGCCTCGGAGAAGGACTCCGCGCCGATCGGGGCGATCATGAACTCCTGGATGTCCACGTTGGAGTCGGCGTGCGAGCCGCCGTTCAGGATGTTCATCATCGGAACGGGCAGCAGGTGCGCGTTCGGGCCGCCCAGGTAGCGGAACAGCGGCAGGTCGCTGGCCTCGGAGGCGGCGTGGGCGACGGCGAGCGAGACGCCGAGGATGGCGTTGGCGCCGAGGGAGCCCTTGTTGTCGGTGGCGTCCAGGTCGAACATGGCCTGGTCGATCAGGCGCTGCTCGGTGGCGTCGTAGCCGACGAGCTCCGGGCCGATCTGCTCGATGACGGCGAGGACGGCCTTCTCGACACCCTTGCCGTGGTAGCGGTTGGGGTCGCCGTCGCGGAGCTCGATGGCCTCGAAGGCGCCGGTGGAAGCGCCGGACGGTACGGCGGCACGACCCGTGCTGCCGTCGTCGAGGCCGACCTCGACCTCGACCGTGGGGTTGCCTCGGGAGTCCAGGATTTCCCGGGCTACGACGACGTCGATGGACGGCACGAGCATCTCCTTCTTGGGATGTGACGCTGGTTGTGCGGGGCCCCGCGGGCCATGACGGACCGCGACGGGCCTTGCGGCTAGAGCCTAACCGTCCCCGGGCCGTCGGCAGCCGACCGACCGTCCCGTGGACAGAGAGACCGTACCTATTGTTCACGCCCGGAACAAAGGGGGTGGCCGAGAAAGGCCGCCGGAGGCCCGCGGACGGGCGCCCGGACACAGAGAAACCCCGCTCCGGTGCGTACGGGGGAACACGCACCGGAGCGGGGAGCCCGTGGGGACGGGGGCGGCCCTCACCGGGTCCTCATGAGGCCCTCAGTGTGCGGGCCTCGGCCGTGGGGGCGCTGGGGCTCGCCGGGGAGCCGGCTGTCACTTCAGGTGCAGCTGCTGACCCGGGAAGATGAGGTTCGCGTCCTCGACGATGTCCTTGTTCAGCTCGAACAGCTTGTGCCAGCCGCCCTTGACCTTGTGCTTCTCGGCGATGGAGCTGAGGGTGTCGCCCTTGACGACCTTGTACTCGCCGTCGCCCTTCTTGACCTTCTTGCCGGTCGGGGTGGTGACCGTCTTGGACTTCTTGGTGGCGGCCGGGCGGTCGGTGGAGCGCGAGGCGCTCTGCTTCTCGGTCGAGCGGGCACTGGCGCCGCTGTCCGAGGAGTTGGAGGAGCTGGACGAACCGGAGGAGTTCGAGGAGTCGGAGCCGCCGTTGTACGAGGCGCCGGACAGGCCCGTGCCGCACACCGGCCAGGCGCCCTTGCCCTGGGAGGCGAGGACCTTCTCGGCGACGGAGATCTGCTGCGACTTGGAGGCCTGGTTGGCCTGCGCGGCGTACTGCGTGCCGCCGTACGCGGCCCAGGTGGAGGCGGAGAACTGCAGGCCGCCGTAGTAGCCGTTGCCGGTGTTGATGGACCAGTTGCCGCCGGACTCGCACTGGGCGACCGTGTCCCACTCGGAGGCGGTGGCGGCGGAGGCGTTGCCGGCCGCCATCAGCGGGGCGGCGATGGCGACACCGGTGACGCCGGCCAGAGCGGCGGCGCGGGTGGCCTTGGACGGACGACGGTGCTTGCCCTTGGCGGAAAACAGCATGGTGGATCCCCTCACCGACGCCTGCGAGGTGAGCTGTCGGGTTCGGGCCGTGTGAGTTGCCCGGCCGCTCCTCCGCGGAAGCGATGCTTCCCGGAGGGGCGGCTTCACCCCAAGCCGGATCCAGCCTCTACAGCCGGTCCCGGCACTTACCTTGGGTCCCCCGCTCCTGCCTACGGCGCTTGACGCGACGACTGTTCCCGGGCTGCCGCTGGCAGGATTCGGCGTTGCGACGGCCGGGGCTCGGGTTGCCGAGCGGCCTCGACCGTAGACACGTGATCCGCCGAATTTCAAAGACGATCAGGGCTTCTGAGACTCATCCCACACTTTCACCAAAGCGGACATTAGGCGCGAAGTGTGACGTGAACTCCCGCTGTATTTACCGGGTTTTGCGCCCTATTCGACCCCTGTGTCGAGCGTCTGACCGGGTGCGATGTCGCTCGGGTCGTCGCCGATGAGGCTCCTGTTCTCGGCGTACAGGGCACGCCATCCGCCGTCGAGGCCAAGGGAGTCGGCGATGGACGCGAGCGAGTCCCCCTCCTGGACGACGTAGGTGGCCGCGGCGTGCCGGCCGGCGGTGGCGGGGGCGGTGCCGCTCGGCGCGACGTCCGTGGCGCTCTTGGCCGTGTTCTCGTCGGCCGTGGGCCCACGGTGCCGGCCGGAGCCGAGGGAGCCGGTGTCGACGAGACTCCAAGAGCCCACCTCCTGGCCCGAATTGTCCGACTCGTTCACTTCCGGGGAGACCGTGGGCGATCCGTCGCCCGTAGCGCCCGCCCCCTTGCCCGCGGCGGAGCCGGTGGACTCGCCCGCGGCGGAGGAAGAGGCCGAAGGGGACGAAGAGGACGAAGCCGAGGAAGAGGAGGAAGCGGACTCCGAAGGCGAACCGGTGGGATCGGTGGTCGAGTCGGACGAGTCGGACGATCCGCCCGCGCCGGACGAGCCGTCACCCGAACCGCCGGAGGAGCCCGTCGAGTCCGACGAGCCGGAACCGGACGATCCGGACAGCCCCCGGGACAGATCGGACAGTCCGGAGGAGGCCGAGCCGGAGGAGTCGTCCGCCAGGCCCGTGTCCACGGGCAGCGCGCCGTTCGCCTTGGTGAGACCGGACGTCAGCCCGCAGGTCCCCCACGCGCCGATGCCCTGCGCCGCGAGCACCTTCTGGGCCACCGCGATCTGCTGGTTGCGGCTGGCCAGGTCGGGACGGGCCGCGTAGTCGAGCCCCCCGTACGTCTCCCAGTCCTTCTGGCTGAGGCTCAGACCGCCGAACTCGCCGTCACCCTTGTCGGCGCTCCACGAGCCGCCGGTCTCGCACTGCGCCACCTTGTCCCACACCGTGCCGTCGGCGGCGCTGGCGCCGGAGGCGGCCAGCAGCGGGATGGCGATGGCCGAACCGGTCACCCCGGCCGCGACGAGGAGGGCCGGAGCCTGACGGGGGCGACGGTGCCGACCGTTCCCGGAGAGCATGCGAGGGCCTTTCTCTGGACAGCAGTGACCGGCGCGACGTCCGAGACCGGCCCGTCGCGCTGACGAGTGAACGTATAGGCAGACGATCACTTGTCACAAGTTCATGCCGCGCAGATCACGTGAAGATCACAGAGTTGAGGACCGGTCACGTTTGCTCCGTCGAACGGTCACACTCCGGCTGACTTTCGCTCAGATCCGGACCTGTCCGGTGCCGGAGCGTTCCGGGGCGAACTCCACCGGCAACGTCCGCAGCCCGCGCATGATGAGCCCGCCCCGCCACCTCAACTCGGCCGGATCCGCCGCCAGTCGGAGGTCTGGCAGCCGCGTGAGGAGAGTGGCGAGCGCGGTCCGTCCCTCCAGCCGGGCCAGCGGCGCACCCAGGCAGTAGTGGATGCCGTGGCCGTAACCGAGGTGCTGGTTGTCACGGCGGGACAGATCCAGCACATCGGGATCCGCGAACCGCGCGGGATCGCGGTCCGCCGCCGCGAGGACGACGAGGACCGGGTCGCCCGGCGCGATGTCCTGCCCGCCGATCCGCAGCGGCTCGGTCGCGAACCGCCACGTCGCCAGTTCCACGGGCCCGTCGTAGCGCAGGAGTTCCTCGATGCCCGTCTCCAGCAGGGTGGGGTCGTCATCCCCGGCGAGCGACCTCTGAAGGCGCGCACGCTGCTCGGGGTGGGTGAGGAGGGCGTAGGCGCCGTTGCCGATGAGGTTGACCGTCGTCTCGAAGCCCGCGAACAGCAGGATGAACGCCATGGCCGCGGCCTCGTTCTCGGTGAGGTGCTCACCGTGGTCGGAGGCGCGGATGAGGCCCGAGATGAGGTCCTCGCCCGGCGCCGGCCGGGCGGGCAGCTCCGCGCGCTTGCGGTGGATCAGCTCCAGCAGATACCCGCGCATCTTCTTCACCGACCGCGCGACCCCGCCGCGCGGCCCGCCGCCGTGCCGGATCATCATGCCCGCCCAGTCCCGGAAGTCGTCCTGGTCCTCGCGCGGGACGCCCAGCAGGTCGCAGATGGCGTAGATGGGCAGCGGGAAGGCGAAGTCGTGGATCAGGTCGGCCTCGCCCCGCTCCGTGAACCGGTCCAGCAGCTGATCGGTCAGCTCCTGCACCCGGGGCGCGAACTCGGCGACCCGGCGGGGCGTGAACGCCTTGCTGACCAGGCGGCGCAGCCGGGTGTGGTCGGGCGGGTCGATGTTCAGCAGATGCGTCATCAGCTCGGCCTTGCGCTCGCCGGGGATGCCCGTCTTCCCCTTCGCGTGCGCGGGCTCGTCGTGGTGCGCCGGATTCTTCGACAGCCGCTGGTCGGCGAGAGCCTCCTTCGCGTCGGCGTACCGCGTGACCAGCCATGCCTCGACACCGCTGGGCAGTCGCGTGCGATGCACGGGCGCGTGCTCGCGCAGCCAGGCATAGGCCGGGTAGGGGTCGGTGGCGAACTCCCAGGTGAACAACTCGGGAGCGGGCGGGACGTCGGCCTGGGGGCGGGGCGGGTTGGTCACTCCACGACGGTAGCCGGACACCGGAGGACGCGTTCCGTCAGGCGGGGGGCGAGCGAGGACGCGTTCCGTCGGGCGGGGGTGGCAGGGGCGAGCGAGGAGGCGGGCGGGGCGAACCGCGGGTCGGCGTGGGGCGGGCCGGGCAGGCGGCGGGAAGTGGTCAGCCACCGCACGCTCGCCCCGCACGCTCGGCCCGCGCCGCCGCCCGCCCGCTCGGCCCGCCGCGGGCGCGAAGGGCGGCCGTGCTACTCCTGCGGTATGCCTTCGGTGGCGCGGATCGCGTCGCGGTAGGCGCGGGCCGCCGCGCGGAGCGCCGCCTCGGGGTCCACGCCCTCGGACTCGGCGCGGGCGGCGAGGGCGAGCAGTTCGTAGCCGATGCCGTCGGCGGCCGGCAGTGCCACGTCCAGTCCAGCCGTCCGGGCGCGCGCCACCAGCTTGGTGGCGAGGGCCAGCCCGGGCTGATGGAGGGGGACGCCGTCCGTCACGGACGCGCGCCGCTTCTCGGCCGCCTTCGTGCGCAGCCAGTGCTCCTTGACCTCCTCCGGGGTCGTTGCCGTGGCGTCGCCGAAGACATGGGGGTGGCGGTGGATGAGCTTGGCGACGATCGTGCCCGCGACGTCGTCGACGGAGAAGGGGGACTCCTCGTCCTCCTCGGCGATGCGGGCGTGGAAGACGACCTGGAGCAGGACGTCGCCCAGTTCCTCGCGGAGTTCGTCGCGGTCACCGTCCTCGATGGCCTCGACCAGTTCGTAGGACTCCTCGACGGCGTACTTCGCAAGGTCCCGATGGGTCTGCCGGGAGGACCAGGGGCACTCGGCCCGGATGCGGTCCATGACCTGGACGAGGTCGAGGAGGCGGGCCCCGGGCAGGTCGTAGGAGGCGGGGAGCAGTTCCAGCTCGGGCATCGCCACACGGCCGGAGCCCGCCAGCCGGGCCAGCCCGTCCGTGAGCGCGGGCTCGCCCTCGCCGGTCGCCACGACGACGACGGTGCGGCCGCCTTCGCAGGCGGCGACGAGGCCCTCGGCGGTCGGGGACGTCTCCTCGACGCCGAGACCGGCGTCCCGCAGATAGGGCAGCTGCGGATGCGCGCCGTCCGCGCAGAGCACCCGGTCCGCCGTGCGCAGGGCCTGCCAGGCGGGCCAGGACAGCAGGCCGGGGGCGACGCGGTGGCTGGTGGTGAGCAGGACGATGCGGCCGGGGACGGACGGACCGGCGACGGAGGGACCGGCGACGACCGCGGCGGGACCGCCGGCCGGGCGGCCGCTGGACGGGCTGGATGCGTTCACACCTCGAACGTAACGCACACCCGGCGGCGGCCCGGAGAGTTGTCCACAGGCCCGGTGCGTTCATCACACCGGGCGGGTCGCAACGGCGACGCCGTCACGTGGTCTGCTGGTTCCCCGCCGTCGAGATCTCGTGCACCCAGGGGGTCTTCGCGTCGACGCGGGCGACCTTGCGGGCGTCCCAGCTGCCGTAGCGCGGGTTGAGGTCGACGCCGAGCGACGTGGACGCCTTGGACAGCGCGTTCCAGAAGGCGGGCTGGCTGGTGTTCGTGCCCAGCTCGGTGGCGAGCTTCTGGGCCTCCAGCTGGAGACGGAGGTTCTCGTCGAGACGCCGGGGCGGGATGCCGTACTGCTGGAGCCACGCCCTCTGGAGACCTTCGGAGCCCCCGGCCTGCTGTTCCAGCCCCGCCCGCATCTCCTGGACCTCGCGCGGAGTGACGGTGACGCCCGCGTCCTCGGCGGCCCGCTGGAGCACCCGGTCGAGGACCATGCTGTGCAGGGTGTCGCGGGTGAGGGTGCCCGTCTGGGCGACGGCCTGGGCGTACTGGGTGTCGTCGGTGACGGCGGCGCGCTGGGCGGCGCGGACCTCCTTCACCCGGCCCTCCAGCTGGGCGACGGTGATCCGCTGCCCGCCGACGACGGCCGCCGCGCCGGGATGCGCGTCACTCCCGCAGGCGGCCAGAAGGGGGGCCGCCGCGATCACGGCGGACAGCAGGAGCGCGGTGCGACGACGGCGGTGCAAGGAAACCTCCCGAGGAGATTGTGCGACGGTGCACAAAGTCTTGCGGTGATCGATGGTAGGCAGTGGCAGGCCTGGGGCCAACCCATTCGACCAACGATTCACCAGGACTTCGGGCACCGCCGCGCGCGGCCACCGCCCGCACCGGGGTGCGAGCGCTCAGCCCCGCGCGTCACGCCCCGCCCTCCGTGACCCGCTTCCGGATCGGTTCCTGCTCCGGTTCAGCCGACGATGGCGACCGGGGCGTCCCACGCGTCGCGGTCCACGGTGATCGTGTAACCGCCGCGGGTCTCCTTGCTGTTGACCTGGTACTGGTGACCACGGCTGTGGTTGGTGAACTGGGTGGAGCCCCACGGCCAGTCGGTGGTCGTGGTGTACTTCCCGTCCCACAGCGCGTACCAGAGGTTGCCCGGCAGGTCCGTCTTGTCGGTCGCCGTGGCGATGGCCTTGGCGCTGGAGCTGCTGAAGCCGTAGTAGCCGCCCCGGTAGATCTTGGCGCGCAACGTCTTGGTGAAGGAGCGCACGTACGCCAGCACGGCGTCGTTGCACGCCTTGTTCGTGATGTCGTACGCCTCCATGTCGAGGTAGATCGGGCTGCCGGCCTTCATGCCGAGCGCCGAGGCCTTGGCGACCGCGTCCGCGCCGTCCTTCGCGCCGAGGGAGGTGGCCGTGGCGGCGGTGATCTTCTCCGGGCTGGAGCCCGTCTGGCAGGGCGGCTGGGCGCCGACGTAGAGCGGGATCAGCTTCCAGCCGACCGCGTTGACCGACTTCACCCAGGAGGCCGTCAGGTTGGGCTGCGCGCAGCCCCGGTTCTTGCCGCCGACGTAGACGGCGGCGCCGCCGTAGTACCCGTCGGTCTTCCAGGCCTTCATCGCGGCCAGCGACGGCGCCGTGCAGGCGTCGAAGGCCCGGCCGGTGTAGGTCTTCTGGGCGGGCCAGGTGGTGGCCGCCATCGAGGTCTGCGCCGCTATGCCGGCCCCCGCGAGCACGGCCGCTCCGGCCACGCCCCACGTGATGTATCTGCGCTTTCTGGACTGCCGGTGCTCGGCCATCCCCCACCCCATCGTTCGTGTGTGCGCACGGCGCCTACGGCTCCGCGCGGCAGTGTCTCGCCAGGTCTCCTGTCGGTGCGCCGCGAGGCGCCGCCGGGACCCTGTGGCGCTGCGTTCGAGGCACGACGATACGGCGTCGTCTCGACGTCCTGAACAGCAAAACGGATCGCACCGTACCCCGCGGCGTCCCAGCCGTCGGAAAACGGGACTCCCGCACCCAGGCAAGATTCGCCTACGCCACGGTAAAGAACCGACGCCCCACGCGGTCCACGCCCGGGTCGGCCCGTGCCCTACCCTTGCCCCCTGGTGACTTGGGGGGCGACATGACGATGCCGACGACGGCGGCGGACCGGGGCAGACGGCTGGAGGGCGGCTGGGTCCAGCGCCTGGCCTGGACGGCTTTGGTGTGGGGTTCGCTGGGCTTCCTTGCGTGGGTGCCCTTCCTGTACGCGGCGATCCGCCGCGGACTGCCCTCGGACTGGACGGCCGTCGGGGCCTTCTCCCTGTACGAGTGCGTGATCGTGACCATGACGGCCGTCTCGGACAACGACGACGGGGACGCCTACTTCGGCATGACCTTCCTGACGGCCCTGGTGACGGCGACGGTGCTGCTGCTCTTCGCGGTCTTCGACAAGAAGCCGCAGCAGCCGGGCCCCGCGTACGGGACGGCGCAGACCAACCCCTACCAGCAGGGCTACCCCTACGGGCGGTAGCCGTGGCGGACGCGCAGCCGTGCGGCCGCGACCGCCGTCGCCGACGGAGGGTTCACGGGCCGGGCAGGCGCGTGTCCTTGCGTGGCGTCTCCTGGTGAACGGCGGTCAGCCTCCGCACTGCTCCAGCATCGTCTCCTTGTCGGCCGCCGTGACCGGCAGGTCGTACTTCAAGGACACCTGCGCCACCCGCACCGAGTAGGAGCAGCGGATCAGCTTGTTCGGCGGGAGCCAGGCGGCCGGGCCCGAATCGCTCTTGGCGCCGTTGGTGGGGCCGTCCACCGGAATCAGGTTGAGGGGGTCGTTGGCGATGTCCTCCCGCTTGTCCTTGGTCCAGTGGGCGGCGCCCATCTGCCAGTCGTAGGACAGCGGCATCACGTGGTCTATCTGCACCTTCGCGGCATGGGCCTTGGTCCACTCGATGGTCCTGCCCGTGTACGGGTCGCGGAGGGTCATGGCGGTGACGACGCAGTCGGAGCCGGTGCGGAAGCGGACCTTCTCGCCATCGCGTTTCAGGAGATCGTTCCGTGAGTCGCACCCGTTGTGGGCGAAGGGAACGCCGCCCGGAGCCGAGTCCATCCAGGCGTAGCCGAACTTGTCCCTGGCGTACCCCGTCTTCGGGCCGCGCCCCTTCGTCTTCACCTTCTCGATCAACGAGCGCGCCTTCGCCTTGTCCGCAGCGGAGGTGATCGCCGCCAGCCCCGGTTTCGTGCCGTCGGCGTTGTCCAGCGGGCTCACGGCCCGGCCGGCGGCGGCGGTCGGGACGGCGGAACCGGAGGGCCCGCCGTCCGCGGGTGCTGTGGTCACCTTGCAGCCGCCGGTCAGGGAGGCGACGGTCACCACCGCGGTGACCGCCAGAAGAACGCGCCGGCTCCCGCCGCCGCGCGTCGTGTGCGTCTCAGTGCGCACAGCGCACGCCCCCCTCGACCAGCAGTGGAATTCCTGCGGTCGTGCCGCGCAGCACACGGACGACCGTCATGGCACACGTCAGCACGACGGCAGCCGCCGTCCCGCCCCTCAGACGCCTCACGCGCCCCTCCCCTTGCCTGCCTGCCGCCACCCCGCACAGGGCGGATTCCCCAGCCGGGGACTCGCACACACCGTAGCGAGGGGGCGCGCGGAGGTGACGGGCGGAGGTGGCGACGGGCGGGCGGCGGGTGGTCCAGACCACCGCGGGGGTTCGAGTGGGCATCTGCCGCATCTCGGGAATATCGTCGGAGGGGAGTCACCTTCGCAAAGGAGCTCGCATGGGCATCTTCGACAGGTTCAAGAGCAACAAGGCGGCCCAGGACAAGGCCAGGGACATGTCCGACACCGCCGAGCGCACGGTCAACGAGAAGACGGGCGACAAGTACGAGTCCCAGGTCGACACCGGGCAGCGCAAACTGCACGAGCGGCTCGGCATGGACGAGGACCGGCCCGAACAGCCGTAGCCGGCGCCCGGCCGTAGCCCGCGCCGTTCCGGCGAAGCCGCCCGCAGGGAGGAATCTCCCCGCGGGCGGCTTCCGCACGTGGCGGCGGCGGCCGCCGCTCCTGCTCCCGCTCCTGTCCTACGAGCCCAGGACCGTGGCCAGGAACTCCCCCACCCAGCCGAGCAGTTCGCGGCCGACCAGCGGCTTGCCGCCGACCTTCGCGGTCTTCGGGCGGGGGACGAGGACCTGGTGGGCGGCCGGCTTGATGACCGAGCCGGGGTACAGCCGCTTCAGGCGCAGTTCCTGCGACTCGCGCAACTCCACCGGCGCGAAGCGGATGTTGGGGCCCTGGAGGACGACGTCGCCGACGCCGCACGCACGGGCCAGCATCCGAAGCCCCGCCACCAGCAGCAGGTTCTCCACCGGCTCGGGCAACTTGCCGTACCGGTCGACGAGTTCCTCCCGGACGGCCTTCACGTCGTCCTCGGAGTTGGCGGAGGCGATGGCCCGGTAGGCCTGGAGCCGCAGCCGCTCGCCGGGCGCGTAGTCGTGCGGGACGTGCGCGTCGACCGGCAGCTCGATCTTGACCTCGAGCGGCGGCTCCTCCTCGATCTCGCCGGTCTCCAGCTGACGCCGGTAGTCCGCGACGGCCTCGCCGACCATGCGGACGTACAGGTCGAAGCCGACGCCCGCGATGTGGCCGGACTGCTCGCCGCCGAGGAGGTTGCCCGCGCCGCGGATCTCCAGGTCCTTCATCGCGACGTACATGCCCGCGCCCATCTCGGTGTGCTGGGCGATCGTCGCGAGCCGCTCGTGGGCGGTCTCCGTGAGGGGCTTCTCCGGCGGGTAGAGGAAGTAGGCGTAGCCGCGTTCGCGGCCGCGGCCCACCCGGCCGCGCAGCTGGTGCAGCTGGGACAGGCCGAAGGTGTCGCCGCGCTCCACGATCAGGGTGTTGGCGTTGGAGATGTCGATGCCGGACTCGACGATCGTCGTCGAGACGAGCACGTCGAACTTCTTCTCCCAGAAATCGACGACGACCTGTTCCAGCGCGGTCTCCGACATCTGGCCGTGCGCGGTGGCGATGCGCGCCTCGGGCACGATCTCGCGCAGTCGCGCGGCCGCCCGGTCGATCGACTCGACCCGGTTGTGGATGTAGAAGACCTGGCCCTCGCGCAGCAGTTCGCGGCGGACGGCGGCGCCGATCTGCTTCTGCTCGTAGGGGCCGACGAAGGTGAGCACCGGGTGGCGCTCCTCCGGGGGCGTGGTGATCGTCGACATCTCGCGGATGCCGGTGACGGCCATCTCCAGGGTGCGCGGGATCGGGGTCGCCGACATGGTCAGGACGTCGACGTTCGCGCGGAGCTTCTTCAGCTGCTCCTTGTGCTCGACGCCGAAGCGCTGCTCCTCGTCGACGATGACCAGGCCGAGGTCCTTGAACTTGGTCTCGGAGGAGAACAGGCGGTGGGTGCCGATGACGACGTCCACCGAGCCCTCGCGCAGACCCTCCAGGGTGGCCTTGGCCTCGGTGTCGGTCTGGAAGCGGGACAGTGCGCGCACCTTCACCGGGAACTGCGCGTACCGCTCGCTGAAGGTGCCGAAGTGCTGCTGCACGAGCAGGGTCGTCGGCACGAGGACGGCGACCTGCTTGCCGTCCTGGACGGCCTTGAAGGCGGCGCGCACGGCGATCTCGGTCTTGCCGTAGCCGACGTCGCCGCAGATCAGGCGGTCCATCGGGACCGTCTTCTCCATGTCGTCCTTGACCTCGGCGATGGTGGTGAGCTGGTCGGGCGTCTCCGCGTAGGGGAAGGCGTCCTCCAGCTCGCGCTGCCAGGGCGTATCGGTGCCGAAGGCGTGACCGGGGGCCGCCATCCGCGCGCTGTACAGCTTGATCAGGTCGGCGGCGATCTCCTTGACGGCCTTCTTGGCGCGCGCCTTCGTCTTCGTCCAGTCGGCGCCGCCGAGCCGGTGCAGGGTGGGGGCCTCGCCGCCGACGTACTTGGTGATCTGCTCCAGCTGGTCGGTGGGGATGTAGAGGCGGTCGCCCGGCTGGCCGCGCTTGGCGGGCGCGTACTCCACGACCAGGTACTCGCGGGTGGCGCCCTGGACGGTGCGCTGCACCATCTCGATGTAGCGGCCCACGCCGTGCTGCTCGTGGACGATGTAGTCGCCCGCCTCCAGGGTGAGCGGGTCGATGGTCTTCCTGCGGCGCGCGGGCATGCGGGCGCCGTCCTTGCCGGCCGCCTTCTGTCCGGACAGGTCGGTCTCGGTGAGGACGGCCAGGCGCAGGGCGTGGTCGACGAAGCCGTAGTCGATCGAGCCGCAGGAGACGTGCACGAGGGACGGGCTCAGCTCGGTGAGGTCGCTGTCGAGGCGGGCGGCGACGCCTTCCGCGCCGAGCACCTCGACCGTGCGGGCGGCCGGGCCGTGGGCCTCGGTGACGAAGGCGACGCGCCAGCCGTCGGCGAGCCAGCCCTTGGTGTCGGCGAGGGCCTTGGCGGTGTCGCCGCGGTACGTCTCCGGGGCGTGCATGCCGAGCTTCAGCGTGCCGTCGTCCAGCTCGTCGTCGGCGGCGAACGGCGACACCGACCACCACATCATGTCCAGCTCGCGCGCGCGTTCGCGGACGTCGGCGATCGACCAAAGGGAGGCCGCGCCGACGTCGATGGGCGCCT
Organism: Streptomyces sp. NPDC048481; assembly: GCF_043200075.1. Classification (NCBI taxonomy): domain Bacteria; kingdom Bacillati; phylum Actinomycetota; class Actinomycetes; order Kitasatosporales; family Streptomycetaceae; genus Streptomyces; species Streptomyces sp. NPDC048481. The sequence goes on from NZ_JBICXC010000005.1 coordinate 104,807, forward strand.
CGCCGCCGCCCGCCGTGGCCGCCCAGGACGCGTGCAGGAACTCCTGCGAGGTGGCCACCAGGTCGGCGGCGCGCGTGCGCACCCGCTCCGGGTCGCAGACGACGGCCATCGCGCCCTTGGACAGGACGTCGATCAGCAGTTCCATCTCGTCGACGAGGACGGGCGCGAGGGACTCCATGCCCTCCACCGCGATGCCCTCGGCGATCTTGCCGAGCAGTTCGCCCAGCTCGGGGTGCTCCTCGGCGAGGGCACGCGCGCGCGTGCGGACGTCGTCCGTCAGCAGGAGTTCACGGCAGGGCGGGGCCCACAGGCCGTGTTCGGCGACCTCGAGGGAGCGCTGGTCGGCGACCTTGAAGTAGCGGATCTCCTCGACGTCGTCGCCCCAGAACTCGACGCGCAGGGGGTGTTCCTCGGTGGGCGGGAACACGTCCAGGATGCCGCCGCGCACGGCGAACTCGCCGCGCTTCTCGACGAGCTCCACGCGCGCGTAGGCGGCCGCGGCGAGCGCCTCGACGATCTCGTTCAGGTCGGCCGTCTGCCCGGAGCGCAGGGCCACCGGTTCCAGGTCGCCGAGGCCCTTGACCTGGGGCTGGAGCACCGAGCGCACGGGTGCGACGACGACGGAGACCGGGCCGGTCTCCGGGTCGTCGGGGCGCGGGTGGGTCAGGCGGCGCAGGACGGCCAGGCGGCGGCCGACGGTGTCGCTGCGGGGGCTGAGGCGTTCGTGCGGGAGCGTCTCCCAGGAGGGGTACTCCACGACGCCGTCGGGCGGGAGCAGCGAACGCAGGGCGGCGGCCAGGTCCTCGGCCTCACGGCCGGTGGCGGTGACGGCGAGGACCGTGCGGCCGCTCTCGCGGGCGAGGGCGGCGATCGCGAAGGGGCGGGCGGCCGGCGGGCCGACCAGGTCGACGTGCATGCGGTTGCCGTCGGCGGCCGCGGTGATGGCTTCCGCGAGGGCGGCGTCCTTGACGACGGCGTCGAGCAGACCGTGCAGGCTCATGGGGGGCTTTCCGTCTGAGGAGGGGCATCGCAAACAGCCCGACACGTCGAACGGGCCGGGGCTGCCAAGCGTACGACGCCGGGGGCCGGACCGCCCTGCCGCTTCGGTGTCCCGATCGTCGCGTCCGCCGTTTCCCCGCGGCTTTCCCGGCCATTCCCGAGAAGTCCGTCCCGTCTCCTTTCCGGTCCTTTCCGGGCGTCACAGAACGAAATGCGCTCGCGCCGGTATCCCATACCAGGAATTCACGGGGATGATTTGAGCAACATCTGAGCTTGCCCGCCGAGAGCCCGGACGGTGACCCGCGTCTCCCTGCCCGGATATGCCGTCTCCGGCATGAGGCGGGATTGTCTTTCGAGCGGAGAGCGCCAGGAAAGCGCAGGTCAGATGGCACGGAATAACCGACTCCGAATTCCGTGCGCCGATACCGCCGAAAAAGCGATCGCCCGCCCGGCGCGGCCGTGCCACGATGACGGCCACATTCATCCGGAAAGGAATTACACCCTTGAACAAGTTGCGCGCCGCAGTGCCGGGCATCGCTCTTTCGAGTTTCCTCCTCGTCGCGGGAGCGACGCCCGCACTGGCCGATTCCGCCGCCTCCCACACATCCGCCTCCCCCACGGCGGCGGCTGCCGTGACCAAGGCGCAGAAGCTCGCCAAGCTGAAGACCCTCACCCAGAACTCCGAGGCCTCTTCGATGAAGTGGGACGCGGCGCTCGGCGACCACAACGCCGGCCGGGCGTCGATCAACAAGTACAACTTCAACTGGCACACCGACTACTGCAGCTACTCGCCGGACACGCTGCCGGGCGGCTACGTCTTCAAGTGGGGCTGCTACCGCCACGACTTCTCGTACCGCAACTACAAGAACCTGGTGGGCAACGCCGCGTTCAAGCGGGACCACAAGCTGCGCGTCGACAAGGCGCTCCTCGGTGACCTGAACCGGGTCTGCGGCCACCGCATCTGGGCCGACCCGCTCCCGGCCTCCGAGCGCAGCAGGCTGAAGGCGGCCTGCTACAAGGCCGCGAAGAAGTACTACAACGCGGTCCGCGCCGCCGGCTGATCCGGCCGGGGCCGCACCCGGACGAGCGGCACACGCGCACAGCGGACAGCGGGGCACGGAGAGAAACTCTCCGTGCCCCGCTGTCGGTTTCCCCGCTGTCGGTTTCCCCGCTGTCCGGTTTCCCGGCCGTCCGGGACTCCCGCGTCCCGTGCCGGGCGGCCGGTCAGTCCGTCGCGATCGCGCTCAGGACGTTCATGCGGCCCGCCCGGAACGCCGGCACCAGGGCCGCGAACAGGCCCACGAAGGCGGAGCCGATGAACACGCCGGTGATGGTCGGCCACGGGATGTCGAGGACCTTCAGGCCCTCCAGGGCCAGCAGCTGCTGGGCGGTCGCGCCCCAGCCCATCCCCAGGCCGAGGCCGAGGAGCGCGCCGAACAGGGCGATGACGACCGACTCCATGCGGATCATGCGGCGAAGCTGGCGGCGCGAGAGGCCGATCGCCCGCATCAGGCCGATCTCCCGGGTGCGCTCGACCACCGACAGGGCCAGGGTGTTCACCACACCGAGGACCGCGACGATGATCGCCAGAGCGAGCAGACCGTAGATCAGGTTCAGCAGCTGCCCGATCTGGTCCTTCAACTCCTGCTTGTAGTCGGTCTGGTCGCGGACCACGTACTGCGGGTAGTCGTGCAGCGCCGACTTCAGCGCGGTGTACGCGGTGTCCTGCTGCCCGCCCTTCGCGCTGGCGAAGACCATCGCGTCCAGCGGCAGTCTGCCGGCCGGGACGTGCTTCTTCAGGGTGGCGATGGAGGTGTACATCGCGCCCTGGTCGATGACGCCGTCGCTGCTGGTGATCGCCCGGACCGTCAGCCGGGCCGTGGAGCCGTCCCGGAAGGCGACCGCGATCTGCGAGCCGAGGGCGATCTTGTGGTCCTTGGCGAACTTCTCGTGGACCGACATGGAGTCGGGGCGGTAGGCGTCGGCGAGCCGGCCGGCGACGGTCTCGACGCGCAGGTCGGTCGCGTAGGTCGGGTCGGCCGCCGTGATCCTCGTGTCGTCGAGCTTCGCGCCGTCGGGCGTGGTGAAGTCGGCGTCGGCCAGCTTGTACTCGGTGACCCGGGCGAGGCCCGGCGTCGACTTGATGGCCTGCACGGCCTGCGGGGTCACGAGCTGGCCGCCGTCGTTGCGGCCCCGGATGATGAAGTCCGTGCCGACGCTCTTGTCCAGCTCCTCCGACGCGGAGGCCACCATGGACGAGCCGACCACCGACAGGCAGGCGACCAGCGCGAGGCCGATCATCAGGGCCGCGCCGGTGGCGCCGGTGCGCCGCGGGTTGCGCAGCGCGTTGCGCTCCGCCATCCGTCCGACCGGACCGAAGGCCCGCAGCAGGACCGCGCCCAGCGCCCGCACGACCGCACCGGCCAGCAGCGGGCCGATCACGACGAAGCCGATCAGGCTCAGCACCACGCCCATGCCCAGCCAGAGCGAACCCTCGGCGGCCTTGTCCGCGGCGGCGGCGAGGAAGAGGCCCGCGCCGCCCGCGCCGGTGAGCACCAGGCCGATGACGGCCCGCACCACGCCGGCCCTGGCGTCGGCCGGGGCGCCCGCGTCGCGCAGCGCGGCCATCGGCGAGACCTTGCCGGCCCGGCGGGCCGGCAGGTAGGCCGCCAGCACCGTGACGACGACACCGAGGACCATGCCGATCACCGGGGTCGTCCAGGCGACCGTCAGGTCGTCCGTGGAGAGCTTCATACCGGTCATGCCCATGAGCTTCATCAGGCCGACGGCGACGCCGACGCCCGCTCCGACCCCGAGGACCGAGCCGACCACGCCGAGCAGCAGGGCCTCCACGAGGACGGACCGGTTGATCTGCTTGCGGCTGGAGCCGATCGCCCGCATCAGGCCGATCTCACGGGTGCGCTGCGCGACCAGCATCGAGAAGGTGTTGATGATCAGGAAGATGCCGACGAGGAAGGCGATCCCGGCGAAGCCGAGCATCGCGTACTTCATCACGTTCAGCAGGTCGCCCACGTCCGCCCGGCTGGCGTCGGAGGCCTCCTTGGCGGTCTGCACCTTGTAGCCGGCGCCGATCTCGGCCGTGACGCTCTTCTTCAGCTGCGCGTCGCTCACCCCGGCCGCCGCCATGACGTTGACGTTCGTGTAGACGTCCGGCTGGCCGACCAGCGTCGTCTGGGCGGTCGCGGTGTCCAGGTAGAAGATCGCCGCGCCGGGGTTGGTGACCTGGAAGGTGGCGATGCCGGAGATCTTCGCGGTGTGCGTGCCGACCGCGGTGATCACACCGAGCCGGTCGCCGAGCTTGAGGTGGTGCTTGTCGGCGGTGTCCTCGTCGACCACGATCTGGTCGGCGCCCTTCGGCGCCGCGCCCTGCGTGATCTCCATGGTGCGGGCCTCGTTGGCGTTCCAGCTGCCGACGATGGTGGGCGCGCCGCTGGACGGCGACAGGCTGTCCTTGTCGGCGTCGACGACGGTCGCCGCGCTGGAGAAGACCGAGCCCTGCGCCGACTTCACGCCCTGCGCCCGGCGGACCTTGTCGAGCACGGACGCCGGCATGACCGGCGGCTTGCCGTTGTCGGCGGTCGTCTCACCGGAGTCCGAGGCGCCCTTCGCGCTCACCGTCACGTCGGACGCGGACGCGGCGAAGAGCTTGTCGAACGTCGTGTTCATGGTGTCGGTGAACACGAGCGTCCCGCAGACGAACGCCACCGACAGCAGGACCGCCACGGCCGACAGCGCCATGCGTCCCTTGTGCGCGAAGAAGTTGCGCATCGAGGTTCTGAGCACGGTCATGACGTACGCCCCCGCGCGTCGAAGTCCTTCATGCGGTCCAGGACGGTCTCGGCGGTCGGCTTGAACATCTCGTCGACGATCCTGCCGTCCGCCAGGTACAGCACCCGGTCCGCGTAGGAGGCGGCGACCGGGTCGTGCGTGACCATCACGATGGTCTGGCCCAGGTCGTCCACCGAGCGGCGCAGGAAGCCCAGGACCTCGGCGCCGGCGCGGGAGTCGAGGTTGCCGGTCGGCTCGTCGCCGAAGATGATCTCCGGGCGGGCGGCCAGGGCGCGGGCCACGGCGACGCGCTGCTGCTGACCGCCGGAGAGCTGGGTGGGACGGTGCTTGAGCCGGTCGGCGAGGCCGACGGTCTCCACGACCTGGCGCAGCCACGCCTGGTCGGGCTTGCGGCCGGCGATGTCCATCGGGAGCGTGATGTTCTCTATCGCGTTCAGCGTGGGCAGCAGGTTGAACGCCTGGAAGATGAACCCGATCCGGTCCCGGCGCAGCTGGGTGAGCTTCTTGTCCTTCAGCCCGGTGATCTCGGTCTCGTCCAGGTAGATCTGCCCGGACGAGACGGTGTCGAGCCCGGCGAGGCAGTGCATCAGGGTGGACTTGCCGGACCCCGAGGGGCCCATGATCGCGGTGAACTGACCGCGGGCGATGTCCACGTCGACGTGGTCCAGGGCGACGACGCGGGTCTCACCGGACCCGTACGCCTTCACGACCTGCCGCGCCCGCGCGGCAACGGCCGTACGCCCTCCAGTGCCCCCGTGCCTGGGAATGGTCACAGCCGATGTCACGGTAAGTCTCCTAAGTCGGATATCAGAAAGATGACGCGGTGCCGCGCCCGGCGCCCCCGCCGGTGAGGCGGTGAAGCGGTCGGGCGGTGAAGCGGTCGGGCGGTGAAGCTGCTGTGCTGTGTCGAAGAGTCTGTCGCGGGAGGCGGTTGCGCGCGCTGGTGCTCGGGCCCCTCTTCCCGGGGGGTTAACCCCACCCCCCGGCACGGGGGCTGTCCGCCCCCGTGCCGTTCGCCGTCCACCCCCGTCGGCGGCGTAAAGCCAGGTTAAGGACCGTCGGAGCCCGTCTCCTCCTCCGCCGGTACGAACCCTCCCCCAGTCGTAGTGCGGAGATACCCCTAGGGGCAGTCCACCGCGGGGTGGAGATGTTCTCGGGGTCGTCTCCACCCTGCGGCCCGCTCAGCCTGCGCCCTGCCGTCGCGTGAGGCGCAAGTGGGAGGCTGCGTTCCGCCGACCGGGTGGAAGGGACACGGAGAATCGGCCCGAGGACGCACCGGGCCGCCGGGACACGGGGACGCGGGAACCGGGGACACAAGGACACGGGACACGGGGAGGGAATCAGGTGGGGGACACGAGACCCGCGACGCGCGAGGCGGGGCGGCCCGCGCGGGCGCACGGGCGAGGAGCGGTCGCCGCCGCGCTCATGCTGTCCATGGCGCTGGCCGCCCTCGACTCCACCGTGGTCTCCACGGCCGTCCCGCAGATCGTCGGCGACCTCGGCGGCTTCTCCGTCTTCTCCTGGCTGTTCTCCGGCTACCTGCTCGCCGTGACCGTCACCCTGCCGGTCTACGGCAAGCTCTCCGACACCTTCGGCCGCAAGCCGGTCCTGGTCGCGGGGGCGGCCCTGTTCCTGATCGGCTCGCTGCTGTGCGCGCTGGCCTGGAACATGGGGGCGCTGATCGCCTTCCGCGTCGTGCAGGGCCTGGGCGGCGGGGCGCTCCAGGGCACCGTGCAGACGCTCGCCGCCGACCTCTACCCGCTGGAGGAACGCCCGAAGATCCAGGCGAAGCTGTCCACGGTCTGGGCGGTGTCCGCGATCGCGGGGCCGGGCCTGGGCGGGGTGCTGGCCGCCTACGCCGACTGGCGCTGGATCTTCCTCGTCAACCTGCCCGTGGGGGCGGCGGCCCTGTGGCTGATCGTCCGGCATCTGCACGAACCGCGGCGCGAGGCCGGCCCGGAGGGGCGGCCGCGGCCGCGCGTCGACTGGGCGGGCGCGCTGGCGGTGTTCGCGTGCGGCGGGGCGCTGCTGACGGCGCTGGTGCAGGGCGGGGTGGCCTGGCCGTGGTGGTCGGCGCCGTCGCTGTCCCTGTTCGGCGCGGGGCTGGCGCTGGCCGGCGTCGTCGTGGCCGTCGAACGCCGTGCCGCCGAGCCGGTCATCCCCGGCTGGGTGTGGCGCCGCCGGACGATCGCCGCGGTCAACCTCGCCCTGGGCGCGCTGGGCCTGCTGATGGTGGCCCCGACGGTCTTCCTGCCGACGTACGCCCAGGCGGTACTGGGCCTCGCCCCGGTGACCGCCGGGTTCGTGCTGTCCGTGTGGACGGTGAGCTGGCCGCTGTCGGCCGCCCTCAGCCAGCACGTCTACCGGCGCATCGGCTTCCGGGACACCGCTCTGCTGGGGATCGGCACGGCCACCCTGATCCTGTTCGCGTTCCCGCTGCTGCCGTATCCCGGCCACGCCTGGCAGCCGACGGCGCTGATGCTGCTGCTCGGCGGCGCGCTGGGCCTCTTCCAGCTGCCGCTCATCGTCGGCGTGCAGTCGACGGTCGGCTGGTCGGAACGCGGGACGACCACCGCGTCCGTACTGTTCTGCCGGCAGACGGGCCAGACGCTCGGCGCGGCCCTCTTCGGGGCGGTGGCCAACGGCGTGCTGGCCGCCCGCCTCGGCGGCGCGGGCGACCTCGACGCGCTCGCCCGCGACCTCGGCGCCGGCGCGGTCCCCGACGCGACGCGCCGGGCGGTCGCCGACGCCGTGCACGCCGTGTACCTGGGCGCGGCCTGCGCGGCGGCCCTGGCGTTCGTCGTCCTGCTGGCGCTGGCCCCGCGCCGCTTCCCCGTCCGCTCGGAACGACCCGCACGGACGGAACCCCCACTGCCGGAATGAGCCTCGGCCGGAAGAGACCTCGCGGGAGGAACGAACCTCGCGGGAGGGCGCGGGCGGAGCGAGCCCGCCCGGTCTCCGGAGTCGAAGGGTTAACGGCGGTAACACCGCAGGTCAGGCATCCTGCCGCGCAGTAAGCGCATACCGACCAGCCAGTTTGACGAAAAGACTTCGCAGCGGGCCTACTCCCGAGTAGCGTGCGTGCCTCGCCCCCCACCTCCCTGCGGTCCGCCGCCACGGACCCGAGCCATGCAAGGAGCGGGATGTACCACCACCCGTCGCACCCCGAACCCACCTACCCCTGGCAGCCGCCGCCCCCACCGCCCGAACCGCCGCGCGCGCCCACCGCCCGCCACGCCCCCCTCGGCCGCCACAGCGACCTGCGCGTCCTGCGCGGCGCCTACCGCCGTCAGCGCCGCGTCGCCACGCTCACCGCACTCGGCTACTTCGTCGTCTTCCTCGTCCTGTCCGCGTTCGCCCCGTCCCTGATGACGGCCTCCCCCGCCCCGGGACTCCCCGCCGGACTGCTGCTCGCCCTGCTCCAGCTCCCCGTCACCGGACTGGCGATCGTCGTGTACGAACGCACCGCCCGCCGCCGTGTGGACCCCCTCGCCGAACGCATCCGCACCCTCTCCGAGATCGACGCCCGGCGGGACGCCCGCGCGACGCGCCCCAGGGAGGCCGGACGATGACCGGGTTCAGCGACACCGCGCAGACCATGTCCCTCGTGGCGTTCACCGCCGTCGCCACCGTCACGCTGCTGCTGTGCGTGATGACCGGCCCCGACCGCGACGACCTCGACGAGTTCTACACCGGCTACCGCTCCCTCTCCCCCCTGCGCAACGGCCTGGCCATCGCCGGCGACTACATCTCCGCGGCCACCGTCCTGGGCACCGGCGGCGTCATCGCCCTGTGCGGCTACGACGGCGTCGTCCTCGCCCTCAGCACGGCGCTCTCCCTGATGCTGCTGATGTTCCTGCTGGCCGAACCCCTGCGCAACGCGGGCCGGTTCACCATGGGCGACGCCCTGGCCCGCCGGATGCCGGGACGCGCCGTGCGCATGACGGCCTGCGCGGTCACCCTCGCCGCACTGCTGCCGATGATGCTCGTCCAGCTCGCCGGCACCGGCCAGCTCCTCGCCTTCATCCTGGGGTTCTCCGGCGACTCCGTGCAGACGGGCTGCATCGTCTGCATGGGCGTGCTGATGATCAGCTACGCGGCGATCGGCGGCATGAAGGGCACCGCCCTCATCCAGATGCTGAAGATCGTGACCCTGCTCGGTTCCGGCACCGCGATCGCCCTGATCGTCCTGTACCGCTTCGACTGGAACCCCGGCGCCCTCTTCGACGCGGCGGCCCGGGGCAGCGGGGTCGGCGACGCCTTCCTGCGCTCCGGCCTGGAGTTCGCGGGCGGCCCCTACCCCCGAGTCGACATGATCACCGCGCAGCTGTCCGTCGTGCTGGGCGGCGCCTGCCTGCCCCACATCACCATGCGCATGTACACCGCCTCCAGCGCCCGCCAGGTGCGCCGCTCCATGTCCTGGGCGGTCTCGGGCGTCGCCCTGTTCGTGCTGGTCATCACCGTCGTCGGCTTCGGCGCGACGGCCCTCGTCGGCCGCGCCGCGATCGCCGGCGCCGACCCGCGCGGCAACACCGCCTACCTGCTGGGCTCCAGAAGCGCGTTCGGCCCCGACGTCTCCACCGCCGAGACCCTGCTGTTCACGACGGTCACGACGGCGATCTTCCTCACCGTGCTCGCCTCCGTCGCCGGCATGATCCTCTCCTGCGCCAACTCCCTGGCCCACGACGTCTTCGCCGCCCGCGACCCGCGGATGCCACCGGCCCGCGAGATGCTCCTGGCCCGGCTGTCCGCCCTGGCCGTCGGCGCCCCGACGATCCTGCTGGCCACCCAGATCCAGCACCGCAGCCTCCAGCCCCTGGTCACCCTCTCCTTCTGCCTCGGCGCCTCGGCGCTCGCCCCGGCGCTGGTCTACAGCCTCTTCTGGCGCCGCTACACCCGCACCGGCCTCCTCGCCACCCTCATCGGCGGCACCGTCTCCGTCCTGCTCCTCATGCCCGGCACCAACCTCGTCTCGGGCTCCCCCCTCGCCGCCTTCCCCGAAGCCGACTTCAACTGGTTCCCGTTCACCACCACCGGCATCGTCACCGTCCCCCTCGGCTTCGCCTTCGGCTGGCTGGGCACCGCGCTCTCGGGCCGCCACAAGGCCGAGCAACAGCGCCGCGAGTACGAGGCGTTGGAGGGCTGGATCCTGGCGGGGGCGATCAGAAGAGAGAACTGACCCGACCGCGGGACGTGGAGCGGGGGGTCAGTCGGCTGCGCGCCCGGTGAGGGCGGACAGGCTGTTGCGGACGTGGTCCATGTGCGCCTGGACGTCCTCCCCGCGCGCGCCGTGCTCCCGCAGCACCCGTTCCGTCTCCCGCTCGGTGCGCTCCTCACGGGCGCGCGCCTCTACGAGGATCTCGGCGGCGCGCGCGTGTGCCTCGTCCTGACCGCGCCGGGCCGCCTCCTCCGCCTCGGCGAACGCCAGTTCGGCGGCGGACAGCGCCGCCTCGGCCACCGCCACGGCCTCGGCGTACCGGGCGTCCAGCGCCGCGGCCCGCTCGGCCACCTCACGCTCGGCGGCCGCCCACCGCTCCGCCTGCTCCTCCTCCTGCCCGGCGAGCACGGCGGCGGTGCGCCCGCGCACCTCGCGCAGCCCGGCCAGCGCCTGCGCGCGGTACTCCTTCACCTCGCGCCGTGCGCCGATACGGACCTCGTCGGCCTCGGCGCGCGCCGCGAGCAGCCGCTGACGGGCGCTGTCCTCGGCGTCCGCGCGCACGGCGTCCGCCCGCTCCCGGGCCGCCCGGCCCACATCGAGCGCGCACGTCTCCGCGTGCGCGACGTCCTCCAGTGCCGCCCGCCGTGCGTTCTCACGGACGTCCGCCGCCTCCTCGACCGCGAGCTGGAGAACGCGCCGTGCGCGCTCCCCCAGCGCGTCGTACGTCTGCGGCGCGAGCCCGGTCACGACCGTGCGCAACTGCTCGGCCTCGGCCTCCATGTCCCTGGCGAGGACGGTGAGCCGCGCGGCCCGCTCCCAGGCGGCGTCCCGGTCGGCGCAGAGCGCGGCGGTGCAGGCGTCCACCTGGTCGGGCCGGTAGCCGCGGCCTCGGACGGTCACGAACCCGGGCGGTGACACCGATGCGCTGCTCATCCTTGAACCCCTCGCCACCAGACGGACACGACATGGATGATGTCGCGCATATCTTGATGGATCGGACGGAAATGTTCATAACGCGACACTCCGCATACAAGTCACGGCCAACATCGAACACACCCGGACGCAAGGCGAGCGGGCCGAACGAGGGAGGCGGAACAGAAGGGCGAAGGAGGGCCCGAGTGGGAACGTGCGGCGGGCCTGCGCCGGAACGTGCCGGGGGGCCCGAGTGGGAACGTGCGGCGGGCCTGAGCCGGAATGTGCGGGGGGGCGGGGCCCGGTCCTCCGACCCGGCCCCGCCCCCCGCACGTCACCCGCCCGACCGCCCGCGGGTCAACGGCCGCCCGTCACAGCAGCCCGTCCCACATCTCCTCCAGCAGCACCGACCACCAGCTCTCCGGCGACCCCAGCGCCGCCGGGTCGAGCGCGGCCAACTGCGCCTGGAAGTCCACGGTCCAGCGTCCCGCCTGCTCCTGGGTCAGACCGAACCGCAGCCGCCACATCCGCCCGAGCAGCGCCAGACAGCGCGCGAACTCCGGCAGCCCGGTGTTCACGAACTGCGGCGGCACGGACCCGCCGCCCGGCCCGGCCTCCACCGGCACCGCGACGATGTTCGCGGTCCCGTACTGCACGCAGATCGCCTTGCCGAAGTCGCTGCCCATGACGAGGTACGAGCCCGCGTCCGGAGCGGGCTGGACGCCCCGCTCCGCCGCCAGCTCCGCCAGCGTCGGCACCGGCCGCCCCGGCTGGGCCTGCGCCCAGAAGAACGGCCCCAGGTCCGCCGGCAGGCCCGCCACCACCAGCGTGTGCGCCACGACCGGCGGCACACCCTGCCGCGACACCGCCGCCTGCTCGAACCGGAACACCGCCGGCCCGAACACGGCCGCCAGCTCCTGCCCGACGGCCTCCGGCGGAACCGGCGGCACGGGCTGCACCGGCGGCAACGGCGCCCGCACCGGCGCCGGACGCGCCGGACCGTCCGCCACCTGATGCAACTCGCCCTGATGCGCCAGCAGTTGTTGCATGCCCTGCTGGCGGCTGGCGTGATCCGTGCCGTACGGCGCGATGCTCGTGATCCTCGCCTGCGGCCACTGCTCCCGGATCATCCGCGCACAGTACGCACCCGGCAGCTCGCACGACTCCAGCTCCGTGTGCAGCTCCAGCACCTGGTCCGGGGGCACGTTCATCGCCCGCAGCTCGTGGAAGATCTGCCACTCCGGATGCGGCGTCCCCGGCGCCGAACGCCGGATCAGCTGCTGCTCGGAACCGTCCTGCGCGCGATAGCGCAGCACCGCCTGGTAACCCGGGCCGACCGTCGGGAGCCCCTGCTGCTGCGGATACCCGTACGCCGGCGGCTGCCCCGGCACCGGAGCGCCCGGCGGCGGCATCGGCGGCTGCGGAGCACCCGGCGGCACCCCGGGCGCACCGTGGGCCATGCCGGGAGTTCCCGGGGCGCCCGGGAAGCCGGGGACGCCCGGGACCTGCGGCGGCGCGGGCGGCGCCATGCCGGGGCCGCTCTGCGCGGGCCCCGCCAGCATCGTCGCGGCATGGTGAACCCCACCGGGCCCGCCCGGCGCTCCGGGTCCGCCCGCTCCCGGACCGGGCACGCCGGGAGCACCCGGGTTCTGCCCCGCCGCCGGGCCGCCGGGAACACCGGGCGGCTGCGGCGCACCGGGCCCGCCAGGACCCATCCGGCCGGGGTCGGCCAGCATCGTCGCGGCATGGTGGACGCCGCCGGGAGGCGTGCCGCCGGGCGGGTTCGGCCCGGCGGGCGCGCCCGGCGCACCGGGCGGCTGCGGCGCACCGGGGCCACCGGGACCGTCGGGCCCCAGGGCGGACACCATCTGCGTCGGTACGTAACCCCCCGCCGGAGCACCCGGAGCACCCGGGGTTCCGGGAGCGCCCGGTGCCGCGGGCGGCGGTGTGCCGCCCGGACGCGCGCCGGGAGCTCCGGGCGCGCCCGGCGGGGGCGGTGGCATCGACCCGCCGCCCCGCGCCCGGCGCGGCGGCGGCGCGGCCTTGCTGGTCGCGGCGTCGGCGATGTCACCGGCGTTCGGCGCGAGCGGCCGCGCCTGCGATCCGTCGGCACCCGCGGCGGGGGCCGGAGCGGCCCCCGCGCCCGCACCCTGCGCACCGGACGCGCCCGGCCCGCCGGGACCACCGGGACCCTGCGGATAGCCGTACGACGTCCCGGCCGTGCCCGGCCCACCGCCCTGGCCCGACGGGTCGAGCGCCGGCGAGACCGCGGTGGGCGGAAGCCCGCTGCCCCCGGACATCAGCGCCGTCTTGGCGTCCGAGGCCGCCGACGGCGGCGCCGGCTCGTCGTCGGAGCCGCTCAGCGGCGGCGCGAACACGGTCGCGGGCAGCGGCACGGAACGGTCGTCGCCCGCGTCGCCGTTGGTGTCCGTCCCGGCCCACGGCGTCGCCCCCGCCGGAGCGGGAGCGGCAGCCGGCCCCGAAGCACCGCCGGGACCGCCACCGGAACCCGCACCGGCACCGACACCGGCACCGGCAGCGGCAGCAGCAGCAGCAGCAGCGGGCGTCCCGCCCTGCGTCTGCGGCAACCCGCTCCCCGGCACACCGCCCTGCGTACGGGGAAGCGAAGGATCACCGGCCACCCCGGACCCGGATCCGGCCGCAGCCGGTTCCGCGACGCCACCGCCTCCACCGCTCCCGGCGCCATCACCGCCGCTGCCGCCGGACCCGGCGTCCCGGCGGTCCGGGATGCCCATCCTGTCCGCCGCCTCCTGCAACCACTCCGGCGGCGACAACAGGAACGACGTCTGATTCAGATCCACCCGCGCCGCGGGCGCCGGCACCGCGTCCGCGACCTCGTCCGCACGGCCGTACTCCTCCTCGTACCGGCGGATCACCTCGCCCACCGGCACCGCCGGCCACAGCGTCGCCTCCCCGCTGTCCCGGGCGATCACCAACCGCTGCCCGCCCCCGTCCGAACGAGGACCCTCCGCCCGGTCCTCGGCCCACACCACGAACCCCAGCCCGAACTCCCGCACCCGCACCTCACGGTGCTGATACGCCGGCACATCCCCGTTGACCCACTCCTCGGCGCGCTCCTGCGCCTGCGCGAACGTCACCATCGTCAGCTCACTCCCCCGCACCGGCGGACGCCACGGACGACACCGCGACCGCCCGCGCGAACCCGCCGTCCACCATCAGATTCGCCACCGTCTCCAGCTCCGGCGGATTACCGGCCAGCCGCGACAGGAACACGTCGAAATCCTCACCGCACGACAGCAGCAGCCGCTCCATGCGCTCCGCCGGCGACCACCCCGGATCCACGTCCCGCACGTCGTCGTACGCGCAGAACCACACCGAACCCGCCCGCTCCCCGCGCACCTTCACGGCCAGCAGCCCGCCCTGCACGAAACCGACGCACAGATAGTCCTTCGTCAGATGATCACGCAGACACTTGTTCACATACACCAGGTCGTTGACCGCCGCCTCGTCACGCACGGTGAAGAACGGCTGGTCCACCAGCAGCCCCAGCTCCGCGTCCAGAGCCGCCCCCACCGGCGCACACCCGCCCGCCGCCTTCAGGAACGACCGGTACGCACCCGGCAGCCGATACCCCAGATCCTCCTCGACCCCCTGCACCTGCTGCTCCGTCACCGCCACACCCGACTTCGGCAGCCGGAAATGCGCCGGACGCGTCTCCTGCAACGGACGCGTCCCCCGCTTCGACTGATCCACCACCGCCGTCGACACCCCACCGTGATGCCGCAACAACGCCTTCACCTCGACCGGCACCAGCTCCAGCCGCCGCGAACCCACCACGTGATGCCACGTCCAGCCATGCGGCGTCGCCACCGCCGGCACCGTGTCCCACAGCTCATGCCCCGAAGCCGCCGACGCCGCATTCGCCGACACATAGTCCGTCAACCGCAACTCGTCCACGCCGAAACCCTCCGGCGGATCCGCGATCTCCGCGACCGCGCGCGCGTACGGCGAGAAATCCGGGTAACCCCGCTCGTCCACCCGCACACCCCTCGGGTGCCGTGCCGCCCGGACCGGATCCGGGAAATGCACGACCTGCCCGGCATAGGCCGCGTTCGGCGGCGCGGCCTGCTGCCCGAGCCGACCTGTAGTCATGGCGGTTGCCCCCTGCGGCACTCTGTACGGCCCGCAGCGACCCGTTCCGCCTGCGAACCGGCCCACCACGCCCCGTATCGACTGTCTCCAACAATCGCCAACGCGCGTCAACCGCGCGCTCACGGTGGCGACAGCCTATGCGGTACGACGACAGCGGTCACCGGCCCTCCGCTTCCGTGACCAGCCGTCACCCCGCCGTGACAGCCCGCCCCGGCCCGGGCGTGTCGCACCGCCCCAGCTTCCCCACCCGCCACGCCATTTGGCACCCTGAGACCTTCCGGGGGATGCACGGGAGGGGAAAGCGATCATGAACGCGACGCAGACGGGGTCACCCACCGGCAGGTCCGGCGACCTGCACCACCACACCACGGGCGCCCACCACACCGCCGCCACCGGCGACACACACCCCGCCAACGGCGACCCCCGCATCGGCTGGTCCGCCACCGAAACCCCCCACACCCCCACCCTGCGCCACCGCCGCGACGGCATACTGCCCACCGTCGCCGCCGCCCTCTCCGTCCGCGGCGCCACCCTCACCGGCACCGCCGCCCGCGGCGACCAGCCCCCACCCCTGCACCCCCTCGTCCAGGACTTCCTCGACACCCTCCCCAGCGCCCGACGCGACCGCTTCACCGGCCGCTGCGCCGAAGCACTCCTCATCTCCCGCCACATCACCAACGCCGACGCCACCCGCAGCAGACGCGCCGCCCGTCGCCCCATGACCAACGGCGAAGCCCGCAAAGCACTGAAACAAGCCAAACTCACCACCCGCCACATCCGCGAGGACGGCGACCCCCTCCACGGCAGCTTCGCCGCCCCCTGCCGCGCCTGCACCGACCTCAGCGCCCACCTCGGCGTCCGCATCGTCGACCCCGCCACCGACTGACCCGCACACCCCAGGCCGACACCCCCCACACCCGGCCACGCACCACCAGCACGACGAACGAAGGGCAGATGCACCCCGACCGCACCTCCACCACGCGCTTCCCCGTACCCGTCGACGCCGCCCTGCGCGCCGCCGGCTGGCAACCCGGACGCTGGGACATCAAACAAGCCGAGATCTGGGCCGACACCCTCCGCGACCACACCTCACCCGCCGGACACCGCCACGCCGTCTTCCCCGCCGCCGTCGAAGCCTGGGCGGAATTCGGCGGACTCACCATCACCCCCACCGCCCCCGGCCGCCAGATCGCCGCCACCACCCTCCACCTCGACCCCCTCCACGGCCTCCACCTCGCCCGCACCCTCGCCGACCTCGGCCGCGCCCTCGACACCGACGTCGCCCCCCTCGGCGCCGAGACCGACACCCACTCCCTCCTCGCCATCGACGCCGAAGGCCGCGTCTACGCCCTCGACCACACCGGCGACTGGTACCTCGGCCCCGACATCGACCAAGCCCTCGGCGCCCTCGTCACCGGCATCGAACCCACCCGCCTCACCGCGGGCTGACCCGCGAGAGCGCCCTCAGAAGCCCGACCCCTCACGACGCCGGAATCACCGCCGACACCCGGAAACCCCCCGCATCCGTCGGCCCCGACACGAACACCCCACCCAGCGCCAGCACCCTCTCCCGCATCCCCACCAGCCCGTTCCCCCCCGACGGCAACCCCGCCGACGACGCCGAACCCACCTCCGGCGGCGCACCGTTCTCCACCTGCATCGCGATCTCCGCCACCCGATGCGCCAACCGCACCCGCGTCTTCGCCCCCGCCGCATGCTTGTGCACGTTCGTCAACGCCTCCTGCACCACCCGGTACGCCGTCTGCTCCACCTCCGGCGCATACGCCCGCACCTCACCCTCCACCGACAACTCCACCACCATCCCCGCAGCCGCCGACTGCCCCACCAACTCCTCCAACTCCTCCAGACAAGGCCCCTCCCCCTCCTCCACCACCGCCGGCGCCACCGTCACCGACCGCACCGACGCCGCCCGCACCCCCGCCCCGTCGCTGCGCAGCACCCCCAGCATCTCCCGCAACTCCGTCAACGCCTGCCGCCCCATGTCCCCCACCAGCACGGCATTGCGCACCGCCTTCTCCGGATCCTTCCGCGCCACCGCCTGCAACGCCGCAGCATGCACCACCATCAGACTCACCCGGTGAGCCACCACGTCGTGCATCTCCCGCGCGATCCGCGTCCGCTCCTCACCCCGCGCCCACTCGGCCCGCTCCTCCGCACGCTCCGCGAGCAACTGCAACTCCCGCTCCAAGGAGTCCGCCCGCTCCCGCAGACTCTCCATCAGCCGCCGCCGCGCCCCCACATACATCCCCAGCAGCAACGGCGGAGCCGTCAACCCCAACGACGTCGTGATCGCCGCGAACGGGACGAACCAGTCCCCAAGCGTCAACGACCCGCGATTCATGCTCTGCCGCACCTGGACGAACGTCACGATCAACGTCCCCAGCAACTGCATCCCCGCCAGCGAACCGATGATCCGCCGGGGCAGCTCCGACGCGGCGAGCGTGTACAGACCCACGATCCCCATCAGGAAGCCCATCTGCGCCGGCGTGATCGCGATCGCCACCAGCACCACCGCGATCGGCCACTTCCGCCGCACCACCAGCACCGAACCGGCCAGCGCCCCGAACACGACCCCCACGGCCGCCGGGATCCCGGCGTCCTGCGCGAACGGAACCCCCTCCACCGCACACTCCACGGCGGACACGAACCCCAGGGTCCAGTCGAACGCCGCGCTACGCCGTCTGCTCCACCACAACGGCCCTCCCCGGGCCGCCGTGTCCTCTTCCCCCGTCGTGGTCATGACTCCACCCTACGGGCGCGGCCCCCGCCTTTTCCGGCGACTTTCTGCGACCGCCCCACACCACACACCGTAACCGAACAACATCGAAACCCACCGGTATCCCTCGAACTGCTGAACCACGCCCGTTCGATCCCGGAACCGAGCATTCCGCCCAGAGGCTGTGCATATGACACATACCAGGGGCAAGTACGCCGACTACGAAGGCCTCCGGGAACAGGCCGTCGCCCTGCGGCGGGCGGGGCTCAGCCTCCGCCAGATCCGCGACGAACTGAAGATCCACAACAACGACCTCCTCAACCGGCTCGTGAAGGGAGAGCCTCCTCCGGGGTGGACGAAACGCCCCAACGCGAAGGACGACCTGAGGGCCAGAGCGCGCGAGCTGCGGCTCCAGGGCTGGACCTACGATCGGATCGAGGCGGAGCTGGGCTGCTCCAGAAGCTCGGTCTCCCTGTGGGTGCGGGACCTGCCGAAGCCGGAGCGGCGGGACGCGGCAGAGCAGGCCCGGCTGGCGGCGCGGCTGAGGTGGGACCACGAACTGGCGGTGCGGGACGAGGCACGGCAGCGGACCAAGGCCGAGGCGACGAAGCAGATCGGCGAGATGTCCGCCCGCGATCTGTTCATCGCGGGCGTCGCCCTCTACTGGGCGGAGGGGTCGAAGGACAAGCCGTACGACCGCCGCGAGAGCGTTCTCTTCGTCAACAGCGACCCCGGCGTGATCCGGCTCTACCTGGCCTGGCTCTGCCTCCTGGGCGTGGAGCCCGAACGGCTGACCTACCGGCTGATGATCCATATGACGGCGGACACGGAGGGTGCCAAGCGCTTCTGGGCAGACCTGGTGGGTGTCGACGCCACGACCTTCCAGAAGACGACGATCAAGAAGCACAACCCCAAGACCGTACGCAAGAACGTGGGCGAGAACTACCGGGGCTGCCTGGTGATCCGGGTGGCCATGGGAGCCGAGCTGTACCGCCGGATCGAGGGCTGGTGGTCCGGCATGGTGGACTCGGCCGGGCGGGATCATGCCCCTCCCCGCCTCCGGTAGGGTTTAAGGCAGCAATCCGCCGTGGGGTAGCGGCATCCCGCAGGCCTTTGGAGCCTTGAGACGCTGGTTCGAATCCAGCCGGCGGAGCTGCCGAGCGGGCCCCGACATCTCTGTCGGGGCCCGCTCTCATGTCCCCCCTGAAACGCCCCGGTATCCTTCGGATGTCCCCACCTCTCCACAGCCGAAGGGCATTTCCGTGAGCGCCATTCGCCCGGCAGCCGTCGTCGTACTCGCAGCGGGTGAGGGCACCCGTATGAAGTCGGCCATACCGAAGGTCCTGCACGAGATCAGCGGCCGCAGTCTCGTGGGCCATGTGCTGGCCGCAGCCCGCGAGCTGGAGCCGGAGAACCTGGTCGTCGTCGTCGGGCACGCCCGCGAGAAGGTCACCGCGCACCTCGCCGAGATCGACTCCGCCGTGCGCACCGCCGTGCAGGAGGAGCAGAACGGCACCGGTCACGCCGTGCGCATGGGGCTGGAGCAGCTCGGTGGCGGGGTGGACGGGACGGTGGTGGTCGTCTGCGGTGACACTCCGCTGCTGACCGGGGCGACGCTGGCGCAGCTGGCGGCGACGCACCGGGCGGACGGGAACGCGGTGACAGTGCTGACGGCCGAGGTGCCGGACGCGACGGGTTACGGGCGGATCGTGCGGGACGAGGCGTCGGGTGCGGTCACGGGGATCGTGGAGCACAAGGACGCGTCGGAGGCGGTGCGGGCGGTCCGGGAGATCAATTCCGGGGTGTTCGCGTTCGACGGGCAGTTGCTGGCGGACGCGTTGAAGAAGGTGCGGACGGACAACAGTCAGGGTGAGGAGTATCTGACGGACGTCCTGGGGATTCTGCGGGAGGCGGGGCACCGGGTGGGTGCGTCGGTCGCGGGCGATCATCGTGAGATCGCGGGGATCAACAACCGGGTGCAGTTGAGCGAGGCGCGTCGGATTCTGAACGACCGGTTGCTGACGGCGGCGATGCTGTCGGGTGTGACTGTGGTGGATCCGGCGTCGACGTGGGTGGACGTGACGGTGACGTTCGAGCAGGACGCGGTGGTGCATCCGGGTACGCAGTTGCACGGGTCGACGCATCTGGGCGAGGGCGCGGAGGTGGGTCCGAACTGCCGGCTGACGGACACGGAGGTCGGTGCGGGGGCGCGGGTGGACAACACGGTGGCGTACGGCTCTCAGATCGGTGCGGGGGCGTCGGTGGGGCCGTTCGCGTATCTGCGGCCGGGTACGCGTCTGGGTGCGAAGGGCAAGATCGGCACGTACGTGGAGACGAAGAACGCGTCGATCGGCGAGGGGACGAAGATCCCGCATCTGTCGTATGTGGGGGATGCGACGATCGGTGAGTACTCGAACATCGGCGCCGCGAGTGTGTTCGTGAACTACGACGGACAGGACAAGCATCACACCACCGTCGGGTCGCATTGCCGGACGGGTTCGGACAACATGTTTGTGGCGCCTGTCACGGTCGGGGACGGTGCGTACACCGCCGCCGGTTCTGTGATCACGAAGGATGTGCCGCCCGGTTCTTTGGCTGTGGCCCGGGGCCAGCAGCGGAATATCGAGGGCTGGGTGGCTCGTAAGCGTCCGGGCAGTGCGGCGGCGAAGGCCGCCGAGGCGGCGTCGCGGCAGGTGGACGGCGAGGGCTGACCGGAAACGGGTGCGTCGGAGTCGGCGTACCGTGATAGGTGCACACCCGCACCCCACCAGCTGAGACGGCCTCGTCGCGCCCAGCGGCGTGGTTTCTCGACATCCAGCTGAGACACCTCTGAGGAGACAGTGCTGTGACCGGGATCAAGACGACCGGCGAGAAGAAGATGATGTTCTTCTCCGGCCGCGCCCACCCCGAGCTTGCCGAGGAGGTCGCCCACCAGCTGGGTGTCGGGGTCGTCCCGACGAAGGCCTTCGATTTCGCCAACGGTGAGATCTATGTGCGGTATCAGGAGTCGGCGCGTGGCGCGGACTGTTTCCTGATCCAGAGCCATACGGCTCCGATCAACAAGTGGATCATGGAGCAGTTGATCATGATCGACGCGTTGAAGCGTGCGTCGGCGCGTTCGATCACGGTGATCGTGCCGTTCTACGGGTATGCGCGGCAGGACAAGAAGCACCGTGGGCGGGAGCCGATCTCGGCCCGCCTGATCGCGGACATGATGAAGACGGCGGGTGCGGACCGGATCCTGACGGTGGATCTGCACACGGACCAGATCCAGGGCTTCTTCGACGGTCCGGTGGACCACCTGTTCGCGCTGCCGCTGCTGGCGGACTACGTGGGCAGCAAGGTGGACCGGCAGAAGCTGACGGTCGTGTCGCCGGACGCGGGCCGGGTGCGGGTGGCCGACCGCTGGTGCGACCGGCTGGGCGCGCCGCTGGCGATCGTGCACAAGCGGCGTGACAAGGACGTGGCGAACCAGGTGACGGTCCACGAGGTCGTGGGCGAGGTCGAGGGCCGCGTGTGTGTGCTCGTGGACGACATGATCGACACGGGTGGCACGATCTGTGCGGCGGCGGACGCGTTGTTCGCGCACGGTGCGGAGGACGTGATCGTGACGGCGACGCACGGTGTGCTGTCGGGTCCGGCGGCCGATCGTCTGAAGAACTCGAAGGTGAGTGAGTTCATCTTCACGAACACGCTGCCGACGCCGGGTGAGCTGGAGGTCGACAAGATCACGGTGTTGTCGATCGCGCCGACGATCGCGAACGCGGTGCGTGAGGTGTTCGAGGACGGTTCGGTGACGAGCCTGTTCGACGAGCAGTGAGGCTCGTGAGGGCGTCGTGGTGACGTCCGTCGTGTAGATCGATTTCTTGTACGGCCTTCCCGCCGCGTAGACTGCTCCAGTTGCTCGGCGAGGGAGGCCGTACGCGTGTTTCGCGCGTGTGTACGGCGGTCCGTTATCGACGCGCTCTTCGTAGCAGGCCGATGGTTGGCCGGGTGACCACCTTTCCCCAGTTCTACGAGGAGTGAACATGGCCGAGGTCAAGCTCGCAGCCGAGACCCGCACCGAGTTCGGCAAGGGCGCCGCCCGCCGTATCCGTCGTGCCAGCAAGGTTCCCGCCGTGGTCTACGGTCACGGTGCCGAGCCGATGCACATCACGCTTCCGGGTCACGAGCTCCAGCTCGCGCTGCGCACCCCGAACGTCCTGCTGAGCCTGGAGCTCGACGGCAAGACGCAGCTGGCCATCCCGAAGGCCGTGCAGCGTGACGCGATCAAGGGCTTCCTGGACCACGTCGACCTGCTGCTGGTCCGCAGCGGCGAGAAGGTCAACGTCGAGGTCTACGTGCACACCGAGGGCGACCTGGCGCCGGGCGCCTACCTGCTCGAGCACGTGCTGAGCACGCTGACCGTCGAGGCCGAGGCCACGCACATCCCGGAGTCGGTCACGGTCTCCATCGAGGGCCTGGAGGCGGGCGCCTCCATCCTCGCGAAGGACATCCCGCTGCCCAAGGGCACGACGCTGGCGATCGACGAGGACGCGGTCGTCCTCCAGGTGCTGGCCGCCCAGGCGGAGGAGGCCCCGGCCGAGTCCGAGGGCGAGAGCGCCGAGGCCTGATCCCCGGGATCGTCGTTTCGTCGGCCGCCGCTTCCTTCGGGGAGCGGCGGTCTGCGTATGGTCCCTGTGTGCGGCCGTCGCTGCTGGAAGGCTGTGGCCGCGCCGTGTGCAGTTCCTGCCCGCCATTCTGAGCGGCTGTCCGTGATCGCGCGGTGGTCGCTGCCCGTGAGTCGAGGAGACGTGGACGTGACGACCGATGCCAGTGCGCCCTGGCTGATCGTGGGGCTGGGCAATCCGGGTCCGGAGTACGCGATGAACCGGCACAACGTCGGTTTCATGGTGGCCGATCTGCTGGCCGGGCGGATGGGCGGGCGGTTCAAGCGTGCGGGCAAGGCGCAGGCTCAGGTGGTGGAGGGGCGGGTGGGTCCGCCGGGGGCGGGGAGTCGTCGGGTGGTGCTGGCGAAGCCGATGTCGTTCATGAACCTGTCGGGTGGTCCGGTGAACGCGTTGCGGGACTTCTACAAGGTGCCGTTGGGGAACGTGGTGGCGGTGCACGACGAGCTGGACATCGATTACGGGGTGCTGCGGTTGAAGCTGGGCGGCGGGGACAACGGGCACAACGGTCTGAAGTCGATGACGAAGGCGATGGGTGCGGAGTATCACCGGGTGCGGTTCGGGATCGGCCGGCCGCCGGGGCGGATGCAGGTGGCGGATTTCGTGCTGAAGGATTTCGGTTCGGCGGAGCGCAAGGAGCTGGACTACTTCGTGGACCGGGCGGCGGATGCGGTGGAGGCGTTGGTGCTGGAGGGGTTGGAGCGGGCGCAGGGCACGTACAACTCGTGATCCGTGGGCCGGGAGGTTGACGTGCCGTTCGGGCATGGCCAATGATCCCGGCCATGCCTGCCGTAGCGGTCCGTTCCCATCGTCGTCGGGGCTCCTCGTGGAGGGGGTCGGCCGGTGGGTCGGTGGTGGCGTTGCGGTGGGGGCGGTTCGTGGTGATGGGCGCCGTGGCGGTGCTGATCCTGCTGGCGGGGGTGTGGGGTTCGTGGGGTGTGGCGCAGCACGTGATGCTGACGAAGGGGCGTGAGCGGGGCACGGTGGTGGTGGGGCGGTGTGACGGGGGGTGGTGTGCGGGGCGGTATGCGCCGGTGTCGGTGGGGTCGACGGCTCGGGCGCGGGTGGTGCTGGAGGATTCGGTGGCGGTGCGGGTGGGTGGCCGGTACGCGGTGGTGCTGAAGCCGGGGACGGATGAGGCGGTGCGGTCGGGTCCGGCGGGGGTGTTGCTGGCGTGGGTACCGTTGGGTGGGGCGTTGTTGCTGGCGTCGGTGGTGGTGGCGGGTGGTCTGGGGCGGGTGCGGGCGGGGTGGGTGCTGGCGGGGTCGGGGGTGGCGTTGCTGACGGCGGCTTTCGTGACGATCTGAGGTTGCGGGGGCTGGTGGGAGGGGTGGGGTCGTGACGGCGCCCCCGGGTTCGGGTGAATCCGGGGGCGTCGTCGTGTGGGGGCGGGCCGTGTGGGGGGGGCCGGTGTGGTGGGTCAGCCGGTGTTGCGCAGGCCGGCCGCTACGCCGTTGACGGTGAGGAGCAGAGCGCGGGAGAGCAGCGGGTCGGGTTCGGCGCCGGCGGCCGCGGCGTCGCGCTGGCGCTTGAGCAGGGTGACCTGGAGGTGGGAGATGGGGTCGAGGTAGGCGTCGCGGATGCTGAAGGTCTGCTTGAGGGCGGGGGTGGCGGCGAGGAGTTCGCTTTCGCCGGTGACCTTGAGGACTTCGGCGACGGTGCGGGCGTGTTCGGTCTTGATGGTGTCGAAGATGTGGTGGAGCTCTTCGGGGACGAGGGTGTCGACGTAGTGCTGGGCGATGCGCAGGTCGGTCTTGGCGAGGGTCATCTCGACGTTGGAGATGAAGTTGCGGAAGAAGTGCCACTGTTCGTGCATCTCGTCGAGCACGGTGTCCAGGCCTGCTTCGCGCAGGGCCTTGAGGCCGGAGCCGACGCCGAACCAGCCGGGGACGATCTGGCGGGACTGGGTCCAGCCGAAGACCCAGGGGATGGCGCGCAGGCCGTCGAGGGAGACGCCGGAGCCGGGGCGGCGGGAGGGCCGGGAGCCCAGGTGCAGGTCGGCGAGCTGGTCCACCGGGGTCGACGCGAGGAAGTACGTCGGCAGGTCGGGGTCCTCGACGAGGGCGCGGTAGGCGGCGTGGGCGGCGTCGGAGACGACGTCCATGGCGGCGTCCCAGCGGGCGAGGGCTTCGTCGGACTGGCGGGGTGCGGTGTGCAGGGCGGAGGCCTGGAGGGTGGCGGCGACCGTGAGTTCCAGGTTCTCGCGGGCGAGGGAGGGGATGAGGTACTTGTCGGAGATGACCTCGCCCTGTTCGGTGACCTTGATCTCGCCTTCGAGGGTGCCCCAGGGCTGGGCGAGGATGGCGTCGTGGGAGGGGCCGCCGCCGCGGCCGACGGTGCCGCCGCGGCCGTGGAAGAGGCGCAGGCGGACGCCGTAGCGGTGGGCGACGTCGCGCAGGCGGCGCTGGGCGCGGTGGATCTCCCACTGGCTGGTGGTGATGCCGCCGAACTTGGAGGAGTCGGAGTAGCCGAGCATGACTTCCTGGACGTCTCCGCGCAGTGCGACCAGTCGGCGGTACGACGGGTCGGAGAGCATGTCCTCGAGGATGGTGTCGGCGGCCTTGAGCTCGTCGGTGGTCTCCAGGAGGGGGACGATGCCGATCCTGGCCCAGCCGGCGTGCAGGTCGACGAGGCCGGCCTCGCGGGCGAGGACGGCGGCGGCGAAGACGTCGTCGGCGCCCTGGCACATGGAGATGATGTAGGACTCGATGACCTCGGGTCCGAAGACCTCCAGGGCGCGCTTGACGGTGAGGAAGACGCCGAGGGTCTTCTCGCCGGCGGCGTCGACGGGGGCCGGGGTGGGCGCGAGGGGCCTGCGGGAGCGGAGTTCCTTGGCGAGGAGCTTGGCGCGGTAGTCGCGGGGCATGTCGGCGTAGCGCCAGGATTCCTCGCCGAGTCGGTCGAAGAGCTGGCCGAGGGCGTGGTGGTGGGCGTCGGCGTGTTCGCGGACGTCCATGGTGGCGAGCTGGAGGCCGAAGGCGGCGAGGGTGCGGATGGTGCGGTTCATGCGGCCGTCGGCGAAGAGGCCGCCGCGGTGTTCGCGCAGGGAGGTCTGGATGAGGGTGAGGTCCTTGAGGAGCTCGCTGGTGCCGAGGTAGTCGCGGCCGGGCTCGTGGGGGATGCCCTTGGCGAGTCGCTGCTTGGTGTTCTCGAGCTTCTGGCGGATGCAGGTGGCCTTGAGCCGGTAGGGCTCCTCGGCGTTGAGGCGCTTGTAGCGGGGGCTGATCTCGGGGAGTCGTTCGAGGTCGGCCTGGAGGGAGGTGAGGAGTTCGTCGGTGGCGCCGGTGTAGCGGATGGAGTTCGACAGGAATCCGCGCAGTTCGTCGATGGTCTCCAGGGCGTCGTTGATGCCGTGTTCGTGCTGGAGGATGAGGACGTCCCAGGTCACGGCGGGGGTGACGTTGGGGTTGCCGTCGCGGTCGCCGCCGATCCAGGTGCCGAAGGTGAGGGGGCGGGTGTCGTCGGGGAGCTTGACGCCGACGCGCTCCAGTTCCGCGGTCAGGTCCTCGAGGACGTCGCCCACGGCGCCCGCGTGGAGTTCGTCGAGGTAGTAGATGGCGTTGCGGGCCTCGTCGGCGGGTTCGGGGCGGACGACGCGCAGTTCGTCGGTCTGCCAGACGAGGTCGATGTTCTCGGCGAGGCGGGTGTCGTGGCGCCGGCGGTCGGATTCGATGACGGGGGTCTCGAGGAGTGCTGCGATGCGCCGGAGCTTGTTGAGTACCGACCGGCGTGCGGCTTCGGTGGGGTGCGCCGTGAAGACGGGGCGGACGTTGAGGTGGCGGACCGTCTGCTGGACGTGTTCGGGGTCGGCGTCCTTGAGGCGGTCGGCGGTGCGGGCGAGGAGGCCGCCTTCGGCGGCGCGGCGCTCGCGCAGTTCGCGTCCGCGGTGGACCTGTTCGGTGACGTTGGCCAGGTGGAAGTAGGTGGAGAAGGCGCGGACCAGCTTGGCCGCGGTCTCCAGTTCGATGCCACGCAGGAGTTCGGCGGCGGCGTCGCCGTCCTCTCGGGTGAGGCGGCGGACCTTTTCGACCAGTTCGAGGAGTTCCGGGCCTTCCTGCCGGACCAGGGTCTCCCCGAGGAGGTCACCCAGTCGGCGGATGTCGGCACGCAGCTCGGTGCTGGTCGTGGTGTTGGCCTGGCCAAGGTCGTCGGCACTGCTCACAGGTGCGGCTCCTTGCAGTGTTGAAGCTCGTCCGGGAGGGAACTCGGATGCCGGGCCTGGCGGCGGACGCCGCATACGGGTCCTGACATCCGGGAAGAAATCAGAGCGGACCGCGCTGTCCGACCGTCTCCAAGGATAGGTGTCCTCGGAGACGCGCAGGCTGGCGGGCTCTTGCCGCGAGGCGGTGCGCTGCCATACTTACGTTGCCGTAGGTTACGGGACCGTAGGAATTACGCCGAGGTTCCGGTGGTACGGCACCTCCTCCTTCCAAGACCCCCCAGGGGACGCGCATGACCACAGGTTCCAACGTGATCCAGGACCCTTCGAAGACGCCGGACGGCGCCAAGACGCCCTCCGCCACTCTCGGCGGCGAGCAGAAGCGATCGATCGAGCAGATCATGCTGCTGCTCTTCATCGTCGTTCCGTTCCTCGCCGTGCTGGCGGCGGTGCCGCTGGCCTGGGGCTGGGGGGTGAGCTGGCTGGACATGGGGCTGCTGGTCTTCATGTACTTCCTCGGCTGCCACGGCATCACGATCGGTTTCCACCGGTACTTCACGCACGGTTCGTTCAAGGCGAAGCGGCCGCTCCGGATCGCGCTGGCGGTCATGGGCTCGCTGGCGGTGGAGGGGCCGCTGGTGCGCTGGGTGGCCGATCACCGCAAGCACCACAAGTTCTCCGACGCGGACGGGGACCCGCATTCGCCGTGGCGGTTCGGGGAGACCGTGCCGGCGCTGATGAGGGGCCTGTGGTGGGCCCACATCGCGTGGATGTTCGACGAGGAGCAGACGTCGCAGGAGAAGTACGCGCCGGATCTGATCAAGGACCCGGCGATCCGTGCGATCTCGCGGCAGTTCGTGCTGTTCACGGTGGTGTCGCTGGCGATCCCGCCGCTGGTGGGCGGGCTGGTGACGATGTCCTGGTGGGGCGCGTTCACGGCGTTCTTCTGGGGCTCGCTGGTGCGGGTGGCGCTGCTGCACCACGTGACGTGGTCGATCAACTCGATCTGTCACGCGGTGGGCAAGCGGCCGTTCAAGTCGCGCGACCGTTCGGGGAACGTGTGGTGGCTGGCGGTCCTGTCGTGCGGCGAGTCCTGGCACAACCTGCACCACGCCGATCCGACGTCGGCGCGGCACGGGGTGATGCGGGGCCAGGTGGACTCCTCGGCGCGTTTCATCCGGTGGTTCGAGATGCTCGGCTGGGCGTACGACGTGCGCTGGCCGTCACGCTCGCGTATCGATTCTCGCCGTGACACCGGTGAGGACGGCTCCCGGCAGGGGAGGGCGGCCGCCGAGACGGCATGATTGACGGCGTGGCGACCGATCCCAGCAACACCTCCAGTCCCAGTGGTGAAGTGAAGCCGCGGCGTGCGCGTCGCACCAGGATGACGGGAGCGGAGCGTCGGCAGCAGTTGCTGGAGATCGGTCGCACCCTGTTCGCGGAGAAGGGCTTCGAGGGCACGTCGGTGGAGGAGATCGCGGCGAAGGCCGGGGTGTCCAAGCCGGTGGTGTACGAGCACTTCGGCGGCAAGGAGGGGCTGTACGCGGTCGTGGTGGACCGGGAGATGCGCCGGCTGCTGGACATGGTGACGTCGTCGTTGACGGCGGGCCACCCTCGTGAGCTGCTGGAACAGGCGGCGTTCGCGCTTCTCGACTACATCGAGGAGTACACGGACGGGTTCCGCATCCTGGTGCGGGACTCCCCCATCCCGCAGTCGACGGGTTCCTTCGCCTCGCTGATCTCGGACATCGCCACGCAGGTGGAGGACATCCTGGGCCGCGAGTTCAAGAGCCGCGGTTTCGACGCGAAGCTGGCCCCGCTGTACGCCCAGGCCCTGGTGGGCATGGTGGCGCTGACCGGGCAGTGGTGGCTGGACGTGCGCCGTCCGAAGAAGGCCGAGGTGGCGGCGCATCTGGTGAACCTGTGCTGGCACGGTCTGGAGCGCCTGGAGGCCAAGCCGCATCTGATCGGGCGGCGCAAGAGCTGAGCGGGCGCCGAGCCGGGCCGGCGCGTGGACAGGCCCCCCGTCCGTGGGACGGGGGGCCTGTCCGTGTTCGCGCGGCGTGCGCGGGCCCGTTCGGTGCCCGTGGGGCCCGACCGGTGCCGGCTCAGTGCTTGAAGACGTCCTTCGTCTTCTCCTTGGCCTGACGCGCGTCGCCCTTGGCCTGGTCCGCGCGGCCCTCGGCTTCGAGCCTCTCGTTGCCCACGGCGCGGCCGGCCGCTTCCTTGGCCTTGCCCTTGGCCTGTTCCATCTTCGCCTTGGACTTCTGCTCGCCTGCCACTGTTCATCACTCCCAGTCAGGTTTGCGTGCGCTCTCTGCACTCCGGGTGACCCGCCCGGCCCGCTTCAAACCTGGCGTCACTCCTTCACGGCGACGGCGAACAGGCGGCGGAAGGGCAGGACGGTGCCGTAGGCGTGGCTCGGGTAGGCCTCGCGGAGCAGGTCGCGGTATTCGGCGACGAAGGCGTCGCGGGCCTCGGGGTCGTCGGCGAGGGCGTCGAGGGCGGGGCGCAGTCCGGTGCCCTTGACCCAGTCGAGGACGGGGTCCTCGCCGGGCAGGACGTGCAGGTAGGTCGTGGTCCACACGTCGGTGGCGCAGCCGAGGCGGGCGAGCCGGTCGAGGTAGACGCCGGGTGCGTGGACGGAGTCCTCGCGGCGCAGGACGTGGCCGAGGCGGCTCTTCCAGCGGGCGCCGCCGGCCAGCTCGCGCATCAGGGCGTGGAGGGGGGCGTCGGCGTTGTGCGGGATCTGGAAGGCGAGGGTGCCGCCCGGGGCGAGGCCGTCGAGCCAGCCGGCGAGGGCGTCGAGGTGGCCGGGGACCCACTGGAGGGCGGCGTTGGACACGAGGAGGTCGTAGGTCTGCGCGGGTGTCCAGTCGGTGAGGTCGGCGTGGGCGAAGTCGAGGTGCGGGCCGGCGTGGGCGGCGGCGTCGGCGAGCATCTGCGGCGAGTTGTCGTAGCCGGTGATCCGGGCGGTGGGCCAGCGGTCGGCGAGGACGGCGGTGACGTTGCCGGGTCCGCAGCCGAGGTCGGCGATGCGGGGCGGTTCGCGGGGCAGGGCGGGGACGCGGGCGAGGAGGTCGGTGAAGGGGCGGGCGCGGTGGCCGGCGTGGCGCAGGTACTGGGCCGGGTCCCAGGAGGGGTTCGTCGTCATGCCCCGACTCTTCCCCACGATTTATCTCGACGTCAAGACACTCGACATCAAGAGACTTCATGTCGACACAACCACTACACTGATCGTCATGGAGGACGAGGTCGATCGGCTGGTCGCAGCGTGGCGCCGGGAGCGCCCGGACCTCGACGTGGAGCCGCTGGAAGTGCTCAGCCGGGTGAGCAGGCTGGCCCGGCACCTGGACCGGGCGCGCCGGCTGGCGTTCTCCGAGCACCAGCTGGAGCCGTGGGAGTTCGACGTCCTGACGGCGCTGCGCCGCGCGGGAGCGCCGTACCAGCTCTCGCCCGGTCAGCTGCTGACGCAGACGCTGGTGACCTCGGGCACGATGACCAACCGCATCGACCGCCTCGCGAAGAAGGGCCTGGTGGAGCGGCTGCCGGATCCGAGCGACCGGCGGGGCGTGCTCGTGCGCCTCACGGACGACGGCAAGGACCGCGCCGACCAGGCGCTCGCCGGGCTGCTCGACCAGGAGCGGGCGATCCTGGCCGAGCTGTCGCAGGCCCAGCGCACCGAACTGGCGGGCCTGCTACGCCAGTTGACCGCCCCGTTCGACAACATCCCCGGCTAGGTCGACGGGTCCGACCCCGGCCCGTCGGGCGAGGGCGACCGCGGCGAGCGTGGAGTGCACGCCCAGTTTGCCGAGGACGTTCTGCATATGGGTGCGGACGGTGTGCGGGGACAGGAAGAGGCGCTCGGCGACGGCCTTGCGCCCCAGTCCCGCCACCATGCACCGCAGTACCTCGCGCTCCCTCGGCGTGAGGGACTCCACCAGGCGTTCGCTCTCGGTGCGGTGCCTGCGGGCGGCCGTCATCTCGCGCAGGACCCCGGTGAGCAGGGCGGGCGGCAGATGCGTCTCGTCGCGCAGCACGCCCCGGATGACGGTGAGCAGGCGCGACAGCGAGCAGTCCTTCGCCACCCAGCCGGACGCACCCGCCTGGAGCGCGAGCGCCGCGCGGTGCGGGTCGTCCTTCTCGGCGAGCACCACGATCCGGACGTGGGGCTGCGCGACGCGCACTCCCGCGACCAGCGACAGTCCGTCGACGAGACCGTCGTCGCCCACCTCCTGCACGGGCGCGGTCGCGCGTAGGCCGGGCTGTGCGCAGCCCAGGTCCGCGTCGACGAGCAGCACGTCGTAGCGGCGCCCTTCGGCGGCCGCGCGCTCCAGGCTGCGCAGCGCCGCCGGGCCGCTGCCGGCCGCGGAGACGTCGACGTCCGGCTCGGCGGCCAGTGCCGCGGCGAGCGACTCGGCGAAGATGCGGTGGTCGTCGACGACCAGTACACGGATGCGAACCACGAAACCCCCTTCCCCGAGCTCCTTCGCGGAGCGGGGGATACCCCAAAGGTCCGGAGACGGAGAACACCAGGAACACCGACAACGAGAACACGCAGAGCACGGCTGGCACGGAGAGGGACGACCTGCGCGGGCACGACGCTCGCGGGGAGCGCCCCGGCCGCACGGCCGCCGCCGCGCGGACACTGCTACCCCCACCCCGGGCGTCGTACCCGGCTGTCTCGCCCCCTGATCGGCACCGGCCCCCACCGGTGCTGTGTTCAGCGTAGAGCTGTGGGCCGACAGCGGAAGGCAATGTGCAGAACTAATTCGCGGACGCGTTTATGGTGTGCCGCATGTTCCGTCTTGAGACAGAAGTCGACAGGACTCGGCGCGATCTTCTCCGTTCCCGGCTCCTGGCCGCGAACACGGAGGCCTCACCGGTGCTGCGCGCCCTGCGGGGCACCCCGGCGGAACGCGAGTCGCCGCTGCACGTGTGGGCGTGCGGTCCCGGGGGCGAGCTGGCCGGCGGTCTGGTGGGGCACACCTGGACGGCCTGGCTGCACGTGGCGCATCTGTGGGTGGACGCCCGCCATCGCGGGGCGGGCCTGGGCTCGCGGCTGCTCGCCGAGGCGGAGCGCGTGGCCCGCGAGGAACGGGGCTGCACCCGGGTCCGGCTGGAGACCTGGGACTTCCAGGCGCCGGAGTTCTACCGGCGGCACGGCTACGACGTGGTGTGCGTGATCGAGGACTATCCGCCGGGCGTCACGGAGTACACGCTGACCAAGCGCCTCACGCACGGACCGGGGTGAGGCGCCCCGCGCCTCACCCCGGTGGTGACGTCGGACCGGCCCGGGCTCAGCCCAGGCGCCGCGCTCCTGCCGAGGGCACCGCCTCGAAGACGCGCGGAGCCTTGAGCCCCGCTGCCGTGAACGCCTCGACGACGGCCTTGGTGAGCGCCTCGACGTCGGTGGCCTCGGCCAGGACGATCGCCGAGCCGCCGAACCCGCCGCCGGTCATCCGCGCCCCGAGCGCGCCGTGCGCGAGGGCGGTGTCGACGACGAGGTCCAGCTCGGGGCAGGAGACCTTGAAGTCGTCGCGCAGCGAGGCGTGACCGGCCGTCAGGACCGGTCCGACGGCGCGGGTGTCGCCGCCGGACTCCAGGAGGGCGACGACCTGTTCGACGCGCTGGTCCTCGGTCACGACGTGGCGGACGAGCCGGCGGATCTCCTCGTCGTCGAGGCGGTCGAGGGCCGCGTCCAGGTCGGCGTAGGCGATGTCGCGCAGCGCGTCGACGCCGAGGAGGGCGGCGCCCTTCTCGCAGCCGGCCCGGCGCTTGCCGTACTCGCCGCCGCTGTGGGCGTGCGTGACCTGGGTGTCGACCACCAGCAGGCGCAGTCCCTCGGCGGCGAGGTCGAGGGGGATCTGCTTCTGGGAGAGGTCGCGGGTGTCGAGGAACAGCGCGTGGCCGGCCTCGCAGCACGCGGACGCCGTCTGGTCCATGATGCCGGTGGGGGCGCCGACGTAGACGTTCTCGGCGCGCTGGCACAGCCGGGCGAGCTGCCAGCCCTGGAGGCCGAGGTCGAACAGGTCGTTCAGGGCCAGCGCGACGACGACCTCGATGGCCGCCGACGACGACAGGCCCGCGCCCGACGCCACGGTCGACGCCAGGTGGACGTCGGCGCCGGTGACCGGGTGGCCGGCCTCGCGCAGCGCCCACACCACGCCGGCCGGGTAGGCCGTCCAGGCCTTGTCGGACTCGGGTGTCAGCTCGTCCAGGCTCAGTTCGGCGACGCCCGCGTCGAGGTCGGCCGAGTGCAGCCGCAGCACGCCGTCCGTGCGGCGGGAGACGGCGGCGACGGCGGTGTGCGGCAGCGCGAAGGGCATCACGAAGCCGTCGTTGTAGTCGGTGTGCTCGCCGATGAGGTTGACGCGGCCGGGCGCCGCCCACACCCCGTCGGGCCGTGTGCCGTACAGCTCGGTGAAGCCGTCCCGGACCTGCTGCGCCCCCATTACCGCTCCCCTGCGCTGTCGGCGATGTGCTGTGCGAACGTCCACGCGTCCGCGACGATACCCGCGAGGTCCGCGCGGGACGGGTTCCAGCCCAGCCGCTCGTGGGCGGTGGCCGCGGAGGCGACGAGGACGGCCGGGTCCCCGGCGCGGCGCGGGGCGGCGACCTCGGGGATCGGATGTCCGGTGACCTTGCGGACGGTCTCGACGACCTCGCGGACGGAGAAGCCGTTGCCGTTGCCGAGGTTGCAGATCAGGTGCTCGCCGGGCTTCGCGGCCGCGACGGCGAGCAGGTGGGCCTCGGCGAGGTCGGCGACGTGGATGTAGTCGCGCACGCAGGTGCCGTCGGGGGTCGGGTAGTCGTCGCCGTAGACGGAGATGGCGTCGCGGCGGCCCTGGGCGACCTGGAGGACGAGCGGGATGAGGTGCGACTCGGGTTCGTGGCGCTCACCCTGCGCGCCGTACGCGCCGGCCACGTTGAAGTAGCGCAGGGAGACGGCGCCGAGGCCGTGGGCCGCGGCCTCGCCGCTGATCATGTGGTCGACGGCGAGCTTGGAGGCGCCGTAGGGGTTGGTCGGCCTGGTGGGCGCGGTCTCGACGATCGGGACCTGCTCCGGTTCGCCGTAGGTGGCGGCGGTGGAGGAGAAGACCAGTTTGCGCACGCCCGCGTCGCGCATCGCGCCGAGCAGGGCCATGGTGCCGCCGACGTTGTTCTCCCAGTACTTCTCCGGCTTGACGACGGATTCGCCGACCTGGGAGAAGGCGGCGAAGTGGAGGACCGCGTCGAAGGAGTCGTCGAGGTGCTTGCCCGCGTCGCGGATGTCTCCCTCGATGAACGTGGCGCCCGCGGGGACGCCTTCGCGGAAGCCGGTGGAGAGGTTGTCGAGGACGACGACCTCGTGGCCCGCCTCCAGCAGGTGCTGCGCGACGACGCCGCCCACGTAGCCGGCGCCGCCCGTGACCAGGTACTTGCCGCTCGTGCCGGTGGTGCCGCTGCCGGTGGTGCCGCTCATGAACTCGCTGCCTCTCGCAGTCGCCGGGCCGCGGACTCCGGCGGCACGTCGTTGATGAACACGTTCATGCCGGACTCGGAGCCCGCGAGGAACTTCAGCTTGCCGGACGTGCGGCGGATGGTGAAAAGCTCCAGGTGCAGACCGAAGTCGTCGCGGTTGACGCCCTCGAACTCCTCCAGCGTGCCGAACGGCGCCTGGTGCCAGGCGGAGATGTAGGGCGTGCGCGGCTCACCTTCGCCGAAGATCCGGTCGAAGCGCCTCAAGAGTTCCAGGTAGACCTGGGGGAACTCTGTGCGCGCGTCCTCGTCGAGGGCCAGCAGGTCCGGGACCCGGCGCCGGGGGTACAGGTGCACCTCGTAGGGCCAGTGCGCGGCGAACGGCACGAACGCGACCCAGTGTTCACTCTCCAGGACGACCCGCTCGCCCGCGAGTTCCCGCTCCAGGACGGCGTCGAAGAGGTTCTCCCCGCCGGTCGCCTCCTTGTGCGCGCCGACCGAACGCAGCATCAGGGCGGTGCGGGGGGTGGTGAACGGGTAGGCGTAGATCTGCCCGTGCGGGTGACCCAGTGTCACGCCGATCTCGGCGCCGCGGTTCTCGAAGCAGAACACCTGTTCCACGGAGGGCAGATGCGACAGTTCGGACGTCCGGTCCGTCCACGCGTCCAGGACGAGTCGCGCCTGCTCCTCGGTGAGGTCGGCGAAGGACGCGTCGTGGTCGGAGGTGAAGCAGACCACCTCACAGCGGCCGGAGTCGCCGGCCAGCGAGGGGAAGCGGTTCTCGAAGACGACCACGTCGTACGAGGAGTCCGGGATCTCGCTGAGCCGGTCGCCCTGCGAGGGGCAGAGCGGGCATTCGTCGGCGGGCGGGTGGTAGGTGCGGCCCTGCCGGTGCGAGGCGACGGCGACCGAGTCTCCGAGCAGCGGGTCGCGCCGTACCTCCGAAGTGGTGACCGTCGGGTCCAGCGGACGCCTGTCCACCGCGTCGCGCACCGCGTCGTCCCGCTGGTCGTAGTAGATCAGCTCACGACCGTCGGCCAAGCGGGTCGAGGTCTTCTTCACCGCGACTGTCCTCCATACCTCTAGATCCGCGGACCTAGACCCGTACACCTAGCGAAGCTTCCAACAGAACCAAACACATAAAACCACAAACTCCCAGCCGAGTCACCACCACAACCAAACAAAGAACACCAAAAGAAGTGAGCAGGGCATGCGAACCCCCACACACCCGGCCCCACAGTTGGCCGCGGAGCTGCGCCTCCCGACGAACTGGCTCGACTACACGATCCTCGGCATCTACTTCGTCGTGGTCCTGGGCATCGGCTTCGCCGCCCGCAGATCGGTGAAGACCAGCCTCGACTTCTTCCTCTCCGGCCGCTCCCTGCCCGCCTGGATCACCGGCCTGGCGTTCATCTCCGCCAACCTGGCCGCCACCGAGATCCTGGGCATGGCCGCGAACAGCGCGCAGTACGGCGCGTACACCGTCCACTGGTACTGGATCGGCGCCATCCCGGCGATGGTGTTCCTCGGCCTGGTGATGATGCCGTTCTACTACGGCAGCAAGGTCCGCTCGGTCCCGGAGATGCTGCTGCTGCGCTTCGACAAGGCCGCCCACCTGCTCAGCTCGGCCCTGTTCGCGTTCGCCGCGATCCTCATCGCCGGGGTGAACCTCTACGCGCTGGCGATCGTCGTCGAGGCGCTGCTGGGCTGGCCGCAGTGGGTGGCCATCGTGGTCGCGGGTTTCTTCGTGCTGGCGTACATCACGCTCGGCGGCCTGTCCTCGGCGATCTACAACGAGGTCCTCCAGTTCTTCGTGATCCTGGCGGCCCTGATCCCGCTGTCGGTGCTGGGCCTGAAGAAGGTGGGCGGCTGGGACGGCCTGACCGACAAGCTGACCGCCACCCACGGGGACGACTTCGTGACCGCGTGGGGCGGCACCGGCATCGGCAGCGCCAACCCGCTGGGCGCGAACTGGCTGACGATCGTGCTGGGCCTCGGCTTCGTCCTGTCGTTCGGCTACTGGACGACGAACTTCGCCGAGGTGCAGCGCGCCCTGTCGGCGAAGAACCTCTCCGCGGCCCAGCGCACCCCGCTCATCGCGGCCTTCCCGAAGATCTTCATCGTCTTCCTGGTGATGATCCCGGGCCTGGTGGCCGCGGTCCTGGTCCCGAAGATCGGCACCGGCGGCTCGGACCTCCAGTACAACGACGCGATCCCCTACCTCATGCAGGAACTGCTGCCCAACGGCGTGCTGGGCATCGCGGTGACCGGTCTGCTGGCCGCGTTCATGGCGGGTAT
Source organism: Streptomyces sp. NPDC048481 (assembly GCF_043200075.1). NCBI lineage: Bacteria > Bacillati > Actinomycetota > Actinomycetes > Kitasatosporales > Streptomycetaceae > Streptomyces > Streptomyces sp. NPDC048481. The sequence goes on from NZ_JBICXC010000005.1 coordinate 141,142, forward strand.
GGCGGCGAACGTCTCGTCGTTCAACACGGTCTTCACGACCGACATCTGGGCCAAGTACGTGGTGCTGGGCCGCGAGGACGCCTACTACGTCCGGTTCGGCCGTCTGATCACGGCGATCGGCGTCGCCGCGTCGGTGGGCACCGCGTTCCTGGCGTCGTCCTTCTCCAACATCATGAGCTACCTCCAGACGCTGTTCTCCTTCTTCAACGTGCCGATGTTCGTCGTCTTCATCGTCGGCATGTTCTGGAAGCGGGCGTCGAAGAAGTCGGGCTTCTGGGGCCTGCTCGCGGGCACCACGGCCGCGATGGTGAACTACTTCGTCCTCTACAAGCAGGACGTCATCGGCATCCCGACCGACCAGGGCGCCAACTTCGTCTCCGCGATCGCGGGCTTCGTCGCGGGCGCGGTCGTCATGGTGATCGTGTCGCTGTTCACGGCCCCCAAGCCGGCCGAGGAGCTCCAGGGCCTGGTCTACGGCACCGTCTCCCCCGGCATGGCCGAGCCGCCGGCCGCGGGCGACGACGCCTGGTACCGCCGTCCGGCCCTGCTGGGCTGGGGCGCGGTGATCCTGGCCGCCCTCTGCTACATCCCGTTCTCGTTCTGAGCCCTCGCGACACCCGCGGGAGGATGGAAACGCCATGTCCGAGCAATTCGAACCGTCCGAGAACGCCGAGGCCGCCGCCGAGCGGCTGCGGCGGGCGGGCTACTCCGAGGCCGACGTCCAGCGCGAGGTCACCGAACTGGAGCAGAAGTCGGCGACCGCGGCCCGCATCTTCGACCTGCGCCGCATCATCGGGGGCCTGTTCGTCCTCTACGGCGTGATCGTCACCATCGCCGGCATCACGGACGGCGACGCGGAGATCGACAAGGCCCAGGGGATCAACATCAACCTGTGGACCGGCCTGGGCATGCTGGCCCTGGGCGTCTTCTTCCTGGTCTGGCTGAAGCTGCGCCCGGTCGCGCCGGTGACGCCCGCCCTGCCGCCGGAGGCCCAGGAGGAGGACCGCCCGCGCGGCGAATAGCGACCGGTGGAACGAGGCGGCTCCGGGCCCGGACCTTCGCCGTCCGGGCCCGGAGCCGCCTGCGTTCTGCCGCCTGCGTTCTACCGCCTGCGTTCTAGTCCTCGTGGCTCGCGACGTTGGCGTTGACCGCGTCGTCACCGTTGTTGCAGATCTGCTGGGTCGCGGTCTGGTTCGACGAGGATCCGAGCAGCGGGAGGTTCAGGTTCGGCAGGTTGATCAGACCGAACGAGATGTTCTCCACGTGGTTGGCGCACTGCCTGGAGTCGCCGTCCGAGCCCGAGCCGTGGGCGGAGGCGGTTCCGGCCCCGGCGAGACCGAGGCTCCCGATCATGACAGCCACGAACACGGTCTTGTGAAGCTTGCGCATTACATTCCCTTTTCCGGCTGAGTGACAGACGTCGTCACTGAATGGAGCGGTACGATTACCGACCGTATGCCGCGATCATCCGATCCGCACTTCCGGCTGCACCCCTCCCGATCGGCGCCCCGCCGCCACCGCCGGCTCCCGCCCGCCTCCCGGCAGGGACCCGCCGGTTCGGGCCGGCGGTCAGTCCTCGGCGTCCTGGCCCGCGATCTCGCCGCTGTGGGCCGCCGCGACCAGGGCGACCGTGAGGATCACCGCCCCGTCGACGACGTGCGTCGACGGCGGGTAGCTCGCCAGGGTGCCGCCGCCCGCGGTGAGCAGGGCGACGGAGAGCACGGCGAGCGGCAGGCCCGCGGTGAGGGCGGCCAGCAGGCCCCTGAGCGCGGGCCGGGCGAGGAGCCAACGCGGGGCGAGCGCCAGGGCGAGGCCGGTGGCCGTGCCCACGGCGAGGCCGGCCGTGAGGCTGCCGAGGACGGCGAGCCCGGCGGCGGCCGTGAGCGCCCGGGCGGTGCCGTACAGGCCGCCGGTCAGGAAGACGAACGCCGCCACCAGGCACAGGACGCCGCCGATGCCGGCCGGCCAGGCCCCGATCAGCGCGCCGAGGCGCGCGCCGCGCCGGACGGTCGCGCCTGTTCTCACGCGGGCTGTCCGGATCCCGGTTCCGCGGCCTCGGGCCCGGAACGGTGCGGCAGCGGGCCCGCGCGGTCCAGCAGGCCGGTGCGGGCAGCGAGGGCCGCGGCCTCCAGACGGGAGCCCACGCCGAGTTTCATCAGGACGCGCTGGACGTGGGTGCGGGCCGTCGACGGGGCGATGTTCATGCCGGCGGCGATCAGGCGGGTGTCCTCGCCTTCCGCGACCCGCACCAGGACCTCGACCTCGCGCGGGGTGAGCAGTCGCAGCAGCCGCCGGCCCTCGTCGTCCGGCTGGGCCGCCGGGTTGAGCAGCTCGCCGAACGCGCCCTGGAGCAGCTGCGGAGCCACCGCCGCCTCGCCCGCCCTCGCCTTCATGATGGCCCGCTCGACACCCTCTATGCGCTCGTCGTGGCGTACGTAGCCGGAGGCGCCGGCCGCGAAGGCGGCCGCGATGCCTCGCGGGCTCGGGACCGGTCCGAGGACCAGCACGGCCACCTGCGGACGCTCCCGCTTGATGCGGACCACCGGGTCGAAGATGCCCGGCTCGGCCGGGAGCGCCGTGCCCAGCAGACACACCTCCGGAGCACGGGTGATCACCAGTTCCGCCGCCCCCGCGGCCGGGGCCGCCGCGGCGAGCACCCGGTGCCCCCGCAGCTTCAGCGCCGAGGCCAGCGCCTCGGCGAGCAGTCGGTGGTCGTCGACCACCATCAGCCGCACTCCCACGAGCAACCCCCAGTCCCCCCATGGATGCCCATACGGATCCACGCGCGCCGACGGGGGGCCCGCCCCCCGGCGCCCCCGCTCTTCATGCCCGAGGAAGCTACACGCTTGTTCGACGTCGCGCTCCCCCTACCGGCGAGAAGTGCCCCGGATCGCTGAAAGTCCTCGCAGGAGAAGGTCCCGCGCGATAAGCGCACGGCCCCGCCCCTGAACAGGGACGGGGCCGTGCGCCGCAATTAAGATGATCAGCTGCCCGCGGTGCCGAAGCCGACGGCCAGGTACTGCGGATCACCGCTCGACAGCGAGCCGTCGTCGGCGAACACCTCCGACATGTACAGGCGGCCCTTGGAGAAGAGGACCTCGGAGTACTCCGGGGACATGGCGATCTCCAGGTCGTGCACCTCGTCCGTGGCCGGGTTCTCCAGGAGCTTGGTCTCCTTGAACGCCTTTCCGCCGAGGCTGACGACCTGTCCGCCCTTGTCGTAGGGCGGGCGCTTGTAGGCGATCAGGTTCGCGCCGTCCATGCGCAGCGGGTAGATCGTGTAGCCGTCGCCGGCGTCCGCGCGCTGGCCGGTGGGCTTGCCGGTGGCCAGGTCGAAGGCGACGATCTCGTTCGAGCGGCCGCCGTCGCCGCCGCTGTCGTGCTCCTCGGTCGGGACGTAGATCCGGTCGTTGCCGACCGCGAGGCCCTTGCAGGCCTCGACGCGGGTGATGCCCTCGCAGTCGGCGGCGTACTCGTCGCCCGGCACCGAGATGCGCGTGCGCAGCTTGCCGGTCTTGTTGTCGATGGAGAAGAAGTCCGAGATGCCGCTGCCGTCGCCGGCGCTGTCGCCGACGTCGGCGGCCACCACCAGCGGGTCGGTGGACACGATGGACGCGTACTCGATGCCCGAGGCGAGCTGGTACTCGGAGATCACCTTCCCGGAGACCGGGTCGATGGTCTGGATGTGCAGCTCGGGGTTGTCGTAGGGGCCGCACTTGCGCACGGCCACCAGCTTGGGGCCGCCGCCGTAGCCGTCGTCGTAGCAGGTGTCGGCGGGCTTCGGGGCCCACAGCGCCTTGCCGGTGTCGATGTCGAAGGCCGCGCCGCCCTCGGTGGCGCCCAGGGCCACCGTCTTCGCGCTGACCGTCACGTTGTCGAAGGTGACGGTGCGGTCCCCGGTCGCGACGGTCTTGCGCCACAGCTGCTTGCCCGCGACGAGGTCGATAGCCGCGACCTGGTCGCAGCCCGCCGTCTTCGCGGTGCTCGCCTGGAAGGTGACCGCCGTGCGGAAGTCGGCGGTGGTGAACCTGCTGGCCTCGCAGACCGGGCCGGGCAGCGGCACCGTCCACAGCTTGGTGCCGTTGGCCACGTCGTAGCCGGAGACCTCGTTGACGCCCGTCTTCACGTACGCCTTGTCGGTCAGCCAGGAGCCCTTGACGCCGACGGTGTCGTCCTTCTTGACGGAGGGCATCGCCAGCTTGAACAGGACGCTGGCCGCGGGGTCGGCCGGCGCCTTCTCGCTGCCGCCCGGCGCCGTGTCGCCGCCCGCGGCGCCGCCGGTGCCCTTGTCGCCGCCGCCGTTCGCGCCGCCGGAGCTGGCCTCCTCCTTCTTGCCTCCGTCGTGGGAGTTCGCGTACCAGACGCCGCCGCCCACGATGAGCGCGATCGCGACGACGGCGGAGACGATGATCGCCACCTGCGCGTTGATCTTCCGGCCCGATCCCGTGGCCCCCGCGCCGACCTGCGGCTGCATGGGCACGGTCGGCTGGCCCGGATACCCGTAACCGGGCTGGGCCGGATAACCCGGCTGGCCCGGGTAGCCGTAGCCCGGCTGCTGGCCGTAGGCCGTGGCGGGCTGGCCGTAGGGGTTCGGCTGGGGGTGCCCGTACGCGGACGGGCCCGGCGCGGGGGCGGCCGGCTGCGCCGGGTAGCCGTAGCCGGGGGCGGCCGCGGGCGGCGCCTGCGGATAGCCGTAGCCCGGCTGGGGCTGCGGGGGCTGCGGGGGGCCGGACGGCGTCACGGGCGCGGGCGGCTGCGGCGGCTGGGACGCCGGGGCCTGCTGGGGCTGCTGCGGCGGCTGGGGCTGCTCCGGCGCCGGAGGCTGGGCCTGCGCCTGGGCCGGTGACTGGCCATGGCCCGGCTGAGGGGCCTTGGTCAGGTCGGGTGCGGCGGGCTGCGGCGGGGCGTCCTGAGGGGCCGCGTCCTGCGGGACGGCGTCCTTCGGCGTGACGTCCTCGGGCGTGGCGTCCTGCGCGGGCGGGGGCGGGCCGAATCCGCCCTGCGGCGGCTGCGAGGGCTGCTGCGGGGGCTCGTTCGGCGGCGGGGGCGGCGGCTGGGTCATGGTGTGGGTACCTCGGAACAACGCTCGGTGGCTGCGCGAGCCGGGACGGACCGGGAGACCGGGAAAGCCCGGCCGGCTCGGGAAGCCGGGGAGGACGGGCCTGGACGACGGTGACGGGCCGACAGGACGGGCCCGGACGACGGTGACGGGGCCGGGGGACGGCGGGTCGCCCTACTTGCCGTAGGCGAGCATCAGCTTCTCCTTCGTCTCGTCGTTGCCCGTCAGCCTGGTGGTGGAGATGTAGAAGCGGCCGTCGACCCAGTCGATGTCCCGGGAGAAGAAGCTGTCCTCGATGTCGGCCGTGCTCTTGGGCAGTTGCAGCAGTGTCTTCGGCGTGTGCGCGGAACCGGCGGTCGGGATGCCCACCACACGGCCCGGCCCCTCGTACGAGGGCTCCACGTAGGCGACCAGCTGGCCGCCCTCGGTCTTCATCGGCAGCATCGCCTCGTCCGTGGGGGACTTGACGCGCCACTTCTCCTTGCCGGTGGCCAGGTCGACCGCCACGATCTCGTTGGGACCGCTCTTCGCCTCGGTGGGGAGGTAGAGCGTGCCGGCGTCGGAGGCCACGCCCGCGCAGCCCGTGAGGTTGCGCTGGAGGAAGCCGCCCCCGCACTTGGGGGCGAAGTGCTCGTCGACGTGGACCTGCGAACGCACCGAGCCGTTCGGCCTGAACGTCGTGACGTTCCAGTTCTTCTTGTCCTCGTTGGTGCTGTAGGCGACCAGCGGGTCGACGGAGAACGTCTTGCCGACCGTCCAGCCCTTGGCGAACTTCTGCGTCCACTTGACCTTGCCGGTCGCCGGGTCCAGTTCCTGGAGCTCGTCGTGCTCGGTCGGGTCGCCCGCGTCGCAGGACGCCACCGAGATCAGCCGCGGCCCGCCGGCGAACCCGGCCGGGAAGCACGCGTCGCCGTACTTCTGCTTGTCGTACAGCTTCTTCCCGGTGCGGACGTCGTACGCCGTCCCGGACTGGGAGCGGCCCACCATCAGGGTGTTGCCGGCCAGCGACAGCTCGATGCTGATCGCGCTGTCGAACAGCGCGCCGTCCGCGACGACGGCGGTCCAGCCCTTGGCGCCGGTGTTCAGGTCGATCTGCTGGAGCTGGTTGCACTTGGCGCGGTCGCTGGTGCCGCTCATGTAGGCGACGACGATCTTGTCGTCCGCCGTCTTCTGCGGGGTGACGGCGCAGATCTTCTGCGGCAGCGTGAGGGCGGCCCAGCTGGGCCTGCCGTCGGCGACGCCGTACGCGACGACTTCCTTGTAGGCCGCCTTCACGGCCGTCGTGTCGGTGATCCACATGCCGGGGGCGTCGGCGCCGGAGCCGGGGGCGTCGGGCGCCTCCTTGTACCAGAGCACCTTCGCTTCGCCCGCCTTGCGGCCGGCGTTGAAGTCCTGGTCCTCGTCGTCGCCGCCGTCGCCGCTTCCGTCGCCGGGGTTGACCGGGGCGGCGCTCTTCGTGGCCTTGCCGTCGTCGCTCGGTCCGGCGACCGGCTTCTTGCCGCCCCCGTCGTCGTCGCGGGTGACCGCGAACACCGCCCCGCCGATGACCAGGAGCGCCGTCACCGCGGCCCCGACCACCAGCGCGGGCCGGCCCCGGAAGGGGTTGCGGCCGCCGCCCGGCGGGGTGCCCGCGGCGCCGGGCGCGCCGGGGAACTGGGGCTGCTGCTGCGGGTAGCCGTACCCGGGCTGCGGGCCGTAGGGGCCGCTCGGCTGACCGTACGGGCCGGGCTGCTGCCCGCCGTAGGGTCCGGGCTGGCCGTAGGGGCCCGGCTGCTGGGGCGGCCCGTACGGGCCGGGCTGCTGCGGGTAGCCGTAACCGGGCTGCGGCGCGGCCGGTGCGGGCGGCCCCTGGGGCGGCTGCGGCGGCGGCGCGCCGAAACCGCCCTGCGGCGGCGGGCCGGCCGGCGCCTGCGGGCGGTCCTGCGGTGCTCCGGAACCACCCTGCTGCGGCGGCTGATCGGGCGGCTGAGCCATCAGCGTGTTCCCCCTCGTCACTGCTTTTTAGCCACGCGTCCAGGTCAGTGACCACCCGGAGCGGTTTTCAGAAGTACACAGACGGCTCTTTCTATCACCCGGCGCCGACAGGCCAACGGGCCGGATCCGCCCCTGTTTCCAAGGGAGGACCGGCCCGTGATGCCGTCGTTATGCGCCTTCACGCACCCTTCACGCGTCCTCGGCGAGTTCCAGCCAGCGCATCTCCAGCTCCTCGCGCTCGGCGGCCAACTCCCGCAGCTGTGCGTCCAGTCCGGCGACCTTCTCGAAGTCGGTGGCGTGGTCGGCGATCTGGGCGTGCAGCTTGGCCTCCTTCTCGGAGGCCTTGTCCAACTGCCGCTCGATCTTCTGCAGTTCCTTCTTGGCGGCGCGCTGGTCGGCGGCGCTCTTCTCCGGCGCGGCCTTCTGCGCGGCCGCCGGGGCGGAGGCGGCGGCCGCCTCCTCCATGCGCTGCCGGCGCTCGATGTACTCGTCGATGCCGCGCGGGAGCATGCGCAGGGCGGCGTCGCCGAGGAGGGCGAAGACGCGGTCCGTGGTGCGCTCGACGAAGAACCGGTCGTGGGAGATGACGATCATCGAGCCGGGCCAGCCGTCGAGGAGGTCCTCGAGCTGGGTGAGGGTCTCGATGTCCAGGTCGTTGGTGGGCTCGTCGAGGAAGAGGACGTTGGGCTCGTCCATGAGCAGGCGCAGGATCTGAAGGCGGCGGCGCTCACCGCCGGAGAGGTCCCCGACGGGCGTCCACTGCTTGTCCTTGTTGAAGCCGAACGTCTCGCACAGCTGCCCGGCGGTCATCTCGCGCCCCTTGCCGAGGTCGACGCGCTCGCGCACCTGCTGCACGGCCTCCAGGACCCGCAGGCCGGGGTCCAGCTCGCCGACCTCCTGGGAGAGGTAGGCCAGCTTGACGGTCTTGCCGACGGCGATCCGTCCGGCGGCCGGCTGCGTCTCGCCCTCGCTGCGGGCGGCGTCGGCCAGGGCGCGCAGCAGGGACGTCTTGCCGGCGCCGTTGACGCCGACCAGGCCGATGCGGTCGCCGGGGCCGAGGTGCCAGGTGATGTGCCGGAGCAGCACCTTCGGTCCGGCCTGGACGGTGACGTCCTCCAGGTCGAACACCGTCTTTCCCAGGCGGGAGGAGGCGAACTTCATCAGCTCGCTGCTGTCGCGGGGCGGCGGCACGTCCGCGATCAGCTCGTTGGCGGCCTCGACGCGAAAGCGCGGCTTGGACGTGCGGGCGGGGGCGCCGCGCCGCAGCCAGGCCAGCTCCTTGCGGACCAGGTTCTGCCGCTTGGTCTCCTCGGTGGCGGCGATGCGCTCGCGCTCGGCGCGGGCGAAGACGTAGTCGGAGTAGCCGCCCTCGTACTCGTGGACGTCGCCGCGCTGCACGTCCCACATGCGGGTGCAGACCTGGTCCAGGAACCAGCGGTCGTGGGTGACGCAGACGAGCGCGGAGCGGCGCTCGCGCAGGTGCCGGGCGAGCCAGGAGATGCCTTCGACGTCGAGGTGGTTGGTCGGCTCGTCCAGGACGATCAGGTCCTGTTCGTCGATCAGCAGCTTGGCCAGCGCGATGCGGCGGCGCTCACCGCCGGAGAGGGGGCCGATGACGGTGTCCAGGCCCTGCGGGAAGCCGGGCAGGTCGAGCCCGCCGAACAGTCCGGTCAGCACGTCCCGGATCTTGGCGTTGCCGGCCCACTCGTGGTCGGCCAGGTCACGGATGACCTCGTGCCGGACGGTCGCCGCCGGGTCCAGGGAGTCGTGCTGGGTGAGCACGCCCATGCGCAGCCCGCCGGAGTGCGTGACCCGGCCGGTGTCGGCGTCCTCCAGCTTGGCCAGCATGCGGATCAGCGTGGTCTTGCCGTCGCCGTTGCGGCCGACGACGCCGATCCGGTCCCCTTCGGACACGCCGAGCGAGATGCCGTCGAGGAGGGTACGGGTCCCGTACACCTTGCTGACGTTCTCGACATTGACCAGATTGACGGCCATTTCTCTCCTGCCCGGGGGGATCGATCGACCCTCCAGGGTAGTCGGGCGGGCCGTGCCGCCGGCCCACCCGTCCGGCGGGGGGCCGAGGGGCGCGTTCGGCGGCTCCCGGGGCGTGCGCCGTCCGCCGGGCGCGGGGTGGCCAGAGTGTGCGCTGTCCGTCGGCGGCGCGTGCGCGGCCGGCTCGCGCCCCTCGGGGCGTGACGGGGGTGCGGTCGCCCCCGGCGGACGGCGTCCGGTGGTGCGCGCCGACGCGACAGCGCCCGGTGCGAGCCGGGGGCGCACATCCTCGGGCGAGCCCTTGGGAGAGGGACCGGCGTCCGGCTCTCAGGCCGTTCCGCGCAGGGGGCCGAACCATGAGGGGTCGTCCATGGCGCCGTCGTCCTCGTGCCACTGCGGAGGCGCGGACACGACGAAGCTCCTCAGGTCCCGCCCCAGCAGGAACAGGCGCCCGGGCCTCACTTCCAGCCCGTGGTCGAGTGCCACCCTCTCGCACTCCCCGTCGTCGGCCCGGCGGATGACCAGGCCCTCGTAGCCGGGGCGCACGAGCATGAGGTCGACGTTGCCGAAGTGGACGTCGATCCGGGTCTCCGGCGGCCTGTCCCGGCTGCTGCGCAGAAGCAGCCGGCGATGACCGACGGTGTACTGCCAGACCTTGAAGTACCGGTCCGACCGGAACAGCTCGGGACCGGCGGACCGCGGCGCCGTCTCACCCATCGAGATCCTCCCTGGAGTCCGTCGAAGTCCTTCGGAGGCCGGCCGGGCCGGCGCGCGGGGCCTCTGGCCGCTCCCGGCACCCGGGCGTCGCTAGCGCGCGCCCTCGACGACCGTCGCCCCCGGGGCGGGCCCGGACGCGATGCGGACGCTTCGGCAGGTGCCCGACGTGCGCAGCGCCCCCGCGATCCCTTCGGCGGCCTCGCCGTCGCGGGCGAGGAACGCGGTGGTCGGGCCCGAGCCCGAGACCAGGCTCGCGAGCGCCCCGGCCGCGCGTCCCGCGGCGAGCGTGTCCGCCAGCTCGGGGAAGAGGGAGAGGGCCGCGGGCTGGAGGTCGTTGGAGACGGTGGCCGCGAGCGCGTCGGGGTCGCCCTTGGCGAGGGCGTCGAGGAGTTCGCGCGAGGCGGCCGGCTCGGGGACGTCGAGGCCCGCCGTCAGCCGGTCGAACTCGCGGAACACGGCCGGCGTCGACAGGCCCCGCGAGGCCGTCGCGAAGACCCAGTGGAAGGCGCCGCCGGTCTCCAGGGCCGTCAGCCGCTCGCCGCGCCCGGTGCCCAGGGCCGCACCGCCGACCAGGCTGAACGGCACGTCGCTGCCCAACTCGGCGCAGATGCCGAGGAGTTCCTCGCGGGACGCGCCGAGGCCCCACAGCGCGTCGCAGGCCAGCAGGGCGCCCGCGCCGTCCGCGCTGCCACCGGCCATGCCCCCGGCGACGGGGATGTCCTTGACGATGTGCAGATGCACGTCGGGGCTGCGCCCGTACCGCCCGGCCAGCGCGATCGCGGCCCGCGCGGCCAGGTTCGTGCGGTCCAGGGGGACCTGGGCCGCGTCCGTGCCCTCGCAGGTGACCCGCAGCCCGTCGGCCGGGGTCACGGTGACCTCGTCGTACAGACCGACGGCCAGGAAGACGTTCGCCAGGTCGTGGAACCCGTCCGGGCGGGCGGCGCCCACCGCCAGCTGCACGTTGACCTTGGCGGGCACCCGCACGGTGACGCTCACTCGGACGGCTCCTCGAAGACCTTGTGCTCGGCGATCCTGGCGAACTCCTCGACCGTGAGGGCCTCGCCGCGGGCCTGCGGGGAGACGCCGGCCGCCACCAGGGCGGCCTCGGCGAGCGCCGCGGAGCCCGCCCAGCCCGCCAGCGCCGCCCGCAGGGTCTTGCGGCGCTGCGCGAACGCCGCGTCGACGACGGCGAACACCTCGCGGCGGGACGCCGTGGTCGCGATCGGCTGCTCCCGCCGCACCAGCGACACCAGCCCGCTGTCCACGTTCGGCGCGGGCCAGAAGACGTTGCGCCCGATCGCGCCGGCCCGCTTGACCCGCGCGTACCAGTTGGCCTTCACGGAGGGCACGCCGTACACCTTCGAGCCGGGCCCGGCGGCGAGCCGGTCGGCGACCTCCGACTGGACCATGACGAGGGTGCGCTCGATGGTGGGGAAGGTCTCGAGCATGTGCAGCAGCACGGGCACGGCCACGTTGTACGGCAGGTTCGCGACCAGCGCGGTCGGGGCCGGACCGGGCAGCTCGGCGACGTGCATCGCGTCGGAGTGCACCAGCGCGAAGCGCTCCGCCCGCTGCGGCATCCGCGCCGCGACCGTCGCGGGCAGCGCGCTCGCCAGGACGTCGTCGATCTCGACGGCGGTGACCCGGTCGGCCGCCTCCAGCAACGCCAGGGTCAGGGACCCCAGCCCCGGGCCGACCTCGACGACCACGTCGTCGGACCGGACCTGCGCGGTGCGGACGATACGGCGGACCGTGTTCGCGTCGATCACGAAGTTCTGGCCGCGCTGCTTGGTGGGCCGCACGCCGAGGACCGCCGCGAGCTCGCGGACGTCGGCGGGGCCCAGAAGGGCGTCGGGGGTGGGGCTGCTGGTCACGGGACAAGGGTACGGGGACCGCACCGCCCCTCCCGCCCGGCGTGTCTCACCCGTGCAGGCGCGTCCCGCAGTGCGGCCACGGGCCGGCCCCCCGGCGCACGTACAGCTTCTTCGCGCGGAACGTCTGCTCCGCCGCGGGCGCGTCCTGCGGCCGTCCGCTCCCGCCGAGGCTGTGCCAGGTGCGGTTGTCGAACTGGTACAGCCCGCCGTAGTTGCCCGACGGGTCGACGGCGTTCGGCCGGCCGCCCGACTCGCAGGCGGCCAGGGACTGCCAGTTCAGGCCGTCGGCCCTCTGCACCGACGTCGGCCGCGGCTTGGTGCCGACCTTGACCACCTGGGCGCGCGGCGCCCGCACCACCTCGTCGCGGATCCGCCGCGGCCGCTGCCGCACCCCGTTGACGGTGCGCAGGGCGTACGTGACGCGGCGCAGGCCGGGCTGCCCGGTCCGCTCCACCACCTCGGTGCCCTTGAACAGCGAGGGGTCCTCGGTGCGCCGCACCGGGAACGGGATCTGCTCCTCGCGCACCTCCTGGGAGCCGGTGATCCGCAGCACGGTGACGGTCTGCCCGTCGCGCGGGAAGCTGCCGGGGTCGACGGAGGTGGTGTCCTGCCCGCGCAGGGTGATCCCGGCCGCCTGGACCGCCTCGCGCACGGTGGCGGCGTTGGTGCGGACGGTGCGGGCGCGGCCGTCGGCCATGACGGTGACCGAGCGCTCGGTGCGCACGTCCAGCGCGAGCCCGGCGCGTCCGATGGGCTGCGAGCGCGAGACGGACATGTACGCGCCCTCGGCCCGCACGCCGAGCTGGCGCAGCGCCTCCTCCACGGTGGACGCGGTCGTCCACATCTCGTGGCGGTGGCCGTCCAGGGTGAGGCGGACGGGACGTCCGTAGCGGACGGCGATCTCGTCGCCGCTGGTGAGGGGTGTGCCGGGGGCGGGCGCCACCATGTCGTGCGCCCCGACCTTCACGCCCTCCTCCGCGAGGAGTTCGCCGACGTCGTCGGCGAAGGTGTGCAGGGTGCGCGGCTTGCCGTCGACGGTCAGCTCGACCGCCTTGTCCTCGGCGACGAAGGCCGTGGTGCCGCCGGCCAGGAACGCGACGACCAGCGCCTGCGGGAGCAGCCGGCGCATCGCGGACTCCGGGCGCTCGGCGGAACGGGCTCTCCGCCGGCGCTCGGCCCGCCCGGACTCGGCGGCCGGGAAGGGCTGCGGCGCGGGGAGCTGGAGCGTCTCGGGCGGCCTGGGCCGTGCCGCGTGGGGGTCGTACGGGCCGGCCTCGTAGGGACCGGGCGCCGCCGGGTGGGGCACACGCGGCTGGGGTGGCGGGGGCGGCGGGGGCGGTTCGCAGGCCTCGTACGCGGGCCGGTAGGTGTCGTCGTAGGTCCCGGGGGCCGCGTACACGCCGTACGCGACGGTCTCCGCGTTGTGCAGGTCGACGTACGGCCCGCCACCGCCGTAGGGCTCGTACTCGAGGTGCTGCGAGTTGCTCACGCCGACACGCTCCAGGGGGTGGGCTCCGGATCGGGCCCCCAGAACCTAGCGGAGCGGCGGTCACTCTCCAAAGTGGCGCGGCTACCCAGCGTCGCGTTCGATTCCGTCCACTCGCCCTCAGTAGCCGAACGCGCGTGCCGTGTTGGCGGCGAGTGCCGTGGCCAGGGCGTCCTCGCCGACCCCGCGCACGGCGGCCATGGCACGCACCGTGACGGGGACGAGATAGGGCGCGTTGGGCCGTCCGCGGTAGGGCGCGGGGGTCAGGAAGGGGGCGTCGGTCTCCACCAGGAGCAGTTCCGGCGGGGCCACGGCGAGGGCGTCCCGCAGGTTCTGCGCGTTCTTGAAGGTGACGTTGCCGGCGAAGGACATGAAGTACCCGGCGCGGGCGCAGATCTCCGCCATCTCGGCGTCGCCGGAGTAGCAGTGGAAGACGGTGCGCTCGGGCGCGCCCTCCTCCTTCAGCACGCGCAGGACGTCGGCGTGGGCGTCGCGGTCGTGGATGACCAGGGCCTTTCCGTGCCGCTTGGCCATCTCGACGTGCGCGCGGAAGGAGTACTCCTGGGCTTCCTTGCCCTCGGGGCCGGTGCGGAAGTAGTCGAGCCCGGTCTCGCCGACGCCCTTGACGTGCGGGAGCGCCGCCAGGCGGTCGATCTCGGCGAGCGCCTCGTCGAGCGCCGCCGCGCCGCCCGCCCGGCGGGCGCCCTGCCGGGACCAGTTGTCGGGGTCGCCGTGCACGATGCGCGGCGCCTCGTTCGGGTGCAGGGCGACCGCCGCGTGGACGGCGTCGTGCGCTGCCGCCGTCTCGGCGGCCCACCGGGAGCCCCGGACGTCGCAGCCGACCTGGACGACCGTCGTCACGCCGACCGACGCCGCCTTCGCGAGGGCCTCCTCCACCGTGTCCGTCTGCATGTCGAGGTGGGTGTGGGAGTCGGCGACCGGCACTCCGAGGGGGGCCGGGAGCGGCGGCGCGGCACTGGTGTCGGCGTTCCTGCCGGCGTTCGAGGGCATGCCCCGATCCTACGGAAGCGGCCCGGCCGCCCGCCGACGCCCTCGCAGCCGGCAGGAACGCCCGGCGCTACCCCGCCTTGCGGTGGAAGGGGTGCAGGAGGTCGGAGAGGTGCCAGTGGTGATCGGCGTGGGCGGTGTGCTCGCCCGTGCCGCCGGTCCCGGGGGCCTCGACGGGGCCGGCCGGGGGCGCGGTCTTGCGCGGGCGGGAGGCGTCGCGCACGGACGAGACCTGTCCGGCCCGCATGATCCGCACGACGTGGCCGTCGCAGTTCAGGCACGCGGGGCGGCTCAGCGGCGACGGCACGACCCGGCCGTCCGCCACGTAGAGGACGAACTGGTGTCCGTCGCCGTCGGTGTGGTGCTCGATCTCGTACGACTGCTCCCAGCCGTGCCCGCACCGCATGCAGGCGAAGGAGTACGACTCGTTGACGACGGCGCTCGCGCCGTCGCGGAGGCCGGTCTGCCCTGTGATGTCACTCATGCCAGCTCCTGCTGTCCGCTGGACAAGCGCTCCCGGCGCGGGAGTTCCCCCCGGAACGCCCTTGGGAACGAGGGACGGGTGCGTCCCTGTCACCAGTGGACTCCTCGGCGGACACGAAGGCATCAGGCCTGTGCACTGTTGGAGGCGATTTGGACTTTCCTTGCCGAAGGGGCCGCGGCGAGGGGCCTGGGCTTTGCTTTCGGCGACAGCCCTTTGCCCCCGCATGGGGCGCACGCTCAGACGACATGCGCCCTGCTCAGAGGGGGTGTGAGCCGCTTCACAGCACCTCGGTCACAGCCGTCACGGGCGTGCCGCGGGAGCCGTCGCGCGGTCCCGCGCCCCGGTCACCCGAACGCGCGCGAGGCGTCACGACTCCGCCGCCACGTCTGCCCCGTCACAGCTCCCCCGCGTTCTTCGCGGCCACCACCGCGTCGAACACCTCGCGCTTGGGCAGCCCGGTCTCCGCCGCCACCGCCGCGATGGCCTCCTTGCGCCGCTCGCCCGCCTCCTCGCGCACCCGCACCCGGCGCACCAGCTCCGCCGCGTCGAGTTCCTCGGGCCCGCGCTCGGGCGCGCCGGTGACGACGACGGTGATCTCGCCGCGCACCCCCTGCGCGGCCCACTCCGCCAGCTCGCCGAGCGGCCCGCGCCGCACCTCCTCGTACGTCTTGGTCAGCTCGCGGCACACGGCGGCCCGGCGGTCCGCGCCGAACACCTCGGCCATCGCGGCGAGGGTGTCGTCGAGCCGGTGCGGGGCCTCGAAGTAGACGAGGGTGCGCCGCTCCTGCCCGACCTCCCGTAGCCGCGACAGCCGCTCCCCCGCCTTCCTGGGCAGGAACCCCTCGAAGCAGAACCGGTCGACGGGCAGCCCGGACAGCGCCAGCGCGGTGAGGACGGCCGACGGGCCGGGGACGGCGGTGACGCGCACGTCCCGTTCCACGGCCGCGGCGACCAGCCGGTAGCCCGGGTCGGACACGGAGGGCATCCCGGCGTCGGTGACCAGCAGCACCCGTGCGCCGTTCACCAGCTCCTCGACCAGCTCGGGCGTGCGGGCGGACTCGTTGCCCTCGAAGTACGACACCACCCGCCCCTTGGGCGTCACGCCCAGCGCCTGGGTCAGTCGGCGCAGCCGGCGGGTGTCCTCGGCGGCGATCACGTCGGCGCCGGTCAGCTCGTCGGCGAGGCGGGGCGGGGCGTCCGCGACGTCGCCGATGGGGGTGCCGGCGAGCACGAGGAGTCCGGAGGCGGTTCGGGGCGTGGCAGTCACGTTTCCATCCTCGCAGGGGACGGACGCGGGACTCACACAGACCTGTTCCCTACGATGGCGCGGTGACCAGTACCGCGTCCTCCATGGACTCAACGGACTACCGGCAGGGCCGGACGCCGCACGACCGGCGGCCGTCGTGGCAGCAGCGGCTGCGCCGCTTCGGATACACGGCGGAGCCCGCCGCCGACGTCCGCGAGCGGCTGTCGCCGCCGTACGCGCAGCCCGGCCCGCGGCTGTGGCAGGCGCTCGGCGTCCCGCACGGGTGGGCGGACCGGATCGCGCGCTGGTCGCCGTGGGGCGGTCCGCTGCTGGTCACGCTGTTGGCGGGGGTGCTGCGGTTCTGGAACCTGGGCAGCCCCAAGGCGGTGATATTCGACGAGACGTACTACGCCAAGGACGCGTGGGCGCTCGTCCACCGCGGGTTCGAGGTCAACTGGGACAAGAACGCCAACAATCTGATCCTCTCCTCGGGCGGTCACGTCTCCGTGCCGACGGAGGCGGCCTACGTGGTGCATCCGCCGGTCGGCAAGTACGTGATCGGGCTCGGGGAGCTGCTCTTCGGGTTCGACCCGTTCGGCTGGCGGTTCATGACCGCCCTGCTGGGGACCCTCTCGGTGCTGCTGCTGTGCCGGATCGGCCGCCGCATCTTCCGCTCCACGTTCCTGGGCTGCCTCGCCGGAGCCCTGATGGCCGTGGACGGGCTGCACTTCGTGATGAGCCGCACCGCGCTGCTCGACGGGGTGCTGATGTTCTTCGTGCTGGCCGCGTTCGGCTGCCTGGTCGTCGACCGCGACCGGGCCCGCGCGCGGCTCGCCGCCGCGCTGCCGCCGGACGCCGACGGCCGCCACCGCCCGAACGCGGACGTCGCGGAGAGCACCGGGCTGGGCCTGCGTCCGTGGCGCTGGGGGGCGGGCCTGTTCCTGGGGCTGGCCATCGGCACCAAGTGGAACGGCCTGTACATCATGGTCGCGTTCTGCGTCATGTCCGTGCTGTGGGACGTGGGTTCGCGCCGGGTGGCCGGCGCGCGCCACCCGTACCGGACGGTCCTCAGGCGCGACACGGGCCTGGCCTTCCTCGCCACGGTCCCGGTCGCGCTGGTGACGTACCTGGTGTCGTGGACGGGCTGGATCCGTTCCGCCGCCGACGGCAAGGGCGGCTACTACCGCAACTGGGCGGCCGTCGACGGCAAGGGCGGCAGCTGGACGTGGCTGCCGGACTGGCTGCGCAGCCTGTGGCACTACGAGCACGAGGTGTACGAGTTCCACACCCACCTCACCTCGCCGCACCGCTACCAGTCGAACCCGTGGAGCTGGCTCGTCCTGGGCCGTCCGGTGTCGTACTTCTACGAGTCGCCCGCGCCCGGCAAGGACGGCTGCCCGGCCGACGCGAGCGGGAAGTGCGCCCGCGAGGTCCTCGCCATCGGCACGCCGCTGCTGTGGTGGGCGGCCTGCTTCGCCGTCCTGTACGTGCTGTGGCGCTGGCTGCTGCGCCGGGACTGGCGGGCGGGCGCGATCGCCTGCGGCATCGCGGCCGGCTATCTGCCGTGGTTCCTGTACCAGGAACGCACGATCTTCCTCTTCTACGCGGTCGTCTTCCTGCCCTTCCTCTGTCTGGCGGTGGCGATGATGATCGGCGCGCTGGTCGGTCCACCGGGCTCCAACGACACCCGCCGCGTGGCGGGAGCGACGGGCGCGGGCGTCCTCGTCCTCCTGATCGCCTGGAACTTCATCTACTTCTGGCCCCTCTACACGGGCCAGGCGATCCCCATCGACTCCTGGCGCTCGCGAATGTGGCTGGACACCTGGGTCTAGCGGGACGGACGTCTGTCCACGGGGCCGCGGCGCAACGCCGTGGCCCCGTGGCCGTTGCCGGTCGTCGTCGGCGGGGTCGTTGCCGGTCGTCGTCGGTCGTCGTCGGCTGATCCGCCGCCGATGTTCGTACAACCTTCACCTAATGGCGGGTGTCTAGGTGTACACGGCATGTATCACGCCGTACCGAACTCAGGAGCACCCCTATGTCCAGCGATGCGCTGATGACCTTCAAGAGCCACATCGAAGGCAAGAACGCCGACGTGACCATCTGTCACGACCGGATCGAGTGGGCCCGCAGCCGCGGCATGAGCGCCAAGAAGCTGACGGCGGGATTCCTGACCGGCGGCGCGTCGCTCCTGGCCACGGGGGTCCGCAGCTCCGACGCGGGCACCGAGATGATTCCGGTCAGGAGCATCTCCAGCGTGGTGACCAAGCGGGACGGCCTGCTGTTCACCAAGGTGGTGGTGGTCGCTTCGGGCAACACGATCGAGTTCCGGGTGCCGCACGACGCGGCCCCCGGCATCAAGGCGCTGCTCACCGACCTGGTGCTCGGCAAGATCCCCGCCCCCGGCCAGGCTTCTCCTGCCGCGACCGCTCACCCCGTTCCGGCGGCGGCCCCCTCGGCGCAGGCGAGTTCGCCCGTGGAACAGCTGCGACAGCTGGCGGAGCTGCGGGACGCGGGCATCCTCTCGGAGGAGGAGTTCACGGCCAAGAAGGCGGAGATCCTCGCCCGCATGTGAGGCGACCGACGGCCACGACGCGCAGGTCAGGCGTTGTGGCCGTCGCCTTCGCAGTCGCGGTGACGGCCGCGGTTCATGTATGTGGCCGGATACACGGGGCTAACGATTGCGGAAACTGATGCCCCGCGCGCCACCGTTACCGCTTACTGTGACCCGGAGAAGAGCTTTCTGAACGCGTTCAGAAAACGCGGGGCGGGAAGCCGCTACGGGGAGGGGTTCACAGATGCGCAAGGGGGCCAAGGCGGCCGTGATCGGCTCGGTCTTCGCCGTGATGGTGGGCGGGGCCGGGTACGGGGCCTTCAACATCGTGAACGCGCTGAACGACAGCGGGACCACCGCGTCCGGGGGCGCCGGGCCGGCGGCCGTGAAGAGCGGGCCGCCCAGCGCGTCCGAGGTGAAGGACACCAGCGCCGCGTTCTTCGCCGCCTGGACGAAGGGAGAGGCCGAGGCCGCCGCCGACCTCACCAACAACGCGGCCCGCGCCGAGCCGCTGCTCGCCTCCTACGCCGCCGCGCACATCACCGGCGTGAAGATCACGCCGGGCGGCGCGTCGGGCGCCGTGGTGCCCTACACGGTCCGGGCGACGGTGTCCTACGGGGGGAAGTCCAAGCCGCTGTCCTATGCGAGCCGGCTCAAGGTCGTGCGGGGCGTGACGACCGGCAAGGCGCTGGTGGACTGGCAGCCGTCGGTCGTCCACCCGCAGCTGGCGAAGATGGACGACACGCTCGTCGCGGGCGCGTCGTCGGCGCCGGCGATCGAGGCCGTCGACCGCGACGGCAAGGTGCTGACCAAGGAGAAGTACCCCTCCCTGGGGCCGATCCTGGACCAGCTGCGCGCCAAGTACGGCGACAAGGCGGGCGGCACGCCCGGCATCGAGCTGGCGATCAGACACGCCGACCAGGGCTCCGCCGACACCTCGCTGCTGACACTCGCCGAGGGCCGGCCCGGCAAACTCCGCACCACGCTCGACGCGGGCGTGCAGGCGGCCGCCGAGAAGGCCGTGCAGAGGTACCCCCAGTCGTCCACGGTGGCGGTCAAGCCCAGCACGGGCGAGGTGCTTGCCGTCGCCAACAACCGCACCGACGGCTGGAACGCCGCCTTCCTCGGCGAGGTCGCGCCCGGCTCCACGATGAAGATCGTCAGCGCGGCCACCCTCATCGACAAGGGCCTCACCACCGCGAACGGTCCCGCTCCCTGCCCCGAGTCGGCCGTCTCGGACAGCCAGACCTTCCACAACCTCAAGAACATGAAGCCCGACGAGAAGGCCACGCTCTCCGAGAGCTTCGCCCGCTCCTGCAACACGGCGTTCGTCAAGTTCGCCGACGAGGTCGAGGACGACTGGCTGAACGCCGAGGCCCGGGACCGCTTCGGCATCGGCCTCGACTGGAAGACCGGCATCCCGAGCTTCGACGGGTCGGTCCCGGTCTCCTCCGGCCCGGACACCGCGGCCGGCCTCATCGGCCAGGGCCAGGTGCAGATGAACCCGCTGAACCTGGCGTCGGTGACGGCGACCGCGATGACGGGCGCGTTCCGCCAGCCGGTGATCGTCCCGCTCGCCCTCGACGGCCGCGAGCCGGCGCGTGCGCGCGGGCTCGCGCCGGGCACCGTGCAGCAGCTGCGCGCGATGATGAACCGCACCGCGACCAGCGGCACCGCGGCGAACGTGATGGCCGGGCTGAGCGGCCGGATCGGCGCGAAGACCGGCTCCGCCGAGGTCGACGGGCAGTCCAGGTCCGACAGCTGGTTCACCGGCTACCGCGACGACGTCGCGGCCGCGGCGATGACCCAGGACGGCGGCCACGGCATCGACGCCTCCGGCCCGCTCGTGGCGGAGGTGCTCCGGGCGGGCTGAACGCCGTACCGGAACCGGCTCTTGCGGGGTGGCTGACGTCACACGTGACGTCGCGTGCACCGACGTGCGCCGAGGGGACTCTAGGGTGGTAGCCGTCGTCGGGGTCAGTGAGGGCGACGAGGGCAACGGGGCTGGGGGGAGAGCCCCTGGGGATCCGGAGGATCTGGCAGTGGGCAAGAGAAGGCGCGTCGAGGAACGAAGCGGCAGGCGGCGTCCCGCCGTGGTCGGCGGCATGATCGCCGTCGTGGTCGGCGGAGCCGGGCTCGGCGTCTACGCGCTGTACGGCGGAGCCGCGGCCGACGACGGCTCGGCCGCGGCGGCCAACGGCCGCCAGGTGCCCAGGGTCCGGGCCGACGCCCCCTCGACGGCCGAGGCCGAGGCCCTGGCCGCCCGGTTCCTGACGGCCTGGCAGAAGGGCGACGCGGCCCGGGCCGCCGCCGTCACGGACGACTCCGCGGCCGCCGCCGCCCTGCTCACCGGTTACGCCAAGGACGCCCACATCACGGACGTCACCCTCACCCCGGGCACGGCGGCGGGCGTCAAGGTCCCGTTCTCCGTGAAGGCCACGGTGAAGTACAAGAACGTCGGAAAGCCGCTGGCCTACGACAGCGCGCTCACGGTGGTGCGCAACCCGAAGAACGGCAAGGCGCAGGTCGACTGGCACGCCTCCGTCGTCCACCCCGACCTCCAGGACGGCGACACGCTCGTCACCGGCGCATCCGGCACCCCGCCGGTCCGGGCCGTGGACCGCGACGGCGGCGAGCTGACGGCGGCGAAGTACCCCTCCCTGGGCACGGTGCTGGACGGGCTGCGGGAGAAGTACGGCAAGAAGGCCGGCGGCAAGGCGGGCGTGGAGCTCCAGGTGGTCCGCGGAAAGGCGTCGAAGGCGAAGAAGGCCTCCGACAAGACGCTGCTGGAACTCAGCAAGGGCACCCCGGGCACGGTGAAGACGACGCTCAGCCCGAAACTCCAGGCCGCCGCCGAGAGCCAGGTGGCGAAGAGGGCGCGCTCCTCGGTCGTGGTGCTGCGCCCCTCCACGGGCGAGATCCTCGCGGTGGCCAACGCGAGCCCCGGCTTCAACACCGCGTTCAACGGCTCGCTCGCGCCGGGCTCCACGATGAAGGTCGTCACGTCGTCGCTGCTCATCGACAAGGGGCTGGCGTCGGCGGACAAGACGCACCCCTGCCCGAAGACGTTCACCTACGGCGGCTGGAAGTTCCACAACGACGACGACTTCGAGATCAAGGGCGGCTCGTTCAAGGCGAGTTTCGCGCGCTCCTGCAACACCGCCTTCATCAGCCAGGCCCCCGAGCTGAGCGACGACAGCCTGACCAGGCAGGCCCAGCAGGTGTTCGGCCTGTCGATGAACAACTGGGCGATCGGCGTCCCGTCCTTCGACGGCTCGGTTCCGGTGCAGTCGAAGGCGCAGATGGCGGCCTCGCTCATCGGGCAGGGCGGGGTGCGCATGAACCCGCTGAACATGGCGTCGGTCGCCGCCACCGTGAAGGCGGGCTCCTTCCACCAGCCGTATCTGGTCGCCCCGTCGGTGGACGGCCGCACCCTGGCGTCGGCCTCGCGGACGCTGTCGCCGTCGACGCTGGCGCAGTTGCGCGAGCTGATGAACTACACGGCCGCGGCCGGCACGGCCGCCGAGGCGATGTCCGGTCTGGGCCCCGACTACGGCGCCAAGACGGGCTCGGCCGAGGTCGACAACCAGGACAAGCCCAACGGCTGGTTCACCGCCTACCGCGGCGATCTGGCGGCCGCGGGCGTGGTGCAGGCGGGCGGCCACGGCGGCGACACGGCCGGCCCGATCGTGGCGGCCCTGCTGCGGACGGGCGGCTGAGCGCGGACCAGGGCCGGCCAGGTGCGGTCAGGTGCCGGAAGGGCAAGCCTTGCGCCAGGGGTGGAGCCCCGGCCGACCGCGGCGTCCGGTCAGTGCGGGACGGGCTGCTGGGCGGTCGCCATGTAGGTGCGGCGCAGGAACCGCAGCAGGGTCTTCGACTCGAACTGGACGACCGAGACGCCGTGCGCGGAGTGGAACTCGACGACGGCCTGGACGCGTCCGCACGGCCACACCCGGACCTCGCCGGTGCCGGCCGGGGCGCGCAGGCCCTGTTCGAGGAGGGTGCGGGAGAACGTCCACTCCCGGCGGTCGGGCAGCCCGACGCGCACGGATCGCGGGTCCTCGGGGTCGAAGCGCAGGACGACCGGAACGGCCGTCTCCTCCTCGATCCGGTCGGCGTCGGAGACGATGTGGGCTCGCGCGTACTGCTCGACTACAGTCATCGACCGGCCCTCTCACGCAGCGTGACCTGTGCGGAAGCTGTGCATCCGCTCCCCCTCCAATGTCGCATATTTTGCGGATTGCGCTCCCCGCACCGCCATATCTCACCTGTGCGATACACGGATCGGGCCCGAGGTCCGGGTGCGGCTCCGGCGCGGCGCCCGACGCCGGGCGCGGTCCCCGGCCGTCTTCCGCGGACGAATACCTCGCTCTTGCGAACCGTTCGCATTAAGCCACTATCATCGTCGGGTGCACGTACCCGACGGATTCATCAACGCCCCGACCTCCGCGGTGACCGGAGTGGTCGCCGCCGGCGCCATCGCCGTGAGCCTGCGCGGCGCGCGGCGCGAACTGGACGACCGGACCGCGCCGCTGGCCGGCCTGGTCGCGGCCTTCATCTTCGCCGTGCAGATGCTGAACTTCCCCGTCGCCGCCGGAACGAGCGGCCACCTGCTGGGAGGCGCGCTCGCCGCGATCCTCGTGGGCCCCTTCACCGGGATCCTGTGCGTGTCGGTGGTCCTGCTGATGCAGGGCATCCTCTTCGCCGACGGCGGGCTCACCGCCCTCGGCGTGAACATCACCGACATGGCGATCGTGACGACGGTCGTGTCCTACGCCGTCTTCCGCGGCCTGGTGAAGGTCCTGCCCCGCGGCCGCCGCTCCCTCACGGCCGCCTCCTTCGTCGCCGCCCTGCTGTCGGTGCCCGCCGCCGCCGTCGCCTTCACGCTCATCTACTGGACAGGCGGCACCACCGACGTGGCGATCGGCAAGGTGGCCGGCGCGATGATCGGCGTGCACGTCCTGATCGGCGTGGGTGAGGCGGCGATCACCGCGCTGACCGTCGGCGCGGTCGTCGCCGTCCGCCCGGATCTCGTGCACGGCGCGCGCGACCTGCGGCCGACGCTGAGACTGCGGGTGAACGGCGAGCTGGTCGACGCGCCCGCCGGCGCCGCGCCCGTGGCGGTCCGCGCCTCGCGGCGCACGCTGTGGGTGACCGGCCTGGTCACCTCCCTCGTCCTGGCCGGCTTCGTCAGCTTCTACGCCTCCGCGAACCCCGACGGCCTGGAGAAGGTCGCCGCGGACCACGGCATCGACAAGCGGACCGAGAAGCACGCCGCCTCCGACTCCCCGCTCGCCGACTACGGCGTCAAGGACGTCACCGACGCCCGCCTGTCGGGCGGCCTGGCGGGCGTGATCGGCGTCGGCACCACCGTCGTCGCGGGCAGCACCGTGTTCTGGGCGGTGCGCCGGCGCCGCACCCGCGACGTGTCCCCCGTCTCCACGAGCGGCGTCTGACCCATGGGAGCGGGACACGCGCACCGGCTCTACCGCCACGGCCACTCGCCCGTGCACGGGCTGCCGCCGCACACCAAGCTCGCCGCCGCCTTCGGGTTCGTGGTCGTCGTCGTGTCGACGCCGCGGGAGGCGATGTGGGCGTTCGCCCTGTACGCCGTCCTGCTCGCGGCCGTCGCGCACCGGGCGCGCGTGCCGGCCGGCTTCCTGCTGAAGCGGCTGCTCATCGAGGTGCCGTTCGTCGCGTTCGCCGTGCTCATGCCGTTCGTGGCCGAGGGCGAGCGGGTGGACGTCCTCGGGCTCTCCCTCAGCGTCAACGGCCTGTGGGGCGCCTGGAACGTGCTCGCCAAGGGCACCCTGGGCGTCGCCGCCTCCGTGCTGCTGGCGTCCACCACGGAGCTGCGCGAGCTGCTCCTCGGCCTGCAACGGCTGCGGCTGCCCCCGCTGTTGGTGCAGATCGCCTCCTTCATGATCCGCTACGGCGACGTCATCGCGGACGAGATGCGGCGCATGCGGATCGCCCGGGAGTCGCGCGGCTTCGAGGCGCGGGGCGTGCGGCACTGGGGGGTGCTCGCGAAGTCGGCGGGTGCGCTGTTCATCCGCTCCTACGAACGCGGCGAGCGTGTGCACCTGGCCATGATCAGCCGGGGGTACGCCGGTTCGATGCCGGTGATCGACGAGGCGACCGCGACCCGGGCGCAGTGGTCGTACGCGCTGATCCTCCCGTTCGCCGCCCTCGTCGTCTGCGTGTTGGGATGGGCCCTGTGACTGACGTTTCCCTGGAGGTCTCCGGCCTCGCCTTCGCCTATCCCGACGGCCATCAGGCCCTGTTCGGCGTGGACTTCACCGTCGCGCGCGGCGAGCGGGTCGCGCTGCTCGGGCCGAACGGCGCCGGCAAGACGACCCTGGTGCTGCACCTCAACGGCATCCTCGCCGGCGGCGCCGGCACGGTGGCGGTGGCCGGGCTGCCGGTCGGCCGGGAGCACATGGCCGAGATCAGGCGCAGGGTCGGCATCGTCTTCCAGGACCCCGACGACCAGCTGTTCATGCCGACCGTGCGCGAGGACGTGGCGTTCGGGCCCGCGGCGGCCGGGCTGAAGGGGCCCGCGCTGGAGGCGCGCGTCGACCACGCCCTCGCGCAGGTGGGCATGGCCGGGTTCAAGGACCGTCCGCCGCACCACCTCTCCTTCGGCCAGCGCCGCCGCGTGGCGGTCGCGACGGTGCTCGCGATGGAGCCCGAGATCCTCGTCCTGGACGAGCCGTCCTCCAACCTCGACCCCGCCTCGCGCCGCGAACTCGCCGACATCCTGCGGTCGTTGGACGTGACGGTGCTCATGGTCACGCACGACCTGCCGTACGCCCTGGAGCTGTGCCCGCGCGCCCTGATCCTCAGCGAGGGCGTCATCGCCGCGGACGGCCCGACGGGCGAGCTGCTCTCCGACGACGCCCTGATGCGCGCACACCGGCTGGAGCTGCCCTTCGGGTTCGACCCGCGCTCCGCGACAATGGGCGCGTGACGAACGACGGACCCACCGCCGACGGCTCGCTGCTCCTCGACGAGCAGCTGTGCTTCGCCCTGTACGCCGCCCAGCGCGCGGTGACGGCCGCGTACCGTCCGCTCCTGGACGAACTGGGCCTCACCTACCCCCAGTACCTGGTGCTGCTGGTGCTCTGGGAGCGCGGGGAGACGACCGTCAAGGAGCTGGCCGCGGCCCTGCGGCTGGACTACGGCACGATGTCGCCGCTGCTGAAGCGGCTGGAGGCGGCGGGCCTGGTGCGCCGGGAGCGTGCGCCGCGTGACGAGCGCTCGGTGCTGGTGGCGTGCACCGGGCGCGGCGAGGAACTGCGGGAGCGCGCGGGGCGGGTGCCGGGTGCCCTGCTCGCGTCCACGGGCCTGGAGCCGGCGGAGGTCGCCCGGCTGCGCGAGGAGCTGTGGGGCCTCGCGGAGCGCGCGCACCCGGCGGCCGACCGCCCCCGCTAGACCGCCCTCGCCGGACCGCCACCGCTAGACCGCCCTCGCCGAGCCGCAGCCCTCGCCGGACCGCCGCCCTTCGGCGTTACTCGCGGTTACTACCCCCTGCCCCGACACACCTACCTACCGGCCGGTACCTTGTGCACGATGTAATTGGGGAAGATGCTGGGGAGGGTCCGCCGTGACAGAAGGCGCCGCAGTCGGCACCACCGGGGACGCCGGGGCCGCCGGTACCGCCGACACCCGTCCGACGAAGATCATGTACGTCGCCGAGGCGACCGCCCACGGCGGCCGCGACGGGTATGTGACCAGTCAGGACGGCCAGATCGAGCTGAAGGTGGCGATGCCGCCGCAGCTCGGCGGCGACGGCAACGGCACCAATCCGGAACAGCTCTTCGCCGCCGGATACAGCTCCTGCTTCCACAACGCGCTGATCCTCGTCGGCAACCGGGCGGGCTACGACCTCACGGGCTCGACGGTCGCGGCCAAGGTCGGCATCGGCCCGAACAGCAGCAAGGGCTACGGCCTCGCGGTCGCCCTCAGCGTCTCGCTCCCGGTCCTCGACCCGGGCCTCGCGGAGAAGCTGGTCGACGCGGCGCACCAGGTCTGCCCCTACTCCAACGCCACGCGCGGCAACATCGATGTAACGATCATTCTCGGCTAGCGGGACGAAGGAATCGCAGGCCGGTCCGGGGCGTTCCCCGAGGAGTCGAAGGCGATCTCAGAGAGGACGTGCGGGCGTGGACGTGAACGGTGCGGTGGCCGAGGGCTTCGAGCCGGTCCGGGAGGCGTTCGCGCGCAACTTCGAGACGCTCGGGGACCGCGGCGCGGCCGTCGCCGTCTACCGCGACGGGCGCAAGGTCGTCGACCTGTGGGCCGGCACGCGCGACGTGGACGGCGCGGCCCCCTGGGAACGGGGCACCGCCCAGATCGTGCGCTCGGCGACCAAGGGCGTGGTCGCCGCCGCCCTCCTGCTGCTGCACCAGCGCGGCGAACTGGACCTGGACGCGCCCGTGGGGGCGTACTGGCCCGAGTACAAGGCGGCCGGCAAGGAGCGCACCCTCGTGCGGCACGTCCTCGCGCACCGTGCGGGCGTACCGGTGCTGGACCGGCCGCTGACCCCCGCCGAGGCCGCCGATCCCGCCCTCGGAGCGGCGGCGGTCGCGGCACAGGCCCCCGCCTGGGAGCCGGGCACGGACCACGGCTACCACGCGCAGACGTACAGCTGGCTCACCGGCGAGCTGGTGCGCCGGATCACCGGACGGCCGGTCGGGGAGTGGATCGCCGACGAGATCGCCCGGCCCGTCGGAGCCGACCTGTGGCTCGGGCTGCCGCCGTCGCAGCGCGCGCGGGTGGGGCGCGTGGGACAGGTGGAGGCGCCGGTGCGCGCGGGCGCGCTGAAGACCCGGCCCAAGCCGGCCGTCGCCGCCGCCTACGCCGACCCGCACTCACTCACCCGCCGCGCCTTCGCCGCGATCACCCCGCTGCCCGACGAGAACGACGACGCCTACCGGGCCGCGGCCCTGCCCGCCTCCAACGGCATCGCCACCGCCGACGGCCTCGCCCGCTTCTACGCCTCGCTGATCGGCGAGGTCGAGGGCGGGACACGGCTGCTTGGGCCGGAGACGGTGGCGCTCGCGCGCGGCGAGCAGTCGTCCGGCCCGGACCGGGTGCTCGTGGTGAACACCCGCTTCGGCCTCGGCCCGATGCTGCACGGCGCCGCGTCCCCGCTGCTGTCCCCCCGCTCCTTCGGCCACCCGGGCCGCGGCGGCGCCCTCGGGCTGGCCGACCCCGAGTCGGGGATCGCCTTCGGCTACGTCACCAACGGCTTCCGCAAGAGCGTGACGGCGGACCCGCGCGCCCAGGCCCTGCTGCGCGCCCTGCGCACCGCGACGGCGGCGACGCCGGCGGACTGACGGGCCCGCTCCCGGCCGCCCGGCCGCCGGCGCCCGCCACCCGCCGAGCCGCCCGCCGACCTACACGTTGATGGAGTGGGACCGCCGGCCCGAGGCGTCGTCGATCTCCAGATGCGCCTTGGTCAGCAACTGCATGGCGATCTCGTTGAGGGCACGGGCGCCCGCGATCTCCTCCCCGACCCGCGGCTGGTTGGCGTCCACGGTGTGCCGGGAGGCGTGGCCGTGCGCCCTCACCTCGGTCCCGTCCGGCAGCCGCACCATCGCGACCGCCCTCGTGTGCCGCTCGTCCTCCTCGAACTCCAGCTCGACGTGCCAGCCGACCGTGGTGTGCATGACGGTCATGACGATCACCTCCGAAGCTCCTGCTTCCAGGGTGCCTCTCCGCACCGGCGCCCGCACCCACGCGACCCCCGCGCCGCATCCGCGCGCGGCCACCGGTCAGCCCGTGTGCAGCATCAGCCCGATCCCCACGACCAGCAGCCCCGCCGCGGCGAGACGCGGCGCGCCGAAACGCTCTTTGAAGAACAGGGCGCCGATCGCCGCTCCCACGATGATCGACGACTCCCGCAGCGCCGCGACCGGGGCGAGTTCGGCTCGGGTCTGGGCCCACAGGACGAGGGCGTAGGCCAGGACGGACAGCGCCGAGCCGAGCAGGCCGAGGGCGGCGTACGGGCGCAGGAGGCCGGCGGTGCGTCCGCGCCAGCGGTGGACGGCGTAGGCCGGGATGACGACGCCCTGGACGGCCATCAGCCAGGCGATGTAGCCGAGCGGCGAGCCGGAGGCGCGCACGCCGAGTCCGTCGACGACGGTGTACGAGGCGATGGTCAGGCCCGTCGCCAGCGCCGCCCCGACTGCCGCCCAGTCGGGCCGGTGTCCGCGCAGCCCCCACAGCGCGACGCCGGTCAGTCCCGCGCACGACAGCGCAACGCCCGCGGCCGCCCAGCCGTCGGGAACCTCGTGGGCGAAGACGGCGGCCAGGACCGTGACGACGAGCGGCGCCGAGCCGCGGGCGATGGGGTACGCCTGGCCGAAGTCGCCGAGCCGGAACGAGCGCATGAGCAGGGCGTAGTACGCGATGTGGACGACCGCCGAGCACAGCAGGTACGGCCACGCGCCCGGCGCGGGGAACGCGGTGAACGAGGCGAGGGCCAGCCCGATGAGCATGCCGCCGCCCGAGATGAGCGTGAAGCCGACGAGCTTGTCGGTGATCCGGTGGGCGATGGCGTTCCAGGCGGCGTGGGTGACCGCGGCGACCAGGACGGCCACGGTGACCAGCGGGGTCACGCCGCGCGCTCGCGGACGTCCACGAGGGTCGCGTCGGCGTGCCGGACCAGGTCCGCGGGCGCCATGGGGAAGACGACGTGCGGGTTGCCCGCGGCGGCCCACACCACGTCGTGGGCGAGCAGGCTCCGGTCGGCCAGCACCCGCGTCCGCGTCCGGTGCCCGAAGGGCGGCACGCCGCCGATCGCGTACCCGGTCGTCTCGCGCACGACGTCTGCGGCGGCCCTCGTCACCTTCCCCGCGCCCAGTTCCGCGCGCACCCGCTCGACGTCGACGCGCGAGGCGCCGTCCATCAGGACGAGCACCGGCGTGCCGTCGGCCGCGAAGATCAGGGACTTGCAGATCTGGCTCAGCTCGCACCCGATGGCGGCGGCCGCCTCGGCGGCGGTGCGGGTCGACTCGGGGAAGCCGCGCGTCGGGAGGCCGTCCAGGCCGAGGGCGCGGAGGGCGTCGGTGAACCGGGGGTGCGCGGCAGGCGGGGTCATGGGGGCACGCTAGCGGCCGGTGCGGGGAGCGGGCGAGCCGATTGCGGGCGTTCCCGCCGGGCGCGGACGCGCCGGCATGGGGAAGCGCCCGGCCCCCTGGAGGGGACCGGGCGCTTCGCCGTCAGCCGGGGCCGTCGCACAAGACGGCCGGCGCGGGGACGTCAGCCGCGGCGGTGGTGGCCGTCACGGTCGTGACGGTCGTCGCGGTCGCCACGGCCGTGACGGTCGTCGCGGTCACCACGGCCGTGACGGTCGTCGCGGTCACCACGGCCGTGACGGTGGCCCCAGGACTCGGCGTCCACGAGGCGGCGGTGGTCGTCGCGCAGCACGGCGGTGCCGGCGTGGTTGTCCAGCACCTCGTGGTGGCGGTCCTGGAACAGGTCGGTGCGGGTGTCGCGGCCCACGCCGGTGTGGATGCGGACGGTGGCGCGGGGGGCCAGCCGGTAGTGGCGGAAGGTGTAGGTCGCGCCGCGCTCGGCCGACAGGGTCCACCCGCTCAGGTTGACCGCGTGACGGGTGGTGTTGGTCAGCTCGACCCATTCCTTGTTCAGCGAGTGGGCGGAGCGGTCGTTTCGGCCCGGCGCGTCGTACTGCACGGCGCTGATCTGCACTTCCGCCCGGTTGTGGCGGGAGTGGTCGGCCGCGGAGGCCGGCAGCGCCACCGTCCCGACGACGGCCGCGGCGATCGCGGCGGCGGCGAGACAGCGGGCGGAAACAGTGTTAAAGGACACAAGGTCTCCTTGCGTGGTGCGGGTCACGGCCTGATCGGCCGCAGGGCCAACACTCGACCACCGGCCGCGTTCCGCGCGCCTGTTTGGCACCCCGCGTTACGAACCGTCCACATTCCGGTGACAGTAGGCTTCCATGTCCATATATGTACTGAAGGCTCCGAACCATTGGAATCACTGCCCTGCGGGCCTCTTCCGCCGTCGGCCGTCACCCGAAAGTGGGTCACAGAGCGAGGCGCGAGATCGACGGCCGGCAAGTGCGGAAACGACGGCCGGCAGGTGCGGGAAGGGCGGGGTCCGGGATGCGGAAAGGGTGGCGTCCGGGGTGCGGAGAGGACGGGAAAAAGGGAAGCCGGTGAGGGCGCCCCGTCCCCACGGAGCCCTCACCGGCGGTCTATCTCCCTCGCGTCTCGCGCGTCAGGCGCTCGCGACGCGGGCGGTCGCACGTGTCAGGCGCGGACGAGTTCCCGGTCGTCGTCCGGGTCCGCGTCCTTGGCGCCGTCGCCGTCGCCGTGCGCCTTCAGGCCCTCGCCCTCGACGTCCACGTTGGGCAGCGCGCGGTCCAGCCACCTCGGCAGCCACCAGGCCTTCCGGCCCAGCAGCGCCAGGACGGCCGGCACGATGGCCATGCGCACGATGAACGCGTCGAAGAAGACGGCGATCGCGAGGCCGAAGCCGATCATCTTGATCATCGACTCGCTGGAGCTGATGAAGCCGCCGAACACGGCCATCATGATCACCGCGGCTGCGGCCACCACCTTGGCGCTGTGCCGGAAGCCGGTCACGATGGCCTGGGCCGGGCTCTCGCCGTGGACGTACGCCTCGCGCATGCGGGTCACGAGGAAGACCTCGTAGTCCATCGCGAGGCCGAAGACGACGCCCACCATGAAGATCGGCATCATCGACATGATCGGCCCGGTCTCCTCGACGCCGATCAGGCCGCCGAGCCAGCCCCACTGGAACACGGCGACGACGGCGCCGAGCGCGGCGAGCACGCTGAGCAGGAACCCGAGGGCCGCCTTCAGCGGGACCAGGATCGAGCGGAAGACCACGATCAGCAGCAGAAAGGCCAGGCCGACGACCAGGCCCAGATACGGGACGAGCGCGTCGTTGAGCTTCTGCGAGAAGTCGATGTTCATCGCCGTGGTGCCGGTGACGAGCACCTGCGCGCCCGTCTCGGACCGGACGTCGGCGCCCTGGCCGCGGATGGCGTGGACCAGGTCCTCGGTCTGCGCCGAGGAGGGCTTGGAGTCGGGTATGACGGTGATCGTCGCGGTGTCGCCGGCCTTGTTGAAGGCGGCCGGGGTGACCGTGACGACGTCCTTGAGATCCTTGATGCCGTCGGTCACCGAGGCGGCCGCGGCCTGCGGGTCGTCGCTCTGCCGGGCGTCGACGACGATCATCAGGGGCCCGTTGAAGCCGGGGCCGAAGCCCTCGGAGAGCAGGTCGTAGGCGCGGCGCTGGGTGGTGGACGTCGGCTGCGAGCCGTCGTCGGGCAGTCCCAGTTCCAGCTGGGTGGCGGGGACGGCGATCGCGCCGAGCCCGAGCACGCCGAGCAGCAGGACCGCGGCCGGGCGGCGGATGACGAAGCTCGCCCAGCGCACGCCCGGACCGGGCCTGGCCGGCCGGGACGCGGACGGCTCCGCCGCCGTCGAGGCCCCCGCCGCCTTGCCGCTCCCGGCGCCGCGCGGCCTGCGCTTCTCGCCCGTCGCGCGGATCCTGCGGCCGGCGAAGCCGAGCAGCGCGGGGATCATGGTCAGCGCGATGAGAACGGCGACCACGACGGTGCCGGCCGCCGCGAGGCCCATCTTGGTCAGCATCGGCACGTTGACGACGGACAGGCCCGCCAGGGCGATCACGACCGTGAGGCCCGCGAAGACCACCGCCGATCCGGCGGTGCCGGTGGCGCGTCCGACCGCCTCCTCGCGGTCGCGGCCCTCGGCCAGCTCACTGCGGTAGCGGGAGACGATGAACAGCGCGTAGTCGATGCCGACCGCGAGCCCGATCATCAGGGCGAGCGTGGAGGTGGTGTCGCCGAGGTCGAGCGCCTTGGCGAGGGCGGTGATGGCGGAGACGCCGATGCCGACGCCGATGATCGCCGTCAGCAGCGGCAGTCCGGCCGCGACCAGCGACCCGAGGGTGACGACGAGGACGACGGCTGCGATGGCGAGACCGATGACCTCGCCGGCCGCCCCGGGCTCGGCCCCGGCCTGAAGCGCGTCACCGCCGACGTCGACGGTGAGCCCGGCGGCGCGGGCGTCGTCCGCGGCCTGCTCCAGGGTGTGCCGGGTCGCGTCCGTCAGCTCCATGCCGGGCGCGTCGTAGCGGACCGACGTGTAGGCGACCGTCGCGTCCTTGCTCACGGCGTGCGTCGTGAACGGGTCGGCGACGGAGACCACCTCGGAGCCGCCGCTCAGGGCCTTGACGGTCCTGTCGACGGTGGCCCGGTTGGCGGCGTCCGTCATCTTCTGGCCCTCGGGGGCCTTGAAGACGATGCGCCCGGTCGCGCCGTCGGCACTGGCTCCCGGGAAGCGCTGTTCCAGCAGGTCGAAGGCCTTCTGGGCTTCGACGCCCGGAATGGAGAAGGAGGTGGTGCCCGGTGCGGGCGCGGTCGCGGCGCCGACTCCGGCGAGGGTCAGCAGCGCGACCCACATCAGGGCGACGAAGCCGCGCCGCCGGAAGGCGAAACGGCCGAGTTTGTAGAGGAACGTGGCCACGGAGGCGTACTCCCGGTCAGGTCGTGTGCGTGCAGGGCAGGGTTGACCAACCCGGCGTGAGGCAGGGGTGATCGGCCCGACGACGTGAGCGGTGACGTCAGGATGGGCGGACCGCGGGGACGGTCAGGGGGTGGGCGCGCCGAGGGCGGGGAGGACCACGGCGTCGATGTACGCGAGGAGGAACGCCTGCGTCGGCGGCTGTTCGTCGAGCATGGTGCGGGCGGCGAACGCGCCGATCATCATGTGCGGGACGAAGTGCATCGCCGGGTTGTCGGCGCGGACCTCGCCGCGGTCGACGGCCCGTTGCAGCACACGGCCGAACTCGGCCATCTCCGGCTCGACAAGGTGTTCCTTGAAGGCCTTGAGCAGGTCCGGGTTGCCGTGGACGGCCATGGCCAGACCCCGCATCAGGGCGGAGTTCTGTTCCATCTCGCAGTCGTCCGAGCGCATGGTGAGGGCGTGCAGGTCGCCCCGCAGCGTTCCGGTGTCGACCTCGTCGGCGGAGCCGCCCGGCTTGGCGTGGCGGACCGCTTTGGCGACCAGTTCGGCCTTGCCGCCCCACTGGCGGTAGAGCGTGGCCTTGCTGGACCGGGTGCGAGCGGCGACGGCGTCCATGGTGAGGGCGTCGTAGCCGACTTCGCGGAGCAGTTCGAGCACGGCCTCGTAGAGCTCGGCCTCGCGCTCGGGGGTGATGCGGCTGCGACGCGCCGTTGCGACCTCAGTCATTCCGCTCCCCTTCCCTGCTCCGAACCGAAACGAACCACCGACCGAACCACCGGCCGAACCGGCCGGCCGACCGAACTGGTCGAAGCGATCGAACCGGTCCGACCGAGCCGATGCGACACGGTCACGGTTCCCTGTGCGTACTCCCCGAATGTAGCGCACCTCACTGCGAAACGAAACTGTTTCGTACGTGTTCTGTCTCACCCGCGCCCGGTTCCGCACACATATCACAAGTTGCTCCGGTCCATCCCCCGGAAAAGCATGGGGAGGTGAGCTATCTGCGTCTGCCCCATCTCCATGGTGACCTGTTGTGCTTCGTGGCCGAGGACGACCTCTGGCTGGCCCCGCTGGCCGGTCCGGGCCGCGCCTGGCGACTCACCGTCGACCGCACGAAGGCCGGACACCCCCGCTTCTCGCCCGACGGCCGCCTGATCGCGTACACGAGCTGGCGCAGCCTCGTCCCGGAGATCCACCTGGTGCCCGTGGACGGCGGGCCGGGGCGGCGGCTGACCTACTGGGGCAGCTCCGACACCCGGGTCTGCGGCTGGACGCCCCCGGACGCGGACGGGAACGCCGACATCCTCGCCGTCGCCTCCCACGGCGAGCCCTTCTCCTACTTCACCTGGGCCTACAAGGTCACCCCCGACGGCTCCCCCGGCCGCAAACTGCCCTGGGGCCCGGTCAGCGACCTCCAGGTCGCCGACCTCGACGGCGACCGCCGCACCCTCCTGCTCACCGGCACCCCGCCGCACGAGCCGGCCGCCTGGAAGCGCTACCGGGGCGGCGCCACCGGACGGCTGTGGCTGCACGGGCAACGGCTCCTGGAGGACGTCGACGGCCACCTCGCCTCCCCCCTCTTCGTCGGCGGCCGTATCGCCTTCCTCTCCGACCACGAGGGCGTCGGCAACCTCTACTCCTGCGCCCAGGACGGCTCCGACCTGCGCCGGCACACGGACCACGACGACTTTTACGCCCGGCACGCCGCCGGCGACGGCGACCGGGTGGTCTATCAGTGCGGCGGAGACCTGTGGATCGTCGACGATCTCGCGGCGGGCTCCGAACCGCGCCGGATCGACGTGCGCATGGGCGGGCCGCGCGCGGGACGGCGGCCCTACCAGATCCCCGCCGCCCAGCACATCGACGGCGTCTCCGTCGACGAGACCGGCCGGGCGAGCGCCGTCGTCGTCCGGGGCAGCCTGTACTGGCTGACCCACCGCGACGGTCCCGCCCGCACCATCACCGACACCCCCGGCGTGCGGGTGCGGCTGCCCGAGATGCTCGGCCAGGGCGGACAGGTCGCCTATGTGACGGACGCGGACGGCGAGGACGCCGTCGAGGTCGCCCATCTGCCCCGCGCGACGGGCTGCCGGGCGCCCCGGCGGCTGGCCTGCGGTCTGCTCGGCCGGGTGCTGGAGACGGCGGCCGACCCGCAGGGCGAACGGCTCGCCGTGGCCTCGCACGACGGCCGGCTGCTCCTCGTCGACCTCACCGAGGAGGCGGCGGACACGGCGGACGACGGGGACGAGGGGCACGCGGAAGAGGCGGGGGAGACAGCGGACCCGGGGGGCGCGGGCGGCAGGGTCACCGAGCTGGTCGTGTCGGCCAACGGGCCCGTGCGCGACCTGGCGTTCTCCCCCGACGGGGCGTGGCTGACCTGGTCGCACCCGGGGATCGGGCGTTCCCTGCGCCAGATCAAGATGGCGCGCATGAAGGACCGGTCGGTCATCGACGTGACCGACGGCCGCTTCGAGGACGAGAACCCCGTCTTCACGCGGGACGGCCGCTACCTCGCCTTCCTCTCCTGGCGCGGCTTCGACCCGGTCTACGACGTGCACACCGGCGACCTGTCCTTCCCGCTGGGCTGCCGCCCCTACCTCGTGCCCCTGTCCTCCGCGACGCCCTCGCCGTTCGCGCTGACCCCCGAGGGCCGGCCGGCCGCCGGCGGACTGGACCCGGTGGAGGACGACGGCGGCGGCGCCGACGGGACCGTCACCGTGGAGACCGAAGGACTGGCCAGCCGGGTCACCCCGTTCCCCGTCGCCGCCTCCAAGTACTCGGCCCTGCACCCGGTGGCGGGCGGCGGACTGGTGTGGCTGCGCTGGCCGATCTCGGGCGCCCTCGGCGAGACCTTCGCCAACCCCGACGACACCAGCGGCCGCCCGACCCTGGAGCATTTCAACATCAGCAAGGCGAAGAAGTCCGAACTCGTCGACGACCTCGACTGGTTCGCGCTGAGCGGCGACGGCACCCGGCTCGTCGTGGTCGACGAGGGCGAACTGCGGGCGGTGCCGTCCACCGAGACCGGCGACCCCGACTCCACGGTCTGGATCGACCTGCGGCGCATCCTGCACGAGGTGGACCCGGGCGCCGAATGGCGCCAGTCGTACGAGGAGGCCGGCCGGCTGATCCGCGCCTACTTCTGGGACCCCGGCATGTGCGGGATCGACTGGGACGCCGTCCTCGGCCAGTACCGGCCGCTCGTCGAACGGGTCGCCTCCCCCGACGAGTTCGCCGACCTGCTGCGCGAGGTGCTGGGCGAACTGGGCACCTCCCACGCGTACGTCACGGCCGCCCGCCGCAACGAGGGACCGCCGCACTACCAGCGGCTCCAGGGCCTCCTCGGCGCCAACCTCGTACGGCGTGACGCGGGTTGGACGATCCGGCGGATCCTGCCCGGCGACTCCTCCGACTCCAAGGCGCGTTCGCCGCTGGCCGGCACCGGCATCCGGGAGGGCGCGGTCCTCACCCACGTCGACGGCCGCGAGGTCGACCCGCTGGCCGGCCCCTACCCGCTGCTGGCCGGCGCGGGCGGCACCACGGTGGAACTCACGCTCGCCCCCGCCGAGGGCGAGCCGGGCCGGCCGCGCCGGGTGGCCGTCGTCCCGCTCGTCGACGAACGCCCCCTGCGCTATCAGGACTGGGTGGCCAAACGGCGGGCCGTGGTACGGGAGTTGAGCGACGGCCGGTGCGGCTATCTGCACATCCCGGACATGGGCGGCTCCGGCTGGGCCCAGTTCAACCGCGACCTGCGCGGCGAGGTCGCCCGGCCCGCCCTGATCGTGGACGTGCGCGGCAACGCCGGCGGCCACATCAGCGAACTGGTGGTGGAGAAGCTGACCCGGACGATCCTGGGCTGGGACCTCACCCGCGACGCCGAACCGGTGTCCTACGCCTCCAACGCCCCGCGCGGACCGGTCGTGGCGCTGGCGGACGAGGCGACCTCCTCCGACGGCGACATGATCACGGCCGCCTTCAAACTGCTCGGGCTGGGCCCGGTGGTGGGCCAGCGCACCTGGGGCGGCGTGGTCGGCATGACCGGCCGCCACCGGCTCGGCGACGGCACCGTCATCACCGTCCCGATGAACGCGGCCTGGTTCGACGCGTACGGCTGGTCCGTGGAGAACAAGGGCGTCACACCCGACCTGGAGATCCTGCGCACCCCCCTCGACTGGGCCGAGGGCCGCCACGCCCAGCTCGACGACGCCGTGCAACTGGCGCTGGAGCTGCTCAGTAAGAACCCGCCCGCGACCCCGCCCGACTACGCCGACGTCCCCGACCGGTCCCGGCCGAAGCTGCCCCCGCGCACCACCTGACCGCACACGAGGAGGGGCGCCCCGGGCCCGGGGCGCCCCTGTGCTCATGTCACCGGCCGCCGGAGCGGGGTGTCAGAAGCTCTCTTCGTCGAAGCCGACGCGCTCGCGCTCGCGGTCCCGCTCCTGCGGGTTGCGGCGCTCCGACGCCTCGTGCTCGGGACGCATGCGCTCCGGCGTCCCGCGCTCCGGACGCATGCGCTCCGCCGACTCGCGCTCCGGACGCATGCGCTCGGCGTCCTCGCCCGGACGCTGCTTGCCGCGCTGCTGGACCTGCTCCTTGGCCTGCTGGGCCTTCTGCTTGGCCTGCTGCGCCATGTGCTCGGACCGGTCCTGGAACTTGTCCTTCATACCCATGTGGGTTCACTCCTGTAGGAGATGAGGGGGGTTGGGGCCCCGTGGTGGGGCCTCGACCAGATTCACACGGGCGGTCACGGTACGCATGTCGATCAACTACGCTGCGTAGCCCTCGCTTGTTCGTCGGCGGACCCGCCCGCCCCCACCAGCCCCGTCCGCATCCCCTGCAACCGGGGCGCGAACCGCTTCATCTCCCGCCGGCCGACCGTCCCGATGATCCCGGGCAGATAGCCGCGCACCGACTGCATCCCCCGCAGCCACCCCTGCCCGTACACGTGCGGGGAGCGCCGCTCGATGCCGGCCACGATCCGGTCGACCGCCGGTCCGAGCGGGTACGTCTTGTTCGCCGGCCACGGCAGCCGCTGCCTCAACTCCCGCATCACCTCGTCCTGGTCGGCCCCGCGCACCATGTCGGTGTCCGTCCACGACAGGTATCCGACGCCCACCCGGACGCCCTGGTGGGCGACCTCCGCGCGCAGACTGTGGGCGAACGCCTCCACGCCCGACTTGGACGCGCAGTACGCGGTCATCATCGGCGCGGGCGTGATCGCGGCGAGGGAGGCGATCTGGAGCAGATAGCCGCGGCTCTCGCGCAGCAGCGGCAGGAAGGCGCGGGCCGTGACGGCCGACCCGATCAGGTTGACCTCGACGACCCGCCGCCACGAGTCCGGGTCGGAGTCCGCGAACGGACCGCCGTTGGCCACACCGGCGTTGGCCACCACGACGTCCACCTTGCCGAAGCGCTCCTTCACCTCTGCCGCCAC
This sequence comes from Streptomyces sp. NPDC048481, assembly GCF_043200075.1. Classification (NCBI taxonomy): domain Bacteria; kingdom Bacillati; phylum Actinomycetota; class Actinomycetes; order Kitasatosporales; family Streptomycetaceae; genus Streptomyces; species Streptomyces sp. NPDC048481. The sequence goes on from NZ_JBICXC010000005.1 coordinate 179,519, forward strand.
CGCGCTCATCGCCTCGTGGTCGGTGACGTCGGCGTACCAGTGGTCGCTGTCGCCGTGCAGCCGCTCGGACACCTGCTTCAGCGCGTCCGGCTCCAGACCGACGAGCGCGATGCTCGCGCCGCGTGCGGAGAGCTTGCGGGCGAGCAGCTCCCCGACCCCCCGCGCCGCCCCGGTGACCACGACGACCTGTCCCTCGAGCTCGACCCTGCTCATGCGCCCTCCTTCAACTGCGTGTACGTGGTGACGAGTTCCCGGATCCGTGCGGTGACCAGGCCGGGCTCCTCGACCGGCGTCATGTGTCCGACGCCGGGCAGTTCGGTGACGCCCAGGCAGTGCGGCAGCGCCGCCGCGATGCGGTGCGCCTGCACCGGCGGCGTCAACCGGTCGGCGGTGCCGACCAGCACGGCCGTCGGCACGCTCAACCGGCCGACGCCGTGGTCGAGATCGAGCAGGTGGAGCACGCCGGACCAGGTATGCCGCACCCGGCGCGGGCAGGCGTGCACGATCCGGGCGCACGCCTCCACCATGTGCGGGGCCGCTCCGGCGCCCATCGTGGCGTACTTCAGGATCCGCATCGCCACGGGTGTGACCGGCCCGAGGGGGGCCCGCGAGCCGAGGACGTGCCGGGTCAGCCAGGTCCGCAGCCGGCCCGGCCGCAGCGGGACGACGGTGGACTCGGCGACCAGCCGGGAGGCGCCGGTGCTGCACAGCAGGACGGCTGCCGCGTGCTCCGCGAAGGCCTCCCGACCGGCCGCCGCCAGCACCGTCATGCCGCCCATGGAGTGACCGGCGATCACCGCCTTCTCGCCGGGCGCCAGGGTCGCCCGCAGGACGGCTTCCAGGTCGTCGGCGAGGGCGTCCGTGCTGCACGCGGTGCTCGCCGGGGTGCGTCCGTGTCCGCGCTGGTCGTAGGCGATCACGCGGTGGTCGACGGCGAGTTCGCGGATCTGGGCCGCCCAGAACTTCGTCGAGCAGGTCCAGCCGTGGGCGAGGACGACGGCGGGCGCGGACCCGGCCCCCGAGGCCGGGCCGTGGATCTCGACGTGCAGCCGTGCGCCGTCGGCGGAGACGGCGGTCAGCTCGCGCACGGCGACGGAGGCGACGGCGCTCATGCCGTCACCTCCTTCTCCTCGCCGGGCTGCGCGCTGCCGGACCCGGGACGGGCGCTCGCGCGCACCACCTCGTACTCCGCGAGGTCCACCCGGCGGGTCGCGCGCCGGAACTCGGCGGTGGTGCCCGGCCAGACGGTCGTGTTGCGGCCGCTCGCGTCCAGGTACCAGCTGGTGCAGCCGCCCGTGCTCCACACCGTCCGCTTCATCCGGTCCTGCACCCGGCGGTTCCAGGCGTGCACCGCGCTCGGGCGGGCGTCCAGGGCCGCACGGCCCCCGAGGATGTCCAGCTGGCGCAGGTAGTCGGCCATGTAGTTCAGCTGGGACTCGATCATCAGGATCATGGAGGAGTTCCCCAGTCCGGTGTTCGGGCCGATGATCGTCATCCAGTTGGGGAACCCGGCGGCGGACGCGCCCCGCAGGGCCTCCATGCCGCCCTTCCAGCTCTCCGCGAGGGTCCGTCCGTCCGCGCCCACCACCCGGTCGGCGATCGGCATGTCGGTGACGTGGAACCCGGTGCCGAACACGATCACGTCGGCCTCGGCCTCGGTGCCGTCGGCGGCGACCAGCGTGGAGCCGCGCACCTCGCTCAGTCCGCTCGCGACGACGTCCACGTTGGGGCGCGTGAGGGCCGGATAGTAGGTGCTGGACAGCAGGATCCGCTTGCAGCCGATGCGGTAGTCGGGGGTGAGCTTCGCGCGCAGGGCCGGGTCCTTGACGGCGCGGGCCATGTTGCGCCGGGCGAGCGCCTCGACGAAGCCGAGTTCGTTCGGGTGCTTGGTGAACGCCTGCACCTGAAGCTCGCGGATCCCCCACAGCAGGCCGCGCCGCAGCCGGGCGGTGACGGGCAGGGCCCGGTGCAGGGCGCGCTCCGCACCGCTGACGGCCCGGTCGACGCGGGGCATCACCCACGGCGGGGTGCGCTGGAACAGGGTGAGCCGGGAGACGTCCGGCTGGACGGCCGGCACGATCTGGACGGCCGACGCGCCGGTGCCGACCATGGCGACCCGCTTGCCCGCGAGGTCGTGGCCGTGGTCCCAGCGGGCCGAGTGGAAGACCTTGCCGGGGAAGGAGTCCAGGCCGGGGATCCGCGGGATCTTCGGGTCGGACAGCGGTCCGGTGGCCGACACGACGACGTCCGCGAAGTAGCGCCCGGCGCTCGTCTCGACGTCCCAGCGCAGCTCGCGCGCGTCCCAGGTCATCCGCAGCACCTCGGAGTCGAGCCGCAGGTGCGGCCGCAGCCCGAACACGTCCGTGACGTGCTCCAGGTAGGCGCGGATGTGCTCCTGGCCGGAGAAGGTGCGCGGCCAGTCCGGGTTGGGCGCGAAGGAGAAGGAGTAGAGGTGGGACGGCACGTCGCAGGCGCACCCCGGGTAGCTGTTGTCCCGCCAGGTCCCGCCCACGCTGCCGGCCCGTTCCAGGATCACGAAGTCCGTGATCCCCTCCCGGCGCAGCCGCACGGCGGCCCCCAGTCCGCCGAAGCCGGATCCGATCACCGCCACCCGTACGTGTTCGGTCATCCCGACACCTCCCAGCCGTGCGACTCTCGCGACCTTCGCGACTCTGCCAGTGAACACTGGCGCAATGGGAGGGTAGAACAGCCCCGTACCGATGGGTAGGGGGCCGGGGGAAGGAAAGTTACCGGCGGTACAACATAAGCTTCGCCCGTGACCCACAAGCGCGAGTACCGGACGGAGGAGCTGGCGGCCGAGGCCGGCATCACGGTGCGCACCCTGCGCTTCTACCGCGAGCGCAAACTCCTCGCCCCGCCCCGGCGCGAGGGCCGCATCGCCTGGTACGACGACCACCACCTCGCCCGGCTGCGCACGATCTCGGCCCTCCTCGAACGCGGCCACACCCTCACCGGCATCGCCGAACTCGCCGACGCCCTGGACCAGGGCAGCGACGTCGCCGAACTGATCGGCGTCGGCGGCCCCACCGAGGAGGAGCCCGTCCACCTCACCCCCGAGGAACTCGCCGCCCGCTTCGAGGGCCAGGTCACCCCGGAGAACCTCGCCGCCGCCCTCGACCTCGGCTACCTGGGCACCGACGGCGACGAGATCGTCCACATCAGCAGGCGGCTGCTGGACGTGTCGTCCGCCCTCGTCGCCGAGGGCATCCCGCTCGCCGAGGTCCTCGCGGCGGGCGTCCGCGTCCGCGAACACGCCGACGCCCTCGCCGCGCTCTTCACCGACCTGATCCTGCGCCACGCCACCGAGAAGGACCTCCCCCGCCTGCGCCCCCTGGCCCGCAGCGTGGTCGAGGCGGAACTCTCCCTGGCCCTGGACCGGCGGCTGCGGCACGAGACCCGGGAGACGAGGGAGCGGGGGGCCTGAGGCCCCACCCGGCTCCGGAAGGCCGCAGGCCCGTCTACAGGTCGTAGACGACGGTCACGGGCGCGTGGTCCGACCAGCGCTCCGCGTGCGTGGCCGCCCGCTCCACCAGGCCCTTGACGGCCTTGCCGGCGAGACCGGGCGTGCCGACCTGGAGGTCGATCCGCCACCCCGTGTCGTTGTCGAAGGCCCGGCCCCGGTACGACCACCAGGTGTACGGGCCCGCCATGTCCGGGTGCAGCTCCCGGACGACGTCCACGTAACCGCCGTCCGCCGGGGCGAGGACCCGGCCCAGCCACTCCCGCTCCTCCGGCAGGAAGCCCGAGCTCTTCTGGTTGGCCCGCCAGTTCTTCAGGTCGGCCGGCTGGTGGGCGATGTTCCAGTCGCCGCACACCAGGACCTCACGGCCGTCGGCCGCGGCGCGTTCGCGCAGCTCCTTGAGGTGGGCGAGGAACCCGTCCATGAAGCGGACCTTCTCGTCCTGGCGCTCCGTGCCGACCTCGCCGGACGGGAGGTAGAGGGAGGCGACCGTCACACCGGGCAGGTCGGCCTCGACGTACCGGCCGCTGCCGTCGAACTCGGCCGAGCCGAAGCCGATCCGGACGGCGTCCGGCTCGCGGCGCGTGTAGAGCGAGACGCCCGCACGCCCCTTGGCAGCCGCCGGGGCGTGGGTGACGAACCAGCCCTCGGGAGCCCCCGCGGCCTGCGGCAGCTGCTCCGGCTCGGCCCGCACCTCCTGGAGGCACAGCACGTCGGCGGAGGTGTCCGCGAGCCACTCCACGAAGCCCTTCTTCGCGGCGGCACGCAGTCCATTCACATTCACGGAGGTCACGGTCAGCACCCCGGCACGATACCCGGCCGGGGCCCGCGGGACGGGGCCGGTCCGGGCGGCGGACGCCGGGGGAAACACGTTGCGGATACACGTACTGTGTACGGCGTGCAAATACGTCCGGTCCCCTTCGACCACCCCGACGCGGTCAAGCTCAACGACGAGGTCCAGGCCGAGTACCACGAGCGCTACGGCGACGGCGGCGACGCCACCGTCCTCGCGCCCTCCGACTTCCGGCCGCCGCGCGGCGTCTATCTCATCGCCTACGACGAGACCGGCCGCCCGGTGGCCACCGGCGGCTGGCGCAGCCAGGACGAGAACGGCGAGGGCAACCAGGACGGCGACGCCGAGCTGAAGCGCATGTTCGTGGTCCGGGACATGCGCGGGCGCGGTCTCGCGCGGCGGATCCTGACCGCGCTGGAGGACGACGCGCGGGACGCCGGGCGCGTGCGGATGGTCCTGGAGACCGGCACCGAGCAGCCGGAGGCCATCGCCCTGTACACCTCCAGCGGCTACGAGCCGTGCGCGAAGTTCGGCTACTACCGCGAGTACGAGGCGAGCCGCTGCTACGCCAAGCCCCTCGGCTCCTGAGGCCGGCGGCCGGCGGGCCCCTCAGCTTCTGAGGTAGGCCAGCACGGCCAGCACCCGCCGGTGGGTGTCGTCGGCGGGCGGCAGGTCCAGCTTGGTGAGGATGCCGCCGATGTGCTTGCCGACGGCGGCCTCCGAGACCACGAGCGCCCTGGCTATCGCGCCGTTGGACTTCCCCTCGGCCACCAGCGCCAGCACCTCCCGCTCGCGTGGGGTGAGCCGGTCCAGCGGGTCGCGCCGCCGCCGCAGCAGCTGCCGTACGACCTCCGGGTCGACGACCGTGCCGCCGCCCGCGACCTCTCGCAGGGCGGCCACGAACTCCTCCACCTGGCCGACCCGGTCCTTGAGCAGATAGCCGACGCCGCTGCCGTCCCCGGAGTCGAGGAGGTCGGCCGCGTAGGCGCGCTGGACGTACTGGCTGAGGACGAGGACGGGCAGGCCGGGATGGTCGGCGCGCAGCCGGACCGCCGCCCGCAGCCCCTCGTCCTGGAAGGTCGGCGGCATCCGCACGTCGGTGACGACGACCTGCGGGCGGTGCTCGGCCACTGCCGCGAGCAGGCCCTGCGCGTCGCCGGCCGCCGCGACGACCTCGTGGCCGAAGCGGGCGAGCAGCGCCGTCAGCCCGTCGCGGAGGAGGACGCTGTCCTCGGCGAGGACGATGCGCAGCCCTCGTCCCAGTCCGGGTCTTCGTCCGTGCCCGTCTCCGTCGGGGTGCGCGTCGGTGTCTGCATCGGCTCGCAAGGGATCTCCACACGCAGCAGGGTCGGGCCGCCGGTCGGGCTGGTCACGGACAGTGTTCCATCCAGCACCGACACCCGGTCCGCGAGCCCGGTGAGCCCGGTGCCGCGGGCCCGGTCGGCGCCGCCGCGGCCGTCGTCCGCCACCTCCAGGACGAGCAGCCGTCCCTCGTGCAGCGCCGCCCGCACCCGCGCGCGGTGCGCCCCGCTGTGCCGGGCCACGTTGGCCAGCGCCTCGCGCACCGCGAAGTGGGCGGCGGCCTCCACGGCCTGCGGCAGCCGCTCCCCCGGCAGCTCGCACTCCACGTCCACGGGGACCGGGGACCGGTCGGCGGTGTCGGCGAGGGCGGCGGCCAGGCCGTGGTCGGCGAGCACCTTGGGGTGAATGCCGTGGATCAGCTCCCGCAGCTCCGCCAGCGCCGCGCCCGCCTCGTCGTGGGCGCGGGCCAGCTGCTCGGCGAGCCGGGTGCCGGGCGGGGCGTCCAGCCGGGCCAGGCCGAGGGCCATGCTGAGGGCGACCAGACGCTGCTGGGCGCCGTCGTGGAGATCGCGTTCGATGCGCCGCCGTTCCGCTTCGAAGGCGTCCACCAGACGGGCCCGGGACCGGGTCAGCTCCACGACCCTGGCCTCCGGGCCGCCGTCGCGCGGGCAGACCAGGCGGCGGGTCAGCGCGGCCCGGGCCCCGGCGGCCGCGCCGACGGCGTACGCGCCGGCCGCCAGCAGCAGCACGCCCAGCGCGGCGGAGCCGAACGCGGGGCCCTGACCGGTGACGGTCCACAGCTTGGCCACCTTGACCTCGCGCCCGCCGCCGACGGTCGCGAGCAGCAGCGGGGTCGCGGTCATCGCCAGCGGCAGGACCAGGGCGACGGCCAGCACGAGCGCCTCGGCGGGCCACAGCAGACCGGCGGTGAGGAGCGTGTGGGCGAGTTCGCGCCAGGTCGCGCGGTCGCGCAGCCGGACGGTGAGCCAGGCGCGCACGCCGGGCGCGCTCGGCTCCGCGTGCGCGGTGGGCGCGGGCGCCGGATCGACCCACCGCAGCCTGCGCCGTTCCAGCGCGGCCACCGGCAGCCCGGCGAACGGGAGGGCCGCCAGAAGGGGCAGTCCCACGAGGGCGATCGCGAGCACCCCGCTCGCGACCGCCCACACCGCCAGCGCCGCCAGGACGACGGCCCCGCCGGCCGCTCCGGTCAGCAGGTAGGCGGCGGCCCGCCACGGCCACGGCGACAGCAGATAGCCGGGGCGGGACAGCGCCTGCCGGACGTCTGGGGGATGCATGCGGATCACGGTAGGAGGGGGCGGGGCGTCCCGCCATACCCGCAGCCGTAGCCCCCGGGGTATGCCTGGCCCTACCCCGGGTCTAGCCCCTGCCCGACAGACGGGGCGGGCCCGCGCACGGTTCGGTGGACCCATGACCGAACACGCCGTACAGCCCCCACGGCCCGCACGCACACCACGGCCCCCTGTGCCCGGCCGCCGGGCGAGCACGTGCGCCGGCCCTGACGCGCCCGCCGTCCGCCTGACCGCCGTGCACCGGTGGTACGAGGCGGGCGGGGTCCGGGTCACGGCGCTGGACGACGTCGGTCTCGTCCTGCCCCGCGGCTCCTTCACGGCCGTCATGGGCCCGTCCGGCTCGGGCAAGTCGACGCTGCTCCAGTGCGCCGCCGGGCTGGACCGGCCGACCTCGGGGTCGGTGCGCGTCGGCGGGACCGAGCTGACCGGGCTGAGCGAGCGGCGGCTGACGCTGCTTCGCCGGGAGCGGATCGGTTTCGTCTTCCAGTCGTTCAACCTGCTTCCCGCGCTCACCGCGGAGCAGAACGTCGCGCTCCCGCTGCGGCTGGCGGGCCGCCGCCCGTCGAGGTCCCGGGTGCGCGAGGCCCTGCGGCAGGTCGGGCTCGCCGATCGCGCCGGGCACCGTCCCGACCGGCTGTCCGGCGGCCAGCAGCAGCGCGTCGCCGTCGCCCGCGCCCTGATCACCCGTCCCGATGTGCTCTTCGCCGACGAGCCGACGGGTGCGCTGGACTCCGCCGCCGGCCGCGAGGTACTCACCCTGCTGCGCTCCCTGGTCGACGACGACGGCGGCACGGTCGTGATGGTCACCCACGATCCGCTCGCCGCGTCCGTCGCCGACCGGGTCGTCTTCCTGGCCGACGGACGCGTCCACGGGGAGCTGACCGGCCCGGACACGACCGCCGAGGCCGTGGCGGCCCGGATGGCGGGTCTGAAGTCCGCAGGGGAGGACGTCGCGTGTTGAGCGTCGCGTTGCACACCCTGCGCACCCGCTGGGCCGCGTTCACCGGCAGTTTCGTCGCCCTCGCGCTGGGCGTCGCGCTGCTCGCCGTCATGGGCCAGGCACTCGCCGCGTCCCTGGACGTCCCGGGGCGCGCCCCGGAGCGGTTCGCGGCCGCGCCGGTGGTCGTCCAGGGGCAGGACGTCCTTCGGGTCACCACCCCGGCGGGCGAGCGCACGGCGAGGCTGGCGGGGCCGCGCCCGGTGCCCGCCCGGACCGTCTCCGCCCTGCGGGCCCTCGGCCCGGTCACCGAGGACCGGTCCTTCCCGGTCCGCACGAGCGGAGCGCACGGCGTTCCCCCCGGCCTGGTGGGCCATCCCTGGCCGACGGCTCGCTTCGCCCCCTACGCGCTGACCGCCGGCCGTGCGCCCGAGGCGGCCGACGAGGTCGTCGTCTCCGGAGACTGGACGGCCGTGGGCGCCCGACTGCCCACCGTGGACGGCCCGTTGCGGGTGGTGGGCACGGTGCGCGCCCTGGGCTTCGAGAACGCCGTCTTCTACACGGCCGACCGGGCCGCCCGACTGTCCCCCGCCGTCGTCCAGTTGGTGGTGGAGGCCGACGCGGGGTCGGTGCGCGCGGCGGTCGCGGACAACGACGTGCGCGTCCTCACCGGCGGCTCGCGCCGGCTCGCGGACGCCGACCCCGGCCGGGACGCCGAGGCCCTGACCGCGCTGAACGCCCTGTTCGGCACGGCCGGCGGGGTGAGCGCGTTCGTGTCCGTCTTCGTCGTGGCCGCCACCTTCGCCTTCGCCGTCGACCGGCGCCGCCGCGAGTTCGGGCTGCTGCGCGTCGCGGGCGCCACCCCGGGCCAGGTCCGGCGGACGGTGCTGGCGGAGGCCCTGGCCGTCGGCGTGCTCGCCTCGGCGGCGGGCTGCGCGATGGGCGCGTACGCCGCCCCGCTCCTCGGCGACCTGGTGGCATCCGCCGGTCTGGCGCCGCGCCGGTACACGGTCGGCGGCCCCGGAGCGGGCGTCTGGCCGTACCGACTCGCCTTCTGGACGGGCCTGTCGGTCGCTCTCGGCGGCGCGCTGGCCGCGTCGTGGCGGGCCGGACGGACGGCGCCCGCGCAGGCGCTGCGCGAGGCCGCGGCCGACGGCCGCGCGCTCACCCGCGGCCGGTCGGTGTGCGGTGCGGCGCTGCTGCTCACGGCCGGGGCGACCCTGGCGTACGCGCTGGCGACCGACCCGGGCGACCTGCTGCACCGCAAGACGTACGTGGTCCGCCCGATGCTGCTGATCACCGCGGTCGCCCTGCTCGCGCCGGCACTGCTGCGGCCGCTTCTGCCCCGACTGCCCGGCGTGGTCGGCCTGTTGGCGCGGGCGCACGCGGTCGCCGGGATCCGCCGCAGCGCCGCGGTGGCCGCGCCCGTGCTGGTCACGGTGGCACTGGCCGGCTCCCTGCTGGGCGCGACGGCCACGCTGGACGAGGCGCGCTCGAGCGAGGCACGGCGGCAGACCGCCGCCGACTTCGTGGTGACGCCGCGGGACGGCGCGACGCTGCCGCCGGGGGACGTCGAGCGGTTGCGGCGCGTCCCGGGCACGCTGGTGTCCGCGACGGCCGCCACCTCCGTCCACACCCTGGAGGACGGCGTGGCGCTGGTGAAGTCCGGGGCGCGCGCAGCCGATCCGCGGCTGCTGGCGAAGACCGAGCGGCTGCCCGTGACGGCCGGTGAACCGGCCGGCCTCGACGACGACTCGATCGTCGTGACCCGGGAATGGGCCCGGCACCGGGTGGGACAGCGGGTGCCGGTGTGGCTCGCGGACGGCACGGCGAAGACGCTGCGGATCGTGGCGGTGCTGGCCGTCGGCACCGGCGAGAACGGCGCCTACGTCACCCCGGCGAACGCGGGCGGCGCGGGCGTGGACCGGGTGGCGGTGCGAGTGCGGCCGGGCGCCGACCGGGCCGCGGTCGCCGCGGGGCTGCGGACCGTGCGCGGGGTGCGGGTCATGGACGCGGAGCAGTGGGCGCGGGCCGGCCGCCCGCGGTCCGCCCGGACGACACTCCTCGGTCTGCTGCTCGTCCTCGGCATCGCGCTCGTGTACACCGGCATCTCGCTCGCCAACACCCTGGTCATGGCGGCCGCCGAACGCCGGCCGGCCCTGCGCGCCCTGCGGCTGACGGGCGCGACACCCGCGCAGATCCTGCGGCTGGCCGCCACGGAGACGCTGAGCGTCGTCGCGGCGGGAGCCGTGCTGGGACTGCTCGTGACGGCGGTGAACCTGGCCGGCATGAGCGCCGCCCTGCGACTGCTCTCGGCGCCGCCCGCGTTCGTCGTCCCCTGGACCGCGATCGCCGGCACGACGGGAGCCTGCGCCCTGCTCGCCCTGACCGCTTCCCTCATCACGACGGCAACAGCCCTGCGCGGCACCGCCCGCACGAGCGGCGCCGGCAGAGGGGCGCGTCCGGCCGGGGGCTGACGCCCGCACGCACGCGACGCGCCCCGGCGGCCCGAACACGAGCCCGGCGACGGCGGATCCCGCGCGATGTGCCGCCGGAATGGCCAAAGCCCCGGTCGGGAATCCCGACCGGGGCTTTGAGCTGCAGTGGACCTGAGGGGATTTGAACCCCTGGCCCCCTCGATGCGAACGAGGTGCGCTACCGGACTGCGCCACAGGCCCTTGCAACGAGTGAAACTCTAGCACCCCCATCGGCCTGCTTGGAAATCCGTTCCCCGAGGCCGGGCGGGGGGTGCCGGGGCCCTTATTCGTTGGCGGCGCGGGGGCGCTCGCCGTCCTCGTACTGGTCGAACAGCGGGGTGCGGCCGCGTTCGCGGGAGCGCCGGGCCGAGGCCGCGCGCCGTGCGTCGCTGCGCTCGCCGCCCTCCGCGGACCGGTCCTCGGCGCGGCCGTCCGCTTCCGGTTCCCCGGCCGGGGCGTCCCCGGCGCCGGCCGTCTCCTGGTCCGGGGCGACGGAGCTGGACCGGGCCGAGCTCCAGGCGTCGGGCGCCGAGAGGTCCACGTCGGACGTCGCGCGCGGGGCGACCGGCGCGGTCACGTAGGTGGGCAGCGGGACCGGGACCGGGTCCCAGCTGTCGCCGTGCACGGGGCGGCGCTGCCGCTCGCGCTGCTGGTCGACCCACTCGGCGTGGTCGGTCTGCTCGACGAGCGCCCTGCGGTCCGCGGCGAGGGCCAGCAGGCCCGGGTCGGTCTCCGGCTCGGCGCCCGCGTGCGGCTCCTCGGCACCGGCGTCGGAGCCGGTGTCGGGGGACTGCGCGCTCGCCGGGGCGGGGGCCCGCCGGCGCGGTTGGCGTTCGCGCAGCCGCTGGGCGGCGACTTCGGCGCGCCTGCGGTCCATCTGGTAGGCGAAGCGGCGGTGCTCCTGGGCGCGCAGATACGCGATGTACGCGCTGAGCAGGGCGGCGGGCACGGCGGGCGCCCAGAGGAAGGCGAGGCCGCCGACGGCCGCGACGATCGCGCCGAGCGTGAAGGCGAGGAAGAGCATGACCGTGGTGCGCCGACGGCGCGCGAGCGCCTTCGAGCGCTGGGCGCGCGCGGCGGACGCCTGGGCGGAGGCGCTCTGACGCGGGGACGGCCGTGCGGCGGACGCCTGACGGGGGGCCGGCGCGCGCCGGCCCGCCACGCCCCCGCCCCCGTCGCTCGCGGAGGCGTGGGAGCCGTGCGGAGCATGCGGGGCGGGGAGGGTCTGCGGGGTGTGCGGGGCGTGGGCCGCCGACGGGTGCGCAGCAGGGGTTCCGGAGGCCGCGGACGGCGTGGAGGCGTGGTCACGGGGCGGCCTGACGCCCTGTTCGCGCGCCTCGCGCCCGGAGTCGGCCGCCGGCTCGCGCGCCGGTTCACGCACCGCGTCGCGCGCCCCTTCGGGCCGACCCGTCCCGCGTTCCGGGGCTCGCTCGTGGCCGCGTTCGTGGCCGCGTTCCTGACCGCGCTCGTGCACCGGCGCCGTCACCTGGGGGCGGGTCGGCGGCATGGCGAAGGCCCGGACGTCCACCGTGTCGGTGACGGCGTCCGGGGCGTCGGCGTCGGACGCCTCCTCGGCGGAGCGCGCCCGCAGGTCCCTGGCGTACCGGCGCTCCATCCCCGCCCGTCCGGACAGCAGCCGGATGGCGGTGCTGAAGCGTTCCGTGGGACGAGCCTCGTTCAGCTCGTCCTGCCTACGGAGCCACATGGGCACCAAGTAGGCGGCCCAGGCCCCGACGATGACTGCGTAGATGAGGCCGCTGCTGCTCACGTCTCACACCGTAGAGGGGTTTACGTGAGGCCATCCGCCAATTGAGCCGGTGTGTCGCACGATCCGGCTGATATTTCGAACTTTTTTTGTGACCGATGCGATCAGCAGGCCGCCATGGGCGCGAATTCCCCGCCCGAGAGCGTCACGACCCGATCATTCTCGAACATGTATGCCATCGAACGTTTATTCAATTTCCGGGGTCGCGGTGATTCCCCCCGGCATTGCCCGGCGCGCTCTGCGGCGAGATACGCGCGCGGGCGCGCCGCCAGCGGCTCAGCAGACCGTCGGGGGCCTCCTCCGCCGTGAGGGCGAACACCAGGTGGTCGCGCCAGGCGCCGTCGATGTGGAGATAGCGCGGGCGCAGTCCTTCCTCGCGGAATCCGAGTTTCTCCACGACCCGGCGGCTGGGGCCGTTCTCGGGGCGAATGCAGACCTCGATGCGGTGCAGTCCGACAGTGCGGAAACAGTGGTCCACGACCATGGCGACGGCCGTCGGCATGACCCCGCGGCCGGCGACCGACTCGTCCACCCAGTAGCCGACGTGCCCCGAGCACATCGACCCCCAGGTGATCCCGGCGACCGTCAACTGCCCGACGAGGCGCCCCTGGTACTCGATGACGAACGGGAGCATCCGCCCCGCGTTCGCCTCGTTCCGCAGATGCCGCACCATCTGGCGGTACGTCGGCCGGTGCGCGATCGGACCGCTGGGCGCGGGCGGCGGAATGGTCGCCTCCCAGGGGCGCAGCCAGTCCCGGTTGCGCCGGTTGACCTCCCGCCAGGCCCGCTGGTCGCGCATCTTTATCGGCCGCAGGACGATGTCGCCGTCGCGCAGCTCGACCGGCCAGGATGGGCTGTTCAGCTCGCACCCCCCTGGCCGGAACCCGGGTGGTCGCCGCCGCGGATCTGGTCGACGGCGTGGACCAGCAGCGGTTCCAGGACGGCAAGGCCGTCCTTCACCCCGCCGGTGGAACCGGGCAGGTTGACGATCAGGGTGGCGCCCGCCACTCCGGCCAGCCCGCGCGAGAGGGCCGCGGCGGGCACCTTCTCGCGGCCGTACGCGCGCACGGCCTCGGCGATGCCGGGGACCTCGCGGTCGATCACCGCGCGGGTCGCCTCGGGCGTGCGGTCGGTGGGCGAGATCCCCGTGCCGCCGGTGGTGACGACGACGTCGTATCCGGCCTCGGCGGCGGCCCGCAGCGCGGCCTCCACCGGGTCTCCGTCGGGAACGACCCGCGGACCGTCGACGGCGAACCCGAAGCCGCGCAGGCCCTCGGCGACCAGGGGCCCGCCCCGGTCCTCGTAGACGCCGGCGGCGGCCCGGTTGGAGGCGGTCACCACGAGGGCCCGGTACGGCGCCGCGCTCATGCCCGGCTCCAGTCGCCCGACTTGCCGCCCGTCTTCTGCTCCACGCGCACGTCCGTGATCACCGCTTCCTTGTCGACGGCCTTCACCATGTCGATCACGGTGAGCGCGGCGACGGAGACCGCGGTGAGGGCCTCCATCTCGACGCCCGTGCGGTCCGTCGTCTTCACCGTGGCGGTGATCTCCACGGCGTCGTCCGCGACCGACAGGTCCAGTTTCACACCGGAGACGGCCAGGGGGTGGCACAGCGGGATGAGGTCCGGGGTGCGCTTGGCGCCCATGATGCCCGCGATCCGCGCGGTGGCCAGCGCGTCCCCCTTGGGTACCCCCTCGCCGCGCAGCAGCTCGATCACGCGGGGCGAGACGAGGACCCGCCCGCTGGCCCGGGCGGTGCGGGCGGTGACGTCCTTGCCGGACACGTCGACCATGCGCGCCGCGCCCGCCTCGTCGATGTGCGTCAGTCGGTCCTGCGTACTCATGCTGGTGGCGCTCCCGGTCCGGGCCCGGCGCGGTGCGGCGCACGGGCCTGCTGTGCGCGACACGGTACCCCCAACCAGGAGCGTTCAGCCGAGCAGGACGACCTCGACCTCGGCGCCGGGCTCGACGCACTCCACGTCCTCGGGGACGACGATGAGCGCGTCGGCGTGCGCGAGGGCGGCTACCAGGTGGGAGCCGGCGCCGCCGACCGGGCGGACGACGCCCTCGGCGTGCACCGCGCGCAGGAACTGTCTGCGGCCCTTCGGCGAGGTCAGCGCCTTGTCGGCGGTCAGCTTCGCGCGCGTGACGGGCCGGTGGACGTCCGCGAGGCCCATCAGGGTGCGGATGGCGGGGCGGACGAACAGCTCGAAGGACACGTACGACGACACCGGGTTGCCGGGGAGCGCCAGCAGGGGGGTGTGGTCGGGGCCGACGGAGCCGAAGCCCTGGGGTTTGCCGGGCTGCATGGCGAGCTTGCGGAACTCGACGCCCGCGCCCTCCTCGTCCGCGTCGCCGACGTGCTCCAGCGCCTCCTTGACGACGTCGTACGCCCCGACGCTGACCCCGCCGGTGGTGACGACGAGGTCGGCGCGCACGAGCTGGTCCTCGATGGTGGAGCGCAGGGTCTCGGCGTCGTCGGCGACCGCGCCGACCCGGTAGGCGATCGCGCCGGCGTCGCGGGCGGCGGCGGTGAGGGCGAAGCTGTTGGAGTCGTAGATCTGGCCGCTGCCCAGTTCCTCGCCGGGCTGGACCAGCTCGCTGCCGGTGGACATCACCACCACGCGCGGGCGCGGGCGCACCCGCACGGAGGCGCGGCCGATCGCGGCGAGCAGGGCGATCTGAGGCGGTCCGACGACGGTCCCGGCGTCGAGGGCGCGGTCGCCCGCCCGCACGTCGCTGCCCTTGGCGCGCACGTGCGCGCGTGCCTCGGCGGGCCGGTGCACGCGCACGTGCCCGGTGGCCTGTTCGGGGGCGAGGCTGCGGGCGCGCATCCCGCTGACCGGGCCCTCCCCGAGCCCTCCGTCGGTCCACTCCACGGGGACGACGGCCTCGGCGCCGGGCGGCAGCGGGGCGCCGGTCATGATGCGGGCGGCCTGGCCCGGTCCTACGTGGAGCAGGTCTGCGGCCTGTCCCGCCGCGACGTCGCCGACGACCTCCAGAGCGGCCGGGAACTCCTCGCTCGCGCCCGCGACGTCCGCGACCCGTACCGCGTACCCGTCCATGGAGCTGTTGTCGAAGGGCGGCAGCGACACCGGCACCATGACGTCCTCGACGAGCACGCAGCCCTGGGCGTCGGGCAGTTGCAGCTCGATGGGCTCCAGCGGGCGGACGGTGGCGAGGATGTCCTCCAGGTGCTCGTCCACCGACCAGAGGCGGTCCTCGGCGGCGGGGCGGGGCGCGGCGGTGCTCAAGGTGGCTACATCTCCTCGGTGACGTAACTGCGAAGCCAGGACCGGAAGTCCGGACCCAGATCCTCACGTTCGCACGCGAGTCTGACAATGGCACGCAGATAGTCGCCCCGGTCGCCGGTGTCATAGCGGCGGCCCTTGAAGACGACGCCGTGCACGGGACCGCCGACCTTCTCGTCCTGGGCGAGCTGCTGGAGGGCGTCGGTGAGCTGGATCTCGCCGCCGCGGCCGGGCTCGGTCTCGCGCAGCACGCCGAACACGCCCGGGTCGAGCACGTAGCGGCCGATGATCGCGTAGTTCGACGGGGCGTCGGCCGGCTCCGGCTTCTCCACGAGGCCGGTCACCTTGACGACGTCGCTGTCCACCGTGGTGTCCACGGCCGCGCAGCCGTAGAGGTGGATCTGCTCGGGGGCGACCTCCATGAGGGCGACGACGCTGCCGCCGTGCTGCTCCTGGACCTCGATCATGCGCTGGAGCAGCGGGTCGCGGGGGTCGATGAGGTCGTCGCCGAGGAGGACGGCGAAGGGCTCCTGGCCGACGTGCGGTGCCGCGCACAGGACGGCGTGTCCGAGGCCCCTGGGATCGCCCTGGCGGACGTAGTGCATGGTGGCGAGGTCGCTGGACTGCTGGACCTTGGCGAGGCGGGCGGCGTCGCCCTTCTTCTGCAGGGCCGACTCGAGTTCGTAGTTGCGGTCGAAGTGGTCCTCCAGGGGCCGCTTGTTGCGGCCGGTGACCATGAGGACGTCGTCGAGACCGGCGGAGACGGCCTCCTCGACCACGTACTGGATAGCGGGCTTGTCCACGACCGGCAGCATCTCCTTGGGAGTGGCCTTGGTCGCCGGCAGGAACCGGGTGCCGAGTCCGGCCGCGGGGATGACAGCCTTGCTGATCCTGGGATGCGACTGAGTCATGCCGGTCACCTTATCCGCTGGCTTTGAGCCGAATCTGTGGATCTGGCCAATTCATGATCATATGAACTTACTGAAGCTGTGTGAGAGCAATGTACGACCGGTGCGGGAGCGGCATATGAGTCACCTCGACGGCGGATCACCGCCCGACAAACGCGCGATGCGGCGGGCATTCCTCGGCGCGAGGAACGAGCTGACGACGGACGACCTGCGCTCGGCCGCCACCGCGCTGGCCGAGCGCGCCCTCGAACTGCCCGAGCTGGCACGGGCGCGCACGGTGGCCGCGTACGTCTCCGTGGGCGCCGAACCGGGCACGCCGGCGCTGCTGGACGCGCTGCGCGCCCGGGGAGTGCGCGTGCTGCTCCCCGCCCTGCTGCCCGACAACGACCTCGACTGGGGCGCGTACTCCGGCGAGGGGTCCCTCGCCCGCGTCCAACACGGCGGGAAGACGGCCCTCTTGGAGCCGGCCGGCGAGCGCCTCGGCCCGGACGCCGTGACAGGCGCCGACGTGGTGCTGCTGCCCGGCGTCGCGGTCGACGCGCGCGGGACGCGGCTCGGCCGCGGCGGCGGTTCGTACGACCGCGTGCTGGCGCGCCTCGCGGCGCACGGAGCGCACCCCTTCCTGGTGGTGCTGCTGTACGACGCCGAGGTCGTCGAGCGCCTCCCGGACGAGCCGCACGACCGGCCGGTGCAGGCCGTGGTGACGCCGTCGGCGGTCCACCGCTTCACCGCGCCCCTGCCCTGAGCCGCCGCTCTGAGCCGCGGCCGGGACCGGACCGCCCGCCGCCCGCCGGAAAGGCCGCCCGTCCCCCGCCCGCCCGCGGCGAAGGGGGCCCTCCACGCGCGTGTGGAGGGCCCCCTTCGCGTGCGCGACAGCCCGCTCAGGGCTTGAGGACCAGGGTGTCGCTGGTGCTGTCGTCGACCGCCTTCTTCGAGAAGGACCAGTCGAGCAGCTCACCGTCGGCCCACTTGCCCGTCTGATCGGTGTAGTGGGCGCTGAAGGCGTGGCCCGAGGCGCCGCTCAGGTTGATCCACTTCGACTTGTCCAGATCGGCGAGGTTGACCACCATCCGCATCGACGGCACCCACACCACCCCGTAACCGCCGGCCGCGTTCCAGCCGGTCGCGTTGACCGCCGCCTCGCCGCCGCCGAGCTTCCAGGGGCCGCGGTTGAGGATGTACTGGAGGAAGCCGGGACCGCTGGTGCCCAGGGTCTGGTTCTTCAGGAACAGCCGGTGCAGCCGTCCCCAGCTCCAGGTGTCGATGTCCTTGCCGAGCTTGGCGGTCAGCTCCCAGCGGGCGTCGATCAGGGCCCGCTCGAACAGCGCGTCCCGGTCGTGGTCGGCGCCGGGGCGCCGGGTGCCCGACGAAGGCGTCGTCCACCACGCGCTGTCCTTCTTGTCGAGCAGGCGGCGCACGACCTCGAACCAGCGGTCACCGCCGTCCGGCTGCGCCTGGTCGGCGTCGCGCTGACCGCACTCGCGGACCTTGCGGGTGTCGTCGACCGGGCCCGTGGAGTCGACCGGGTCGACCCACAGGCACTGGCCCTCGACGCGCAGCTCCTTGGGCAGCTTGTTGCCGAAGGCCAGCTTGAGGATGTTGCGCCAGACCGCGTTGAAGTACGCGGCCGCCGCCGAGTCCGGGTCCTGGGTGTAGTTCCAGTTCTGCAGCAGTTCCTGCGCCTGGCGGACGTCCGCGTCCTTGAGTTCGATCCTCGTCAGCTTGGGGACGAGCAGCGTGGCGATCTCGCTCCTGTTGTCCAGCTGCATCTGCCGCATGTCGTCGGTGGAGATCTTGCCGTTGCCCTCGATCTTCTTCCCGATCAGGGCGGTGATCCGCTGGCTGCGCGCGCCGTAGCCCCAGTCCGTGGTGAGGGTGTACGGGTAGTTCTTCTTGTCGACCACGGCCTGGTTGGCGGTGACGATGTACCCGCGCGGGGGGTCGAACTCGTGGGGCAGTTCCTCGAAGCGGATGTTCCCGGTCCACTTGTACTTGGACTTCCAGCCCGGCGTGGGGACCGAGCCGTCCATGCCCTTCGCGCGCGTGGGGATCTTGCCGGGCAGCTGGTAGCCGATGTGCTCGGCGTCGGCGTAGACGAGGTTCTGGGAGGGCACGTCGAACTTCTCGGCCGCCTTGCGGAAGCCGTCCCAGTCCTTCGCCCTGTCCATGAGGAAGACGGCGTCCATGGAGGTGCCGGGATCGAGCGCGGTCCACTTCAGGGCGACGGCGTAACCGTCGCCCCGGTCGGGCGCCGCGGTGTCGACGGTGGCTTTCTTGCCGACCTTGACGAGTTCGTCGTCACGGTCGGACAGCAGCGGCATCCCGTCCTGGGTCTGGCGGACGACGATCGTCTTCGCGGCTCCGCCGGCGACCTTGATGGTCTCGTCGCGCCGGACGAACGGCCGGACCTTGTCGTCGTACTGGTACCCGTCGGCGCCGGACAGCTTCTCCAGGTACAGGTCGGTGACGTCGGCGCCGGAGTTCGTCATGCCCCACGCGATGTCCGCGTTGTGGCCGATGATCACGCCGGGCATGCCCGCGAAGGTGTAGCCGGAGACGTCGTAGGCGCACTTGGCGGAGACGCTGCGGCAGTGCAGGCCCATCTGGTACCAGACGGACGGCAGCGAGGCCGACAGGTGCGGGTCGTTGGCCAGGAGGGGCTTTCCGGTGATCGTGTGCTTGCCGGCGACGACCCAGGAATTGGAGCCGATGCCGTTGCCGTTCACTCCGACGGCCGCGGGCAGGTCGTCGAGGACGTTGTAGAGGCCCGCGAGCTGGCTCTGCGCGCCCGAGCCCGAGGCCGACCCCGAGCCCTGCGAGGAGCCGTCGCCGGAGCCGGTGCCGGAGCCGGTGCCTGTGCCGGTGCCCGACGAGTCGCCGGAGCCCGTGCCGGCGTCGGAGCCGCTGCCCGAGCCCTGCCCGTCCTTCTCCTCGAACGTCCCGGTCTGCTCGTCGTAGCGGCCGTCCTGGACGATCGGCTTGTTGCGGTCGTACGGGTACTGCGGGTACAGGTCGGCGATCTGCTGCGGGCCGAGCCTGCTGGTCATCAGGGCGCGGTCGATCTCGTCCTGCATGTTGCCGCGCAGGTCCCAGGCCATCGCCTTGAGCCACGACACGGAGTCGACCGGGGTCCACTCGGCGGGCTTGTAGTCGTTGGTGAAGCCCAGGGCCGCGTACTCCAGGGAGATGTCCGCGCCGTCCTTGCCCGCGAGGTACGCGTTGACACCCTTGGCGTAGGCGCGCAGATACTTCTTGGTGTCCGCCGACAGGACGTCGTCGTACTCCTTCTTGGCGACCCGGTCCCAGCCCAGGGTGCGCAGGAAAGCGTCGTTGTCGACCTGGCTCTTGCCGAACATCTCCGACAGCCGCCCGGACGTCATGTGCCGGCGGACGTCCATCTCGTAGAACCGGTCCTGCGCCTGGACGAAGCCCTGCGCCATGAACAGGTCCTCGTCGGAGTCGGCGTAGATCTGCGGGATGCCGTAGCCGTCCCGTTTCACGTCGACGGGCCCGGACAGGCCCTCCAGAGTGATCGAACCCTTGGTCTGCGGGAAGGACGCGCGGACGGTGCTGATGGACCAGTAGGCCCCGTAGGCGACGCCACCGATGATGGCCAGCACCAGTACAAGCACGATCAAACGGGCTTTGCGCCCCTTCTTCCTGCCGGACTTGACGGGCTTGTCACCCGATGTGGCGGTGGTGTTGGGGGGCATCGCTGTCCTTGCTGTCCTAACGCGAGCGGCAGGGCGGGCTGTCCTTTTGAATGAGCGCTGGAGCAACCATAGGCGCAGGGCTTCGCGCCACTTGACGCGGAGTCGGGTACGCGCGCGGAAGACTGTTCGATCCCACGACCGCCGAGTGTCAAGAAATCGTCAAGAGTTAGGTAAGGTAATGAACTAGTTGGGTGCGGGGCGCACACCGCTCGTGTCCGATGTATCCGAAGCACATGTGCGCCCGCGCGCAAGGCGCGCGCGCCGGTGAAAGGGAACCGCCGCTGACTGTCCAGCACCTCAACCAGCTCCTGCTCGTCTGCTCGCTCGTCCTGCTCGTCGCCGTCGCAGCGGTCCGGATCTCCTCGCGCAGCGGGCTCCCCAGCCTGCTCGTCTACCTGGGCATCGGCATCGCCATGGGCCAGGACGGCATCGGCGACGTCCACTTCGACAACGCCGAACTGACTCAGGTCATCGGCTACGCCGCCCTGGTCGTGATCCTCACCGAGGGCGGCCTGGGCACGAAGTGGAAGGAGATCGAACCGGCCCTGCCGTCCGCCACGGCGCTGGCACTGGCCGGGGTCGCGGTCAGCGTCGGCGTCACGGCCACGGCCGCGCACTACGTGACGGGGCTGGAGTGGCGGCAGGCGCTGATCATCGGTGCGGTGGTGTCCTCGACGGACGCGGCGGCGGTCTTCTCCGTCCTGCGCAAGATCCCCCTGCCGTCCCGCGTGACGGGCACCCTGGAGGCAGAGTCCGGCTTCAACGACGCCCCGGTCGTCATCCTGGTCGTCGCCTTCTCCACGGCCGGCCCCGTGGAGCACTGGTACGTGCTGCTGGGCGAGATAGCGCTGGAGCTGGGCATCGGCGCCGCCATCGGCCTCACGGTCGGCTGGCTGGGCTCCTGGGGCCTGCGGCACGTCGCCCTGCCCGCCTCCGGCCTCTATCCGATCGCCGTCATGGCCATCGCCGTCACCGCCTACGCGGCGGGCTCCCTGGCGCACGGCAGCGGCTTCCTCGGCGTCTACCTCGCCGCCATGGTCATGGGCAACGCCAAACTGCCCCACTGGCCCGCCACGCGCGGGTTCGCCGACGGGCTCGGCTGGATCGCCCAGATCGGCATGTTCGTCCTGCTCGGCCTGCTGGTCACCCCGCACGAGCTGGGCGACGACGTGCTGCCCGCGCTCGTCATCGGCCTGGTGCTCACCATGGTGGCCCGCCCGGTCAGCGTCTTCCTGTGCCTGACGCCCTTCCGGGTGCCCTGGCAGGAGCAGACCCTCATGTCCTGGGCCGGCCTGCGCGGCGCCGTGCCCATCATCCTGGCGACGATCCCCATGGTGAACGGCGTCGACGGCAGCCGCCGGATCTTCAACATCGTCTTCGTCCTGGTCGTCGTCTACACCCTGGTCCAGGGGCCGACGCTGCCCTGGCTGGCGCGCAAGCTCCGCCTCGGCGGGGACCCGGAGGCCGCCGACCTCGGCGTCGAGTCCGCGCCCCTGGAGCGGCTGCGCGGGCACCTGCTGTCCGTCGCGATCCCCGAGGGCTCGAAGATGCACGGCGTCGAGGTCAACGAGCTGCGACTGCCCGCCGGGGCCGCCGTCACCCTCGTCGTGCGGGACGGAACCTCGTTCGTCCCCCTCCCGGCGACCGTCCTGCGCCACGGCGACGAACTCCTCGTCGTGGCCACCGACCCCGTCCGCGACGCCGCGGAGAAGCGGCTGCGGGCCGTCGGGCACGGCGGCAAGCTCGCCGGCTGGCTCGGCACCGGCGGCGACACGCGTTGAGGACACGTTTCGCACCGTTCACACCCCCTTCATTCAGAGGCGGCCACGAAGCTGGTGCTCCTTTTCACAGGCCTCGTCGGCCTTGATCCCTGTAGGATGAAGGCGCACTTTGATCGAACCAACTCTGCCTGACGCAGAGCTGGCGCGACCGTATGGCGGCCGGGACACCTCCTGCAGCGGACCTGGCATCTACCGCAGCACGCGCAAGAGGACAGCTCTCGGCGCCCCCGCACGGGCGCGCTACCAGGCGGCAGAAAGGCACGGGCCGTGGCATCCACGGTCACCACCGAGCCGTCGAAGGACTCGCCGGCCTCCTCCCGCCCGGGATACGGGCAACTGCTGCGCACCCGCGGCGCCTGGACGTTCCTGCTGCCCGGCTTCGCCGCCCGCCAGCCGTTCGCGATGCTCACCATCTCCATCGTGCTGCTCGTGCAGCACACCACCGGTTCGTACGGGGCCGCCGGCGCCGCCGCCGCCGTCACCGGCGTCTCCATGGCGCTGTGCGCGCCCTACAGCGGCCGCCTCGCCGACCGCTACGGGCAGCGCGCGGTGCTGGTCCCCGGCGTGCTCGTGCACACCGTGTCCGGGATCGCCCTCACGGCCCTCGCCCTCGCCCACGCGCCTCTGTGGGCGCTCTTCGCGGCCGCCGTGCCCACGGGCGCATCGGTGCCGCAGGTCGGGCCCATGGTGCGGGCCCGGTGGGGCGTGAAACTGAAGGGCTCGCCGCTGATGAGCACCGCGGCGGCCTTCGAGTCCGTCACGGACGAGCTGACCTTCGTCCTCGGCCCGCTCCTGGCGACCGCGCTGTGCACCGCCGTGCACCCCGCCGCCGGTCTGGTCACCGAGGCCTCGCTGACCCTGCTCGGCGGCCTGCTGTTCGCCGCGCAGAAGAGCACCCAGCCGCGGATCGCCGCCGCGGGCCACACGCGCGTGGAGCACACCTCGGCTCTGCGCGTCCCCGGCGTGCGCGTGCTGATCGCGACGTTCCTGGGCATCGGCTCCGTCTTCGGCGGCATGCAGGTCTCCCTCGCCGCGTTCTCCGAGTCGATCGGCGAACCCGGCCTGAACGGCGTCCTGTACGGCACCTTCGCCGCGGGCAACATGCTGTCGGGTCTGGTCTGCGGCGCGATCGCCTGGAAGGTCTCCCCGCAGCGTCGCCTGGTCGTCGCCTACGCGGCCCTCGCGCTCGTCGCCTCCGGCCTGTGGGCCGCGCACTCCGTGCTCGTCCTGGCGGGCCTCGGCCTGCTGGTCGGGATGTGCATCGCGCCCGCGCTGATCACCGGCTACACCCTGGTCGAGGGCCTGGTCCCGGCCGGGGCCCGCACCGAGGCGTTCACCTGGCTGACGGGCGCCGTCGCGCTCGGCCAGGCGGCCGCCGTCACCGTCGCCGGACAGCTGGAGGACAACGTCCGCGACGGCGCCGGTTTCCTGGTCCCGATGGGCGGCACCGTACTGGCCCTGACGGTCCTGCTGGCGCTGCGTTCACGGCTCGCCACACGCCCGCACGCGCGTACCGTCGCGCGTGGCGTCGGTCACCGCGAGCCGGTGACAGTGGACTGAACCCCGGGAATGCGTCAAGATAGACCGTCGTTAGCACTCACTGAGTGAGAGTGCCAGGAGGAAGACAGTGCCGACCTACCAGTACCAGTGCACCGAGTGCGGCGAGGGCCTCGAGGCGGTGCAGAAGTTCACCGACGACGCTCTGACCGAGTGCCCGAGCTGTGGTGGCCGCCTCAAGAAGGTGTTCTCCGCGGTCGGCATCGTCTTCAAGGGCTCGGGCTTCTACCGCAACGACAGCCGCGGCTCGTCGTCGAGCAGCTCGCCGGCGTCGTCGAAGTCGTCGACCACCGACTCCAAGCCGAGCACGACCACGTCGTCGTCCTCTTCGTCGGACTCCAAGTCGTCGAGCACCGGCACCTCGGCCGGCAGCAGCTCCGCCGCCTGACGCCCACCGCGCACGGGACCCTGTCGTCGACCGACGACGGGGTCCTCGCCGTTCCCGCCGCCTTCCCGCCGCCCGGCCCCCCGGTCTCCCGCACCCCGCTGTCAGACCCCGGTGACAGACTGGCGGCACAGACGATGTTCCGGCAGGCCCGGCAGGGCTGGGCGATCCGGCGGGGGCAGCCCCGGCGGCATCGCCCGCCGGGCGGCCCATGTCACGGGGGGATGCGCGGTGGTGGTTTTCGACGGTCTTGATGTGTCGTACGGCGACATGTGGGGTCCCCACCGGGGAACCACCCATCCGACCCCGCTCTCGCGCGCGGTCGCGGCGCGCAGACACGCCGCCGGGACGGCGTACGCGGTTCTGCTGTCCTCGCGGGAGCGGCCGCTCGCGCTGATCGAGAAATGGCCGCGCGGGAAGTGGCGTGTGTACCTGTTCGACGACAGGTCCTGGCGCATGCAGATGATCGACTTCAAGCCGCACCCGACCGGGATGCTGCTGGCCCACCGCTCCACCCGATGGCGGTTCTCCACCGACCGGGCCCACGCGTCCGGCAAGTGGGACACCCAGGAGACCACCACCGTCTCCGCCGACGGACAGATCGAGGTGCAGTACAGGACCGCCGCGTCGGGAGGGACCGCCACGCAGCCGTCGCCCGCCATGGCGTCCGGCCGGCCGGACGCCCGCCCGGAGCCCGTCCCCGTGCGGCCGTCCCCGGCGTCCGTCGAGGACTTCCTCTGCTCCGCCCCGGAATTCGGCGACTGGCAGGTGTTCGTGCCGTTCCTCGCCCAGCAGGGCCACCGGTCCGCCACGACCGTGGTCCTGACCGACGTGTCGGTGGGCGAGGGGTCGGGACCGCTGCGCGCCGCCGGGATCGAGCAGCTGTTCAGTCCGGGGACGCGGGACACTCGGGACGGGACGGTGGCCGTCGAGCCCGTGGACGCCGGTTCGCTCCGGATCCCGTCAGGGCGGCTGGCGGTCTCCGACCCCGGGTGGATCAGCGAGCCGCGGACCGTCGCCGTGCCACCGGGCGAGTACCCGGTCACCCTGTCGCTTTCGCGCACGCCCCACCGGGCCGAGGTCGCCGCGGCCAGGGTGACGTTCCTGGACGCCCCGCCCCGCGCGTGGGAGATGGCCCTCCGTCCCCGCGAGGACCTCGGGCTGCTCGCCGAGGGCGAGTTCTACGGGGTCGGCGTCGACACCGGCACGGTGGCCTTCATGGATGCGACCCGGACGGTGACCGAAGAGGAGCTGGACGAGAAGGTGTTCCTCCCCCTCGACGAAGCTTTCACCGTCGAACTGCCCGGCACGGAGCCCGAGCCGAACCTGATCGCCTTCCGGGCCGGCCGGGGCGACGGGTCCTACCCCGTCTGGATCGGCCGCACCGACGACGGGCAGATCGGCTGCGTCGTCGTCGACTTCCTGCTGCACCCCTCCGACGACGCGCAGTAGAAGACGGAGAAGACACCGGCCGTCGGCGCGAAGGGCACCCGCGGCCACGGCCTCCCACACCGGCCGTGGCCGATGCCGAGCCGCACCCCGGACTTGAAGATCATGATCCACAACCGGGGTACTAGGGTGCCGGACATGGCGAACAAGGCAGCGAACGCAGAGATCGGCGTGATCGGCGGCTCCGGTCTCTACTCGTTCCTCGACGACGTGACCGAGATCCAGGTCGACACCCCCTACGGCCCGCCCAGCGACTCCCTCTTCATCGGCGAGACCGCCGGCCGCCGGGTCGCCTTCCTCCCCCGGCACGGACGCGGGCACCACCTGCCTCCCCACCGCATCAACTACCGGGCCAACCTGTGGGCGCTGCGCTCCGTCGGCGTGCGTCAGGTCCTCGGCCCGTGCGCCGTGGGCGGCCTGCGCCCCGAGTACGGGCCCGGCACGCTGGTCGTGCCCGATCAGCTGGTCGACCGGACGAAGTCGCGGGCCGGGACCTACTTCGACGGCCTGCCCCTGCCCGACGGCACCGTGCCCCGCGTGGTGCACGTGTCGCTGGCCGACCCCTACTGCCCGACCGGGCGCGCGGCGGCCCTCGAGGCGGCACGCGGCCGGCAGTGGGAGCCGGTGGACGGCGGCACCCTCGTCGTGGTCGAGGGACCGAGGTTCTCCACCCGCGCCGAATCCCTGTGGCACCAGGCTCAGGGCTGGTCGACGGTGGGCATGACGGGCCACCCCGAAACCGCCCTCGCCCGCGAACTGGAGCTCTGCTACACGTCGCTGAACCTGGTCACCGACCTGGACGCGGGCGCCGAGAGCGGTGAGGGCGTGTCGCACCAGGAGGTCATGCGCGTCTTCGCCGCCAACGTGGACCGCCTCCGGGAGGTGCTGTTCGACACGCTGGCCGCCCTCCCCGCCAGCACCGACCGGGACTGCCTGTGCACGAACGCCCTCGGCGGCCTGAACCCCGGGTTCGAACTGCCTTAGGAGGGCGGGGGGTTCGGGGGAAGTCAGGAACCTTGAGGTCCGGGGGTCCACAGGATTCGGGTGCTGCGACCGGGGCGGCCGCCGAACCCCCTCCCCGTGAGTGACGGAACTCCTCGTTCGGGTGGCGGAGTTGTCTACAAACCGTGGACCGTCCACCGGCTCCGACGGGCGGCGCGCTCAGGGCTCATCGTGGCTGTGCAAGCCCGTCCGAGCCCGTCCCTCCCCGCAGGTGGTGGTCCCCGTGTCCATGTCCGCGCTTCCTCCCTCCTCTCCGCGCCCGCCCGTCCCGCACTCCTTCCCGTCCGCGCCGTGTCCGCCCGGCCCGGAGGCGCCCGCGACGTGCCAGGTGCCTGCCTTCGATCCGGTCCGGGTGGGTCACAGCCGGTACCGGCTCGGCCGGCTGGTCCGGAGCCGCAGGCGCGCCCTCGCGATCGGACTGGCCGTCACCACCGCCGCGCTCGTGGCCGCGACTCCGCGGGACGGTGACCCGGCCCGCGGACACCCGGACGGTGACGCGCACGGAAGCCCGCGGTCCGGCGCGCGAGCGTCCGCGCACGCCCCCGCGTCCCCCACCCGTACCGCCGGGCAGGTGACGGCCCCGGTGCGCATCGCCGACGCGGCCACCGTCCGGCTGCTGCGCCCCGGTGACCGTGTCGACGTCATCGCGGTCGAGCAGCCGACGGGCGGCAGCACGGGCGGCGAGGCCCGCGTCGTCGCGCGCGGGGCGCTCGTCACCAAGGTGCCCGAGCCGCCGGATGCCCCCGACTCGGCCCCTGTCACGGCCTTCGGCGGCAGCGGCGGGAGCGGCGGCAATGGCGCCTTGGTCGTCCTGTCGGTGTCCCGTCCGACCGCCGCGCGCCTTGCGGGTGCGAGCGCGACGGCACGGCTGGCGGTGACGTTGTGGTGAGGTCAAGTCGCTCGTTCGAGCGACCGCGGTGGACGCGCCGGCACGGCCTTGACGTAGGTTGCGGAGCTGTTTGTTCCACAACCTGTACAT
The DNA here is from genome assembly GCF_043200075.1 of Streptomyces sp. NPDC048481. NCBI lineage: Bacteria > Bacillati > Actinomycetota > Actinomycetes > Kitasatosporales > Streptomycetaceae > Streptomyces > Streptomyces sp. NPDC048481. The sequence continues at coordinate 206,609 of NZ_JBICXC010000005.1, forward strand.
GCGAGGAGTATCCCCCAGGTGAGCGAGAAGAAGGCAAGCGTCCTGCAGGGCTTCAAGGCCTTCCTGATGCGTGGGAACGTCGTCGATCTGGCTGTCGCGGTGGTGATCGGCGCGGCCTTCACCAACATCGTCAACGCGGTGGTGAAGGGGATCATCAACCCGGTCATCGGCACGATCGGCACCCAGAACCTGGACAGCTACAGCTCCTGCATCAAGGGCAAGTGCAGCGGCACCGGCGCCAACGCGACGGGCGTGCAGATCCTGTGGGGCTCCGTGCTCGGCGCGACCCTCACGTTCCTGATCACGGCGGCCGTCGTCTACTTCCTGATGGTGCTGCCCATGTCGAAGTACCTGGCCATGGTGGAGGCCCGCAGGAAGGCCAAGGAGGGCGCCCAGGAGGTCATGGACGTGACCGAGCTGGAGGTGCTGAAGGAGATCCGCGACGAGCTGGTCGCCCAGCGCGGCTCGGGCGACCACCGACGGTAGACCCACGGCAGGCCGGGGACCCATGGCCGGTGGATCCAAGGCCGGTGGATCGACGGCCTGCGGATCGACGGCCTGCGGATCGACGACCCAGCCCGCTCGGCCGGCGCCTGGTCCGGGTGGGCCGGGAACGGGTCCGGCTCGGCTACGAGGACGGGCGTCCCACCCGCCTCGAAGAGCGGGGGCCGCTCCGGGCCGGAGACGGGGACCCGCTCCGGCTTCAGATGTGGTGGGGCGGCTTCTCGTCGAGGAAGCGCTTGAGGTCGGCCGCGCTGTCGCCGCCGGCCGACGGCCGCTCGCCCCACCCTCGGTCGGTGTCGTCCGACGACTGGCGGTCCAGCGGGTCGTCGAAGATCAGCGCGGCCTTCGGGTCACGCGGCTCGGGGGCGGCTGGGGTGCTCATGCGTCCAGGGTACGGCCCGGCCCGCCGGGCGGTACCGGGCCCGCGCGGGGACCGCACCGCACGAGAATTTCCGCCGGTTATCTGCTGTGCTGGGACCCATGACGTCCAGCACGCCCCCGCCTGCCCAGCCCTCCGGCCTTCCCTCGCCGCCGACCGCGCCCGCGCGCAGACACCCGCTGCGGAAGCTGACCGCACGCGGTCGGGGCGAGGCGCACCGGGTCGCCTCGCCGCTCGAACTCTTCTTCGACCTGTGCTTCGTCGTGGCCATCGCCCAGGCGGGCGTCCAGCTGGTGCACGCGGTGGCGGAGTCCCACGCGGGCGAGGGAATCCTCAACTACGCGATGGTCTTCTTCGCCATCTGGTGGGCCTGGATGAACTTCACCTGGTTCGCCTCGGCGTACGACAACGACGACGCCCTCTACCGGGTGGTCACGCTGGTCCAGATCGCCGGAGTACTGGTGCTCGCCGCCGGGGTGTCGCGGGCCTTCGAGGACCACGAGTTCCTGGCCGTCTGGCTGGGCTACGCCGTCATGCGGGTCGCGATGTCCTCGCAGTGGCTGCGCGTGGCGCTGTCCACCGAGGGCGCGGAGCGCAGGACGGCCCTGCGCTACGCCGGTGGCGTGCTGTTCTGCCAGATCGGCTGGCTGGGTCTGCTGATCCTGCCCGAGGGCGGCCGGGCCTGGCTGTTCCTGGTGATGGTGCCGCTGGAGATGTGCGTGCCGCTGTTCGCGGAGCGGGGCCACCCGACGTCGTGGCACCCGCACCACATCGCGGAACGCTACGGGCTGTTCACGATCATCGTGCTGGGCGAGACGATCGCGGCGGCCACGGTCGCGGTGAAGACCGGCATCGACGAGAACGACGCGCTGGGCGAACTGCTGCCGATCGCGGTCGGCGGCCTGCTGATCGTCTTCGCCGCCTGGTGGATCTACTTCGTGGTCCCCATCCACGGGCACCTGCGCTCCAGCAGGCAGGCGTTCCTGTGGGGCTACGGGCACTACGCCGTCTTCGCGTCGGCGGCGGCGATCGGCGCGGGCCTGGAGGTGGCGGTCGAGCAGACCGTCGGGGAGGCCCACCTGTCCAGGCTCGCCGCGTCGGCGGCCGTCACCCTGCCGACGGCGCTGTACCTGCTGACCGTCTGGGCGCTGCACTCGCGCCACTTCAAGGTGGGCCTGGCCCAGCAGTCGGTGCTGCCCGTCACCGCGCTGCTGGTGATCTGCTGCACCTTCGCGGGCGAGTGGGCGGTCCTGGCGGCCGGTCTGGTGTCGGCGCTGGCGGTGGCCACCGGCACCACCCTGACGGCCCGCATGCTCGGGCGGGCCGCACGGGACCAGGACGCGACGGACTCGCGGGACCCGGAGGACGACTCGCAAGAGGGTTCGCCTTACGCGGTGTGACGCCAGCGGACTCCGGCCTCGCGCGCGGTGCGGGCTGGGCCAGACTGGCTGCCATGACAGTTGACGCTCTGACGGACGTCGCCGGCGTGCGGGTGGGCCACGCGACGCGGACCGGCGACGGGTGGCTCACCGGCGCCACGGTCGTCCTCGCGCCCGAGGGCGGCGCCGTGGCCGCGGTGGACGTGCGCGGCGGCGGTCCCGGCACCAAGGAGACCGACGCCCTCGATCCGCGCAATCTCGTGCAGAAGGTCGAGGCGATCGTGCTCACGGGCGGCAGCGCGTACGGGCTCGACGCCGCGTCCGGGGTGATGGCCTGGCTGGAGGAACGGGGTCGGGGGATCCGCGTCGGCCCGGATCCGGCGCATGTCGTGCCGGTGGTGCCGGCCGCCTGCGTCTTCGACCTGGGGCGCGGCGGCGACTTCCGGGCCCGTCCGGACGCGGCCACGGGTCTGGCGGCCGTGGCGTCGGCCGCGGCGAGCGAGCCCGGGGCTCGGGTGACTCAGGGGTGCGTCGGCGCCGGCACCGGCGCGGTGGTGGGGCCGTTGAAGGGCGGTGTGGGCACGGCCGCCGTCGTCCTGGAGTCGGGGATCACCGTGGCCGCGCTGGTGGTGGCGAACGCCGTGGGATCGGTGCTGGATCCGGAAACGGGCGCGTTGTACGGGGAGTTGTTCCAGGGCCGCGTGGCGTATCCGCAGGCGCGGGTGCACGAGGCCGCGCGCCGCCGCCTCGCCGAGAGCGCGGCGAGGAACGCGCCGCCGCCGCTGAACACCACGCTCGCGGTGGTCGCCACCGACGCCGACCTGTCCAAGGCACAGGCGCAGAAACTGGCGGGCACCGCTCACGACGGGATCGCGCGCGCCGTGCGTCCGGTGCACCTGCTCAATGACGGCGACACCGTGTTCTCGCTGGCGACGGGCGCCCGACGGCTCGCCCCCGGCGACCCGCTCGCGCTGAACGACGTCCTCGCGGCGGGCGCCGACACGGTGACCCGCGCGATCGTCGCAGCCGTACGCGCGGCCGAGCCCGTCGACGGCCCGGGCGGCGCCTGGCCGTCCTACAAGGAGCTGTACGGCGCCCGGTGACATCGGGACGGAGACCGGCCCGACACCGGGACGAAAGACCGGCCCGCGCCCGGTGACACCGGGGCGAAAGACCGGCCCGTCCCCGCCGTTCCCCGGGGTGGGGGTCGCCCGCAGGGGGCGGGCGGGCATTGCGGGCGGGCATTGTCCCGGTTCTGTCACGCGCTCGTGCCAAGGCCGCCCGCGCCGCAACCCCGTCGGCCGACGCTCCCCTCCTCCTGCACGTACGGAAGCGGATCACTCACCTCTCAAGGAAGCGGAGCAGCCCGTGACGACGGCGGACAAGGCGAACAAGGCGAACAGGGCAGTGCGGCGCGCAGCGGGAGCCTGTGCCGTCCTGGTGGTCGGCGCCCTGACCCTGACCGCCTGCGGGGGCAGCGCGAGCGCCGAGGGCGGCGACGCCAAGGGGGGCAAGAGCGCGGGGAACGGCGTGAAGACGTCCACCGCCAGGATCGTCATCTCGGCGAAGGACGGCTCCACGGGCGCGTCCATCAACCAGACCGGCGTGAAGGTGAGCGGCGGCCGGCTCACCGACGTGAAGATGACGGTGGCCGGGGCGGGCGAGGCCGTCGAGGGCGCGCTGTCGGCCGACGGCAGCAGCTGGAAGCCGAAGAAGCAGCTGGAGCGGGGCACGAAGTACCAGATATCGGCGACCGCGAAGGACGCGAACGGCAAGACCGCGGCGGCCAACGCCATCTTCACCACCGTCTCCTCCGCGAACAGCTTCATCGGCACGTACACCCCGGACAACGGGACCACGGTCGGCGTGGGCATGCCGGTGTCGTTCACCTTCGACAAGGCCATCGCCGACAAGAAGGCCGTGCAGTCGCACATCACGGTCACCTCCAGCAGCGGCCAGCAGGTGGTGGGCCACTGGTTCGGCGCGCAGCGGCTCGACTTCCGGCCCCAGGAGTACTGGAAGGCCGGCTCCAAGGTCACGATGAAGATCGACCTGGACGGCGTCGAGGGCGCGAACGGCGTCTACGGGGTGCAGAAGAAGACGGTCGATTTCACCGTCGGACGCTCGCAGGTCTCCACGGTCGACGCGAACACGCAGACCATGACGGTCGTGCGGGACGGACAGACCCTGAAGACGACCCCGATCTCCACGGGCGACCCCGAGCACACCACGTACAACGGCCAGATGGTGATCTCGGAGAAGTTCACGCAGACCCGCATGAACAGCCGGACGGTCAACCTGGGCGCCGAGTACGACATCCCGGACGTGCCGCACGCGATGCGCCTGACCACGTCCGGCACCTTCCTGCACGGCAACTACTGGTACAACAAGGGCAACCCGCCCTTCGGTCGCACCGGCACCAGCCACGGCTGCGTCGGGCTCGCCGACGTCCAGGGCGCACAGGGCGACACCCCGGCCAAGTGGTTCTACGACAATTCCCTGGTCGGCGACGTGGTGATCGTCAAGAACTCCCCCGACAAGACGGTGTCCCCCGACAACGGGCTGAACGGCTGGAACATGTCCTGGGCGGAGTGGACCGCGGGAAGCGGCGCGTGACCGCGACCGCGAGCACCCCGTTCACCACGGGCAACGGGAGCGCCGCAAGCAACGCGAGCGCCCCGCGAACCGGGCGCACCAGGAGCGTCACGAACACGCGAAGTGCCGTCTGACCGGCGCTTTCTGAGCGCGCGTCGGGCCGTGCGGGAACCATCCGCACGGCCCCGGCGTTTTCTCCGACGTACGTTTTCTCGGTTCCCGGACACGATGTCCGACCGAGGGGCTACGGTATGCACCCACAAGGTGACATGCAGCAACGCCGGGAGAAACCTTGAGCGTTCCGTACGAGACGACAGCGTACGAACCAGCCGAGTCGCCCGAGTCTCCGGAGGAGCATCTCGCGCGACTGCTCGGTCGCGCCCTGAACTCGTTCGAGCTGCCCGACGAGGCCCTGCGGCGGCTCGACTGCGCGCTGGCCCACGACAGCTCCCTGCACTCCGCCCACCACAGCGCCGGCCTGCACCGGGAAACCTACCGGCACACCTGGCTGCTCGCCGACGGCTGCGCGCTCACGCTGTGGGAACTGGTGCACAACACCGCACCCGGCAGCGAACCCCAGCACGAGGTGTACGCGGACGAGGAGGAGCTGCGCGCCGCCACGGCCCGGCTGCCGCTGTCGTCCGAGGCGCCGGACTTCGAACTGCCGGTGCTGGTCCAGCTCGCGCCGGTCCCGGCGCCCCGCCATGTGTACGTGCCGGACGACTCGGCGGACCACGCGCGCCGCCTGCTGCGCCGCGCCGAGAACCCCGACCGGCCCGACGCGGAGACGACGGCACTGCTGAGGTCGGCGTTCGCGCACCAGATCACGCAGGCCTTCGGGCGCCCGTGCCGGGCCGGCCGCATCGGCCTGGGCTACTCGCTGTACGAGCACGCGTTCCTGCTGCGCGACGGCCGGGAGATCTCCCTGTGGGAGGTCGAGCACACGGCCACGCCCGACGGGCGGCACATGTGCGAGGTGTACGCGTCCGAGGCCGCGGCCCGCGAAGCCATGGAACGCCGGGCGGCCCAGGCGTAAGCCCTTCCGGCCTGCGCTGCCTCGCCCTCGTCCGCCACTCCCCCGACGCCGCTCACTCCGCTGACTCCGCTGACCTCCCGGGTCAGCGGTCGCCGCTGAGGCGGCGCACCAGGCCCGCGAAAGCGTCCTTCTCCGCGGTCGTCAGCTCGACGCTCTCCCGGTGGGGACCGGTCGCCTGTTGCTGACGCGGGAGGGCCGGCAGCACGGGAAGCACCGGGACGGCGGGTAGCGCGGACCGGACGGGGAAGGAACGGAACGCCGCGTGAGCCTCGGCGCGTGCGCGCATCCGCCGCAGGACCCGGGTCAGGACGAGCAGCCAGGCGACGGACGCCACGGCGAGAACGGTCAGCGCCGTCAGCTGGGCGGGCGTGAGATGCACGGGCATACCGCCCAGTACACACCACGGTCCGGGATTTTGACCCCGGACCGTGATGTATCTCGCAGGCCACGCAGAACGACCAGATCGACCAGAGCGGTTGGACCGGGCACACCGGCCAGATCGTCCGAAACCACCGGCGGCCCTCGCCGCGCGGCGCATCAGCGGCGCGCTACGCGGCCACCGGTCGCTTCGGTTCCCGGGCCGCGGTCGCGGTGTCCGCGCTGCTTCCCGCCGTGGGCCCCGCGGTGCCGGGCGCCGGCTTGCGCATGCCCTTGAGGACGACCACGGCGGCCGTCGTCACGCACACGCCCGCCGCGACGGCGACCAGGTAGAGGAACGGGTTGCCGATCAGGGGGACCACGAAGATGCCGCCGTGCGGGGCGCGCAGGGTGGCGCCGAAGGCCATCGACAGCGCGCCGGTGACCGCACCGCCCGCCATCGAGGCGGGGATGACGCGCAGCGGGTCGGCCGCGGCGAACGGGATCGCGCCCTCGGAGATGAAGGAGGCGCCCAGCACCCAGGCGGCCTTGCCGTTCTCGCGCTCGGTGGGCGTGAACAACTTGCCCCGGACCGTGGTGGCCAGCGCCATCGCGAGCGGCGGGACCATGCCGGCCGCCATGACCGCGGCCATGATCTTCATGGCCGAGTCGCTCGGACTGGCGACCGCGATACCGGCGGTGGCGAAGGTGTACGCGACCTTGTTGACGGGGCCGCCGAGGTCGAAGCACATCATCAGCCCCAGCAGGGCGCCGAGCAGGACGGCGTTGGAACCGGAGAGGCCGTTCAGCCAGTCCGTCATGCCCTTCTGGGCCGAGGCGATGGGCTTGCCGATCACGACGAACATCAGGAAGCCGACGACGGCCGAGGAGATCAGCGGGATCACCACCACCGGCATGATGCCGCGCACCGGCGCCGGGATCCGCACCTTCTGGATCGCCATGACCACCCCGCCGGCGAGCAGACCGGCGACGAGACCGCCGAGGAACCCCGCGTTGATGGTGGACGCGATCATGCCGCCCACGAAGCCGGGGACCAGGCCCGGCCGGTCCGCCGTGCCGTAGGCGATGTACCCCGCTAGGACCGGGACGAGGAAGCCGAAGGCCACGGCGCCGATCTGGAACAGCAGGGCGGCCCAGCTGTCCGTCTGGGTCCACGCGAAGTGGTCCATGACCGACGGCGCGGACTTGATCTCGTAGCCGCCGATCGCGAACCCGAGGGCGATCAGCAGACCGCCCGCCGCGACGAACGGGACCATGTAACTCACGCCGGACATCAGCCACTTGCGCAACTTGGTGCCATAGCCCTCGCCGGACTCGCCGGCGCGCTCGACCGGCGTGCCCGCGCCGGAGGGGACGCCCGAGGTGACCTCGCCGCGCTCCGCCCTCGCGCGCACCTCGCGGATCAGCTCGGCGGGCCGGTTGATGCCCGCCTTCACGCCGACGTCCACGGTGGGCTTGCCGGCGAAGCGGTCCTTGTCGCGCACGGGGACGTCATGGGCGAAGATCACGCCGTCCGCCGCGGCGACGACGGCCGGGTCGAGGCGGGTGAAGCCGGCCGACCCCTGTGTCTCGACGACCAGGTCGACCCCCGCCTCCCGGCCCGCCTTCTCCAGGGACTCGGCCGCCATGTAGGTGTGCGCGATGCCGGTCGGACAGGAGGTGACGGCGACGATCCGGAAGCGAGGCGCGGCCTCGGGGCCGGGGGCCGTGTCGGCGCCGGCGGAGGCCGCCGCCGACGCCGGCACGGGGTCTGCGGAACCGGAGCCCGTGGAACCGGATTCCGCGGGATCGGTGGGACCGGAGGCCGTTGCACCCGAACCCGCCGGACCGGTGGGCGCTGAACCTCCGGCGACGTCGGTCCCGGCGGAGGGGGCTTCGGAAGCGTGGGGGCGGGCGGCCGGGGGCTCGTCACCGCGGATCAGCGCCGCCGCCGTGGCCGGATCGCCGGCCGACCGCAGCGCGCCGGTGAAGTCGGCGTTCATCAGCTGGCGGGCCAGCGACGACAGGATCGTCAGATGGGCGTCGTCCGCACCTGCGGGGGCGGCGATGAGGAAGACCAGGTCGGCCGGACCGTCCGCCGCGCCGAAGTCGATGCCGGCGGTGCTGCGCCCGAAGGCGAGCGTGGGCTCGGTGACATGGGCGCTGCGGCAGTGCGGGATGCCGATGCCGCCGTCGAGGCCGGTGGGCATCTGCGCCTCGCGGGCGGCGACGTCGGCGAGGAAGCCCTCCAGGTCGGTCACCCGGCCCAGGGCCGCCATGCGCTCGGCGAGGGATCGCGCCGCCGCTTCCTTCGTCGGGGCGGACAGGTCGAGATCGACCAGGTCCGCGGTGATCATGTCGCTCATCGCGGGCTCCTTCGCACGCGTATCGCCCGGGGCGTGGGGTGCTGGGCGGGGGTGGGGGCGGGGAGGGTGGAGGCGGGGCCGGGGCAGCCCCGCCTCCGCGGGGTCACAGGCGGGTTCGGGTCCTGTTTCCCCTGGCCGGCAGGGCGGCTCAGGGTGCCCTGCCGGCCGTCGAGGGCGGCGGTCGCGCGGACGCCTCGCCGCTGTCGGACGCACGGCCCGCCGGGCGGCGCGGGCGGTACGGAGGTCGTCACCATGTCAACGGCTCCCCCACCGGCTCCCGCAGTTCGCGGTCCACGGGCACCTCGGCGGTCACCGTCACCGCCGACGGGTCCAGGTCGTCCGGGGTGGGCATCACGCTGCCGGGCAGTCGGACGGCGGCCGCACCGTGCGCGACCGCCGAGGCGAGCGCCGCCGGGCCGCTTCCGCCCGCGACGAGGAACCCGGCGAGGGAGGCGTCGCCGGCGCCCACGTTGCTGCGGACGACGTCCACCCGGGCGCTTGCGAACCAGGCGCCCGTCTCCTCGACCAGCAGCTGACCGTCGGCGCCCAGGCTCGCGAGCACCGCCCGGGCGCCCATCCCGCGCAGTTCCTCGGCCGCCTTCACCGCGTCGCCCACGGTGGCCAGGTGACGTCCGACGGCCTCCGCGAGCTCCTCGGCGTTCGGCTTCACCACGTCGGGCCGCTCGCGCAGGGCTTCGAGGAGGGCGCGCCCGGACGTGTCCAGGGCGATCCGTGCGCCTGCGGCGTGCGCCCGGGCGACCACCTCGGCGTACCAGGACGGCGCGAGCCCGCGGGGCAGGCTGCCGCAGCAGGCGATCCAGGCGGCCGCGTGCGAGTGCTCGCGCACCGTCTCCAGGAGCATTTCCTGCTCCTCGGCGGAGAGTTCGGGGCCCGGTGCGTTGATCTTCGTCAGGACGCCGTCGGACTCGGCGAGCGCGATGTTGGAGCGGGTGGCCCCCGCGACGGGCACCGGCGCCACCTCGATGCCCTGCGCGGCCAGCAGGTCGGCGACGAGCGCGCCCGGCGCACCGCCCAGCGGCAGCACGGCGACGGTGCGCCGTCCGGCGGCGGCCGCGGCGCGCGAGACGTTCACCCCCTTGCCGCCCGGGTCCATCCGCTCGCCGGTCGCGCGGATGACCTCGCCCCGGTCCAGGGAGGGGACCTCGTACGTACGGTCCAGGGACGGGTTGGGCGTGACGGTGAGGATCACGCCCACGCCACCCGGACCGGTCCCGCGCGCAGGGCCCTTCCCGCTCACCGGGCCGGTGCCGCTCATGCCCGCACCACTTCCGTGCCGCCGCGCTCGATCGCCGCCGCGTCCTCGGGGCTCAGCGCGCTGTCGGTGATCAGCAGATCGACGTCGCTCAGGTCGGCGAAGCGGGCGAAGTGCTCCTGGCCGTGCTTGGCGGAGTCGGCGAGCAGGACGACCCGGCGGGCCGCGGCGACGGCCGCCCGCTTGACCGCGGCCTCGGCGAGATCGGGCGTGGTCAGCCCGTGCTCGGCGGAGAATCCGTTGGCGGCGAGGAACAGGACGTCGGCCCGGATCTCGCCGTACGCGCGCAGCGCCCAGGCGTCCACGGCGGCGCGCGTACGGTGACGCACGCGCCCTCCGATGAGATGGAGCTGCATGCCCGGGTGGTCCGCGAGGCGGGCCGCGATGGGCAGGCTGTGGGTGACGACGGTGAGCTCGGCCTCCAGCGGAAGGGCGGCGGCGAGCCGTGCCACCGTCGTCCCGGCGTCGAGGATCATCGTGCCCTCGGCGGGCAGTTCCGTCAGGGCCGCCTTGGCGATGCGGTCCTTCTCGTCGGCCGAGGTGCCCTCGCGTTCGGTCAGGTCCGGTTCGAAGTCGAGGCGTCCGGCCGGGATGGCTCCGCCGTGCACGCGCCGCACCAGGCCGGCCCGGTCGAGGGCCTTCAGGTCGCGGCGGATCGTCTCCGCGGTGACCTGGAATTCCTCGGCCAGCGACAGGACGTCCACCCGTCCGCCGTCACGGGCGAGCCGCAGGATCTCCTGCTGCCGCTCCGGTGCGTACATGTCCGTTCTCCTCCGACCGACACCTGTTTTATGCCCGAACCTGGGCTTCAGCCACGGAGGCTACGCCTGGATCCCCGCAAAGTAAACAGATTCGGACTTGATTCGGGCATGAACGGACTCCGCTCATCGTGGTCTCCCGACCTCCCGCCCTCCTTCTCTCTCCCCCGGGACGGGGTGCGGCCCGGGGGAGGACAGCCGAAGAGCCCGCCACCGCTGCGATGCGGTGACGGGCTCTCGGCACGGACGCTCGACGGCGACGTTCTCCCGACTCCCTGCGCGGTCTTTCGACCCTCTCCGCGACCTCCGCCCCGGTCTCACGACGAGACCGGGGCGATGCGGAGACTCAGACGGCGAACTCCCGGTCCCGGTCCCCGCCGGGGACCGCGTCCGCGGCCGCCGAGGCTCCCACGCCCTCCGCGACGTCCGCGCCGCCCTCCACGTGCTGCGCGGGCCGCTTCGGCAGGGCGAACATCAGCAGGAAGATCACGGACATCACCAGGGCCACCCAGCCCAGGGCGTGCTGGAACGCGTTCACGAAGGCCGGGCCCACCTCGGACGGCGTCAGCCGGTCGCCGATCTCCCCGAAGAAGACGACCGCGACAAGCCCCAGCCCGAGCGCGTTGCCCATCTGCTGAACGGTGTTGATGAGGCCGGAGGCCGATCCGGCGTGCTCGCGCGGCACCTCCGACAGCACCGCGTCGGTCAGCGGGGCGAAGATCAGGCCCATGCCGGCGCCCATGACGACCAGCGGCAGCGCCATCTGCCAGGGTGCGATGCCCAGCCCGTAGCGCTCGGACTCCCAGATGTAGAGGAGCACGCCGACGACCATCGTCAGGGCGCCCGCCTGCAACACCTTGCGCCCGAAACGCGGGACCAGCTTCTGCACGGACATCCCCGCGGCCACCGAGACGGCGATCGAGAAGGGGACGCCGGTCAGACCGGCCTTCATCGGGCTCCAGCCCAGGCCCGTCTGCATGTACAGCGTCCAGACCAGGAAGAACACGCCCAGGGCGATCCCGAAGACGGTCTGCACGGCGACGCCCGCCGCGAAGCTGCGCACCCGGAACAGGGAGAGCTCGACCAGCGGCGAACCGTCCCGCGCGCCCTTGCGACGCTCGTACGCGACCAGCGCCCCGAAGACGCCCAGCGCACCGGCCATCGACACGTACCCCCACACCGGCCAGCCCAGCTCGCGGCCGCGGGTGAGCGGGTAGAGCAGCATGAGCAGACCGAGGGTGACCAGGACGACGCCGACGATGTCCAGCTTCAGCGCCTTCGGCGCCTTCGACTCGGTGATGAAACGGCCGCCGAGGATCAGCCCCGCGATGCCGACGGGCAGGTTGATCAGGAAGATCGGCCGCCACTCCAGCCCGAACAGGTTCCACTCCGTCAGCAGCGCCCCGAGCAGCGGGCCCGAGACGGCGCCCAGCCCGACGATCGCGCCGAACAGCCCGAACACCTTGCCCCGCTCGTGCGCCGGGAAGGTCGCGTGCACGATCGACAGCACCTGCGGGACCATCATCGCCGCCATGCCGCCCTGAAGGATGCGCGAGGCGACCAGCATCTCGGGGTTGGCGGCGAAGCCGCACAGCGCGGAGGCCAGGGTGAAGCCGCCGATGCCGAGCAGGAACAGCCGCTTGCGCCCGTGGATGTCGCCGAGCCGGCCGCCGGTGATGAGTCCGGCGGCGAAGGCGAGCGCGTAACCGGCGGTGATCCACTGGATCTGGCTCCAGGAGGCGCCCGCGTCCTGCCGGATGGAGGGGATGGCGATGTTGACGATCGTGACGTCGACGAGGTCCATGAAGGCCGCGGTCATCACGATGGCGAGCGCGAACCAGCGGCGCCGGTCCCCCGGCGCGGGATCGGGAGCCGTCTCGAAGGCGGGCGGCGGTGTCTCGGTGGAGGTCTCCGTGGAGGTCATGATGTGACAGTAGGACGGCAGTAGGTCAGATCATGACCTACTCGTACGGCATCCTCGGATGCATGACGACGGACACTCCGGCTCGGCTGCTCCAGCTCCTCTCCCTCCTCCAGACGCCCCGCGAATGGCCCGGCGGCGAGCTCGCCGACCGCCTGCGGGTGTCCCGGCGCACGGTCCGGCGCGACATCGACCGGCTGCGCGACCTCGGCTATCCCGTGCAGGCCACCATGGGCTCGGACGGCGGGTACCGCCTCGTCGCGGGCAAGGCGATGCCTCCCCTCGTGCTCGACGACGAGGAGGCCGTCGCCATCGCCGTCGGACTGCGGGCCGGGGCAGGTCACGCGCTGGAGGGCGTCGACGAGGCGTCCGTGCGCGCCCTCGCCAAGCTGGAACAGGTGCTGCCGACCCGGCTGCGCCACCGCGTCTCCACCCTCCAGGCCGCCACCACCCCGCTGACCAGCGGGGACGGCGCGAGCATCGCACCCGAGACGCTGACGGTCATGGCGTCGACGGTGGCCGGGCAGGAACGGCTGCGGTTCGCCTACCGCGCCAAGGACGGCACGGAGTCCCGTCGTCTGACCGAGCCCTACCGGCTCGTGTCGACGGGCCGGCGGTGGTACCTCGTGGCGTACGACCTCGACCGTCAGGACTGGCGGACGTTCCGGGTCGACCGGGTCCGGGACCCGTTCGCGACCGGCGCGCGCTTCGCACCACGCGAACTGCCGACCGGGAGCGCGGCGGAGTACCTGCGGCGGTCCATCCACGGCCGCCCGGACGCACGCGCCTACGAGTACGACGTCACGTTCCACGCCCCGGCCGAACTCGTCGCGGCCCGCCTCCCGTCCTGGCTGGGAACACCGACCCCGGACCCTCCGGACGCCGACCACGGGATCGGGAACGGCGGCGACGACGGGAGCGCGGGTGCGGGTACCGGGGCCGGCGCCGGCGAGACGTCCGGGCGGAGCTGCCGAGTGCGCGGGTCGACGAGCGACCCGGTGGAGTGGGTGGCGGTCCGGCTCGCGATGCTGGGTTACGAGTTCTCGATCCGGGAGCCGCGCGAACTGGCCGACTGCGCAAGCGCTTTGGCCGCAAGGCTGGGACGAGCGGTGGCCGCCCGGCCGGACACGCCGGACGGAACCACGCACTGACGTCCTGGAACCGAGCAACCGGCGGAACCGCCCCCGCAGGCCTCGCCGACCCCGCCTACCTCGCCGATCCGACCGATCCAATCGGTCCAACCGTCCAACCGGTCCAACCGCCCGTGCCTACCAGGAGAAGCCCCGCAAGGCTCGCAGATTGCTCAGCGCCAGCTCCGCCGGACCCTGCGGGCCGGTGGGCGAGGTGTCCGTCACCGCCCAGCTCTCGACGGCGACCCTGACCGCCGCACCCGCGACCGCCGCCGTGAAGCGCTCGTGCGGCGGAACGTCCACGGCGGCGGCGGGGGTGGCGGCGGTGGTGGCCGTGGCGGCGACCGGTTCCGCGGTGGTCGCCGGGTCAGCGGCCCCGGGCTCGGTGGCCGTCGCCCGCTCGGCAAGGATCTGCGCGAGACCGGCCTCCGAGGTGTGGCAGACCTCGGCCCAGACCTTTCCCAGAGCCGGACTCGCCATCGCCAGCCGGATCAGGGTGCGCACCCATTCCCAGGACGCCGCCGAGACACCGCCGCCCGGGGCGAGCGTGTGGCGCACCGCGTGTTCCAGGGCCTCCGGCACGCTCAGCGCGGCCGGGGCCTCGCGCACCGCCTCCGCCCAGCGCTGGGCGCCCGCCGCGTAGAGAGGGGCTACGGCCTCCTCTTTGGTGGCGAAGTAGCGGTAGAAGGTGCGCGGCGCGATTCCCGCCGCCTGCGCGATGTCCTCCGCGCGGGTGGCCTTCAGGCCCCGGCTGACGAACAGACCGGCTGCCGCCCGGGCGATCTCCATCCGGGTCGCCGCTTTGCGCCGCTCGGTCAGCGAAGCCGAGCCCGAGCGGGAGGTCGAGCTGATCACTCCGGCAGGCTATGCCCATGTGGCACAATCTGCCATTCGGGCGGGCCACCCCGTGGTTCAGGTACGGGGTGCCCCGCCTTCTCGACGTGCCCGCCCACACCGCAACACGTCCGGCGGCCGTGTGCGCCCGCAATTGCCACCGAAATCCCCATGATTGTCCGGCGGCCCCTGCCCGCCGACCGCCCCGCACCCGACCACCTCGCCCGACTCGCGTCCCTTCTCCACTCCGGAAAAGGAGCCGGGCTCCGGCGCCTGGGGGGAGAGGCGCCGAAGCCCGGCTCTGGGATGGTCCCGGCGCCGGGGGGATGTGCGGCGGGACTTGGCTCGGGGGTTTTGGAAGTGCGGCACAACCTCGGAGTCGTCGAGTCATGGAGCTGTCGAGTCGTCGAGCCGTCGGAACTCACGGTGTTCGAGCGCGCGGCCGACTCGGATCTCGGGGCGGCTGAGATCTCGGGCCGGGTTGAGAGGTCGGGCCGGGCTACAGGGTCCGGCCGATCCGAACTCCCGTGCCCAGAAGTCTTTTTCCCCCGCCTCCCCGGTTGAAGCGGCGTTCCCACGCCATGTTTGCGCGCCTTCTCAAACCGGCGCACGCGGGCGTAAGCCCGGCACGATCCGGCACAACCCGGCACCATGAGAAACCCCAGGCACACGGGCATCACATGAGGCGGTCCACGGTTTCACCGGGGACGCCTCGCCCCCGGCCGCGCGTACTCCACCCGCACCGGCCGACGTCTCATACCAGCCGCCGAAGCCCTGCATCGGCCGACGCCTTGAGGCGGAGCGGCACTATGCGCGGCCCGGCACATCGTGCGAACCAGCCATCGTGCGGCCGGAGTCCGGCTGGGCCGGTTCCCTCGGCCGGCTGCCGCTCGGCCGCTGTCCGCTCGGCCGGGCCTCAACCGCCCGGCCCGCGGACCATCCGGAACGCCACCCCTCGGTTACGCCGGGGCCTCGGTCACGCCGCCGCCTCGAAGCCCGTGTCGCGGGCCAGCTTCTTCAGTTCCAGCAGGGCGTGCTTCTCGATCTGGCGGATCCGCTCCCTCGTCAGACCGTGCTCCTTGCCGACCTCGGTCAGCGTGCGCTCGCGGCCGTCGTCGATGCCGTACCGCATCTTGATGATGGACGCGGTGCGCGGGTCCAGGCGGTCGATCAGACCGTCCAGCTCCTCGCTGCGCAGCAGCGTCAGCACCGACTGCTCCGGCGAGACCGCGGAAGTGTCCTCCAGGAGGTCGCCGAACTGCGTCTCACCCTCGTCGTCGACCGCCATGTTGAGGGAGACCGGGTCACGGGCCCAGTCCAGGACGTCCGTCACACGCTCCGGCGTCGAGCCCAGCTCGGCGGCGATCTCTGCGGGCTCCGGGTCGCGGCCGTTCTCCCGGTTGAACTCGCGCTGCACGCGCCGGATCCTGCCCAGCTCCTCCACCAGGTGGACGGGCAGGCGGATCGTGCGCGACTGGTCCGCTATGGAGCGGGTGATGGCCTGACGGATCCACCAGGTCGCGTACGTGGAGAACTTGAAGCCCTTGCGGTAGTCGAACTTCTCGACCGCGCGCACCAGGCCGGCGTTGCCCTCCTGGATCAGGTCCAGCAGGGGCAGACCGCTGCGCGGGTAGCGCCGGGCCACCGCGACGACCAGACGGAGGTTGGAACGGATGAAGACGTCCTTGGCCCGCTCGCTCGCGGCGACCAGGGCCTCGAGCTCCTCACGGGAGGCGTCCGCCCTGGACTCCTCCTCGCCGTCGAGGACCTGTTGCGCGAAGACACCCGCCTCGATGATCTGGGACAACTCGACCTCCTTGGCGGCGTCGAGCAGCGGTGTACGCGCGATCTCGTCGAGGTACATGCCGACCAGGTCGCGGTCGGCGATCTCGCCGCCATGGGCGCGAACACTGCGGGCCGCGCTGCTCGTCTCGCCGGTGGCGGACTTGCGGCGGGCGACGGCACGGGTTGCCATGCGTGCTCCCTTGCGATGGTGGTTCAGCGGGTGGCCCTTCAGACGCCCGGCACTGTCGGAACTCTGGACTCTCCTCGGGTGCCCTGCATCTGATGGAAACAACGACTGGAATCAGGACAGAATTCCCAACCCGCACCCCGAATTTTCTGATCATGCAGTACCCTGTCGGACCACCTGGGAGGCATGATGCCGTCGGAACGTACAGAGGTGCAGGTCAGGCCTGGAGTCGAGGCCGATCTCGACGCGCTCACAAGCCTCTACAACCACTACGTTCGTGAGACGGCCATCACATTCGACACGGTGGCCTTCACTCCGGAAGAGCGACGTCCTTGGCTGCTCTCCCACCCTGAAGACGGGCCGTACCGCCTGATGGTTGCCACGGAAACGGACTCACAGGACATTCCGAGGACCTCGCCGGAGATTCTGGGTTATGCCACGTCCAGCCCCTACCGGCCGAAGGCGGCCTACTCCACGTCCGTGGAGGTCACGGTCTACGTCGCCCCGCACGCGGGCCGGCGCGGCATCGGCACGCTCCTCTACAGGGCGCTCTTCGACGCGCTGGCCGGGGAGGACCTGCACCGCGCCTACGCGGGCATAGCGCAACCGAACGAAGCGTCCGCGCGACTGCACGAACGCTTCGGTTTCCGGCCCGTGGGCACGTACCGCGAGGTGGGCCGCAAGTTCGGCCGCTACTGGGACGTGGCCTGGTACGAGAAGGAGCTGTAGCTCCCGTCGGTCCCGGGACGCCGGCCTTGACGGCGGTCGGCCCTGACGGCGGTCGGCCGTGACGGCGCCGGTGACCGCCCGGCGCCCACCGCCCGCCGCGGCGGTCAGCCGAACTGCACCGACCGCTTGGCCAGCCCCATCCAGAAGCCGTCGATCACGGACTTCTGGGAGTCCAGCTCGCCGGACACCTCCGCCGCGCCCATGGTCACGAAGAGCGGGGCGAAGTGCTCGGTGCGCGGGTGGGCGTACCGGCCGGCCGGGGCCTTGCGGAGGAAGTCGAGCAGGCCGTCCCAGTCCCGGTTCTCCAGCACGCGCCGCCCCCAGTCGTCGAACTCGGCCGACCAGGTCGGCACTCCGCCGCCCGGGTGCCGCAGGGCGGCCAGGTTGTGGGTGAAGAACCCCGAGCCGACGATGAGCACGCCTTCGTCGCGCAGCGGAGCGAGCCTGCGGCCGATCTCCATCAGCTTCACCGGGTCGAGGGTCGGCATGGAGACCTGGAGGACGGGGATGTCGGCGGCCGGGAACATCTCGACGAGCGGGACGTAGGCCCCGTGGTCGAGGCCCCGGTCGGGGATGTCCTGTACGGGGGTGCCCGGAGCGCGCAGCAGCTTGCGCACGCTCTCGGCGAGTTCCGGTGCGCCGGGGGCGTCGTACTTCACCGTGTAGTAGTGCTCGGGGAAGCCCCAGAAGTCGTAGACGAGGGGGACGGGGTCGACGGCGCCGAGGGCGAGCGGGGCCTCCTCCCAGTGGGCGGAGACCATGAGGATCGCCTTGGGCCGGGGCAGTCCGGCGGACCAGGCGGCGAGTTCGCCGGGCCAGACCGGGTCGTCCGCGAGCGGCGGGGCGCCGTGGCTGAGGTAGAGCGCGGGCATGCGCTCCCGGGGACGGCCGAGCTCCTGGGTTGCGGCGGACATGACGGCGACTCCTTCCGGGACCTCGGCCCCTGGTTCCGGAGTACCCACGCACTCCCGGACAGTTGCTTGAAATCTAAAACGGCAACGTCGGCGAGCATATTCCCAGGTGGTTTAAATTTCAAGAAGCGCCCGTTTACAGTGGGGGGATGAAGACCGGATCCGCATCCGCTGAAGAGCCCCGCTGGCTCACCGCCGAGGAACAGCTCATCTGGCGTTCCTACGTGCACGCCACCACCCTGCTGGAGGACCACATGGACCGCCAGCTCCAGCGTGACGCGGGGATGCCGCACGTCTACTACGGCCTTCTGGTCAAGCTCGCGGAGTGCCCGGAGCGGCGGCTGCGGATGACCGAGCTGGCCAAGCACGCGAAGATCACCCGCTCCCGTCTCTCGCACGCCGTCGCCCGGCTGGAGAGGAACGGCTGGGTGCGCAGGGAGGACTGCCCCTCCGACAAGCGCGGCCAGTTCGCCGTCCTGACCGACGAGGGCCTGGAGATGCTCAAGCGCGCCGCGCCGGGCCACGTGGAGGTCGTCCGCAACGCCGTGTTCGACCGGCTCAGCCCGGAACAGCAGAAGTCCCTCGGCGAGATCATGCAGATCGTCGCCGAGGGACTTCAGCCGGAAGAAGCGGGTGCGGACCTGCCCTGGCTGCGCTAGCCGGGCCGGAGCCGGTCGCCGTCGTCCCCGGGATCCCCGTAGGCCCGGGTGCCTCTACGGGTGTCCCGTCCGGGTCAGTGGACCATCACCGGGACCGCGTCCTCGGCGTCCTTCGCGCCGGAGCCGGCGACCGCGCCGCCCATGTCCGGCTTGCCGGCGTTGACGAGGGTCAGGGCGATCGTGGCGGCCGCGACCAGGATGCCGACGGCGAACCAGATGGCGCTGGTGTATCCGTGCACCATGCCCTCCAGCTGCACCAGCTGCTGCTGCGGCTTGGAGGCGGCGCCCGTCATGTGGTCCTTGATGTACGACGTCGTCGCGGACGCGGCGATCGTGTTCAGCAGAGCGGTGCCGATGGCGCCGCCCACCTGCTGCGAGGTGTTGACCATCGCGGAGGCGACACCGGCGTCACGCGGCTCGACGCCCTGCGTGGCCAGCGACATGGCCGGCATGAACGCCGTGCCCATGCCCAGACCGAGCAGCAGCATCGCCGGCAGCAGCACGGCCGCGTAGGACGAGCCGATCTCCAGCCGGGTCAGCAGCAGCATGCCGAGCGCGGCGACCAGGAAGCCCGGGCCCATCAGCAGGCGGGGGGCCACCCGGGTCATCAGGCGGGTGCCGATCTGGGTGGAGCCGGTGATCATGCCCGCGATCATCGGGAGGAAGGCGAAACCGGTCTTGACCGGCGAGTAGCCCTTCACGATCTGCAGGTAGTAGGTCAGGAAGAGGAACAGACCGAACATCGCGATGATCGCGAGGCCCAGGGAGAGGTAGATGCCGCCGCGGTTGCGCTCGGTGATCACGCGCAGGGGCAGCAGCGGGGCCTTCACCTTGGACTCGACGACGACGAACGCGGCCAGCAGCACGGCCGACGCGACGAACATGCCGACGGTCACGGAGTCGCTCCAGCCCTCGGACTCGGCGCGGGTGAACCCGTAGACCAGCGAGACCAGACCCAGGGTGGACAGGACGACGCCCGGGATGTCGAGAGCGGAGCGGTTGCGGCCGCCCTCGGGCTCACGGATGACGAAGTAGGCGCCGGCCGCGGCGATGATCGCGAACGGGATGTTCACGAAGAACGTCCAGCGCCAGTCCAGGTACTCGGTGAGGAAGCCGCCGAGGATCAGGCCGACGGCGCCGCCGCCGCCCGCGATCGCGCCGTAGATGCCGAAGGCCTTGGCGCGCTCCTTGGCGTCCGTGAACATCACGGCGAGCAGGGAGAGCGCGGCGGGCGCGAGCAGCGCGCCGAACGCACCCTGCAACGCGCGGGCGCCGAACATCATCGCCTCGTTGGCGGCCGCGCCACCGAGCGCGGAGGCCGCGGCGAAGCCGCCGAGACCGACGACGAAGGCCCGCTTACGGCCCCACAGGTCGGCTATGCGGCCACCGAAGAGCAGCAGACCGCCGAAGGCGAGGGCATAGGCGGTGACGATCCACTGCCGGTTGCCGTCGGAGATGCCCAGGTCCACCTGGGCCGACGGCATCGCGATGTTCACGATGGTCGCGTCGAGGACGACCATCAGCTGGGCGAGAGCGATGAAGGCCAGCGCTTTCCAGCGGTTGGCGTCCGGGACGCCTGCCCGGGGGGCCGGGGCCTTCTGGACTGTTTCAGACATGGGGATACCCGCTTCGGTACTTCGTGACGGAAAAAATACGGAGAGATCTGAAGAAAACGAAAGAAAACGGTGCCACGGTGGGCATGACGGACGACTGGACGGACGGTGAAGACTCACGGTGAAGACGGACGACGCGCCGGACGGCGGTCCCGGTCATGACGACCGGGCGGCTGGGCGGCCGGGCCGTCCTCGCTGACGGCCGATGCGCTCGACTCCCGACGTGTATCGACTGCTGCGACTTCGCGAACCAATCGCTCACCGGCTCACCGGCGCGGTCGGTCACTCGGTCACTCGGTCACTCATTCTCTGATCGCTGGATCACGGATCACTGGATCGTTCGATCGGTCAAGGGCCGGCCGCTAGGACTGGCGCAGGTCCTCCATGGTCATGGGGGCCCCCGGAAGCACGGAGGGGGCCGGGGCCCGCAGTCCGTCCAGGAACAGCTGCAGGTGGCGGTGGACGAAGCGGTCGCCGCTCGGGCAGGCGGTACCGGCCGGGGGCCTGCTGAGCTGCGCCACCACGATCATCAGGTCGCCCACGCCGATGTCGGGCCGGAGCTGCCCGGCCGACTTCGCGCGGTCCATGACCTCCTCGATGATCCGCTCGACCCGTTCACGGGCGGCCTCGAGGTCGGGGTGGTGCTCGTCGAACGTGCTGGAGACCATCGGGCACAGCGCGCTGATCCGCTCGTCGGCGGCCGCGTGCACGAATCGCTCCAGCGCCCCGAAGGCGTCGCCGGTCTCGTCGAGGGCGACCTGCCCGGCCCGGACCGTACGGTCCAGCACCGAGCAGACGACCTCACGGACCAGCGCGTCCCGGTCGGGGAAGTTGCGGTACACCGTGGCGTTGCCGACGCCGGCCCGGCGAGCGATCTCGTCGAGCGGCACGTCAGGGCCGAACTCGGTGAACATCTCACGGGCGGCGGTGACGATCCGCTCCCGGTTGCGCAGGGCGTCGGCACGGGGCCGGGGCGCCTTGCGCGCTACGGGAATCGCGGTCGCGGTCTGCACGGCGCACTCCTGTCTGGGGCTCGGAGCCGACTCGCGCGGCCCGCCGGAAACGGATCCGGCCGGCGACGAGTCCGACTCGGGGCTGAGTTTGCGATCCGGGGAGCCAGTCCCCGTTTCACTCGGACACATGGCTAAACGGGGAAGGCGTCCCCGGTTATTTCCCGGATCCAGAACTTTCTTCCTGTGACCTGGGTCACGCCCCTGGATGCGCCCTTCGCCGTGCGTCCGCCGGGGCGCGTCGGGCACACCCGGCCGAGCGCTGTCACCGCCCCGAGGGCCCCGGACGCGGCCGCGGCCGCCATGCCCGCACGCACGCGTGCGGCGCGCCATGGCAGCCATCCGACGGGACGGGCCCGACGGCGCGGCCCCGGCCGAGGAGGCCGAAGCCGCATACCGGCCGGTAATCCACGATCGGTCTCATCCAACGCGCGTGCGCGGGCGGTCCGGCAGAGGGTGATCGAAAGGGTGCAGCCGGTGACCGGTGGCTGCCTGGAGCGAAAGGCCCCTGCATGCAGCCGCAGCCCGTGCGCACCGCCCGGGACACCCTGAGCCGCCGGATACGCCCGCGCCGCGTCGCCGCGTTCGCCTCGGTCACCGTCCTGACGCTGGCGGTCAGCACCTCTGCGGGCACGGGCCACCGGCTGCCGGTCCTCGGCTCGACGACGGCCGGCGCGGGCCCCGTCGCGCCGGCCCGCTCCCCCGCCCTCGCGCCCTGCATGATCAACCCCGGCTCGGCCGTCCAGATGTCGGAGGGCCTGCCCACCCCCGGCGGCTACTCCCGCTCCACCGGCACCGTCCGCGCCCTCACCCTGATGATCGACTTCTCGGACGCACCCGGCCGGGGCAGCGCGCTCAGCCGCTACCGCGAGTTCTTCCCCCAGACCGAGGCGTGGTTCCGCACGGCCTCCTACGGCCGTCTCGACTACCGCGCCGAGACTCCCGTCCGGCACTGGCTGCGCATGCCCAAGCCGTTCCACGCGTACGGGATAGAACGCGGCGCGCCCTTCGACCCCGGCTACCGCGAACTCGTCCAGGACATGGTCGCCGCCGCCGACCCGAGCGTCGACTTCCGCGCTTACGACCTCCTGAACGTGCTGGTCACCCCCAACGCCGGGCCCTCCGCTCTGGACACGGTCCTGTCGGTGACGTTCGCCGGCAACCTGGAGGCGCCGGTCGCCGACGGGGTCGCCGTGGCCAACGCGTCCTTCGTCTACTCACGCCAGGACGACGGCTCGGGCTCCTACGACCACACCGGCTACCGGGTCCTCCCGCACGAGAACGGCCATGTCTTCGGCCTGCCCGACCTCTACACCCAGGAGGGCGGAGGCGCCGTCGGCCACTGGGACATCATGAGCGAGGACTGGGGAGCCAACAACGACATGCTCGGCTGGCACAAGTGGAAGCTCGGCTGGCTGGACGCCTCCCAGATCTCCTGCGCGGCGGCCCCCGGCACCAGGGAGTACACCCTGACCCCGCTCTCGCGCGCGGGCGGCCCGAAACTCGTCTTCGTCCCCATCGGCGACCGCACCGGCTACGCCGTCGAACTGCGCACCCGCGGCGGCAACGACGAGAACGTGTGCCGGCCCGGCGTCCTCGTCTACAAGGTCGACGCCGACGTCGACACCGGCATGGGCCCGGTGACCGTCTACGACTCCCGCACCGACAGCGGCGGCTGCACCCGCAGCCCCAACGTCCACGCGGAACTCTCCGACGCCCCCTTCACCCCGGGCGAGACGTTCAAGGACCCCAAGCGCGGCATCGGCATCACGGTCGCCGAAGCGGACCCGCAGGGAAACTACCGGGTACGGGTGACACGCAAGTAGCGCACCGGCCCCCGCCCGCGCCGGCACCACAGCGCTCCGCCCCCAGCGCCCTCCCCACCCCCATTACCGTGTCCGTGAAATCCACAGTGCCCGTAGGTCCTGTCAGGGCCCACGAGGTCACTCACGCGCGACGGGGAGCACAAGCCGCCCATGCCACTGCCCGACTCCATCCCGGCGCCCCCCGCCGAGGCCGTAGCGCCGCTGATGCGCGGCGTCGCCGTACTGCAACGGCTCACCGAGGCGAACGGCGTGCTGAGTCCGAGCGCCCTCGAACGCGCCACCGGCCTGGCGCGCTCCACCGTGGACCGGATCGTCGCCACCCTCGCCCGCATGGGATACGTCCGCCTCGACGGCCGAGACGCCACCCTGACGCCCCGTGTGATGGAGCTGGGCAACGCCTATCTGGCCGCCCTGCGCCTGCCCGACCTGCTGTCCGGGCACGCGGACGCGCTGGCCGACGAACTCGACGAGTCCGTCTCCCTGGCCGTCGCCGACCGCGACGGCATCCGCTTCGTCCACCAGGCGACCCGCCGCCGCGCGCTGTCCCTGAGCTTCCGCATCGGCGACCTCCTCCCGGCCGAACGCACCGCGCCGGGACCGCTGTTCGCGACGGAATGGACAGCCGGCGCCTGGCGGGCCTGGCGCACCCGCCGGCAGCAGGACCCGCACCACCGCGGCTTCCCCACCGTCCCGCCCGTCCGACGGCCGCCGACCGACACGGAGGCCTACCAGGACTTCGAACGCCGGACCGCGGACGCCGCCTCCACGCACTACGCCCTGGACGACCAGCTGATCGAACCCGGCCTGGTGGCCGTCTCCGTCCCCGTACGGGATCCCCGTACGGCACGGATCGCGTGCGTCGCGAGCGTCGTCAGCCACACCAGCCGCCACACGGCGGCCGACCTGCGCGACGCACTGCTGCCGCGACTGCGGGCGACCGTCGCGGCGATGGAGGAGACGCTGCGCCAGGCGCCGCCCCCCGCGCCGGGCCCGCCGCGCTCCGGCCTGGCGATCTGGACGGGGGCGTCGAAGCAGGAACTGGGCCGCGAGTTCGTCGAGTCCCTGGCCCGCGGCCTGACCGTCCTGACGGCGTTCGGCGAGGGCAGGGCGGAACTGACCCTGACGGACGTCGCGAAGGCCACGGGCCTGGCGAGAGCGACGGCTCGCCGCGCCCTGATCACCTACGAACACCTGGGCCTGCTGACCCCGACCACCACCAGCGCCCTGACCACCTCCGCGGACGGCCCGCCCGCACACCGCGCCTTCGCCCTCACCCCGCGCGTCCTGTCCCTGGGCTTCCCGCCCCTCTCCCGCACGTCCCTCCCCCAGATCGCCACCCCGCACCTGCGGACCCTGACGGACGCCGTCCAGGAGACGACGGCCCTGGCCGTCCTGACCGAGCCGGGCGACGAGATCCAGTACACGGCCCGGGTGCCCGCGAGCCACGTCATGAGCGTGGACGTACGGCCGGGCACCCGCCTCCCCGCCGGCAGGACCACGGCAGGCCGCCTGCTCCTGGAGAAGTCCCCTGCCCCCTACACGGTGAGCGACGAGGAACTGGAACAGGGCGTGCGCTCCGTCGCGGTCCCGGTCCACGACCGGACGGGCCGCGTGATCGCCGCCCTGAACGTGGCCACCCACGTGGCCCGCCGCACGCCCGAGGAGTGCGTCGCCGACATCCTCCCCGCCCTGACCTCGGCCGCCGCCCACATCGAGACAGACCTCCACACAGCGGCCCGCTTCACCCGCGTCCCCCTGACCTGACCCCCCACCCCCACACCCCAGATCCGGTACGCTGACGCCAGTGACCCACAGGGCCACAACCCCGCCTTCGTAGCTCAGGGGATAGAGCACCGCTCTCCTAAAGCGGGTGTCGCAGGTTCGAATCCTGCCGGGGGCACCAGGCAAAAGGCCCCGGACCGATCATGGTCCGGGGCCTTTGACGGCATCGTTTGACGGCAGTGGCGTCTGACAGGGGCCTCGGGTTGAGATCACCTACGCGCCCTTGCCCCATGCCTCGGTCTGGCACCTCACCCTTCCCGCGTTGATGCGGCTCCAGGCTGTACCTGCGTATCCACAGGTGATTGCGGAGTCGAGACCATCGCAGTGACTAGAGTGGTCAAGATTTCGGCACGCTGTTCAGCCGACAGGCCCGCATCAGCGACCAATCGTTCCGCTGCCAGGTAGCGGGATAGCTCTAGAGGCTGGTCGAAGTAGGAACGCAGGTGCTCTGCGGCAGTCTCCTGTGAACGGACGAAGGTCCGTCCGATGAAACCTGCAAGCCCGGCTGCCACTGCTCCTAGGCCTCCCGCCACGATGCTTCCAGTCGTGGTGCTGGCTTCGAGAGCCACTGCGACAAAGCCGGCCAAGGCGATGAAGCCAATCCACATGGCCCGCTGGGCACTCCGGAAGGAGCGGTTCGCTTGGCCAAGAGCAACGTCGTGGTACAGCTTCAACCGCGCGTGCGTGGTCTCCCACAGCGCCGAAAGGGTGAGTAGGGACGCATCCGCAGAACGGGGTTTCGGTACCTCGATGATGTCTTCGTCGACGGGGTCAAGCAAGCCGCCGTCATCGTCCCGACCCTGTGGGGGCAGTTGCAGATTATCGAGGAAGGCTTCCTGAAACAGTGAGGAACCCGCCTGTACGTTCAGGGCGTTCACGAAGTGCCCCTCGGCCCGAACAAGCCGCTCCTGGCTGGCGGCTACTTCACGTTGTTCCTCGCGCCGCGCTCTCGTGAGCGACTCTGTCACCGCAAGGACGACAAGGAACGAAGCCAGGATTCCAAAGCCGACGGACAGCCAGAAAGACCACTGTTGCGTCAGCGGAGCCCCGTCCACTGAGCCGGCCACCGTGCCGAATGCGACCGCCGCTGCCGCGCTTGAGGCGACGAAGGGACCGGACAGCTTTGCGAAGCGCGGCGGCTCAGGCCGTTCACCTTGGGACATGGTTCGATAGCCTGCCACCCCGGCTGTGGAACCGTCCGCCCGTCAGTCAAATATCCGTACCGTGGGGCTCCGCTGGGCAGGCCAGTACCCAATGCCTACCCAACGGTCGCATCTCCGATATCAGGTGACTGGTGAACGCCGTTTCAGCAGCCGGTCCATGTGGCTGATCGCCTCCCGCTGCGTGTCGTGCACGACGTGCGTGTACACGTCCATCGTGATGCTGATCTGGCTGTGCCCGAGGATCTCCATGATGACTCGCGGCGCAACGCCAGCCGCCGTCAGCAGCGTGGCGCAGCCGTGCCGCGCGTCGTGCAGCCGGACCACCCGCAGCCCCGCGTCAGCCGCGACCCGCGTGAAGGACCGGTAGACGTTCCGCGGCTCCACCGGCCGGCCGTTCCGCGTGGCGAAGACGTAGCCGGAATCGGACCAAGCGACGCCCGTACGCGCGAACGTCTCTCGCTGCCGCAGCCGGTGCCACCGCAGGGGGGCGAGGCACAGGGCGGGCATCGGCACGACGCGAATGCGGCGGCTCTTGGGATCGTCGTCGTACAGCGTTCCCCTGCGGCGCTGGGTCTGTTGGCGGACGTGCACGACGCGGTTGTCCAGGTCCACGTCCGACCAGCGCAGCCCCCCCAGCTCGCCGCGCCGCAGTCCCATGGCGATCGCCAGCACGAATGCCGCGTACAGCGGATCGCTGCGCGCGGCTTCCAGGAAGCCGAGCGTCTCCTCCAGCGACCATGGGCGGATTTCCCGCTGCTTGACGCGCGGCGGCTCCACCAGCGATGCCACGTTCCGCGTGATCAGTTCCTCGCGCACGGCGGCCGTAAGCGCCGTGCGCAGCACCCGGTGCGCCTCCTTCGCGGTCGCGGCCGTGTGGGCGTTCTGCACGCGGGTGATGAAGCGGCGCACGTCCGCTACGCTCAGCGACTCCAGCCGCCGTGTGCCCAGGAGGGGCAGGAGATAGAGCCGGACCTGCACTTCGTACTTGTCGTAGGTGCTCAGCTTGCGGCGCGGTTCGACGTAGTGCTTCAGCCAGTACGGAAGCCACTCGGAGAGCTTCGCGGACCGGGTGGGCGTCGGGATGCCTTGGCGGTCGCGGAGGACCAATTCCTGGCGCTTGGTGTCGCACTCCTCCCACGTGGTGCCGTAGACCGTTTTGCGCTTACGGGTGCCGTCCGGCTGTGGCACATAGACGCGGGCTTCGTAACGTCCGTCCTTACGCTGCCAGATGCTGCCAGCGCCATTGGGGTTCCTCTTACGGGGTGCCATCAGGCTGCGTTCTCCTCGATTCGTTCCTGCATGAAGGCGCGGACGCTGTCGGGGGCTACACGGCGGGCGCGACCGATGGTGAAGCTCGCCAATTGGCGCGATCGGATGAGGTCGTAGACCTTGCTGCGGCTCAGGCGCAGAGCGGTCATGACCTCGGGAACTGTGAGCGCTTGAGGGGGCGGGGGCGCGGCGATGCTCACGCGAGATCTCCTCGGGGCGGGATGGTCTGTGCTGTCCGAAGCTGGGATTCCTGCGTCATCGCGTCACCTGCGTCAATCAGGCTCCTGACCTGCGGTTTCCGGTGACGCAGCAGGTCGGGGGCTGCGTCACCGATGACGCCGGCGCTCGTCACGGGGTGACGCTGATGACGCGAGATGACGCAGGATTCGCCGTCTGCGTCACCGCTGTCGCCGCAGGTCAGCGGCCGTCTGTCGGGCCTGGGGTGACGCAGTGACGCAGATCTTCCCTACTTAGGAAAAAGAAGGGGTGGTGTCTGTTGGTCTTTACGCCCGCTCAGGGCTTGAAGAACGGGCCGCTTCGCGGCGCGACCCGTGCAGGGCGGCTGTCGCCGCCGAACGGCAAGAGGAGCACCCCCGGCGGGGCGTGCTCCTCTTGCTTGTCCGGGCGGGCGGTCAGAACGCGGTCTGCTGCTCGGGCGGCGGGGGCGGGGGCTGGCGGCTGAGTTCGATGTAGCGGGCGGCGCTGGTGCGGCCCCAGTCGACCAGTACGCCGCGCGCGGCCAGGGTGGGCTGGATGCGTCGCAGCCGGTCGGAGAGGACCTTGCCGGTGGTGGGCCATCCCTTGGGCAGGGGGCGGCAGTCCTCGCCGCTGTAGAGGGCGGTCAGGGCGTGCAGCCACTCCGCCGACGTCATCCGCACTTCCGCGCCCGGGGTGAGTTCGGCGGCGTGCTTGAGGACCGTCTGCGCCAGGAGGTCACCCTCAATGACGTCGTCGTTGAGGTCGTCCAGGCTGGCCCGGTATGCCTCCAGCGTCCCGAAGCCGGTGGCGGTGTCGAGCTGGGCGCACAGGTGGGCGAAGTCGGCCATGCGCAGATCGGTAGGGGTCTCGGCCTGTGCTGCGCGGACCTTGACGGTCAGGTCGAGCAGGGAGCCGAGGACGACGGGCAGGATCTCGGCGTACTCCGCCCACAGCTCTGCTTCGGTGCGTCGCACGCGTGGGCGTTCCAGGCGCAGGGTGAGGAGCCGTTCGGCGAGGTCGGGGCGGATGACGCCGACGTCGATGCCGGTCAGGAGCATGGGGCGGCGGTAGCGGGAGCGGACGACGTCGCCGTCGGTGAACAGGGCGCGCTTGATGCTCTCGGCTCCGGTGATGATGCAGCACATGAGGTCGGACAGGTCCGGGGGCAGGTGGGAGAGGTTGTCCAGGGCGGTGATCCATCCGGCCGCGACCGCTGTGATCATGTTCTCCTCGTCTTTGGGGGCCCGGCGCAGGTCGCCGGTCATGCCCTCGATGATCCGCACGAGCATCCGCCCGCCGGTCGACTTGCCGGCACCCTGCGGGCCGGTCAGGAACGGGGCGGGGACGGGCGCGGACGGCTCCAGGCAGCCGATGAGCCACGCGAGGGCCAGGGCCTCGGTCTGGGCGTCGGCGAAGTTGCACAGCCGCATCAGCAGGTCGATGCCCTTGCCGTTGGTGTCCTTGGCGGGCAGGGGCAGTTCCCCGGTGAGCTGGGTGCGCCGCCAGCACACCTCTTCAGGGTCGGGCACGCGGATGTCCCAGCCGGTGGGGTGGATACGGACCGATTGGCCGTCGTCGCGGCCGAGGTCGAGCCAGGTGGCCCCGTCGAAACCGGGGGCGACACGGATGTGGGTGGGCTGCACCTTCTCGGTGAGGGCGAGTGCCTCGATCAAGTCCAACGCCTCCTTGAGGGCGGTTCCGTTGAAGACGCCGACCCCGTCGCGGAAGAGGCCGACCATGAGTTCCTGGCGGTGGCTCCCGGTCGTGCCCTGGGAGCGGATCGGGCGGGCCACGGGGTGGCCGGTCCGCTGCGCGTACACGGTCCCGTCCACGGTGCGGAAGTACCGGAAGTGGGACTGCGCGTAGTCGGTGATGACCTTCCGGGCGGGGTTCTTCTCCTCGTCGGACACGGTCACAGTCCCAACGTGGTCAGGGCGTTGGTCCACGCGTCCGCGCAGTGCCGGGCGCTCTCGCCCTTGGCCTGCGCGGCGGCGAACAACCGGGCGACGTGGGCATCGGTCAGGCAGCCGCACCGGCCGTGCGTCGACAGCACCGCGAGGAACGACCCGTAGACGGTGGCGTGGATCCCGGCGCGGGCGGCGGTGATGCGCTGCTCCGCCATGGCGATGCCCCGCTCGAGGTAGACGGGCGAGCGGTGCGGGCACTGCCCGGCCGGGGCCGGCACGGAGACGGAACGGGGTACCGGACGGACGGCAGGCGGTTCTTTCACGGCCAGTGCGCGGACCGCGTCCGGCAGGGCGGTCATGGTGCCGGTGCCGGGGCCGAGGTAGCGGGCGTAGGCCATGGTGGATTTGATGTCGACGCCGGACCGGACCCCGTTGGCGGAGGGCATCGCTCCGAGGTAGATCCAGTGCTCTCCGCGCGTGGTCGTTACGACCTGTGTGGCCGGCAGGGTTTCGCGCGCCCATGCCACGGCGGTGGCGTCGTCCAGGTCGACGACTGTGAGGTGGGCTCCGCCGGGATGGTAGGCGACCGCGCTGGCCCGCAGCCAGGCGCGCCGCCAGACGCCGGACCGGATGATGTCCGGGTCGGTGGTGGCGGCGGCCCAGGCGTGGCAGGGGCCGGGGCAGGCGCACGGCCCGGCGGTCTTCATGTTGGGTCGGCCGCCGCAGGCGTTGTCCGTGCAGCGGCGGCAGTTGGCGAACGGCACCTTTCCCGGCCGCAGGGGCAGGACCGGGATGCGGTTCGCGGCCAGGGCGAGGGCGGTGTCGAGCAGGGTCGTCATGGTGGTCACGCGGCGACCCCCAGAACTGGGGCGTGGGCGGCGAGGAAGGCGCGGCCGATCCATTCGGTGTACGCGGGCGGGAGCGCCTCGCGCAGCCGAAGGTGATCGGTGGACCAGTCGATCCGCTTTGCCCCGCGGATCTCGGCGACAGTGGCCTTGCCTCCGCCGTTGCCGTAGGCGGCAACGTAAGGGCCGTCTCGCCACACGCCGTGGCGGTAGCCGCGCACGTATCCCCGGTGGCGGGGGTGGGCCGGCTGGACGGTGGTCCAGCCGCCCAACTCGAAGTAGCGGTGCATGAGCACGGCCAGGCCGAACTGTTCCCCACACAGCCGGATGTCCTTGCGGACCTCGGAGCCGGGCACGTTCTCGATCACGTACGGGCGACCGGTGGCCTCCAGGGCGGCGCGGGTGGGGGCGATGAGCCGGGGATAGGTCCGGCCGATCGCCTTGTTGCGGGCGGCGTTGGTGCCCTTGGTCGGGGCGCCCTCGCCCTGGCACGGCGGGGAGGCGTGGATGAAGTCGAACTCGTGGCCGTGGGCGCGGATGTACTCGACCGCGTCGCCCTGGTGGAAGGCGTCGCCGCAGTAATCGGGTTGGGCTTCCTTGTCGACGCCGGTGATGTGGCAGTTCTTGAAGGCGCGTCGGTAGCCCTCGGTACCGCCCCCGATGCACGAGTAGGCGTCCAGCACCCGAAGGGGCTCGATCCGGGAGAGTAAGGCGAGCACTCGCCCGATGGGGGTGGGTTGCGTCATGCTGGATGACCTCCAACAGGTCTATGTGGGCTGGTTGGGCAAGGGCGGCCCCGGTTCTTGGCGGAGTGGGGGCCGCCCTTGGCGTAGCTAGGTGTTCTTGCCGCGGGCGAGCTTGAGCGTGATCCCACCGACGCCGATGGGCCCGGCCGCGCCGGCGATGACGGTGAAGGTGTGGGCGGCTGCGTCCATCAGGAAGCAGAGGGCGGCGACCAGTCCCCAGCCGCCGGCGACGGCCGCGCCGGCGATCGCGAACGGCAGCAGTAACCGCCGCCACTCGACACCGTGCGCGGGCGGCTCGTTGACGACGAACACGACCGGCTGTCCGGTGGCTTGTGCGCGCTGGAAGACGTCGGCGGGGATGTGCGGGGCCATCTGGCCGGGCGGGGTGTGCTGGCGCATTTCAGGCTCCCTCAAGGTGGGCCGCGGGCCCGCACCGAAAGGTGGCGCGGGCCCGTGCGGCGGGTGGGTTGCTTGTCGCGTTGCTTGTCGTCTCTCTTGTCGTGCGGCTTGTCGGCTGGCTTGTCGCTTGTCTTGTCTTGTCGCTTGTCGCCTCCCAGGTCACAAGCCGTTTCCGGGCCCTCAGGACCCGGAAGGCGGCATGTGCTGGGGTGAGGGCGACAAGCGACAAGCGCTCAGTCGCCGGTCGTGTGGGAGCGGTGGACGTAGCGGGCTTTGGTGCCCTCGCCGACGCGGACGGCGGTGCCGTCCTCGTGCCACGCTTTCAGCCACCCCACGACCGTCTGACGGGTCGTGCCGTAGGCGTCGGCCAGCGCTCGGGCGATCGCCGACGCCCCCGTGCCTTCGGGGCCGGCGGCGAGCAGCGCGGCGAGCGCCGCCTGTTGCGCGGGGCTGTCCTGCTCGCCCCGCAGCGCCGAGAGGTTCAGCCCGGCCGGCCGGTCCGGCCCCTCACCCTCGGTCGTGGTGTGGGGGTCGGTGGCGGTGCCGAACTGGGCGTCGATCTCGGCCCGGAAGCGGCGCAGCATCTCGTCCTCGCGCGAGCCCTGCCCGCCGCTCTGGCCGCGCAGGGCGGACAGGTTCAACCCACCCGACCCCGACGGGCCGTCCTCGGCCTGGTCGTCGTCGGTGGGGGTGAGGTCGAGCATCCAGGCGGTGCGCTCCGCGTCCCAGCGACGGGCGTAGGCGGGCCCGGCGGCCTTGGCGGACACGTCGTCGAGGCGGGGGTGGCGGTCGGAGGTGGCGACGGTGATCTCCCGGATCTGGTTCGGGAGGATCCGCCACGCCTTGAACAGCGCGGCCGGCGACTCCGGCGTGCCCATGAACCCGGCCCCCATGTACGGGGCCTGCTCGACGCGCAGCCCGCGGCGGCCGGGGAACATCTTGCCCAGGTCCATGCCCTCGGTCTCACCACCGGTGAGCGCGACGCGGACCTTGCCCTCCCGGCGGATCATCAGGTTGCCCAGCACCGACCCGGTGGCACCGAGGGCGGTGAGGACGGTGCGGATGCCCATGGCGCGCAGCATCCGGATGACTTCCAGGATCTTCTTCGCGAGTTCCTTCATCTGCCGGTCAGTGCTGACCAGGATCTCCGCGCCCTCGTCGACGACCAGCAGGATCTGCGGGATCTTCGCGCTGATCGGCAGCAGATCGGTGTTCGCCTTGGACAGTAGGTTCTGATACGCCTTCTTGCGGTGCAGCCCGACAGCCAGCGCGGCATCGAGCATCAGGACGGCTTCCTCGTGGGAGGAGGCGAGCCAGTCGACGCCGGGCCGGACGGGCTTGCCGTCCTCCCGCACGATCTCCCCGTTCAGCGCGGGCAACACCCAGGGCAGGCCGGCGCTGCCGGCATTGAGGTCGATCACCCACGTGAGGACGTCCTCGGCTCGGGCGAACCCGGCCAGGATCGTGTGAACCATGTTTGTCTTGCCCGATCCGGTCGGGCCGACGACCAGCGCACACTGCTCGCGCAGGTAGGCGGAGACCGCTTCACCGTTGGTCCGCACCCCCCACGGCAGGCCGGTCAGCACAGACAGGGGCCCGTACTCGCTGGGGTAGGGGCAGTCCTCCTTGAGGACGTTGACGGTGGTGACGTCCAGGATGGTGCGGCCCTGGTGGATGCCGGGGGATGCGGCGGCGGTGCAGCCGTGCGGCAGCTTGGCATCCCCGGACAGGGGCACGGAGTACCCCGCGATGCGGTCCCAGGTGATCCCGCCCTGCGGCTCCAGATCGAGGGAGTAGCCGGTGCCGGTGGGCCACATCTCGACCGCGAGGACGCGCACGGAGATCGAGCAGATCCGCTGGATCCGCTCCACCCACGCCTGAGCGATCGCCCGCCGCTCCGCGGACAACTCCAGCGCGATCGCCCGCTCTTCGGCCGCGATGGCCTCCTCTTCGCGCGCCTCCTCATACAGCGCGCTTGAGCGGGCGGCGGCGCCGATTCCGACGCCGATGGTGGCGAGGGATCCGAGGGCGGCCCAGGTGAGGGGGCCGTGGGCCATGGCCCAGGTGGTCCAGCCTGCGCCGACCAGCCAGGAGGCGGCGCGGGTGGCGAGAGTACGGCCGGCGTTGCGCACCCGCAGGCCAGCGACGGTGTGACCGAGCGCGCCGGCCACACCGACGGCGAGCGCCCAGCCGGGCGGCATGCCGGTGGCGGCACCGGTCGTGGCGACGGCGAAGGCTCCGGTGGTGGCGGACAGAGCGCCGGTCACGGGTCCGTGACCGGCCGCCCAGTCCAGCACCGGACCACTGCCCGCGTCCTGCTTGGCGGTGCTCTTCTTCTTGGCGGTGGCGGTGCTGGTCATGGTTAGACGTTCCAGCCCTTCTCGGCCTCGGGGCCGTTGCGGGGGTCCTCGTGACGGGCGATGTCCTGCTCGTGCGCCTGCCGGAACACCTGGCCCATGTCCTCCGCGACCGCCACGGCACTCATGAGCGCGCCGAAGATGTCGTTGAAGCCGTCCGCCACCTCCTTCTCCAGCGGAAACTCCGAGTCGGAGCGCTCGGCGAGGATCTTCATCACGTTCGCCACACTGGTCAACGCGGCCGGGAGGCCTTCGACCATGGCGAGGATCTCCATGGCGTTCTCGGGGTCGTACTGATTGGCGGCCTGCTCCATCTCGGAAGCGGCCTCTTCGAACCGGAAACCGGACACGTGCTCTCCTTCACTCACACCGGATGTGCTGGGGATGTCTGAAGCCGGGCGTTCCACCTGCTCGCCAGGGCCGTCGGTACCGTCCTGCGCGGCCTCCGCATCGGCGGCGGCCTCCCGCTCCCGCAGGGTCTGGCGCGTGACCTCGTCACGGGCCGCGCGTTCCTCGGCGGCGGTGCGGACCATGCGCCGGTACAGGCGGCGGCCGGGGTACATCAGGGCGGGAATGCCGAACCTGCGCCCGATCCACGTGGACACGCAGCCCACCAGGCCGACCGGCAGCGCGAGGAGCGCGGCCAGCAGGCGGCGGCCGTGGAAACGGGCCGCGGAGCGCAGCAACGCCTTGCGCGCCGCCCGGCGTGCCGGGGCCTTACGCACCTGCGCGCGCTGGGCGGCGACCTTGTCGCCGGTCGCTGCGTCGCGCCGGGCCCGGTGCTTGGCGATCGCCGTATCCCGCACGGCTCGCGCCTTACCGGCCGCACCGCCGAGCAGGCGGCCGGCACCTGTCCCGCGCTTGTTCAGTCGTGTGGCGCTTGCTGCGGCTTTGGCGTTGCGGCGGGCGTCGGCGACCGCGCGCCGCGCGCCGTTGGTCTGCGCCCGCTGCCCGGCCCGCGAGCCCGCCGCAGCCTGCTGCGCCGCCCGCAACGCCTTGACCTGCCGGATTCGATCCGCAGCCTTTCCCGTGGTTGCCGTGTGCTTGGACGCGCGGCGTGTGGCTTTGCTGGCCGTGCTGCCGCGGTCGGCGGTCGGGCCGGTGCTGCGGCGGCGCTGGCCGGGCACCTTGCCCAACCGTCCACCGGATCCGCCGGCGCGCGCACCGGCCGAACCGCGGCCCGATCCGGCGCGGCCCAATCCGGCGCGGCCTGTTCCCGTGCTGCGCAGGCCCGCAGAGCGGGCCGCCGCACGACCAGCGGCGCGGGCGGCGGAGCGGCGGGCCTCGCGGCGCGGGCTCGGCTGTCGGGAGCGGGTGGCGGCGACGGTGCCGAGGACGACCATGCCGGTTGCGGCGACGGCCGCGGCGATCGGGCCGCCGGCGAGAGAGGCGGCGGCGAGCGCGCCGACGGTGCTGTTCGCGCCGGACAGGGCGAGCGGGACAATGGGCCACCCGCCGGACGTATGGTCCACCTCCCCAACCTCCTTGCCCTTGACGGGGACGGGAGCGGTGTCGGGCGGCGGGGGCGGTGCTGCCGGGACTACTACCGGCTCGGTGCTGAGTTCCGTCATGCTGAACGCACTCCTTAAGGGGAGTAGGGCCCGACCGGGGCCGTAGGAAGTTGTCGGTCGGGCCTGCTGACGTTTGAGGGTTCAGGCGGCGCGCTGTTCGTCGGCGGCCAGGCACATCCCGCAGATGCCGTGCGAGGTGGGGATGCAGTAGCCGACGTCCAACCCACAGCGCGGGCAGGTGCGCCGGGCGAGCATCGCCAGCGCCAGAGCACCCCACTTGCGCGAGGTCATCGGCCGGACGGGTTTGGCCAGGTCGATCCGGTACAGGTAGGCGACCAGCGGCGGGCGGCCCCGGCGCCGGGCGCGTTCAAGCTGAGCGGCCACGTCCTGACCGCCGGGCCGCAGGCCGCGGGCGCGGAGCTGGCGGCGGGTGGCGTAGCCGTCCGGGGCCAGGTGCCAGCGGAAGACGGGCAGCGCGCTCATGCCGCACCACGCCGTCCGTGCCGGCGTCCTGCGACCGTTTCCAGCAGCCGCCCCAGACGGGCCCGGCGCGGCCCGGAACGGCCGGACCGCTTGGCCGTGTACATGGCCTCATCAGCGCGCCGCAGCAGCGCCGACAGATCCTCGCCCGGGTGGTCAGCGGCCCGCACCCAACCCAGAGACACCGTGGTGTGCACCTCGGGGGCGGTGTCGGCCGGCCGGGCGAGGACGCGGGCGAGGACCTGAAGGCGGTCAGCGGCCGAGCCGTCGCGGTCGACGATGACGGCCGCGAACTCGTCCCCACCGAGCCTCCCCACCACACCGCCGGGCGTGGTGCCGTGGGCCAGGCGGGCAGCGACCGTGGCGAGCAGGACGTCACCAGCGGCGTGGCCGAAGCGGTCGTTGATCTGCTTGAAGTGGTCGACGTCGGCCAGCACGACGACCGCGCGCGGGTCGCGCAGCAGGCGGCGGGCCCGCCGGGTGAACGCGTCGCGCGTCCACAGGCCGGTGAGCGGGTCACGCCGGGCCGTGGTCAGCCGGGCGTGCAGCCACCGG
Source organism: Streptomyces sp. NPDC048481 (assembly GCF_043200075.1). NCBI lineage: Bacteria > Bacillati > Actinomycetota > Actinomycetes > Kitasatosporales > Streptomycetaceae > Streptomyces > Streptomyces sp. NPDC048481. Next base: position 243,073 of record NZ_JBICXC010000005.1, read on the forward strand.
GCATGTACCGCCCACCCGACGACAGGCCCCACAGCCGGTAAGAGGGCGGCGAGGGCACTCACGACGCCACCTCCCCACCGGCCCGCTCGGCGAGCAGAGCGTCACGCAGCATGCGGGCATTGGCCGGGGACGTGCGCAGAGCCCGGCGCAGACCCTCACCCGTGATCTGCTTGTCCGGCCATTCGGCCGTCAGCTTCCGCGCCTCACTCAGAAGCTGCTCAGGGGTGCGGCGCACGCGCGGTGACTTCGCCGCGTCCGGCACCCGACCCGTCGCCCGCACCGGCCGGGCCGACTCAGCCGCTACCGGACGCACAACCGGCAGGATCGGGGCCGCCTCGATCAGCTCCGGAGCGGGGGCCATCGAGGGGAGCGGCTTGAGTGCCAGAGTCGACTTGCCCAGGTCGACCGCGACCGGATCGGGCAGGGTCAGCCGGGTCAGCGTCACCACCGGATCCGACGTCGATTCCATCAGCTCAGCCCTAGACCGTTCCATCACGGTCTCGGCTGATTCCTCCGCATTCAGGGTCGGTGCGGAATCGAGTGCGGGAGCCAGGATGACGCCGCCGAACATCGAGGCAAGGGCGGCGTCCGCGCCGTCGGTGATCCGACCGCGCTGGACGTCCAGCAGCCTCGATCCCAGCGTCACATCTCCGACCCCGATCCTGCGGGCCAGCCTCCACGACTTGCGCTCGGACCACTTCTTGACCCGCTCGCTCGGGTGGGCGGTGGCGCGGGCGCGGTGGTAGGCGAGCGCCTGCACCAGATCGGCGGTGCGGCGCTCGTTCTCCGCATCGCGGCCGTCGGTGTGCACCACGATGCGGCGGGCCAGGAACGCCATGCCCTCGGCCGAGACGGACATGCCCATCGGGGTCAGGGCATAGACGACCGTGCGGCCCGGATCAGGGGCCGCCATCGCACCCATGACGGCGGCGGCCGCCGGCAGCACCCACAGTCCCGCCCGCACCATGCGCGGCGAGGATTGGCCCAGCATGGTCAGGCCCAGCAGGACCAGGGCGAGAACGGCCGTCGCGCCCTCACCGGCACCGAGCGCACCGAGCGCGGTGCCCTTGCCGTAGGCGTGGCCGATGTTGCTATAGGTGCCGATACCGCCGACCACGCCCGTGGCCAGCATCGGCACGAACGCGGCCGCCAACACCCCGATCTGAATACTGGTCAGAGGCTTGCGGGACTCGCTCATGCCGCACCCGCCAGGGTGAGCAGGACGGCCGCGACGAGTAGGGCCCCGCCCGCGCAGGTCAGATCGACCGCGCGGCGCAGGCTGGTGAACTTGGCGACCGCCAGGCGGGACAGCCCGGCGACGTCTGCGGCGAGGTCGCCGCCGTCGACCGTGGCGGTGATCTCCTCGGCGGTGAGCGTGGCCCACAGCGGGAAGCCGTGCCGGCCGCGCAGGTTCGGCCGCACCGACCGCAGCAGCAGGCCGGCCGCGCCGACCAGCAGCGCCATCCCCAGACCGCCCGCGATGCAGGCGGGGATGTTCAGGGGGAGGTCGCGGGCGACGGTCCACGTGCCGGCGAGGACCGCGCCGACGAACGCGAGCAGCAGGGCCGTCTTGGCGTCGGTCCGGGCGATCTCAGCCTTCACCTCCGCGTGCGCGGCCGTCAGCTTCGACGAGGCACTCATGCCGCACCCCCCGACAGCAGCGCGCCGGCCGGGCCATTCGCCAGGTCCCGACGAGCCGCCAGCACCCGGTTACGGGCCCGGCGGATCCGGCGGGCGTCCACCTCGTTCACGGGGCGGTCAAGGGTCGCGATCTGCGCGTCGAGCAGGTCGACCTCCGCCGCGATGACGGGGGACTCCAGCTCGATCGCGGCCAGCTCAGTACTGGTCGGTTCCATGAAGTCGGCGAACGCCGTAACAGCGTCCTGAACAGTGACGATGTGATCCATGGGTCGTGGTCTCCCTAGCAGGTGAAACGGCCCGAACAGCGGCCCCGGTGTTCGAGCACCGGGGCCGCGCGCCGTTGAAGTCGGAATGTCCGGCTCCCCTCAGCGCTGCTCGTACGAGACGAGCAGCGGAGGCAACCGGCCGCAGCGAAGCGCTGCGGAGGCTGGTCGTGCAGTCGCGTACGGGACGCACCCGTACACATCCGTCCTCTTACTGGCAGGGGAGGGACGGCCTCCCAAGCACGCTGTTGAGTTCTCAAGGAACGACCGACGCGGGGCCCCACCTGCTCGAGCAATCCCGAACCGACCAGCCACCGAAGAGAACCCAAAGAGAACCCCTCGACTCGCTGTCCTAGGACTGCGAGCGGCCTGAGATGAGAATGGCACGCAGTCCTAGGACAGTCAACAGTCCTAGGACTGTGCTTCACTGGAGACCATCGAGAGGAGTTCGGCGTGGCACCCAAGTGGCGCGACCTGGCGGACAGGCTCGCGGAGCAGATCAGAAACGGTGAGTACGCACCGGGCGATCAATTGCCCCAGATCAGAGAGTTGGTCGAGTCCGGAGAGGGCTCAAAGGCCACGGTTAACCAGGCCTACAAGGCCTTGGAGACCGAGGGTCTGGTGACCTCTACGCGCGGTCGCGGGACCGTCGTACGCCCGCACACACCCCTCAAACGCCTCGGCATCGCTCGCTATGACAAGGCCAAGTGGCGCGATGGTGACGAGGTCGCGTTCATCGCTGACCGTGTGGCGTCCGGGCGCTCGTATGACCGGAACGAGCAGACGCAGACAGTCAGCCGCGTGAAGGCGCCGGCCGTCGTAGCCGCCGCTCACGGCCTGCCCGAGGGAGCGGACGTGTACGCGCGGGCGCGCCTGGTGAAGGAAGGCACGCAGCCGACCCACACCCTGACGAGCTACTACCGGCCGGAACACGTGGAAGGAACCCGCATCGTGAACCCGGAGCCCGGTCCGGCAGGGCGCGGTGGTGGGTTCCGCGTCCTCTACGACGCCGGATACGAAATCGACCACATGACCGAGGAACTGTTCGCGCGCGTACCCACGGCCGAGGAGGCTCAGCTGCTCCAGCTCTCACCGGGTGAGTGGGTGGTGGAGCTCCACCGGACCACGCGCACGGCTGACGGGACCGTGGTTGAGTTCGCCATCGGGGTACACGCGGCTACACGGTTCGCTTGGTCGTATGACTTCAAGGTGCCCGACTCGGCAAAGACATTGGTGGAGGGCGAGAGAACGTGATCTCGGCGCAGGCATGGGCGGACGCTCAGACACTGTGGGACTTCCAGCAGATGGGCAATGAACCCCGCCCATGCTCTGTGGCGATCGGTCTCGGCAGTCACGACCTCGGGGTGGCCGACACAACGGCAGAGCTGTACCACCAGGGCTTGTTCCCGCTCGTCGTCTTCACCGGAGCGACCAGCCGTACGACTCAGGAGCGGATGCCGCGCGGCGAAGCCGAGCACTACCGCGACCGTGCCGTAGAGCTGGGGGTTCCGGAGCACGCCATCCTCGTCGAGCCGAACGCGCGGAACACCGGGGACAACATCCGCTTCTCACGCGCGATCCTCGAAGAGCGACAGGCACCCGTCTCGTCTGTCCTATTGGTCAGCAAGCCATACGAGGAACGGCGTTCGTACGCGACGGCCCAGAAGCTGTGGCCGGGTGTCGAGTGGGTGTGTGCGTCCACCTCGATGACGCTCCCCGAATACATCGACTCGATCGGGGACGCGCGCCTTGTTCTCGACATGATGGTCGGCGCTCAGCAACGTCTCGTGATCTACCCCCGACAGGGGTTCATGATCGAGCAGGAGATTCCCGACGACGTCCGGCACGCGTTCGAACGGCTCCGAGACAGCGGCTTCACGAGCCGACTCGCATCGGAAACCGCAGATCAGGCCTGACGGCGCAGGGGCCGCTCCGTGTCGAAGCGGGTGCGCTGGGAACAGTGACACCATCGCAAACATTTCAAAGCATCGGCTTCTTAGAAACTAGCATGACGAGCGGCAAGTCAAATTCTGGATTCACTCGACGCATATTGGCATGCGCGATCGCCGTCCCAATTGCAGTGTTGATGTATCCATTGATCCCCAAAGCAGCACACCTCCTGAAAATTACGCCGAGACTGGGCCGACTCTGCATGATCATGCGCTCAATCTCGCCAGCCTGCAGAACGGTGTTTTTTAGAGTCCCCAGAGCAATCTTTCCAATGTCGTGAAGATACGTCCTGCCCACAAGTTCTGCGAGTTCAGACTCCGTAATCGCATTGATTTTGAAGCGGTCAGAATCCGGGCCGAAAGGGCGCACCAATGGTGTTCCGATCAGACGCACAGAGTCCTGCACCTCGCCTGATGAGAACCCTCTAGTGAACAATCCTGGATAATTCATTCCGGCGCACTCACCTGCCGACAGTGACGAGGCCGTGAGAATCGTGCATCCAAGGCCCGTCAGATAGTCCAAGTCCGCAGGATCCGCCCCCTCAAGATCGTCCACAAATGGTGCCACAGTCTGCTCGATGTTACGAGCAAGTACGTCGACTGACCTGACATCCGTGTAGGCAATTTGTTTTAGCACAAAGGAGCACGTCAGAACCGCGAAGTGATGTGACGAAAGATTTTCCGCCACCGTTACTGCATAACTAGACGCCAATTGGGAAGTGCCTCTCGCATCGGAACTAATGCGAGCTATAAGTAGCTCGATCAGCACTTCCCCCAGGTCGGAATCACCCGTCTTTGCGTACCCCGACTGCGCAGAGTAGAGGGCAGACTGCGTGCCAGGGTCTTGAAATTGGCCAAGCGCATCAGGGGCTCTTTGCTGGATAGATTCAACTAGATTACGCGTGAACTCTTCAGCTCGCTCTCGGGCTACCTCATAAGCACCCTGACTCAATCTGTAGAAATTTTTCTCAAACACCTCCATCGCGGTATCTTGAGAGATATCCTTCACCTCGCGGTATCCGAGGCCAAGGCGAACATCCCCTCCAGCCTGGATGTTGAGGTTATTATCTCGCGACGTTTGTCGTTTAGTGCTCCACTTCACGGCGAGTCACCAAACTTATTATTATCTCCAATGGTCAAATCGTTTCCGCTTTGCAGGTTTATCGAATTATTTCCACTGCGCTGGATCTGCCCCGGATTTGCCGCTCTGACACCTTGCGAACTTCGAATCTGATGAATTCCGAGAGCTGCTCCTAGCAAACCAATAAGAGACCCTACGATCCCTCCTAGCATGCTTGCCTTTTCGAGTCCCAGGTAGATACTGGTGGCCACGAGCGCTATTCCGAGCGTCGCGGTTGTGGTCCAGAGGGCACGACGTTGAGAGCTAGTCACAGACGTAGTGTCACGCACTCCTCCGGCTCGTGTCTGCCATTGCTCCATAGTCCGTGGACGGTGATGGCGCAACCGGCCCTCACTCCAGGGAGGTTCTGGTAGCCCTCGTGCGCCTGGGGATCGCCACACCGCTGGTCAGGTACTCCGCCCTCAGAGTGTGTGACGGCAATCGTTGACGGCAACGTGAGCGTACGTTGCTGTCCTGCGGAAGACGTCCGCGCACTGCGCGGCTCGGACGGGGCGGGCAAGCGTCCCTCCAGGAGTACGCCTGTCAGAACTCCTAAAGCGGGTGTCGCAGGTTCGAATCCTGCCGGGGGCACAGAGAAAGGGCCAGCTCAGGAGGGTTTCCTCCCAGGCTGGCCCTTCGTCGTGTTCGGGGTCGTGCCACATGCGTGCCACTACGGCTGTGTGGAGGCCGGATCCTCCAGCCGAAGGTGTGCTGTGAACCGCGGCGCGTACGTCATCCCCCGCCCGACGAGGTCAGGCGAGCTTTTTCAGCTGCGCGTCGACGATGTCCTGGGGGATGGTCGGGGGCTGGATGGGGTTGAGGGACAAGAAGGTGGCGATGGTGGAGTCCTGGCGGACGACCAGGACGGTGACGGGGATGCTGGGTCCCCCGCCGTTGACGACCTGGGTGGCGTCGAAAGCGAGTGTCTCGTCGCCGTAACCGGAAACGGACCGGGACTGGGTACCGGAATACCCCAGCCCAGCACCTGGGTGGGCAGCGGACGGGCGCATCTCGGCGGTGGCGCACTTCGGAAGCGCTGCGCGCAGTTCGGTCATCACCGTGCGGGCGTTGGCAAGGGTGTAGGACGTCAGGCCGACACTCGCGTGCTGCCCGAGATCGTCGGAGGCGGACACGACATCCTGGCTGACATGGGCCGTGAAGTCGTGCAGGCCGCCCAGCTGTGCGGCCGCGTAGACGGATCGGCAAGGTGCGGGCGTGACGGCGCGGTAGGTCGTGAGCACGTCGTGGTCCACCGGGCTGCCCTGGCCCGTGACAGTGTTGACGGTATAGCCGGGGACGTCGTGCGCGGTCAGCGCTAGGCGGTCGAGGCCCTTCTGGTCGAGCCCCTTCCCGGCCTCGGAGGCGGGCGATCCGGATGCCTGCTGCGGCGTCGAGCTCGCAGACGAGGTGGACCCGGCGGTCGCAGGCTTCCTACTTCCCCCAGCATCGTCCCCGCTCTCCGCACCGCACGCGCCGGCCAGCACCAGCACCGACAAGACACCCGCCGCCGCAACGACCCGTCTTCCGACCTCAGAAGCATTCATCATTCGCCCACCCCCCGGTGCCCCGGCTGAGAGCACCCGCAAAAGAAGCCCCGGCGTGCGCCCAGGCTGAAGTTCACAGGGAGCCTAGTGGGAACTGGCGAAGTGCCCTTCGCCTGACCCGATTTGAGATGCGGGCCCCACCCCTTCCGGGCCATCGCCTCGCAGACCTAGTGACCTGAGCCGGAGGGGGCCGCTCCCCCACCCTCGCGGATCATGGCTCCGAGCCGATCGGCGATGGCCCGGTGGCCCCCGGCCGGGCCTGCGCTCCTGTCTCAGCCTCGCTCCAGCCCGGCCGGGGGCAGCGCCGCGCACCAAGCGCCCAGCCACCCGCTTTGGCGTGAGCCTCAGAAGACACAGCCAGTACGTCGTGCTTTACCAGACACGCCCACAGGGCCTTTTCCGCCTGCGACCCTCAACGTGATGACCCTCGGCGGCCAGGTGAGCGCTGATGTGCAAACGCCGCCCGGCATCCCAGGCGCCCGGCGTGAGCCCCGGTAGACGAGGAGTGACGCCTGTCTCCGCCTCTCTGTTGTACGGCAGCGAAGTACAGCAACCACCGCGACCGCAGTCGGTCATCACCGACCGCACCTGCACGGCCGACCAGCCGTGCAGACCTCAGCGACCACCCCGCCCGTAGTTCGCATCGTGGGAGCAAGGCGGTGTTTTTCGGATCAGCCCCTGGGGCCGCGCGCACCTCGCGCCTGACACGGTGACGCACAGGACGGAACCGGGGCCGGGCACTCCCGCGTGCACGAACGCGAGGCCTCGATCGCACACACCAGGGGGAACGTGAACAGCGAAGAACGGTACAAGCCTGACCGTCCCGAGAAGACCAAGCGACGCAACGAACGGCTGTGGCGCATCGGCATCGTTGTCGCCCTGATTGCGTGGGCACTGTTCCTGGCCTACATCTACAAAGACCCCGGACCGATCTGCGGAACCGGCCAGGACAAGGGACCCTGCTGACGGTCCGCGACATCGGAGGGCTGTGGGGCGGCGACCGATCTCTGTAGAGCTACGGATCAGAAGGTCTCTGACATCCACGGCTGACACAACGCCGCCGGACGGAGGCGTACACCAGCAGCCCCGAGCGGCCGACGACGGCCTCCCAACCCGTGATTCCGAGTGCTGTGAGGCCCCGGCGATCGAACTCCTAGAGCGGGCGTCGCAGGTTCGAATCCTGTCTGGCATCCCCACGGAGTCCACATCCCCAAGCTCGCCCTGCGCACTCCTCTCGCGGAGCTGCACGGCGTCCGCCGGGGAAGACGGTCCGAGGAGGTGAGGGCCCCGAGGAGGTCAGGCAGCACCGCTCAAAGCCTGGATGGTCGCTCGGCGTGCTTGGCGATGGCCCGGCCTTCGGGCAGTAGACGTTCGGGCAGTGGACGCCTACCGAACGGGACCCTCGCCGGCGGAACCGCAGTGGCTGCCGTATTGGATCAGTGGTGCCGCCATCCTCCTCCGGTCCCATCGTGACGAGACCACCAGGCCAGCTCCTCATTCTTGCCTTGGGCTTGCTGGTCGGAGCCGGCCGACGGAGAGCGGACGTGAGCTGGGTCGGCGTGCGGGTCAGGGGCCGTTGGTGGCTCAGGCGCCCAGGTAGAGGGGGGCCTTCTGGGTCCTGCCGTAGATGTAGGCGCTGAGGGTGCCGTCGGCGCCGAGGACGACCAGGGTGACGTCGTCCTGCTGGACGGACGGGCGGCCCTTGGCGTATGCGACGGGGAACGTGCCGTGGCCGGTGGTGAGCTGCGCCCCGTAGACACCGGATCGCTTGACGAGCTTCACCGTGGCGCCGTTGGCGAGCTTGTAGCGGCCGAGACGCGGGTTGGCGGCGGTCTTGGCGCCGGTCCAGGTGACGGTCGTGCCGTCGGGGTTCAGTACGAGCGTGCGGCTGCCGAACACGGCGGCTCCGGCGCGACCGTGCGCGTCGATGAACCGCACCAGGCTGCCGCCCTGGTGGACGCGGGCCTGGTAGTGGCCGGCGGAGACCTTGAAGATCTGCGCGGACGTCCGGGAGTCGAGACGCAGGGTGCGCACGAGCTTGCCGGACTGCGTGCAGTCGGCGGACAGCGCCGGGAAGGCGGTGGACTTCCACGGGGTGGGCCCGCCCTCGCTGCGCTGCCCGAAGACGGGCTTGGCGCTGAGCACTCCGGTGATGCGCAGACCCCGGGCCGTGTCGATGCTCCTGCTCTGGTCCACGGTCGAGACGACGCGTCCCCTCGCGTCGAAGAGCCTGGCGGACGCGCCGCGGTCGGCACTGTTGACCAGCTTGACCTTCCAGCCGCCGCCGAAGACGGAGGGGACGGTCTTGGTGGCGACACAGGTGCCGGCCGTGGAGGACGCGGTCGCGGTCGCTGCGCCGGCGGCAGTGGCCGTCGCGACAGAAGCGGTGGCCGTACCCACGAGGGCGACGAGGGCGAGGGCGGTACGGAGTGCGGTACGCATGACGGCTCCTGGCGATGTGGCTTCTGACCCGCCGGCCTCTCTGACCAGCACGAACAACGCTATTCGGTCATGCGTTCCGGAACCGTCGGCCCCACGTCACAGGCGTGTGACAGGTCGTCCTGTCCGGGCGATCCTCCGATCGACTGACCGTCTGTTGGAGTGTCATCGGCCCTTCTGAACAACGCAACTGAGGTTACGTCAAGTAGTGCGCGGCCCCGGGAGGTGAGTCCCCGCGGCGCGTTCCAGCACGCCCCCACGCCCCCACGCCCTCAAGCCCCCGAGCCGTCGGCCCGGCGCGCCGGACCGCGCCCGCTCGGCCGGAATGCGACGTGGACCTCTGGCGTGGGGGTGGTGTCGGGAAGGTGCCAGCCGTGGGGGTGTGGGGCGGGTTGGACTGGGTGCTCCGCACGTGCTGCCTCTCAGGACGGAACGCCATGTCGGCCAACATGCCCACCCCCGCCGCGGTCGATGGACGGCCTCCGGCCGGGCCCGTCCTGTCGACCAGGTGGCCGGCCGTGGTCTCGGTGATGCTGGGGATCTTCGCGATCGTCACCACCGAGATCCTTCCGATCGGCCTGCTGACCTCGATCGGCTCCGATCTCGCCGTGTCCGACGGGGTGGCCGGGCTGATGATGACGATGCCAGGCCTCCTTGCGGCGGTCGCCGCTCCCCTGGTCACCGTGGCCACGACGCGCGTCGACCGGCGTCTGACGCTGTGCGCCCTGATGTCGCTGCTGACGCTGGCGAACTTCCTCGCCGCCGCGGCGCCCGACTACCGGTTCGTGCTGGTGTCCCGGGTCATGGTCGGGATCACCATCGGGGGCTTCTGGTCGATCGGCGCCGGGCTGGCGGAGCGCCTCGCGTCACCCGGCTCCGTCGGCAGGGCCACCGCCGTGATCTTCTCCGCCGTCCCGCTGGGATCCGTCCTCGGCGTCCCGGCCGGCACCTTCCTCGGTGATCTCACGGGATGGCGAACCGCCTTCACCGTCATGGGGGTTGTGACGGCCGGCGTGCTCGTCATGCTGCTCTTGCTCCTGCCGCCGCTTCCGCCGGTCCGCGCCACCCGGCTCGGCGTGCTCGGTGGGCTGCTCCGCGGGGCCCGCACGCGCTCGGCGCTCCTGCTGACCTTCCTCATCGTGCTGGCCCACTTCGGCACGTACACATACGTGACGCCGTTCCTCGAGCGGGTCACCCACGCCGGCGGGGGCCGGATCACCGTGTTCCTGCTGGTCTACGGTACGGCCGGGATCCTCGGCAACTTCCTGGGCGGCGCCTGGGTGGGCCGTCGCCCTCGTGCCGTGTTCGGGCTCGCGGCCGCCCTGATCTCCGCGGTGACCCTTCTGCTGCCCGTGCTGGGCCGCGGTGAGGCCGGCGCGGTGGTCCTGCTGACGGTGTGGGGCATCGCCTACGGGGCCGTTCCGGTCGCGTCGCAGACCTGGTTCTCCCGGGCGGCGCCGCATGCGCCCGAGGCGGCTTCGGTCCTGTTCACCGCTTCCTTCCAGACGACGTTCGCGATCGGCGCCCTCGTCGGGGGCGCGGTCCTGGACCGCTCCTCCCCGTCCGTCGTCATGCTGCTCGGCGGGTGCACCGCGGCGCTCATGGTCCTCACGGTGTGGAGCCCCTGGCTGGACGGGCCTGCGACTTCCGGGGCTTCCGGGGCTTCCGGGACTTCCGGGGTTTCCCGACGCCTCCGCCGGGGGCGGTGACGTGACGTGCGCCGGGGGTGCGCGGTCGGCGCTGGCAGGTCACCTCGTGGCCATCGGCACAGCCCGACCGTCGGTTGGGTCCCGGACGCAATCTCCGGGCCGCCCCCGGACAGGCCGGGGATGAAGCCATCCCTGCGGAGCTGGAACCCCCGGAAGCCGACCGCGCGGTAGAACCCTAGTGGCAGGCACTGACAGTCCTGTCGGAGTTGGGAGTTGGGAGTTGGGAGTTCGCAGTCCGTCGCCCGTCACGCCCGTGGCCCCTCGCCCCTCGTCCGTCAGCCGACGATGTAGCGGAGTTGCTTCTGCGGGATGCCGTGGCGGGTCGCCTGGTCCCTGAGCGCGGTGATCAGGTCGGTCTGGTAGGCCGGGACCACGAAGGCCAGCGGCTCTGCCCCGCGGCGTGCGAGTTCGACGCGGTAGAGGGGGGTGAAGAGCACCGCACCCGACGAGTGTTTCAGCTCGGTCACCTCGCTCCACGCCACCACGTCCCGCATCCGGCCGAGCAGGTCGGTGACGGCCAGGCCGCTGCCGTAGAGGTGGCAGCGGCCCATCCCCCGGCCGGCGGTCGTCCGGCGCCACAGGATCCTGAGGACGATCAAGGCGAGCAGCAGGCCCGCCAGCACGGCGCCCTTGAGGAACGCCGAGCTGGGCCTGGCGACCACGACCGTGCCGAGGAAGAAGACCAGCACCACGACGGCGGCCCGCCAGGCGAGTTGGCTGAGGCCCCCGGCCACTCCGGTGATCGCGTACGTCCGGCGGCCCCGGGTGTGGCCCAGCTCGTTCGCTCGCTCCTGCAGGGCCGCATGCCGCCCTTGGGACGATCCCATCCGCTCTCCCCTCGGTGTCGGCCCGTCTGCGGCCGAAGACGGATCACCGTGGCACGCCGCGGGACCCTGCCGCATCGGGGGAATCACTGAGTCGTCCCCGCATCCGTACGGCCCGGTGTCCGTACGGTCCGGCACCTGTACGGTCCGGCATCCGTACGGCGACCCCGGGCGTGCCGCTACTTGAGCTGGGCTTCCTTGTAGAAGCCGCCCGCGACCAGGACGTACTCGTAGTTGGTCCGGTCGACGCTCGTCGGCTGGAGGAGCCGGGCCGGGACGGCCTTCACGCCGTTCTTGTAGGACCGCCTGTTGTTCACGCTCGGGGTGCGGTCGTTGAGGAGGTCGTCGGCCATGTCGGCGGCCACCGAGGCGAGTTCGCGGAGATCCTTGTAGACGGTCTGCGACTGCTCGCCCGCGATGATCGACTTCACGGAGGGCAGTTCCGCGTCCTGGCCGGTGATGACGGGCAGGGGCTTGCTGCCGGTGCCGTAGCCGTCCGCCTTCAGCGCGTTCAGGACGCCGATGGAGATGCCGTCGTACGGCGAAAGGACGGCGTCCACCTTGCGGTTGCGGTAGGACTGCGACAGCACGGCCTCCATGCGGCGCTGTGCGGTGGGGCCGTCCCAGCGCAGGGTGGTGACCTTGTCGAGCGCGGTCTGGCCGGAGCGGACGACCAGTTGTCCGCTGTCGATGAACGGCTGCAGCAGGCGCATCGAGCCGTCGAAGAAGAACTGGGTGTTGTTGTCGTCGGGGGAACCGGCGAACAGCTCGATGTTGTAGGGGCCCTTGCCCTTCTCCAGACCGAGCTTTTCGACGATGTAGAGGGCCTGGAGCCGGCCGACCTGCTCGTTGTCGAAGGAGACGTAGTAGTCGACGTTCTGCGTGCCGAGGATGAGCCGGTCGTAGGAGATGACCGGGATCTTCGCGGCGGCGGCCTGCTGGAGGACGCCGTTGAGCGACTTGTTGTCGATGGCGGCGATGATCAGCGCGTCGACGCCCTCCTCGACCAGCTTCTCGATCTGCGCGACCTGGGTCTTCGGGTTGTCCTGGCCGTAGACCAGCTTGGTCTCGTACCCCTTGGACTTGAGGTCGTCGACGACGCTCTTTCCGTCGGTGAGCCAGCGCTGGGAGGCCTGGGTCGGCATGGCGATGCCGATGGTGCCGTCGCCCGAGCCGACCTTGCGGCCGCCTGCCGTGGTGTCTCCGCAGGCGGACAGGGTCAGAGCCAGGGAGGCGGCCCCGGCCAGCGTGGCGAGGGCGGCTCTTCGGTTGCGCATGGTGATCGTTCCTAGTTCTTCTCGTCGTTGAGAGGAGTACGCCGTGCCGGGGTGCCGCCAGGGGACGGCAGGGACTGGGGGGACGGCGGGGACTGTGGGGACGGCGGAGAGGGAGCGGACGGGGCGGAGGGGACGGGGCGGACGCCCGGGGTCAGGGGGCGCGTGGAGCACGGTCGCGGGGGCGGCGCGTGGGTCGGACGCGCCGTGCCGCCGTTCCCGAACGGGCCGGGAGATTCCGAGGTTCGGGGGGTCGGCGGGGTCGGCCCTTTGGGGTGATCACGCACACGGGTGGGCGCCGGACGCCCCCGGACGGGTCGGGCTTCGGGTGGGGAGAGGGGCGCGCCGCGGCGGATCCGCCCGGCGGTCTCGAAGCGGCGCACGGGCCGCCGAGGTCGTCGGCGGACGTGGTGTGCCCGGGGTCTCACGGGTGGCGGGCGAGCGGGGGGTCCCGCTGGAACGACCGGAGGTCGTGCCGGCCGGCTCGGTGCGCGAGCCGGCGCTCAAGCGCCTTATGACCGGCCGGACTTGCGTGGGGCGCCCCGGAGTCGTTGCGGTGCGGGCGCCACCGGCTGTGCCGATGCCGCCGGTTCGCGCCGGCGGTGGTGGTCGTGTGGCCGGCGGGCCTCTGTAAGCAGGCCGCTGTGCGCCATCGCACCCCGACCACGCGTGTGCTGATTCCGTTGGCACGCAAGGGAGTTGCCCTTCAACCGTTCGAAATACCGTCACATGGTCGGCATGTTGGCGTGACAGTAAGAGGGGTGGCGCATGGTGTCAACGGGACGAACGACAACAGTTCGAAGAACGGTTCGGTCAACCCTTGAACGAAGCCCTGAAGGGGGCTTCCGCTGCGGCGATGAAGCGAACGGAAATCCTCCGAAACATTCGGAATTCTTGATCCCAGTCGCGGAATTGCCCTTTCCTGAGCCTTGCTCATCATTGACGGCAAAATTTTCGCGGTCGCTTCTCTGAACAGCGGTTATGTTGCGACACTGACTGTTTGGGTCTTCCGAATGTTTCGTCGTCATTGCCGAAAGTATTGACAGTTGGCAGGGTCATACCAAAACTGACGGTCAATCCGACGAGCCGTCCTCCGCCTTCGTGCGGGACCGGCCTCACAAGGACGAGGAGGAAACACGTACATGAACGCACCCGCACGCTTCAGGCTGTTCCTCAGCGGCGTCTGCACCACGGTCCTGGTCGCCCTCGCCGCGCTGACGTCACCCGGCGCCGCCTACGCCGACACCGTCGTCACCTCGAACCAGACCGGCACCGACAACGGGTACTACTACTCGTTCTGGACCGACTCGCCGGGCACCGTGTCAATGAACCTGGGGTCCGGCGGCTCCTACGGCACGTCCTGGCGCAACACCGGCAACTTCGTCGCCGGAAAGGGCTGGAGCAACGGCGGCCGCCGGAGCGTGACGTACTCGGGCTCCTTCAACCCGTCCGGCAACGCCTATCTGGCCCTGTACGGCTGGACGTCGAATCCGCTCGTCGAGTACTACATCGTCGACAACTGGGGCACCTACCGGCCCACCGGAACGTACAAGGGCACCGTCACCAGCGACGGCGGCACGTACGACATCTACAAGACGACCCGCTACAACGCCCCCTCCGTCGAGGGCAACAAGACCTTCGACCAGTACTGGAGCGTGCGGCAGTCCAAGCGCACGGGCGGCACCATCACCACCGGGAACCACTTCGACGCCTGGGCCCGGGCCGGCATGCCGCTCGGCAGCTTCAACTACTACATGATCCTCGCGACCGAGGGTTACCAGAGCAGCGGCAGCTCCAACATCACCGTCGGCGGCACCGGTTCGGGCGGCGGCGGTGGCGGGGGTGGCGGTGGCGGCGCGTGCACCGCGACGCTCTCCGCCGGGCAGCAGTGGGGCGACCGCTACAACCTCAACGTCAACGTCAGCGGAGCCGCCGACTGGACCGTCACCATGAACATCCCCTCCCCCGCCAAGGTCCTGTCCACCTGGAACATCAGCGCCGGCTACCCCAGCGCCCAGGTGCTCACCGCCAAACCCAACGGCAGCGGCAACGCCTTCGGCGTCACCATCCAGCCCAACGGCAACTGGACCTGGCCCAGCGTCTCCTGCACCGCCGGCTGACCCCCGCACCCTCGCCCCGGCTGGAGGACCACCCCGTATGAGTACCGGACCACGACTCCGCTCCCGCGCCCTGGTCACGAGACTGGCCGTCCTCGCGACGGCCGCCGCCTGCACCCTCACCGTCCAGGCCGCCGCCCCCGTCCAGGCCGCCGCTCCCGCGCGGGCGGCCGCCTGCAACGGATACGTCGGGCTCACCTTCGACGACGGCCCGTCCGGCACCACGTCGAACCTGCTCAACGCCCTCAGGCAGAACGGTCTGCGGGCCACGATGTTCAACGAGGGCCAGTACGCCGCGGCCCGCCCCGCGCAGGTGCGGGCCCAGGTCGACGCCGGCATGTGGGTCGGCAACCACAGCTACACCCACCCGCATCTGACCCAGCAGAGCCAGTCGCAGATCGACTCGGAGATCTCCCGCACCCAGCAGGCGATCTCCGGCGCGGGCGGCGGCACGCCGAAACTGTTCCGGCCGCCGTACGGCGAGACCAACTCCACGGTGCGCTCCGTCGAGGCCAGGTACGGCCTGACCGAGGTCATCTGGGATGTGGACTCGCAGGACTGGAACGGCGCGAGCACCGACGCGATCGTGCAGGCCGCGGGCCGGCTCACCAACGGCCAGGTCATCCTGATGCACGACTGGCCGGCCAACACGATCGCCGCGATCCCGCGGATCGCACAGGGGCTGGCCGCACGCGGTCTGTGCGCCGGCATGATCTCCCCGCAGACCGGCCGGGCCGTCGCACCCGACGGCGGCTCCGGCGGCGGTGGCGGGGGTGGCGGGGGCGGCGCGTGCACCGCGACGCTCTCCGCCGGGCAGCAGTGGGGCGACCGCTACAACCTCAACGTCAACGTCAGCGGAGCCGCCGACTGGACCGTCACCATGAACATCCCCTCCCCCGCCAAGGTCCTGTCCACCTGGAACATCAGCGCCGGCTACCCCAGCGCCCAGGTGCTCACCGCCAAACCCAACGGCAGCGGCAACGCCTTCGGCGTCACCATCCAGCCCAACGGCAACTGGACCTGGCCCAGCGTCTCCTGCACCGCCGGCTGAATCCGGTCCGACCGAATCGGGGGGCGCGGCGCAACGGTCCGGACGGTCGTCCGGACCGTTGCGTCCACGGTGTGCGCGGGTGCGGCCGGGTTCCCTGCGGAGTCAGTCGCCGCGGCTCGGGCGGGGCGGCTGTCCGAGGAGTTCCCGCAGCAGCCGTTCGTCGTCGGGACCGAGACCGGTGACGAAGCTGGTGAGCACCGCCTCGCGGTCGCGTTCGGCGTCCAGGACCCTGTGCATGCGCCGGGCGGCCAGGCCGGCCTCGTCCGAGGCGGGCAGCCAGGCGAAGGAGCGGCCGCTGCGCTCGCGGGTGACCGCGCCCTTGGCGAGCAGCCGGGTCAGGATGGTGATCACCGTGGTGTAGGCGAGGCCGCCGCCGAGGCGTTCCTGGACCCATCCGGCCGTCGCGGGCCCGTCGGCCTGCCGCAGCGCCGACAGCACCGACGCCTCCAGCTCGCCCTGCGCCCGCCGCGGGGGGCGCCGCCCGTGCTCCGTCACGCCCAGCCTCCTCTTCGCCGCCGTCCGGTCCGCGGTGGGACGTCGTCCGGTGGGATCCGCTCGGACATCGTCCGGTCGGACGTCGCCCGGTGGCGATCGCCGGTCGGACGTCGTGGGGACGCCGGCCGTCCGCGGGGCCCCGCGCGCGAACGCCATCTCTAAAGCCTCTACAGCATTGTAGAAGCCTGGCGGCGGCGCGGTTCCCGTTTGCGCTCCCTCAGCCCGCGTCGTCGAACGTGGTACCCGCCGCGATGGCCGCGATGCTGCGGCGCAGGCGGCGGGTGTCCAGGGACGACACCGACGTCGCCGACCGCAGATGGGCGTCGAAGACGCCGTGGTGCGGGCGCAGGACGGCGGCGAGGGCGGGGTGCCGGCCGGCGAACTCGGTCAGGTCGGCGAGGTCCCTGGTGTCGGCGGTCGCCAGGGCCGTCAGCTCGGGAAGGCCGGGCAGCACGTCGGCCAGGCGGCCGGCGGAGGCGGCTCCCGCGAGGGCGAGGGCGAGGTCGCCGCCGGAGCGCGGCGGACGGGAGATCAGGCGCTCGACGGACAGTGTGCGGTAGCGGGCGCGCCACGGCGTCGCCGGGAACCAGTGCAGGGCGCGCGAGACGGCGGGGGCGTCGGCGAGGAGCGGTTCGCGGGCCGGGCGGTCGCCGATGCCGTGCACCGGGTGGCCGGACGCGGCGAGCGCCTGGCAGGCGTGGCCCACCTCGCGCCACATGGCCCGGTCGTCGAGGACGATCTCCCGGGAGAGCAGCGTGACGACCCGGGCGTTGACCGCCGCGGCGACCGGACCGGCGTGGTGCTGCTGCAACTGGCCCACCAGCCGCAGCAAGAGCACCGCCGACGGCAGGTCGACGCGGCCCGCCACCCGTTCCCAGCCGACCCTCTCCAGCATGTCGAGCACGGCCGAGGCCTTCTTCTCGTCGCCGAGACTGATGAGGAGCGCGGCCAGCCCGACGGCCGGCTGGAGGTCGGCGATCAGCCCGAGCCGCAGGCGGCGTTCCGTCTTGGCGAGGTCGAGAATGCCCACGAGTTCGACCGCCCAACGGCGTTCCCACAGCGCCACGGTGCGCAGGACGTCCCGGATGACGCGCGGGTTGGAGAACGTGGTGATGAGCCGCTTCTTCAGCTCGAACGTCGTCTCGGTCCACTCGGCGTTGCGGGGGTGGGCGGGCCCGATCCCGATCCGCGCGAGGTGCAGGGCCGCCATGTACTGCTCCGACGGGTTCTGAAGCAGCTGGAGTTCGTCGGTGAAGATCTTCATCAGGACGGCGTCGTCCGAGAGCCGCGTGTAGACGGCCCGGCCCAGTTCGGCGACCTGTTCCAGGACGGAGAGCATGGCGGTGGCGGCGAGCGGATTCTGATACATGGCCGAGCGCGTCTTCCACACCAGCCGCAGTTCCTCCGCGCCCTGGACGGCGGTTCGCATCGTGCGCTCGCCGTACGTGCCGAGGAGCCTGCGCACGAAACCGCGGTCGATGTCGCTGACGATGCTCAGGAACTGGGTGAACTCCTCCCCCGTGCGGACGGTGTCGAGCCGGTCCGTCCACACGTCGGGCCGTCCGATCAGCCGGCCGGTCGCCTTCAGCAGGGCGGCGCCGGAGATGCCGTCGGTGTGCCGCATCGTGCGGGCGACCTCGCGGCAGGCCTCGGCGACGGCGACGGAGGAGGCGTTGGCCAGGCGCTGGGCCAGTTCGCCGGCGTGGAAGGTCCGGGCGTAGCGGAGCGCGGCCGTCGGGTAGAGGGCGCGGGCCAGGCGGTGGAACTCGGCCTGGGCGTCCGGCGGCGACCACACGCTCATGCCGACCAGCAGGTCGTCGATGCCGACCTTCTCGCGCAGGTCGTGCAGGAACCCGGGACCGAACTCGGGGTCGGCGCCGATCCACAGCGCGAGGCGGGGTCCCCATACGCGGCGGGAGGTGGTGAGCGCCTGGGCGACGATGTCGACCATCTGCTCCAGGCACCGCTCGCGGTAGCCGACCTGGGCCTCCCACAACCCCTTGACCAGGTGGTACTTCACGGACGGGCGGGGGTCCTTGACCAGCCAGTCGAGGACGGCCGTCTCGCCGAGCCCGTCGCCGAAGAGCTGGGCGAAGCTCCGGCCGCTCTGGTGGTAGGGGCTCTCCACGGCGTGGGTGACGGACAGCAGCATGCCCGCAGCCTTGGGATCGTTCTTGGTGGCGTCGGCGAGGCGGGCGACGAACGCCTCGTCGGGGTCGTTGTCCTGCGTCCACACCAGGCCGCGGGTCTCCGCCGACAGCAGCAGGCAGGCGCACCAGGCGTGCAGCCCCTGCACGACCCGCAGCAGCTCCACGGTCTCCATCGGGGTGGCGCGCCGGACGAGCGCGCGCAGCGCGCCCAGGAAGCGGGCGTTGTCGTGCCGGGTGTCGATGGCCCGTTTGAAGATCTCGTTGCGGTGCATGCCGGAGGTGCGCCGCAGTTCGTGCAGGGCGGTGATCACGTCGCGCGGGCTGCTGGCGTCCAGGGCGGGCTGGAGGAGGTCCTGGTGCTCGTCGATCATCGCGGACCACTCGGTGCGTTCGACGTGCCGGCGCAGCATCATCCCGGCGAGGATCACGGCGAAACCGTCCTCGGCCCGGGGCCGGTAGGAGACCAGTTCCTCGGGGCCCGGCTCCTGGTCGACGGGGTGGTAGCCGGCGGCGTCCTCGTAGTGGACGGCGTCGTCGTCCGCCACCCGCCGCCACAGCCGCCGTTGCAGGCGCAGGGCGCGCAGCACGAGGAAGTAGTCGGCGGGGCGGGACGGGTCGAGGCCGGTGACGACCTCCGCGACGCGTTTGACGACGATCTCGTCGAGGTCGGCGTTCTGGAACCACTCGATCCGGTCGAGCAGGTGGAGCCGTTCCTGTGCGGTGCCCTCCCCGCTGGACAGGACGGCGTTCACCTGGGCGCGCAGCCAGGTGAAGACGTGGTCGAGGTGGGGCGCGCCGGTGGACATGGCGTGCCGGATGCCGCGGATGACGGTGACCAGGTCGAGCAGCCGCAGCGTCGACGGCTCGTCCTTGAGGCGGTGGGTGAACTCCCGGATGACGTCCCTGGCGATCTCCTCGCTCAGCGAGGTGCCGAGGGCGGTGAGGCAGCGCGCCAGTTCGGCGGCCCGCGCCTTGCCGAGCCACTGGGTGAAGGCGCCGTGCCGGGTGCGTTCGAGGATCTCGGCGGCGACCTGGGCGCGGTAGAGGCGGGCTCCGAGGAGCCTGGGCAGGACTTCGCCGCGCTCGTGGCGCATCAGCGTCTCGAACCTCGGCAGCAGCCGTTCGACGACCTCGGCGCGCAGCCGCTCCTCGCCGGGGACGGGCACGCGTTCGGGCTCTTCGCGGTCGTCGCCCGCCTCGTCCTCCTCTCGTATCTGGAGGACGCGCTGGAGGATGCGGGTGCTGTCCTCGACGCCGGGGATCCGGACGAGGCCTTCTCCTTCGAGGGACTCCACGCCGAGCGCGTCGCGTTGTTCCCCGGTGAGGTCGACGAGCGTCGCCTCGGCGACGCCGGAGTGGATCAGGGAGGCGGCCGCCATGTCCGCCACCGCGTTCTGCTGGGCGATGCCGAGGCCGCCGAAGCAGGCCAGGACGGGGTCGTCGTCCGCCCCGCCGGTCATGATGCGGATGATCCGGTCCAGGTCGCGGCTGCCGTCGCCGCGCCGCACCTCGGCGAGCCCGGCCTCGCGCCGCGCCTCGCCCGGCCGGGCGAGGGCCACCGCCTTGACGAAGTCCTCCAGGTGGGGTCCGCCGACGACGGCCGGGATGACGTCCACGCTCTCCGTGCTCCACTCGAAGTTCGCGGAGACGTCGTACTCCAGCAGGGCGAGGACGCTGCACCGGACGTCCTCCGAGACCAGCGGCAGCAGTTCGTCGACCGCCTTGTTGCCGCCCTGGAGGGGGAGCAGCCCGTCCAGGATCAGCAGACAGGGCCTGCCCTCCTCGCGCCGCGCCAGATCGACGGCCCGCCGGGCGGCGTCGATCAGCGGGTCGCGGTCGGGCAGTTCGCCCCGGGTGGACCGGATCGCCTGGACCTGCCAGCCGCGTCGGCGCAGGTCCTCGGCGAGCAGCCGGGCGATCGTGCTCTTGCCGCTGCGCACGGTGCCGCCGACGACGGCCACCACCCGTCTCGCCCGCCCGCTCTCCCGGCCCTTGCCGCCCTTGGCGTCCTTGCCGTGGTAGATCTCGCGGAGGTCGGCGACCTGCTTGACCACGGCGTCGCCCGGCCGGGCCGCCAGCGGCTGGACCACCCAGCCCAGGGCGAGCAGTTCCTCGCGGTGGCGGGCGTGCTTCCATTCGGTCCACGCCTCGCCCCAGACCGCGGTGGCGGCCCCGTCGAGCGTGAGGGGGCCGGGCGGGCCGGGCACCGGTTCGCGCACCCCGCCGGGACGGACCCTGACCCAGCCGCTCGCGGTGGGGGCGAGGAGTTCGTCGACGCCGATCAGCGCGAGCGCCTCGACCCGTCCGGTCAGGTCGGCGTCCGTCATCGGCGCGAGGGTCCGCTCCCGCGTCAGGACGCCGAAGGCGGGCAGCTCGGGCCGGGGCAGTCCGGTGAACCCGGCGAGGGCGTCGAGGGCGTAGCCGAGCGCGACGGCCGGATCGGGGCGGAGACCGTCGGGCCATACCCCCACCGGGAGTTCGGGCCGCGCGCCGGGCTCGACGCCGCCGAACCGGTTCAGCAGCGCGACGGCCGCCTCCCGGGCCTCGATGAGACAGGGCCCGGTCCATGCGACGGGTTCGATCCAGACGGCCCCGCGGTCCGGGTCGGACGCGTCCGCGAGCGTGATCGCGACGCGTCCGCCGGGCCCGTCCGCCACGGCCGCGTGCGGCGCGGGCCGCGCGGGCCGTTCGCCGGGCCCGTCCGCGCCGGGCCGCGCGGGACAGTGGGCCCACAACTCGGCCAGCTGGTCCGGGACTTCCCCGGCCAGCAGCGGGAGCAGTCGCCGCATCCGCTCACGCGCCGCCTCGAGCGCGACGACGGCGGCTGGAGTGGCGGCGGGATCGACGACGGGGGCTGCGGGGGCGGTCTGACCGCCCGCCGGCGCCGCCGTGCCCGAGGCCACGTCGACGAGGACGGTCAGACCGCTGTCGTCGGCCACCGTCAGCCATGCGGGCAGAGCGGCGAGGACGGCGTCGCGGTCCGGCCGGCCGAGCAATTCGCCGAGCCAGCCGTCCTGGAGGCCGGACAGCGCGCACTGCGCGGCGAGTTCCTCGTCGGCGAGGTCCCGGGCGGCCGTGCGGTTGAGCCACGTCAGCAGGCGGACCAGCCGGTCGCGGACGAAGGCGGTGCCGGGCACGGCGGCCGGGGAGAGGGGGGACACTGTCATACGGGTTACCTCCTGCGGCCGTTCCGTGACATGCCGTGCTTCGCGCGGGTGCGGGCCCGCAGCAGGGCGGGCGCGCGGGAGGTCGCCACCAGCAGGTCGGCCGACCCGTACCACTCGGCCGGCGCGTCGTCCACGCCGTGGACGAGCCCGACGGCCGCGTCTCCCCCGCCGGGCACGGGTGCGCCCCCTCCGGCGGGGTGGGAGACGATGCCCGTGGGCAGCCCGTCCAACGGCCAGCGGGCCGTGCTGCCGTCGGCGACGGCGTAGGTGTCCAGCCAGTTCCCGTCCCGGTGGCGGCACGCGACGACGAACCAGTCCGGCGTCAGATGGAGCGCGCGCAGGTCGTGCGGGAGCGCCGGGACCGCGCCCGCGAGAGCGGCCGCACCGCCGACGAACGTGCACCCGCCGTCCGCGTCGACGACCACCGCCGTCTCGCCGTCCGCGGCGGCCGCGAGCCGGACCGGGTCCGGGCACAGCGCGACCCTGCGCGGCGGGCCCGCGGCGGCCGGGGACCAGCGGTGCACCACGCCGTCCTGCGTCGCCGCCCAGACGACCGGATCCTCGGGCGGACCGGCCACGGCGACCGCGACGACCGCCCGTCGCAGCGACTCCCGGCCCAGCGGTTCGACCCCCGACGCCCCCACGGCCAGCAGTTCGACGTCCGCCCCGTCGCCCACCGCGAGGAAGCCGGCCGGGTGGCCCGCGCAGGGGCCCGGCAGTTCGCCCGTCCCCTCGCGCAGCACCCGGTCCGGGACCGCCGCGTCCGGGGCGCAGCGCAGTACCGTGCCGTCGGCCAGGACGACGAGCGCGTGGACGCCCCCGGCGGCCTCGGCGGCCTTCTCGCCCTCCGCGCCCTTCTCGACCTCCGCGCTCTCGGTGCTGTTCAGGGCGTTCAGCGCGACGACGCGGCCCTCCAGCCGCCGGGACGTCCCCTCCTCGCCGCCGGCGCCGTCCCACCACCGCAGGCTGCCGTCGTCGTGGGCGGTGACGACGGAGCGGGGGCCGGGTGATCCGGCGGCGGACACGCGCGTGATCGACGGCCGTTCGCGCTTGCCCGGCCGCGCCCAGCGCACCTCCAGCGTGCCGCAGGGCGCGTCGACGGGGCCGGCGGCCCGTGCGAGAGCGGTGAGTTGCTGCCGGGTGGCGGCCAGGGCGAGGGCGAAGCGGTCCTGGTGCGGTCGCGCCTGCCGTGGCTGGGCTGCGCGCACGGCGGCCCGTGCCGCCCGGTCGGGGCCGGTCAGCGCCTTGACGGTGCGGGTCAGGGTGGGCCGGGCGAGCGCGAGCAGGAAGCCGGGGTCGTCGAGGAGCCGGCCCGCGTCGCCGGCCTGGTCGGCGGCGGCGGCCGCGGCGAGGATGTCGAGGAGATGGTCCGGCACACGTTCCCAGCCGGAGGCCGAGGCGCCCGGGCCGACCTCGTCGAGGAGCCGGCGCAGCACGGCTCTTCGGGGGCCGGGCCCCGGGGCGGGGGCGGGCCGGTGGCGGGGGCGCACCCCTTCGAGGGCGTCGCCGGGCCGGCGGCCGGGCAGCCGGCGGCGCACGAGGAAGCTCCGGCAGGCGTCGAGGCAGCTCTCCAGCTGCGCCGCCGTGACCGGCGCCCCGCCGTGGCCGGCGGTGACGGAGGCCCAGGTCGGCAGGTCGAGGAAGAGGTCGTCGTGGAAGGAGCACAGGGCGTTGAGGACGTCGGCCGCCGCGCCCGCCGCCGCCGGTGCGAGGAACTCCCCGAGCGTGCGGCGCAGGAGGCCGTCGAGCCGTTCGACGACGGCCGCGGTCGCCTGGCCGAGGGGGTCGGCGCGCTCCCGGACCAGGACGTCCGCCGCCGTGGCGGCCGCCTCGAAGCAGCCGCCGCAGAGCCGTTCCAGGGGTGCGGCGTCCTTCGGCGGGAGGTGGCCGCCGTAGGCGAGGCGGGTGCGCAGGTACGCGCCGGCCGTCTCGGGGCCGCGGTGGGCCTCGTCGTCGAGGTCGACGGTCGTCCCGGCCGTGGGGCCGGGCAGCGGGCGTGCCGCGCCGAGCACCACCCGG
This sequence comes from Streptomyces sp. NPDC048481, assembly GCF_043200075.1. Classification (NCBI taxonomy): domain Bacteria; kingdom Bacillati; phylum Actinomycetota; class Actinomycetes; order Kitasatosporales; family Streptomycetaceae; genus Streptomyces; species Streptomyces sp. NPDC048481. The sequence goes on from NZ_JBICXC010000005.1 coordinate 266,835, forward strand.
ACGTGGGGCAGCGCGGCCAGCGGCTCCACCAGGCAGGCCAGCACGGCGGCGGGCATGTCCGCCTCGTCCACATGGTCGACGACGACGCCTCGGGTCTTTCCCTCGTGGCCGCCGCCGAGTGCGGCCAGCAGGCCGGTGACGCCCTCGCCGGGGACGTCCAGCGCGCGGGCGATCTCGTCGGCGAGCCGTTCGGCGGTGCGGCCGCGCGCGTCGACCGCGGCGAGGGTGAGGTCGCCGGCGGGCAGGACGCCGTGCCGGGCCACGACCGGGAGCGCGGCGCGCAGTGCGGCGGTGGCGGTGGTGACGACGCGGCCGAGGACGGCGGTCTTGCCGCTGCCGTGGGAGCCGGTCAGCCACAGCGGCGGCGCGGCCCCGACGCCGGTGAGGTGGTCGATGACGGTGCGCAGCGCGCCGTCGCGTCCGGTGAAGTACCAGCCGGGCGCGTCCTGGCTGCGCACCCCGCGTGAGCTGCGGCTCCAGCCGGCCGGCAGCCAGTCGGGCGGGTCGGGCGGCATGAAAAGGGGGTTGGGCAGGGCGCGGCAGTGCGGGTCCTCGTATCCGGCGACGATCTTCGCCCGTTGCGAGGTCGCCGCCAGGTCGTCCTGGACGGACACCATCACGCCGGTGAGGCTCAGGTGCCGCCGGTCCAGGGAGGGGGCGGCGGTGCCGCGCAGCGCCGCGGTGAAGGCGTCGGAGAACACGGTCTGCCCCGCCGTCTCGGCCCGCCGAGCGGCGGCGACGACCCACAGGTCGAACTGTCCGTCGAGCGGCCGGTAGCGGGACTTCGACAGGGTGTCCAGCAGGGCCTGTTCCGCGCCGGGCGCGGCCCCGCAGGCGTCCAGGACCAGCAGCACCTGGGCGAGGTCGGCGCGCTCCTTCAGGGCCGCGAGCAGCGCGGCGGGCGGGAGTGCGGCGCGGGGGTTGAGGGGATCGACGGTCTCGGGCGGGACGAGCATCCACTCGTCCTCCAGCTGGTAGCCGTGCCCGGTCGCGTAGATCACCAGCGTGGCGGTCCGCTCGGGCGGCGCCCCGTCCGGGTCCGTGCCGTCCGGGTCCGTGCCGTCGGGTGAGGCGCCGGGGTCCGGGCGGCTCCACTCGTACAGGGCGTCGTAGAGGGCGAGGTGGGTGAGGGCGTCGCCCTCGCCGGGTCCGCCCGCCCCGGCGAACAGCTCGGTCAGGCCGAGCGCCGTCAGCTCGGCGCGGACGGCGGCCACCTCCTCCGGCAGCAGCTTCAGGTCGGCGAAGTTCCCGCCGTAGGCCGGGCGTCCCGAGACGCAGAAGTACCCCGCCCGCTCAGCCAAGAGCCACCTTCAGCGACTCGCAGGTGCGGACGTTCTTCAGGTAGACGAGCGCGTCGTGGGCGGTGGCACGGGAGTTGGCGGCGTCCAGGTCGTGGATCTTCCCCGCGAACAGCCCGTCCAGCGCCTTGACGGTGGCGACGGCGTCCTCCTTCGCCGCGACGTTCACCCAGGTGTCGACGCCGGTGGGCCAGGGGGCGGGGCAGGCGTCGAGGTAGGGGTGCAGTTCGCGCAGGACGGGCCGCAGTCCGAGCGGTGAGCCGAGGGTGACGAGGGTGGTGGCGCTGGTGGGCCCGTGGGTGCGCAGCCAGTCGTAGGCCACGACGCTGCCGAGCGAGTGGGCGACGACGGCGCGGGGTCCGGTCTCCATCGCGGCGCTGAACTCGGCCTGTACCTTCTTCTTGAATTCCGGGTCCCGCAGATAGCGGGCCACCTGTTTGACGAACCCGAGAATCCTCGCGTTCGTGCCGCCGAGGATCTTGCGGGCCTGGAGGAAATCGATGGCCCACTGGACGGTTCTCGGCGCGTAACCGGCCTTGCCCGCCCGGTCGCTCGCGGGGTCGTCGACGCTTTCCGCGAGGGCGATCAGCAGTTCCTGTTCGAGGCCGGGTTCGAGGTCTGCGACCTCGTACTGCCAGGAGGGCCCCGCTTTCCCGTCGTTGTAGAGATGGCCGTAGAAAACGCATTCGATCGTGAGAGCGTCGGCTCCGCGGAACCGCACGTTGCGCAGTCCCTCGCGCAATGCCGCCAGCCAGGTCTCGCGCATCTCGTCGCGACTCGACCTGTTGGCGAAAATTCCGTGCACGACGACGACGTCCGCCATGAATCCACCACCCCCGGTTCGTCCCTGGCCACGATTATGACGACGAGGACCGCTTCGACACCCTGGCCCGCGCGAATTCGTCGTATCGAAGAGGGAGCCCGACGCGGACGCCCTCGTCCTCCCGCTCCCCGTCCACGGGAAAGGACGCAGGTGAGCGAAGGCCGTTGGCGGGCAGAGCACATGACACCCGATCAGAGCCGCGCCTCCGTCGGCACGGCGGTGTCCGGGCGCGGCGCGGCGCGGTCGGCGAGCGCCAGCGCCGTGGTCACCGCGATCGACGCGCCCGCCATCGCGGCCATCGCCGTTCCAGGCGCGGCGAGTTGGGCCAGTCCGCCCGCCAGGGCCGCGCTCACGCCCTGGAGGGTGAGCATCCCGGCCGCGTGCAACCCGAGGGCGTGGCCGCTGAGTTCGGGCGGGGTCAGGCGCATCAGCCGCTCCTGCTGCACCAGGCTCGCGCCGAAGCCGACGGAGGCGAGGGCGGCGCAGGCCGCGGCGAGCGGAACGCCGGGGTGCAGCGCGAACAGGGTGTAGGGGGCGGCCAGGAGCAGCAGCAGCGGGGTGGCGAGGCGCGAGCGCCGGTGCGGCGGCAGAAGGCGGCCCACGAGGACGTCGCCGGCCAGCATGCCGAGTGCGGCGCACGCGAACAGCGTGCCCGCCGCCCCGGGGTCGTAGGGCACGAACAGGGCCTCGCAGCCGACGACGAGACCGTTGGGCAGCCACAGCCCCAGGTAGGTCAGGCGGCGCGGCCGGGAGGACCACAGGGCGGCGTTGGCGCGCCGGGTGGCCGCCGCCGACAGCCGGCCGGCGGCGCGCGGCGCACGGGCGGTCAGCCCGAGGCGGGCGACGGCGGCCGAGACCGCGTACAGCAGAGCGGCGAGCAGGAGGACCGGGCGCGGGGACAGCGCGGTCACGAGCGCGCCGCCGGTGGCGTAACCGGTGATCTGCGTCAGCCCGCTCATCATGTTGAACAGCGAACGCCCCGGCAGATAGCCGCCCTCGGCGCCGCCCAGGATCTCGTTCAGCAGGCCCCAGCGGACGCCGCCGCCGAGCGAGGCGACCAGCCCCTGCACGAGGACGACGGCGAAGACGCCCCAGGTCGGCAGCCCCGGCAGCGCCATGAGGGCCGTGGCGGCGGCGAAGGCCAGCGAGATACCGGTCAGCGCCGACCGAGGCGGCATCCGGTCGGATCCCGAGAGGAGCACGGTCGCGCCCAGCACCTGTGCGAGGGACGGCCCGAACATGCTCACCGCCGACAGCAGCGGCGAACCGGTGGCCCGGTAGACGAGGGTGGCGAGGGCGAGCCCGCTGACCGTCTGGGCGGCGGTGTGGGCGGCGGAGGAGAGGAACAGCGGGGTGAACTCGGGGACGCGGAAGAGCCGGCGGTAGGAGAGGGCGGTCATGGCCGGAGTCTGGGTCGGGCCCGGGAAGGGCGGTTATTGTTTCGCCGGCCCGCGAAACGTCGTGGGCCGTGCTGATCAGCGCGGGTGGCGGGGAACGCCGTGGGCGGCGGCGGGCGGCCGGGGGGAGGTGCGGGGCGTGGGCTGGTGGCAGGTGAACGCCGACACCCTCGCCCGCAGCCGGTTCGTGCTCTCACCGCTCGCCGAGACCTTCGCGAGCCTGAAGCTGCTGCACGCGGGTGCCGGCGCGCACCCCGGCGAGCACGCCTGGCTGCGCGCCCACCTCCCCGGCCACCGCGCGAGGCTGGCCGCCGACCCGGTGACCGCGCTGCTCGTGCGGGCCGGGCTCGGGTCGTGGGAAACGCCCAGGGCGGGCGGGTCCGGGCGTGGGGGATGGATCGCCGACTTCCTCACGCCGACGCCGAGGGAGGGCGAGAGCTTCGAGGAGGGCGTGGCGCGGGTGCGGGCGGCGGACCCGGCGGCGGCGCGGGCCCATCTGCGGACCTCCCTGGCCGGCCCGCTGCCCGCCGCCCTGGAGCGGGACGACCTGCCCGAGCGGGCGGCGGCGCTGCTGGAGCACGTGTGGGAGACGGGCGTGCGGCCGTACTGGGAACGGCGGCGGCGCGTCCTGGAGGCGGACGTCGTGGCGCGCACCGCGCTGGTCAGCCGGGGCGGCTGGGCCGCCGTGCTGGACTCGCTGCGGCCGGGGACGCGCTGGCTCGGGGAGAGCCGCTTCCAGGTCAACGTGCACGAGTACCCGCCCCGTGAGGCGTCCGGCGCGGAGCTGCTGTTCGTGCCGGTCACCCCGGAGACCGGCTGGGTCGCCTGGGAGGGGCGGGAGCGGTACGCGGTCGTCTACCCGTGCTCGGGCGTCCTCGCCGGTGACCGCGAGGAGCGCGCCCGCGCCGTCCCGGCCGCGCTCGGCACGCTGCTGGGCCCCGGCCGGGCCGCGGTGCTGGTGCTCCTCGCCGCACCCCTGAGCACCACCCAGCTGGTGGCCCTGACCGGCCAGGGCCTCGGTTCGGTCGGCCGGCATCTGCGGGTCCTGCTGGACGCGGGCCTGGTGGAACGCCGGCGCGCGGGCCGCTCGGTGCTGTACTCCCGCACCCCGGCGGGCCGCGCCCTGACCGAGGCGGCCGGACAAGGGGCGGAGCAGGGGCGGCGCGGGGCCGGGGGCTAGCATCCGGGGCATGACTACTGATGCCGGCGCCTCTCCCCTCGACGTACAGATCGACGCCCTCAAGGGCGGTTCCGCGGACCTCTCGCAGTACGCGGGCCAGGCCGTCCTCGTGGTGAACGTGGCCTCCAAGTGCGGGCTCACCCCGCAGTACAACGGTCTGGAGCGGCTCCAGGAGCGGTACGCCGCCCAGGGCTTCACCGTGCTGGGAGTGCCCTGCAACCAGTTCCTCGGGCAGGAGCCCGGCAGCGCCGAGGAGATCGCCGAATTCTGCTCCGCGACCTACGGCGTGACCTTCCCGCTGACGGAGAAGGTCGAGGTGAACGGTGACGACCGGCACCCGCTGTACCGGCGGCTGGTCGGGTTCGCGGACGCCGAGGGCCACACGGGCGACATCCGCTGGAACTTCGAGAAGTTCCTGATCGGCCGGGACGGCTCCGTCGTCGCCCGTTTCTCCCCGCAGACCGAGCCCGAGGCCGCCGAGGTCGTGGCCGCCATCGAGGGCCAGCTGGCCTGACCGAGCCGGCGGGCCCGCGGTCTGCCGCCCGGCCCGGAACGGCACCGGGCCCTCTCGGCTAGGACGGCGATCTGGTCGAGAGGGCCCTTGGGCGGTTCCCGCGGGGTGCTGCGGGACACCGGGCGGTCCGGCCTGCGACCGGCTGCCGGTGACCGGCGCGAGAGCGGGGGTGTTCCGCCCTACGCCTTGACCGATGCCACGAACTCGCTCCACGCGTCGGCGGGGAAGACCAGGTTGGGGCCGTCCTGGACCTTGGAGTCGCGGACGAGGAGGGCCTGGACGGCCGGCGACTTGACCTCGACGCACGCACCGTTGCCCGTGGAGTAGGAGGACTTGGTCCACGAGTGCGCGCTGCCCTGACGAATTGCCATGTTTTTGCTCCGGAGTGCAGTTGTTGAGTAGCTGTCCTCGCACCACGGACCTCACTGCGGCCCCGCGGCACGTTCACGCCAACCTTGTTGCTCGATGGCGTGATCGACGCTACTCGCCAACATCGACTGACGAAGCGACTATTCACTCGACCGGATGACATATTCCAATGGAAACTTCCATCCTGCCGGGGGGTGGGCGTACCATGCGGCACTTCCCACGCGAACGTCCGTCATCTCGAACATCCGGCTTTCCCAACCGCCTTACGGCACATATCCCTTGGCGATGTCGGCGATGAACTGACGGGACTGTTCGACGTTCAGCGCCTGGGCGCGCAGATGCTCGTACATCACGCTGTACTTCTGCACGTCGTTCGGCTTCTCCAGGTAGAGGTCGCTGGTGACGCCCTCGATGTAGACGACGCTGGAGTCGGCGGTGTCGGGGAATTCGAGGATCGCGTACTGGCCGTTCAGACCGGGATGCGCGCCCATGTCGAAGGGGATCACCTGGACCGTGACATGCGGGAGCTGGGACTGCTCCACGAGGTGTTCCAGCTGGTCCCGCATGAGTTCACGGCTGCCGACGACTCTTCTGAGCGCCGACTCGTCCATCACGCTCCACAGCCGCAGCGGGTTCTCCCCGGAGGAGACGCGTTCCTGCCTGCGCATGCGCACCTGCACGCGCTTCTCGATCTCCGTGTGCGCGGTCTCCGGCAGCGCGCCCGAGATCAGCGCCTCCGCGTACTGGCGGGTCTGCAACAGCCCCGGCACGACCTGCGGGTCGTACACGCGCAGGCTGGCCGCGTCGGTCTCCAGGCCGATGTAGACGCTGTAGGGGACGTCGCCGAAGGCGTGCCACCAGCCCTGCTGGCGCGAGTCCTTGGCCATCTCCATCAGCGAGTCGACCATCCGCTGGTCCTCGACCTCGTACACCCCGCACAGGTCGCGGACGTCGCGCTGGCTGATGCTGCGCCGGCCGTTCTCCAGCCGGCTGATCTTCGACTGGGACACCAGCAGGCGCTCGGCGACCTCCTCGGCCGTCATGCCCTTGAGCTCACGGAGCCGGCGCAGCTCCTGGCCCAACCGGCGTCGCCTGACAGTGGGATTGACGTTGGACGCCACGGGACGTGCACCTCCGGCTGCGTGTCTGTACCTGACACTTTGCGTATCTGCTGTTGAGCAGACTGCCACCAAGGCGCTTTCCACCGCTGGAAAACGGTGGTTATGCGGCCGGTACACGCCAGTTCGGATCAGCACCCCCACCGGCGCGGACATGCGTCCGCGCGGGGCGGTGTGGCACACCGCCCCGCGCGGGCCGCGGCGGCTCCCGAACGGGTCCTGCGTACTGCGGTGGTGCGGTGGTGCGCGCCTGCGTGCACGGCGTCGCGCGGTCATGCCCGCGCGGTGTCGTGCGGTGCTCTCGCGGTGTCGGGGGACTGCGGCTCAGTGGGCCACGACACGCGCCAGGGGACCGCGGTGCGGCTGCGCCGGAACGCCACGGGCGGGTTCCGGAGCGGGCCTCGCTCCCGGCCCGGCCTGACGGCCGGCGGGTGGCTGGTTGCGGCGCGGCTGTGCCACCGCGCCGTTCTGGACGTCCATCACGGCGTGCGCCACGAGACCGCCCATCGGGTCGTGCCTGATCAGATCCCGCAGCCGGGAGCGGGACGAGCGTCCCTCGTTGCCCGGGTACAGGTGCTTGCCGAGGCCGACCGCGTGCGCCAGTGCGGCGAGCGCCGCGGTCCGCGGGTCCGGCGGCACGCCGGTGCGGATCGCGGAGTCCAGCCGGGCCTTGATCTCCCGGCTGATGTCGGTGTCCGTCGCCTGGTAGCGAGTCGTCGGCAGCACTCCGCACATCTGGCCCGCCACGGCATGCACCATGCCGCACCGCTCCAGATGCGAGAGGTAGGTCTGGCGGAGCCCGAGACGCGGCCCGCCGATCCAGTGGACGGCCCGTACGGGAGCGCCACGCCTTCGCAGCAGCTCCAACGCGCAGTCCAGTGTCGGATCTCCAGTCGGCCGTGGGGACACCACGGCGATACGATCCCCGTCAGGGGCTATCCGTCCGGCCAGCGCCAGCTCCACTAGCTGCGCTCCGGCCAGACCAAGGTCGAGCGACTGCGGCTGTGCGGTGGTACCCGTGGTCGGGTCCAACGCCAGCAGAAGAAGCTCTTCCGGAATCGTTCTGCGGCTCCTGCCCATCCATGCCTCCCCGCGTGGATGAATGACAGGGTGACCCCTCTCACATTCATCTGTCGAGGGTGCGTGACCTGTTTGTAGTGGAACCAGTAGGTATGTCGTTCTCGTCTACCGCAGGAGCCAAGCCCTCTACACAGGACACTGGTACATGGTTCGGACAGCGCCGCGAGGCGGGTCCGGGGCGGGCTGTTCACGGTTCGGCAGGCGCGCTGACGGCGTGCGGCACAGGAGGAGGCATCGGTGGCGGGCGAGTCCCCCGACAGGTCGAAGCAGCGCGAGTCGTCGGCAGAACCGACGTCGGGGAGCGCGGGCACGGTTCCCGAAGCACGTGAGTCCGGTGACTCCCGCGAGCCCCGCGATCCGCGGGTCGCGGTGGCACGGGACGGCGGTCCGTCGGCGGCGCGCGGCGGCGTCGACACGGCGACCCGCGTGTTCTCGGTCCGGGGCGTGAAGACCGAGGAGTCCGAGGAGCGCGAGGAGCCCGAGGAACCCGCCGGGAACGGCGGGCCCGACGAGCCCCGGGAGTCCGGGGAGTCCGGGGAGCCCGCGACGGCGGACGAGCCCGAGGCCGCCGACGACGCGGAGGCCGCCGACGACGCCGAGAGCGCCCCGGAGGAGCCGCAGCCCCGCGAGTCCGCCCAGGACGCGCCCGCAGAGGCCGCGAAGGCCGAGGACGGCGAGGGCGGCGAGGGCGGCCCGGAGATCCCCGACACCGCCCCGGGCGGTGACGAGCGTCTGCGCGCGGCCGTCGCCCAGTGGGTGTCCACGGCGGACGAGAAGACCGCCGGCGAGAGCACCCCCGACATGGACGCCGACCAGGACCAGGACCCGCACGCCGACTCGGACGCGGGCTCGGACTCCGACTCGGACTCCGACTCCGGTTCGGAGGAACGTTCCGCGAGCGCCGGCGAGGCGACCGACCGGCCCGCGTCCGCGTCCGCGTCCAAGCCCGCACCGAAGTGGGCCACAGGCGGCAAGGCCGATAAAGCCGATGAAGAGGACAAGGCCGACGAGACCGGCGGGGCCGCCGAGCCGGCCGAAGAGGCCGGCGGATCCGCCGAGACCGGCGAGACCGGCGACGCGGACGACAAGGCGGCAGGCGAGGCGGGCGAGCGGCCCGTCGACCAGCCCACCGCCGTCTTCAAGACCCCCCGGCCCAAGCCCGCCGTCGACCAGCCGACCACCATGCTGAAGCTCGGCGGGGCCGCCCGGCCCACGTCCGACGAGGACGCCGCGAGCGCCAAGAACACGGGAAGCGCCGAGGACGCCGAGGGCGACCCCGCCGCGAGGACCGCGGCCGACAAGGCCGAGAAGCCCGCCGCGGCCGGTACGGCCCGTACGGCCGACGAGGCCGACGACGTCGACGCGGGGCCCGGGGACGAGCCCGTCGCCGAGCGGACGAGCACGTTCGTCGCGCTCAAGCCGCTCGACGAGCCGCGCGCGCCGAAGCCGCCGGTCAAGCCGTCCGCGCCCCGGCAGGCCGACGTCACCGCGCTCGTGCCGCAGGTGGGCCCCGAGCGGACCACGCAGCAGCCGCTGCCGCCGAAGCCGCCGCTGGACCTGCTGGCCGAGCTGACGAACACCCCGCCGCCCCCGCCCACGCCCCTGCGCCAGCTCCGCCGGCGGCTCAAGATCTGGACGCCGCTGGCCCTCCTGCTGCTCGTCGTGTTTGCGATCGCGCAGGCCGCGCGGCCGCTGCCGGCGCCCGGGCTCACGCTCACCGCGAAGGACTCGTACACGTTCGAGGGCGGCAAGACCCAGCTCCCCTGGCCGAACGAGGGCCAGGGCTGGATGGACGCCGACGGCGTCGGCACGATGGGCAGCTTCGGCAAGCAGACGCCGGTGGCCATCGGCTCGGTCGCCAAGACCATGACCTCGTACATCATCCTCAAGAACCACCCGATGAAGGCCGGGGAGGAAGGCCCGAAGATCAGGATCGACGCGACGGCGGAGAAGGAGGGCGGCTACGACGTCACGGGCGACGAGTCGACGCTCAACACCGTCAAGGAGGGCCAGAGCCTCACCGAGCACCAGGCGCTGTCGGCCGTCCTGATCCCCTCCGCCAACAACATCGCGCGCCTCCTCGCGCGCTGGGACGCGGGTTCGGAGGCGGCCTTCGTGAAGAAGATGAACGCCACCGCCAGGGAACTGGGGATGACGAACACGACGTACACCGACCCCTCGGGCCTGAAGGAGACGACCGTCTCCACGGCGGAGGACCAGGTCAAGCTCGGCCGGGCGTTCGTGAAGGTGCCGGCGCTGGTCGCCATCTCCAGCGCGGCCAGCTGGGACGACCCGTCCGGAAAGAACTGGCCCAACTACAACACGCTGCCGTACAACATGGGCGCGATCGGCATCAAGACCGGCAGCACCACCGCGGCGGGCGGCAACCTGCTCTTCGCCTCGCGCAAGAAGGTCGGCGGGCAGACGGTGACCCTGGTCGGCGCGGTCCTCGGCCAGCACAAGCCGAGGATCCTGGAGACGGTCAACGCCGTCAGCCAGAAGGCGCTGCTCGCCGCCCAGGACGCACTGACCTCGGCGAAGATCCTCAAGAAGGGCGACGTCGTCGGGTACGTGGACGACAAGCTGGGCAACCACACGCCCGTCGTCATCACCGAGGACGTCCCGGCGGTCGGCTGGGCGGGCATGACGGTGAAGCTGTCGTTCACCGCCGGCGAGGTGCCGCACAGCGCCAAGGCCGGCGCGCAGGTGGGCACGCTCACCGTCGGGGACGGCACGAGCGGCGCCGTGAAGGTGCCGGTCGCGCTGCGGTCCGACCTGAACGAGCCGGGCTTCCCGGACAAGCTGACACGACTCGGCTGACGCCCCGGCCGCGTCCGTACCACCGTGCACCCCGTCGGGCAGCCGCCCGGCGGGGTGCGTGCTAGCGTCGCGAAACGGGACAGGTCGCCGGTCGCGAGGGCGCAGCCGTGCAGCGGACGTGAGCGGGACGCGACCGAGAACAGAGGACGGGACACGGGGAGTGCCTTCAGGTGGCCACTGCGGAGCCGACACGCGCCGACGACACAGGTCCGGGACCGGACGTCGGCCCGCGGTCGAGGCTGCCCGCCACCCGGTCGGGCGAGCACGACCGTGACCCGGCGACACCAGCGGCGGACGCTCCGGCGGCCGGCGAGCCCGCGGCGGACGCCGTGGTAGACGTCGAGCAGGGGCCCGCCCCGGACCGCGAGGACGGCGGCCGCGCGGGCGCCCCCCGGACGGAGCCGCCGCCGGCGGCGTCCCGGACGAGAGCGGCCCTGGAACGGCTGGGCGGCCGGCTGAACCAGCACCCGGTGCTGTCGATGACGGCGCTGTCCGGCGTCCTGCATCTCGTCTGGTTCTTCACCTTCGCGAACAGCGGCGGCGATCTCGCGGCGCAGGACGCGTGGGCCGAGTTCGTCGGCCGGCATCCCGACTCGGCGTACAACCTGGCCTGGTACGGCGGCATGCACCCGGTGTCGTACAGCATGGTGTCGCCGTATCTGATGTCCGTGCTCGGCGTGCGGACGACGATGATGATCGCCGGCACGCTGTCGGCGGGGCTGCTCACTCTCATCCTGTTGCGCTGCCGGCCGGTGCGGAACCCGGTGTGGCCGGCGCTGGCGGGGATCTTCGCGCTGCTGTGCAACGCGGCCTCGGGGCGGGTGACGTTCGGGCTGGGCAACATGTTCGCGCTGGGTGCGGTCGCCGTCGTGTTCTGCTGGCCGCACCGGTGGCGCTACAGGCGGTGGGCGAAGGCGCTGTGCGCGGCGCCGCTCGCCGCGCTGGCCACGATGGGCTCGCCGGTGGCGGGCCTCTTCGTGGGCATAGTCGCCGTGGCGATGTTCCTTCAGAAGCGGCGGCCCGGCGCGTGGGCGCTCGGGCTCGCGCCCACGGTGGTCGTCGCCCTGTCCGCCTGGCTGTTCCCGTTCTCGGGCACTCAGCCGATGTCCTTCGGCTCGGCCTGCCTGCCGCTGCTGTCCGCGGTGGCGGTCTACGCCCTCGTCCCGCACGACTGGAAGACCGTGCGGATCACGGCGGCGGTGTACGGGCTCGGGGTGCTGCTGGTGTGGCTGATCAGCTCGCAGATCGGATCCAACATCACCCGGCTCGCGATGATGTTCACCGGCGTGGTGCTGATGGCCGCGCTGCCGTTCGCCGTGCCGCGCAGCCGCAAGTGGTACGTGATCGTCCTGTCGTCGCTGACGTTCGTGGGCTGGATCGGCTTCAAGTCGGTCGACGACGTGGTGCGGACGACCCCCGCGGCCTCGTGGGCGCGTGAGCTGGCCCCGCTCGTCAACGAGTTGCAGGGGGTCGGCGCGGAGCGGGGACGGGTGGAGGTGGTCCCGGCCCGCTCGCACCGCGAGGCGTCCGCGCTCGCGCCGTACGTCAACCTCGCCCGCGGCTGGAACCGCCAGGCCGACATGGAGCGCAACCCGCTCTTCTACGACGACACCCTCAACTCCGCGAACTACCACGACTGGCTGCAGCGGTGGGCGGTGCACTTCGTCGTGGTGCCCAAGGAGGCCCTGGACGGGGACGGCGGCGAACGGGAGCGGCAGCTGGTGCAGCGAGGGCTGCCGTATCTGGAGCAGATCTGGGGCGACGCCAACTGGCAGCTGTTCCGGGTCCTCGATCCCGCCCCGCTGGCCGAGCCGGACGCGGTCGTGCAGCGCGCCGAGCAGGGCGAGATGACGATCGACGTGAAGAAGGCGGGCCGGATCCTGATCCGGATCCCGTACTCGCCGTGGCTGAGCGTGGTGGACGCGCAGGGCAAGAGCCTGAAGCCGCCGCAGGAGACACCGGAGTCCAAGAGCCGGCCGGACGGGGAGCCGAAGACGTTCGACAACGTCAACGGGTGCCTGTTCGAGACGCAGGAGGACGCCGAGGGCGACCGGTGGACGGTGCTGCTCGCGCCGAAGGCGGGCACCTACCGTCTCGCGGCCCCCTACCAGCTGCCGCGGGGGACGCCGTGCCCCGACGAGCTGAAGGACCAGCCCTGACGGTCCTGGGGCCCGGTCAGCGCAGCCGGTCCACGTAGCGGTCGGTGCCCGGCACCGTCGGGATGAACGGGGCGAGCAGCTCCACCCGTCCGAGGCCCGACTCGGCCACCGTCTCCTCCAGGCCGGCGAAGTGCCGGTCCCAGCACTCGCGGGGGTCCTGCTCCAGGAACCAGAGCAGGGTCAGCCGGGTGTCGACGCCCTCGACCTGCCCGACGTAGCTCATGCGGTCGCCGGGCAGGGGGGTGGGGCGGAAGACGGTGACCATGGCCGCCGGGGAGCCGGCCGCGCTCTTGGGCAGGTGGCGGGAGCGCAGCCACTCCAGGAGTTCGGCGCGCTGCTCGCCGGAGTCGGCGTCGATCACCTCGACGACGAGACCGGCGTAGGGGTGGTCGAGGGCGTGGAAGTCGCGCGGGCCCGCGGCGCCGTCCCGGTAGACCGTCGTCTCGTGGTCCTGGAACGCCGTGAAGACGTGGGTGCGGTCCTGGTAGACGCGGGCGTCGCGGTTGAGGCGCCTGTTGATGGCGACCGTCCACCTCATGTGGTCGTCGTAGCGGCCGTCGGTGATCCAGTAGGTGGAGAGGTAGCAGCCCGCGGTGACGGGCCGGGCGACCGCCGACTTCTCGGGGCGGCGCAGGAGTTGCAGGTCGCGGGTGGCGACCCAGCGGCGGCCCGCGTACATCCAGGGCATGGCCATCGCGCCGGCGTAGTAGTGGTCGTCCTCGTACCAGCGGTTGTAGGCGTACTCGTGGCCCGGATGCGGTTCGACCATCGTGATCAGGGCGTGGCCGGGGCGGACCCCGTAGGGGCCCACGGAGGCCAGTTCGGCGTACGTCTCGCTGCGGGTCTCGTCGCTCACGCGTCTTCCCCTTCCTCGGCGGCTGGCCCATACTCTGACGCTCCGTCAGACAATGCGCCAGGGTCAGGGAGGTCCCGATGTCACTGCTCAACGGCAGGACCGTCGTCGTCTCGGGGGTGGGCGCCGGGCTCGGTCACCAGGTCGCCGCGGCGGTCGTCCGGGACGGCGGGAACGCCGTGCTCGGGGCGCGGACCGAGGAGAACCTTGCGAAGAGCGCGGCCGGGATCGACCCCTCGGGGGCGCGCACGGCGTACCGGGTCACGGACGTCACCGACGAGGCCCAGTGCGAGGCGCTGGCGGGGTTGGCGCGGGAGCGGTTCGGGGGGATCGACGCGGTGGTGCACGTGGCGGCCTGGGACTCGTACTTCGGCGGACTGGAGGACGCCGACTTCGCCACCTGGCAGTCGGTGATCGACGTCAATCTGCTGGGTTCCCTGCGGATGACCCGGGCGTGCCTGCCGGGGCTGAAGGCGGGCGGCGGTTCGGTCGTGTTCATCGGGACGCAGTCGGCGGTGGCGGCCCCCTCGCAGGTGTGGCAGGCGGCGTACGCGGCCTCCAAGGGGGCGCTGACCAGTGCCATGTACTCCCTCGCGCGCGAGCTGGGTCCGCACCGGATCCGGGTCAACACCGTGCTGCCGGGGTGGATGTGGGGTCCGCCGGTGCAGGCGTACGTGCAATTCACCGCGCACACCGAGGGGGTGCCGGAGGAGGAGGTCCTCGGGCGGCTGACCGGGCGCATGGCGTTGCCCGAGCTGGCGACGGACGGGGACGTGGCGGACGCCGCGGCGTTCCTGGCCTCGGACCGGGCGCGGGCCATCACCGGACAATCACTGCTGGTCAACGCCGGGGAGCTGATGCGTTGAGTTCATATAGGTGAACGCAGGACACCATACAGAATTCTTTTACCTCCCTTTGACCCGTCGGTTACTTGTCGTGTTCACGTGGCAGCGCCCACGATGAGCGCCGAGCTGAACGCGGGCTGAACCACGGGAGGGCGCACATGAACGGTCTTGACTGGGCCGTGCTCATCGGCTATTTCGGCGTGATGGTCGCGATCGGCGTCTGGTCGCACAAACGCGTCGACGACGTGAGCGACTTCTTCACCGCCGGCGGCAAGATGCCCTGGTGGCTGTCCGGCATCTCGCACCACATGTCGGGCTACAGCGCGGTGATGTTCACCGGGTACGCAGGCATCGCCTACACCTACGGCGTCACCTCGTTCGTCACCTGGTCCTTCCCGATCGCCCTCGGCATCGCGATCGGCTCGAAGCTGTTCGCGCCCCGCATCAACCGGCTGCGGTCCAGGCTCCGGGTGGCCTCCCCGCTGGAGTACCTGAAGAACCGCTACGACCTCAAGACCCAGCAGGCCCTGGCCTGGTCCGGGATGCTGCTGAAGATCGTCGACGTGGGGGCCAAATGGGCCGCCATCGCCACCCTGCTGTCCGTGTTCACCGGCCTCTCCCTCAACCAGGGCATCCTCATCACCGGTGCGATCACCGCGGTCTACTGCACGATCGGCGGCCTCTGGGCGGACGCGCTCACCGAACTCGGCCAGTTCGTCATCCAGTTGCTGGCCGGCCTCGCCATGCTCATCGCCGTCGTGCTGAAGCTCGACGACAAGGGCATCGGAGTCACCGAGGCCTGGCACCATCCCGCCCTCCAGGGCCACGACAAGCCGCTGGTCGCCCAGTACGGCACGGTGTTCCTGCTCGCGTTCCTCTTCATCAAGCTGTTCGAGTACAACGGCGGCATGCTCAACCAGGCCCAGCGGTACATGGCCACGGCCGGCCCCAAGGAGGCCGAGCGGTCGGCGCGGCTGTCGGCGGTGCTGTGGCTGGTCTGGCCGCTGGTGCTGTTCTACCCGATGTGGATGTCACCGCTGCTCGTGACGTCGAACAAGCCCGACGGTTCCGACTCCTACGCCCTGATGACCGAACAGCTCCTCCCCCACGGCCTCCTGGGGCTCGTCATCGTCGGGTTCTTCTCCCACACGATGGCCATGTGCTCCTCCGACGCCAACGCCATCGCCGCCGTCTTCACCCGCGACTGCGCACCGGTCATCTGGGCCAGGGCGCGCGCCTGGAACCAGCATTCCGGGCTGATCGCGGCACGCGTGACCACCGTCGTCTTCCTCGGGCTGTCGATGGCGGCGGCCACCCAGGTCAACTCCCCCGCCTTCAAGGACATCATCACCGTCGTCATCAAGTGGGTGGCCGGCCTGATGGGCCCGATGGCGATCCCGATGATGCTGGGCCTGCTGCGCCCGTTCCGCCGCTCCGGCCCGACGGCGGCGCTGACCAGCTGGGCGCTGGGCCTGCTGGCCTTCTGGCTGGTCAACTACCCGATCAACTGGAATGTCGACGGCGGAGTCCCGCTCCAGTACCAGGTGTCGATCCCGCTCGCCGTCTCGCTCGTCCTCTACATCCTCGTCGGCTTCCTGAAGCCCGAGGACACCCCGGAACGGCTCGCGGTCATCGAGACCATCAACTCGGACGGGGACGGCGCCTCGGCCGCCGCGCCCCTCCCCGGCCCCCGCGACGAGGTCTCCGCGGCGGCGAAGGACTGACCGGACGGACTGATCGGACGGACTGACCCCCGCGCCTCGTCAGAGGTCGCGGGGGTAGCGGGCCAGCCAGCCGGGCGACGCGCCGGCGGGGTTGTGCAGCGCCGGGCCCTGGGTCATCTCCATGGCGAAGTCGTCGGCCAGCTCCAGCATCGTGGGACGGCCCTCCAGCTCGGCCAGCCAGGCCGGCGGGAGGGCCGTCTCGCCGTGCATGGCCCCCAGCAGCCCGCCCGCCACGGCCGCGGTCGCCGCCGAGGGCGCGCCGTGGTTCACCGCCAGCCGCAGGCCGTGCCGCACGTCCTGCGCGACGAGCGCGCAGTACACGGCGGCCGACAGCACCGCGCGCGCGGTCCCGCCCGCCGCCAGCTCCGCCACCCTCGCAGGGCCCGGCGGCCCCTGCCGCACCGCGCCCAGCGCGCGTTGCAGCGCCTCCGACACCGGCTCGTGCCCCGGCCGCGCGGACAGCAGGGCCAGCGCCCGCTGCACCGCGCCGTCCAGGCTCTCGCCGCGGGCCAGCGCGTGCACGGTGACCGCGTACGCGCCCGCCGACAGACACGCGGTGGGGTGACCGTGGGTCTGGGCCGCGCACTCGACGGCCAGTTGCGCGACGAGCTGCGGCTCCCAGCCGACGAGCAGCCCGAACGGCGCCGACCGCGGCACGACCTCCGGGCCGTCCGCGTCCGGGCTCTTGGGCGAGTCGAGCGTGCCCATCACGTCGTCGCCCAGCCCCAGCAGCAGCGTCCGGGTCGGCTCGCGGCGGACGTAGAGCCACTCCTCCTGGGCCAGCCAGCCGTTGTCCTTGCGGCGCAGGTCGGGGCCCCAGTCGCGCTGGGTGGCGGCCCAGCGCAGATACGCCCGGTGCAGGTCGGTCGGCGGATGCCAGGCTCCGGTGTCCCTGCGGACGTGGGCCCGCACGAGGCCGTCCATCGTGAAGAGGGTCAGCTGGGTGAGGTGGCTGACCGCGCCGCGCCGCCCGTGGGCGGGGGGCAGGTCCACGACGCCCTCGGGGCCGTGTCCCCGCCGGATCTCCTCCAGGTCCAGCCCGTCGACGGGCGCGCCCAGCGCGTCCCCGACCGCCGCGCCGAGCAGCGTGCCGCGCACCCGGCTGCGGAAGTCCTGTTGTTCGGCGCGGCCCCAGACGGGCCCGGCAGTCGCACCCACCAAGTCCTCCCGGGCACCGTCCGTACGTACGACGTCCGTCACTGTAATCGAACACACCGCCTCCGCCGCCCCGGGCGGGGGCGGGCGGGTAAAGGGGTCATGGAGACCTTGCGGGGTAGGGCACCCGTATGACGACCCCCTCCGCGCGCCGCGCGCACGCCACCCGTGCGCTTCCCCTCACCGCCGCCCTGCTCACCGGGACGGTCGCCCTCTACCTGCTGCTCGTCGCCTTCGGCAACATCACGGACTTCGGCACGAACCGGCAGTTCGTGCGGCATGTCCTGGCGATGGACGAGACGTTCGGGGACGACGACCTGATGTGGCGGGCGGTGACGAACAGGGGCCTTCAGGACGCCGCCTACGTCGCGATCATCGTGTGGGAGACGATCGCCGGGCTGGTTCTGGCAGCCGGGACGTGGCTCTGGGCCCGCCGGGACGACCTGCGCGCCCGTACGGTGTCCACCTACGGGCTGGTCATGGTGATGCTGCTGTTCGGCGCCGGGTTCATCGCGATCGGCGGCGAGTGGTTCGCGATGTGGCAGTCGAAGACCTGGAACGGGCTGGACGCGGCGACCCGCGCGTTCCTGTTCGCCGGCGTCGTGCTGATCGTCAACCACCTCCCGTCCGCCGCCACCGCGACGCACGGGACGACCGCGCCGACCGCGCCGACCGCGCCGGACGCTCCCCGGCCGTGAGCGCGGGCGGCGGGCGGCCGGTGACTCCGTGCGGTGAGCCGGACGACCGGTCCTAGTCGACGACCCTGACCTTCGTTCCCGTCTCGCCGAACGCCCACAGCGCCGCGCCGTCGGCCTTGGGCATCCGGATGCCGCCCGTCTGCGCGCCCGCGGCGGCCGGGGGCGGGGAGGAGCCGTCGACGGCGTTGGAGAAGGCGATGTTCACGCCCGAGGCGGCGGAGAAGTAGACGACGTGCTCGATGGCCACGCCGTCCGAGCCGGTGACGGCGTCCTTGCGCACCGACACCGTGTAGGCGCCGACGGCGGGGTTCACCGTGCCGGGCCAGACGGTGAAGGTGCGGCGGGCCGTGTCGTCCGCGTCGACCAGCCAGACGCGGTGCTGCCCCAGCGAGTAGACGACCCGGCGGCCGGCGCCCGACCGGTCGGGGACCGGAGCGGCCTGTGCGGGGGCGGACGGCTTGGGCGCGCCCGACGGCTTCGCGCTCGCGGACGCCGGGGCCTTGGGGCTCTTCACCGCCGACGCCGTCGGATGCGGGCCGTTCTGGGCCTGCACCGTCAGCGCGACGACGGCGGCGATCGCACCGGCGGTCAGGCCGGTGACCCAGGCCCAGGAGGGAAGCCGTCGGGCAGGCACGGGCACGCATCTCCTCAGCTACGGGACCCCACGACCACGAGGGGTCCGATCATCGTACTGTGGGGATCCCGCAGGGCTGTCCCTCAGTCCAGCACCGGCAGCAGTTCCGGCAGATGCCCGTCCGACGCCGACGCGGTCCGCCGCCGCTCCTCGGGCACCTCCCCGTACAGCGTGGTGCGCGGCCGGGCCGGGCGGCCCGCCGCGCCGGCGACGGCGACCAGGTCCTTGACCGACTTGTAGGAGCCGTAGGACGAGCCCGCCATCCGCGAGATCGTCTCCTCCATGAGCGTGCCGCCCAGGTCGTTGGCCCCCGAGCGGAGCATCTCCGCCGCGCCCTCGGCGCCCAGCTTGACCCAGCTGGTCTGGATGTTGGGGATGTGCGGGTGCAGCAGGAGGCGCGCCATCGCCGTCACCGCCCGGTTGTCCCGCATGGTCGGCCCGGGACGGGAGATGCCCGCCAGGTAGACCGGCGCGTTGGTGTGGATGAACGGCAGCGTGACGAACTCCGTGAAGCCGCCCGTGCGTTGCTGGATGCCGGCGAGGGTGCGCAGATGGCCGAGCCAGTGCCGGGGCTGGTCGACATGGCCGTACATCATCGTGGACGACGACCGGAGCCCGACCTCGTGGGCCGTCGTGACGACCTCGATCCAGGTGGCCGTCGGCAGCTTGCCCTTGGTCAGCACCCAGCGGACCTCGTCGTCGAGGATCTCGGCCGCCGTGCCGGGGATGGAGTCGAGCCCCGCCTCCTTCGCCGCGATCAGCCATTCGCGGATCGACAGGCCGGTGCGGGTCGCGCCGTTGACGACCTCCATCGGTGAGAAGGCGTGCACGTGCATGCCGGGGACGCGCTCCTTCACCGCCCGCGCGATGTCGAAGTAGGCGGTGCCGGGCAGGTCCGGGTGGATGCCGCCCTGCATGCAGACCTCCACCGCGCCCACCTCCCACGCCTGCTGGGCGCGGTCGGCGACCTGGTCGAGGGAGAGGGTGTAGGCGTCGGCGTCGGTGCGGCGCTGCGCGAAGGCGCAGAAACGGCAGCCCGTGTAGCAGACGTTGGTGAAGTTGATGTTCCTGGTGACGATGTAGGTGACGTCGTCGCCGACGGCCGAGCGGCGCACGTCGTCCGCGATGCGGGTGAGGGCGTCCAGGGCGGGGCCGTCCGCGTGGAGCAGGGCGAGGGCCTCGTCGTCGGTGAGCCCGGCCGGGTCGTCGGCGGCGGTCGCGAGGGCGTGGCGTACGTCGGTGTCGATGCGCTCCGGGACCATGCCGGGGGCGGCGGCCTCGCGCAGCGCCCCCCAGTCGCCGTACACCTCGTCGAAGTCGTCTCGCCGGTCGGAGGTGCGGCCCTCGGTGTCGATCGTGCGGTGCAGGTCGGTGCGGCCGGACGGCACGAACACCTCCTCCGGCTCCTGCCAGGGGCGGCCCTCGACGACGGCGTCGGGCAGGGCCAGTCCCGTCTCCGGGTCGGCCAGCGCGCGCACGTGCGGCAGCAGCCGCGGGTCCAGCCAGGGTTCGCCGCGCCCGACGAACTCCGGGTACACGCACAGCCGTTCGCGCAGCTCGAAGCCGGCCGCGGCGGACTTCTCGGCGAGTTCCTCGATCTGCGGCCAGGGGCGCTCGGGGTTGACGTGGTCGATGGTGAGGGGGGAGACCCCGCCCCAGTCGTCGACGCCCGCGCCGATCAGCCGCCCGTACTCGCTGTCGACGAGGTTGGGCGGGGCCTGGATGCAGGCGGACGGGCCCATGATGTGCCGGGCGACGGCCACCGTGGCGACCAGCTCGTCGAGTTCGGCGTCCGGCATGCCGCGCATGGCGGTGTCCGGCTTGGCGCGGAAGTTCTGGATGATCAGCTCCTGGACGCCGTGGTAGGCGCGGGAGACCTTGCGCAGCGCGAACAGCGACTCGGCCCGTTCCTCGTACGTCTCGCCGATGCCGATGAGGATTCCGGAGGTGAAGGGGACGGAGGACCGGCCGGCGTCCTCCAGGACGCGCAGCCGGACGGCCGGTTCCTTGTCCGGGCTGCCGTGGTGCGGGCCGCCGGGCTCGGACCACAGCCGGGTCGCGGTCGTCTCCAGCATCATGCCCATGGACGGCGCGACCGGCTTGAGGCGCTGGAAGTCGGTCCAGGACAGCACGCCCGGGTTGAGGTGCGGGAGCAGTCCCGTCTCCTCCAGGATGCGGACGGAGACGGCGCGGACGTAGGCGATGGTGTCGTCGTAGCCGTGCGCGTCGAGCCACTCACGGGCCTCGGGCCACCGCTCCTCCGGCTTGTCGCCGAGGGTGATGAGGGCTTCCTTGCAGCCGAGGGCCGCGCCCTTGCGGGCGATGTCGAGCACCTCGTCGGGCGACATGAACATCCCGTGCCCGGCGCGGCGGAGCTTGCCGGGCACGGTCACGAAGGTGCAGTAGTGGCACTTGTCCCGGCACAGCCGGGTGAGGGGGATGAAGACGCTCTTCGAGTACGTGATGACGCCGGGCCGGCCGGCCGCCTCCAGCCCGGCGTCGCGCACCCGGGCGGCGGAGGCGGCGAGGTCGCGCAGCGCCTCGCCGCGCGCCTGGAGCAGCACGGCCGCCTCGCCGACGTCGAGCGCGACGCCGTCCCGGGCCCGTTTGAGGGCGCGCCGCATGGCGTTCTCGGTGGGGCCGCCGGACGGGCCGGGGGTCGGGCCGGGGCCGGTACCGGAGCTCGCGGGAGTCGTCATCCTTCGAGCATACGATCACCGATTCCGGGCGCGGGGCGCGCCTGCCGACGCTACCGACCGGCACCCGCGCCGGCCCGGAACCATGCCCGGCGCCGCTGCCTAGAGGAAGGGGGCGAACCCGTCGAGCAGCCCCAGCACCTCCGCCTCGCCCGCCGGCGGGAGCTGCACCACGACCTCCTCGATGCCCAGCTCGGCGTAGTGCGCGAGCTTGCCGGGGGACGGGTGGACGGCGTACGGCACGATCTGGAGGGCGGACGGATCGCGGCCCGCGTCCGCCCAGGCGGCTCGCAGCACGGGCAGCGACTCGGACAGGCCGCGGCCGCCGATCGGCAGCCAGCCGTCGGCGTACTCGCAGATGTGGGCGAACAGCTTGGGTCCGGCGGCCCCGCCGATCAGGGTGCGGGGGCCGCTGACCGGGCCGCGCGGTTTCTGCACGGGCTTGGGGTACGCCGTGCTGGCCCGCACGGCGGCGAACTCGCCCTCGTACGCGGTCGGTTCGTCCGCCCACAGCGCCCGCATCAGCCGCATCCGGTCGCGGACCAGCTCGCGCCGGGTCCGCCACTGGACGCCGTGGTCGGCGGCCTCCTCGACGTTCCACCCGTAGCCGAGGCCGAGGGTGAGCCGCCCGCCGGAGAGGTGGTCCACGGTCGCGATCTGCTTGGCCAGGTCGATGGGGTCGTGCTGGGCGACGAGCGTGATGCCGGTGCCCAGCCCGAGCGTGCGCGTCACGGCCGCCGCCTGTCCGAGGGCGACGAAGGGGTCGAGGGTGCGGCCGTACTCGCGGGGCAGTTCGCCGCCGGCCGGGTACGGGGTGGTCCGTTCGACCGGGATGTGCGTGTGCTCGGGCAGATAGAGGCCGGCGAACCCGCGTTCCTCCAGCTCACGGGCGAGGCGGGTGGGGGTGATCGTCTCGTCGGTGAGGAAGATCGTGACGGCGATGCGCATGGGCGGCCCTTTCACTGCGTACGGCTTCGTCGACGGCGTCGTCGCGGGCGACGCCCTCATCTGTACCGGGAGACGCGGCACGTGTCCATACCGACTGGTCGGCATTCACTGCGGAGCGTTCCGGAGCGGGAGCGCCGACGGTCGGCGCCGCTACGTGCGTCGCGTCTACGATGACGACGCCGACGCCGGGGCCGACGGGCCCCGGCACGTCAACCGGGCCTGAACGGAAGGGAGGTCCGGTGGGCCCGGCAGGGGGAGGTGGAGATCGTGTTCGACCACATGAGCGGGCTGCGCCCCGAGGAGGCCGCGCGCTGGACCGCGCTGGTCGAGGAGTGCCGCCCGGTCCTCGAACGGGAGGGGATGGAGGCCGTCCAGACGTTCCTGGCCGAGCGCCGGGTGGGCGTCATCGCGGCGATCGCCGTCACCCGGGCGCTGCTCGGGCACGCCGGGACACCGCTGCGGACCGCCGTCGAGATCGTGACCACGAGTGCGGCCCGGCAGTGACTTTCGCAGCCGTCGGCGCACGGTGACCCGATAGGTGATCCGTGCCGGTTCGGGCGGCGGGGGCGCGGACGGGCTCGCGCCGCCGCAGGCCGCCGCCCCGGCCGTGGGGAAGATGCAGTGCAGCAGCGTGATCCGGGTGCTGCCCGCGCCCGTGGCCTCGAAGGCGAGGACGAGCGTGCCGCCGCCGGCCGACTTCCCGTCGTCGGCGGACTCGTGGCGCGGGCCGGCGGTGCGGACCACCGAGGCGTCCGGGCGCGGCGCGACGACGGACCGGTGCTCGCGGGTGGAGGCGTTCTCCAGCACGGAGAGCGTGAGGCGCTCGCCGACCTCGGCGGAGACGGTCGTGTCCTGCGTGCGGTGGCTGGTGGGGGCGTCCACGCCGGAGCCCGACGCACAGCCCGCCGGCAGCGTGACGGCGCACACCGCCGCTCCCGCGATCCGGCCCGGCCCGGCGGCCGTCGGCTCCCCCGTCTCCTCGATCACCGGTCCTGAACCCCGGGAGGCCAACAGTCGCCCGGAGTTCAGGACCCGCCCGCCCGGCCGGCCGGCGGGGGCGGCAGCCCGCCGTCCGCGCGCCGACGGCGTCGGGGAGCATGGGCACGACACCCCTGTCCGCGAAGGAGCCCCCGGACCATGGCCCGTTCCAGCGACCTCCGCTTCCGTGCGACCACCGCCTTCCAGCGGTACCTCGCCAACCCCCTGACCCGCCGGCTGCCGTTCCACACCCTCCTGGAGACCACCGGCCGCGTCTCCGGCCGGCCCCGGCGCACCCCGTTGGGCGGCCGCCGCGTCGGCGACGCGTTCTGGCTCGTCTCGGAGTTCGGGGAGCGCTCGCAGTACGTCCGCAACATCCAGGCCGATCCGCGGGTGCGGGTGCGCATCCGCGGACGGTGGCACGCCGGGACGGCCCACCTGATGCCCGAGGACGACCCGGTCGCCCGTCTGCGCACCCTGCCCCGCGCCAACAGCGCGGCGGTGCGGGCGCTCGGGACGGGACTGCTCACGGTGCGGGTGGACCTGCACGACCGGGTGTAGGGACGGTTCACCCCGGCCAGACGATCGCCTGCACCTCGCTGTACGCGTGCAGCGCGTACGAGCCGACGTCGCGGCCCACCCCGCTCTTCTTGAAGCCGCCGAACGGCGCCTCCATGTTGCGGCCCACGGTGTTGATCCCGACACCGCCGGCCCGCAGCCGCCGTGCCACCCGGAACGCCTTCGCCACGTCCCCGGACCACACGTAGTCGATGAGGCCGTAGTCGCTGTCGTTGGCGAGGGCGACGCCCTCCTCCTCGTCGTCGAAGGGGACGACGACCACCACCGGGCCGAAGATCTCCTCACGGGCCACCCGCATGTCGTTGGTGCAGTCGGCGAGGACGGTCGGGGCGACGTAGAAGCCCCTTTCCAGCGCCGGGCGTTCACCACCCGCTACGACCACCGCGCCCTCCTTGCGGCCGAGTTCGACGTACGACTCCACCCGGTCCCGGTGGGCGGCCGAGATCACCGGGCCGACGACCGTGTCCGCCTCCCGCGGATCGCCCACCTTCAACCGTCCCGCATAGGCGGTGAGTTGCTCCACGAGCCGGTCGTACACACCGCGCTGCGCCAGCACCCGCGTGGGCGCCGTGCAGATCTGGCCGCTGTAGAAGGAGAACGTGGTGCCGATGCCGGCCACCGCCGAGGCCAGGTCCGCGTCGTCCAGGACGACCGCCGCGCCCTTGCCGCCCAGCTCCATCAGCTGGCGTTTCATCTGCCGCCCGCACACCTCGGCGATGCGCTGTCCGACGGCCGTGGAACCGGTGAAGCTCACCATGTCGACGTCCGGCGACGACACGGCCGTCTCGCCGACCGCGACCGCGCGCCCGGACAGGACGTTGACGACCCCGCGCGGGACGCCCGCCTCCTCAAGCGCCTCCGCCATCCGGTAGACGGACAGGGGGTCCTGCGGGGCCGGTTTCACGACCACCGTGTTGCCCATGGCGAGGGCGGGCGCGATCTTGCCCGCCGGGTTCGCCCACGGATTGTTGTACGAGGTGACGCAGGCGACGACACCCACCGGCTGGCGCACGGCCAGCGCGCCCATGACGCCCGCCTTGCCCGCACCCGCCGCCTGAAGTGCGGGGGAGGCACCCCCGCCGGCCTCGTTGACCTGCGGCGCGATCGGCCACTCGGCCGGTTCCACGCGCGCGTACCGGCGGAAGCGGGCCGCGGCCACCCCGACCTGCATCGCCCGCGCGGTCGCGGTGGTGGCGCCGCTCTCCGCCCGCGCGAGTTCGGCGTACGGCACGAGCCGGCCCCGGATGAGGTCGGCGGCCCGGGCCAGCACGGCCGCCCGCTGCTGCGGCGGGGTGCGCGACCACGGGCCGAGCGCCTCACGGGCCGCCGCGCAGGCCGCCCGCACCTGGTCCGGCGAGGCCTCCGGCGCCCGGCCGACGGTCCCCTCGGTCGCCGGGTCGACGACCTCGTAGTGGCCGCCGTCCGGCTCCACCCACGCCCCGTCCACGAACAGCCGCTGCCCGCCGTCCGGTTCCCGGCTCATGCGGTGCTCACCGTGCGGGTGTCGCGGCCCGAGCGCAGCACCCGTCCCGGCACCGCGCCCGTCACCGCGTCGTCGCGGATGACGGCCACGCCGTTGACCCAGACGGCCCGCACGCCGATCGCCCGGGAGTCCAGCCGCGGGCTGCCGCCGGGCAGGTCGTGCACCAGGGTGGCCTTGCCCGCGTCGATGCGCTCCGGGTCGAACAGGACCAGGTCCGCGTGGAAGCCCTCCCGGATCCGGCCCCGTTCCCGCAGGCCGAACAGTCGCGCCGGGTCGTCGGTGAGCATCTTCACCGCCTCCTCCAGCCCGGCCAGCTTCCGCCCGCGCAGGCAGTCGCCCAGGAAGCGGGTGGTGTAGGGCGCGCCGCACATGCGGTCCAGGTGCGCGCCGGCGTCGGAGCCGCCGAGCAGGACGTCCTCGTGGCTCCAGGTCCGCGCGCGCAGGGCCCACGAGTCGGGGTCGTTGTCCGTGGGCATCGGCCACAGGACCGTGCGCAGTTCGTCGGCCGCGCAGATCTCGACCAGGCAGGCGAACGGGTCGAGGCCGCGTTCGGCGGCGACGTCCCGGACGACCCGGCCGGTGAGGCCCTCGTTCGCCGCGCTGTAGGTGTCGCCGACGACGTACCGGCCGAAGTCGGCGAGCCGCCGGAAGACGCCCGCCTCCCGGGAGTCGGCACGCCGCAGCATCTCGGCCCGCACGGCCGGGTCGCGCAGTCGCGCGATGCGCTCCGGGACGGGCAGGCTCAGGATCTGCCCCCAGCCGGGGATCAGGTTCAGGGCGCAGAACGTGCCCAGGGACATGTTCATCGGCGTGAGGATCGGCATGGTGAGCGCCACGACCCTGCCGCCCGCCTTGCGGGCCCGTTCGCTCGCCGTGAGCTGCCGGGGGACCCGCTCCGGGACGGCCGCGTCGACGGTGAGGACGTTCCAGTTCAGGGGCCGTCCCGCCGCCGCGCTCATGTCGACGAGCAGGTCGATCTCGGCGTCGCTGAACTGGTCCAGGCAGCCGGCGACGATGGCTTCTATCTGGGTGCCCTCGTGCTCGCCCACGGCCCGCGACATCGCCAGCAGCTCGTCGGGAAGGGCATGCCGGGAGGCGACCGGCCGGCCGTCGCCGTCGGAGTGGGTGGACGACTGGGTGGTGGAGAAGCCCCACGCCCCCGCCTCCATCGCCTCGTGCAACAGCCGCACGATCTCGTCCAGTTGCTCCTCGCTGGGCTGTCCGCCGATCGCGTCCGGTCCCATCACGTACCGGCGCAGGGCGCAGTGCCCCACCATGAAACCGGCGTTGACGGCGATGCGCCCTTCGAGCGCGTCGAGGTATTCCCCGAAGCCGTGCCAGTTCCAGGGCGCGCCCTCCTCGAGCGCGACGAGGGACATGCCCTCCACCTTGGACATCATGCGGCGCGTGTAGTCGGCGTCCTCGGGCCGGCCGGGGTGCAGCGGGGCGAGCGTGAAGCCGCAGTTCCCGGCGGCGACGGTGGTGACGCCGTGGTTGAGCGAGGGGGTGGCGTACGGGTCCCAGAACAGCTGGGCGTCGTAGTGGGTGTGCGGGTCGACGAAGCCGGGCGCGAGGACGAGCCCGGCGGCGTCCTCGGCGCCGCGGGCCTCCTCGGCGACCGTGCCGACGACGGCGATCCGCCCGTCGCGGATCCCGACGTCGGCGACGACCGCGGGCGCGCCCGTCCCGTCGACGACGGTCGCGCCCCTGATGACGTGATCGAGCATGGGAGATCCTCCTCAACTCCGCCGCGGGCGGCACCGCTCGGGCGCGGGGCCGGGTCGATGTGCGGCTCCGCCACGCGGGCGCGACCGGCCACGACGGGCTCGCGGCCGCGCACCGGCCCGCACCCCGGCGGCGACGGGGACGGCGACTACGCGCCCTGGCGGAACCGGGTGGTCCGGTGCACGGGATCGGTGTCGATCTTCGGGATGACGTGCTCCCCGATGAGCCGGATCGTCTGGAGCGTCTCCTCCTTGGGCACGCCGACCGGCAGCCCGAAGGACAGCTGGTCGGCCCCGGCCTGCTCCCACCGCTTGCACTGGCGGGTCACCTCGTCCGGGTCGCCGCAGATCAGCAGCTCCTCCTCGATGAGCAGCTCGACGAACTCGGCGTTGTACTCGGGCAGCGTCTCCGGCCAGACGGGGAAGCCCTCGGGGCGCGGGAAGGTGTCGTGGTAGCGGAACACCAGGGACGGCAGGTAGTGCAGTTCGCCCTCGACGGCGATCCGGATCGCCTCGTCGTGGGTGGGCGCGCAGATCGCGGTCGTCGTCACCATCACGTTGTCGTTGACGAAGTCGCCGATGGGCTCGGCGTTCACGACGGCCGTCTTGTACTGCTCCAGCACCCATTCCATGTCGGACACCTTCTGGATGCTGAAGCCCAGCACCCCGAGGCCCTTCCTCGCGGCCATCGCGTACGACGGGGGCGAGCCGGCCGCGTACCACATCGCCGGGTGCGACTTCCCGTACGGCTTCGGCAGGATCTTGCGCGGCGGCAGCTGCCAGTGCTTGCCGTGGAAGCCCGCGTACTCGTCCTGGAGCCACATCTTGGGGAACTCGGCGATGGTCTCCTCCCAGATCTCCTTCGTGTGGTTCATGTCGGTGATGCCGGGGAGGAAGCCGAGGATCTCGTGCGAGCCGGCGCCGCGGCCGGAGCCGAACTCGAAGCGGTTGCCGGTGAGGTGGTCGAGCATGGCGACCTTCTCGGCGACCTTGACCGGGTGGTTGACCTGCGCGAGCGGGTTGAAGATGCCCGAGCCGAGGTGGATGCGGTCGGTGGCGTGGGCCAGGTAGCCGAGGTAGACGTCGTTGGCGGAGAGGTGCGAGTACTCCTCCAGGAAGTGGTGCTCGGAGGCCCAGGCGTACTTGAAGCCGGACTTGTCCGCCTGGATGACGTACTCGGTCTCCTCCATCAGCGCCTTGTGTTCGGCGAGCGGGTCGGTCTCGCCGCGCTTGCCCACGTATCCCTGTACAAAGAGCCCGAATTCCAAGGAGGTTCACCGTCCCCGGTTCTGGAGTTCCGCTGTTTCTGACACCTCGTCAGATCGATGGCCCGACTGTCGCACCCGTCGCATGGCGGGTCAATAGCTGACACTCCCTCAGATGATGCTGACCCCGGCCAGCCAGCCCCCGTCGATCACGAACGGCTGGCCGGTGATGTAGGAGGAGTCGTCGCAGGTGAGGAAGAGCGCGAGCCGGGCGACCTCCTCGGGCCGGCCGATGCGGCCGAGCGGCACGAGCTTGCGGTACAGCCCGTCGACGGCCTTCGCGCTCTCCTCCCGGTCCGCCTCCGGGTCGAGCAGGGAGGGGTTGGACATGGCGGTGTCGACCGCGCCGGGGCACATCGCGTTGACCCGGATGCCGCGGGGCGCGAGTTC
Organism: Streptomyces sp. NPDC048481; assembly: GCF_043200075.1. Taxonomy (NCBI): domain Bacteria; kingdom Bacillati; phylum Actinomycetota; class Actinomycetes; order Kitasatosporales; family Streptomycetaceae; genus Streptomyces; species Streptomyces sp. NPDC048481. The sequence continues at coordinate 295,565 of NZ_JBICXC010000005.1, forward strand.
CAGGGCCGCGACCCGGGTGAGGCCGAGGATCGCGTGCTTGCTCGCCGCGTACGCGCCCACGGCCGCCATCCCCGTCACCGCGGTGTAGGACGCCGTGTTGACGATGGTGCCGCCGTCGGCCATCACCGGCGCGACGGTCTTGACACCGAGGAAGCAGCCCACCTGATTGACCCGCACGACCTGCATGAACTCGTCGAGCGGCGTGTCGGTCAGGGCGTTGAAGCGCAGGATGCCGGCGTTGTTGACGAGTCCGTCGATCCGGCCGTGCGCCTCCCGCACGGCGCCCACCGCCGCCTGCCACGACTCCTCGCTGCCGACGTCGAGCGACACGTACAGGGCGCCGATCTCCTCGGCGAGGGCCGCGCCCTGCTCGTCCAGGACGTCGGCGACCACCACCTCGGCGCCCTCCGCCCGGAACAGCCGGGCCTCCTGCTCCCCCTGGCCGCGCGCGGCGCCGGTCACGAGAACGACGCGTCCGTCGAGCTTGCCCATGCCGAACCCCTTCGCATCGCATCACTGGAGCTGAGCATCGTAGCGCTGTATCTGACGATGCGTCAGATGCTGTGAGCCCGCGAACGGCCCGATCCGGACTTCCGCCGCCGCCGAGGCAACCAAAGTGCCGTCCCGGCTTTCTGACGTACCGCAACCCCGCTCTCGACGAGGGACACGACATGAAACCTCCCGCGGTGAAGAGCCGTCGGTCCCGGCCGGCTGCCTCCGGCCCGCTGCGCGGCTGGGTTCCGGCCACCGCCCTCCTCCTGGCCGTGACCACCTCCTGCACCGGCTCCGCACCGGGGGACGGCGGCGCAGGCGGGGGGCCGCGGCCCGGTGCGGCCGGCGTGGGCGACCGGCTGTTCCCGGGGCTCGGCAACGGCGGATACGACGTGGCCCATTACGGGCTGACCCTGGACTACGTGCCCGAGACCAACCGTCTGAAGGGCACGGCCGTCATCACCGCGCGGGCCACCCAGGACCTGAGCCGGTTCGACCTCGACCTGTCGGGGCTGCGGGTGCGCACCGTCACGGTGCGGGGCGACGAAGCACGGATTCGGCGCAGTGCCGGCGAATTGCTGGTCACGCCGGTGAGGGCGGTCGGCAAGGGCGAGACCTTCGAGACCGTCGTGACCTACGACGGCACCCCGCGCACGCTCGGAGGCGACGAGGGCGACGAAGGCGACGAAGACGGTCTGGAGGGCTGGATCGAGACCGACGACGGCGCGACGGCCCTGGGAGAGCCGACCGGCTCCATGACCTGGTTCCCGGGCAACCATCACCCCTCGGACAAGGCCACGTACGACATCACCGTCACCGTGCCCAAGGACGCGGACGGCGAGCCCTACGACGTGGTCTCCAACGGCACCCTGGTCGCGCAGCGGGACGACGGGGAGACGGTGACCCGGCACTGGCGCACCGAAGAGCCCATGGCCGGCTACGTCGCCCACGTCTCCATCGGCCACTTCGACGTCGACGAGTCCTCGACCGACGACGGACTGCCCGTCTACGTCGCCGTCGACCCCGCCGAGTCGGCGCAGGCCGGCGATGTCGCGGCTCAGGTGGCCGAGATCGTCGGCTGGGGCGGCGAACGGTTCGGCCCCTACCCCTTCTCCTCCGCCGGCGCCGTCGTCGACCACCTGCCCGAGCTGGACTACGCCCTGGAGACGCAGACCAGGCCCTACTTCGGCGAGGCCCCGGACGAGGCCCTGCTCGTGCACGAGCTGGCGCACCAGTGGTTCGGCAACTCCGTCACCCCGCGCCGGTGGAAGGACATGTGGCTCAGCGAGGGCCTGGCCACCTACGCGGAGTGGCTGTGGGAGGAGGACCGGGGCGGCAGAGGCGCCGACGAGATCTTCGACGACTTCTACGACGGCACGGACCCCGAGAGCGAGGGCATCTGGGCCTTCCCCCCGGCCGACCCGCCCAGCGCGGCCCTCGTCTCCGACCCGCCCGTCTACGGCCGCGGCGCCATGGTCGTGCACAAGGTGCGCGAGGCCGTCGGCGACGAGACGTTCTTCCGCATCCTCCGCACCTGGACCCGTCGCCACCGGTACGGCAACGCCGACACCCGGCAGTTCGTCGCCCTGTGCGAGGCGACGTCCGGGAAGGACCTGACCGGTCTCTTCGACGCATGGCTCTACGGCGGGAGGAAACCGTCCCGGAGGTGAGGAGAGCCGTCCGGCGGGAGGGCCCGGTATCGCCCCGCGTGCACGGGAGGGGGCGGTCCCTACAGCAGCAACGGCCCCACCTCGGCCCCGAACGCGGCCATCTGGTCGGTGAGTTCGGTGCGGGTCCGGCAGCGGAAGCGGACCTGGATCTGGTCCACGCCCATCGCCGGGTAGGCGCGCAGGGACTCGGCGAGGGCGCGCGGCGGCCCGGTGAGGGTGCGGCGGCCCACGTCCCAGGCGGGCGTGCCGACGTAGAGGGGTTCGGTGATGGCGCCCATCGTGCACGGCTCCTCGATCCCGGCCTCGGCGCGCAGCCGGCGGATGCGCTCGATCTGTGCGGGGAGCCGGTCCCTCGGGTCGCCCTGCGGAAGCCAGCCGTCGCCCTTCAGCGCGGCGCGGCGCACGGCGGCCGGGGAGGAGCCGCCGACCCAGAGGGGGACGCGGGCCTGGGCGGGGCGGGGCCGCTGGCCGAGTCCCTCGAAGTCGTACGTCTTCCCGTGGTGGGCGGGGAACTCGTCGGGCCCGAGGGCGGCGCGCAGGGCGTCGATCGTCTCGTCCAGGACCGCGCCGCGCCGCTCGAAGTCCGCGCCCAGCGCCTCGAACTCCTCGCGTACGTGCCCCGCGCCGACGCCGAGGACGAGGCGGCCCCCGCTGAGATGGTCGAGGGTGGCGTACTGCTTGGCCGTCAGCAGGGGGTGGCGCAGGCCGACGACCGCGACGTGGCTGAGCAGGCGGACGCGGGTGGTCACGGCCGCGACGTGGGAGAGGGTGGCCACCGGGTCGTACCAGACGGTGCTCATGGCGTCGGCCAGCCGGCGCGGGATCGCCACGTGGTCGCAGGCGGCGACGTAGGCGAAGCCGGACCGGTCGGCGGCGCGGGCGATCTCGACGAGGTCGGCGGGCCCGGCGTCGGCCTCCCACGGTTCGGCGAACATCGTCGACCCTGACTGGACCGGCAGCTGGATGCCGTAGTCGAGACTCACCGGGGGCTCCAGAGGCCGTCCTCGGTGAGCCCGAGCAGGTCGATGGCGTTGCCCCGGACGATCCGCTCGACCACGTCCGGGGCCAGGTGGCCCATCTGCGCCTCGCCGACCTCCCGCGACTTCGGCCAGGTGGAGTCGGAGTGCGGGTAGTCGGTCTCGTACAGGACGTTGCCCACGCCCACGGAGTCGAGGTTGCGCAGTCCGAAGGCGTCGTCGAAGAAGCAGCCGTAGACGTGGTCGGCGAACAGTTCGGACGGCGGCCGGTGCACCTTGTCCGCGACGCCGCCCCAGCCCCGGTTCTCCTCCCACACCACGTCGGCCCGCTCCAGGATGTAGGGGATCCAGCCGATCTGGCCCTCCGCGTACATCACCTTCAGGTTCGGGAAGCGCTCGAACTTGCCGCTCATCAGCCAGTCGACCATGGAGAAGCAGCAGTTGGCGAAGGTGATGGTGGAGCCGACGGCGGGCGGGGCGTCGGCGGAGGTGGAGGGCATCCGGCTCGACGAGCCGATGTGCATGGCCACGACCGTGCCGGTCTCGTCGCAGGCGGCGAGGAACGGGTCCCAGTAGTCGGTGTGCACGGACGGAAGGCCCAGGTGCGGGGGTATCTCGGAGAAGGCGACCGCGCGCACCCCGCGGGCGGCGTTGCGCCGGACCTCGGCGGCCGCCAGTTCGGCGTCCCACAGCGGGACGAGGGTGAGCGGGATCAGCCGCCCATGGGCTTCGGGGCCGCACCACTCCTCCACCGTCCAGTCGTTGTAGGCGCGCACGCACAGCAGGCCGAGCTCGCGGTCGGCGGCCTCGGTGAAGGTCTGGCCGCAAAAGCGCGGGAAGGTGGGGAAGCAGACTGCGGACTGGACGTGGTTGACGTCCATGTCGGCGAGCCGGGAGGGCACGTCGTAGGAGCCCCGGCGCATCTGCTCGTAGGTGATGACCTCCAGCTTGATCTCGTCCCGGCTGAAGCCGACGGCGGTGTCCAGGCGGGTCAGGGGGCGTCGCAGGTCCTCGTAGACCCACCAGTCGCCGACGGGGCCGTCGTCGCCGGGCTCGCCCATGACGGGTTTGAAGCGGCCGCCGAGGAAGGTCATCTCCTTCAGCGGGGCCCGGACGACGCGAGGTCCGGTGTCGAGGTACTTCTTCGGCAGACGGTCCTGCCAGACGGTGGCCGGCTCCACGGTGTGGTCGTCGACGGAGATGATCGGCGGGAGCGGCGCGGGGGCCGGCGGGACGGCGGGCGGGGCGGTCGCTGAGGTGTCCATGGGGGCACGGTAGCGCCGATCTGACGGTCCGTCAGTAAACCTGTGGCGTCCGGCGGTGATCGACTGCGACCTGATGTGCGCGCCGATCCTGTGAGGGGGCGGTGAACTCCCGCGATCCGCGCTGTGATCGGCGTCTCGCGCAGCTGACGCACTTGGCGCGGACAGGGCAAACTGGGCTGGTACTTCGGATGCCTAAGGGGAGCCCTGATGGACGACCGCGCAGAGCACGGCGGCCCGCGTGTGCCGCAGCAGAGGCGCCCCGGTCCCCCCGGGGAGCCGGCCGCGCTGCGCTTCGACGTGCTCGGCCCGGTGCGCGCCCGGCGCGGCGAGGAGCAGCTCGCCACCGGCTCCCCCCAGCAACGCGCCCTGCTCGCCGCCCTGTTGCTGCGCGAGGGCCGCACCGCCACGGCCGCCGAACTGATCGACGCCCTGTGGGGCGAGGACCCGCCCTCCCAGGCGCTGGCCGCGGTGCGGACGTACGCCTCCCGGCTGCGCAAGGCGCTGGACCCGCGCGTCCTGGTCAGCGAGTCGGGCGGGTACGCGGTGCGCGGGCTCGGCGACGGCGCCCTGGACCTGGCGGTGGCGCAGGACCTCGCGGCCGACGCGGAGAAGGCCAGGGCCGCCGGCGACCTGGGCCGGGCCCGCGAGGTGCTGAACCGGGCGCTCGGCCTGTGGGACGGCGAGGCGCTGGCCGGCGTCCCCGGGCCCTACGCGGAGGCCCAGCGCGTCCGGCTGGAGGAGTGGCGGCTCGGGCTGCTGGAGGCCCGCCTGGACATGGACCTGGAGCAGGGCTGCCACGCGGAGGCGGTCTCGGAGCTGACGGCGCTGACGGCCGCGCACCCGCTGCGCGAACGGCTGCGCGAGCTGCTGATGCTGGCGCTGTACCGCAGCGGGCGGCAGGCGGAGGCGCTCGCGGTGTACGCGGACACCCGGCGGCTGCTGGCGGAGGAGCTGGGGGTGGACCCGCGCGCGGGTCTGCGCGAGCTGCAGCGCCGCATCCTCCAGGCCGACCCGGAGCTGGCCGAGCCGTCCGCGCCCGCCGAGCAGCCCACGGTCGCGCAGGTGCGGCCCGCCCAACTGCCCGCAACCGTCCCCGACTTCACCGGGCGCTCGTCCTTCGTGCGGGAGCTGAGCGAGGTGCTGGCGGCGGCCTCCGGGCCCGGCGGGGGCGACGGGACGGGCCGGGTCATGGCCGTGTCGGCGCTGGCCGGGATCGGCGGCGTCGGCAAGACGACCCTCGCCGTGCACATCGCGCACCGGGCGCGCTCCGCCTTCCCCGACGGGCAGCTGTACGTCGACCTCCAGGGGGCCGGCGCGCGGGCGGCCGACCCGGAGACGGTGCTGGGCTCGTTCCTGCGGGCGCTCGGCACGCCCGACTCGGCGGTGCCGGACTCCCTCGCGGAGCGCGCGGCGCTGTACCGCTCGGTGCTGGACGGGCGCCGGGTGCTGGTGCTGCTCGACAACGCCAGGGACGCGGCGCAGATACGGCCGCTGCTGCCCGGCACCGAGGGCTGCGCGGCGCTGGTCACCAGCCGGGTGCGGATGGTGGATCTCGCGGGCGCCCATCTCGTCGACCTGGACGTGATGTCCCCGGACGAGGCGCTGGCCCTGTTCACCCGCATCGTCGGCGAGGAGCGGGTGGCGTCGGAGCGCGAGGCCGCCCTGGACGTGGTCGCGGCCTGCGGTTTCCTGCCGCTGGCCATCCGCATCGCGGCGTCCCGGCTCGCGGCCCGCCGCACCTGGACGGTGTCGGTGCTGGCGGCCAAGCTCGCCGACGAGCGGCGCAGGCTGGACGAGCTCCAGGCCGGCGACCTCGCCGTGAAGGCGACCTTCGAACTGGGCTACGGCGCGCTGGAGCCGGCCCAGGCGCGCGCGTTCCGGCTGCTGGGCCTGGCGGACGGCCCGGACGTCTCCCTCGCCGCGGCCGCCGCCGTCCTGGACCTGCCGCCGGAGGAGACGGAGGACCTGCTGGAGTCCCTGGTGGACACCTCCCTGCTGGAGTCCGCGGCCCCCGGCCGCTACCGGTACCACGACCTGGTGCGGCTGTACGCGCGGGCCTGCGCGGAACGCGACGAGGAGCCGGCCGCCGCGGGGGCGCCCGCCGGGCAGCGGGGGACGGAGGCCGCGATGTCGCGGCTGCTGGACTTCTACCTGGCCACCGCGACGGGCGTCTACGCGATCGAGCGGCCCGGGGAGCGGGTGCTCGACCATCTCAGCCGCGGCAGCTACCCCGGCCTGGAGTTCGCCGACCGCGGCCGGGCGCTGGACTGGCTGTTCGCCGAGGCCAGCGGGCTGCTCGCGGCGGTGCAGCAGGCAGGCACGGCGGGCATGCTGCGGCGCGCGGCCGACCTGCTCCTCGCGGCCGTCGACCTCGGAGAGTCGGGGAGCGGCTCGCGCCAGTACGTGCGGGCGGCCACCGCGGTGGTCACGGCCGCCCAGCGGACCGGGGACCCCTACGCGGAAGGCCGCGCCCGGCTGATGCACAGTCACATCCTGGGCGTCTCCGGACAGTTCGCCGAGTCCGACCGGGAGGCGGCCGCGGCGCTGAAGCTGGGCCTGGCCGCCGGGGACCCGGTGGTCTGCGCGCAGGCGCCCAACCAGCAGGGCATCCTCGCCCTCTACACCGGCCGGCACGCCGAGGCGGAGCGGCATCTCACCGAGGCGCTGGCCGCGTTCCGCGCCGACCGCAACTCGCCGGGCGAGGCCAGCGCGCTGTGCAACCTGTCCCGGGTGCATCTGGCGACCGGCCGCATCGACAGCGCCGTCTCGCTGGCCCGGCAGGGCGTCACCCTCTACGAGCGCGACGACACCGGCATGGCGCTGCGTCTGGCCAACGGCAAGTATGCGCTGGGACTGGCGCTGACCAGCGCCGGGGAGAGCGCGCTGGCGCTGGAGGCGCTGACCGACGCGCTCGGCATGTTCCAGGACGCCCGGCAGCAGCTGTGGCACGGCATGACGCTCTTCCGGCTCGCCGAGCTGCATCTCGCCGACGACGCCCCGGCCCGCGCCGCCGCCTGCGCGGAACAGGCCCTGGCCGTCCTGCACGGCATCGGCGGGGAGTGGCGGCGCGCCAACGTCCTGACCGCCCTCGGCCGGGGCCTGCACGGCGTGGGCCAGCTGGACCGGGCCCGGGTGTGCTGGCAGGAGGCGCTGGCGGCGTTCGAGGCGCTGAAGTCGCCCGAGGCGGCGGACGTACGCTCGCTGCTGGCGTCGGCGCCGGTCGGCTGAGGGGCCGTGCGGGGGCGTTCATCATTCGTTTATCGCCGTGCGGCACCGTCATGGGAGCCGGACCGTCGCGTCGGGGGGCAGACGGCTCGGCGCGACGGCCGCGCAGCCGGGAGGGGTCTTGTGGATCAGGCCACAGGGCGCCGCCTAAGGTGAACGGCCGTGCGGGACCCGCCCGGCAATCCACGGGGGTACTGCCGGGCGGGGTCCGCTTCCGTCCGTTCCGTCACGCTCGATTTCCCAGGAGTCACTTCATGGCCGACAACACCGGCACCGTCAAGCCCGCAGACTTCCACGCCACCAGCGAGAAGGCGGAGACCCCGGCGGTCGTCGCCGAGTCCCGGCCGGCCGCGCAGACGGCGGGCGAGGACCTCACCACCCAGGACTTCCACGCCACCACCGAGCCGCTGAACAAGCCGGCCGACTTCCACGCGACCGACGAGAAGGCCTGACCGAAGGCCTGACACGAGCCACACCCGACGGGGATCGGCCGCGGCGGCGCGGAGGGGGCGCCGCCGCGGCCGAGGCGTGCCGGCGACCGGGACGGGGCCCGGTTCAGGCCACGGTGTACTGCGTGTCCCCGAGACCGCTGAACGGGATGCCACCCATTTCACCCCTTGGGGGGTGATGCCCCTCAAGGTTCCCGCAGCTCCGCCTTCACGACCTTGCCGCTCGCGTTGCGGGGCAGGGCGGGGACGAATCTCACCGATCTCGGCACCTTGTAGTTGGCCATCTCGCGGCGGGCCCAGGCGATCAGGTCGTCGGCCGTCGTCACCGCGCCCGGCCGCCGGACGACGTACGCGCGGCCCACCTCGCCCAGGCGGGGGTCGGGGACGCCGACGACGGCGACGTCGGCCACGTCCGGGTGCAGCCCGAGGAGTTGCTCTATCTCCGCCGGGTAGGCGTTGAAGCCGCCGACGATGAACATGTCCTTGATGCGGTCGGTGATGCGCAGGTTGCCTGCCGCGTCCAGGACGCCGACGTCCCCGGTGCGCAGCCAGCCGTCCGGGGTCAGCGCCTGCGCGGTGGCCGCCGGGTCCTCGTAGTAGCCGCGCATCACGTTGAAGCCCCGCACGAGTACCTCGCCGGGCAGGCCCGGGGCTGGTTCGGCGCCGCGCTCGTCGACCACCTTCACCCGGGTGCCCGGGATCGCCCGGCCCGAGGTGGCGGCGACCACGTCCGGCGCGTCCCCCCGCCGGCACATCGTGACGATGCCGCTCGCCTCCGACAGCCCGTACGCCGTCAGCACGGTCGCCACGCCGAGTTCGCCCCGCAGCCGTTCCACCAGGCGCAGCGGGACGACCGCCGCGCCGGTCACCACCAGGCGCAGCGCCGAGAGGTCGTACTGGCGGCGGGCGGGGTGGTCCAGGAGGGACTGGTGGAGCGTCGGGGGGCCGGGCAGCACCGAGACCCGTTCCGAGGCCACGTGGGCCAGCACGGCGTCCACGTCGAACACGGGCTGCGGGATCATCGTCGCGCCGCGCATCAGGCAGGCGATCACCCCCGCCTTGTAGCCGAAGGTGTGGAAGAAGGGGTTGACGATCAGATAGCGGTCGCCGCGCCGCAGCCCCGCCAGGTCGGTCCAGACGCCGTACGCCCGCAGGGTCTGCGCGTGCGTGATCACCGCGCCCTTGGGGCGGCCCGTCGTGCCCGAGGTGAAGACGATGTCCGAGGGCTGGTCCCCGCGCACCGCGTCCGCGCGCCGGCGGACCGCGGCCCGCCCCACGCCGTCGCCGCCCGCGAGGAAGTCCTTCCAGGTGCGGAAGCCGGCCGGGGCGTCGTCGGACAGCACGACCACCTGTTCCAGCGCGGGCAGACCCCCGAGCGGCCCCGAGCCGGGCCCCTCCCCGGCGGCCCGCCGCAGCGACGCCACGTACGAGGCGCCGAGGAACGTGCCGGTGACGAACAGCAGCCTGGCCCCGCTCCGGCGCAGCACGTCGGCCGCCTCGGCGCCCTTGAAGCGGGTGTTGACCGGCACCAGGACCGCCCCGGCCGACACCGCGCCGAGCGCCGCGACGATCCAGTCGAGCGAGTTCGGGGCCCAGACGCCGACCCGGTCGCCCGGCTCGACGCCCTCCGCCAGGCAGGCCGCCGCCGCGCGCTCCACGCGCGCGCCGAGTTCGGCGTACGAGATCCGGGTGCGGCCCTCGGCCACGGCCTCGGCGTCGGCGTACCGCCCGGCCGCCGCGCGCACCAGGCCCGGGATGCTGCCCCACTCCACGTCACCGCGCATCACGCGCCTCCCCGCCGGTAGCTGACTACCCGTCAGATTAGCTGTAGCCTGACGGACTGTCAGCCGTCACAACGCATTGCGGAGGTGCGCGCAGCGTGACCCTCAAGGACGCGACCGCCGTCGTCGGCATAGGTCAGACCCCGTTCGCCAAGCACCTCCCCGAGTCGGAGAAGACGCTCGCCTGCCGGGCCGTCCTCGCCGCCCTCGACGACGCGGGCATCGCGCCGGGCGAGGTCGACGCGCTCGCCTCGTACACGATGGAGGAGACGGACGAGGTCGAGCTGGCCAAGGCCGTCGGCTTCGGCGACCTCACCTTCTTCAGCAAGGTCGGCTTCGGCGGCGGCGGTTCGTGCGCCACCGTCGCGCACCTCGCCGCCGCGATCGCCGCCGGGCAGGCGACGGTGGGGGTGGCCTGGCGCTCGCGCAAGCGGGGCAGCGGGCCGCGCCCGTGGACGAACACGGCCGTCCAGCTGCCCACCCCGGCCCAGTGGACCCGGCCCTTCGGACTGCTGCGCCCCGCCGACGAGATAGCCATGCTGGCCCGCCGCTACATGCACGAGTACGGCGTGACCCGCGACCACCTCTTCAACGTCGCCCTCGCCTGCCGCAACCGGGCCAACCAGAACCCGGCGGCGATCATGTACGAACGGCCGCTCACCCGCGAGATGTACATGAACGCCCGCTGGATCAGCGAACCGCTGTGCCTCTACGACAACTGCCTGGAGACGGACGGGGCGTTGGCGTGCGTCGTCGTCGGCCGGGAACGGGCCGGCGACTGCCGGCAGCGGCCCGTGTACGTGCACGCCGCGGCGCAGGGCCTGCCCGCCCAGCACCACGGCATGGTCAACTACTGGAACGACGACCCGCTCACCGGCCCCGCCTGGGCCGCGGCCGCACACCTGTGGAAGCACGCCGACCTCACCCCCGCCGACGTCGACGTCGCCCAGATCTACGACGCCTTCACCCCCCTCGTGCCGCTCTCCCTGGAGGGGTACGGCTTCTGCGGGCGCGGCGAGGGCGGCGCCTTCACCGAGGGCGGCGCGCTGGAGACCGGCGGACGGCTGCCGCTCAACACGGGCGGCGGCGGGCTGAGCGAGGCCTATGTGCACGGCTTCAACCTGATCAACGAAGGCGTCAAGCAACTGCGCGGGACCAGCACCGCCCAGGTGCCGGACGCCGCGACCTGTCTCGTCACCGCCGGCGAAGGCGTCCCGACCTCCGCCCTGCTGCTCAGGAACTGAGAGCGAGGAGCCGACCCGATGCTCACCCCCGTCACCGACCCCGACGGCGCGCCCTTCTGGCGGTACGCCGCCCGCGGCGAACTGCGCGTCCAGACCTGCGCCGACTGCGGCGAACCCCGGTTCCCGCCCCGCCCCTGCTGCCCGCACTGCCGGTCCTTCGCGAGCGAGTGGCGGCGCGTGTCGGGACGCGGGCGGATCTGGTCCTACGTCGTCCCGCACCCGCCCCTGCTGCCGGAGTACGCGGCGCACGCCCCCTACAACGTGATCGTCGTCGAGCTGGCCGAGACGCCCCGGATACGGCTGGTCGGCAACCTGGTGAGCGGTCCGGGAGCGGCCCTGGACTCCGTTCCCCCCGGCACCGTCCGGATCGGCGCCCGGGTCCAGGCCGTCTTCGACGGCGACGGGCTGCCGAGCTGGGTCCTGGAGCGGCCGTGAACGTGCGTCTCGACGTCGACGAGGACACCGGCGTCGCGGTCGTCACCCTCGACCGGCCGCACCGGCTCAACGCGGTCGACCTCGGCACGGCCGCCGAACTGCGCGACGTCTGGCTCGGGCTGCGCTTCGACGACCGGGTGCGCGCCGTCGTCCTGACCGGCGCCGGGGAGCGGGCGTTCTCCACCGGCATCGACCGGGACGCCGTCGTGCCGCAGCCCGCCTCCCCCTTCATGCAGGACGATCCCCTGCTCACCGTCGGCCCCAAGGCGAACGACCTGTGGAAACCGGTGATCGCCGCCGTGGAGGGCATGGCCTGCGGCGGCGCCTTCTACCTGCTCGGCGAGTGCGAGTTCGTCGTCGCGGGCGCCGACGCCGTCTTCTTCGACGCCCACACCGCCTACGGGATGGTCAGCGCCTACGAGTCGGTGCTCCTGGCGCAGCGCATGCCGTACGGGGAGGCCGCGCGGATGATGCTCATGGGCACGGCGGAACGGATCTCCGCGCGGCGCGCACACGAGATCGGCCTGGTCTCCGAGGTGACCGAGCCGGGCGGCGCGGTATCGGCGGCCGCGGCCTGCGCCGCCGTCCTCGCCGGGTATCCGCCCGGCGGCGTCCAGGGCACCGTGCGGGCGCTGTGGGCGGCGAAGGAGGCGGCCCGCGCGCCGGCCTACGCGCAGGCGCCCCACCTCATCGCCCTGGGCAACCTGCCCGGCGAGGACCAGGCGAGGCTGTTCACGAGCCGGCCGGCCGCGCGCCCGCGCATCCGCTGAGCCGGCGCGCCCGCGGCGGCCCGGAGGTCAGGCGGTCAGGCGGTCAGGCGGTCAGGCGGTCAGGCGGTCAGGCGGTCAGGCGGCCGGTGCGTAGGGCTCCGGGTTGCAGTGGTCCACCTTCGCCGCGAGGCCGGGGGTGGACAGTTCGACGTCGACGCTCGTTTTGTCGTGGGCGGCGACGTACACGCTCTCGGTCCGTTCCTCCACCTTGCCGGAGCCCGCGTCGAGGAAGTCGACCGTGACGGTGAAACGGCCGTCGGTCGCGTTCGGGTTGTCGACGACGACGGTCGCGTAGGGCCTGCCCGGTTTCGCGCAGTCGGCCAGCTGGACCGAGGCGTCCCCCAGCGCCGCGGAGCTGGACGGGCCGCTGCCGCCGGAGGTGGTGGTGCCGTAGTCGTCGTCATCGTCGTCGTAGTCGCGGTAGCGCGATCCGGTGGTGCCGCCGGTCGAGGACGAGCTGTCGTGGTCCTGACTCGAACTGCTGCACCCGCCGCCGTGGCCGTGGCTGCTGTGGCCGTGCCCGTGGCCTCTGCTCGTCGTGAAGCCGGTAAGGGCCAGGACGACCCCCGTCGCCACCGCTGCGAACCTGATTCTCTGCCGCCGTCGATCCATCCGGACAGCCTAGGCACAGGCTGTCACGGCCATGTCACGACGCTGCGACCGGCCCGTCCCCGCCGGAGGCGGGGGCGCCGCGGGGTCCGGCTCACGCCGTGCGCGCGGTGCCCGTGCCCTTCTCCGCGTCCAGCGCGTACACGCAGCGGTCCTTGCTGCACGCGTACACGACGCCGTCGCGCACCACCGGCGAGCCGGTGATCTCCCCGCCGGTCGCCAGCTTCCAGCGCAGCCGGCCGTCGTCGGCCTTCAGGGTGTAGAGCAGGTGGTCGGTGGAGCCGAAGTGGATACGGCCCTCCGCGACCGCGGGGGCCCCCACGATGTCGCCGCCCGCCTGGAAGCGCCACTTGGGCGTGCCGGTGACCGCGTCCAGGGTGTAGAGCCCCTTGCCGCTGCCCACGTGGACATGACCGGCGGCGACCAGCACCGGGTCGACGCAGGAGCGGGCCTCGGTGGCGATGCGCCAGCGGTCGCGGCCGTCGGTGGCGTCGATGGCGTACACCGTGCCGAGGTAGTCGGCGAGGTAGACGCCGCCGCCGGTGACCGCGGGGCCGGGGACGAAGGCGGGCGGGGACAGGAAGACCGCGGGCGCCTCGAAGTGCCAGCGCACCCTGCCGCTCGCGATGTCGACGGCGAGGACGCGGGTGCCGGCCGAGACGTAGACGTAGCCGTCGGGGGCGGGGGTGACGCGCACCGGGACGCCGCCGCAGGAGGCCGTGTCGCCGATCGGATACGCCCAGCGCTCATCGCCGGTACGGGCGTCCAGGGCTCTCAGCCGGGCGTCCTGCCAGACGAAGACGGTGCCCTCGTGCAGGACCGGTCCCGCCTCCGGGGACTCGAAGTCGGTCTGGCAGCCGGAGATCTCCCAGAGCTTGTGCCCGTTGGAGGCCTCCCAGCCCTGCACCCCGCCGCCGCGCGTGCCGGTGACGACCGTGCCCCGCTCGGCTTTGAGCGAGTACACCCAGGCTTCCGTCGACAGCCGCCACAGATCGGCGCCCTCGCGGGCGTCCAGGGCGAACAGCGTGGGCCCGTCGGAGGCGTGCACACGGCCGTCCGCGACCGCCATCGACCAGGCCACGTCCCGGGTCTTGAACCGACGCCGGCCGGTCGCCACGTCCAGGGCGTGCACCTCGAAGGAGGTGACGTACACGAGGTCGCCGGCCACCGACGGGGTCCCCCACACGTCGTTCGACATGCGAAAACGCCAGGGCCGCCAGCCCGCCGGGGTCTCCGCGGGCGCGCCCTGGGTCGCCGGGAGGGCCGTGTCGGCGCCGTTGACGCCGGGGTGCAGCCGCGACCAGCTGGCGACCAGTCCCGGCTCGGCGAGCGGCGCCTTGACGGCGGCCGTGGCGCGCACGTCGGCGACGCGCGGACCGGGCCCGATCGGCACGGCCGCACCGGCCAGCCGGACCGGACCGGTGTCGGGGGCGCCGACCGCCACGGGCGGCTGGGCCGGCCGGGCCAGCACCACCGGATCGTGCGACGGCGGGGGCGGCACATGGCCCCGGCCCAGCCCCACGCCACCGCCGCCGCCACCGCCGCCGCTGCGCGGGCTCACGGGGGCGGGCTTGGCCGCACGGCCGCCGCGGCGGGTCTCGATGAGGGTGACCGCCTTCTCGGGCAGCCACGCCGACGCCGTGCCGCTGTCGTCGGAGCCGGAGCCGAAGAGGTGGGGGGCGAGCTGCGCCTGGAGGTCGGCGGGGTTGGGGCGGGCCGTGGCGTCCATCTGCATGCAGGACTCGATGAGCGGGCGCAGCTCGTCGGGCAGGCCCTCCAGGTCCGGGCCCTCGCGCAGCAGCATGAAGACCGTCTCGACCGGGTTCGCGCCGTGGAAGGGCGGATGGCCGGTGGCGGCGAAGACGAGCATCGAGCCGAGCGAGAAGACGTCACTCGCGCCGGTCACGCTGCGCGAGTCCTTCGCCTGCTCGGGCGACATGTAGGCGGGGGTGCCGACGGCCACGTTCGTCATCGTCAGACGGGTGTTCGAAACGCCGGACGCGATGCCGAAGTCGATCACCCGGGGGCCGTCCTCGACCACGAGCACGTTGGACGGCTTCAGGTCACGGTGGACCAGCCCCGCGCCGTGGATCGACTGGAGGGCCTCGGCGACGCCCGCCGCCAGCCAGCGCACCGCCTGGGCCGGCATCGGCCCGCACTCGTTCACTATCTCCTCGAGGGAGGGCGCCGGGACGTACGCGGTGGCCAGCCAGGGCACGGCGGCGCGCGGATCGGCGTCGACGACCGCGGCCGTGTAGAAGCCGGAGACCGCCCTGGCCGCCTCCACCTCGCGCGTGAAGCGCACGCGGAAGAGCTGGTCCTCGGCGAGCTCCGTGCGGACCGTCTTGATCGCCACGCGCCGGCCCGAGGCCGACCGTGCCAGATAGACCAGCCCCATGCCGCCGGCACCCAGCCGTCCCAGCACCTCGAACGGCCCGATCCGCCGAGGATCGTGCTGCGTCAGCTGATCCACCACTTGCCTGCCACCTCCCCGTACGAGCCGCGCCACCCACTTGTGTGCACGGCCCCGTGCAGCGTCTCACCACCGCACCGCCATGGCGGCACGCACCCCGATTCTTCCTGGCCGGGCGGCCGGTTGCGAACCCGGGGGCAATCGGGGTGTCTCATTTCATATGCGGGCAAAAAATCCTCACGGCAGGGCGAACCCGCCGGTGAGAGGCCCGTGCGACGCCTCGTTCACCGCTGAAGCAGCGCGAACGACGCCCCCTGATTGTCGGTGACGACGGCCACCGTGCCGTACGAGGCGGTGAACGGACCCGCCTGCACCCGCCCGCCCAGCCGGCTCACCGCGCCCAGCGCCGCCTCGCAGTCCTCGGCGCCGAAGTGCACCAGGAAGTGCGGCGGCATCATCTCCGGGAAGACGTCGCCCACCGGGGCGCGGCCGAAGTCGGGGGCGGCGCCGGGCCCGAAGAGCGCCTCGTGGAAGAGATGCCCGTAGAACGTGTTGGCGGCCTCGGTGTCCCGCGCGTACAGCTCGGCCCAGGCGAACGCGCCCGGCCGGTGGCGCACGCCGAACCCCGGGTGGCCGTCGGGCTGCCACAGCCCGAAGACGGCGGCCTCGGGATCGGCGGCCAGGGCGGCGGTGCCGAGCCCGCCCACCGGCATCGGGGCCGTCACCAGGCGGCCGCCCGCCGCCCCGATCCGCCGGGCGGTGGCCTCGGCGTCCGGAGTGGCGAAGTACACCGTCCAGACCGTGGGCATCCGGCCGTCGGTCTTGTGGCCCAGCGCGGCCACGGGCTCGCCGTCCAGCCGGGCCCACACGGAGTCCCCGTGGCCCTCCGGCCGGTCCTCGAAGGTCCACCCGAAGAGCTCCCCGTAGAACCGCTTGCCCGCTTCCACGTCGGGGAGCTGCGCGTCCACCCAGCAGGGGACGCCCTCTGCGTACACCGATGCCCTGTTTTCGGCCATGGAGCCAAACTAACGGCGGTTCACGCAAGCCGCAGACCAGGCACAGCCGCCCCCGGACCCCCGCGCACCCCATTTGCAGTCGGCCGAATCGCGCTCCCATCACCCCTCGGTAAGCTGACGGCATGACAGGACAAGTGCGTACCGTCGACGGCCGCGTGGCCGGTCGGCGCGGGCAGGCGACGCGGCAGAAGTTGCTCGACTGCCTCAGCGAGATGCTCAGCTCCTCTCCCTACCGGGACGTCAAGGTCATCGATGTCGCCCGGAAGGCGGGCACTTCGCCCGCGACCTTCTACCAGTACTTCCCGGACGTCGAGGGCGCCGTCCTGGAGATCGCCGAGCAAATGGCCGCGGAGGGAGCCGAGTTGACCGAACTGGTCGCCGGGCGCTCCTGGGTCGGCAAGGCGGGCTGGCAGACGGCGCAGGAACTCGTGGACGGCTTCCTGGAGTTCTGGCGGAAGAACGACGCGATCCTGCGCGTGGTCGACCTCGGCGCGGCCGAGGGCGACAAACGCTTCTACAAACTCCGCATGAAGATCCTCAACTCGGTGAACAACTCCCTCTCGGACGCGGTCGCGGAGCTTCAGTCCAAGGGCAGGGTCGACAAGGACGTGAACCCGGCGGCGGTCGCGGGCGCGCTCGTCGCGATGCTCGCGGCCGTCGCCTCGCACCAGAAGGGCTTCCAGACGTGGGGCGTCAAGCAGGCTGAGCTGAAGCCGAACCTGGCGCTGCTGGTGCACCTGGGCATCACCGGGAAGAAGCCGACGAAGTAGCGGCGAAGCCCGCGAGGGCGCACCACTCTTACGATCAAGTCCTGTCTGCCAGGCGGCGGTTCACCGGTGCATCATCCGGTCGGGCCGCCGCCTGCCGCGCTATGCGGGCAGCCCCCGGTCCTTCACCACGTGCTTCATGACCAGCGTCGACGTCAGCCGCTGCACGCCCGGCAGGGTGGCGAGCCGCTCGTCGTAGAGCCGCTGGAAAGCCGCGAGGTCGGCGGTGGCCACCCGCAGCAGGTAGTCGGGCTCCCCGAACAGCCGCTGCGCGTCCAGCACGTGCTCGACCTCGCCCACCGCCCGCTCGAACTCGACGACGGTGTCCCGGTCCTCCTGCCGCATGGAGACGAAGACCAGCGCTTCGAAGGTCAGCCCGACGGCGGCCGGCTCCACCACCGCGCGGTAGCCGCTGATCGCGCCGGACCGCTCCAGCTCCCGCAGCCGGCGGTGACACGGCGAGACGCTGAGCCGCACCCGCGCGGCCAGCTCGGTCACGGTCAGCCGCCCGTCCTGCTGGAGCTCGGCAAGGATTTTCCGGTCGACGTCGTCCATGAGGCAGATCTTCCCTCATATCCCGGCGTTCCGTGAAAACATCGGAAACACTTTCGGCCGCATCGCGCCTAATGTCCCTTCCATGGATGTGGGCACGCTGATTTCCTTCCTCGCCGTCGACCTGCTGCTGGTCTGCGTGCCGGGCGCCGACTGGGCGTACGTGATCTCCGCCGGGCTGCGCGGCCGCTCGGTCGGCGCCGCCGTGAGCGGTCTGGTGAGCGGATACGCCCTGCACACGGCGCTGGCGACGGCGGGCCTGGCGGTCCTGGTGGCGGGCTCGCCCGCCCTGCTCACCGCGCTGACGGCGGCGGGCGCTGCCTACCTGGTGTGGCTGGGCTGGGGGGTGCTGCGGCAGCCCGGCACCCCGCAGGCCGGCGAGCCGGTCCACCCGGAGGGGACGAGCGGGGCGCGGGTGTTCCTGCGCGGGGCCACGATCAGCGGCCTGAACCCCAAGGGCCTGCTGCTCTACCTCTCCGTCCTGCCGCAGTTCCTCACCACGGCGGGCGGGACGGGAGCGGGAGCCGGCTCCGGCTCCGGGGGCGGTCACCTTCCGGTCGCCGCCCAGACGGCCGTCCTCGGACTGCTGCACATGGCGTGCTGCGCGGCCGTCTACCTGACGGTGGGCGTCCTGGCCCGCAGACTGCTGGGCGCCCGCCCGGCGGCGGCCCGCGCGGTCACCCGCACCTCCGGCGCGGCGATGCTGGGCATCGGCGCCTTCCTGCTCGTGCAGCGGGCCTTCTAGGGCGCCGGGTCGGCGGGACGGGCAGGGCGGCCGGAGCGGTCGGGGCGGCCGGGGGTTCTCGGTGTGAGGCGGAAGACCCTGATCTCGCGTTCCACGCGCTCCTGGTAGGTCGCGTAGGGCGGCCAGAAGTCCAGCAGCCGCTGCCAGGCGGCCGCCCGCTCCTCCCCCGTCAGCAGCCGGGCGGTCACCGGGATGTCGGCGCCCTTCCAGCTGATCTCCGCGTCGGGGCGGGCGAGGAGGTTGGCCGTCCAGGCGGGGTGCCCCGTGCGGCCGAAGTTGGAGCCGACGAGGGTCCAGCCCCGGCCGTCGGGCTCGGGCATGCAGGCCAGCGGCGTCCGGCGCGGCACCCCGCTCCTCGCGCCGGTCGCGGTGAGGATCACCCCCGGCAGCATCTGGGCGCTGAGCAGGACCTTCCCCCGGGTGAGCCGGTGGACGGTCCGGTCGAGCGCGGGGATGACGCGAGGGGCGACCTTGGCGAAGGCGCGCGTCGAGGACGCCTTCTGCACCAGCCGGACGCCGATCACACCGTCACCTCCGTCCGGGTGAACAGGGCGGCCCGCTCGGCCGCGTGGGCGCGCAGCCGGTGCACGGGCCCGAACAGCAGCTCGTCGCCCGCCGCCCGCTTGAAGTACAGGTGGGCCTCGTGCTCCCAGGTGAAGCCGATCCCGCCGTGCAGCTGGACGGCTTCGGAGGCGGCGAGGCGCAGCGCCTCCAGGGCCTGGGCGAGCGCGAGCCCGCCGGCGTCCCGTGCGACGTCCGGGACGTCGTCCGTCCGGCCGGTGGCCCACGCGGCGTAGTAGGCGGCGGACCGGGCCGCCTGGATCCGCACGTACACGTCCGCGAGCCGGTGCTGCACGGCCTGGAACGACGCGATCGTCCGCCCGAACTGCACGCGCTGCCCGAGGTACTCGACGGTGCGCTCCAGCGTCCGGCCGGCGGCCCCGACGGCCTCGCAGGCGAGGAAGGCGGCGGCGAAGTCACCCACGTCGGCCAGGGCCCCCCGGACGGCCTCCCCCTCGTCCACCGCACCGCCGTCGGCACCCAGCAGCTCGGCCTCCACGTGGCGCAGCTGGACGCGGGCCTGCGCCCTGGTGGCGTCGAGTGCGGTCTGCCGGGTCCGGACGACCCCGGGCGCGTCCCCCGCCACCAGGAACAGCAGGGTCCGCGACCGTACGAACCCGCCGGCGTGCGCGGCGACCAGCAGCAGTCCGGCGCTGTGGCCGTCGAGCACCTGCGCGGCCTCCCCGTACAGCCGCCAGCCGCCGCCCTCGGCCGGGCGGGCCTGCACACCGCCCGCCCGGCCCCCGCCGGCCCAGTCGCCGCCGCCCGGACCGGTCAGGGCGAGGGCGGTGGCGAGGGCCGGTGCGGGCACGGCGAGGGCGGCGGTGAGCGTGCCGTCGGTGATCGGCGGCAGCAGAGTGGCGCGCTGGGCGTCGGAGCCGAGCGCGAGGATCAGGGGCGCGGCGAGGACGGAGGTCGCGAGCAGCGGGGTGGGGGCGAGGACCCGGCCGGTCTCCTCGGCGGCGAGCGCGAGGTCGGTGCGGGGGCAGCCGACTCCGCCGTGGCGTTCCGGGAGCGCGAGGCCGGGCAGCCCGAGCCGTCCGGCGAGCGCGGCCCACAGGGCGGGGTCGTGCCCGGTGGGGGTGTCGAGGGCGGCGCGCAGCTCGCCGGGGCCGCAGCGTTCGTGGAGCAGTGCCCGCAGTGTGCGGCGGATCTCGTCCTGTTCGGCTGTGAAGCCGGGGTCCATGGCCGCCCCTTCCTCCTGATCTGACGGTCCGTCATATTAGGGACGCGGCAACGAGATGCACAGAGAAAGGTGGCCTCTCATGACAGCGGGGACCCGGAACGTGGCCGTCGTCGGCGTCGCGCTCTCCGACTGCGGTCGGGTGGACGACGTCACCCCCTACGCCCTGCACGCCCAGGCCGCGCGCCGGGCGCTGGCGGACGCGGGGCTGGGGCGGGAGGCGGTGGACGGCTTCGCCTCGGCCGGCCTCGGCACGCTCGCCCCGGTCGAACTGGCCGGCTACCTGGGCCTGCGTCCCACCTGGGTCGATTCGACCTCGGTGGGCGGCGCGACCTGGGAGGTGATGGCGGCGCACGCGGCCGACGCGATCGCCGCCGGGCACGCCGAGGCCGTCCTGCTGGCCTACGGCGCGACGCCGCGCGCGGACATCAGGGCGGGCCGCCGCGGCGGCGCCTTCGCCTTCGGCGCGCGCGGCCCCCTCCAGTTCGAGGCCCCCTACGGCCACACCCTGATCGCCAAGTACGCGATGGCCGCCCGCCGTCACATGCTCCGCCACGGCACGACGGTCGAGCAGCTGGCGCAGGTCGCGGTGCAGGCGAGGGCGAACGCGGCGCTGAACCCGGAGGCGATGTTCCGCGATCCGGTCACCGTCGACGACGTCCTGTCGGGGCCGATGATCGCCGACCCGTTCACCCGACTGCACTGCTGTCTGCGCTCGGACGGCGGGGCGGCCGTGCTGCTGGCCGCCGAGGAATACGTCCGCGACTGCCGCACCGTGCCGGTGTGGATCCTGGGGACCGGCGAGCACGTCTCGCACGCCACGATGTCCGAGTGGGACGACTTCACGGTGTCCCCCGCGGCGACGAGCGGCCGCCTGGCCTTCGCGCGGGCCGGACTGCGCCCGGACGAGATGGACTTCGCCGAGATCTACGACGCGTTCACGTACATGACGCTGGTCACCCTGGAGGACCTGGGCTTCTGCGCCAAGGGCGAGGGCGGACCGTTCGTGGAGAAGGGCCGGCTGCGGGTGGGAGGGGAGTTCCCCGTCAACACGGACGGTGGCGGCCTGTCGGCCCAGCACCCCGGTATGCGCGGCCTGTTCCTGCTGGTCGAGGCGGTGCGCCAGCTGAGGGGCGATGCGGGGGCCCGGCAGGTGCGCGACCGCGCCGGGAACCTCCCCCGCCACGCGGTGGCCTCCGGCACCGGCGGCTGGTTCTGCTCCTCGGGGACGGTGGTCCTGGGCCGCGGGTGAGCCGTCCGGCGGCGGGAGCGCACGGGCGGCAACCTTTCGGCGGGCAGCGGCCACTGGGAGACGGCGGGCGCGGCATACCGCGGCCCGCCGCCGGACGTGCTCCGCCGACTCCCGTAAGGATCTCTTCGTGGCAAGCTCCTCGCACCGCCGTTCCCGTCGCCCCGACCGGCGTTCGGGCCGTCGCGTCCCCGTCGTCGCCGTGGTGGCCGTGGCCGCCGTCGCGCTCGTGGTGTCCCTGGTCGTGGCCTTCCGCCCCGGCGGCGGGAGCGACGACGCGGCACGCGCCGTCGAGCCGGTGGCCGGAACCGCGGTGAGCGCGACGCCCGCGACGAGCCCGTCGGCGACCGGGTCCGGGTCGCCGACGGGATCGCCGTCGCCGTCGCCGTCGCCGAAGGCCTCGACGGCGTCCCGTGGTCCCGGTCCGGCCGGCGCGTCGGCCTCGCCGTCGGCGCGGCCCGCCCGGCCCGCCGCCCGCGCGGGTTCCGGCCCGGCCGCGTCGGCCGGAGGCGTCCGGCCGGGCACCGTCCACACCGGGGTCGCGACCGCCTACGACATCGGCGACGGCAACGGCGCCTGCTCCTACGGCCCGACCTCCGACGTCATGACCGCGGCGATGAACACCGCCGACTACGACACGTCCACGGCGTGCGGCGCGTACGTGTCCGTCCACGCGGCGAACGGGGCGTCCGTGACGGTGCGGATCACCAACGAGTGCCCGGCGCCCTGCGCCCCCGGCCAGATCGACCTCAGCCGGCAGGCCTTCGCCGAGCTGGCGCCGCTCGTCACGGGCCGGATCGCGATCACCTGGAGCGTGCTGAGCCCGGCCACGTCCGGCACGATCTCGATCCGCTACAAGACCGGCTCCTCCGCGTACTGGTGCGGCATCCAGGCCATCGGCCACCGCAACCCGCTGGCCCGGCTGGAGGTCCGCACGGGCGGGAGCTGGACCCGGCTGGCCCGCACCGGCTACAACTACTTCCTCTCCGAGCACGGCGCCGGCTGCGGCAGCGCGATCCGGCTCACCGACGTCTTCGGCGAACAGCTCACCGTCGAGGGGATCGCCGTCCGGGCGAACGTGGTGCAGCCGACCCGGGTCCAGTTCGCCCGGCACTGACCGGATACTCGGTGCATGGCCAAGGATCTGCATGAACTGCTGAGGACGCTGCGGGTGTGGGACCCGGAGGTGACGGAACTGCCGCCGTTCGACCCGCAGTCGGCGCCCGCCGATCCGCTGCCTCTCTTCACGGAGTGGTTCGCGCAGGCGGTCGCGGCGGGCGAGCGGGAGCCGCACACCCTCACCCTCGCCACCGTCGGCGAGGACGGTCTGCCCGACGCCCGCGTCGTGATGCTGCACGGCGCGGACGCGGACGGCTGGTCCTTCGCGTCCCACGCCACCAGCCGCAAGGGCCGCCAGCTCGCCGCCCGCCCGTACGCGGCGCTGACCTTCTACTGGCCCGTGCTCGGCCGCCAGGTCCGGGTGCGCGGCCCCGTCTCGTCCGCCCCCTCCGAGGAGGCGCAGGCCGACCTGCACGCCCGCTCGACCGGGGCCCTGGCCGCCGCGCTGACCGGCCGGCAGAGCGAGATCCTTGCCTCGCCGGAGGAACTGGCCCGGGCCTCCCGCGCCGCCTGGGAACAGGCCCGCCGCGACCCGGCGGCCACGTCCCCGACCTGGACCCTGTACCGGCTGCGCCCGGACGAGGTGGAGTTCTTCCAGGGCGACACGGCCCGCCGCCACACCCGCCTGACCTACCACCGCACGGCCGGGACCTGGTCCACAGACCTGCTGTGGCCCTGAGGGCCATGCTCGGCCTCGCGCAGCGCCTTCGCCACGATGGCGCGCTCGACCTCGGCTTCCTCGCGCACCCTGGTCTTCCGGAAGACGGTGAGCAACACGGTCCGCCGGTCGGAAGCCGGCCGGTACGTGACCCTCGTGGCATGGACGAGTGCCCGTCGCGCGGGACGCGGCTCCCCCCACGGCAGCCACCCGCCACATCCCCCCGCTCGCTTCGGGCGCCCACGCCCCCTACTCGAACGCGTACACCGCGAAGTCCGCCACCGGGCGGTAGCCGATCCGCTGGTAGAGGCCGTTGCTCGTCGGGTTGGACAGGTCGGTGAAGAGGAGCACCTCCGCCGCGCCCGAGGCGCGTGCCGCGCGGCTCACCTCGGCCGTGGCCGCGCCCGCGTAGCCGCGTCCGCGCAGTGCGGGCGGGGTGTAGACGGGGGCCACCCTGATCTGGCCGGCCACCTCGGGGGTGACCCCCGCCATCGCCACGGGGACCCCGTCGGGCGTCTCCCACAGGGTGATTCCGCCGTGGGAGACACGGGAGTCGGCCCATGCGCCGGCGTCCTGGGCCGGGTGCCCGCCGACCTCGGCCGCGAACTCCCCGTACCAGCGCATCAGCAGGTCCCGGTCGGCCGCGGCGGCCACCCGCGCCCGGCCCGCGGGGGCGGGCTCCGGCGGCGTCAGCTCCGCCAGCCGGTACAGGCGTTGGCGCATCCCCACCCTCGACGCGATACCCGTGCTCCGTCGCCACGCCCCGGCGAACGCCGCCGCGGTGTCGCGGTCGCCGTAGACCGTGGGGAACCGGTGACCGGCGTCGGCCAGCGTCGCGGCGAGCGCGTCGGCCTCCTCCTCCGTCAGGGGCGTGACGCAGATCCCGTGGGGCGGGGTACGGAAGAACACCGCGCGGACCGCGCCGTCCCCTCCGCCCCGGACGTCCCCGCCCAGCACGCCGAAGACGGGATCCTCGTCGCCGTACACGTGCGTGCCCCTGCGCCGCAGGCTGTCGACGACGGTCAACGGGACCGTGTGCAGTGCCGGACGGGAGGCGAGGAAGTCGCCGGCACGCTCGAGGAAGCCGTCGAGATCACGGGTGACACGCCAGGCGGCGGGAGCGCCGGACCGGTCGTGGCCGGCCGGGCGGATGGACCCACCGGAACCGCCGGGGCTGTCAGGGCTGTCAGGGCTGTCAGGGCTGTCAGGGCTGTCAGGGCTGTCAGGGCTCATGCTTCATCGTCGTGGCGAAGGGCCCCGCGCCGCCTGCCATTTTCCGGGCGTCAGGGGAACTCCGGCTCCGGGTCGGTCGCCAGGCGGGCGTGCAGGTGGACGTCGCGGAAGGCGTCCCGGCGGCCCTCCTCCCACATCGCGCCGCGCAGGGTCCCCTCGTACCGGAAGCCGCAGCGCTCGGCGATCCGGCAGGAGGCCTCGTGGCCGAGGGCGTGACCCAGCTCCAGCCGGTGCAGGCCGGTCTCGGTGAACGCCCAGCGCGACGCGAGCAGCAGGGCATTGCCGGCCACGCGCCGGCCGCGCGCCTCGGGCAGGACCCAGTAGCCGACCCGGGCGAAGCTCAGCACCCGGTCGATCATGCTGACGGCGACCTGCCCGAGGATCGTCCCGTCGGCCGCGTCCGTGACGCAGAACGGCAGGGCGTGCCCGGCGGCGGCGTCCGCGTTCTTGCCCTCCAGGGAGGCCCGCGCGCCGGCGGTGTCGGCGACCGTCCGCACCGGTGTGTTCCAGCGCCGGAACTCCGGGTCGAGGTGCCCGCGCAGCCACGCCTCCACGTCGGCGGCGGACTCCGGGTCCCAGGCGCGCAGCCGCAGGCCGTGGCCGTCGAGCACGGGGATCGTGTGGGGAGCGGAGGGGGACTCACGAGTGTCGGTCATCCGGTCATTGAACACCGGTCCGGGCGGACGGCGGTGGGTCGCCGTCCGCCGCCCGGAAGACGGGGACGCCGTCCCGGAAGGCGACCGTCAGCGCCATGCCCATGCGCGGCTCCGCGTCCCCGACCAGCTCGGTCGACATGCGCGGCCCCTCGGCCAGGTCGACCACGGCCGCGACATAGGGCGTGCGCTCCCCGAAGGGCGGCAGGTCGTTGCGGTGGACGACGGACCAGGTGTAGAGGGTGGCCAGGCCGCTCGCGTCCTCCCAGGCCACGTCCTCGCTCCAGCAGTGCGGGCAGAACTCGCGGGGGTAGTGGTGGGCGCGCGCGCAGGCCCCGCAGCGCCGGATCAGCAGCCGGCCACCGGCGGCGGCCTCCCAGTAGGTGCGGGTGAAGGCGTCGGCCTCGGGGACGTCGTGCCGGGGGCCGGGGGTCATCGGAACCACCCGAGCGCGTCGTCCACGGACCACCTCTGCCAGGCCATCGCGCCCAGCGCCACGGCCGAGATCAGCGCCATCATCGAGTTCTGCCCCTGCTCGGCCCAGTCGTGGATCATGAGGACGAGGTAGAGGAGGTTGAGGAGCAGGCCGCAGACCAGCGCGACCGGGGTGAGGAAGCCGGCGACCAGCCCGAGCCCGAGGGCCAGTTCCGCGTACACCACCACGTAGGACATGACGCGCGGGCGGGGCCGCACCACCACGGCGAAGCCGGAGCGCACGGCGGTCCAGCGGTGCTTCGCCGCCACGTCCGCGGCCCAGGCGATGCCCGACCCCTCGGCGAACCAGGCCTTCTTGTCCTTGTGGCGCCAGCTCTCCAGCCACCACATTCCGAGCCCGATCCGCAGCACCGCCAGCCACTCGGCCCCGTCGAGCCAGATCGCATCCATGAATCTGACGGTACGTCAGATGAGTGGTTCCGGGAACCCCGCCGGTCGCGGAGGCGGCCCCCACCCCTCCCCCGGTCCTCGCCCGGCCCTCCCCCGGTCCTCGCGCCGCCCTCGCGTGCGACGAAGTGGTCTACGTCACCGGTCCGCCCGCGCATCCCCCGCACGTGATCGATCCGCAACCAATTCCCGTCTTGACCGAGACCCATCAACGACACGCGTGATTACGCTCGCGCTCATGGAAGACTCCGCACCGCGCCCGGCCCACCAGGCGATCACCGCCGCGAACCCGGCCGACCGTCCCGTCTACGTGATCGGCGGCGGCCCCGGCGGCCTCGCCACCGCGTACGCGCTGCGCGCCCAGGGCGTACGCGCGGTCGTCGTGGAGAAGGCCGACGCGGTCGGGGCGTCCTGGCGGCGGCACTACGACCGGCTGCATCTGCACACCACGCGCGGGCTGTCCGCCCTGCCGGGGCTGAAGATGCCGCGCAGGTTCGGACGGTGGGCGGCCCGCGACGACGTGGTGCGCTACCTGGAGAAGTACGCCGAGGTGCACGAACTGGAGATCGTCACCGGCGTCGAGGTCTCCCGCGTCGAGCGCACCGCCGACGGCACCGGGTGGCTGCTGCGCGCCACGGGCGGCCGTGAGCTGACCGGCTCGGCGGTCGTCGTCGCCACCGGCTACAACCACACCCCGTATCTGCCGGACTGGCCCGGCCGCGAGGGGTTCACCGGCGAGCTGACCCACGCCGGCTCCTACCGCGACGGCAAGCCCTACGCCGGCCGGGACGTCCTCGTCGTGGGCGTCGGCAACACCGGTGCGGAGATCGCCGTCGACCTGGTGGAACACGGGGCGGAGCGGGTGCGGCTCGCGGTGCGCACCGTGCCGCACATCGTGCGCCGCTCCACCGCCGGCTGGGCCGCCCAGTACAGCGGCATCCTGGTGCGCCGCCTGCCCGTCGCCCTCGTCGACCGGATCTGCCGGGTGATGGCCAGGGCGAGCGTTCCCGACCTGTCCGCGCACGGGCTGCCGCGCCCCGACACCGGCCTCTACACCCGGGCCAGGCAGGGCGCGATCCCGGTGCAGGACGTCGGCCTGATCGACGCCGTGCGCACCGGCCGGGTGGAGATCACGGCCGCCGTGGAGGGCTTCGAGGACGGCGGCAAGGTCGTGCTCGCCGACGGGACGCGGATCTCCCCGGACGCGGTGATCGCGGCCACCGGCTACGTCCGCGCCCTGGAGGACCTCGTCGGCCACCTCGGCGTGCTCGACGACCGGGGCAGACCCGTCGCGCACGGCGCCCGCACCGCGAAGGACGCCCCCGGTCTGCATTTCACCGGCTTCACCACTCCCATCAGCGGCACCCTGCGCGAGTTGTCGATCGACGCCGGGAAGATCGCGAAGGCGGTGCGCCGCACCCTGCGGTGAGCACCGGCGGCCTCACCCGTAACTGTCGGTAACTCCCTTGATTCCGCTGCCCGTTACATCTGCGCGAGATGTGGCGGGAACGTTGTCGTGCGCCCGTGCGCGGAGCCAGAATGTGAGCGCTGTTCACCTTTTCGGTTCCACCACCTCTCGCTCCCGAAGCCCGTCGGAGGACGCACGTGGCACGTGAAAGACAGACCGCCCCCAGGATGTCCCGCCGCTCCCTGCTCGGCCGCACGGCCGCGGTGGCCGCCGGCGCCACCGCCCTCGGCGCGACCGCAGCGGGTCCGGCCGCCGCGGCCGCCCGGGAGGTGGACGTCGCGATCGTCGGCGCCGGCCTGGCCGGTCTCACCGCGGCCCGCGACCTGGTGGCCGCCGGCCGCACGGTCGCCGTCCTGGAGGCCCGCGGCCGGGTGGGCGGCCGGGTCGTCAACCT
This sequence comes from Streptomyces sp. NPDC048481, assembly GCF_043200075.1. Lineage (NCBI taxonomy): Bacteria > Bacillati > Actinomycetota > Actinomycetes > Kitasatosporales > Streptomycetaceae > Streptomyces > Streptomyces sp. NPDC048481. Next base: position 323,375 of record NZ_JBICXC010000005.1, read on the forward strand.
CCCGCTGGCGAACGGCGGGGTCACCGAGGGCGGCGGCGAGTTCATCGGCCCCACCCAGGACCGCATCAAGGCGCTCGCCGACTCCCTGGGCGTCGCCACCTTCCCCACCTACAACAGCGGCAAGAACCTGCTCCACAAGGACGGCCGGAAGACCCCGTACGCCACCGACGGCCTCCTCGGCTCGGTCCCGCCGGTCGACGCCGCCGGCCTCGCCAACGCGGCGATCGTGCAGGCCGCGCTGGACGACATGGCCAAGACGGTCCCCGTCGACGCGCCGTGGACCGCTCCCAAGGCCGAGGAATGGGACCGGCAGACCTTCGAGACCTGGCTGCGCGCCAACGCCGTCGTCCCGTCCGCCAAGTTCCTCCTGGACGTGGCCTGCACCTCGATCTTCTCGGCCGAGCCGCGCGAACTCTCCCTGCTCTTCGTGCTGTTCTACATCGCCGCGGCCGGGAACGACTCGACCCCCGGCACGCTGGAACGCCTCACCGAGACCGCGGGCGGCGCCCAGGAGCGGCGCTTCGTCGGCGGGTCCCAGCAGGTGCCGGTCAGGCTCGCCGCCACGCTCGGCGACCGGGTGGTGCTGAACGCCCCGGTGCGCACGATCGCCCGCTCCGGGGAGCAGTACGCCGTGACGGCCGACGGCGTGAGCGTCACCGCCCGGAAGGTCGTCGTCGCCGTGCCCCCGCCGCTCGCCGCGCGCATCACGTACGACCCGCTGCTGCCCGCCGCCCGCGACCAGCTCACCCAGCGCCTGCCGATGGCCTCGGTCGGCAAGGCGATCGCGATCTACGACACCCCGTTCTGGCGGGCCGACGGCCTCAACGGCCAGGTGGTCAGCGACACCGGCGTGATCAGCTCCACCTTCGACAACTCCCCGCCGGACGCCTCCTACGGCGCGCTCATGGGCTTCATCGAGGCCGACGAGGCGCGGGCGTACGACGCGGCGGGCGAGGCGGAGGTCAGGGCGGCCGTACTGAAGGACTACGTGAGGTACTTCGGCCCGAAAGCGGCCTCCCCCACGTCGTTCGTCCTGCAACGCTGGAACAACGAGGCCTACACGCGCGGCGGCCCCGTCTCCATCGCCGCGCCCGGCGTCCTGACCCGGTACGGCCGGGCCCTGCGCGAGCCCGTCGGCGGGATCCACTGGGCCGGGACCGAGACCTCCGTCCACTGGATGGGTTTCATGGACGGGGCGGTGCGCTCGGGCGAGCGGGTGGCGGCGGAGGTGCTGGCCGCGCTGTAGGCGAAGGGCTCGGATCCGCTCCTTTCTGCGTGCACGACCATTCCTGACGGACCGTCAGCTATGTAACCTGACAGAGCGTCAGTTACTTGACAGTCACTCACGGCAGTCACACAGGAGCGGGCGGACCCATGCTTGGATCAACCCACGGCACCCTCACCACCGACTCCCGCCGGGCCCGGGTCATCGCGTGCGGCGAGGAACCCGGGCCCGCCGTCCACGGCCGGCCCGCGCAGGCGGACGACCTCGACGTCAGCGGCCGCCCGTTGTACGCGGACGTCCCCGATCTGGACCGGCTCTTCCGCCCCGGGTCCGTCGCGGTCGTCGGCGCCTCGGACGCCGAAGGACGCCCGAACACCGGTGTCACCCGGCAGCTGGTGAGCTGGGCCGAGCGGGTGGGGGCGCGGCTGCATCCCGTGCACCCCACCCGCACGAGCGTGTTCGGCCTGCCCTGCGTCGCGTCCGTCGCCGACCTGCCCGAGCAGGTCGACCTCGCCGTGCTGCTGGTCTCCGACCCGCTGCCGGTGATCGAGCGGCTGGCGGAGACCAAGGTGAGGTTCGCGGTCGTCTTCGCCTCCGGCTTCGCGGAGACCGGCGCGGAGGGCGCGGCCGCCCAGGAGCGGCTGGCGGCGGCGGTGGAACGTTCCGGCATGCGTCTGCTCGGCCCCAACACCAACCTCAACGCCTTCGAGCGGTTCCGCGACGACCTGAGCGGACCGGCGATCGCGCTGATCACCCAGTCCGGCCACCAGGGCCGCCCGGTGTTCGCGCTCCAGGAACTCGGCGTGCGGCTCTCGCACTGGGCGCCGACCGGCAACGAGGCCGACCTGGAGACCGCCGACTTCCTCTCCTACTTCGCCGAGCGCCCGGAGGTGGGCGCGATCGCCTGCTACGTCGAGGGCCTCAAGGACGGCCGGTCCTTCCTGCTGGCCGCCGACCGGGCCGCCCGCCGCGGGGTGCCGGTCGTCGCCGTCAAGGTGGGCCGCACCGAGGCCGGCGCCCGCACCGCCGCCTCCCACACCGGCAAGCTGACCGGCGCGGACGAGGTCGTCGACGCGGCGATGCGGCAGTACGGCGTGATCCGCGTCGACGGCCTCGACGAACTCCAGGACACGGCGGCCCTGCTGGCACGGGCCCGGCCGCCGCGGGCCACCGGCGTCGCGATCTACTCCATCTCGGGCGGCACCGGCGCCCACGCGGCCGACCTGGCCACGGCGGCGGGCCTGGAGCTGCCCGCCCTGTCGAGCGCGAAACAGGCCGAACTGCACCAGTGGATCCCCGCGTACCTGAACGTGGCCAACCCGGTCGACAACGGCGGCCACCCGGTGGGCGACGAGCGCGGCCGGAAGATCATCGACGCGATTCTCGACGACCCGGCGGTGGGCGTCCTGATCTGTCCCGTCACCGGGCCCTTCCCTCCCCTCAGCGACCGGCTGGTCCAGGACCTGGTGGACGCGGCGGAGCGGACCGACAAGCTGGTGTGCGTGGTCTGGGGCTCCCCGGTGGGCACGGAACGCGCCTACCGCGAGGTCCTGCTGGGCTCCTCCCGGGTGGCCACCTTCCGCACCCTGTCCAACTGCATCTCGGCCGTCCGGGCCCACCTCGACCACCACCGCTTCGTCACCGGCTACCGCTCCCCCTTCGACCAGGCCCCGCGCACGCCCTCCCCGTCCTACCGCAAGGCGCAACTGCTGATGCGGCCGGGACAGCAGCTCAGCGAGCACGCGGCCAAGCAACTGCTGCGGGCGTACGGCATCCGCGTCCCGCGCGAGCAGCTGGTGACCAGCGCGGCGGCGGCCGTGCGGGCGGCGGGGCTGGTCGGCTACCCGGTGGTGATGAAGGCGTCCGGCGCGCAGATCGCCCACAAGACCGAACTGGGCCTGGTCAAGATCGGCCTGACCTCGGCCAGCCAGGTGCGCGACGCCTACCGCGAGCTGACCGACATCGCCCGCTACGAGGGCGTCGAGCTGGACGGCGTCCTGGTGTGCCAGATGGTCGAGCGGGGCGTGGAGATGGTCGTGGGCGTGACCCACGACGACCTGTTCGGGCCGACGGTCACGGTCGGGCTGGGCGGGGTCCTGGTGGAGGTGCTGCGGGACGCGGCCGTGCGCGTCCCGCCCTTCGGCGAGGACCAGGCCCGCGCCATGCTGGCCGAACTGCGCGGCAGGGCGCTGCTGGACGGCGTCCGCGGCCGCCCGCCGGCCGACGTCGACGCCCTCGTCGAGGTCGTCCTGCGGGTGCAGCGCATGGCCCTGGAACTCGGCGCCGACCTGGCCGAACTCGACGTCAACCCCCTGGTGGTCCTCCCCCGCGGCCAGGGCGCGGTGGCCCTGGACGCACTGGCGGTGTGCAGGTGAGGGCCCTGCGGCACGAGCGGGGGGACGGGGCGTGACCGGGTCCGAGGCGTCGGTCCGGCGGCGGACCGACCGCCATGTCACCCGTCTGACGCTCGACCGGCCCGAGGCCCTCAACGCCCTCACGCCCGACGGGCGCGACCGGCTGATCGCGCTCCTCGGCGACGCCTCCGCGGATCCGGATGTCCGGGCGGTGATCCTGACCGGCGCCGGCCGCGCCTTCTGCGCGGGGGCCGATCTGCGCGGCGGCGGCGCGCGCGGCGAGCGGATCGCCGGGGACGTCGCCCGCACCCTGCGCCTCGGCGCGCAGCGCCTGGTCGCCGCCGTCCTCGACTGCGAGAAGCCGGTGATCGCCGCGGTGAACGGCACGGCCGCCGGCCTGGGCGCCCACCTCGCGCTCGCCTGCGACCTGGTGCTGGCGGCCGAATCGGCCCGCTTCATCGAGGTGTTCGCCCGTCGCGGCCTGGTCCCCGACGGCGGCGGCGCCTATCTGCTGCCCCGCCTGGTCGGCCCGCAGCGCGCCAAGGAGCTGATGTTCTTCGGCGACGCGCTCACCGCGCCGGACGCCGAACGCCTGGGCCTGGTCAACCGGGTCGTCCCGGACGCCGACCTGGAAGGGACGGCCGTCGACTGGGCGGCCCGCCTGGCGGCCGGCCCCACCCGCGCCCTCGCGCTCACCAAGCAGCTCGTCAACGCCTCCCTGGAGTCGGACCGCGCCACGGCCTTCGCCGCCGAGGCCGCCGCTCAGGAGATCAACATGACGACGAGGGACGCCCAGGAGGGCGTGGCGAGCTTCGTGGAGCGCCGGGCGACGGACTTCCACGGACGGTGACCCGCGGACCGGGCGGCCCGCGGGCCCGCACCCCTTCCCATCTGACATGCCGTCAGTTTCAATGAGGACATGATGGGACATGCGGGAATGGCGGCCGCCGCCGTCCGATACCTCCGGGCGGGGCCGGTCGATCCGCTGCCGCGCCCCGCGCTGCGCTGTGTGCGCGACGACGAGCGGGCGCCCGTCGATCCCGGCGAATTCCGCAGGGTGCTCGGGAGCTTCGCCTCCGGGGTGACGGTCGTGACGGCGCCGACGCCCGAGGGCCCCGCCGGCTTCGCCTGCCAGTCGTTCTCCTCGCTCTCCCTCGATCCGCCCCTGGTCGCCTTCATGGTCGGCCGCACGTCCACGACCTGGCCGCGCATCGCCCGGGCGGGCGTCTTCTGCGTCAACGTCCTCAGCGCGCGCCAGGCGGCGCTGTGCCGGGCCTTCGCGGTGAGCGGCGCGGACAAGTTCGCCGGCGTCGACCACGACCCGGCCCCGGTCTCGGGCGCCCCGCGCCTCGCCGGCGCGCTCGCCTGGATCGACTGCGCGATCCACGCCGTCCACACCGGCGGCGACCATCTGGTCGTCGTGGGCCGCGTGAACGCCCTCGGCACGGGCGACGACGCGGACGGACCGCCTCTGCTGTTCCACCGGGGCCGGTTCCTGTGAGCCGCGGATGAGCGATGTACGGGTGACGTGACTGACGGGTGACGTGGCCTACGGGCCGGGCCGGCGCCTGCGCCGTCGGCAGCGGCTCAGTTCACGTACTCGACGATCTGCATCATGCCTTCGTCGCCGTGCTGGAGCTGATGGCAGTGCAGCATGGAGCGGCCGGTGAAGTCCTCGGCGCGCAGCCGGAAGGTGACCGAGCCCTTCGGCGGGACGGTGACGGTGTCGTGCCAGACCGGCGTGGCGAGCCGGCGGTTGTCCACGGCGGTCAGCAGGAAGTGGTTGGTGTGCAGGTGGAAGGGGTGGTGGCTGTGCAGGTGCGAGTCGTTGACGACCGTCCACTCCTCCACCTCGCCGAGCCGCACCCGCTGATTGACGTGGTCGGACGAGTAGCGGCCCCAGGCGGTGTCCGAGCGGCCGCCCGGTGAGACGGCGGGCGGGGTCTCGCCGTCGCCCAGGATGCGGTAGGCGTTCGGAAAGGCGCCGGAGAAGACGTTCTCGTAGCTGCGGAAGGTCAGCGTCCGGGTGCGGGTGGGCTCCGGCAGCTCGGGGGGCCGGCCGGGCAGACGGGCCGGGAGCCGCATCGAGCGGGCGGCGCCGGTGACGACGAGGGTGAGCAGGTGCTGGGAGGGGCCGCCGCCGGTCAGCTGGTAGGTGCCGGGCTCGCCGCCCCGGACGAGGATGTCGGCCCGGCCGCCCATGGGCAGAGTCAGGCCGGTGGTCGCGACGGGGGCCATGAAGGTGACGCCGTCGCAGGCGATCTGGTGCATCTCCTGCCCGGCCAGGCTGAGGAAGTGCGCCGTCAGCGCGCCGGCGTTGACGATCCGCCAGCGCTGGATCTCCCCCGGCGCGATGGTCAGCACGGGGTTCTTCACGCCGTTGACCAGGAACGTCGAGGCGATGCCGTCGTAGACGCCGGACGAGGTCAGCTCCGGCACCCGCCCGCCGGACACCTTGAGTTCGCTGATGCAGACGACGACCTCACGGGCGGCGGCGATCTCGGGGACCTCGTCGACGTCCCCCTCGACGACGAGCACGCCGGCCATGCCGCCCAGCACCTGGGTGGCGGTGGATCCGTGGTGGTGGGGGTGGTACCAGTACGTGCCCGCCGGATGGCCGGCGGGCACGTCGACGCGGCTGACGTGGGCGGTGGTCGCGCCCCGGACGGCGGCGGGCTCGAAGACGCGGAAGACGTTGTCCGCCTCGCCCGTCGGGTCCACGTGCAGGCCGTGGGTGTGGAGGTTGAAGGAGTTGAAGTGATGGGGGACGTTCATCTCCTGGTGCGCTCCGCCGCCGTTCGCCGGCAGTGCGTTGACCTGGGTGATCTCCAGGGAGTCCCCGGGGTGCACGCGCAGCGTCGGCCCCGGCACGGCGCCCTCGTAGGTGCGCGTGGACACCCGCCCGACGCCGGGGATGTCCAGGTCGGCGAACCGGACGTTCAGCTCGGTCCTCAGCCGCCCGGTGTCGGGCGACGAACTGCGCGTCTCCGGCTCGGGGAAGGGCGGGTCGGCCGCCTCCCGCGCCGCCGCGGGCGGACTCGCCGCCCCCGCGGCCACGACCGCCCCGGCGGCGAGCGGCAGGCTTTTCAGTACGCCACGACGGGACAGTGCTGGCATGAGGGGCCTCCACGGGCAGCGAACGGCAGAGCGGGTCGGAGCACCCTCACATTACGGAACGTCGCGGCCCGGCACGTGGAGTAACCACCGGCGGGTTGCGCCCCCACCGCCTCCCCCTCCCCCCTGTCCCCTCACCCATCGCCGTCGCCGTCGTCCTCAGGCCGCGGCCGGCGCCGGGAGGCCGGGGGCGGAGGCGGGCCGGCGCCGGATGACCAGCGCCATCAGCGCGGCCGCGGCGCACAGCGCCCCGGAGCCGTACCAGACCACGTCGTACGAGCCGAACGCGTCCCGCGCCACGCCGCCCAGGAAGGCCACCAGAGCCGCGCCCACCTGGTGCGAGGCCAGGACCCAGCCGAAGACGATCGCGCTGTCCTCGCCGTAGTGCTCGCGGCACAGCGCGAGGGTGGGCGGCACCGTGGCCACCCAGTCCAGACCGTAGAAGACGATGAAGAAGATCATCGGAGGGTGGACCGAAGGGGCCAGCAGCATGGGCAGGAACAGCAGCGAGACGCCGCGCAGCGCGTAGTACACCGCGAGGAGCCGGCGCGCCTCGAACCGGTCGGTGAACCAGCCGGAGGCGATCGTGCCGACCACGTCGAACACCCCGATGACGGCGAGCAGCGAGGCCGCCGCCGTGACCGGCATCCCGTGGTCGTGGGCGGCCGGCACGAAGTGGGTCTGCACGAGGCCGTTCGTCGAGGCGCCGCAGATCGCGAAGGTGCCGGCCAGCAGCCAGAAAGGGCCCGTGCGCACCGCGGAGCCCAGCACCCGCAGGGTGCGGCGGGCGGCGCCCGGCACCGGCGCGGGCTTGGGCACGAACTCCCGCGCGCCGTAGGGCTTCTGGCCCACGTCGGCCGGATGGTCCCGCAGCAGCAGCCAGACGAAGGGGACGACGGCGAGCGCGGCCAGCGCGACGGTCACCGCGGCCGGCCGCCAGTCGTGGCGCGTGACCGTCCACGACAGCAGCGGCAGGAAGATCAGCTGGCCGGAGGCGGAGGCCGCGGTGAGGATCCCGCTGACCAGACCCCGCCGCTCGGTGAACCACCGGTTGGTGACCGTCGCGGCGAACGCGAGCGCCATCGAGCCCGAGCCGAGCCCCACGAGCAGACCCCAGTACAGCATCAGCTGCCAGGCGGCCGTCATCCACACCGTCAGCAGCGAGCCGGCGGAGATCACGGTGAGCGCCGCGGCGACGACGCGGCGGATGCCGAAGCGGTCCATCAGCGCCGCCGCGAAGGGCGCGGTCAGCCCGTACAGCGCCAGGTTGACCGAGACGGCCGCCCCGATCGTGCCGCGCGACCAGCCGAACTCCGCGTGCAGGGGGTCGATGAGCAGTCCGGGCAGCGAGCGGAACGCCGCCGCTCCGATGATCGTGACGAAGGTGACGGCGGCGACGAACCAGGCCCGGTGGACACGGGAGCGGGGCGGTCCGTCCTGCCGGGGTCGCCCTGCCGCCGCGGGCGTTTCGGTTGTCTGAGTCACGACAACGAGCTTCGGCCACCCGCGCGCGCACGACGAGTGGCCCGAAAGACAGCATTCGCTAGGATCGGGCCATGGCTGTCGACGAGGTCTCCTTCCGTCCGCACCGGGTCGTCGTGCTCGCGCTCGACGGTCTGCTGCCCTTCGAGCTGGGCATCCCGCACCGCATCTTCGGCCGCCCCAGGGACGCCCGGGGCCGGCCGCTGTACGAGGTCGTCACGTGCTCCGTGCGGCCGCCGGGCCCCGTCGAGACGGACGCGGACTTCGCCGTCGACGTCGCGCACGGCCCCGAGGCCCTGGCCACCGCCGACACCGTGATCGTCCCGGCCTCCTACGAGCTGGGCCCGGTCTTCGAGCAGGGCGTCCTGACCGACGAGCTGGCCGCGGCGCTCGCCCGGATCCGGCCCGGCACACGCCTCGCCTCCATCTGCACCGGCGTGTACGTCCTCGCCGCGGCCGGTCTCCTCGACGGCCGGCCCGCCACCACGCACTGGGCCGACGCCGACCGCCTCCAGCGGCTCTTCCCGCGCATCGACGTCGACCCGGACGTGCTGTTCATCGACGACGGCGACGTGCTCACCTCGGCGGGCGTGGCCGCGGGAATCGACCTGTGCCTGCACATGGTGCGCCGCGACCACGGCACGGCCGTCGCCAACGACGTCGCCCGCCGCACCGTCGTGCCCCCGCACCGCGACGGCGGTCAGGCGCAGTACATCGAGCGCCCGGTGCCCGACCCGCGGCAGGCGACCACGACCGCCGCGCGCGCCTGGGCGCTGGACCGCCTGCACGAGCCGATCCAGCTGCGCGACATGGCCGAGCAGGAGGCCATGTCGGTGCGGACGTTCACCCGCCGCTTCCGCGAGGAGGCCGGGATCAGCCCGGGTCAGTGGCTCACCCGGCAGCGCGTCGAACGGGCCCGGCAGCTGCTGGAGTCCAGCGACCTGTCCGTGGACCGGATCGCCCGCGACGCCGGGTTCGGCACCGCCCAGTCGATGCGCCAGCACCTACAGGCCGCCCTCGGGGTCACCCCCACCGCGTATCGACGCACCTTCCGCACCGGCGGCGCTTCCCCGCGGCCCGGGGACACCTCCCTCCAGGGCCACGACAGGCCGGCCGTCCCGCGGTGACCGGGCTTCCCTGCGCGCCTCGCCCGCCCAGCCGACGGCGGTCAGCGCCAGGGTCAGCCCCACGCCCGCGAGCACGGCCGTGGACGGCGCCACCACGTCCAGCAGGACGCCCGCGAGGGAGCCCGTGGCCGCGTAACCCGCGCCTGCCGCCGCGTACATGACCGAGTAGCCCGCCGCCAGGGCCTCGGGCGGCAGGACCTCGCGCAGGGCCAGATTGCGGGTGAGCATCGCGCCCGACTGGAGCGCGCCCCCGACGGCGAGCGCCGCCGCGATCCCCGGCGTGTCCGGTGCCAGCGCGACCACTGTCACGCAGACGGACGTCCCAGACATCAGCACCGCGGCTCGCGTGCGCAGCCGTCCCGGCCAGGCCCGCAGCCCGTACACGAACGCGCCGAGCCCCGCGCCGACGGCCAGCCCGGCCAGCAGCGGCCCCGACCAGCCCACGCCGATCCCGCGCTGTTCCAGCAGGGCGGGCAGGATGAGTTCGGCCAGACCGAGCAGGGTCAGGCTGGCCGCGCCCGTGACGTACACCGGCCAGGCTCCCGCCAGCACCCTCGTGAGCGGGGCGCCTCCGCGGCCCTCTCCGTCCGGCCCGTGCGCGCCCCAGACGGCCGGGAGCCGCCACAGGCCCGCCGTGGCACCCGCCATCAGCGCGGCGGCGAAGAGCAGCGGGACGCGCGGGGCGACGCCCAGGGCGAGGCCGGTGACCGCTGCCGGGGAGACGGCCCACACGCCGGACATCAGCGTCGACTCGGCGGACAGTGCCTGCGGCACCGCACGGCCGGGGACCAGCTCGGTCAGCAGCGTGCGCAGGCCGCCGGCGGACGCGGCCGGGGCGGCGCCGGCCAGGAACGCGAACGCGGCGAGGACCGCGGCGGGTGCACCCGGCGCCGCGGCGAGGCCCGCGAAGCCGACCGCCCCCGTCGCGAGCCCGGCGGCCAGCTGACCACGGGCGCGCTCGTGGCGCAGCCGCAGGCCGAGCACGGGGGCGCCGACGATCTCCCCGGCGACGTAGGCCGCCGCGAGGACGGCTCCGAGGGTGTACCCGCCCGGCCGCTCGCGCACCAGGAACACCAGCGCCAGCGGGGCCATGGCGACCGGCATGCGGGCGCCGACGGCGGTGCAGGCCCAGGTCAGGACCTGCCGGGAAGCGACGTCGCGGTAGCTCATGCCCCGACCGTAGGGGTCGGCGCCGACATCGCCCCAAAGGTTTTCCGCAGCCTGTGGACAACTCGGGGACGCCTTCAGCGGCCTCTTCGTGAGGGGCCTCCTCGGGCCTGGGACGCGGCGGCGTCAGAACGTCAGCACCGCGCGGGCCACCCGGCCCGCCTCCGCGTCCGCCGCGGCCTTCTCGAAGTCCTCCACCGGGTAGGTCCGCGTGACGAGTTCGTCGAGCAGCAGCCGGCCCTCGCGGTACAGCTGCGCGTACAGGGCGACGTCCCGCTGAGGGCGCGAGGCTCCGTAACGGCAGCCCAGGATCGACTTGTCCAGGAACAGGGAGGAGACGAGGAAGGACGCCTCGGCCGTCGCCGGCGGCACCCCCAGCAGCACCGCCTGGCCGTGCCGGTCGAGCAGGTCGACGGCCGTGCGGATCAGCTCGACGCGGCCCACGCACTCGAAGACGTGGTCCGCGCCCGTCGGCAGCACGTCCCGCACGCCGTCCGCCGACGTCAGGAAGTGGGTGGCCCCGAACTGCCGCGCCGCCGCCTCCTTCGCCGGGTTGGCGTCGACGGCGACGATCCGAGACGCGCCCGCGATCCGCGCGCCCTGGAGCACGTTGAGCCCGATGCCGCCCGTGCCGATGACGACGACGCTCTCCCCCTGGCCCACCCGCGCGCGGTTGAGCACCGCCCCGACCCCGGTCAGCACCCCGCAGCCGATCAGCGCGGCGGACGTGAGCGGGACGTCGGCCGGGATGCGGACGGCCTGCACCGCCTTGACGACGGTCCGCTCGGCGAAGGCGGAGTTGGCCGCGAACTGGAACAGCGGCCGTCCCGCGCGCGTGAACGGCTTCCCCGGCCGTCCGATGGCCTGCCGGCACATCGTCGGGCGGCCCCGGTCGCACTGAGCGCACGCGCCGCAGTTGGCGAGCGTGGACAGGGCGACATGGTCGCCCGGCACGACGTGGGAGACCCCCGCGCCGACCGCCTCCACCACCCCCGCGCCCTCGTGCCCGAGAACGACGGGCGTCGGGAAGGGGATCGTCCCGTCGACGACCGACAGGTCGCTGTGGCACAGCCCGGCCGCCGCGACCGCGACGAGCACCTCGCCCGGGCCCGGCGCGCGCACCTCCAGATCGTCGACGACCTCGGCCCGCTCCCCCTCGAACACCACGCCTCGCATCACGCTGCTCCCCTCCGCCTCATCCCTTGGGTTGCCTGGGCAGACCGAGCACGCGCTCGGCGATGATCGTGCGCTGGACCTGGTCCGAGCCGCCGTAGATCGTGTCGGCCCGCGAGAACAGGAACAGGTGCTGGGCGTCGTCGAGTTCGTAGGGCGCGGCGGGCGACCAGTCCGCCGGGCCGGCGCTCGCCGCCGCTCCGCGCACCAGCACCGCCGTCTCCCCCAGCCGCTGGTGCCATCCCGCCCACAGCAGTTTGGCCACGCTCGGCGCGCCCGGCCCGCCCGAACCGCCCAGCGTGCGCAGCGCGTTCCACCGCATGGTGCGCAACTCCGCCCACAGCCGCACCAGCCGTTCCCGGACGACGGGGTCGTCGGCCGCGCCGCACGCCACGGCCGTGCGCACCACCCGCGCCAGTTCCTCGGCGAAGCCGATCTGCTGGGCGAGCGTGGAGACGCCGCGCTCGAAGCCGAGGAGGCTCATCGCGACCCGCCAGCCGTCGCCCTCCGCGCCGACGACGTGCTCGGCCCGCGCGTGGGCGCCGTCGAAGAACACCTCGTTGAAGTCGCTGGTGCCGGTGAGCTGCCGGATGGGCTTCACCTCGATCCGGCCGGGCTGGTCCATGGGCAGCAACAGGAAGGTGAGCCCGTGGTGGCGTGTGGACCGCGGGTCGGTGCGCGCGAGCACGAAGCACCAGTCGGCCTCGTGGGCGAGGGACGTCCAGATCTTCTGCCCGGTGATCCGGTAGGACCGTCCGTCGGGGGCGCGTTCCGCGCGCGTCCGCACGCCGGCGAGGTCGGAGCCCGCGCCGGGTTCGCTGTATCCCTGGCACCACAGTTCGGCGCCGGCGGCGACCGGCGGCAGGAAGCGCTTCTTCTGCTCCGCCGTGCCATGGGCGAGGAGGGTGGGGGCGAGGAGGTTCTCCCCGATGTGCCCGGAGCGGGGCGGGGCGCCCGAGCGGGCGTACTCCTCGGCCCAGGCGACCTGCTGGGTGAGGGTCGCGGTCCGGTTGCCGTACCCGTCCTCCCCCCATCCCATCCCGATGCGGCCCGCCGCCCCGAGGACGCCCTCCCAGGCCCGGCGGTCGCCGGCCCGCGGGACGTGCTCGGCGAGCCAGGCCCTGGCCTCGGCCCGGAACGAGTCGTCCGCCGGCGTGAATCCGAAGTCCACGTTCCCCTCCTTGGACATGGGACGAGGGCGGCCGCAGCCCCTCCGGGGCGGGCCCGGGCCGAGGCGCGGCCGCGCGGGGCGGTCAGGCGTTGGGGCGGTGCCCCTCCCGGGCGGCCCGGGCCATCTCCTCCAGCCGTGCGAGCATCGGCATGGGGTCCACACCGACGGTGCGGGGCAGCACGTCGGCGATCCGCTCCGGCGTCCAGGGGCCCCCTTCGGCGTAGGCCGAGCGCAGTTCTCTCGGCTGCGCCCACACGGCGATCCTGGGCCCCGCGACGGTGTAGACCTGCCCGGTGACCCCCGCCTCGCGCGCCCGGTCCGACAGCAGGTAGACCACGAAGGCGGCCACGTCCTCGGGCTCGCCCATCTCGGCGAGTTCCATGGGGACGCCGGCCGACATGCGCGTCCGGGCCACGGGGGCCACCGCGTTGGCCGTCACGCCGTACTTGTGCAGGCCCAGCGCGGCGCTGCGCACGAGCGAGATGATCCCGCCCTTGGCGGCGCTGTAGTTGGCCTGGGACACGGAGCCCTGGTGGTTGCCGCTGGTGAAGCCGATGAGGGTGCCGCAGCGCTGCTCGCGCATCACCGCGGACGCGGCCCGGAACACCGTGAACGTGCCCTTGAGATGGGTGGCGACGACCGGGTCCCACTCCTGCTCGGACATGTTGAACAGCATGCGCTCGCGCAGGATCCCGGCCACGCACACGACTCCGTCGAGCCGCCCGTAGGTCCGCAGGGCCGTGTCCACGACGCGCCGGCCGCCCGCCATCGTGGAGATGTCGTCGGCGACGGCGACCGCCTCCCCACCCGCCGCCTCGATCTCCTTGACGACGGCCTCGGCGATCTCGCTGGTGGGTGCGGCCCCGTCCACGCCGACGCCGTAGTCGTTGACGACGACCCGTGCGCCGTGCGCCGCCGCCGCGAGCGCCACCGCCCGTCCGATGCCCCGTCCCGCGCCCGTGACGGCGACGGCCTTGCCGGCCAGGAAGTTCGCCATGCCCGACCCCCTCCCAAAGTTTCTGACGGACCGTTAGATTCTGGATGCGAGGACCAGACTGACCTGTCGGAGAGTCGGGGACAAGCCCCGGGGAGGCACGGAAATGACACTGCCGGCCGAGTTCCGCGACATCGCCGAACGCGTCAACAACTGGGGGCGCTGGGGGCCCGACGACGAGATCGGCACGCTGAACCTGATCACCGACGACGTCGTGCGCGCCGCGGTCGCCGAGGTGCGCACCGGCCGGCGCGTTCCGCTGGCGCTGCCGCTGCGGGAGGACGGCGTGCAGACCGGGCTGATCCCCGGCCGGGTCAACCCGCTGCACGCCATGGTGCAGATCAACCAGGAGATCTTCGGGCCGGCCACGGTGGCGTGCAGCGACGACGCCGTGACGATGGGCCTCCAGGCCGGCACCCACTGGGACGCGCTGTCCCACGTGTCGCACTCGGGCAGGCTCTACAACGGCCGTCCGGCCGCCACGATCACGGCGCACGGGGGAGCCGCGTTCGGCGGCATCGACAAGGCGCCGCACGTCGTCTCGCGCGGGGTGCTGCTCGACGTGGCCCGCGCGCGGGGCGTCGACCGGCTGGCGGGCGGTCACGCGGTCACCCCGCAGGACCTGGACGCGGCGGAGGAACTGGCGGGCACGCGCGTGCGTGCCGGGGACGTGGTGCTCGTGCGCACCGGGCAGATCCAGGTCTATCTGAGCGGCGACCGGCAGGGGTACGGCTTTCCGTCCCCGGGGCTGTCCGTCCGCACGCCCGAGTGGTTCCACGCCCGTGACGTGGCCGCCGTCGCCGACGACACGCTGACGTTCGAGATCTTCCCCCCGGAGATCGAGGACCTGTGGCTGCCCGTGCACGCGCTGCACCTGGTGGAGATGGGGATGCTGCAAGGGCAGAACTGGAATCTCGAAAAGTTGTCCACAGCCTGTGGAGAAACCGGCCGCTACGCCTTCCTGCTGTCGGCGATGCCCGAGCCGTTCGTCGGCGCGACGGGAACCCCGGTGGCGCCGGTGGCCGTGCTCTGAGGACCCCGGGGGCGGCTCCGGGGGCGGCGGGCGCGACGGGCGGGACCGCGCGAGGACGTCGGCCGGCGGTGCGCGGCCGCCCGCCCCGAGCACGGCACCGCACACCGCCATCCGACTCCGGCGTTCCCCCCCCAGCTCCCCTGGGCCCTGAGGAAGCCTTCGACGCCGAATCACGACCCACGCTCGGCAAGGGCTCCCGTCACCGAAGCCCTCGCCGTCCCCTCGCGGCGAATCGCTGCCCACAAGCGTGATCAAACGGACAACGCACGTCAACACCCGGACGGCGATTTGTTACTTACGTCCGATTCACAGTGGGCGCGCACGGAAGCACGGCCGGGCGCACCGTTCCCGGACGGAGGAAGGACCGGCAGCGCCTTCCGCATCCACGCACCGCGCCCCGCCGGGCGTTTCCCGGCCGTGCGCCGCACCGGGCACACGGCCGCGCGCGTGCGCCGACGGCCCGTCACACCACCTCGTAGGCGCGGCCTCCGTAAGCCGGCGCGGGTTTCGGGCGCACCGCGAGGGCGCGTTCGGCCACGACCGGGCACTCGGCGACGCCGCTCCGGTCCGCCGTGATCCGGCCCGGCGCGCCGCAGCGGTCCAGCTCGCACCAGATGCGCTTGCCCGCACCCTCGACGCTCCAGCCCCAGCGGTCCGCGAGCCCGTCGACGAGGGCCAGGCCGCGGCCGCCGGTCGACTCGTCGCCGGCGCACCGGGGGACCGGGGCGCGGTCGCTGGCGTCCGCGACCTCCAGGCGGACGACGGAGGGCTCGCCCGCGACGGCGGGCAGGGAGAGCCGCAGCACCGCCGGACAGCCGGTGTGCACCACCGCGTTGGTGACCAGCTCGGAGACGAGCAGGATCAGCGTCTCGGCGAGCGGCTCCTCGTCCCCTATCCCGGACCCGGCGAGGCGCGAACGGGCCCACCTGCGGGCGCGCCCCACCTCAGCGGGGTCGGGCCGGATCTCCAGCTGCACTTGAAGCACCTGCACCGCTCACACCATCCGAACCGGCGGACACATGGCCGTGCGCCATGCGAACCACGCGAGCCGCGTGGGCACCATGACGACGGGGGCCACGATCGTAGCCATTTTCTGCATGGCCAGAACAACAGCCAGAGGCAGGGTGACGGAACGTGAATCCCTGAGGAGACAGCTTGGTTGACATACAGTCACCCCAACAAGCGCTTCGGGCATATTCCATCGCGAAGGAGTACCCGTGCGGCATACTGTGCGACGCTCGTTGCGGGGAGTCGAACAGGCGGGGGCCCACGGCCCGTCCGCCCTGCGAGCGGCGGCGCGCACCGCCGGATCCGGCACCGCCCCAGGGGCACCGCCGGCATGGCTCATGCTCGGAACCACTCGCATCCCACAGAAGGTACCGGAGCCGCCCGCCGACTCCGGGCCGTGACGGGTCACGCATCGGACACAACCCGGTCTCGACGCTCCGTGACGGCGTTCTGCCACGATCCGCGACATCCCCGCGGACGTCCGCCCGCCGGACCGACCGTCACCGCAGGCAGGCCCCCTGACGGTCCGTCGCGGCCAGCAGATCCCGGGCGAGCAGCTCCTCACTCTCGGTGCCGCCGCCCGCACGGCGGGTACGCACCCAGGCCCGTTTCAGCAGCAGATGGACGTCCGCCTCCCAGGTGAAGCCCATGCCGCCGTGCACCTGGAGGCAGTCGCGCGCGCCGCGCACGGCGGCCTCGTCGGCGAGCAGCCGGGCCGCCGCGATGTCGGCCGGGTCGCCGGTGACGGCGGCCGCGTAGACGGCGGCGCGGGCCGTCTCGACCCGCACCAGCAGTTCCGCGCACAGATGCTTGATCGCCTGGAAGGCCCCGACGGGCCGGCCGAACTGCTCACGCGCCCGGGCGTGTTGCACGGCCAGTTCGCAGGCGCGCGTGGCGGTGCCGAGCTGCTCCGCGGCGGTCAGGAGGATCGCGACGGGATCGGCCGCCCCGCGCGCGGGGACCGTGTGCAGCGGGGTCAGCGGATCCACGCTGTCCAGCGGCACGGCGCCGGCGGCGTCGCCGCGCACGACGTCCGCCCCGGCGAGCCACTCCACCAGGCCGCCGCCGTCGACGGCCGCGACGACCGTCTCCCCCTCGGCCGCGCCGGGCACCTCGCCCGCCGCGAGGTGCGTGGCCAGCAGCGGGCCCGGCAGCAGGGCCCGTCCGGCCTCCTCGAAGACCAACGCCGCTTCCGGCAGCCCGAGTCCCACTCCGCCGTCGGCCTCGGGCAGCCGCAGCGCGAAGAACCCGGCGGCGCCCAGCTCGCGCCACAGCGCCCGGTCCAGGCGCCCCGGCCGGTCCACGGCGGCCCGCAGGGCCTCCCGGTCGAAGCGCCGCCCCAGCAGGGCGCGCACGCCCTCGCGCAGCGCCCGCTGGTCGTCCGTCGGTCGAAAGCGCATGGCGGACGCTCACCTCCCCTTCGGCAGTCCCAGGATCCGTTCGGCCACGATGTCGCGCTGGATCTGCGAGGTGCCGGCCGCGATGGTGTACGACAGCGAGGACAGCCGGTCGCGGACCCAGGGGTGGCCGAGGTCCAGCGCCGTGTCGCCCAGGACCTCGGCGGCGGCGTCGTACAGGTCCTGGCGGGCCTGCGAGTACCGCAGTTTGAACACCGAGCCGCCCACGCCGGGCACTTTGCCCCGGGCGGCCTCCGCCTCGCTCACGTTCCACTGCGTCAGCCGCCACAGCGCCCGGAACTCGGCGTTGAGGCGGCCCAGCCGGCGGCGCAGGGCCGGGTCGTCCCAGCGCCCGTCGCGGCGGGCCCGCGCGGCCAGTTCGCCCAGCACACGCCGGCAGGCGACGACCTCGCCGACGAAGGCGGTGCCGCGCTCGAAGGACAGCGTCACCATCGTCACCCGCCAGCCGTCGTTCTCCGCGCCCACCCGGTCGCCGACCGGCACCCGCACCTCGTCGAGGAAGACCTCGGCGAACTCGGTGGAGCCGGCGAGGGTGCGCAGCGGCCGTACGGTGACGCCCGGGGCGTCCATGCGCAGGGCCAGCCAGGTGATGCCCTTGTGCTTCGGCGCCCGCGGGTCCGTGCGGACGAGGAGTTCGCACCAGTCGGCGACCTCCGCGTGCGAGGTCCAGATCTTGGACCCGCTCACCACGTAGTGGTCGCCGTCGCGCCACGCGCGCGTGCGCAGGGCCGCGAGGTCGGAGCCGGCGCCGGGCTCGCTGAAGCCCTGGCACCAGACCTCCTCGCCGCGCAGGACGGGCGGCAGCCAGCGGGCCCGCTGTTCGGCCGTCCCCTCGGCGGCGATCGTCGGGCCGGCGTGCAGCAGGCCGACGAAGCCGGCCCCCACGTAGGGCGCGCCCGCCCGCTCCGTCTCCTCCAGGAAGATCAGCCGGACGCCGGGCGAGGCCTGCCAGTGCACGTCGGCGTATCCGGCGTCGTACAGGATCCGCTGCCAGCCGAGGTCGTAGGCGCGGCGGCCGGGCCAGTCGTCCGGGGAGGGCTTCGGCGGGAGCGCGGGCAGCGTCTTGGCGAGCCATTCGCGCAGCCGGGCCCGGAACCCGGCGTCCTCGGGGCTGTCCGAGAGGTCCATGGTCCTCGTCCCTCCTTCGGGCGCCGCGCCGGCTACTTGTCGAGGTCCAGGTCGAGCATGCGGATCGCGTTGCCCCGCATCAGCTTGTAGACCGTCTCGTCGTCGAGGCCCTTGACGTGGTCGAGGGCGACCTCCTTGGTGTGCGGGAAGGTCGAGTCCACGTGCGGGTAGTCGGTCTCGAAGGTCGCGTTGTCGCGTCCCACGGCGTCCAGCGAGGCGACGCCGTGCTTGTCGCGGAAGAAGCAGCAGAAGATCTGCCGGTAGTAGTACGTCGACGGCGGCTCGGGCACGAGGTCGCGGACGCCGCCCCACGCGCGGTGCTCCTCCCAGACGTCGTCGGCGCGCTCCAGGGCGTACGGGATCCAGCCCATCTGACCTTCGGAGTAGGCGAGCTTGAGGCGCGGGAAGCGGACCAGGACGCCGCTGAAGAGGTAGTCCATCATCGACGCCATGGCGTTGTTGAACGACAGGGACGCCTGGACGGCCGGGGGCGCGTCCGGTGAGGCGGCGGGCATCTGCGACGACGAGCCGATGTGCATGTTGACGACCGTGCCGGTCTCCTCGCACACGGCGAAGAACGGGTCCCAGTAGCCCGAGTGGATCGACGGCAGCCCGAGGTGGCTGGGGATCTCGGAGAAGGTCACGGCGCGCACCCCGCGGGCCGCGTTGCGCCGGATCTCGGCGACCGCCAGGCCGACGTCCCACAGCGGGATCAGGCACAGCGGGATCAGCCGGCCGCCGCTGCCGCCGCACCACTCCTCGACCATCCAGTCGTTGTAGGCGCGCACACAGGCGAGGGCGACCTCCTTGTCGTGCGCCTCGGCGAAGGTCTGGCCGCAGAAGCGGGGGAAGGTCGGGAAGCACAGCGAGGCCTCGACGTGGTTGAGGTCCATGTCGGCCAGCCGGGCCTGCGGGTCCCAGCAGCCGCGGCGCATCTCCTCGCGGGTGATGCCCTCCAGGGTCATCTCGTCGCGGTCGAAGCCGACGGCGGCGATGTTGCGCTTGTACGGGAACTTCAGGTCCTCGTAGACCCACCAGTCGGTGGGCGGGCCGTCCGGGTCCATGGTGATGCGGTACTTCCCGGCGACGTAGGCGAGTTCGCCGATCCCGGCGGTGAGGGGCTGCGGCCCGCGGTCTCGGTACTTGCGCGGCAGCCAGGTCGCGAAGAGGTGCGCGGGCTCGATCACATGGTCGTCGACGCTGACGATGCGCGGCAGTTCGGTGCTCATGGCTTCCCCTCCGCCCGGTGGCGCGCCGCTCGTCCGGCGCGCCGACCGCAACGCGATCTGATGGACCGTCAGATGCTGTTTTCCCCGCAGGCTAGTCCGCGACCCCTGGACCGACAAGGCGACCGGCCCTACGCTCTGCCGAAAATCTGACGCACCGTCAGCTGACCGCCAGGCCAGGGGGCCTCCGTGACCGACTCCGACACCGCCACCGCCACCGCCCACGAGCTGAGCGGCTCGCGCACGCTGTGGGACCTGCTCGTCCGCCGCGCCGGCCTCACCCCCGGCCGCCGGGTCCTTCTCCAGGAGGAGCGCGCCCTGACCTTCGGCGAGCTGCGCGAGCGGGCCGAGCGCACGGCCGCCGGGCTGTACGGCATGGGCGTGCGCCCCGGCACGGTCGTCGCCTGGCAGCTGCCCACCCGCCTGGAGACCGCCGTCCTGTCCTTCGCCCTGGCCCGGCTCGGGGCCGTGCAGTCGCCCGTCATCCCGTTCTACCGCGACCGCGAGGTGGGCTTCGCGCTGCGCGAGTCCAAGGCGGAGTTCTTCGCGGTGCCGGGCGTCTGGCGCGGCCACGACCACGCCGAGATGGCCCGGCGGCTGGGCGCGAAGGGCGTCTTCGAGGCCTACGACGACCTGCCGGACGGGGATCCGGCCGTCCTCCCGCCGCCGCCCTCCGACGGCGGCGCGGTGCGCTGGATCTACTGGACCTCGGGCACCACCTCCGACCCCAAGGGCGTCCTGCACACCGACCGTTCGCTGATCGCGGGCGGCTCCTGCCTCGCCCACGCCCTGCGGCTGACCCCGGACGACGTCGGCTCGATGGCGTTCCCCTACGCGCACATCGCCGGGCCCGACTACACCGTCATGCTGCTGCTGTACGGCTTCCCGGCGGTGATGTTCGAGCATTTCGCGCTGCCGGACGCGCTGGCGGAGTACCGGCGGCACGGGGTCACGGTCGCGGGCGGTTCGACGGCGTTCTACTCGATGTTCCTCGCCGAGCAGCGCAAGCAGCCGGGCGTTCCCGTGATCCCCACGCTGCGGCTGCTCGCGGGCGGCGGCGCGCCCAAGCCGCCCGAGGTGTACCACGCCGTCGTGCGCGAGATGGGCGTGCAGCTCACCCACGGGTACGGGATGACCGAGGTGCCGATGATCACCATGGGGTCGCCCGACGACACCACCGACAACCTCGCGACGACCGAGGGACGGCCGCCCGCGGGCATGGAGATACGCGTCGTGGACGGGGAGGTGCGGCTGCGCGGGGAGGCCGTGTGCCAGGGGTACCTGGACCCCGCGCAGAGCGCCGAGGCGTTCGACGCGGACGGCTTCCTGCGAACCGGCGACCTCGGGCGGCTGACCGGCAGCGGGCATCTGGTGCTCACCGGGCGGCTGAAGGACGTCATCATCCGCAAGGGGGAGAACGTGTCCGCCAAGGAGATCGAGGACCTGCTGGCCGCCCACCCCGGCGTCGGGGACGTCGCCGTGATCGGCCTGCCCGACGCCGAGCGCGGGGAACGGGTGTGCGCGGTCGTGGAACAGCCGCCCGGCGCGCGGACGCTGACCCTGGAGGCGGTCGCCTCGTACCTGCGCGCGGCGGGACTGTCCGTGCACAAGCTGCCCGAGCAGCTGGAGCTGGTGGACGCCCTGCCGCGCAACGACACGCTCCGCAAGGTCCTCAAGTACAAGCTGCGCGAACGCTACGCGCGGCCCGCCCGGCCGCCGGCCGCCGGCGATCCGGGGACGGCTATTCGGGGACGGTGAAGTAGCGCGCGAAGGCGGGGACGATCTCCGCCTCGCCGACCTTGCCGTCCGCGTCGGCGTCGAGGACGGCGGCGGCCCCGCGGGCGACCTCGTCGGGCGCTCCGAGGGCGTGCAGCACCCGGACGGTGTCCTCGACCGTCGCCCGGCCGTCGCCGTCGGCGTCCGCGACGTCCAGGGCGGCGTGCAGGAAGGGGCGGGCGATCTCCGCGAACCGCTCCGGGTTGTCCCGCAGCCGCTTGACCGCGCTGTTCACGAACTCGTCCCGGCTGATGCGCTGGTCGCCGTCCCGGTCCGCGATCCCGGCCATGCCCTGCCAGAACGCCTCGGCCCCCGCGTACAGCGCCTGCCCCTTGTCGGAGCGGGCCGCGGTCGAGAACTCCGCGAGCACCGCCTTGGCCGCGGCGGCGAAGTCCACGCGGTCGATGTAGCCGTTGCCGTCCTGGTCGAAGGTGGCGAACCGGGCGGCGATCCTGCGCTCGTACTCACTGCTGACCATGTCTGCTCGGGCCGCCTTACGTCGTCACGTCGTGGGGTGGGTGGTGATGCCTGCGGGCGGGCGCCGAGGGTGGTGCGGGTGGCGCCGCCCGGTGGGTCGGGCTCTGAAGATGTCTCCGGGCCCGTGTCCGGGAGGGTTCCCGGCCGGTGCCCGCGGGGGTTTCCCGGCCGTGTGCCGGAGGGTTTTCCGGCGCGCGGACGGGAGTGCTTCCGGCAGGGAGCGTACGACGCCGGGGACGTCCGGGCGGCCGGAAGGGGCCGGCTGTGGCGAGACCGGGGGAATTCCGGGACACACGTGTGGCCCGGCGGGGGCACGGCTCACGCCGAGAGGGGCTCGGTCCCGTCGTCCACGGCGTCGGCGAGATCGCCGTAGACGTCGAACAGACGGCGCACGCCCAGCGCGCCCAGGACCCGGTTGACGTGGGAGCCGTCGGCCGCGCCGTGCGCGGGGAGGATCAGCCGCAGCCGTCCCCGGCAGGAGCGGATCAGCCTGCGGGCCGCGATCAGCACGCCGACGCCGCTGGAGTCGCAGAAGTACACGTCGGAGAGGTCGAGGACGAGACGGTGGCGGCCCTCGGCCACCTCGTCGTGCACCCGTTGCCGCAGCACGGGCGACGTCACCAGGTCCAGCTCGCCGGACACGTGGAGCACGGCCCATCCGCCCTGCTCGCCGCCGGTCACCGTGAAGGCCACCACCACGCCCTTCGTTCGCTGTAGCTGGCTGGGAACGGAAGCTGTCCCTTCGCTTCCTTGCAGCGCGGCTGCCCAGCGGCCGTGCCCCGAAACACCGGCGTGAAAACAGAAACAAACAGAAAGAGGCTTGTTCCTGTCATATCCAGTCCGGTTCGATCCATGCCTGTCGGGTAGGTGCCGCCCATACCACTCCCTGACGGGCAGGGGGCGCACATTGCAACAAAGGGGCGTGCATTGTCGTACGTGCCGACTACATTCGAGGAGACGGCGGACGCACGCTGGACACACGCGAGACCGAAGGACGCACGGCCAGAGGGACGGACACGGGTGAGGGGGCCGCATGGCGAAAAAGGACGCACCGCCCCGCTGGGACCGCAAGATGCAGCAGCGGCTCGCGCGCGGTGAGGCGGCCGCCCTCGGCGAGCTCTACGACCGGTTCGCTTCGCTCGTGCACGGTCTCGCCCACCGCGTGCTCGGAGACGAACGCGCGGCCGACGGCATCACCCGCGAGGTCTTCGCCCACGTCTGGGAGCATCCCGACGCCTACGACCCCCGGCAGGGCCCGCTGCGCACCTGGGTCGCCGCGCTGACCCACCGTCTCGCCGTGCAGCGGCTGCGCGCCACCGAGACCGCCGCGCTGGCCGAGACCGGCCGCGGCTCGGCCAAGGCGCGCGAGGAACTGGAGCACCGGGTGCGGCACGCGTCCGTCGCCGCCCGCGCCGACTACATCGTCCAGGCCATGCCCGCGCCCCTGCGCGCCGCCCTGGAACTGGCCTACTTCCAGCGCCGCGACTACCGCCAGACCGCGGCCGACCTCGGCGTCACCGAGGACGAGGCGCGCCGCCGGCTCCGCCTGGGCCTCCAACTGCTCTCCACGGCCCACGACACCGCGGCCCCCGGAGCCCCGCCCGGATACGGGGGTGCCGCGTGAGCGACGCGAGCATCCGGCCGTCGTACGACGGCGGCGAGGGCGACGAACGGAACGGAGGCGGCGAAGAGGGCCGAGGGAGCGAGGGCGGCCAGGACGGAACGGCCTGGGAGGACGGGAAAGACGGGAACACCGCGGAAGCCGGGGAAGACAGGGTGCCCACCGGGATGAACGGGCCGGACGACAGCGGACCGGGTGGACCGGGAGGGCCGGGAGGGCCGGGAGGCCCCGGCGGCGGCGGTGACGGCGGTGGCCGGGACGTCGCCTCCGGCTCCGGGGCCGGCCGGCCGGCGCGCATACCGCTGCCCCGCGCGTCCGTCGAGGACGGCGGGCTGCCGCTGCCCGCCGCGCCCGCCCCGGACCTCCCGCAGCCGCTCCGGCTGGAGCACCGGGTACTCAAGTCGCTGCTGGGCGCATGGGCGTTGGCGGCCTGCTCCGCCGAGGAGACGGCGGCCGTCGAGGAGCACCTCGGGGACTGCGGCGCGTGCGCCGACGAGGCACGGCGGCTGCGCGAGGCGGTCGGCCTGCTGCAACGCCCGGAGAGCCTCGACCTGGACCCGGGACTGCGCACCCGCGTCCTCGACGGCTGCCTGACCCGTCGTCCGCCCCGGATCCCGGTGCCGCGCTGGGCGCAGTCGTACGACGCCGAGACCGCGCGGCTGGACGCCCTGCTCCAGGACTTCGGGGACGCCGAGTGGCACGCTCCCGTGCGGCTGCGCTGGTTCCGCGGCCAGGAGGCCACCAGCCGGCGGACCACGGTCGCCGGGGTCATCGCCCATCTGCTCGCGGTGGACGGGCTGGTCGCCCTGGCCCTGGGGCTCGACGACCCGCTGGAGACGGGCGGGGCACGGGACACGGACGGGGCACGCGAGACGGGCGCGGACGGCCCGGACGCGCCCCCGGGCACGCCCGCGCGCCGCACCGAGGCCTTCTGGGCCGGCTCGCGCTTCCCGCCGACCCGCTCCGTGCGCGGCCCCTGGCGCGAACAGACCCACGCCCTGGTCCGCACGGCGGCCTTCACCGGCGGAGAGGGCGAGGGCGCCATGCCGGTGTCCTACGGCGGCTTCGAACTGCCCCTGCGGGACGCCATGCTGGACCGCGCATTCGAGTGCTGGGTGCACGCCGAGGACATCGCCGACGCGGTCGACTACCCGTACGCGCCGCCCGCTCCCCGCCATCTGCACGGCATGATCGACCTGGCCGCCCGGATGCTGCCGGAGACGCTCGCGGCCCGCCGCCGCGCCGGGCTCGCCGCTCCCTCGCACCACACCCGCCACCTGGTGAGCGCCGGCCGTCCCGGCCGCAGCCTGCGGCTGGAGATCGAGGGCTCGGGCGGCGGCCAGTGGCTGATCCCCCTCGACTCACCGGCCGCGGTGGGCTCAGCCGACCACGAGGTGGCCCATGTGGCCCTGGACGACGTGGAGTTCTGCCGTCTCGCCGCGGGCCATGTGTCGCCCGAGGAAGCGGCGGCCGGGCAGCTCGGCGACCGCGAGGCGATCCGCGACGTGCTGTTCGCGGCGGCGAGCCTGAGCCGCATGTAGGCGGCAGGCGGGGGGAGGCGGCCCAGGCACCCGGACGGGCCGGAAGCCGGGACGCCTACGGGAAGACGACCGTGCGCCGGCCGTTGAGCAGGATGCGGCGCTCCGCATGCCACTTGACGGCCCTGGCCAGCGCCTGGCACTCCACGTCCCGCCCGATGGCGACGAGCTGGTCGGGCGTGACGCCGTGGCCCACCCGCTCGACCTCCTGCTCGATGATCGGCCCCTCGTCGAGGTCGGCCGTCACGTAGTGCGCCGTCGCGCCGATCAGCTTCACGCCCCGGGCGTGCGCCTGGTGGTACGGCTTCGCGCCCTTGAAGCTCGGCAGGAACGAGTGGTGGATGTTGATGATCCGGCCGCTGAGCTGCTTGCACAGGTCGTCGGAGAGGACCTGCATGTAGCGGGCGAGGACGACCAGTTCGACGTCCTGCTCCCGGACCAGCTCCAGCAGCCGCGCCTCGGCCTGCGCCTTGGTCTCCTTCGTCACCGGGATGTGGTGGAAGGGGATGTCGTACGAGCCCACCAGCTCGGCGAAGTCGGTGTGGTTGGAGACCACGGCCGCGATCTCCACCGGCAGCGCGCCGATGCTGGCGCGGAACAAGAGGTCGTTCAGGCAGTGCCCGAACTTGCTGACCATGAGGACGATGCGCATCCGGTCGTCGGCCCGGTTGATGTGCCAGTCCATGTGGAAGGAGTCGCCGATCGCGGCGAAGCTCGCCCGCAGCTTGTCCACGGTCACCGGGGACTCGGCGGAGAAGTGGACGCGCAGGAAGAACAGACCCGTGTCGTGGTCGCCGAACTGCTGACTGTCCTCGATGTTGCAGCCGGTCATGAAGAGGTAGCTCGACACGGCGTGCACGATGCCCTGTTTGTCGGGGCAGGAGAGCGTGAGGACGTACTGGTCGGCGGGGTTCGCCGGGGCTCGGCCGGACTGCGCGTTCATGCCCGACAGGGTCCCATACCGCCCGTCGCCGTGGACAGCCGTCCCGCAGGGCGGAACGCGGGCGGCCGCCCGGCCTCCCCGTGCCCCTTCCGGCTCCAGCGCGCTCCTACGCCGCCCGCGTCATGATCCGCAGGACCTCCAGCGTCCGGGGCGGCGCGTCCGGGTCGTCGCCGTCGCTCGCCGCCATGCGCACGTGTGCGTCCCGCGCCGCCCGCACCGCGTCGGGCCAGGCCTGGTGGTCGACGTACGCGGAGACCGGGGCGTCCGGCCCGACCTGGTGCATGATCCGCAGCACGCGCAGCACGGCGGTGTCGACGAGGGCCGCCTCCTGCGAGTCGCGGAAGATCGTCCCGACGTACTTCTCGGCCGACCAGTTGTCGAGCCAGGTGTCCTCGACCAGGCGGTACACGGCGTCGGTGACGTCCCCGTACCCCTCGACGCCGGCGAGCCAGACGTTCTGCTGGAACACCGGATCGGAGAGCATGTGCAGCGCGGAGCGCACATTGCTGCGCCAGCGCCACCACGGCATGTCGTTGAGTGGCATGCCGCCCATGGTGAACGAGCGGCGGCCGCGACGGGAAGAGTTCTCCGAACCTTGCACGGTCACCGATCGTACGTTTCGTCACCCCAGGAGCTTCACGGGCCCCTGAGGTTCACCGCTGCGTCACCGACCATGGACCGAGGGTCACCGGTCAGAGCTGGGTGGGGCCGCGCTGGGTGAGGCCGTACTTCTTCGCGATCTCGTTCCAGAGCTTGGCGGCCCGGCTCTTCTGGGCGCTCGCGGTGCCGCTCGCCCGGTTGCCCGCCTGCGCCTCCCCGGTCGCGCGGGCCGAACCCTTGCGGCAGTTCTTCTTCTTGTCGCCGTTGACCTGGTCGGCCCAGGCGGCGTAGTGCTCGTCGGCCGAGGCGGACGCCTGCCAGGCCTTGGTGAGCGCGACGGTCAGCGCGTCGTGGTCCGGCAGCCGGTCCACCTTCAGCGCGGACAGCCTCGTGACCAGGCCGGTGCGCTGCCCGGCCGCGTCCCGCAGGTCCGAGGCGGCCTGCGAGAGGTTGTCGCACGACTTCACCGAGGCCACCGCGCTGATCACGCCGGCCCGGCTGCTCCCGCTGTCGGCCAGCAGCTTGTCGAGTTCGACGGCCTGCTGCCGGGCTCCGTCGGCGGACGTCGACGCGGAGCCCCCGGTCACGGGCGCGGATGCGGCGACGGTCTGGCCGGCGCCGCCCTTGTCGCCGCCGCCGCCCGCGAGCAGCGCGCCCGCGCCGACCCCGACGACCGCCAGCGCCACGCCGACCGCCGCGAACAGCGGCACGCGCGAGCGCGTACGGCCCTCGCCGGCGTCCCCGCCCTCGCCGGCGCGCGCCCCGCGTCTGCCGCCCGCAGCCGGACCGCCGGGCGGGACGGGGGCGGACTGCCCGTAGGAGGGCTGGGCGTAGGAGGACTGGGGGGAACGGGCGGCCGGTCCGGCTCCGTACCCCTGGGGGCCGCCGTGTCCGGGGCCGTCCGGCTCGCTGAAGCGCGGGAGCTGCTGCGTGGACCCGGCCTGGCCGTCGCCGCCTCCTCCGTCGCGGAAGAGGTTCTCGAACCCGGCGGGCGGCTGCGCCTCCCCGCCGCCCTGGCCCGGGACCGGCGGAATGTACTGGGTGGCCTCGGAGTCGGGGTGCGCGCCGGGCTGTGCGCCCGGGAACGCTCCCGTGCCGGGCATCGGCCCGGCGGTGCCGCGCGGGGCGCGGCCGAGGAAGTGGGTCGACTCGGCCGGGCTCTCGGGCGGCAGCGCGCCCGGTGCGACCGGCGGGAGGTACTGCGTCGCGCCGTCGCCGGCGGGCACGGGCGGTATGTACTGCGTGGCGCCCTCGTCGGCCGGGACCGGAGGTATGTACTGGGTCGCGCCCTCGTCGGCCGGGACCGGAGGTATGTACTGGGTCGCGCCCTCGTCGGCCGGGTTCACCGCGGGCGGCAGCGGCGCGCCCGCGCCGTACGCGGCGCCGCCCGGGGCGGCCTCCGGCGGGAGCGGGCCCGGCCCCGCCTGCGCGCCGCCGTTCCAGGCCGCCTGGGAGCCGTTCCACCCCTCCTGCCGTACCGCGTCCGGGTCCGGCCGGCCCGCCGGGGCCTGCCAGCCCTGGGCGGACTGCTGCGGGGCGGATGTCTGCCGGTCCGGGCCCCAGGGCTGTCCCCAGGTCTGCCCGCCGGACGGCGCCGGCCCTCCGCCGTCCTGCTGCCCGAAGTCCTGGCGTCCGTAATCCTGGCGTCCGTAGTCCTGCGGACCGGGTTGCGGCTGCGGCTGCGCTCCGGGCTGCCCGTAGGCCGGCTGCTGCCCGTACTGCTGCTGCCCGTGGTCGGGCCGGCCCTGTCCGCCTGGCTGCCCGTACTCCTGGCGTGCCGGGTCCTGCTGCCCGTACTGCCGGGCGCCGTACCCGCCGGACTGCCCGCCCTGCTGCGGGCCCGGCCGGTCTCCCGGCCTCGGCACGCTCGGCGTCATTCCCGGCAGCAGGGGTTCCCCGCCGTCGGAGGGCAGCACGATGCCTTCGCGCGCGGGCTGCGCCGAGGGCTCCTCGCCCTGTCCACTCTGCGTCACCGGGACTCCTACGAATGGGGGACCTTCGGAATCGTCGGCTCACGCTACCGGGTCCCCGGAACCCCGTGCCACGCAGCTCAGATCCCGACCTGCCGCTTCAGGGCCGGACAGTGACGTTCCCGACAGATCCGGAGCGCCGTGCGCCGCGTCCGCCGCCCTCCCGGGGACGGACGCCGTTGCCGCAGCGGCGCCCCACCCGTTCACGCCGCGGTCTGCAACTCCAGCCGCGCGCCGAACTCCCGTACCACCGACTCCTCCCGGAACGGTTCCAGCCGCTGCTGAAGATCCTCCAGATACTCCGCACCCCGGTTGGAGCGGAGCGTCCCCAGCAACTCGACCGCCTTCAGGCCGGTGTTGCAGGCCTGCTCGATCTCGCGCTGCTGCACCTGCGCCGTGGCCAGCAGGACGTACCCGATCGCACGCCGCCGGGCACGGCCGGGCGGATGCCCCGCCAGCGACTGCTCGGCGCAGCGCGCCGCCGCCTCCGCCTGACCGAGGTCGCGGTGGCAGTGCGCCAACTCGTCGGCCAGGTAGGCCTCGTCGAAGTGCGCGATCCACGCCGGGTCGTCGCCTGCGGTCCGGTCCGCCGCCTCCAGTGCGGACACCGCCCGCCCGGAAGCCGCCTGCGCGCCCCGGACGTCCCCGAGCAGGGCGTGCCCGCGCGCCTCCGCGGCGAGGAACATGGCCTCCGCGCGCGGGGTCACCCGCCCACGCGTCCCCTCCTGCGCCGCCCGCGCCAACTGGGCGATCTCACGCGGGTTCCCGAGCTGCGCGGCGAGGTGGCTCATGGAGGCGGCGAGGACGTATCCGCCGTAGCCGCGGTCGCCGGCCGCCTGGGCCAGCCGCAGCGCCTGGATGTAGTACCGCTGGGCGAGGCCCGGTTGACCGGTGTCGACGGCCATGTACCCGGCGAGTTCGGTCAACCGGGCCACGGCCGCGAAGAGTTCACGGCCGACCGCCTCCCGGTAGGAGCCGGCGAGCAGCCCGGAGACGACGCTGTTGAGGTAGTGCACGACGACCGGGCGCACATGCCCGCTGCCGTACTGGTGGTCCAGTTCGACCAGGGCCTGCGTCATCGCCTTGACGGCCGCCACGTCGGACTGGCCCACGCGAGGGCCCGCGGACCGCGCCACCTGCGCGTCGGGCGCGGAGATCAGCCAGTCGCGGCTCGGCTCGACCAGCGCCGAGGCGGCCACCGACGAGCCGGACAGGAAGTCGCGGCGGCCCACGTCGCTGCGCCACAGCTCGCAGACCTGCTCGATGGCCCCCAGCACCGTCGGCGAGAACTGAAGCCCCACGCCCGAGGCGAGGTTCTTGCCGTTGGCCATGCCGATCTCGTCGATCGTGACCGTGCGGCCGAGCTTGCGGCCCAGCGCCTCCGCGATGATCGCCGGAGCGCGCCCCCGGGGCTGCTGCCCGCGCAGCCAACGGGCCACGGACGTCTTGTCGTAGCGCAGGTCGAGACCGTGCTCCGCGCCGCACATGTTGACGCGGCGGGCGAGCCCGGCGTTCGAGCACCCCGCCTCCTGGATGAGCGCCTGCAGCCGTTCGTTCGGCTGCCGCGCGACTAGCGGCCTTGCGGCCATGGGCACTACCCCCTGTGGCTGCGGTGACCGGGGCGGCGGGTGCCCGCCCACACACCGAGTTGACGTGTCTTGCACCGAAAAGTTCCGGCCGAGCAGATCAATGCCCCACCGACCGGCCGAAAATGCGAGGCATGTGAGGATTGCCGATGATTGCCCCGCAATGACGTGCGGCACCGGTCGTGGCCGAGCCATGCCGTGCCGTGTGCCGTGTCGTGCCGGGTGATGCCGTGCCGGGTGATGTCGTGTGCTGCCGTGTCGCTGCGGAGAATCGCCGGTCGCCGACGGAAAGCCGCCCCCGCTACCTGGATACCCGTTCCCGCGCCCGTTCCTCCCGCGCGCCCCCGCACATGCACCCATGCGCCCCGGACGCCGAATCGATGCTCCTCCCCCGCGCATCGGCGGCGGGCGTAACCCCTGGTGACCGCTAGAGTTGTGTTCATCGTGGAAGAGACCATCGCGGGCGCCGAAGCCACTCAAATCCCGAAGCAGCGCGGGGAATCGCTGCTCGAGACCGCTGTTCGCTACGCCGAGGAACGTCATTGGGACGTCTTCCCCGGCACCTGGCTGGAAGCCGTCGACGGGGTGCAGCTCTGCTCCTGCGGCGACGGCGCGTGCGCCGCCCCCGGGGCGCACGCCGCCCGGCCCGACTGGGCGACGCAGGCGACCGGCAGTGCGACGGTCGCGCGCCGGATGTGGCAGAAGCAGCCCACGGCCTCGATCCTGCTCCCCACCGGTCGCACCTTCGACGCGATCTCCGTGCCGGAGACGGCCGGGTTCCTCGCGCTGGCCCGCATGGAGCGCATGGAGCTGACGCTCGGCCCGGTGACCCTGACGCCGGACCGGCGGATGCAGTTCTTCGTGCTGCCGGGCGCGTCGGCCAAGGTGCCGGAGCTGGTGCGCAAGCTGGGCTGGTCGCCGGCCGCCCTGGATCTCGTGACGCTCGGCGAGGGCACGTACGTCGCCGCGCCGCCCACCCGGTTCGGGTCCCGCGGGGCCGTGCAGTGGGCCTGCCGGCCGACCGCCGCGAACCGCTGGCTGCCGGACGCCGAGGAGTTGATCTCACCGCTCGCCTACGCGTGCGGGCGGGACCGGTAGAGGGGTCTCCCGCAGCTCATGCGTAGGGTTCGTGCATGACGTCCGTACGCGTGCGCAACCTCTGGAAGCGGTTCGGTCAGCAGGTCGCTGTCGCCGGGATCGATCTCGATCTGCCCTCGGGCAAGTTCATCGGGCTCGTCGGGCCGAACGGAGCCGGGAAGACCACCACCCTGTCGATGGTGACCGGGCTGCTGCGGCCCGACCAGGGGTCCGTCGAGATCGCCGGACACGACGTGTGGCGGGATCCCGTCGAGGTGAAGGCCCGGATCGGGGTCCTCCCGGAGGGCCTGCGCCTGTTCGAACGGCTGTCCGGGCGTGAACTGCTGTCCTACAGCGGGCGGTTGCGGGGGCTGCCCGGCACCGAGGTCGACAAGCGGGCCACCCAGCTGCTCGACGTCCTCGATCTGGCCGGCGCCCAGCACAAACTCGTCGTCGACTACTCGACCGGCATGCGCAAGAAGATCGGGCTCGCGGCCGCGCTGCTCCACAACCCCGAAGTGCTCTTCCTGGACGAGCCGTTCGAGGGCGTGGACCCGGTGTCCGCGCAGATCATCCGTGGCGTCCTGGAGCGGTACACGGCGTCCGGTGCGACGGTCGTCTTCTCCTCCCATGTGATGGAACTCGTCGAGTCGCTGTGCGACTGGGTGGCGGTGATGGCGGCGGGACGCATCCGGGCGCACGGCACGCTGGAGGAGGTGCGGGGATCCGCGCCCTCGTTGCAGCAGGCGTTCCTCGAACTCGTCGGGGCGCAGGGCCGGGACACCGGTTCCGACCTCGACTGGCTGGGCGGGGCGGGCCGTTGAACGCCCCCGCCGCGCCGCACTCCGCCGCCTCGGCCTCCGCACCGGGCCTCGTCGCCACCGTCGTCCGGCTGAAGCTGTCCCTGCTGCGCAACGGGCTGCGGCAGTCGAGCGGACGCCGGGCCGCCTACGTCGCCTCCGCCGTCGTCACCCTGCTGTTCGCCGCGCTGCTGCTGCTCGGCCTGGTCGCCCTGCGGGGACACGCGCACGCCGTGTCGCTGGTGGTGCTGCTGGTCGCGGTGTTCGGCCTGGGCTGGGCGGTGATGCCGCTGTTCTTCCCCAGCGGCGACGAGACCCTCGACCCGACCCGGCTGGTGATGCTGCCGCTGCGCCCCCTGCCCCTGGTGCGGGCGCTGCTGGTGGCCTCACTGGTGGGTATCGGGCCGCTGCTCACCCTGCTGACGCTCACCGGGGCCGTGGTGGCCCTGGCGCACGGCGCGGCGGCGTGGACGGTGGGCGTGTTCGCCGTGGCGCTCGGCCTGCTGGTGTGCGTGGCGCTGGCGCGCACCGTGGCCGCCGCCAACGTCCGGCTGCTGACCAGCCGCAAGGGCCGCGATCTGGCCGTGCTGAGCGGGCTGGTCATCGCGGTCGGGGCGCAGGTCGTCAACTTCGGGGCGCAGCGGCTCGGCACGTCCGGCCTGGCGGAGCTGGATCCGGCGGCGGCCGTGCTCCGGTGGCTGCCGCCCGCCTCTGCGGTCGGCGCGGTGGACTCGGTGAGCAAGGGGCACCACGGCGTCGCGGCCGCGCAGCTCGCCGTCAGCGCGGCGGCCCTGGCCCTGCTGGTGACGGCGTGGGCGCGGAGCATGACGCGGCTGATGACGTCGCCCGACGGCTCGACCCTTCAGGCCGCCGAACCCGCCGCGCAGAAACGGCGGGGCCGGGCGGGCCCGGCGCGGCTGCTGCCGGGCGGGCGCACCGGCACCGTCATGGAACGCAGCCTGCGCTACGTGTGGCGGGATCCGAAGACCAAGGCGGCCTGGGTGACGTCGCTGGCCATCGGCCTGATCGTGCCCCTGTTCAACGCGTTGCAGGGCACCGGCTCGATCTACTTCGCCTGCTTCGCGGCCGGGATGCTCGGCATCCAGATGTACAACCAGTTCGGCCAGGACACCTCCGCGTTCTGGATGGTCGCCATGACGATCTCGTCGACGCGGGACGCCTACGACGAGCTGCGCGCCCGGGCACTGGCCCTGCTGCTGATCACCCTGCCGTACGCGACGTCGGTGACCGTGCTGACGACCGCGCTGCTCGGCGACTGGCGGAAGCTGCCCGAGGTGCTGGGGCTGTCCCTCGCGCTGCTCGGCGCGATGCTCGCGACGGGCGCGTGGACCTCGGCGCGCTTCCCCTACTCGATCCCTCAGGAGGGCTACAAGAACGTCGCCCCGGGGCAGGCCGGGCTGGCCTGGATCGCGGTGTTCGGCGGCATGGTCTCGGCGGCGCTGCTGTGCGCGCCCGTCATCGCGGTGACGATCTGGCTGAACGTCAGCGAGGGCGGCGACGCGTGGACGTGGCTGCTGCTGCCGGGCGGAGCGCTGTACGGCGCGGGCATCACCTACCTGGGACTGCGGCTGGCCGCGCCGCGCACGGCGGCACGGCTGCCGGAGATCCTGGCAGCCGTGAGCAAGGGCTGACGCCGCAGGCCGCCGGCTCTCACCCCGGGACCGCCGGTTTCCGCCCCGAAGCCGGCGGTTTCGGTCAGGGGGTGTCCGGGGTGAGCACTGTGTCCAGGAAGGGTTCGATCGCCGTGCGCCAGCCCTCGGGCTGGTCGTAGTGGACGAGGTGGCCGGCGTCGGCCACCTCGGCGTACTCGCCGCGCGGCAGGACGCGGACCATCTCCTGGGCCTCCGCGCGGCCCAGCTCGCCGTCGAGGCCGCGCACGACGAGGGCGGGGCACCGGACCTGGGTCAGTTCCTCCCAGTGCGCGTCGTAGACCCAGGTCTCCCGGGACTTGAGCATCTGCTCGGGCTCGAAGACGGGACGCCAGCCGTCCGGCGACTCGTGCATCGCCTCCGCGTAGAATTCGCCTCGCGAGGGGTTCGGGCGCTCCACCCAGGGGTCGTCCTCGCCGAACCATTTGCGGACGTCGGCGAGCGTGGCGAAGGGCAGCGGCCAGGACGCGAACCAGTCGGCCCACTCGCGTTGCGAGGCCGCGCCGAGCGCCGAGGCCCGCATGTCGCAGACGACGAGGCCGCGCACCAGGTCGGGGCGCCGGGCCGCGAGCTGCCACGCGGTGAGCGCGCCCATGGCGTGCCCGATGAGGACGGCGGGGGCCAGCCCGAGCTGTTCGAGGGCGGCCTCCGCGTCCTCCACGTAGGCCTCGCGGGTGAACGCGGCCCGCGGCGGCTTCTCGCTCTGCCCGTGGCCGCGCTGGTCGAGGGCGACCGCGCGATGTCGCTCGGAGAGCCAGCGGGCGGTGGACGCCCAGTGCGAGGCACGGCCCATCAGGCCGTGCAGTAACAGGACCCCGGAGGTCCGCTCGGGTTCCGCGGGCCGCTGCCGCCCGCCGGAGGACTGCGCCGGGATCCCCTTGGGCGGGTCCCCGAACTCCCAGGCCGCCAGACGTACGCCGCCCGCCCCGGTCACGTCGATGCGTCGCGCCATAGGTCCTGGCACCCCCTAGCCGTCGTACCGCTGCGCTGTCGATGCTCCGTATCGCTTCGATCACCCGCAGGCTATCGAATGCCCTTTCGAGAATTGCACTCTCCGCGCACAACACCCCTCGTTCGAGTGACCACCCTCAAGGAATGATCCCCGCTGCCAAGGGGAGATTTTCAGCGGGAGGCGGACCGCTCGGGGAAAAACGGTCCGAGGGGAATGACCCTGGGAGCTCGGGGCTCCGGGTCAGCACAGGGGAGGACAGGCCCCGGCGCCGCACGGCGCCGGGGCCCTCCCTTGCTCCGCGGCACACCATCCCGGCCCCCTCAGGTCATATGCCTCACGCGACAGCCTGGCACGCCGAACGCCGCCGCGCTGCGATTCGACACAGGCAACCGCCCGATCCGACGACTTCGACGGCTCCGACGACACCCCGCAACCTGCCCGCCGGACCGGGGAGTTGAACCGTGCCCGACACCGCGCCGAACGGTCTCCCGCGCGCTACTTCTTGGCGACGAACACGTGCGACGCGACGTCCGACACCAGCTCCGCGGCCTCGCCGCCGCTGCCCACCAGCACACCGCCCGGCGACTCCGTCACGCTCACCACCGAGCCCGGCTGCACTCCCGCGCGGCGCAGCGTGTACATCAGCTGCGCGTCCGTCTGGATCGGCTCGCCGATCCGGCGCACGACGACCGTCTTGCCCTCCGGGCCGGGGTCGAGATCGGCCAGCGAGACCATGCCCTCGTCCAGGAACGGGTCCGCGCCGTCCTTCTCGCCCAGTTCCTCCAGGCCCGGGATCGGGTTGCCGTACGGCGACTCCGTCGGGTGCCGCAGCAGCTCCAGCACCCGCCGCTCCACCGCCTCGCTCATCACGTGCTCCCAGCGGCACGCCTCTGCGTGGACCTGCTCCCACTCCAGGCCGATCACGTCGACGAGAAGACACTCGGCGAGACGGTGCTTGCGCATCACGCGCGTGGCCAGCCGGCGGCCCTCGTCGGTCAGCTCCAGATGGCGGTCGCTGGCCACCGCCACCAGGCCGTCGCGCTCCATGCGCGCCACGGTCTGGCTGACCGTCGGGCCGCTCTGGTCGAGCCGCTCGGCGATCCGGGCACGCATCGGGACCACACCTTCCTCTTCCAGCTCGAGGATGGTGCGGAGATACATCTCCGTGGTGTCGATCAGTCCGGACATTCGTGCCCCTCGATTAGCTCTGCCGAAAAGCTCGACCGCTCTACGGCGCGTGCGCTGGCCCTGCACCCAATTCTGCCGGATACCACTGACAAGCGTGCCTCGCCGTCCCAACGCGCGGACCGCGTCCCGGCCCCGCCGGGCGCGCCCGGCGCGTCGCCCGCCCCGGCCGCCCCACCGGCGCCGGCCGTATTGACAGGGCACTGGTCCAGACCGCACGGTGATCCGCGACACGGACAGCGACACCTCCACCGACTCGGCAAAGGGGCCCCCTCGGATGAGCGACCGCAAGCTCGCCGCCCAGTTCTTCGACGCCGCCGTAGCCCTGCTGCAACGGGTCCGCGACGAGGAGGCCGAGGCCGTCGACGCCGCCGGCGCCCTCCTCGCCGACACCGTGGCGGACGGCGGCCGCCTCTTCGCCTTCGGGGCCGGCCACTCCTCGCT
This sequence comes from Streptomyces sp. NPDC048481, assembly GCF_043200075.1. Classification (NCBI taxonomy): domain Bacteria; kingdom Bacillati; phylum Actinomycetota; class Actinomycetes; order Kitasatosporales; family Streptomycetaceae; genus Streptomyces; species Streptomyces sp. NPDC048481. The sequence continues at coordinate 359,634 of NZ_JBICXC010000005.1, forward strand.
CGCCGCCCAGGACGTCGTCTACCGGGCGGGCGGCCTCGCCCTGATGAACCTGCTCGTCGTGCCGGGCGTCGTCGGCGTCGACGTCGTCCCCGCCACCCTCGGCTCGGCCCTCGAACGCGTCGACGGCCTGGCCGCCGCCGTCCTCGACACCTCGCCGCTGCGTGCGGGCGACGCCCTCGTCGTCGTCTCCCTCTCCGGCCGCAACGCGCTGCCCGTGGAGATGGCCCTGAACGCCCGCGCGCTGGGCGTGAAGGTCATCGGCGTGACCTCGGTCGCCTACGCGACCGAGACCTCGTCCCGGCACGTCACCGGAACGTTCCTCAAGGACCACTGCGACGTCGTCCTCGACTCGAAGATCGCGGTCGGGGACGCCGAACTCGCCCTCGACACCGTCCCCGCGCCCTTCGCCCCCGCCTCCACGGTGGTGACCTCGGCGCTTCTCCAGGCCGTCATGGCCACCGCGGCCGGCGTCCTCGCCGAGCGCGGCATCGAGCCCCCGCTGCTGCGCTCGGGCAACGTCGACGGCGGCCACGAGTGGAACGGCCGGATCATGGACGAGTACCGGGACCGCATCTTCTACCGGCACTGAGCGCCCCCCGCGCGCGGGTCAGCCGTCGTCGCGCCCGGCCTCCCGCGCCGTCAGGTCCGCCAGGTCCAGTGCCGTGGCGATCCGCACGGCGACGTCCTCGGCGTAGTTCGCGTCGGAGCGCTCGAAGGCGGCACGGCCGCCGCCGCGCAGGAACGTCACCACGCCCAGGGTGCGGCCCCGGCTGCGCAGCACCGCGCACAGCGCGTGCACCGTGTCCTGCGGCCACTGCCGCGCCCGCGCCCACTCCCGCGCCGCGTCGGCCGACGCGGAGCCGGCGCCCGCCCGCACCGAGCCGGCGCGCGCCACGCACTGCAAGGCCGGGTGCCCCTGCGGGTAGCGCACCGGCAGGCCCGCGTGCCCCGTCAGGGCGCTCGGGCCGGGACCGGCCGAGGGGGTGGCCGCGACCCGCGCCAGCCGCAGCGGGCCCGGCCCCTCGGCGTCGCCCATCACCCGGTCGACCAGGGCGTGGTCGGCGAAACCGGCGAGCGCGAAGTCGAGATGCACGGTGGCCGCCTCCGCGGGGTCCTCGCACTCGGCGGCCGCGCGTGCCGCCCGGTGCAGCTGGTTGGCCCGGAACCGCAGCAGCGACGCCTCCTGCTCGCCCTGTTTGCCCTCCGTGACGTCCTGGAAGATCCAGCCGACGCCCAGCGGCACCGGCTCCTCCGCGAGCGGCGACGCCAGCCGCAGGAAGCCGCTGCGCCAGCAGCGCCGCCGCTCGCCGTCCGGCGTGCGCACCCCCACCCACAGCTCCGCCGGGGCCGGCGGGGCGCCCTCGGCGAGGACGTGCGTCAGCGCGCTCTCCAGTTCCTCCGCGCCCTGGGTCAGCAGTTCGCCCAGGGGACGGCCCAGCACCGCCGTGCGGCCGGCGCCCAGCGCGCGGGCGGCATGGGCGTTGACGACGGCGGGGCGCAGGTCGGCGTCGACCAGGACGACGCCCCAGGAGGCGTCGTCGAAGAGCGCCTCGCTGAGCGCGATGGACCGCTCCAGGTCGATCTGCGCGTGCACCTCGCTGAAGGCGCAGTACAGTCCGGCGGGCTTGCCGTCCGGGCCGGGCACGGCGGCCGACTGCGTGCGCACGAGGACCCGGCCGCCGTCCTTGGTCAGCAGCGCGAACTCGTGCACCTGGCGGCCGGGCGCGTGCATGGCGGCCATCAGCCGCCCCTCGATGTCCTCCGCGTCGGCCTCGCGCACGGCCCAGCCGGCGAAGCCCCGCCGGCCGACGGCCTCCTCGGCGCTCCAGCCGAGGATGCGCTCGGCCTCGCGGTTCCAGTGGGTGACGACTCCGTCGCCGTCGAACGCGCACAGCGCCGCGTCCATGCCGTCGAGCAGCGCGGCGAGCAGATCGGCGCCGGCCGGGCCGACGGCGGGCTGCGCGCCGCCCGGGATCTTCCGGCCGTCGTCGCCCCGCCCGGGCCGCTCGGGCTCGTCCGGCCCGAGTGCGTCGGTGGTCCCACTACGCCGGGAAGCACTCACCTGGACCCCCTGCAGGTTCGCTCACGTGCCCTCATTCAACTCGAACGTGACGCAGCCCACATACGGTTCCCGCAAGATTGCAGGGAATCGCCGTACCGAGCCCGCGCCCCGGCGGGACGCAAGCCGCGGGCCGGTCCGTGCCACCGCCCCGCCACCGCGCGCCGCCGGGTCTCCGGGCCCGTCCACGACGACGGCCGCGGACGGGAACGAAGATCATTCACCTCTCCAGCGAACCTCGCCGGTACGCGCACGTCAACCCGCCCGCCGCCGGCCCCGGAGACCGCCCCCACGCGCGGGGGTCCGGGAAACCCGTCCCTCCGGCCGGACGCCGTCCGCCCCGCCCGCGGTGCGTGTCGCGCGGCCGGTGGGCGGACGCGGCGCCGCCGCCGAGGCCCTGCCGTGGTTCCTGTGGGAAAAAACAGTTGATTGCCGGGGGAACGCTTCTTAGGGTTCCAGTACACGCGAAAGGAGGTGATCCGGTAGATGTGTGATTCCCGGACTCGTGAGGTGGCTGCGGGCTAGCGGCTCGCCACCACACTCTGTGCGGTGCCGGACCAGCGCGTGAGACACGCGTGCAGCCGGCCCAAACCCAGCAGTCACCCGACCCGCGAGTCGCCGGTAAGTCCGGCCGGCCCTCCTCACCGAGGACCAGACTCGCGGGTCGCCTGCATGTCCGGCCCGTCCCGGCCCGCCGCGGCGCGGCTCCGCCCCCGGCGCCCGGCTTCCTCGCCCGTGCCCTCCTTCGCGTCCCGTCCGCAGATTTTGCGGGGCGTGACGCGCGCCACGTACGGATCTTTCGTCAGGCAGTACCCTGGGCGCATGCTTTCGCTCGTTCGACGACGCCACGTGGACTACGTCCGCGTCACGAGCATGGGCTGTCGACGCTCCGTCTGAGCCTCCGGCCCCCTTGCGGTTCACCCCGCCCGCGTTCACGCGCTCCCTCCCTCCGCCCACCTGGCACCCGTGCGCCGTCCCACCCGACGCCGGCCGCGGGCCCCCGTACACCCACGGACGCACCATGACGAACGTGACACCCCTCGCGACGACCCCGGCCCCGAACGCGGCCGTGGCCCCGGCCTACCGGCAGTTGCCGATCATCGACCTCTCCGCCGCCGACCGCGGCCCCCAGGCTCGTGCGCTGCTGCACGCCCAGCTGCACGCCGCCGCGCACGACGTGGGCTTCTTCCAGCTCGTCGGGCACGGGGTCGGCGAGCGGGAGACGCAGGCGCTGACGTCCGCCATGCGCGCCTTCTTCGCGCTGCCCGAGGACCGCAGGCTCGCCCTCGACAACGTGAACTCGCCCCACTTCCGCGGCTACACGCGCACCGGCGACGAGCGGACCGGCGGCCGGCAGGACTGGCGCGACCAGCTCGACATAGGGGCCGAGCGGCCGGCGAGGCGGCCGGGCCCGGACGAACCCGCCTACTGGTGGCTCCAGGGGCCCAACCAGTGGCCCGCCGAGCTGCCCGAGCTGCGCACGGCGGCGCTCGCCTGGATCGACCGGCTCGGCGCCGTCGCCGAGAAGCTGCTGCACGAACTGCTCGCCTCGATCGGCGCGCCGGCCGGTTTCTACGACCCGGTGTTCGGGGAGCGGGCGCATCCGCATCTGAAGCTCGTGCGGTATCCGGGCAGCGCGGGGGACGGCTCCGGCCAGGGGGTCGGGGCCCACAAGGACTACGGGTTCCTGACGCTGCTGCTCCAGGACGAGGTGGGCGGCCTCCAGGTGCAGCGCGAGGACGGCGCGTTCCACGACGTCCCGCCGCTGCCGGGCGCGTTCGTGGTCAACCTCGGCGAGCTGCTGGAGGTGGCGACCGACGGATACCTGGTCGCCACCAACCACCGGGTGGTGTCACCGCCGAGCGCCGTCGAGCGGTTCTCCGTGCCGTTCTTCTACAACCCGCGGCTGGACGCGCGCGTGGAGCGGCTGCCGTTCCCGCACGCCTCGGCCGCGCCCGGGGTGACCGACGACCCGGCCAACCCGCTCTTCGCCGAGTACGGCTTCAACGAGCTGAAGGGCAAGCTGCGCGCCCATCCGCTGGTGGCTGAGCGCCATCACGCGGGGCTGCTCAGCCCCGCGTGACGGGCCCGCCCGGTTCAGTCGGCGATGTCGTCGTAGCCCTCGATGTCGCGCGGGTCGCGGGAGCCGGGGCCGGTGTAGCGGGCGGACGGGCGGACCAGGCGGCCGGTGCGCTTCTGCTCCAGGATGTGCGCCGACCAGCCGGCGGTGCGGGCGCAGGTGAACATCGAGGTGAACATGTGGGCGGGGACTTCGGCGAAGTCCAGCACGATGGCCGCCCAGAACTCGACGTTCGTCGCGAGGACCCGGTCGGGGCGGCGGGCGTGGAGCTCGGCGAGGGCGGCCTTCTCCAGGGCCTCGGCGACCTCGAAGCGGGGCGCGCCGAGTTCGCGGGCGGTGCGGCGCAGCACGCGCGCGCGGGGGTCCTCGGCGCGGTAGACGCGGTGGCCGAAGCCCATGAGGCGTTCGCCCTTGTCGAGGGCCTGGCGGACGTAGGCGTCCGCGTCGCCGGTGCGCTCGATCTCCTCGATCATGCCGAGGACGCGGGAGGGGGCGCCGCCGTGCAGGGGGCCCGACATGGCGCCCACGGCGCCGGAGAGGGCGGCGGCGACGTCGGCGCCGGTGGAGGCGATGACGCGGGCGGTGAACGTGGAGGCGTTCATGCCGTGCTCGGCGGCGGACGTCCAGTAGGCGTCGACGGCCTTGACGTGCTTGGGGTCGGGCTCGCCGCGCCAGCGGATCATGAAGCGTTCGACGACGGACCGCGCCTTGTCGATCTCCCGCTGCGGGACCATCGGGGTGCCCTGGCCGCGCGCGGACTGGGCGACGTAGGAGAGGGCCATGACGGCGGCGCGGGCGAGGTCGGCGCGGGCCTGCTCGGCGTCGATGTCGAGGAGGGGTTTGAGGCCCCAGACGGGCGCGAGCATGGCGAGCGCGGACTGGACGTCGACGCGGATGTCGCCGGAGTGGACGGGGATCGGGAAGGGCTCGGCGGGCGGCAGGCCGGGGTTGAAGGCGCCGTCGACGAGCAGGCCCCAGACGTTGCCGAAGGAGACGTGACCGACCAGGTCCTCGATGTCGACGCCCCGGTACCGCAGGGCGCCGCCCTCCTTGTCGGGTTCGGCGATCTCCGTCTCGAACGCGACGACTCCTTCGAGTCCGGGTACGAAGTCGGACATCGGGCGGCTCCTCGTGATGGGTGCGACGGGACGGGCGGGCGGTCGACGGCGGGTGCGGAACGGGCGGCGCCGGCGGTTCCGCGGTCCTCGGAAGGGCTCGCGGTCCTGGGCGGTCGTCCCGGTCGTCCCACTGATGCCCCGTGGGGCGGGCGGTCACCCACCACCCGACCGGTCCGGCATCAGCACCATATCCCCGAGTGCCACCTTTGGGGAGAGTCGCGGCACTGAGTGCCACCCCGTTTGCGGCAGGGCGGGAGGCCGATCCGTGCCGGCGGGGCATGCGGCAAGATGGCCGGGTGACCGACGCAGACGCCGTCTCCTCCGGATCCTTCCCCGACCCCGCCGCCATGCGCAAGCAGTACCGGGCCGAGGGGCTCTCCGAGGCGCACCTGGCCGCCACGCCCGTGGAACAGTTCAGCCGCTGGTTCAAGGACGCGGCCGTCGAGGCGCACCTCTTCGAGCCGAACGCCATGGTCGTCGCCACCGCGGACGCCGAGGGACGGCCCGGCTCGCGCACCGTGCTGCTGAAGCACTTCGACGAGCAGGGCTTCGTCTTCTACACGAACTACGACTCCCGCAAGGCCCGCGACCTCGCCGAGAATCCGTACGTCTCGTTGCTCTTCCCGTGGCATCCGATGGCCCGGCAGGTCATCGTGTGCGGCGTGGCCCGGCGCACCGGACGCGACGAGACGGCCGCCTACTTCCGCACCCGGCCGCACGGCTCGCAGCTCGGCGCGTGGGCCAGCGCCCAGTCGTCGGTGATCGCCACGCGGGCCGATCTCGACGCCTCGTACGCCGAGCTGGAGGCCCGCTATCCGGAGGGCGAGCAGGTGCCGGTGCCGCCGCACTGGGGCGGGTTCCGGGTGGCGCCGCAGTCGGTGGAGTTCTGGCAGGGCCGGCTGAACCGGCTGCACGACCGGCTCCAGTACGTCGCGCGGCCCGACGGGAGCTGGCGGGTGGAGCGGCTCAGCCCCTGAGCGGCCGCCCGCCCGCAACGAGCCGTGACACCCGCGGCGGCTCGACGGCGGCGTCAGCGCAGCTTCTCGCGCAGCAGGTCGGCCCACTGGGCCACCACGCGTTCGCGGCGGGCGCGGTCGTCGGTGAGGAGGTTGGCGAGGCCGAGGCCGCGGGCCATGTCGAGCAGGCCCTGCACGCTCTCGCGGACGCCGGGCACGGACTCGTCGGCGCCCAGCAGCTCCACGGCGATGCGGTGGCTCTCGCGGCCGACGCGGGCCTCCAGCTCCGTCACCCGGGGGCGCAGCTGCTCCTCGTTGGAGGCGGCGACCCACAGGTGCAGGGCGGCGCGGAACAGGGGGCCGGTGTACAGGTCCACCAGGGCGGCGACGACCGCCGTCCGGTCGCCCGCCGCGCCGCCCTGCGCACCCTGCGGGAACAGGGCGCGCAGGGCGCGGGAGCGTTCCTCGGCGACGTATTCGACGGCCGCCGTGAACAGGTCCTCGCGGGTGGGGAAGTGGTGCTGGGCCGCGCCGCGGGAGACGCCGGCGCGTTCGGCGACGACGGTGACCGTGGAGCCCGCCCAGCCGTGTTCGGCGAGGGCGCCCACGGCGGCTTCCAGGAGGCGCTGCCGGGTGGCGCGGCTGCGGTCCTGCTTGGGGAGGCGGTCGCGGTCGGCGGCGCTCACAGCACCCATGCGGGATCCCGTCGTTCGAGGAAGGCCGTCATCCCCTCGCGGGCCTGCGCGGTGGAGAACAGCCGGGCCGAGAGCGCGGTGAGGTCGGCGGCGTCCCGGTCGAATGTCTCCAGCACCCTAGCCGTGAGCAGCCGCTTCGTCTCCGCCAGCCCCTGGGGGGCGGATCTGCGCAGACCGTCCAGGACGGGGGCGAGGACGGCGTCGACGTCGTCGCCGTGGCCGGTGAGCAGGCCGATTCGGGCGGCCTCGGCGGCGTCGAAGCGCTCGCCGGTGAGGCAGTAGCGGGCGAGGGCGCGCGGGTCGGTGCGCGGGAGCAGGGGCAGCGAGATGACGGCCGGCGCGACCCCGATGCGGACCTCGGTGAAGGCGAACGTGGACCCGGTGGCGGCGGCCGTGACGTCGCAGGCGGCCAGCAGTCCGAGGCCGCCCGCGCGGACGTGTCCGCTGACGCGGGCGACGACCGGCACGGGAACTTCCACGATCTGCCGCAGCAGGGCCACGAAGGCGTCCGGGTCGGGCGGGTCGCGCAGATCGGCGCCCGCGCAGAAGGCGCCGCCCGTGTGGGTGAGGACGACGGCGCGCACGCCGGGGTCCTCGGCGCACTCGGCGAGCGACGCGGCGAGCCGCCCGACGAGCGCCGAGGACAGGGCGTTGCGGGTGGCGGGCGAGTCGAGGCTGAGGGTGTGGACGCCCCGGTCGCGGGACTGTCCGACCAGGGCGGCCGACGCCGGTGTCATGGGCGCTCCCGCAGGAGGCGGCGCAGGATCTTGCCGGACGCGGCGCGCGGCACCTCGTCGACGAAGGTGACGTCACGGACGCGTTTGTAGGGGGCGACCCGTTCGGCGACGAACATGGCGACCTCTCCTTCGGTCAGGGCCGGTGCGGTGGGGCGGCGGACCACGTAGGCGTGGGGGACCTCGTTGCCGTCGTCGTTGTAGACGCCGACGACGGCCGCGTCCGCTATGCCGGGGTGGGTGAGCAGCAGTGCCTCCAGTTCGGCCGGGGCGACCTGGAAGCCCTTGTACTTGATCAGCTCCTTGACGCGGTCGACGACGAACAGCCAGCCGTCGGCGTCGACGCGTCCGACGTCGCCGGTGTGCAGCCAGCCGTCGGCGTCGATCATGTCGGCGGTGGCGTCGGGGCGGCCGAGGTAGCCCTTCATGACCTGAGGGCCGCGGATCAGGATCTCGCCCGCCTCACCGGCGTCGAGGTCGCGGGCCGGGTCGTCGAGGGCGACGATCCGCATCTCGGTGCCGGCGATGAGTCTGCCTACGGTGCCTGCGGGGGCCTCGCGCATGGCGTCCAGGGGGACGACGTGGGTGCCGGGGGACAGTTCCGTCATGCCGTAGGCCTGGCCGACGGGCGGCAGGCCCAGGCGTTTCGCGCAGGCCTCGGCGAGGGCGGCGTCCAGTGGCGCGGCCGCGCTGACCACGTACCGCAGGGACGAAAGGTCGTAGCCGTCGACGGCCGGGTGCTTGGCGAGGGCGAGGGCGATCGGCGGGGCCACGTACAGGGCGGTGATGCGGTGGGTCTGGACGGCCGCGAGGAACGTCTCCAGGTCGAAGCGGGGCAGGACGACGACGGTGGCGCCGTGCCGCAGCGGCGCGTTCATCAGGGCGGTGAGGCCGTAGATGTGGAAGAAGGGCAGCACGGCGAGGATGCGGTCGCCCGGGCCCGCGGAGACCGCCGACCGGAGCTGGTCGAGGTTGGTGGCGATCTGGCGGTGGGTGAGCATGACGCCCTTGGGGGCGCCGGTGGTGCCGGAGGAGTAGGGCAGGACCGCCACGTCCCGCACCGGGTCGATGTCCACCTGGGGCTCGGGGGCGTCCGAGGCGAGCATGTCGATCAGCGAGCGGTGTCCGGGAGCGGTGTCGCAGACGAGGATCTCCTCGACGCCGCCCGCGAGGGCGGCGGCCCGGCGGGCGGTCTCCAGGAGCGGGGAGACGGTGACGATCCAGCGGGCGGCGCTGTCGCCGAGCTGCCTGGCGAACTCCTCGGCGGTGGCGAGCGGGTGCACGGTGGTGACCGTGGCGCCCGCGCGCGTGGCCGCGTAGAAGGCGAGGGGGAAGGCGACGGTGTTGGGGCTGTGCAGGGCCAGCACGTCGCCCTTGCGGACCCCGGCCTCGGCGAGGGCGGCGGCGACCCTGCGGTGGAAGCGGTCGACCTGGTCGTAGGTGAGGACGGTGCCGTCCGTGCCGTCGACGAGCGCGGGGAGTTCGCCGAACTCGGCGGCGCGGCCCAGCACGGCGTCGTGGATGGGCAGGTCGACGGGCGGAACGTCTGCGTACGGGCTGCGGAACACGGTTCCTCCTGGCACGGCGGTGTGCGGCCGAGGGTCTGTCGTTCGGGTCGGCGTGCGGGGCGGGGGCGGCACCTGTCGGTGCCGGTGAAGGGGCCGACGGTGGCCGGTGCGTGCCGGGCCCGGCGCCGCGCTGTGCTGTGCCGGCCGGTCCTAGTACGACTTGGGCAGGCCCAGGGTCTGGTGGGAGACGTAGTTGAGGATCATCTCGCGGCTCACCGGGGCGATGCGGGCCACGCGGGAGGCCGTTATCAGCCGGGCGAGCCCGAACTCGCGGGTGAGGCCGTTGCCGCCGAGGGTGTGCACCGCCTGGTCGACCGCCCGCACACAGGCCTCCCCGGCCGCGTACTTGGCCATGTTGGCGGCCTCGCCCGCGCCGACGTCGTCGCCCGCGTCGTAGAGGTGCGCCGCCTTCTGCATCATCAGCCGGGCCAGTTCGAGTTCGATGTGGGCCTGCGCGAGGGGGTGGGCGATCGCCTGGTGGGCGCCGATCGGGGCGTCCCAGACGGTGCGTTCACGCGCGTAGGCGACGGCTCGTGCGAGGGCGTGGCGCCCCATGCCGATCGCGAAGGCGGCCGTCATGACGCGCTCGGGGTTGAGGCCGGCGAACAGTTGCAGCAGGCCCGCGTCCTCTCCCCCGCCCTCGCCCACCAGCGCGTCGGCGGGGAGCCGGACGTCGTCCAGGACCAGCTCGAACTGCCGCTCCACGCTGTCGAGTTCCATGTCGATGGCGAGGCGGGTGAAGCCGGGGGTGTCGCGCCCGACGATGAACAGGCAGGGCTTGAGGCGGCCCGTGCGGGCGTCCTCGGTGCGGCCGACGATCAGGGTGGCGTCGGCGATGTCGACGCCGGACACGAACACCTTGCGGCCGGTGAGCAGCCAGTCGCCGCTCGCGCCGTCACGGCGGGCGGTGGTGGTGATGCGGTGGCTGTTGGAGCCCGCATCGGGCTCGGTGATGCCGAACGCCATGAGACGGCTGCCGTCGGCCATCGCGGGCAGCCACTCCCGCTTCTGGGCCTCGGTGCCGAAGCGGGCGATGACCGTGCCGCAGATCGCCGGGGACACGATCATCATCAGCAGCGGGTTCCCGGCCGCGCCCAGTTCTTCGCAGATCAGGGAGAGCTCGGCGATGCCGCCGCCCCCGCCGCCGTACTCCTGCGGGAGGTTGACGCCGATGTAGCCGAGCTTGGCGGCCTCCCGCCACAGGGCGCCGTGGTCGCCGTCGCGGGCGCGGCTCCTCGCGAAGGCCGACACCGCCGCTCGCAGTGCCTTGTGCTCGTCGGAATCGATGAGAGTGGTCACGGTGGCTCCTTCGTCTGCCGGCTCGTCGTGGCTGGTCGCGCTCACGCGGCGAAGCCGCGCGTCGTGCGGTCCCGCTGTCGTCGTCAGCCGCTCTCCACCACTGCCAGGAGCGTGCCGACCTCCACCTGCTGTCCTCGCGTCACGTGCAACGCCGTCACCGTGCCCTGCGCCGGAGCCGCGATGACGTGCTGCATCTTCATCGCTTCGAGCCACAGCAGCGGTTCACCGGCCCGCACACCCGATCCGGTGACGAGACCGTCCGCGAGCTTGACGACCGTGCCCGGCATCGGGGCCAGCAGGGAGCCCGGCGCATGCTGGGCCTGCGGGTCGGGGAAGCGGGGCAGCACGGTCAGGGCGTCGGCGCCGACGTGGACGCGGTCGCCGTAGCGGGCGACCTCGAAGCGGCGCCGCACCCCGTCGACCTCCAGGACGACCAGCGCGGCGTCGGCCGACACCACCTGGACGCCGTCGGCGGCGAGGCCCGTGCGGGTATGGCGGTAGCGGACCTCGCGCTCCTCGCCCGCCACCGCGTACCGCTTCGTCTGCGGCCCCGACGGCAGGTTGCGCCAGCCGCCGACGCCCCGGCGCGCGGCGGTGTCCGCCGCCTCGGCCAGGGCGGCCGCGAGCGGGGCGTACGGGTCGGGGGCGGACTCGGTCAGTTCGGCGAGGTGACGGCCGTAGAAGCCGGTGTCCATGCGGGCCGAGGCGAACTCCTCGTGGCGCAGGGAGCGGACCAGGAGGTCGCGGTTGGTGACCGGACCGTGCACCGCCGCCCGTTCCAGCGCGCCCGCCAGCCGGCGGACCGCCTCCGCGCGCGTGGGGGCGTGGGCCACCACCTTGGCGATCATCGGGTCGTAGTGGACGCCGATCTCGTCACCGTCCGCGTACCCGGTGTCCAGGCGGACGCCGTCGGGGACCGCCAGGCGGTGCAGGACGCCGGTCTGCGGCGTCCAGTCGGCCGCCGGGTCCTCGGCGTAGAGGCGGGCCTCGACCGCGTGCCCGCGCGCGGGCGGCGGCTCGGGGGGCAGGGCCGCGCCCTCGGCGATCCTGAGCTGCTCGACCACCAGGTCGAGGCCGAAGACCGCCTCGGTGACGGGGTGTTCGACCTGGAGGCGGGTGTTCATCTCCAGGAAGTGCGCCCGGCCGTCGGCGACGAGGAACTCGACGGTGCCGGCGCCCACGTAGTCCACGGCGCGGGCCGCGCGCACGGCCAGCGTGCGCAGCCGCTCGGCGACCCCGTCGGGCAGTCCGGGCGCGGGCGCCTCCTCGACGACCTTCTGGTGACGCCGTTGCAGGGAGCAGTCCCGGGTGCCCAGCGCCCACACCGTGCCGTGCGTGTCGGCGAGGATCTGCACCTCGACGTGGCGGCCGTTCTCGACGTACGGCTCGACGAACACCTCGCCGTCGCCGAAGGCGCTCTCGGCCTCGGCGCGGGCGGCCTCCAGCGCCGCCCCCAGCTCCTGCGGCCGGCGCACGACGCGCATGCCGCGTCCGCCGCCGCCCGCGGCCGCCTTCACCAGGACCGGCAGGTCGGCCCCGGTCACCTCGTCCGGGGACAGGGGCGCGAGGCCCATGAGCCGCTTGGCGCGGGTCTTGGACGCCATCGCCTCGATCGCCTCGGGCGGCGGCCCGATCCAGACCAGGCCCGCGTCCAGGACGGCCCGCGCGAAGCCGGCGTTCTCGGAGAGGAAGCCGTAGCCGGGGTGCACGGCGTCCGCGCCCGCCGCGACGGCCGCCTTCACCACGAGGTCGGCGCGCAGGTAGGTGTCGGCGGGCGAGACGCCGGGCAGCCGCACGGCGGTGTCGGCGACCCGTGTGTGGAGGGCGCCGGCGTCGGCGTCCGAGTGCACGGCGACGGTGCGGATGCCCGCCTCGCGGCAGGTGCGGAAGACGCGGCAGGCGATCTCGCCGCGGTTGGCCACCAGAACGGAAGTAATCATGGGCCTCACATCCGGAAGACGCCGAAGCCGCCGCGGGCGCCCTCGTACGGAGCCGTGTGGACGGCCGACAGGCACAGGCCGAGCACGGTGCGGGTGTCGCGGGGGTCGATGACGCCGTCGTCGTAGAGCCGGCCCGAGAGGAACATGGGCAGCGACTCCGACTCGATCTGCTGCTCCACCATGGCGCGCAGGGCCGCGTCGGCGTCCTCGTCGTAGGGGCGGCCCTTCGCGGTCGCCGACTGCCGGGCGACGATGGACAGGACCCCGGCGAGCTGCTGCGGGCCCATCACGGCCGACTTGGCGCTCGGCCACGCGAACAGGAACCGGGGGTCGTAGGCGCGCCCGCACATGCCGTAGTGGCCGGCGCCGTACGACGCGCCCATGAGCAGGGACAGGTGCGGGACCTTCGAGTTGGCGACCGCGTTGATCATCATCGCGCCGTGCTTGATGATGCCGCCCTGCTCGTACTCCTTGCCGACCATGTAGCCGGTGGTGTTGTGCAGGAAGAGCAGCGGGATGTCGCGCTGGTTGGCGAGCTGGATGAACTGGGCGGCCTTCTGCGACTCCTGGCTGAACAGCACGCCCCGGGCGTTGGCCAGGATGCCGACCGGATAACCGTGCAGCGCGGCCCAGCCGGTGACCAGGCTCGTCCCGTACAGGGGCTTGAACTCGTCGAAGTCGGAGCCGTCGACGATGCGGGCGATCACCTCGCGCGGGTCGAAGGGGGTGCGCAGGTCCCCGGGGACGATGCCCAGGAGCTCTTCCTCGTCGTACTTCGGAGGGACGGCCGGGCCGGGGTCCCGGTACGCCTTGCGGTGGTTGAGGCGGGCCACCACACGCCGTGCCTGGCGCAGCGCGTCGTGCTCGTCGACGGCGAAGTGGTCGGCGAGGCCGGACACGCGCGCGTGCATCTCCGCGCCGCCCAGCGACTCGTCGTCGCTCTCCTCGCCGGTGGCCATCTTCACCAGCGGCGGGCCGCCGAGGAACACCTTCGCCCGCTCCTTGACCATGATCACGTGGTCGGACATGCCGGGGATGTAGGCGCCCCCGGCGGTGGAGTTGCCGAAGACGACGGCGACGGTCGGGATCCCCGCGGCGGACAGCCGGGTCAGGTCGCGGAAGACCGCCCCGCCCGGGATGAAGATCTCCTTCTGCGAGGGCAGGTCGGCCCCGCCGGACTCCACCAGGCTGACGCAGGGCAGCCGGTTGGCGAGCGCGATGTCGTCGGCCCGCAGGGCCTTCCTCAGCGACCAGGGGTTGCTGGCGCCGCCCCGCACGGTCGGGTCGTTGGCGGTGATCAGGCACTCGACGCCCTCGACGACGCCGATGCCGGTGACGAGGGACGCGCCCACGGTGTACTCGCTGCCCCAGCCCGCCAGCGGCGACAGCTCCAGGAACGGCGTGTCGGGGTCGAGGAGCAGCTCGATGCGCTCACGGGCGAGGAGTTTGCCGCGGGCGCGGTGCCGGGCGACGTACTTCTCCCCGCCCCCCGCGAGCGCCTTCGCGTGCTCGGCGTCGAGGTCGGCCAGCTTGGCCAGCATGGCCTCGCGGTTCGCGCGGTGGTCGGGGCCGTGGATGTCCAGGGCGGACGTGATGACCGTCAAAGCAGAGCCTCCGGGATGTCCAGGCGGCGGGAGCGCAGCCATTCGCCGAGCGCCTTGGCCTGCGGGTCGAAGCGGTGCTGCGAGGCCACGCCCGCGCCGAGGAGTCCCTCGACGACGAAGTTCAGTGCGCGCAGGCGGGGCAGGGAGTGCCGGGTGACGGTCAGGTCGCGGCTCTCGGGCAGCAGCTCCCGCAGCCGTTCGGCCGTCAGTTCGTGGGCCAGCCAGCGCCAGGCCTCGTCGGTGCGGACCCACACGCCCACGTTGGCGTCCGGGCCCTTGTCGCCGCTGCGGGCGCCGGCGACCAGGCCGAGGGGCGCGCGCCGCACCGGCCCCGGCGGCAGCGGCTCCGGCAGGTCCGCCTCCGCGACGGGTTCGAGGACGCGCGCGGCGGAGGACGGCGGGGGCGGGACCGGGACGCGCCGGCCGTCGTCGAGGACGGCGACGTGCCCGACCTCCTCCTGGGGGACGTACGCGGCCTCGAACACCCCGTAGGGGGAGCCCTTCCCGGGCGGGGCGAGCACATGGAAGCCGGGATAGCTGGCGAGCGCCAGCTCGATCGCCGCCCCGCTCAGCGCCCGTCCCACGAGCGCCTGGTCGGGGTCCCGGACGACGAGCCGCAGCAGCGCGCTCGCCGTCTCCTGCGTGTCGGCGTCCGGCCGGTCGGTGCGCACCAGCTCCCAACGGATCTGCTCAGGACGGGACTTGGCGAACGCGTCCGCCATCTGCTCCTGCACCAGGGCCGCCTTGGCCTCGATGTCGAGCCCGGTCAGGACGAAGACGACCTCGTTGCGGAAGCCGCCGAGGCGGGTGCGCCCGACCTTGAGGGTGGGGGGCGGGGCCTCGCCGCGCACGCCGTCGACGCGCACCCGGTCGGGGCCGTCCTGCGCGAGCCGCACGGTGTCCAGGCGGGCGGTGACATCGGGCCCGGCGTAGCGGGCGCCCGCGGTCTCGTACAGAAGCTGCGCGGTCACCGTGCCGACGTCCACGAAGCCGCCCGTGCCGGGGTGCTTGGTGATGACGCAGCTGCCGTCCTCGTGGATCTCGGCGAGCGGGAACCCCGGCCGCCGCAGGTCACGACCGCCGTCACCGCCACCGCCCCGGGACCCCGCGTGGGCATGGCCGGCCGCGCCGGCGAAGAAGGCGTAGTTGCCGCCGGTGGCCTGCGTCCCGCACTCCAGGACGTGTCCGGCGACGACGGCGCCCGCGAGCCGGTCGTACTGCGTGGCGTCCCAGCCGAAGTGCGCGGCGGCGGGTCCGGTCACGAGGGCCGCGTCGGTGACCCGCCCCGTGACGACCACGTCCGCGCCCTCGCGCAGACAGGCGGCGATGCCGAACCCGCCCAGGTAGGCGTGGGCGGTGAGGCTGCCGGGGTAGCGGGCGCCCAGGTCGTCGCCCTCGACGTGCGCGACGCGCACGGGGACGCCGAGCCGGTCCGCCAGCCGCCGCACGGCGTCGGCGAGCCCTGCGGGGTTGAGCCCGCCCGCGTTGGCGACGATGCGCACGCCGCGCTCGCGGGCGAGGCCGAGGCACTCCTCCAGCTGGCGCAGGAACGTGCGGGCGTACCCGGCGGCGGGGTCCTTCAGGCGGTCGCGCCCGAGGATGAGCATCGTCAGCTCGGCGAGGTAGTCACCGGTGAGGACGTCGAGTTCGCCGTCGGTGAGCATCTCGCGCAGGGCGTCGAAGCGGTCGCCGTAGAAGCCGGAGGCGTTGCCGACGCGCAGCACGCTCACGACCGCGCTCCCCTGGGCCCCCGCGGCCCGGCGGACCCTTCCGCGTCCTCCACGGGCCCTTCCGTGTCCGTCGCGGACCCTTCCGTGTCCTTCGGGGGGCGGCCGCCGCCGGGCGGACCGGCGAAGGCCTGGGCGACGTCCAGCCAGCGGTCGGCGTCGGGGCCCTCGGCCCGCAGGGCGAGGTCGGCGCGGTGGGCGCGCTGGGTGACCAGGAGGCAGAAGTCGAGGGCGGGGCCGGTGACGCGGTCCGTGGCGTCCTCGGGGCCGTAGGTCCACGACTCGCCCGACGGGGCGCGCAGTTCGACGCGGAACTCCTCGAACGGCGTGGGCAGGCCGTGCACGCCGAAGGCGAAGTCGCGCGTGCGCACGCCGAGGCGGACGATGTGCCGGAGCCGGTCCGTGGGCGCGACGACCGCGCCCAGCGCGTCCGCGACGTCCAGGCCGTGCGCCCAGGTCTCCATGAGGCGGGCGGTGGCCATCGAGGCGGCGGCCATCGGCGGGCCGTACCAGGGGAAACGCGCGCCGGCGGGGGCCGCCCGCAGGGCCTCGTCCAGGGCCCGGCGTCCGGCCCGCCAGTCCCCGAGCAGTCGCGCGGGCGGCTTCGCCGCGCCCTCCTCGGCGCCGTTGTCGACGAAGTCACCGGGCGCGGACAGCGCCTTCTCGACCTCGCGGGCGAAGGCGTCCTGGTCGGTCACGGCCAGCACGGAGGAGTGGTCGGTCCAGGCGAGGTGCGCGATCTGGTGGGCGACGGTCCAGCCGGGGGCGGGCGTGGGGAGTCTCCACTGTTCGGCTCCCAACTCGGCCACGAGCCGGTCGAGTTCGTCGCTTTCGGCGCGGAGGTCGTCGAGCACGGGGGTCGGGTCGGCCATGGGGTGGAGCATGGCAGCGCCCCGAGAAACAAGCAAGCATGCTTGCATTGATTTATGGGAGGGGAGACCGGCGGGCGGGGTGCGCACGGGCGGCTGATGAGCGCGGACGGGCCAGCGCGGGGCAGGCAGGATGCGACTCCCGGCCGCCCCCCGGCCTCCGGTCTCCGGCCTCCGGTCTCCGGCCTCCGGTCTCCGGCCTCCGGTCTCCGGTCTCCGGTCTCCGGTCTCCGGGTACCCGACCGCACACGCGGCCTCCGTCGCGCCCCCGGAAACGGCGTCGCGCCTCCGGAAGCCCGTCACGCCTCCGGCGTGGCCGTCTTCGGTCTGCCGGTCCGGGTGCGGACGGCGCCCATGCTGGCCGCGACGACGAGGGCGATGGCGGCGGCCTGGACGGCGCTCAGGGCCTGGTCGAGGACCAGGAAGCCCGCGGTGGCGGCGAGGGCCGGTTCCAGGCTCATCATGACGGCGAACGTGGAGGCCGGCAGACGGCGCAGGGCGAGGAGTTCGAGGGTGTAGGGCAGCACCGAGGAGAGCACGGCCACCCCCGCGCCCAGGCCGAGCGTCACCGGGTCGGCCAGTTTGGCGCCCGACTCCGCGAGGCCCAGGGGCAGGAAGAGCAGCGCGCCGACCGCCATCGCCAGGGCCAGCCCGTCCGCCTGCGGGAAGCGGCGGCCGGTGCGGGCGCTGAACACGATGTACGCGGCCCACATCACGCCGGCGCCCAGCGCGAACGCGACGCCCGCCGGGTCGAGGGCGCCCAGGCCCCCGTCGGCGCCGCCGGCGCCGCTGAGGAGGAAGACGCCCGCGAGCGCCAGCGCGGCCCAGACCAGGTTCAGCGCGCGGCGCGAGGCCACGACCGACAGGGTGAGCGGGCCGAGCACCTCCAGGGTGACCGCCACGCCCAGCGGGATGCGGTCGAGCGCCTGGTAGAACAGGCCGTTCATCGCGGACATGGCGACGCCGAAGGCGACGACCGTGCCCCAGTCGGCGCGGGAGTGGCCGCGCAGGCGGGGCCGGCAGACGACCAGGAGCACGACCGCGGCCACCAGCAGTCGCAGCGCGACGACGCCCAGGGCGCCCGCCCTCGGCATCAGGGTCACCGCCAGCGCGCCGCCGAACTGCACCGAGACCCCTCCGGCGAGCACCAGGCCGACGGGGCCGAGGGAGCCGAACCGGCCGCCGTGGGCCGGGCCACCCGTCCCCGCGTCGGGCCGGGGCTGCGGGGGGACGACGGGGGCGGTGGCCGCTGCTGCGTCGGGGGTGGTCACGGGCGGTCCAGGTGTTCGACTCGGTTCGTTCAGCACGATGTACTGCCGAGTCCACGGTAATGGACTCGGTCAGGGGTGTGAACCCCTTTTGCCTCTGTCTCAGGCTACGAGACGTCCCCTGTCCACGAGAGGTACCGCGGCGTCCCGTGACGTCCCCCGACGTCCGTGACGTCCCGCGCGCGCGGAGGGCGGGGGCGGCTACGCGCGCGTGGAGCCGCGTCCGTCGTCCAGCGCCGCCGCCAGGATCTCCGCGAGATGGCGTCCCCGCACCCCGGCGAGCTGCTCCAGCTGGGTCCGGCAGGAGAACCCGTCGGCCAGGACCACCGCCCCTGCCGGGGCGGCCCGCACGGCCGGGAGGAGCTGTTCCTCCGCGCACGCCGTCGACACCTCGTAGTGCCCTCTCCCGAAGCCGAAGTCGCCGGCCAGACCGCAGCACCCGCCGCTGAGGTCGCCGGTGAGCCCGGCGGCCTCGCGAAGCCGCCGCTCGGCCGCGTCGCCCAGGACCGCGTGCTGGTGGCAGTGGGTCTGGCCCACCACGGGACGGTCCAGCCGGGGCGGGACCCAGTCGGGCGCGTGCCGCTCCAGGACCTCCGCGAACGTGAGGACGCGGGCGGCGAGCAGGGCCGCGCGCGGATCGTCGTGCAGCAGCTCCGGCAGGTCGGAGCGCAGGGCCGCCGCGCAGCTCGGCTCCAGGACGACGACCGGGGCCGCCGTCTCCAGCACCGGCTCCATCAGGTCGAGCGTGCGGCGCAGCACCACGCGCGCCTGGTCGAGCTGGCCGGTGGAGACGTACGTCAGCCCGCAGCACACCCGGCCGCGGCGGGCCGTGAGCAGTGCCGCCGCGCTCCGCGAGCGCCCGTCGCCCACCGGCCGGCCCCGCATCCGCAGGGCCGGCGGCAGCGTCACCCGCAGTCCCGCCGCCTCCAGCACCCGCACGGCCGCCCGGCCCACGGCCGGCGAGAGGTGCTCGGTGAACGTGTCCGGCCACAGCACCACCAGCTCCCCGCCCGCGCCGTCCCGCCCCTCCCCCGAGGTCGTGGCGGCGAGGGCGGGGCGTGCCGTGGGGGGCCGGGTGCGCCACCAGGCGGTGAACGTCCGCCGGGCCAGCCGTGGGAGGTCCCGCTCGGCCGCGACGCCGCCCAGCCGCTTGGCGACGGCCGCCAGGGGGCGGACCGAGGCGAGCGCGTTGACGAGGGCGGCCGCCCGCAGCCGGCTCGCCCAGCGCAGCCACACCGGCAGCCGTCCCATGCTGTAGTGCGCGGCGGGACGGCGGCGCCCCCGGTAGTGGTGGTGCAGGAACTCCGCCTTGTAGGTGGCCATGTCCACCTCCACCGGGCAGTCGGAGCGGCAGCCCTTGCAGGACAGGCACAGGTCCAGCGCGTCACGGACCTCCGTGGAGCGCCAGCCGTCGGTCACCAGCTCCCCGGCCAGCATCTCGTGAAGCAGCCGGGCCCGCCCGCGCGTGGAGTGCTCCTCCCGGCCCGTCACGCGGAACGACGGGCACATCACCCCCGCCCCGGACGCCGGCGCCGTCGTACGGCACTTGGCGACCCCCACGCACCGCCGCACCGCCGCCGAGAAGTCGCCGCCGTCGGACCGGTAGCCGAAGGCCACGTCCACCGGTTCGCGCGGCAGGACCGAGAAGCGCAGGCCGGAGTCGAGGGGCTCGGGCCGCACCAGCATCCCCGGGTTCAGCAGGCCGTCCGGGTCCCAGACGTCCTTCACGCGTTCGAACAGCGCCACCAGGTCCGGCCCGTACATCAGAGGCAGCAGCTCGGCCCTGGCCCGGCCGTCGCCGTGCTCGCCGGACAGCGAACCGCCGTGCGCGACGACCAGCTCCGCCACCTCCCGCGAGAAGCGGCGGAAACGGCCGACGCCCTCCGGCGTCAGCAGGTCGAAGTCGACGCGGACGTGGATGCAGCCGTCCCCGAAGTGTCCGTAGGGCGCGCCGCGCAGCCCGTGCCGTGCCAGCAGCGCGCGGAACTCGCGCAGGTACGCGCCCAGCCGGGCCGGGGGCACCGCGCAGTCCTCCCAGCCGGGCCAGGCCTCGGCGGGCCCTCCGGCGCCCGGCGGCAGGGACGGGTCCCCGGGGATCCGGGTCGCCGTGCCGCTCGCGTCCTCCCGGATCCGCCACAGCTCCCGCTGCCGCGCCGCGTCCGTCACCACCCGGGCGTCGACGACGTCCGCCGCGCGCACGATCGTCCGCGCACGCGCGTGTGCCTCCCGCGGCGACGCACCGCCCGCCTCGACGAACAGCCACGCCCCGCCGCGCGGCAGCCCGCCCGTACCCGGGGGCACCAGGTCGGCGGCCATCCCCTCCACGGTGAGCGGCCCGAGCGGCAGCAGTGCTGCCGCCGCGTCGGCGGCGGCGCTCTCGTCCGCGTAGCCGAGCACCGCGAGCGCACGCGCGCGTGGCGCCTCGACGAGCCGCACGACGGCCTCCGTCAGCACGCCCAGGGTGCCTTCGCTGCCGCACAGGGAGCGGGCCACGTCCACGCCGTTCTCCGGCAGCAGCGCGTCCAGCGCATAGCCCGAGATCCGGCGGGGCAGCTGCGGGAAACCGGTCCGCAGCAGGGCGAGTTCGCCCTCCACGAGGGCGCGCAGCCCGTCCGGCGCGCCCGCCCAGCCCCGTCCGGCCCGCAGCCGCCGCCCCCGTGCGGTGACGACCCGCAGCTCGCGCACGCTGTCCGCGGTCGTGCCCCACGCCACCGAGTGGGAGCCGCAGCTGTTGTTGCCGATCATCCCGCCGAGCGTGCACCGGCCGTGCGTGGACGGGTCGGGCCCGAAGCGCAGCCCGTGCGGCGCGGCCGCCTCCTGGAGCCGGTCCAGCACCAGCCCCGGCTGCACGACCGCCGTCCGCTCCCGCGGGTCGAGCGAGACCAGCCGGTTCATGTGCCGGGTGAAGTCCAGCACCACGCCGGTCCCGGTGGCCTGGCCCGCGAGCGACGTCCCGCCGCCGCGCGCGACGACCGGCGTCCCGCGTTCCCGGCACACCTCCAGGACGGCCGCCACGTCGTCCTCGTCCCGGGGCGCGACGACCCCGAGCGGGACCCGCCGGTAGTTGGACGCGTCCATGGTGGTGAGCGCGCGGGAGGTCGCGTCGAAGGCGACCTCGCCCCGGACGGCCTTGCGCAGGGCGGCCTCGAGATCGGTCATGCCTTCAGCAAACCAGGACGCGCGCACGCCCACAGCCCGCCGGGACCCGCCCCGGCGGACGCTCCCCGCCGACGACACGGCCCGTCTCATCCGACGGACGAGGTTTCACCCGTGTTTCCCGCACCGGCTAACCTCGCTTCCGTGGCTGAGATCCGGATTCCTGCTGACATCAAGCCCGCCGACGGTCGATTCGGCGCTGGCCCCTCCAAGGTGCGGGTGGAGGCGCTGGACGCCCTGGCCGCCACCGGCACGTCCCTGCTCGGCACCTCCCACCGCCAGGCCCCGGTCAAGAACCTGGTCGGCAAGGTGCGCGAGGGCGTCTCCGAGCTGTTCTCCCTCCCCGAGGGCTACGAGGTCGTCCTCGGCAACGGCGGCTCCACCGCGTTCTGGGACGTCGCGACGCACGGCCTCATCGACAACAGGTCGCAGCACCTCACGTTCGGCGAGTTCAGCTCCAAGTTCGCCAAGGCGGCCAAGCTCGCCCCCTGGCTCGGCGAGCCCACCGTCATCTCCTCCGACCCCGGCACGCACCCCGAGCCGGCGGCCGAAGCGGGCGTCGACGTCTACGCGTTCACCCACAACGAGACCTCCACCGGCGTCGCCGCCCCGCTCAAGCGGGTCCAGGGCGCCGACGAGGGCGCGCTGGTCCTGGTCGACGCGACCTCCGGCGCCGGTGGCCTCCCGGTCGACATCGCCGAGACGGACGTCTACTACTTCGCCCCGCAGAAGTCCTTCGCCTCCGACGGCGGACTGTGGATCGGCGTGTTCTCCCCGGCCGCGATCGAGCGCGCCGAGCGGATCCACGCGTCCGGCCGGCACGTCCCGGAGTTCTTCAGCCTGCCGACGGCGATCGACAACTCCCGCAAGAACCAGACGTACAACACCCCGGCCCTCGCCACCCTGTTCCTGCTGAACCAGCAGCTGGAGTGGATCAACGGCCAGGGCGGCCTCGACTGGTCGGTGCGCCGCACCGCGACCTCCGCGCGCACGCTGTACGGCTGGGCCGAGGACGTCAAGTACGCGAACCCGTTCGTCGCCGACCCGGCCAAGCGCTCCCAGGTCATCGGCACGATCGACTTCACCGACGACGTGGACGCGGCCGCCGTCGCCAAGGTGCTGCGCGCCAACGGCATCGTCGACACCGAGCCCTACCGCAAGCTCGGCCGCAACCAGCTGCGCGTCGCGATGTTCCCGGCGATCGACCCGGCGGACGTCGAGGCCCTCACGAAGTGCGTCGACTACGTGATCGAGAACCTGTAGCGGTCCCCGCGGTCCACGGCACGACGGCGAAGGGCGCCCGGTTCCCACCGGGCGCCCTTCGTGTGTCCGTCGTCCGTCCCGCGGCGGGACGTCAGCCGCGGGCGCCGAGCAGGCGGTGCAGGGCGTCGCCCGGAGCCGTTGCGGCCGGCCGGCCCGCGGCCAGGGCGGACGGCGCGGCGGCCGCGTCCGGGACGGGGTCGGCGGTCTTCTTGCAGACCGCGTCGGCCACGCCGTGGGCGTGCGGCACGGTGCCGTCGGTCAGGTACTTCACCAGGTAAGCGTCCAGGCAGGCGTTGCCGCCGAGCGTGATGCCGTGGTTGCCGCCGCCGTTCTCCACCACGAGGCTGGAGTGCTTGAGCAGGCGGTGGACGGCGACGCCGCCCTGGTACGGGGTGGCCGCGTCGTTCGTAGCCTGGAACAGCAGCACCGGCGGGAGCTTGCTGTTGGCGACGTTCACCGGCTTCATCGCCTTGGTGGGCCAGAACGCGCAGGGCGCGTTGTACCAGGCGTTGTTCCACGCCATCAGCGGGGCCTTCTTGTAGACGGCCCAGTTGTCCTTGCGCCACTGGTTCCAGTCGCGCGGCCAGGACACGTCACGGCACTGCACGGCGGTGTAGACGCTGTACCCGTTGTCGCCGGAGGCGTCGACTGCCGCCATGCCCTCGTACGCCTTGACGAGCGGGGCGGTGTCCTTGTGGTTCACGTACGCGGCGAACGCCTCCGCGAGGGAGGGCCAGTAGCCGTTGTAGTAGCCGCCGGGGATGAAGGTGTCCTCCAGCTCGGAGGCGCCCACCTTGCCGCCGGCCGGGTGCTTGGCGAGCGCGGCGCGCATCGCGTACCACTCGGCCTCGATCCGGGCGGGGTCCTTGCCGAGCTTGTACGTGGCGTCGTACTTGGCGATCCACGCCATCAGCGCCTTCTGCCGGGCGTCGAAGGCGTAGTCCTGCGCGAGGTTGGCGTCGTACCAGACCCCGCCGGGGTCGACGATCGAGTCGAGCACCAGGCGGCGCACCCGGTTCGGGAAGAGCTTGGCGTAGACCTGGCCCAGGTAGGTGCCGTACGAGTAGCCGAAGTAGTTGATCTTCTGGGCGCCGAGCGCCTTGCGGATCGCGTCCATGTCCTTCACGGCGTTGACCGTGTTGATGTACGGCAGGACGTCCGCGTACTTCGTCCCGCAGGCCTTGGCGAAGGCCTTCGCGCGGGCGAGGTTGGCCTTCTCGATCGCGGCGGTGCGCGGCACCGAGTCCGGGCGCACAGGGGCGAAGTGGCCCGGCCGGCAGTCGAGGGCGGGCTTGCTCTCGCCCACGCCCCGCGGGTCGAAGCCGATGACGTCGTACTGGGACGCGACCGCCTTCGGCAGGGAGGACGCTACGAACGGCGCGAGGGACAGACCGCTGCCGCCGGGGCCGCCGGGGTTGACCAGCAGCGGGCCCTGGTAGCGGCTCGCGGTGTGCGGGACGCGGGACAGGGCGAGGGTTATCTTCCGGCCCTGCGGCCTGGCGTAGTCGAGCGGCACCTTCACCGTCGCGCACTGGAGCGTCGGGGAGTCCTCCGTGGCGCACTTCTTCCAGGTGACCTTCGAGGCCTGGGCGGCCGGCGCGGACTGCGACGCGGTGGTGGCCTCGGCCGGGACGGCCGTGAGCGTTCCGGCCAGTACGACGGTCGCGCCGCACAGCACGGCTGTGCTTCTTCTCATGAAGTTCCCTCACATCATGGGGCATTCGGCCAGACCGCAAGGTTCGCGATCCTCGCGGGATCCTTCCGGAGAAGTACGGCCTCAAGAAACCGTTCGACTGAAAATTTTGAACTCGTTTGCGTCACAGTCCATTTGAGGTGGCCGGTATGCGGCCGGGTGCCCGGCGAACGGTCCGCCGGGCGCCCGGCCCCCTCTCACGCCGCCGTGCAGCTCACCGTGGGCGCCGTCCCGCCGCCGGGCGTGCCCCCGAAGCCGAAGGTCGTCGAACCGCCCGCCGGGACCGTGCCGTTGTGGGCGGCGTTCACCGCGGTCACGGTGGATCCGCTGCGGGTGTACGAGGCGTTCCACATGGAGGTGATCTGCTGGGAACCGCTCCAGGTCCAGGTCACCTTCCACGAACCGAGCGCACTCGTCCCGGTGTTGGTCACCTTCACCTCGGCGTTGAAGCCGCCGCCCCAGTCGCTGCTGACGGTGTAGGACGCCGTGCAGGCGGCCGTGCCACCGCCGCCTCCGTCCCCGCCGCCACCGCCGCCGCCCGGGAAGCCCGGCGCCTTGACGCTGGCCAGGTACCCGTCCTTCACGGTGTCGACGCTCTGCCAGTCGTCCTTCAGGATTCCGCCGGTGTCACCGGAGTTGGGGTTCCAGGACCAGAAGGTCCAGTGGAAGGAGTCCGCGCCGTACGTCGAGGTCGGCCGCAGGTAGCTCACCAGGGCCGCCAGCCACTTCTGGTCCACGGTGGACTGAAGCGTGGTGCCGAACTCGCCCACCCACACGGGGGCGATGTTCTGCTTGAAGATGTAGCCCCAGTACTTGTCCCAGACACCGGGCATGTTGGCGGGGAACGCCGGGTCGCTGAACCAGCTCTGCTGGGCGACGCTGGTCGCGTAGTCGTGGGCCGAGTACACCACCCGGTTCGCCACGTTCAGCTGCACCGGGTACTGGCCGACGCCCATCAGGTTGCCGCCCCACCAGCCGGAGACGCCGTTGAAGGTCTGCACGCCCTCGACGAAGATCAGCAGGCTCGGGTTGACGGACAGGACCGCGTTGCCCGCGCGCTGCGCGGCGAGCCGCCAGTCCGTCGCCTGGTCCCCGCAGCCCCAGCAGGCCGGGTCGTGCGGCTCGTTGTGCAGGTCGATGCCGACGACGGCGTCCTGGCCGAGGTAACGGGCGGCGAGCGCCTTGAGGTTGGCGATCCAGGTCGACTCGGGGACGGCGGCCGTGTACCAGAGCGCCGACTGCCCGCCGGAGTCCGGCCGGTGCCGGTCGAGGATGACCTTCAGTCCGTCCTGGCCTGCGTACGCGACGAGCTTGTCCAGCACATGGAGCGAGTCGAGGCCCTGGAGGTCGGCATTCTTGCCGCCGGAGAAGTCGATGCTGTTGGGGACGGTCCCGGCCTTGAAGACGTCGTCGCTGTAGGGGATGCGGAGCGTGTTGTACCCCAGCGTCTTCATCTGGTCGATCATGCTCTTGTAGTCGCGCGACCAGAGGCCGTGCACGACGTGGTTGCCGGTCTCGAAGCCGAACCAGTTGATCCCGGCGATCCGGACCGGCTGTCCGGCCGCGTCGAGGATCTGCCGGCCGCTGGTGTGCCAGTAACCGGCGCCGGCCGCGTCGGGCCCGGCCGCGGTGGCACGGGACGCGGTGGCGCCGGCCGCGTGGAAGCCGGCCGCGTGGGCCGCCGTCGCGCCGGCGCCCAGGGGTATCAGGAGCGCGGCGGCGACACCGCACAGCACTCTTCGCAAGCTGCGGAACATCTCGCTGCTTCCTCTCGGGAGGCGCGGCCCCGGAACATATGGGAGCGCTCCCATACACCGCGCACCACCCAGGTAACTGACACACCATGACCACGTCAAGGAGTAGGACAGCGGCGGCCCCGCAACGGCGGCCGCGCGCGGACCGCATGAGTCAGCCGCGCCGCCGGAGCCGGCGGACGCCGAAGAAGGCGGCGCACACCGCCAGGAGGGCGAGCGCCCCGGCCTTGACGCCGCCCGTCGCGGAGGAACCGGCATCCTTGCCGGAGGCGCTGGAACTCCCGCCGCCGGACGAGGACGTGGCGCCGGACGAGGCGCCCTCGGGTGCGTCCTCGGCCACCACGGGGCTGTGGGAGCCCTCGCTCCCGTACAGGAGCTTGCGGCCGTCGGCCGAGTAGGTGACGGACTCGCCCTGCCGTTGCAGCGGCACGTCCAGCCGCCCCTGGCGTTCGATCTTCCCGCCGTTCCAGGCGTAGGAGATGCCGCCGAAGTAGCCGCGAACGGCGAGCTGGGAGCCGTCCGGGGAGAAGGCGGCGTCGGTGGCCCACAGGTCGACGGCGGCGGTCGGGCGGAAGACGTTGGCCCCGGAGGCGGAGAGCTTCGCCGGTCCTTCGTAGAGGTGCCCGCCGTCCTCCTTCTTGTCGATGATGTAGACGCGCCCGGTCCTGGGGTGCACGAGCAGCGACTCGGCGTCGCGGGGGCCGTCGGAGTACTTCACGACGTACTGCGTCGCCTTGACCGTCCTGTCCTCGAGCTTCTTCGGCTCGGGCAGCCGGTAGACCCACACGTACTTCCAGCTGCCGCCGAGGTTGTCGCCGATGTCGCCGACCCAGATCTGGTTGTCCGGGCCGATGGAGATCGCCTCGACGTCGCGGGGCGTGCCGATCCCGGTGAGGGTGAGCCGGGCGACGGTCTTCCCCGTGGCGCTGTCGACGGCGTAGAGGTAGGGGCCGTCGTCGCTGTCGTTGTGGGTCCAGTAGACGCCCGGGTGCTGCCGCGAGGCGGCCAGACCGCTGGACTCGGTGATGCGGGGGTCGTCGATGGTGAACCCCTTGTCGCCGTCGGCCGCGGACGCGGGGGACGCGGCGGGCCCCGCGAGCACGGCGAGGGCTCCTGCGAGGAGGGCCCCGGGCAGCAGGCCCGCGGACACGAGGGCTCCGGCTCGGACGGCGAAAGGTCGGCGCATGCCCCCAAGCCTGCCATCCCGCCCGGCGGTTCACCGGGCCGTGGCCGGTCTCACACGCCCCCGCCCGCGGTGATCGACTCCGGATCCCTCATCATGAGCGGATGCTCAGGTTCATGCCCGTAGGCGACTCGATGACGATCGGCAGCTCGGGCGAGCACACCTGGCGCTACCGGCTGTGGCAGCACCTGTGCACCGCGTACGGCGGACCGTTCACGTTCGTCGGTCCCCGCGAGGCGCTCCACGACAAGGCGACGGACAGCCCCACGTCCTACGCCTACGCGGAACCCGGCTTCCCGCGCGGCCACCTGGCCGGCTGGGGCGAGGGCTGGGCGCACATGACCCCGCTGATCGGCGAGGCGGTCCGCGGGACCCGGGCGGACGTCCTGCTGGTCTCGCTCGGCCTGATCGACCTGGGCTTCTACACCAACGCCGAGCAGACGGCGGAGAACGTACGGGCCTTCGTCGCCGAGGCCCGTGCTGCGGACCCCCGGATCGCCATGGTGTGGCTGCCGGTCATCCACAACATCCGGGCCGCGAACGACGCGCCCTTCGCCGCCCAGGTCGCCCGCTTCAACGAACTCCTGGCGAAGACGGCCGCCGACCTGGACGAGGCGGCCTCCCCGATCCTGCTGGCCTCGGTCCCGCCGACCTGGGACATCGACACCGACACCTACGACGGCACCCACCCCAACGCCAGCGGCGAGCACCAGCTGGCGTCGGCCTTCGCGGAGGCGATGTACCAGGGGTGGGAACTGGGCGCGGAGTACGCGGGCTGAGGACCGCTCGCCGCACTTGTCCCCGACATATGCGCGACGCCCCGTGTCCCGTCGCGGTCCGTATCGTTGTACCGCGCGGCGGCACCCGAGCGGGTGCGGCCGGGGAGGAGCGCCAAGATGACCGTCCTCGAAGACAGGATCACGATGGCCGAGAGCGACAACACGATCACGCTCGACGAGATGTTCGAGCGGCTCGAGACGATGCCCGTCCCCGAGGGATACAAGGTCGAGATCGTCGAGGGGACCGTTTTCATGTCGCCGCAGCGGGACACCCACTGGGAGATCATCGCGGACATCTACGAGCAGCTGCGCGCCAAGTATCCGCGCAAGCGCGTGAAGTCCGACGTGCGCATCGACTACCCGGGGCATCTGAACGGCTTCGCCACCGACGTGACGGTGATGACCGAGAGCGCCGCCAAGTCGGACGACGGTCGCTGGAGCCACGAGGACGTCGAGTTCGTCGCCGAGGTGATCTCCAAGGGCACCGCCGCCAACGACTACGGCCCCAAGATGACCGCCTACGCCACCGCCGAGGTACCGGTCTACCTGATCGCCGATCCCTACCAGCGCCGGTGCCACGTCTACACCCAGCCCAAGAACGGCGAGTACGTCACCGAGACGAAGATCGACTTCGGCGACGCCATCGACCTCACCGGCACCGTCGTCGGCCTCACCCTCAAGACCGACGAGTTCCCCCGCGACTGACCCGATCCCCTTGCGTCGAGCGCACTCCAAGTCGTTGGCTTGTGCTCCATGAAGTACACGCAGCTCGGACGTACCGGACTCAAGGTCAGCCGCCTCGTCCTCGGCACCATGAACTTCGGCCCGCAGACCGACGAGACCGACAGCCACGCGATCATGGACGCGGCGCTCGGTGCGGGCATCAACTTCTTCGACACCGCGAACGTGTACGGCCAGGGCGAGAACAAGGGCCGTACCGAGAAGATCATCGGCAGCTGGTTCGCCAAGGGCGGCGGACGGCGCGACAAGGTGGTCCTCGCCACCAAGGTGTACGGCAACATGGCCGCCGACGGCGACGCCTGGCCCAACCACGACAGGCTCTCCGCGCTGAACATCCGGCGGGCCGTCGACGCCAGCCTGAAGCGGCTCGGCACCGACCACATCGACGTGTACCAGTTCCACCACATCGACCGCGCCACTCCCTTCGAGGAGATCTGGCAGGCCGTCGACGTGCTGGTCCAGCAGGGCAAGATCCTCTACGCCGGATCGTCCAACTTCCCCGGCTACAAGATCGCCCAGGCCAACGAGACCGCCGCCCGCCGCGGCGGCACCATCGGCCTCGTCAGCGAGCAGTGCCTGTACAACCTGGCCGAGCGGCGCGCCGAGATGGAGGTCGTCCCGGCCGCGCAGGAGTACGGCCTCGGGGTCATCCCCTGGTCGCCGCTGCACGGCGGGCTGCTGGGCGGCGTGCTCAAGAAGCAGGCCGAGACCGGCCGCCGCGCATCCGGCCGGGCCGCCGCCGCCCTCGCCGACCCCACGACCCGGGCCCGGATCCAGGCCTACGAGGACCTCCTCGACAAGCACGGGGTCGAGCCCGGCGAGGCGGCCCTGGCCTGGCTGCTCGCCCGGCCCGGCGTGACCGGCCCCATCGTCGGCCCGCGCACGGCCGGGCAACTCGACTCGGCGCTGCGCGCGGTCGAGCTGGAGCCGGGCGAGGAACTGCTCTCCGGCCTGGACGAGATCTTCCCCGGCCCGGGCCCGTCCCCGGAGGCCTTCGCCTGGTGACACCGGTCCCTGAGCGCCCTGAGCACCGACGCCGGCCGGTTTTCCGGGCGGGGCGGCGGAGGGGACCGTCGGGCCGGGGGCGGCGACGGGAGCCGTCCGGGCACGAAACGGCTGCCGAGGGCCCTGCGTGCGGAGCCCGGCGCGGGGCGGTCGCCGAGGGAGTGTCGGGCAGGCGGCTCGCGGTGCCCGGGGGCCGGCTGCCGGGCAGGGAGTGGCGGAGGCGGTGTGACGGGTCGGTCGGGCGGTCGGTGTTACCTGCCGACCGCCGCCGCCACCGCCACCACCACGAACATCAGCACAAGGGCACCGGCCATGATCCGGTTGCGGGTCTTCGGGTCCACGTGTCGAGACTAACCGGCCCCGCCGAGCGCCCAGCGCCCGACCGGCTCGTAACGGGGCTGCTCGCCCGGCACCCCGGACCCCGGCAGACGGCTGCGCACCAGCACCAGCTCCCCCACCGTCCAGGTACGGCCCTCGTAGGCCTCCAGCGCCTCGACGCACGCCCCGACGTCCACGGCGTCGTGGCTGCGGGCCAGCGTCAGATGCGCCTTGTAGCGGCGGTGAGCGCCCATGTCCACGCCCGCCCTGCGGCCCGCCGCCTCCGCCCTGTCGGCCAGCAGCCGCAGCGCCGGGACGTCGCCGGCCGCCCCTGCCCACAGCGCCCGCCCGTGTCCGAACTGCCCGCCGCCGCGCACGGCCAGCGGGAAGGGAGCGCCTCGGTGCGCGGCCCGCTCCAGGCGCGCCGACAGCTCAGGGAGAAGGGCGTCGTCGACCTCGCCGTAGAAGGCGAGCGTGAAGTGCCAGCCGGACCGGTCCGTCCAGCGCAGCGCGTCCGCGCCCGGCAGTGCGCGCAACCCGGCTGCCTCTGCGGCGAGTTCGTCGACGACGTCGTCCGGGGGAAGCACGGCCGCGAAGAGTCTCATGGCCCCGATTGTCCCGGCCGGGGACGGCAGCGCGCTCCCCGTGGCGGAGGTGATGCGGTGACGGACGTCATGCAGTGACGGACGTCATGGGGTGCGCGGGTCTGCGTTCTGCGCCGCGGAGGGCCGCACGGGCCCTGTGCCGAAGGGAGCCGGACACGCCGCCGGCCCGGAGGGCGCCTAGGGGGCGTCCTCCGGGCCGGTGGTGCGGCCGGTCAGGCCACGGTGGCCAGCTCCCGTTCCTCGCGCGGCACGAACCGCACGCGCGGGTGGCCGCGGTGCCAGCCCACCGCCAGCCGCAGGTTGCCCATCCGGGCCAGGACCAGGCCGACGGTGACGGCTGCCGCGGCCGAGACCGCGCCGCCCGCCGCCATGCCCGCACGCACGCCGTACGCGTCGGTGACCCAGCCGGCGATCGGCGCGCCGATCGGGGCCCCGCCCATGAACACCATCATGTAGAGGGCCATCACCCGGCCTCGCATGGCCGGGTCGGTGCCGAGCTGGACGCTGCTGTTGGCGGTGACGTTGACCGTCATGCCGAACATCCCGATCGGGGCCATGAGCAGGGCGAACAGCCACAGCGAGGGGGCCGCGGAGGCGACGATCTCCATCGTGCCGAAGGCCACCGCGCCCGCGACCAGCACCCGCATCCGGGCGGTCCCGCGCCGGGCCGCGAGCAGGGCGCCCGCGAGCGAGCCCACGGCCATCAGCGTGTTGAAGAGGCTGTAGGAGCCGGCTCCCGCGTGGAAGACGTCGTCGGCGAAGGCCGAGAGGTAGACGGGGAAGTTGAACCCGAAGGTGCTGACGAACCCGACGAGGACGATGGTCCAGATCAGGTCGGGGCGGCCGGCGACGTAGTGGAGGCCCTCCCGCAGCTGCCCCCTGCCGCGCGGAGCCCGCTCGACGGCGTGCAGCTCGCGCGAGCGCATCAGCAGCAGCCCGGCGAGAGGCGCCACGAAGGACAGCCCGTTGAAGAGGAACGCCCAGCCGGTTCCGACGCCGGTGATCATCACGCCGGCGACGGCGGGGCCGATCAGCCGGGCCGACTGGAAGTTCGCCGAGTTGAGGCTGACCGCGTTCTGGAGCTGGTCGGGGCCGACCATCTCGGAGACGAACGTCTGCCGGGCGGGGTTGTCCAGCACGGTCGCGAGGCCGACGGCGAAGGCGGCGACGTAGACGTGCCAGACCTGGACGTGGCCGGAGAGGCTGAGGACGGCGAGGGCGATGCCGGTGAGGGCCATCGCGGACTGGGTGAACAGCAGCGTGCGGCGCTTGGGCAGGCGGTCGACGAGGACGCCGCCGTAGAGGCCGAAGAGGAGCATCGGCAGGAACTGGAGCGCGGTCGTGACGCCGACTGCGGTGGCGGAGCCGGTGAGGCTGAGCACCAGCCAGTCCTGCGCGATGCGCTGCATCCAGGTGCCGATGTTCGAGACGACCTGGCCCAGGAAGAACAGGCGGTAGTTCCTGACCCGCAGGGAGGCGAACATCGTCGACCTGCGGGCGGGTGGAGGGACGGACGGGGTGTCGTGGGTGGCCGGTGCGGGTGCGGAGTCTGCTCCGGGTCCCGTACTCAACAGGTTCGCCTCCTCGGGGACGGTCTACAGGTGTGCGAGCTTCTCCAGCACGGGGGCGGCGGCGCGCAGTTTCGCCCACTCGTCCTCGTCGAGGCCGTCGACCAGGGTCGCCAGGAAGGCGTTCCGCTTGGCGCGGCTCTCCGCGAGCATGGTCTCGGCCTGCTCGGTCTTGGTGACGACCTTCTGGCGGCGGTCCTCGGGGTGCGGCTCCAGCCGGACCAGACCCTTGGCCTCCAGCAAGGCCACGATGCGCGTCATCGACGGGGGCTGCACGTGCTCCTTGCGGGCCAGTTCGCCGGGGGTGGCGCTGCCGCAGAGGGAGAGGGTGCCGAGCACCGACATCTCGGTCGGGCTCAGCGACTCGTCGACCCGCTGGTGCTTGAGCCGGCGGGACAGCCGCATCACGGCGGAGCGGAGGGAGTTCACGGCGGCTACGTCGTCGCCATGGGAGAGGTCAGGCATCTCTTTAGGGTAACTCATTACTCTGGCTAAACAAGCTGGGGCAACGCCGGGATTCCCGTGATGCTGGACACGGAAACCCCGCCATCACCCGAACGGGTGAGTCGGCAGCGGAAAGTGACCGGAGTGCGCTACACGCCCGCGACCCTCGTCTCATGGGGACCAGTGTGCTCAGCCTGCGGATAGACGGGGAGCTGCTCGAACGGCTCCGTCAGCATGCCGCCAAACGGGGGATGAGCGTCCAGGACTATGTCGTCCAGACGCTCATCCGTGATGACTTCGACGAGCGCTTCAAGACCGCGGTCGACGAGACGGGGAAGTTCTACGGGCTCACCTGAGGCCGCCCCGAGCCCGTCCGTCGCTCTCGCGACGGCAACGGACCGGGGAACGGGAGTCGGGGACCGGGAGGCGGGGACCGGGGCTCAGGTCAGGCCGAGGGCCGGCATCAGGTAGTAGAAGACGAAGACGGCGGCGACGACGTACATCGGCGCCGGGACCTCCCGGCCGCGGCCGGCGACCAGACGCAGCAGGACGAAGGCGATGAAGCCCATTCCGATGCCGTTGGTGATCGAGTAGGTGAACGGCATCATCACCATGGTGATGAAGGCCGGGATGGCGATGGTGTGGTCGGCCCAGTCGATCTCCTTGACCGCGCCGGACAGGATCAGGAAGCCCACCGCGAGCAGTGCCGGGGTGGCGGCCTGGGACGGGACCATCGTGGCCACGGGCGTCAGGAACAGCGCCACGGCGAACAGCGCGCCGGTGACGAGGTTCGCGAACCCGGTGCGGGCGCCCTCGCCGACGCCGGCCGTGGACTCCACGAACGCGGTGGTGGCGGAGGACGAGCTGGCGCCGCCGGCGGCGACCGCGAGGCCGTCGACGAAGAGGACCTTGTTGATGCCGGGCATCTCGCCCTGGGCGTTGGTCAGCTTGGCCTCGTCGCTGACGCCCATGATCGTGCCCATCGCGTCGAAGAAGCACGACAGCAGGACGGTGAAGACGAACAGGACGCCGGTCAGCACGCCGACCTCGCCGAAGCCGCCGAACAGGCTGACCTCGCCGATCAGCCCGAAGTCGGGGGTGGCGACGGGGTTGCCGGGCCACTCGGGAGTGGTCAGACCCCAGGAGGGCACGGTCGCGACCGCGTTGATGATCAGCGCGAGGACGGTCATCGCGACGATCGAGATCAGGATCGCACCGGGCACCTTGCGGGTGATGAGGGCCAGCGTGAGCAGCGCGCCCAGGACGAAGACGAGGACCGGCCAGCCGTTCAGGTGACCGTCGGCGCCGAGCTGGAGCGGGACGGTGGTGTGTGCGGCGTCGGGAATGCGGCTGACGAAGCCGGAGTCGACGAGCCCGATCAGCATGATGAACAGGCCGATGCCGATGCTGATCGCCTTGCGCAGCCCGAAGGGCACCGCGTTCATCACGCGCTCACGCAGACCGGTCGCGACCAGGAGCATGACCACCAGACCGGCGAGCACCACCATGCCCATGGCGTCCGGCCAGGACATCCGGGGCGCGAGCTGGAGCGCCACCACGGAGTTCACGCCGAGGCCGGCGGCCAGTGCGATGGGCACGTTGCCGATGACGCCCATGAGGAGGGTGGTGAAGGCCGCCGTCACACAGGTCGCGGTGACCAGCTGGCCGTAGTCCAGGTGGTGGCCGTACATGTCCTTGGCGCTGCTGAGGATGATCGGGTTCAGCACGATGATGTACGCCATCGCGAAGAACGTGGCGAAACCGCCGCGAACCTCCCGGGACAGCGTGCTGCCCCGCTCGGAGATCTTGAAGTAGCGATCGAGGGCGCCGTGGGCGGACCTGGCTCCCGGCTCGTCAGGGGAGGGAATCTTGGCGGGGGCCGAGGTGGGCATGTTTTTGTCGGTTCCTACGAAGAGAAGTGGTCAGCGGCAAACGGTTTCAGTATGAACATATGACGCCGAGATCGGCCATCTCCGCGCGTAGACGTGACCACCTCGTAAGCTGTCCCCCATGGCGAAGTGGACACCCCAGCACGAGGCGCCGGAGCCCCTGGAGGGGCCCGTCGTCGCCACCATCACCGGCGGCACGATCCTCTGGTTCGTCCTCTTCCTCGTCCAGCTCCCCTTCTACGGCTGGTTCGACGACCACGGCCGCGCCTGGTGGGTGTGGACCTGCCTCGCCGGCGCCGGCCTCGGCCTGATCGGCATCTGGTACGTCCGCAAGCGGGACGCGGCGATCAAGCGGGCCTCCACGACCGCGGAGCCGACGGCAGCGGACTAACCCGCCCGGCACCCGTCTTACAACCGTCGTAGCATCCCGGTCCTCCCCAGGTCGGATCTTCGGGGCCTTCAGGGGGTGAAGCCCCAAAACCGCACGTACCGTCGATTCCATGGCCCACATCGACGCCCCCGCCCTCGCGCCGACGGCGAGAGGTCTGACCGCCGCGGAGGTCGCGGACCGCGTCGCGCGCGGTCAGGTCAACGACGTGCCCGCGCGCAGCAGCCGTTCCATGGGCGAGATCGTCCGGGCGAACGTCTTCACCCGGTTCAACGCGATCATCGGCGTCCTGTGGCTGGTCATGCTCGCGGTGGCGCCCATCCAGGACAGCCTGTTCGGCTTCGTGATCCTCGCCAACACCGGCATCGGCATCGTCCAGGAGTGGCGGGCGAAGCAGACCCTCGACTCCCTCGCGGTCGTCGGCGAGGCCCACCCCACCGTCCGGCGCGACGGCACACCCGTGCAGGTGAGCACCTCCGAACTCGTCCTGGACGACCTGATCGAGATCGGGCCCGGCGACAAGATCGCCGTGGACGGGGAGTGCGTGGAGGCCGACGGCCTGGAGATCGACGAGTCGCTGCTCACCGGCGAGGCGGATCCCGTCGTCAAACGGGCGGGCGACCAGGTCATGTCGGGCAGCTTCGTGGTGGCCGGCGGGGGCGCCTTCCGGGCCACGAAGGTCGGCCGCGAGGCCTACGCCGCCCAGCTCGCCGAGGAGGCCTCCCGCTTCACCCTCGTCCACTCCGAGCTGCGCTCCGGCATCTCGACGATCCTCAAGTACGTCACGTGGATGATGGTCCCGGCCGCGATCGGCCTCGTCGTCACGCAGCTGTTCGTCAAGAACAACGGCTTCCGGGACTCGGTCGCCCGCACCATCGGCGGCATCATCCCGATGGTCCCCGAGGGGCTCGTCCTGCTCACCTCGGTCGCCTTCGCGATCGGCGTCGTCCGGCTCGGCCGCAAGCAGTGCCTGGTGCAGGAACTCCCGGCCATCGAGGGCCTCGCCCGCGTCGACACCGTCTGCCTGGACAAGACCGGCACCCTCACCGAGGGCGGCATGGACGTCACCGCGCTGCACACCCTCGGCGACGCCGACGAGGGCTACGTACGCCAGGTGCTCGGGGCGCTCGGGGAGTCCGACCCACGGCCCAACGCCTCCCTCCAAGCCGTCATCGACGCCTTCCCGCCCGCCGACGGCTGGCGCTGCACCGAGTCCCTGCCGTTCTCCTCGGCCCGCAAGTACAGCGGCGCCGCCTTCAACGAGCGCGCCGACGGCGGCGCCGGCGGGAGCGAGGGCGGAAGCAGCACCTGGCTGCTGGGGGCGCCCGACGTGCTCCTGGACGAGGACGATCCCGCCCTCGCCGAGACGGAGCGGCTCAACGAGCAGGGGCTGCGCGTGCTGCTGCTGGCGCGCGCCGCACGCGAACTGGACGATCCCGAGCCGGCCCGCGGAGCCCGGCCGGCCGCCCTGGTGGTGCTCGAACAGCGGCTGCGGCCCGACGCCGGGGACACGCTGCGCTACTTCACCGAGCAGCGCGTCCGGGCGAAGGTCGTCTCCGGCGACAACGCGGTGTCGGTGGGCGCGGTGGCCGCCAAGCTGGGTCTGGACGGCGCCGCCGTGGACGCCCGCCGACTGCCCGCGGACCCGGACGGCATGGGGCGGGCGCTGGACGAGGGCACGGTGTTCGGCCGGGTCACCCCGCAGCAGAAGCGGGACATGGTGGGGGCGCTCCAGTCCCGCGGGCACACCGTCGCGATGACCGGGGACGGCGTCAACGACGTCCTCGCGCTGAAGGACGCCGACATCGGCGTGGCGATGGGGTCGGGCTCGGAGGCCACCCGGGCGGTCGCGCAGATCGTGCTGCTGGACAACAGCTTCGCGACCCTGCCGTCGGTGGTGGCGGAGGGCCGGCGGGTCATCGGCAACATCACGCGGGTGGCGACCCTCTTCCTGGTGAAGACGGTCTACTCGGTGCTGCTCGCCCTGCTCGTGGTGTGCTGGCAGGTCGAGTACCCCTTCCTGCCGAGGCACCTGACGATGCTCTCCACCCTCACCATCGGCATCCCGGCCTTCTTCCTCGCTCTGGCCCCCAACACCGAGCGGGCCCGCCCGCACTTCGTGCGACGCGTGATGCGGTACTCCGTCCCCGGCGGGGTGATCGCGGGCGTCGCCACCTTCGTCACCTACCTGCTGGCCCGCCACCACTACACCGGCGAGGGCTCACTGGAGGCCGAGACGAGCGCGGCCACCCTCACGCTGTTCCTGGCGTCGATGTGGGTGCTGGCGATCATCGCCCGCCCCTACACCTGGTGGCGGGTGCTGCTGGTCGCCTCGATGGGCGGAGCGTTCCTGCTGGTGCTCGCGGTCCCGTGGCTCCAGCACTTCTTCGCGCTGAAACTGGTCGGCCTGACGATGCCGTGGATCGCGGTGGGCGTTGCGGCGGTGGCGGCGCTCGCTCTGGAGTTCACCTGGCGCTGGGTCGACCGCCGCTTCCCGGACTGAGCGCCGAGGAGCCGGCCCGGGGCCCGGGCCGGCGGCACTCAGTTGCCCGACGTCACATCACCTGACGTCGACGAAGTCACCCGCGGCGCTGATCGCCGAGGTGGTGGAGGTGCCCGCGAAGACGAAACGGTAGTAACCGTCCGCGGACGCCGTGACCGTGGTCTTCAGACCGCCCGTGGAGCTGGACTTGACGGTTTTGACCGTGCTGTAGGCAGTGCTGCCCTTCTTGCGGAACTGCAACTTCACCGACTGGCCCGAGTAGCCGGCGTACCGGTTGGTGTCCCAGTTCGCACGGGTCAGCGCGCCCGTGACGGTGAGGGTCTTGCCCTTCTTCACCGGCTCGGGGGCGGCGTCGGCCGTCAGCTTCGCCTGGCGCTGGACGCGGATGGCGCCCAGGTTGCTCTGCCACGTGAAGTCGTCGAGCCCGGTGGCGTTCTTGGGAAGGGCGAGCGCGCCGACCTTCCAGGCGCCTGCCTGGCTGTTGGCGAGGCTGTCGTGATCGTCCGTGTCGACGGCACGGAACTGGATCTTGGCGGTGCAGTGCAGGACCGTCGAGGAGACAGTCGTGCAGACGCCCGGATCGTCGCCGCCGATGACCTCGGCCCGCGCGTCGAGCTTGCTGCCCCGGTAGAGCAGCGGGCCCGTCTCGATGGAGCCGGCGCTGAGGTTCGCGGGCTTGGTGACGGTGTAAGTCGCGTTGACCGTCACCTTGGCCGTGGGGCCCACGACGACGGCCTTGCCCGCGTTGACCTTCATCGCGGAGAAGGTCACGCCGGGGGCCGTGGCCGGAGCGGCCTGCGCGGCCGGGACGGCGAGGGCGGAGCAGGCGACGGCGCCGGTGGCGGCGACGACGAGAGCGCGTATGCGCATGTGCGTTTCCCAGATGGAGAGAAGGGATCTCGGGGTCTGTTGACCCATCAGGTCAGATCACCCACGCAGGCGGCGAGTTGTACGGCAGAAGGTAAAGAAAGCCACTGCTCCGGCCGGTGCCCGCTCCCTTCCGCCGGGCGGTGCCGATGTCGGAGTCTGTTCAACTCCGTTGCAAACCAACGCAGTTGTGGCAGTATCGGCTGGCATGTCACCGTCAGTCGTATGGTCGTCGTCGTCCGGGGTCCGTCGTCGTCGCGCTGCTCGCCGTGCTGGCGGCGCTCGGCGGTGGGGTGAGCGAGGCCGGTGCGGCGGACGGCCCGGCGGCGGGAGCCGGGGCGGGGGCGGCGACGCCCGACCGCGCCCGCTACGACGTGTCCCTGCGCTCGGACGCCGACGGCGGGCACTGGGCCGGACGGGAGCGGGTGTCGTTCCGCAACGCATCCTCCGCTCCCCTGCGCGAGGTGTACCTGCGGCTGTGGGGCAACGGAGAGGACGGGTGCGGCACGCCCGGCGGGCCCGCCTCCCCCGTCGTCGTGTCGCACGTCGCCGGCGGCACGCCCGAGCCCCTGACCGTCGACTGCACGGCCCTGCGCATCGTGCTGACCGAGCCGCTCGGGCGCGGCGAGCGGGTGTCCGTCGCCTTCGACGTGTCCGTCACCGTGCCCGACCGCAACGCCCGCTTCGGCCGTGAGGGCGCGACCCGCTTCCTCGGCAACGCGCTGCCGGTCCTCGCCGTGCACGATGCGAAGGGGTGGCACCTAGACCCCTACGTGGCGCTAGGTGAGAGCTTCTACGCCCTGGCGGGCGACTTCCGGGTCCGGCTGGACCACCCCTCGGCCCTGAAGGTGCCCGCGACCGGCCGCACCCGCACCCTGCCCGGCGCCCCCGGCCGCACCGTCACCCTCAGCGTCGCCGACCGGGTGCGGGACTTCGCGTGGGCGGCGGGCCCGTTCCGCACGGCGACCGAGACCACGCCCGGGGGCGTGCTCGTCCGGTCGTACTGGGCGCCGGACACCCCCGACGCGGGCGTGCGGCTGAGCCGCGCGGACGCCGTCGCCTCGATCGACCGGTTCGGCGAGGAGTTCGGCCGCTACCCGTACGGCGAACTCGACGTCGTGATGACGCCGGAGTTCGGCGGCGGCATGGAATACCCCGGTCTCGTCCTCATCGGCACCACCGAGGAGGGCGGCGCGGTCGTCCACGAGGTGGCGCACCAGTGGTGGTACGGGATCGTCGGCAACGACGAGTACAACACGCCGTGGCTGGATGAGAGCTTCGCCCAATACGCCAACGCCCGCTTCCAGGGCTGGGACATGCGCAACTGCTGGGCGGACGTCTACTGGCCCGACGACGGCGCCGAGCTGACGGCCTCGATGGCGTACTGGTCGCAGCACCGCAACGAGTACCACCTCGTGTACACGGCCGGGCCCTGCGCCCTCGCCGACCTCGAGAACACCCTCGGCGCCGACGCGATGGCCCGTCTGCTCAGGCAGTACGCCCGCGACCACCGCTACGGCGTCTCCACCACCGAGGACTTCGTCCGGGCCGCCCAGTCCATGACGGACGTCGACCTCGGCCCCTTCTGGGAGTCCCACTACATCCGGTGACCGCCCGTCACCTCACCGGACGTCGACGAAGTCACCCGCGGAACTCACCGCGGGGACCGTCACGTTGCCCGCGAACGTGAAGCGGTAGTAGCCGTCCACCGAGGCGGTGACCGTGGTCTTCAGACCGCCGCCGGCACTGGACTTGAGGGTCTTGACGGTGCTGTACGCGCTGCTGCCCTTCTTGCGGAACTGAAGCTTCACCGGCTGGGAGGCGACCCCGCCGTACAGACCGGTGTCCCAGTTGGCGCGCGCCAGCTTGCCGGTGACGGTGAGGGTCTTGCCCTTCTTCACCGGCTCGGGGGCGGCGTCGACCGTCGACCGGGGCGCGCGCTGGAGCTGGACGGAGGCCAGCGCGTCGCCCTCGGTGTACCCGACCTTGGTCCAGTCGACGTCGTCGGCTCTCGGGTCGACGTCGTTCCAGTCGATGACGTACCCGGCCGCCTTCCAGACCGAGGCGTCGACGTTGTCCAGCTGCTCGGACGGGGCGATGTCGATGGTGCCGGAGCAGGAGGCGACCGTGGCGCTGGTGGCGGTGCAGCTCGGCGCGTAGTCGCCGATCAGCGTCTTGACCGGGTGGGCGAACGACGCGCCGCGGTACAGGACCAGGTCCAGCTGGACGTCCTCCGCGCCGAGGTCGACGCCCGCGCCGTGCGTGATCTGGAACGTGACCGGCACGCTGACCCGGCCATCGGCGCCGGCCGCGATCGGCCGCCCCTTGTTGACCTTGACGCCGCCGAACGTGACGTCCAGTGGGTACGGAACGCCGCCGGCGGGGCTCGCACCCGTGAAGGCGCTCTTGCCGGCGAGGGCCGTGTGCAGGGCCTTCAACGCGCCGGCGGGATGACGCGACCCGCCCCCGGCGGCCTGCGCGGCCGGAACGACGACGGCGGACAGAGCCACGGCGCCGGCGACGGCGACGGTGACCACGGTGGCGCGTGCACGCATGCGATTCCCCCTGAAGGTAGGGGCCCGGACGGTCCCTTCGCACGGCTCGCGACCCGTCCGGCGCCCAAGTGATCGTGGAGTCTTCTGACCCGGTTGCTCAGATGGCCGTCGCAGACGGATGGTTGTGCGAAGGGGAAGATCAACTGACGGAGCGTCCACCGCGGGCGACCGCGCCGCCCGGACAGGCGCCGCCCGGACCGGCCGGGCGGCCCTCTCCGTCTCAGTCGAACCAGCGGTCCCGGGCCAGTTCGGCTGTGCGGGACGGGTCCTCCAGGAGGGCTGCGACCTCGAAGCGGCGGGGCCACTGGCGGGCGGCCCAGGCGAGGCCGGCCGCCACGCCCTCCAGGGTGGACGCGTGCAGGACGCCGTCGGCGGTCAGGCGCCAGTCGATCTCCACGCCGTCGACGACGAGTTCGTCGTGTTCGACGTAGGTGGCGGGCGTGCGCGGTCCGAGGAGGACGCGCACCGGCTCCGGGACGGCGTGTTCCGCGCCCTCGGAGTCGACCTCGCCGGTCACGGACTCGCTCAGCCGCCGCACCTGGAACAGCTCGGCGAGTTCGGCCGCCCGGGAGGGGCGCACGGGGAGCAGCGGGACGCCCCGGGTGAAGGGCAGCAGGTCGGGGGAGTCGACGACCACCGCGTCGGCGGCTTCCACGACCTGGACGTGCCCGTCGACGACGGCCCGCAGCTCGTCCGGCAGGGTCACCTGCTCGGGGTCCAGCTCGGCCAGCGCGCCGTACAGGCCGTGCAGTTGGGCCGGGCCGACGGTTCGTTCCGGGTCGGCGAGGCGGTCCAGCAGTTCGGCCGCGCCGCCGGGCTCGTCGAGGAGGGCCGCGACCGAGGTGCGCACGCCGAGGGCGCGCAGCACCTGTTCGTCGTCGAAGCCGGTGGCGTCGGCCTCGTCGTAGAGGCCGTGCAGCAGCGGGTCGCCGCCGGCCGCGAGCAGACCGGCCGGGCGGCGGCCGTCGAGGACCGGGTTCCCGCGCAGCCACCAGGCGGTGTAGGGCCGTACCAGCTCGTGGGTGCCGTCGGGCAGGAGGACGCGGACGGGCTGGGTGATCGCGTCGCGCAGCGGCGGCCGGGCCAGCATCGCGAGGGCCTGCGGCCAGCGGTCCTCGTCGACGAGGTCGAGGTCGCGCACGGCGACCAGCTCGGTGGCTACGGGAGGCACGGGGCTGTCGGGGAAGCGGTCGAGGATGTCCTCGCACCACACGTCCACCGCGTCCAGCAGCCCGGCGTCG
This sequence comes from Streptomyces sp. NPDC048481, assembly GCF_043200075.1. NCBI lineage: Bacteria > Bacillati > Actinomycetota > Actinomycetes > Kitasatosporales > Streptomycetaceae > Streptomyces > Streptomyces sp. NPDC048481. The sequence continues at coordinate 401,503 of NZ_JBICXC010000005.1, forward strand.
TCGGGCTCGGCGAAGTCGCCGTCGCGCGGCTCCAGTTCGTCCGGGTCGAGGACGACGTCCGTGGCCCGCACCAGCGCGAACCCGGCGAGCACGCCACAGGCGGCGAGCGGCTGCTCCCCCCACTTGTCCGCCAATTCCGCTTCGACAAAGGCGAGTTCGTCCTCACGGATGACGGAGGCGAACGCGCTGCCGGGCAGGACCAGTTCACCGGCGGGGACGAGTTCGCCGTCCTCGTCCGGCAGCGCCAGAGCGCCCAGCCAGGGCTCGTCCCCGGGCTCCAGACCCGCGTCGCGGACCAGCGCGAGCACCGTGTCGGCGAGCTCCTCGGCGTCCGGCGCGCCCTCGTCGTCCCAGGCCCCGCCCTCGTCGTCCAGGGAGGCCGCCACGGCGGCCCGCACCTGCGGGGTGGTCAGGATCGCGCGCGGGGTGGCGGGCAGCGCGCCGAGCTTCTCCAGCAGGGGATGCGCGGCGTCCGGGTGGGCCACCTTGAGGCCCAGCCGGGCGAGGACCTGCGGGTCGAGCGCGGACGCGTCCGGCGTCGGCAGCAGCACCTGGCGCGGGCCGACGGCGGTCCGCCGCCCCCCGCCGAAGGAGGCGGAGGCGTCGCCGGCCAGCGGCACCGGCAGCCCGGTCAGCCGGTCCGGGTCGACCCCGGCCAGGCTGTCGTAGAGCCGGTACCACCACTGCGGGTCCTTCTCCAGCCCGGCGAGGCGGTCGACGACGTCCGCGAGCGGGATCCGGGCCACGCCCAGCGTGCGCAGCTCGACGCGCCGCTCCAGCCCCGCGGGCAGCAGCGTGGGCAGCACCTCCGCCAGCACCCGCACCGTGTCGGCGCCCGCCCCCTCGACGACCTCGGCGTCCCGGGGGCGCAGCGCCTCGGCGAGCCCGGCCGCGACCTCGCCCTCGTCGGCGCCGTCGGGCGCCTCCTCCGGCACGGGCGGGACGGCGGGCGGCAGGAACGCGGTGCGCGGCAGCAGTTCCAGGACGGCCCGGCGCAGCGCCCCGTCCAGCTCCCCCTTGCCCAGCGGACCGGGCACCAGGTCGATGATCCCGGCGCCCACCGGGCGCCAGTCGGCCAGGAGCCCGGCGTACACGTCCGCCGCGCGGCGCACCAGATGGTCGGTCAGCGGGCCGGGGGCCGCGTGCCGGCGGGTGGTGTCGAGCGGGAAGGAGGCGATGAGCAGGGCGGGCACGCCCAGGGGCTCGTCGCTGGGGGTGGGCGCGTGGACGACGGGCGTGGTGCGCGGCGGGACGGGCGCGCCGTCGTCGTCGACGGGCACGGCCCAGGTCACCGACCAGTGCGGCCGCAGCCGCTCCTCCACGGGGCGGTCGGCCAGCAGGTCCGGGGTGAGGTCGCCGTGGGCGGAGGCCGTCCGCCAGCGGGTCGTGCCCTGTTCGCTGTCCGAGACGACGGTGTGGGCCCCGTCGACGGAGCGCCGCAGGGTGCGGGCGGCGCCGTCGCCGATCTCGATCACGACCTCCTCCAGGCCCGGCAGGGCGAGGAGGAGGGCGTCGTCGACGGCGGCGAGGAGACGCTCGGCGAGGTCGGCGGCGGCGGTGTCGCGCAGCGGGAGGATGACGGCCGTGTCGTACGGGTCGGGGGCGGTGCCCTGAGCGGCGAACGGGAGCCTCAGCAGCGGCACATGGCCGTCGCGCCGCCGGATCTCGTCCCCGAGGCCGGGGCTGTGCCGGGCGGTCTCGGACGCGAGCGTACGGGCCTCGGCCAGGTCCCAGCGGACGCCGCCGTGACGGCCGACGACGGCCGGTTCGTCGGTGACGGCGAGCACGGCGGCGAACCCGACGCCGAACCGTCCGACGGCGACGCCCGGCTGCTGTGCCTCACGCTTGGCGGAGGCCCGCAGCGTGGCCAGCGACTCCACGCCGGCCGCGTCCAGCGGCGCGCCGGTGTTCGCCGCGACCAGGACGCCGTCCCGCAGGGTGAGCCGCAGCCGCCCCGGCACCCCGCCCCTGGCGGCCGCGTCGGCGGCGTTCTGCGCGAGCTCGACGACGAGCCGGTCCCGGTATCCGCCGAGGACCAGGTCCTCCTCGGCGTTGGCGTCCTCCCGGAAACGGGCCGCGCTGGTGGCCCAGGCGTCCAGGACCCCGCGGCGCAGGCGCGCCGTGCCGAAGGGATCCGCGCCCTCGGGCGCCGGCCGCACGAACTTGCTCACGTTGGCTCTCCTCGTCGACGGGAGTCGACGGTACCGCGAGATCTTCCCCGCCCCCGCCGCCCCCTGCCACCGTCACCCCGCAGAGCCCTGACCGGGAAAGCCCGGGGCCGCGGACACGGGACCGTGGAACCGGCCGGGAGCGGGACCCGGGCCGCGGAACCGGCCGGAAAGACCCAGGGGCGCAGAACCGGCCGGGAAGACGCGGAGTCGCAGAACCGGCCGGGAAGACCAGGGGCGGGACGACGAGAGAGACCCGGGGCCGCACAGCCGGGAAAGACCCGCAAGCCGGACGACCGGAAAAGACCCGAGGGCCGGACGACCGGGCGGGGCCGGGGCGGTCCGACGGCCCGGTGCCGGCCAGCGGCCCGACGGCTCGGTGCCGGCCCGGTAACGCGGTGGACCGGCAGCCCGGTGGCCCGGTCGCCCGGCGTTGGACCGGCGGCCCGACGGTCCGCTGCCGCCCCACAAGCCCGACGGCTCGGCTGCTGCCCCACAAGCCCCAGGGCCCGATGACCCGCTCCCACGAGCCCGGCGGCTCGGTGCCGGCCCAGCAACCAGGCAGCCCGGTGGTCCGGGGATCGCCCGGAAACCCACCGGCAGCCCGGTCGCTAGGAGTGGCCCAGCTCTGCCGTGTCCTCGTCCGGGACGGCCGGGACCGAGCCCGAGTCCGCGGCCGGGCGCAGCGGGAACGGGTCGACGCGGGTCTCGTCGATCACCGGCGGGGCCGGCCGCGGCGGCTTGGGCATGACCGCGGCCTCCGAGTGGCCGCCGCAGCCGTAGGCCAGGGAGACCACCCGGCCGTCCGCCGGGGAGAACTCGTTGGCGCACACGCCGAAGGCCTGGCCCAGCGAGCCGCCGATCGGGGTGAGGAAACCGCAGCTCACACAGGAGGCGGGAGCGGCCTGCGCCATGGGCGTCTTGGCGCCGAAGCCCTCTTCCCAGCGGTCGGCGGCGGTGTGCAGGCCGTAACGGGACAGCACCCGGGCCCTGCGCAGGCCCAGTTCCTCCGCGACGGCGGCGATCGTGCCGCGGCGCGGGGCGGCGGGCAGGGCCGCCGGCGGCGCCGCCGTCACCTCCGCGTCCTCCGCCTCCACCAGCTCGGCCATCTCCTCGGAGAGAGGCGAGTTGGGCGTCGGGTCGTCCGCGTCGAAGTAGCCGGGCTGGAGGCGCGGGTCGTCCTCGCCGGTGTACCCCGGCTCCAGACGGAGGTCCTCCGCGTCCGTGGGGAGCAGGTCGCCCGGGCCCATGTCGCCGGGGCGCAGCCGCTCGCTCCACGGGACCCACTCGGGGGCGAGCACCGCGTCCGGGCCGGGCAGCAGGACCACCTCGTCCAGGGTGACCGTCTTGGCGCGGGAGGCCCGTGCCACCGTCGCCGCCCAGCGCCAGCCCCGGTAGCCCGGTTCCTTGCACTCGAAGTAGTGGGTGACCACACGGTCGCCCTCGGAGACGACGCCCGCGTGCTCGCCGACCACGCCGGGCGCGGCTGCCTCCTCGGCTGCGGCGCGGGCGAGGTCGACGGCCTCGGCGCACAGGCGGTCGGGGGTGCGGCTTCGCGTGGTCGCTGCGCTCACAGGTATCGCTTCTCTCCTACGCCGTCTCTCGGTGCGCCTGCCTGAAGGCGGCGGGTGCGGACGGAGCGGACCACTGGACCGCGTCGACGTCCGCGCCCGATCGCGCTCGGGCGCACCTGCTGTCATCCATTCTGCGGGATGTCCGGGAGGCGCGCGGCCGAGAACGATCGCCACGGCGCGCTACGCACGCTACCTGCTCCCGGACGCTCGGCCTACACCGACGGGACGTTTCCCTCACTTCGAAACCCCCCGCCCGCCCCACGGCACCCCTTTTCCCCCGCCTCGCCAACGGCCGTTCCGGCGTCCCGGAACTCCCCGGAAAACCCCCTCCGCGGCCCGTCACCGCGCCACCGCGGCCGCACCGGCCCGCCACCGAGGGCTTCCCGCGGGCCTTCCGGGCTCCTCCCCCGCGCTCGCGCACCCGCCCCCGGCCGGCCGGGGGCGGCCTGTGCCCGCCCGGCGGCACCGTGGAATCGTGGGGCGGGCGCGGCCGGGCCCGCCGGGCGCGCCGACGATCACACGGCCATACGCGCGGTAACCGCACTATGCACGGCGTTTCCGGGGCACTATGACGGGGTGGCAGCCGCAAGGACACCCCAGGGCGCCACCGGCATCGGTGCGGCGAAGGGGAACAAGGGGAGGAGCCAGGTGAGCGGTTCGGGCCGGATGAGCGGGTCCGTCCGCGCGGTCGGACGCGCCCTGAACCTCCCGTTCACCGGCGCCGCCCGCGGCATCAGGAAGATCACCCACGCGCACGGCGCCGGCGAGTCCGGCCTCGGCAAGCTGATCGAACTGCACGGCGTGAACGGCGCGGGCGACGTCATGATCACCGTCGCGCTCGCCTCGACCGTCTTCTTCTCCGTGCCCACCGACGAGGCCCGCGGCCGCGTCGCGCTCTACCTCGCCATCACCATGGCCCCCTTCACCGTCCTCGCCCCCGTCATCGGCCCGCTGCTCGACCGGCTCCCGCACGGCCGCCGCGCCGCCATGGCCGGGGCCATGCTGGCGCGGGCCCTGCTCGCGCTGGTGCTGTCCGGGGCCGTCGCCACCGGCAGCATCGAGCTGTACCCGGCGGCGCTGGGCGTGCTCGTCTCCTCCAAGGCCTACGGCGTCGTCAGAAGCGCCGTGGTGCCCCGACTGCTGCCACCAGGGTTCTCCCTGGTCAAGGCCAACTCACGGGTCACCCTCGGCGGCCTCCTCGCCACCGGCGTCGCCGCGCCCGTCGGCGCCGGACTCCAGGCCCTCGGCCCCCGCTACCCGCTCTACGGCGCCTTCCTGATCTTCGTGGCCGGGACGTTCCTGTCGTTCTCCCTGCCCCGCAAGGTCGACTCCGCCAAGGGCGAGGACGTGGCCCTCCTCGCCGCCGACGAGCAGCACCTGCACGGCCCCCACCGCCATCCCGTCAAACGTCCCGGCCTGCGCACGGTCGGCATCGCCGTCACCCACGCCCTCGGCGCCAACGCGGCCCTGCGCTGGCTGTCCGGGTTCCTCACGTTCTTCCTCGCGTTCCTGCTGCGCGAGCACCCCCTCACCGGACAGAGCGCGGCCGTGTCGCTGGGCATGGTCGCCGTCTCCGCGGGCCTCGGCAACGCGCTCGGGACGGCCGTCGGGGCCTGGCTGCGCTCCAAGGCCCCGGAACTGATCATCGTGACGGTCGTCGCCGTCGTGCTGGGCGCCGTGCTCGTGGCCGCCGTGTTCTTCGGCGCGTTCCTCGTGGCCTGCCTCGCCGCCGTCGCCGGGTTCTCCCAGGCCCTCGCCAAGCTGTCCCTGGACGCGCTGATCCAGCGCGACGTGCCGGAACTCGTGCGGACCTCGGCCTTCGCCCGCTCCGAGACCCTCCTCCAGGTGTGCTGGGTGTTCGGCGGCGCGGTCGGCATCGTCATGCCGCTCAACGGATCGCTGGGCCTGTCCGTGGCCGCCGCCGTCGTCGCGCTGGGCTGGCTCGCCACCGTCCGCGGACTGCTCTCCTCGGTGCGCCACGGGAGCGGCGCCAAGCCCCGCGTGGCGTAACACACAGCCGCGCCGCCCCCCGCGTAAAGAGACCACCCGGCGTGCCCGATAGCCTTCGGCCATGACCACGATGCCCCGCGGCGGAGCCGCTGATGTCCTCGGCGTGGTGCGACGCCGCCGTGCCGTCGCCGCCGCCGGCGCCGTATGTGCCGGACTGCTCGTCCTGTCGGCCTGCGACAAGCCGACCCCCCTGTCCACGATCACCGTCGGACGCGACTCGGTCAGCTCCGAGGCCACCTGCGGTGGCGAGGGCGAGACCCTGAAGGCCGCCGAGCTGACCAAGTGCCTCGGCGACAAGGACATCAAGTCCATCAGCGTCGACCCCGACGAGACCGTCCGCTTCGGCGTCGACCCCGACGTCGCCGACAAGCGCTGGACGATCCTGATGAACGGTCAGCCGCTCACCGAGGACAGCGACAAGACCTACCGGACGATCCCGGGCAGCGTGTTCTTCAACGCGCAGTACGGCGCCCAGGGCAACTCCACCCTCGTCACCATCAAGGCCGGAGACGGCAAGAAGCAGAGCCAGGCGGCGACCGGCCTGTGGTCCTTCAAGCTCAAGAAGGACGACTGACCACGTCCCGCCCCCGCGTCCTCGTGGCCACCGCGGTCCCCGCCGAACGGGACGCGGTGGCACGGGCGTGGCCGTCCGGGCCCGCCCCGTGGACCCTGCTGCCCGGCCTGACGCTGCACCGCGCCGGCGAGGGCTGCGACCTCCTCGCCGCCGGCGTCGGCCCCGCCCTGGCCGCCGCGTCCGTGTCCGCCGCCCTCACCGCCGCCGCCCTGAGCGGCGCGCCCTACGGCCTCGTCGTGTCGGCGGGCATCGCCGGCGGTTTCGCGCCCGACGCGCCCGTGGGCTCCCTCGTCGTCGCCGACGAGATCACCGCGGCCGACCTGGGCGCCGAGACCGCCGACGGCTTCCTGCCGGTCACCGAGCTGGGCTTCGGCGCCGTCACCCACCGTCCCCCCGCCCTGCTCGTCCGGCAGACAGCGGCCGCCACCGGCGCCCGGCCCGGGGCCGTCCTGACCGTGTCGACGGTCACCGGCACCGCCGCCCGCGCCGCCGCCCTGCGCGCCCGCCACCCGCGGGCGCTGGCCGAGGCGATGGAGGGCTTCGGCGTCGCCGAGGCGGCCGCCGCGCACGGCACGCCCGTGCTGGAGATCCGCGCGGTCTCCAACCCCGTCGGCCCGCGCGACCGCGCCGCCTGGCGCATCGGCGAGGCGCTCGGCGCGCTCACCGGGGCCTTCGGGAAGCTCGCACCCGTCCTGGAGAGTTGGAAGCCACATGACCACGACTGAGCCGGCGCTGCAGATCGCGTACTCCCCCTGCCCCAACGACACCTTCGTCTTCGACGCCCTCGCGCACGGCCGCGTGCCGGGCGCGCCCGCGCTCGACGTGACGTTCGCGGACATCGACGTCACCAACGGCATGGCCGAGCGCGGCGAGTTCGACGTGCTGAAGGTGTCGTACGCCGTGCTGCCGTACGTCCTCGACGAGTACGCGCTGCTGCCCTGCGGGGGCGCGCTGGGCCGCGGCTGCGGGCCGCTGGTCCTCACCCGCGAGCCGGGGGCCGACCTCACCGGCCGCACCGTCGCCGTGCCCGGCGAGCGTTCCACCGCCTACCTGCTCTTCCGGCTGTGGGCGGCGGAGACGGTGCCCGGCGGCGTCGGCGAGATCGTCGTCATGCCGTTCCACGAGATCATGCCCGCCGTGCGGGACGGCAAGGTCGACGCGGGGCTCGTCATCCACGAGGCCCGCTTCACCTACGGCGGCTACGGACTGCACAAACTCGCGGACATGGGCGAGCACTGGGAGTCCACGACCGGCCTGCCCATCCCGCTCGGCGCCATCATCGCCAAGCGTTCACTGGGAGCGGCCGCGCTGACCGGGCTGGCCGACGCGGTCCGCGCCTCCGTACGGGCCGCCTGGGACGCCCCCGAAATCTCCCGCCCCTACGTGATGGAACACGCCCAGGAGATGGACCCGGCCGTCGCCGACCAGCACATCGGCCTGTACGTCAACGAGTTCACGGCGGAGCTGGGCGAGGACGGCCGGGCGGCGGTCCGCGGCCTGCTCACCCGCGCGGCGGCCGAGGGACTGCTGCCGCCCCTCGGCCCCGGCGCGCTCGACTTCCCGTGACCGCCGCCGGCGCGCTCAGACGTCCAGCTGGTCGGCGACCGCGCGCAGCAGACCGGCGATCTTCTTGCCGGAGGTCTTCTCCGGGTAGCGGCCCTTCTCCAGCATCGGCGTGATGTTCTCGAGGAGGGTCGTCAGGTCCTGGACGATGGAGGCCAGTTCGTCGGGCTTCCTGCGCTGTGCGGCGGCGACCGACGGGGTCGGGTCGAGGATGACGACGGAGAGCGCCTGGTCGCCGCGCTGCCCGGCGACGACGCCGAACTCCACTCGCTGGCCCGGCTTCAGTGCCTCGACTCCGGCGGGGAGGACCGAGGAATGCACGAAGACGTCACCGCCGTCGTCGCGGGAGAGAAAGCCGAAGCCCTTCTCGACGTTGAACCACTTGACTTTGCCGGTAGGCACGTCTGTCCTCGTCCTCGTACTCGTAGAAACGTTCATGGAAAACGGCTCCGGAACCGCTGCGGACCGGCTCCGGACAGCACTTGGGCGGGTCGACCATGACCCGCCGGTACCAGGCTAATGCTCTGCGGGCCGGTGACAAGACGTCCCCCGGCTGTTCCTCAGGGCTGGGAACTACCCTGGTCCGGTGCGTGACAAAACCCAAACGAATTCCGCCGCTCCCGGTGACCGACTGATCCGTGCCGGCGCCGTCGTGTTCTTCGTCGGCGCCGTGGCCACACTGGTCACGGTCGCCCCACTGCTGCTCGGCACGACGCCTTTCCCGACGTTCATGTTCGGGCTGTGCATGCTGATGGGCGTCGGCTTCCTGGTCGCGGCCGCGGGGGTGCTGCGGTCGGCGGCCGCGGGCCGTCGGCAGGCGCGGGGCCAGGGTCAGCCCTCGTAGGCCGCGAACCACCGCGCGAACCGCGTGAGGTCGTCGAGGACGACGTCCGCGCCGGCCTCGGCCAGTTCCTCCGCGCTGCACGGGCCCGTGGCGACGGCGACGGAGAACGCCCCGGCGGCACGGGCGCCGCGCACGTCACCGACGTGATCGCCGACGTAGACGGACGCGCCGTGCTCGCGCAGGGCCGTCGCCTTCTGCGTCGCCCACAGGTCGCCGATCACCGCGTCGGGCCGCATGTCCAGGTGGTCCATGTGCAGCCTGGCGTTCGGCTCCCACTTCGCGGTGACGACGATCGCCCTGCCGCCCGCCGCCCGGACCGCCGCGACGGCCTCGCGTGCGCCCGGCATCGCGAGCGTGCCCGCCACGGCGAACTCCGGGTAGATCTCGCGGTAGAGGTCGGTCATCGCCGGTATGTCCCGCGCCGGGAACCAGTGCGCCATCTCCTGCGCGAGCGGCGGCCCGAGCCGCGTCACCACGAGGTCGGCGTCGACGTACGTCCCGGTCCGCGCGGACAGCTCCTGCCAGCAGGCGCGGATGCCCGGGCGGGAATCGATGAGGGTCATGTCGAGGTCGAAGCCGACGGTGCGGACTGGAGTGACGGTCATGTCCGCCATTGTCGCCGGTCGGCGGGCCGCGCCCGGTGCGGGCGGCATGCGGGGCGGCCCGGGTGGCGTCACCTCTGGCGTTGCGAGCGCCAGACCAGGAACAGGGCCGACGCCACGGCCGCGCCCCGGATGACCCACGGCCAGGTCTCGGCGACCGCGTCGTGCATGTGCCCCTCCGCGATGGGCTCGCCCCAGCGGCCCTCCGAGCGCCCCCACAGCCAGACCAGCCCCGCCGTGAGGGCGAGCCCGGGGAGCCACACGACCGCCAGTTTCGTCTCACGGTCGGTCAGCCGGCGTGAGGCGTAGGCGATCAGCCAGCCCAGGAGCAGTGCGAACCAGTTCCCGAGGACGGCGCCGGCCACCAGGCAGCCGGCCGCGGCCAGCAGCAGCGGGTTGCTCCAGCGCCGGCCCGGCGCGCCGGGCGTCCCGAGGAAGGGGAGCCGGCGGCGGCGCGGGCGGGCCGCGCTCCCGCCGTCGGCCGTGGCGTCGCCGGCGGCCGCCGGGGCCGGTTTCCCGGCTTCCCTCCGCTCGGCGGCCTCCTCCTTCTCCGGGTCGCGGCGTGGCGGGGGCTTGAGCAGTTCCGGGATCTCGACGCCCCCGACGAAGCCGTGCACGTCCTCGCCGGGGCCGAAGGGGGTCGGCTCGTGCAGCCACCAGTCGGGCGACTCCCGGCTGTCGCCCAGTTCGTGGGCGGGCGCGCGGTGCGGCGGCGACGGCGCGTCGGAGGGGACGGCGGGGGGCGGGGCGCCGGTGCGGGGCCGGGGCACGCCGCGCCGGATGCCCTTCGGCGGCCGGGGCGTCTCCTCGCGGTCGCGCTGCACGGGCACGGACGGGGCCGGCGGCTGCGGCACGCCCGCGCCGGAGCCGGCCGCGGCGGCGACGATGTCGTCGGGGCTGCCGAGGCGGTCGATGATGCGGCGGACGGCGGCGGGGGAGTCGACGGCCGCCTTGGCGCGACGCCGGTCGATCTCGTCGCGCAGCTCGGAGACGAGCCGCATCCGGGTGGCCGACGACAACTGCCGCTGCTGCGCGATGTCGCCGACGCGGCTCAGATACTCGTAGACGACTTGGTCGCTCTCGATCCCCACGGGTAAGAAGCTACCGCTTCCGTCCGGGCGCGCCGGGCACCCGGCACGGGCGGGAGCCGTCGGTGCGCGGTCCGCGGGGGACGGGGCGGGGCCGTGGAGGACGGCCGCGGGGCCCGGGGGCGCGGCCCGCGGGGGCGGGTACCGCTACCGTGGGCAAGATGAGCACCGCGGACCAACAGGCCCCCCGGTCCCTCGCGGAAGCGCTCCGCGCCCGGGACGACGCTTCCCTGGCCGCGCTGCTGCGCGCCCGACCCGACCTCATCACGCCGGTCCCCACGGACCTCACGCAGCTCGCCACCCGGGCCGGCACGCGTGCCTCGGTGGTGCGCGCGCTGGAGCGGCTCGACGCGTTCGCGTTGCAGACGGCTGAGGCGCTGGCGGTGGCGGGCGATCCGGCGACCTGGGACGAGCTGCTCGGACTGATGGCGGGCGACGCGCGCGACCCGGCCGTCGTCACCGCGCTCCCGGGCGCGCTGGCCGCGCTGCGCGAACAGGCGCTGGTGTGGGGCGCGGACGACCGGCTGCGCCTGGTGCGGACGGCCCGGGAGCTGCTCGCGCCGTCGGCGCAGCACCCGTCACCGACCGGGCTCGGGCCGAGTGTGCGGGAGGCGACGGCGGGGATGTCGCCGGGCCGGATCCAGGAGTTCGTGGCGAACGCCGGGCTGCCGTCGACGCACGATCCGGTGTCGGCGGTGTCGGCCCTCACGTCGTTGTTCTCGCGTCGGCGGAAGATGGCGGCGCTGCTGGCCAAGGCGCCCGCGGGTTCCCTGGACGTGCTGGAGCGGCTGGTATGGGGGCCGCCGTACGGGCAGGTCACGGCGGAACCGGCGGCGCATCTGCGGTGGCTGCTGGACCGGGGGATGCTGCTGCCGACGGCGCCGGGGACCGTCGTCCTGCCGCGTGAGGTGGCCCTGCATCTGCGGGCGGGGCGGGCCCACCGGTCGCCGCTGCCGACGCCGCCGGCGGTGCCGCCGCTCGTGACGCACCGCCCCGAGGTGGTGGACGCGACGGCGGCCGGTCAGGCGTACACGGCGTTGACGACGGTCGAGGAGTTGCTGAAGGAGTGGGACGAGGGCGGTCCGGCGGTGCTGCGGGCCGGTGGGCTGAGCGTGCGCGATCTGAAGCGGACGGCCGTCGCCCTGGACGTGTCGGAGCCGGTGGCCGCGTTCTGGGTGGAGCTGGCGTACGCGGCCGGTCTGCTCGCCTCGGACGGTGAGGCGGACGAGCGGTACGCGGCGACGCCGGAGTACGACGACTGGCTGGAGCGGCCGCCCGCCGAGCGGTGGGCGCGGCTGGCGCAGGCCTGGCTGACGGCGACCCGGACGTCCGGGGTGGTCGGCGGCCGGGATCTGAAGGAGCGGGCGCTGGCGGCGCTGGGCCCCGGCCTGGACCGGTCGGCCGCGCCGGAGGTGCGGCGGCGGGTGCTGACGTTGCTGGCCGGGCTGCCGGAGGGGGCGGTGCCGGACGCGGAGGCGGTGCTGGCCCGGCTGCGGTGGGAGCGCCCGTTGCGCGGGGCGCGGCCCCAGGGCGGGGCGGGGCCGCACGGTCAGCAGGGCCCGCAGAACCAGCAGGGTGCCGCGGCCTCTCAGGGTTCCCAGGCCGCGCAGTCCGCCCCCTCCGCCATCGGCTCGCACGGCGTGCACGGCTCCTACGGCTCGCACGGTTTTCAGGAGGACGAGGATCTGCGGTCCCGGATCGCCCGGTGGACGCTGACCGAGGCCGAGCTGCTGGGCGTGACCGGCCGGGGCGCGCTGTCGGCGCACGGCCGGGCCCTGCTGGGGGCGGGCGCGGCGACGGTCGCGCGACCGGCCGCGGCCGGGGCGGTCCCGGCCGGGCCGGGTGACAAGCTGCCGGCCCACCACCGTGCCGCCGCCCCCTCCGGGGCGGCCTCCGCGCCCGGTCCGGAGCAGGCCGTGGCCACCGCGGCGGCCGCCCGGCTGCTGGCCCCGTTGCTGCCCGAGCCGCTCGACCACGTGCTGCTCCAGGCGGACCTGACGGCGGTCGCGCCCGGTCCGCTGCGGCGTCCGCTGGCCGACGTGCTGAGCGTTCTGGCGGACGTCGAGTCCAAGGGCGGCGCGACCGTCTACCGGTTCACGCCCGGCTCGGTGCGCCGGGCGCTGGACGCCGGGCGCAGCGCCTCCGACCTGCACGCCTTTCTCGCCGAGCACTCCCGTACGCCGGTGCCGCAGCCGCTCGCGTACCTGATCGACGACGTGGCGCGCCGGCACGGTCATCTGCGGGTGGGGGCGGCCTCGGCGTATGTGCGCTGCGACGACGAGTCGATGCTGAACGAGATCCTCGCCGACAAGCGGGCCGTCGCCCTGCGGCTGCGCCGGCTGGCCCCGACGGTGCTCGCCGCCCAGGTGGACCCGGCGGCCCTCCTGGACGGGCTGCGCGCGATGGGGTTCGCGCCGGCGGCGGAGTCCGCCGAGGGCGATGTCCTGATCTCCCGTGCGCACTCCCGTCGCACCCCGCCCCGCACGGCTCCCGAGCCGGTGCCGGACGGGCCGCCGGTTCCCGACGGCACCCTGTTGACGGCGGCGATCCGCGCGATCCGGGCCGGTGACCTGGCGGCGACGGCCCCGCGCAAGCCGGCCGAGGACGCCGCTCCGCTCGGCCCCGGTCAGCTCCCGCGCACCAGCTCCGCGGAGACCCTCGCCACCATGCAGGCGGCCGTGCTGACCGGGGAGGCGCTGTGGATCGGCTACGTGAACGCGGAGGGTGCGGCGAGCCAGCGGGTCATCGCGCCGGTCCGGGTGGAGGGCGGCTTCGTGACGGCGTACGACCACACCGCTGACGAGGTGCGCACCTACCCGCTGCACCGGATCACGGGCGTGGCGGAACTGGCCGGCGACTGACGGGGGACGGCTGACGGCCGACGGCGCCCGCCGCCGCGGCCCGGCTCGCCCTCAGCACTCCCCCACCGAGGCGTCCGCGGGGAGGCCGAAGTGGGTGCGGGCCTCGGTCTCCAGTTCGGCGGGGGACACCGGGTCCCGCGGGGCGGACCGGGTGAAGAGGCCGAAGCGGGACGCGCTCCAGCGCCCGCGGTCCGCGCTTCGCGGCGGCTCCTCCCGGCCGACGACGCGGAAGCCGCCGTCGGCCGAGTCGTCCCGTCGCAGCCGCACGACCTGCGGGCGCCGGCCGGCGGAGCACTCCACGAGAGCGTCGTCGCGCAGGCCGTACCGCACGCACAGCGCGTCGACGCCGGCCCGTATCTCCCCGCCGCGCTCCTCCAGCGCGAGCGCCCGCGCCCGGCAGAACCAGCGGGCGTCGCGCACGGACGCGCCGTCGGCCGGGCCGCCGCTGCCCGGTTCCGCGGCGAGGCGGGCCTCGATCACCGGCCGCACCTCGGCCCACAGGGCCTCGTCGACGTGCGCCGGCCACATCACCCAGGTGCCCGTGGCCGCCAGGACGGCCGCTGCTGCGACGCCGACCGCGCCCCTGCGGAACGACAGGACCGCCATACCGTGAACTCCTCACCGCGTCGCGCCCGTCGCGCTGCTCTCCCGGTCAGACACCCGGAGGGGGTGCGGGGTTGCCCGGCGCCCGCGGGCTCCGCGGGACCGCGCGGCGGGCCGCGGGCCGCCGTCCGGGCACGTCGTACGGCACACTGGAGGTTTGGCCCGTGCGGAAGGGCCGCGCGAAGGGATGGCGTACGTGAACGGACCGCTGATCGTCCAGTCCGACAAGACTCTGCTCCTGGAGGTCGACCACGAGCAGGCCGACGCGTGCCGTCGGGCCATCGCTCCGTTCGCGGAGCTGGAGCGGGCGCCGGAGCACATCCACACCTACCGGCTGACGCCGCTGGGGCTGTGGAACGCGCGGGCGGCCGGGCACGACGCGGAGCAGGTGGTGGACGCGCTCGTGCAGTACAGCCGCTATCCGGTGCCGCACGCGCTGCTGGTGGACATCGCCGAGACGATGGACCGCTACGGCCGGCTGACGCTGAGCAAGGACCCGGCGCACGGGCTCGTGCTGACCACCACCGACCGGCCCGTGCTGGAGGAGATCCTGCGTTCCAAGCGGGTGGCCCCGCTGGTCGGGGCGCGGATCGACCCGGACACGGTCGCCGTGCACCCCTCCGAGCGCGGTCAGATCAAGCAGACGCTGCTGAAGCTGGGCTGGCCGGCCGAGGATCTCGCCGGGTACGTCGACGGCGAGGCGCACGCGATCGAGCTGGACGAGGACGGCTGGGCGCTGCGGCCGTACCAGAGGCAGGCGGTGGAGAACTTCTGGCACGGCGGGAGCGGGGTCGTGGTCCTGCCCTGCGGGGCGGGCAAGACGCTGGTCGGCGCGGGCGCCATGGCGCAGGCGAAGTCGACGACGCTGATCCTGGTGACGAACACGGTCTCGGCCCGGCAGTGGAAGCACGAGCTGGTGAAGCGGACGTCGCTGACCGAGGAGGAGATCGGCGAGTACAGCGGGACGCGCAAGGAGATCCGTCCCGTCACCATCGCCACCTATCAGGTGCTGACGACGCGCCGCAAGGGCGTCTACCCGCACCTGGAGCTGTTCGACTCGCGCGACTGGGGGCTGATCCTCTACGACGAGGTGCATCTGCTGCCGGCGCCGGTCTTCAAGTTCACCGCGGATCTCCAGGCGCGCCGGCGGCTGGGCCTGACGGCGACCCTGGTCCGTGAGGACGGCCGGGAGTCGGACGTGTTCTCCCTGATCGGCCCGAAGCGGTTCGACGCTCCGTGGAAGGAGATCGAGGCGCAGGGGTACATCGCTCCCGCGGACTGCGTGGAGGTCCGGGTGAACCTGACCGACTCGGAGCGGCTGGCGTACGCGACGGCGGAGGCGGAGGAGAAGTACCGCTTCTGCGCGACGACCGCGACGAAGCGGAAGGTGACGGAGGCGCTCGTGCGGCGCTTCGCCGGGCAGCAGATCCTGGTCATCGGCCAGTACATCGACCAGCTGGACGAGCTGGGCGAGCATCTGGGCGCCCCGGTGATCAAGGGCGAGACCACCAACGCGCAGCGCGAGAAGCTCTTCGACGCGTTCCGGGAGGGCGAGATCAGCGTGCTGGTGGTGTCGAAGGTCGCGAACTTCTCGATCGACCTGCCGGAGGCGACGGTCGCCATCCAGGTGTCGGGCACCTTCGGCTCGCGCCAGGAGGAGGCGCAGCGGCTCGGCCGGGTGCTGCGTCCCAAGGCGGACGGCCATCAGGCGCACTTCTATTCGGTGGTGGCCCGCGACACCCTCGACCAGGACTTCGCGGCGCACCGTCAGCGGTTCCTGGCGGAACAGGGCTACGCCTACCGGATCATGGACGCGGACGAGCTGCTGGCGGGGGGCTGAGCCGGCGGTCACCTGCGGCGGACGCCGGCCTCCTCGCCGTACTCGCCGAGGATGACGACGTCGAAGGCGGCGACGGCGAAGACCTTGATCGCGCGCAGGGCGTCGCCGAGGCGGTGGCGGTGCCCGTCGGACAGGGGGGTCGCGCCGGACGGGCGACCGGGGGCTGGGGTGAAGGTCGCTGCACTCATGCCTCCATGATGGGATCCGGGACATAAGGGGGGCATCGGTCCCAGGTCCCGGTGTGGGGGGTCCCCGGGTACGTCCGAAGGAGCGGCGACTCCCCCGTGGGATGGAGGGCGGCCCGTAGGGGTGCCCTGCACGGGGCGGATCGGCGGCCGGTAACTCGTTGGCGCGCGTCCTCGGCGGTCGCCTAGAATCTCCGCTCTTGCCCGCCTCCCTCGCCGGAGCGCCGCTGTCCGGACGGAAACCGGACGGCCCTCACCGCAGCCCTCTCAGCCGGTCCGGAGGCAACCCCCCTTGTCCACGCCGTCCACTCCGTCAACGCCGTCCACCCCGCCAGCTCCCCAGCCGTCCTCGGCGTCCGTGTCGTCCACGTGCGTCGACGACGATCCGCTCGCCCGCGAACGCTCCCATCTGTCCGCCTCGCGCACCGCCCTGCGAGCGATGCGCGAGGACGCGGAGTCCCTCGACATCCGTGACGTGACCGCGAACTGGGTCAACGCGCAGATCCTGGAGCGCCAGGTCGGGGAGCGCATCAAGGCGCTCGCCGACCTCAGCGACACCCCCCTGTTCTTCGGGCGGCTGGACTACCTGCACGCTCCCGGCGCGGACCGGGCGGAGGGGGCCGAGGGCGAGCGCTTCTACATCGGACGGCGCCACGTGCACGACGCGGACGGCGACCCGATGGTCATCGACTGGCGTGCGCCGGTCTCGCAGCCGTTCTACCGGGCGTCCAAGAAGGACCCGATGGACGTGGGGCTGCGCCGCCGCTTCGGCTACACGCGCGGGGACATCACCGCCTACGAGGACGAGCACCTCTCCGATCCCGGCGACCCGTCGGTGGCCGCGGCCACGAGCAGGCTGCTCCAGCAGGAGATCGAGCGGCCGCGCGTCGGCCCGATGCGCGACATCGTCGCCACGATCCAGCCCGAGCAGGACGAGATCGTGCGCAGCGGGCTGGGCGGGACGGTCTGCGTGCAGGGCGGTCCGGGCACCGGGAAGACGGCCGTGGGCCTGCACCGGGTGGCCTATCTGCTGTACGCCCACCGCGAGCGGCTGGCGCGCACGGGCACGCTGGTGATCGGGCCGAACAAGTCCTTCCTGCGGTACATCGAGCAGGTGCTGCCCGCGCTGGGCGAGCTGACGGTCCGCCAGGGCACGGTGGACGACCTGGTGGCGCACGTGGAGGTGCGGGGCGCGGACGACGCGGCGGCGGCGGTCGTCAAGGGCGACGCGAGGATGGCGCGGGTGCTGCGCCGGGCGCTGTACGCGCACGTGGGCACGCCGGACGAGCCGGTCGTCGTGGTGCGCGGCTCGCGGCGCTGGCGGGTTCCGGCGTACGAGGTGCAGGAGATGGTGGGCGAGCTGCTCGACCGGGAGATGCGGTACGGCGCCGCCCGCGAGGCGCTGCCGCGGCGCATCGCGCACGCCGTGCTGGTGCAGATGGAGCGGGCGGGCGAGGCCCCGGACGACCGGGTGCAGGACGCCGTGGCCCGCGACGGCGCGGTGAAGGCGGCCGTGAAGCAGGTGTGGCCGGCGGTCGACCCGGCGAAGCTGGTGCTGCGGCTCCTCACGGACGCGGACTTCCTCGCCGAGCACGCGCGGGGCGTGCTGAGCGAGGAGGAGCAGAAGGCCATCCTGTGGGCGAAGCCGGCGCGGTCGGTGAGGTCGGCCAGGTGGTCGCCGGCGGACGCGGTGCTGATCGACGAGGCGACGGACCTGGTCGAGCGCACCCACTCGCTCGGTCATGTGGTGCTGGACGAGGCGCAGGACCTGTCGCCGATGCAGTACCGGGCGGTGGGCCGGCGCTGCACGACGGGTTCGGCGACCGTGCTGGGCGACCTGGCACAGGGCACGACCCCCTGGGCGACCCGCAGCTGGGAGGAGGCCCTCGCCCACCTGGGCAAGGCGGACGCGGTGGTCGAGGAGCTGACGGCCGGTTTCCGCGTGCCGACGGACGTCATCGCGTACGCCTCGCGGCTGCTGCCGCACATCGCGCCGGGCCTGGCCCCGGTGGCCTCCGTCCGGGAGAACCCCGGTTTCTTCGAGGTGCGTCCGGTCTCCGGGGTCGCGGACGTCGTCGCCGCGTGCGAGGAGTCGCTGCGCCACGAGGGCTCGACGGGTCTGATCGCGGCCGACGCGCGGATCCCGGCGCTGGCCCGGGCGCTGACGGCGGCCGGTGTCGCCCATCTGTCCCCGGGCGAGGAGACGACGGCGGACAACCGTCTCACCCTGGTCCCGGCCTCGCTCGCGAAGGGCCTGGAGTACGACTACGTCGTCCTCGACGAGCCGCGCGCGGTGGTCGACGGGGAGCCCGACGGGCGCACGGGGCTGCGCCGGCTGTACGTGGCCCTCACCCGTGCGGTGTCGGGCCTGACCGTGACCCACGAGGACGCGCTCCCGCCCGAGCTGGGCTGACGGGCAGGACCCGCCCCCCGCCGCCCCGCCCCGCCCCGCCCCGCCCCGGCTGACCTTCCGACCCGGCCGGCCCCTTGGCGGCCCGGCACGATTGTCCGGATCCGGCCGCGGCGGGGCCGGTCCGCGTCGGGGGCGGCTCACTCCGGCTGTGCGGTGTCCAGGGTTCGCCGCCATTGCCGGACGGAGCGTTCCGACACCGGGCCGGTCCAGCCGTGGGGGCGGGCCGCGCCGCCGATGTGGAAGGCGTTCAGGCCGGCGGCGCGCAGCCGGGGCACATGGCCGAGGCGCAGGCCGCCGCCGACGAGGAGCTGCTGTTCGTAGCCCGGCTCGGTGTGCCGGGCCGCCTCGGCGAGCAGGGTGGGCAGCCCGGCGTCGACGCCGTCGGCGGAGCCGGCGGTGAGGTAGGTGTCCAGTCCGGGCAGGCCGTCCAGCTGTTTGCGCACGGCGTCGCGGTCGGCGGCGTGGTCGAGAGCGCGGTGGAACGTCCAGGGGCAGCCGTCGAGTTCGGCGACGACGCGCTCCACCGCGGTGAGGTCGATGCAGCCGTGCGCGTCGAGAAAGCCGAGCACGAACTCCTCGGCGCCGGCCGCGCGCAGCTCGCCGGCGGTCCGCACGAGGCGGTCGACGTCCTTCGCGGGGCCCGCGGTGAAGCCGTCGGCGAGGCGCACCATGACGCGCAGGGAGAGGTCCACGGCGGCCCGGATCCCGGTGAGCACGGCGACCGGCGGGGTGAGCCCGTCGGCGGCCATGTCGGTGACCAGTTCGAGGCGGTCCGCGCCTCCGGCCTGGGCGGCGACCGCGTCCTCGACGTCGAGGGCGATCACCTCCAGAACTGCACGCTTGCTCATGGGACCCCATTCGTCGGCGTCCATCGACGCGCTTCGGGCTACAGGTCTAGTCCAATTTAAGAATACGCCGGTCGGCGCGACAATGAGGCATGGCCGATCTCGACGCCCTGCGCACCCGTTTCAGCCACGCCCTGGAGGGCGTGCGGACCGCGGGCGGCCCCGCCCCGGGTCCCTACGCCGACGCCCTCCTCGCCCGCTGGCAGGAGCCGCACCGCCGCTACCACACGCTCACGCACCTCACCGCGGTCCTCGACCGCGTCGACGAGCTGGCCGCGCACGCCGACGCCCCCGACGTCGTCCGGCTGGCGGCCTGGTTCCACGACGCCGTCTACCTGCCGGACCGCTCCGAGAACGAGGAGCGCTCCGCCCGCCTAGCCGAACGGGCCCTCGCCGAGGCGGGCGCGCCGCCGGAGCGGACGGCCGAGGTCGCGCGGCTCGTCCGGCTCACCGTCACCCACGACCCGGCCGACGACGACCCCGACGGCCAGGTCCTGTGCGACGCCGATCTCGCGATCCTCGCCGCCCCGCCGGCCGCCTACGCCGCCTACACGGCCGCCGTCCGCGCGGAGTACCACTTCGTCCCCGGCGACGCCTTCCGCACGGGCCGCGCGGACGTCCTGCGCCAACTGCTCGCACTGCCGCGCCTGTTCAGGACGCCGTACGGGAGCAGGACGTGGGAGGAGACGGCCCGGTACAACCTGCGCGGCGAACTGGAGCTGCTGACCTCATGAGCGCCGCCCCGCCCCCGCCGGCGTCACCGCCCGGCCCCCGCGCGCCCCGCATCCCCGCGGCACGCCTCACCCTCGAAGCCGTCTCCCCCGGCGCGGCCGCCGGACTGCGGGCGGGCGGCGGCGGGGGCTTCGCCTGGCTCGGCGGCGAACCGTACGAGGGGACCCGGGAGGCCGCGGGGATGACGGCGCACGCGTACGCGCGCGGGGTGCACCGGCCGGAGTTCGGCCTCTACGTCCTCGTCCGCCGGGCGGACGGACTGGCCGTCGGCAGCATGGGCTTCCACGCGGCTCCCGACGACGACGGCCGCACGGAGATCGGCTACGACCTCGTCGAGGCCGCCCGCGGCCACGGCTACGCCACCGAGGCGCTGCGCGCGCTGGCCGGCTGGGCGCTGGCCCGCGACGACGTCCAGCGCCTGTTCGCGGTCGTCGAACACGCGAACGTCCCTTCGCGGGCCGTGCTCGAACGGGCCGGCTTCGTCAGGGTCGGCGAAGGCGAGGGCGAGTACGCGTATGAGCTGCGCGGCCGACGTCACCTGACGTAGCCGGGGCCGATCTTCGTCGCTTCGCCTCCCGCCGCCCGGCTCGCGTTCCGGATAATTCCGGCACGGCCGGGTCTCGCGCGGTCGCGTGCGCCGGGGCAGGCCGGGGCAGGCCGGGGGGAAAACGGGGGAACGTCATGAGCAGCAGCGGTCCGGCCACGCCTCCGCAGCCGCCCCGTCCCCCGCAGCCCGACCCCGACGCCCACCGGCTGGCCCGGCAGAGCGTGCGATGGGCCGTCATCGGGGTCGTCGTCAGTTCGGTGCTCGCCCTGGCGGGGCTGTACCAGTCGTCCCACGGGGGCGGCGGCCGCAACAGCGCCGACGGCGGCACCGGCTGGAGCACCGGACCCGCGCCGGGCCCGGACACCGGCCCCGGCGCCCCCTCCCCCTCGCCCTCCCCGGCGGACGCCTCCTCCGGCGCCACGGACGTCTCCGACCCCGGCGGGACGCCCGGCGGGGACCCCTCACCCGACGACGGCACGGACGGCACGGACGGCGCCGGCGGGAGCGGCGGGACCGACGGGCTGACCGCCGCCGAGCACGAGCTGCGGGACTCGCTAAACCCCGGCCAGTGGTCGCGCGAGAGCTGCTCGCACGCCCGGTGGCAGGGCGCGGAGGCCGCCCTGTTCTGCACGGTCACCACCGTCGACGCCTACGGCGTGCCCGGCGCCGGCAAGGCCAGCGTGGTGATGTACGGCACCAAGTACGACCGCGACGTCGTCTTCCAGTCGTACGCGGGACGGCTCCAGCCGGGCAACTGCGACGCCCAGAACGGCGTCTACGGCACGTGGCGCGAGAACAACACCGGCGACTCGGCGGGCGACGTGGTCTGCTTCCTGTCGAACACCGGCCAGTACGTCTTCCTGTGCAGCTACTACGACCGTCCCGCACTGGTCCAGATCAGCGGCGCCGACCGGACCCGGCTGGTCGCCTGGTGGCACACCATGGAGCCGGTGTTCAGCCGCTGACGCCGCCGTGCTTGCGCCGGCGCAGGCCGGCCGCCGTCAGCAGCCGCACCACCTCCCGGCTGCTCACCTCGACCGCGCCGGCCGCCACCAGCTCGGCGTAGCGGTGGGAGGGGATGTCGTAGTGGTCGCGCTCGAAGGCGCGGCGCGGAACGCCCGACCGGTCGGCGAAGGCGTGCAGTTCCGCGTAGGAGACGTCGCTGACGAGGTGGGACCACATCCGGCCGTGCCCCGGCCAGTCCGGCGGGTCGATGTAGACGGTCACATGCCGCTCACGAGGTCGACGCGCCTCCCGTGGCCGCCCCGAGCGAGCCCACCGACGCCACCTTCACGCCGGCCTTGTGGCACACCCAGTGCGGATCGGGGCCGAGTTCGGGCTCGACGTCCAGGGCGTGCGGGTCGCCCGAGCCGCAGACCGGGCACAGGGGCCAGCGGCCATGGCTCTCCAGCAGGGCGTCCTGCACGTCCTGGGCCACCAGCCCCGCGACGTACGCCGCGCCCTCGGGCCACTGCTCGACCCACCAGCGCCGCTGCACCACGGAGTCCTCGACCATCGACACCACGTCCGGCGCGGCGACCTCGCCCGAGGCGAGATCCGCCAGCACCAGGGCGCGCGCCGTGTGCAGGGTCCGTTCCAGCGGCTCGACGGGGGTGCGGGGATCGTCCATGCCCCCCATTGTGCGCACCTCGCACCGCGACCGTTGCGCGGCCGGCGGAATCGTTCGCCCCCGTTCCCCCTCAGGCCACCGGCCCCGCCTTCGCACCCGCGCCCGGCCCGCACCCCACCCGCACCCTCCCCGGCCGCGTCGTACGGCGCGCCGGACCGCCCGCACCGGTAGACCGTAGGGGTGCTCGCGCGGCCGTGGGGCGCCGGCCCGCGCGGATCCCGGCCCGGCCGCCGGTCCCGCCCGCACCCGTCCCGCACAACGCCCCGCCCCCTCACCGGAAGAGAGACCGTCCCGATGACCTCCAGCCCGGACCCCCAGGAACTGCGCGCCGCGCTCGAGACGCTGACCACCGAGGCGTTCCGACCCGACCTGTCCGAGATCGACCGACTGCCCACCCTGGACATCGCCCGCCTCATGAACGGCGAGGACGCGGGCGTGCCGGCCGCCGTGGCCGCCCGGCTGCCGCAGATCGCGGCCGTCGTCGACGCCGTCGCCGAACGGATGGCGCGCGGCGGACGCCTGGTCTACGCCGGCGCGGGCACCGCCGGACGGCTCGGCGTGCTCGACGCCTCGGAATGCCCGCCGACCTTCGGCACCGACCCCGGCCAGGTCCTCGGCGTGCTCGCCGGGGGGCCGTCGGCCCTGGTGAGCGCGGTCGAGGGCGCCGAGGACTCCCCGGAGCTGGCCGAGGCGGACCTCGCCGCCCTCTCCCTCACGCCCGACGACACCGTGATCGGCGTCTCCGCCTCCGGCCGCACCCCGTACGCCCTGGGCGCCGTGCGGTACGCGCGCTCGCGGGGCGCGCTGACCGTGGGTCTGGCCTGCAACCCGGGCAGCGCGCTGGCCGCGGCCGCCGACCACGGCATCGAGGTGGTCGTGGGGCCCGAACTGCTCGCCGGCTCCACCCGGCTGAAGGCCGGCACCGCGCAGAAGCTGGTGCTGAACATGATCTCGACCATCACGATGATGCGGCTGGGCAAGACCTTCGGGAACCTGATGGTCGACGTCCGCGCCACCAACGGCAAGCTGCGCGCCCGCTCCCGGCGCATCGTCGCCCTGGCGACGGGGGCGGCGGACGACACGGTCGAGACGGCCCTCGCGGCCGCCGGCGGGGAGGTCAAGAACGCGATCCTGATCGTGCTGGCCGGCGTGGACGGGCCCGCGGCCGCCCGCCTTCTGGAGGAGTCCGGGGGCCATCTGCGCGCCGCGCTCGCCGCCGCGGGCGGCTGAGCCGCACGCTCGACGGGTGCGCATCGACTCCTCCACCACAGCCGCCGCGATCCTGCCCCTGGTCGGCGGCCCCGCGAACGTCACCTCCGTCGCCCACTGCATGACCCGGCTGCGCCTCGGCCTCGCCGATCCGTCCCGCGCCGACCGGGCGGCGCTGCGGGCCGTCCCCGGAGTCCTCGGACTCGTCATGGACGACGGCGCCTGCCAGGTGGTCCTCGGGCCCGGCGCGGTGACGGCGGTGACGGGCGCGTTCGAGCGGCTGCTCGCCGAAGCGCCCGGCGCCCCGCCCGCCGGCACCCCCGCCACCGCGCCCCCGCCCGCCCCGCCCGTGTCCCCGCCCGTGTCCCCGAGCGGGGCGGGCGGGAGCGGGCCGAAGGTCCTGCTGCGCCGGATCGCGGCCGTCTTCCTCCCGCTGATCCCCGCCCTCGTCGGCTGCGGGATCCTCGCGGGCGTCAACGGCCTCCTGCTGAACGCGGGCCTGCTTCCCGGCCTCACCCCCGCGCTGACCGCGGTCGCCTCCGGCTTCATGGCCCTGCTCCCCGTGTTCATCGGCTACAACACGGCGAAGGAGTTCGGCGGCACCCCGGTCCTGGGCGGCGCGGTCGCCGCGATCGTCGTCCACCCGGGCGTCGCGAAGGTGACGGCGTTCGGGGTGGCGCTCTCCCCCGGCCAGGGCGGCGTCCTGGGCGCGCTGGCGGCGGCCCTGCTGGCGACCCGCGTGGAGAAGTGGTGCCGCGCCCGCGTCCCCCGGACGCTGGACGTCCTCCTCACCCCCACCCTGACGGTCCTCGTCGCGGGCCTGGGCACGCTGTACGGGCTGATGTACGCGGCCGGCACGGTGTCCGCGGCCGTCGGCGCGGCGGCGAACTGGCTGCTGGCGACGACGGGCGCGTTCGCCGGCCTCGTCCTGGGCGGCCTCTTCCTGCCTCTGGTGACGCTGGGCCTGCACCAGGCCCTCATCCCGGTCCACGCCACCCTCATCGAGCAGCAGGGCTACACGGTCCTGCTGCCCGTCCTGGCGATGGCGGGCGCGGGCCAGGTCGGCGCGGCGGTCGCCGTGTACGTCCGGCTGCGTCCCGGCGCGCCCCTGCGCACGACGATCAGGTCGGCGCTCCCGGCCGGGCTGCTCGGCGTCGGCGAGCCCCTGGTCTACGGGGTGTCGCTGCCGCTGGGCCGCCCTTTCCTGACCGCCTGCGCGGGCGGGGCGGCCGGCGGGGCCTTCGTCGGGTTCTTCGCGATGCTCGGCGACCGGGTCGGGGCGACGGCGATCGGCCCGTCCGGCTGGGCCCTGTTCCCGCTGCTGGCGGGCAACCGGGGCCTGGGCGAGACGGCGGGGATCTACGCGGGCGGGCTGCTGACGGGGTACGCGGTGGGGTTCGCCGCGACCTACGCCTTCGGCGGGGTGAGCGCGGCCGTCGCGGCCGCCGCCGCCCTCGATCCCCGCGGTTCCTGAGGAGGACGCACCGACGACGAGGACACACCGACAGCGCGGGAGAGGCCCCGCCCCGCCCCTCGCCGCCCCGGACTCCGGTCCGCGGCGCCCGTCCTACCCTTGGTGCCATGAACCACGCCCAGCTCACCGCTCTCGGTCGTGCCCTCCGGCTGCTCGGGGAGCACGGCGAGGCCCTGACCGCCGACACGCCCGACGCCAAGTTGCACGAGGTCAAGGCGGATCTGCGGCGGGCCCTGGAACTGCTGGACGACAGCGTCGTCGGCGCCGTGCCCACCACCCGCTGCGCCGAGCATCCCCACGGTCCGGTCGACAACGCGGCCCACGACCTGTGCCTGCTGTGCGAGACCCGCCGCCGGGCCGCCCGCCGCGCCGAGTTCAACGGGCCCGCCCCGCAGGCGCCGCCTGCCGCCCCCGCCCCTTCCCGCTACGGGTCCCGCGGCGACCGGCCGCAGCCCCAGCAGCGCTGGCTGGCGGAACTGTGGAACGGCCAGGAGTGGCAGCTGTGCGGAACGCCCCGGCGGGACCGCCGCGAGGCCGAGCTGTACATCGCCGCCCTGCGCCGCGGCTCCCGCCCGGCGATGGCCTACCGGCTGGTCCACGAGTTCACCGACTACGAGGTGCTGCGCGTGTGGGGCACCCCGGTGAAGGTCGACATCGAGCCCCTCGGCAACCTTTAGCGGCGGGCCGGCCCGCGGGCGGAAGAACGGCCGGCCGGCGACAAGGCCGGCCGGCTCGGGGCGTCGTCTCGTGCCGTCGCTCAGCTCAGGGTGCGCAGGGCGGCGGCGTCGAAGGGCTTCAGCTCGTCGAAGCGGCCGGCGAGCACCTTGGCCGCCCACTGCGGGTCCTGGAGCAGCGCACGGCCGACGGCCACCATGTCGAACTCGTCGCGCTCCAGCCGGTCGAGCAGGTCGTCGATGCCCTTGACCGGGGCGCCCTCGCCCGCGAAGCCCCGCAGGAACTCGCCGTCGAGGCCGACCGAGCCGACCGTGATGGCGGGCTTGCCGGTGAGCTTCTTCGTCCAGCCCGCGAGGTTGAGGTCGGAGCCGTCGAACTCGGGAAGCCAGTAGCGGCGGGTGGAGGCGTGGAAGGCGTCGGCGCCGGCGGCGGCGAGCGGGGCGAGGATGGCCTCCAGCTCCTCCGGCGTCTCGGCGAGACGCGCGTCGTACGCCTCCTGCTTCCACTGCGAGTAACGGAAGATGACGGGGAACTCCGCCGAGACGGTCTCCCGGACGGCCGCCACGATCTCGGCGGCGAACTTGGCGCGGGCCACCGGGTCGCCGCCGTAGGCGTCGGTGCGGCGGTTGGTGCCGGCCCACAGGAACTGGTCGATGAGGTAGCCGTGGGCGCCGTGGATCTCGACGCCGTCGAAGCCGATGCGCTCGGCTGCGGCGGCCGCCTCGGCGAACGCGCCGATGACGTCGTCCAGGTCGCGCTGGGTCATGGCCTTGCCGGCGCCCTCGGTGCCGTCGACGCGGATGCCGGAGGGGCCGACGGCGGGCGCGTCCGCGTAGGGCGGCTCGCCCTGCTTGCGCACCATCCCGATGTGCCACAGCTGCGGCACGATCGTCCCGCCGCCCGCGTGCACCGCGTCGGCGACCTTGGCCCAGCCGGCGAGCTGCTCCGTGCCGTGGAACCGGGGGACGCGGTCGCTCTGGCCGGCGGACTCGTGCCCGACGTAGGTCCCCTCGGTGACGATGAGGCCGACGCCGGCCGCGGCCCGGCGCCCGTAGTACGACACCACGTCCTCGCCGGGGATGCCGTCCGGGGAGAACATGCGCGTCATGGGCGCCATGGCGATGCGGTTCGGGACGGTCAGTCCGTTGATCGAGACCGGCCGGGACAGGATCTCGGCGGCGCGGGCGGAGGCGGGCTGGGTGACGCTCACGTGGGGGACTCCTCGTGACGGGAACCGGGCGGTATGTGCACGCGCATGGAGTGCGCTCCTCACGGAACGCCCCCGGCCCCCGGCCCCATTCCGCCCCCGCGAACCCGACGCCTGTGATCCCGGCCACGCGCCCCCTACGGAACAGAGCCGCGCTCCACCACCCATTGCGTGGACTCCCCCGCCCGCGTCCGGGACCCCGAGGCCCCCTCGGCCCGAGGCTCGCGTTCCGGGCGGAGGCCTGGTCCGCGTTCGGGGAGAACCTCGAGGCCGACTGACCCGCACCGCCCCCGAAGCTCAAGCGCCCAGCTCCGAGCGCTCTTTCCAGGGAACGGGTAGAGGGTCTCAACCCACCCTCCCACCCGGCGAGTTGACGCGCAGCGACCGGTTTGCCACGGACGGTCACAAGGCTCTGCGGTGCGCACAACGAAACAGCCCCCGCCGGTGCGCCAACACCTACGGGGGCCTGACCTACGAGATCGATCGAGACCATCGAACTGTGGCTGAGACCAAGACTAGTACTGCCTGCCTGCCCCCACACGCATCCCCGCACCCGATGGCCAATCCGGGTTACGGGAAGCGGGTCGCGGCAGGCCAACTTCCGCGCCGGAAGAACGACTTCACTCACCTCCCGCCCCGCGAGGCGGCCATCGCCGCGTACATCGACCGCCTGCCGGACGGCGCCGACGTCTCGGTGAAATCGCTGGCCAAGCAGCTGCCGTACGGCCAGTGCGCCCTGCGCACCGCACTCAACCGCATCCAGGGGGCGGGCCACTTGAGGCGAGGGCGGGAACGGCTGAAAACCGTCTCGGGCGAGTTCCGCTGGGTCACCCGAACGTGGTTCACCCGCACCGCACGTGACGACGACTGGTGGGCGGGCTTCACCCGGGGTGACGTCCCGGAGCCGGAACGGCCGCCGGACCAGCGGCCCGACGCGGTCCGGCACACCCGCTCCCGCGCCCACATCCTCCTGGCCGCCCTCGGCCGCACGGCCCCCGCCCTCTCCCTCTCCGCCGCGGACTGCACACGGCTCGCACCGCTGGTGGAGGAGTGGTTCGCGCGAGGAGCGACGGAGGAGACGCTGATTTCCGCTCTCACCTGCGGTCTGCCCGTCCCCGTCCACAGTCCGGCGGCCCTGCTGCACCGCCGCCTGACGGACAGGATCCCCCCGCCGCCCCAGGCCCCGCGCCCGCCCCGCAGACGGATGGAGTGCGCGGAGTGCGGGGTCCCGGGACATCCGGAAGCCCTGCCGGGGGGTGTGTGCCGCGGCTGCCGGGGCGAACAGCAGCCCGCGCGTTCTCCTGCGCCTCTCCCCGCCGCGGCCGTTCACGCTCGCGCGTCCGGCATTCGCAGGGTCATGGCCTCGACGACACCGAAACGGGCAACAGCATCCAAATGCTAACTCGTACACACTCGCAGGTGTGTACAGTTCCCCTATGGACACGTATCCGCTCGTGGAGGCCCGCAACCAGCTCGGCCAGCTCGTCGGCCGTGTACGGCACGGCCAGGAACACATCCTGATCACGGAGTACGGCAGACCCGCCGCCGCGCTCATCCCGATAAGCGAGCTGGAAGAACTTCAGCGTCTGCGGGACGAGGCGGAGATCGCCGAAGCACGGACCCGCGAGACGGCACCGTCCGGACCGTCGATGTCCCACGATGAGTTCATGGATCAACTGGAGGCGGAGGACCGGCAGGCGGCGGCCTCGTGACGCACGCAGTCGTCTGGCAGCACCACGCCATGAACGAGTTCCGCAGACTCCGCGCCATCGACCCCGTGGGCGCCAAGGCGACGGCTGCGGCGGTGCGCGCACTCGCCGACGGACCAAACCCCGAAGCGGCCCGGGCCTTGGGAACCTCGGGCTACTTCAGGCTGCATGTGGGCGACTGGCGCGTGCTGTACCGCTTGGACGACGACACCGTAGCCGTCCTGGTGGTGAAGGTCGGCCGCAGGAGCTGACGCCGCCCGTGGTCCGGGACACGCGCCCACAACGCCCGAGGGCGGTACCCCCAGCCGCAGCTGGGAGCACCGCCCTCGGTCCGAAGGACAGTCGATCAACCGGAACCGGTCGATCAGAAGTCCATGTCACCGCCCGGCATGCCGCCGCCGGCGGGCGCGGCGGCCTTCTCCGGCTTGTCGGCGATGACGGCCTCGGTGGTGAGGAACAGCGCGGCGATGGAGGCGGCGTTCTGCAGAGCGGAGCGCGTGACCTTCGCCGGGTCGATGATGCCTTCGGCGATCATGTCGACGTACTCGCCGGTCGCGGCGTTCAGACCGTGGCCGACCTGAAGGTTGCGGACCTTCTCCACGACGACGCCACCCTCGAGACCACCGTTGACGGCGATCTGCTTGAGCGGGGCCTCCAGCGCGATGCGCACGGCGTTGGCGCCGGTCGCCTCGTCACCCTCGAGCTCCAGCTTCTCGAAGACGGCGGACGCCTGGATGAGCGCCACGCCACCACCGGCGACGATGCCCTCCTCTACGGCGGCCTTCGCGTTGCGGACGGCGTCCTCGATGCGGTGCTTGCGCTCCTTGAGCTCCACCTCGGTGGCGGCGCCGGCCTTGATGACCG
The DNA here is from genome assembly GCF_043200075.1 of Streptomyces sp. NPDC048481. Lineage (NCBI taxonomy): Bacteria > Bacillati > Actinomycetota > Actinomycetes > Kitasatosporales > Streptomycetaceae > Streptomyces > Streptomyces sp. NPDC048481. Next base: position 430,720 of record NZ_JBICXC010000005.1, read on the forward strand.
CGACACCGCCGGCGAGCTTCGCCAGGCGCTCCTGGAGCTTCTCGCGGTCGTAGTCCGAGTCGCTGTTCTCGATCTCGGCGCGGATCTGGTTGACCCGGCCCGCGACCTGGTCCGACGAGCCGGAGCCGTCGACGATGGTCGTCTCGTCCTTGGTGATGACGACCTTGCGGGCCTTGCCCAGCAGGTCCAGGGAGGTGTTCTCGAGCTTGAGACCGACCTCCTCGGAGATGACCTCGCCGCCGGTGAGGATGGCGATGTCGTTCAGCATCGCCTTGCGGCGGTCGCCGAAGCCCGGGGCCTTGACCGCGACGGACTTGAAGGTGCCGCGGATCTTGTTGACGACCAGGGTCGACAGGGCCTCGCCCTCGACGTCCTCGGCGATGATCAGCAGCGGCTTGCCCGACTGCATGACCTTCTCCAGGAGCGGGAGCAGGTCCTTGACGTTCGCGATCTTGGAGTTCGCGATCAGGATGTACGGGTCGTCGAGGACGGCCTCCATACGCTCCATGTCGGTGGCGAAGTACGCCGAGATGTAGCCCTTGTCGAAGCGCATGCCCTCGGTGAGCTCGAGCTCCAGACCGAAGGTCTGCGACTCCTCGACCGTGATGACGCCTTCCTTGCCGACCTTGTCCATGGCCTCGGCGATGAGCTCGCCGATCTGGGTGTCGGCGGCGGAGATGGAGGCCGTGGAAGCGATCTGCTCCTTGGTCTCGACATCCTTCGCCTGCTCCAGCAGGGCGCCGGAGACGGCCTCGACGGCCTTCTCGATGCCGCGCTTGAGGGCCATCGGGTTGGCGCCGGCCGCGACGTTGCGCAGGCCTTCCTTGACCAGGGCCTGGGCCAGGACGGTCGCGGTCGTCGTGCCGTCACCGGCGACGTCGTCCGTCTTCTTCGCGACTTCCTTGACCAGCTCGGCGCCGATCTTCTCGTACGGGTCCTCGAGCTCGATCTCCTTGGCGATGGACACACCATCGTTGGTGATCGTGGGGGCGCCCCACTTCTTCTCGAGGACGACGTTGCGGCCCTTGGGGCCGAGCGTCACCTTCACGGCGTCCGCGAGCTGGTTCATGCCGCGCTCGAGGCCGCGCCGTGCCTCCTCGTCGAACGCGATGATCTTGGCCATGTGAAGTGGTCCTCCCGGACTGGGGTGGATTGCTCCGGACCGCGCTGGCGCCCGCGACGGACGGCTCGCCGGCCTCGTGGTTCCTTGCCCCACCTGGCCTGCGGGCCTCACCGACCCGGTCCTTCGTTGTCACTCTCACCTTCAGAGTGCTAACGCCAATGATTAGCACTCGACCCCGGAGAGTGCAAGCGCCTCCGCGAGACCCGCGCCGTCGCGGACACCCCGCCCGCACCCCCGCGGGCCGGGGCGACACCCTGCCCCGGGCAGGCCGAAGGGCTCGCACCCCGGGAGGTGCGAGCCCTTCGACAAATGTGACAGATGTACAGAAGAACGACGCTGTCAGTCGGCGCGCGCTTCAGCCGGTCGCGAGTCGGACCATGTCCGCCTGCGGCCCCTTCTGGCCCTGCGAGATCTCGAAATCGACCCGCTGACCCTCTTCCAGGGTGCGGTAGCCGTCCATCTGAATCGCGCTGTAGTGGACGAAAACATCCGCACCACCGTCGACCGCGATGAAGCCGTACCCCTTCTCCGCGTTGAACCACTTGACGGTGCCCTGAGCCATGCCTAACTCCCCTATTACTGGCCCTTGCACAGATCCACACTTCGCGGATCCGGGTCAGACCTCACCCCCCATTGGTTGGGGGCGTGCGCCGGAACGCGTCGACCGCGGCCGAATGTATCTGTCCAACTGCCCTCTGCAACAGGTCACTCGGACGAGAATTCCGGACGCACGGGATCCGGAATGTGGCGAGAATTCGCCCGAATTCAGGGCAAGTCGGGCCCTGCAAAAGCCACAAAAGCCGCGAAAGGGGTCCGCACTTTGGCTGCTTCTTGTCGGCTGAAGAAAGAAAACAAAGGCTCCGGATCCGGTGATCCGGGCCGGGTTCCCCAACTGTACCGCGCTCAACCACACTGAATTGCCCCCTCCGCTTCTATCGCGGAGAGGGCAATTCGGTGAACTCTCGGTAATCGCTGTTACCGACGGTTACTACCGGCGGGTACTGAACGGCGGTCAGCCACCGGCCACGGCGGGGATGATCGAGACGCCGGCGCCGTCCGGGGTCGCCGTCTCCAGGCCCTGCTCGAAGCGGACGTCGTCGTCGTTCACGTACACGTTGACGAAGCGGCGCAGCTTGCCCTGGTCGTCCAGGACGCGCGCGGCGATGCCGGTGTGGTTCTTCTCCAGATCGGAGATGACCTCGCCGAGGGTCGCGCCCTCGGCCTTCACCTCGGCGGCGCCGCCGGTGTAGGTGCGCAGGATGGTGGGGATGCGGACGTTGACGCTCATACGAGGCCAGCCTCTCGGAAGGAGTCCAGGTTCGGACGGATGGTCGCGGTCAGGCCCGTGCCGGCCACCGCGTCCAGGGTCTTCAGTCCGTCGCCGGTGTTGAGGACGACGGTGGTCTTCGCCGGGTCGAGCAGGCCGCTCTCGATCAGCTTGCGCGTCACCCCGACCGTGACCCCGCCGGCGGTCTCCGCGAAGATGCCCTCGGTCCGCGCCAGCAGCCTGATCGCGTCGACGATCTGCTCGTCGTTCACGTCCTCCACCGCGCCGCCGGTGCGCCGGGCGATGTCGAGGACGTACGGGCCGTCCGCCGGGTTGCCGATGGCCAGCGACTTGGCGATGGTGTCCGGCTTCTGGGGGCGCACCACGTCGTGCCCGGCCTTGTAGGCGACGGACACCGGGGAGCAGCCCTCGGCCTGCGCACCGAAGATCTTGTACGGCCGGTCCTCGACGAGCCCGAGCTTGATCAGCTCCTGGAGACCCTTGTCGATCTTCGTGAGCTGCGAGCCGGAGGCGATCGGCACGACCAGCTGGTCGGGCAGGCGCCAGCCGAGCTGCTCGCAGATCTCGTAGGCCAGCGTCTTGGAGCCCTCGGCGTAGTACGGGCGCAGGTTGACGTTGACGAAGCCCCAGCCCTCGCCCGCCGGGTCGCCGATCAGCTCGGAGCAGAAGCGGTTGACGTCGTCGTAGTTGCCCTCGATGCCGACCAGCTCGCCGCCGTAGATCGCGGCCATGACGACCTTGCCCTGCTCCAGGTCGTGCGGGATGAACACGCAGGAGCGGAAGCCCGCCCGGGCGGCCGCGGCGCCCACCGCGCCGGCGAGGTTGCCGGTGGACGAGCAGGACAGGGTGGTGAAGCCGAAGGCGCGGGCGGCCTCGATGGCCTGGGCGACGACGCGGTCCTTGAAGGAGTGCGTGGGGTTGCCGGAGTCGTCCTTGACGAAGAGCCTGCCGGGCTCGACGCCCAGCTCGCGGGCGAGGTTGTCGGCCTGCACGAGCTTGGTCCAGCCTGGGTTGATGTTCGGCTTGTCCGCCACGTCGGCCGGGACGGGCAGCAGCGGCGCGTAGCGCCAGATGTTCGCCGGGCCCGCCTCGATGCGCTTGCGCAGCTCCTCCGTGTCGTAGGAGGAGAAGTCGTACGCGATCTCGAGCGGGCCGAAACACTCCTCGCACGCGAAGACCGGGCCGAGGGGGACGCGGTGACCGCATTCGCGGCAGCTCAGCGCCACGGCGGGACCGAGGTCCACGGAAGAGGTCGGCGTAGAGTCGGTGGTGCTTGCAACAGTCTGCGCAGCCATGTGAGGCGAGGCCCTTTCTCCTCATCTTCCTCACGACGCATCTCGCCGTGAGACGGATTTGGCACCTTCCCGAGCCGGGAGCCTCGCGGAGCGCGCACCTGGTGATCGGTGAGCGGTACGAGACCGGCTGGAGGGTTGCCGGGGCTTCATCGGGCCGTGTCCCTCTGCCCCTCTGGATGAGCGGTGTGAAGTTGTGAACGGGGGCGACCGGACATGCGATGGTCATCCGCGTTGTTCAAGACTGTAACCGAAGGCCAGGACAGTTGAGATAGTCGTCCGAACCGCGAGATGGATCACACGGTCACCCCCCGTGCACCCAAAGTGATCATGACAGTGAGGAGCCGTGGACCGTGCTGGAAGAAGTCGAGCGCTGGCTGGCCACCCGCTCCTGGTCGGTGACCGATCGCCCGCTGCACAGCGTCCTGGCCGCGAAGCGCGCCGCGAACCAGTCGGTGTCCGTCGTCCTGCCCGCGCTGAACGAGGAGGAGACCGTCGGCGACATCGTCGCCGTCATCCGTCACGACCTCATGCACCAGGCGCCGCTCGTCGACGAGATCGTCGTCGTCGACTCGGGATCCACCGACCGCACCTCGCAGGTCGCCGCGGCGGCCGGGGCGCGGGTCGTCCACCGGGACGAGATCCTGCCGCGCATACCGGCCGCGCCCGGCAAGGGCGAGGTCCTGTGGCGCTCGCTGCTGGTCACCACCGGCGACATCGTCTGCTTCGTGGACGCCGACCTGCGGGAGTTCTCCTCCGACTTCGTCGCGGGGATCGTCGGCCCGCTGCTGACCGACCCGGACGTGGACCTGGTCAAGGCCATGTACGACCGCCCGCTGGGCGGCGCGGCCGGGCAGGGCGGGCGGGTCACCGAGCTGATGGCCCGGCCGCTGCTCAACATGCACTGGCCGCAGCTGGCCGGGTTCGTGCAGCCTCTCGGCGGCGAGTACGCGGCGCGCCGCACCCTGCTGGAACGGCTGCCCTTCCCCGTCGGCTACGGCGTGGAGCTGGGCATGCTGGTCGACGCCCTGCACCTGGTGGGCCTGGACGCCCTGGCCCAGGTCGACGTCGGCGTGCGCAAGCACCGCCACCAGGACGGCCAGGCCCTCGGCCGCATGGCGGCGGCCATCTACCGCACCGCGCAGCTGCGGCTGGCCCGCGGCCACCTGGTCCGCCCGGCGCTGACCCAGTTCGAGCGCGGCCCCTCCGGCTTCGAGCCCCGCACCCACGCCGTGGACACGGAGGAGCGCCCGCCGATGGCCCAGATAGCCGAGTACGCGTCCCGCAGGGTGGCCTGAGAGCGGACCCGCCGCCGACGACGGGCCAGCCCGGGCAGCGCGGGCCGCGGGTCACCCCGGGTGACCGTCCGACCAGCGCCGGACCCCGGCGGCGTCCGTCGGGGCCGGCGAACGTTTGAGCGTTTACGGAGCGGGCTAGGTTGAGGCTTATGGCTTCCACGCACGACACGTCTGCCTCCCGCGGTTCCGCTCAGGTACTGGTCGCGTCCAACCGCGGCCCGGTCTCCTACGAGGTGCGCGAGGACGGCTCGCTGCACGCGAAACGCGGGGGCGGCGGGCTGGTCTCCGGTCTGTCGGCCATCGGGCCCGACGCGGGCGCGCTGTGGGTGTGCTCGGCGCTCACCGACGGCGACCGGGAGGCGGTCGCGCGCGGGATCGGCGAGGAGGGCGTGCGGATGCTGCCCGTCCCGGCCGACGTGCACGCCGACGCCTACAACGGCATCGCCAACTCGGTGCTGTGGTTCGTCCACCACATGCTGTACCAGACGCCGCTGGAGCCGGTCTTCGACGCGGAGTTCCGCCGCCGGTGGGCGGCCTACGAGACCTACAACCGGACCTTCGCGCAGGCGCTGGCGCAGGAGGCGGCGCAGGGGGCGGCGGTCCTGGTCCAGGACTACCACCTGTGCCTGGTGCCGGGGATGCTCCGCGAGCTGCGCCCGGACCTGCGCATCGGCCACTTCTCGCACACGCCCTGGGCGCCGGTGGACTACTTCGGCCTGCTGCCGGACGACATCCGCGGGCAGCTGCTCGCGGGCATGCTCGGCGCCGACCGCCTGGGCTTCCTCACCCGCCGCTGGGCGGACGCCTTCAGCGCGTGCTGCACCGAGTTCGCCGGCGGGCCGGGCAAGACGCGGATCGGCGTGCACGGACTGGGCGCGGACGCCGACTTCCTGCGCGAGCGCTCGCGCCGCGCGGACGTCGACGAGCGCATGGCGGCGCTGCGCGCGGAGATCGGCGAGGGGCGCAGGACGATCGTCCGCGTCGACCGCACCGAGCTGTCCAAGAACATCGTGCGCGGCCTGCTGGCCTACCGGCAGCTGCTGGAGGACCACCCGGAGTGGCACGAGCGGGTGGTGCACGTGGCCTTCGCCTATCCCTCACGCCAGGACCTGGCCGTCTACCGCGACTACATGAGCGAGGTGCAGCGGGTCACGGAGGAGATCAACTCCGCTTTCGGCACGCCCGGCTGGACGCCGGTGCTGCTGAACCTCAAGGACGACTTCGCGCGCTCCCTCGCCGCCTACCGGCTGGCCGACGTGGCGCTGGTCAACCCGATCCGCGACGGCATGAACCTGGTGGCCAAGGAGGTGCCGGTCGTCTCCGACGAGGGCTGCGCGCTGGTCCTGTCCCGGGAGGCGGGGGCGTACTGGGAACTGCGCGACGACGCGATCGTCGTCAATCCCTACGACGTCCTGGAGACCGCGCGGGCCCTGCACGAGGGCCTGACGATGGACCCGCGCGAGCGGGCGGAGCGCTCCGCCCGCCTGGCGGCGGCGGCCACCGCGCTCCCCCCGGCCCGCTGGTTCCTGGACCAGCTGAACGCGCTGCGCGAGCCTCAGCCCAGCTGAGCGGCGAGCGCCCGCAGCAGTCGGACGACCCCGGCCGGTCCGTCCACGACGAGGTCGGCGCGCTCCGCGAGTGCGCCGACCTCGGCGCTGCCGCTGCACACGAGCAGGCCCGGGACACCGTCGGCGCGGAGTTTCTCCACGGCGGCGAAGGCGGGCAGGTCGCCGAGGTCGTCGCCCGCGTAGAGGACCGCGCCGGCGCCGGTCTCGCGGACGTGCTCCAGCAGGGCCACGCCCTTGTCCATGCCCGGGGGGCGCAGTTCCAGCACCATGCGGCCGGGTTCGACGATCAGGCCGTGCCGGGTCGCGAGGTCGGTCAGGGGGCCGCGCAGGGCGTCGAAGGCGGCCTGGGGGTCGTCGGCGCGGCGGGTGTGGACGGCGACGGCCCGGCCGCCCTTCTCCTCGATCCACACGCCCGGCCGGTCGCCGGCGGCCGCCAGGACGGCGGGCAGTGCGGCGCGGACTGCGGCGACTCCCGGGTGCGGGGCGGGTGCGCTCAGGGCGCCGGTGCTCGCGTCCCAGCGTTCGGCGCCGTAGTGGCCGAGGACGGCGAGCCGGTCCAGTCCCTCGACGCCGGCGAAGCCTCCGTGGCGGACGGCGACCTCGGCGGGCCGGCCGGTGACGACGGCCACCGCGGCGACCCGCGGCGCGAGGGCCGCGAGAGCGGGGACGGCGTCGGGGTGGGCGCGGGCGTCCTCGGGGTTCTCGACGATCGGGGCGAGGGTGCCGTCGAAGTCGAGGGCGACGAGGGCGGCCGAGGGCCGGGCCACGATCGCGTCGAGCGCGGCACGGCCCGCCGCGGTGACCGGGACGGGCAAGGGTGCCGGCGGGGAGGGGGGTGGGGATCCGGGGGGTGGGGATCCGGGTGCCGTGGAGTGTGTCCCGTGGTGCGTCTCGTGGGTGCCCATACGGCGACCATAGCCAACGGCCGGACGGGCTACCGCTCCGCCCGCCGCGCTTCGCGCACCCTGCGCAGCCGGTTCACGGTCACCGGGTCGTGGGCCAGTGCCCGGGGGTCGTCGAGCAGGGCGTTGAGGAGCTGGTAATAGCGCACCGGCGACAGGTCCAGCTCCTCGCGTATCGCCCGTTCCTTCGCGCCCGGCCCGGCGAAGCCGCGCCGTTCCAGGGCGAGGACGCCCCGCTCCAGCGCCCCCAGCCCGTCCGTGTCCGCTCGCCGTTCCATGCCCCGCACGGTAGCGCCCGGCGCCGACATCCGGCCCGGCGTTCAGTCCCCGGCGTTCAGTCCCCGTCGCTCAGTCCCCGGCGGCGGTCTCCGCGGTCACCGCCGCGGTCTGGAGTCCGCCGAGGACGTCGGCCGGGCTGCCGTGCGCGGTCACGGCCGCGCCGATGCGCTTCTTGACGTCCGCGCTGACCGTCGCCCAGGAGGTCCGTCCGACGGGGTAGCTCTCGGCCAGCGGGAGCTCCTCGAGGAACGGCTGGAGGTCGGCGTCCTGCGATGCCCCTTCCATGACCTGGGAGGCGGAGCTGGTGACGGGCAGCAGGTCGTACTCGCGGGAGAAGGCGAGGACGTTCTTCTCGCTGTAGACGAAGTCCAGGAACTCGCCGATCTGGTCGCCGTGCCCGTTCTGCTTGAAGGCGGTCATCCAGTCGGCGACGGCCATGGAGTTCTTGGTGGGGCCGTCGACGCCTGGCATCGGCACCATGCCGAACTTCACGCCCTTGCTCCGGGCCGCCTTCATCAGCGAGGGATGCCCGTTGAGCATGCCCACGTCGCCCGCGGTGAACGCGGCGAACGCGGCGGCCCGGTTCAGCTTGCCGGGGGCGACCGGGCCGGTGAGGCCCTTGCCGACCAGTTCGTCCTTCAGCCATTCGAAGGTGGCGACGTTCTCCGCGGAGTCGAGGCTGTAGCTGCCGGCGGTCTGGGTGTAGCCGCCTCCGCCGCTGAGCAGCCACTGAAGGGTCTCGGCCTGCGCCTCCTCGGGCCCCAGCGGCAGCGCGTAGGGGTACTCGACGCCCTTGGCCTTCAGCGTCCGGGCGTCCCGCGCCAGCTCGGCCCAGGTGGTCGGCGCGGTGATGCCGGCCTGCTCGAAGAGGGTCTTGTTGTAGAACAGCAGCCGCGTCGAGGAGGCGAACGGCATGCCGTACTGCACGTCGCGCACCTTGCCCGCGTCCGCGAGCCGGGGCACGAAGTCCGCCTCGACGGGGATGGAGAGCACGTCACCGACCTTGTAGAGCCGGTCGGCGGCCGCGTAGTCCGCGTAGGCGCCGATCTGCGCCATGTCGGGGGCGTCGCCCGCGTCGACCATGGCCTTGACCTTGGCGTCGACGTCGTTCCAGGAGTACACGGTGACGTCGACGGTGACGTCCGGGTGGTCCTTCTCGTACGCCTCGACGAGCTGGTCCCAGTACTTCTTGGAGCTGTTGGCGGCGCTGTCGCCGTAGTCGGCGGCGACGAGTCTCAGGGTGACGTCGTCGGAGCCCCCGGTCAGTCCGCAGCCGGCGAGGACCGCCGCCATGCCGAGGGCGGACGCCGCCGCGATCGTCCCTGACTTTCGTGCCCGCTGCACCGAACCGCTCCTCATCGCCGAACTGACTGACCGTGAGCACTTGATTGCTCATACCAATGGTTCCGTTATCCGGAGTAAGGTCTACACCACGTAAGTGGACTAGACCTCTTGCGGGTCCTCGGGCCACACTGTCCCCGTGAGACATGTCATCGCCCTGGACGTGGGCGGAACCGGGATGAAGGCCGCCCTCGTGGGTGCCGACGGCACCGTGCTGCACCGCGCCCGCCGCGCCACCGACCGCGAGCGCGGCCCCGAAGCCGTGGTCGACGCCATCCTCGGCTTCGCCGCCGACCTGCGCGAACACGGCGCCCGGCAGTTCGGCGAACCCGCTTCCGCCGCGGCCGTCGCCGTCCCCGGCATCGTCGACGAGGCGAAAGGCGTCGCCGTCTACGCGGCCAACCTGGGCTGGCGGGACGTCCCCCTGCGCGCCCGGCTCGCCGAACGCCTCCAGATCCCCGTCGCCCTCGGCCACGACGTGCGCACCGGCGGTCTCGCCGAGGGCCGCGTCGGCGCGGGCCGCGGCGCGGACCGGTTCCTGTTCGTGGCCCTGGGCACCGGCATCGCCGGCGCGATCGGCGTCGACGGCCGGGTGGAGGCGGGCGCCCACGGCTTCGCCGGCGAGATCGGCCACATCGTCGTACGCCCCGGCGGAACCCCCTGCCCCTGCGGGCAGCACGGCTGCCTGGAGCGGTACGCGTCCGCCGCCGCCGTCGGCCAGGCGTGGGCGGCGGCGAGCGGCGACCCGGACGCGGACGCCGCGCACTGCGCGAAGGCCGTCGTCTCCGCCGACCCCGAAGCCGTCCGGGTCTGGCAACACGCCGTGGACGCCCTCGCCGACGGCCTGATCACCGCCGTCACCCTGCTGGACCCGCGCACGCTCGTCATCGGTGGCGGACTCGCGGAAGCAGGGGAAACCTTGTTCACACCGCTGCGGGAAGCGGTCCGCCGCCGGGTGACCTTCCAGACGCTTCCGCGGATCGTCCCCGCGGCCCTGGGCGACAGCGCCGGCTGCCTGGGGGCCGCCCTGCTCGCCCGCGATCTCCTCGACCCGACCGACCGTACGGAGGTAACCCCCTGATGGCCACCCCCCTAGGGGCGCGGAACGCGACAGCGAGCGGCCCCGCCGCGAGCGCGCGACCGGCCACCACGCACCCGCGGCCCGCGACCGGCGCACGCAGGCAGGTGCTGACCGGCGCCCGGGTGGTCCTCCCCACCGGCACCGTGCCGGCCGGCCGCGTCACGATCGACGGCACGAAGATCGCCGCCGACGACCCGCCCGGCGCCCCGCAGGGAACCGTCGTCGACGTCTGTGGCCACTGGCTGGTGCCCGGCTTCGTCGACCTGCACAACCACGGCGGCGGCGGAGCCTCCTTCTCCGGCACCGCACAGGACGTCGAGAAGGCCATCCACACCCACCGCCTGCACGGCACCACCACCCTCGTCGCCTCGACCGTCACCGACGACATGGACGTCCTCGTCCGCCAGGCCGGCCTGCTGAGCGAGCTGGCCGAACAGGGCGACCTGGCCGGCATCCACTTCGAGGGCCCCTTCATCTCCCCGTGCCGCAAGGGCGCACACTCCGAGGCCCTGCTGCGCGACCCCGACCCGGCCGAGGTCCGCAAGCTGATCGACGCGGCGCGCGGCCAGGCCCGGATGCTCACCCTGGCGACGGAACTCCCCGGCGGCCTGGACTCCGTACGCCTGCTCGCCGAGCACGGCGTGATCGCCGCCGTCGGCCACACCGACGCCACCTACGAGCAGACGGTTCAGGCCATCGAGGCCGGAGCCACCGTCGCCACCCACCTCTTCAACGCGATGCCGCCCCTCGGGCACCGCGCCCCCGGACCCATCGCCGCCCTGCTGGAGGACGAGCGGGTGACCGTCGAGCTGATCAACGACGGCACGCACCTGCACCCGGCCGCACTGGAACTGGCGTTCCGTCACGCGGGCCCGAACCGCGTCGCGTTCATCACCGACGCGATGGACGCCGCCGGCATCGGCGACGGCCGCTACCTGCTCGGCCCGCTCGAGGTCGAGGTCAGCGAGGGCGTGGCGCGTCTCGTGGAGGGCGGCTCGATCGCCGGCTCCACCCTCACCCTGGACCGCGCCTTCCAACGGGCGGTGACGGTCGACCGCATCCCGGTCGAGGACGTCGTCGCGGCCCTGTCCGCCAACCCGGCCCGCCTGCTGGGCCTGGACGACCGGATCGGCTCCCTGGAACCCGGCAAGGACGCCGACCTGGTACTGCTCGACGAGGACTTCGAGGTCAAGGGCGTGATGCGCAAGGGGGTTTGGGTGGTGGATCCCCAACTGGCGTGAAACGTCCGCCTCCACCGGGACGGTGGCCGACCCGAGCACTGGGCCGGCCGCCGTCTCTTTGGCATGATCAGGCCTTCGGAATCACGCACCGCGGTACCGAAGCCCCACACGTGCCCGCCGAGGGAGGTCGGCTCCGGTGATCCTCACCGTCACCCTGAACACCGCTCTCGACCTCACGTATCACGTGCCCGCCCTGCGGCCGCACGCCTCCCATCGGGTGACCGACGTGCGGGAGCGGCCCGGCGGCAAAGGGCTCAACGTCGCCCGCGTGCTGGCCGCCCTCGGCCACGAGGTGACGGCGACCGGCTTCACGGGCGGCGCGACCGGCCGGCGCGTGCGGGAACTCCTGTCCGGCACAGCCGGGGTGGCGGACGCGCTGGTGCCCGTCGCCGGGTCCACCCGCCGCACGATCGCGGTCGTCGACGCCCGCACGGGCGACACCACCCAGCTCAACGAGCCCGGCCCGCTCGTCGCACCGGCCGAGTGGACCGCCTTCCAGGACGCCTACGGGCAACTGCTCGCCGACGCCGACGCGGTGGCCCTGTGCGGCAGCCTGCCGCCCGGGGTGCCGGTGGGCGCGTACGCGGTCCTGATCCGCGCGGCACGGGCCGCGGGCGTGCCCGTCCTGCTCGACACCGGCGGCGAGCCGCTGCGCCGCGGGGTGGCAGCCCGCCCCGACATCGTCAAGCCGAACGCCGAGGAACTGGCCGAACTCACCGGTTCCCACGAGCCGTTGCGCGCGACGCAGGACGCGCGCAGGCGCGGGGCGCAGTCGGTGGTGGCCTCGCTCGGCGCCGAAGGCCTCGTCGCGGCGACCCCGGAGGGCCGCTGGCGCGCCACCCCGCCGGCCCGCGTCCACGGCAACCCCACGGGCGCGGGCGACTCGGTCTGCGCGGGCCTGCTGTCGGGCCTGGTCGAACATCTCCCCTGGCCGGCCCGCCTGACCCGGGCGGCAGCCCTGTCCGCGGCGACCGTACTCTCCCCGACAGCGGGCGAGTTCGACCGCGCGGCCTACGCGGAACTGCTGCCGCGGATCTCGGCCAGACGTGAGGAAAGCGCGGCCTGAGAGACGGCGCCCGCTACTTCCAGCCCGCCTCGAGCGACAGCTGGTCGAGGTTGGCGTCGCAGACGTTGCCCTGCTCGCAGGAGATCTTGATGGTGTTGGTGCCCTTGTTGAGGGTGATGTTCCCCCAGGTGTTCGTCCAGCCCTTCGCGTAGTCGCCCTCGGGGGCATGGGCGAAGTTCTTCATGTTGAGAGGGCGGTCCTGGGGCGTGCCGTTGACCGTGAGCGTGGCGTTCCCGTCCTTGCCGGGCACGCCGTAGGTGAGGTTCAGCGTGTACTTGCCGTCCTCGGGGATCCCGCTGACGTTCCAGGTCACGGCCGCACCGACATGGTTGAAGTTGCCGACGTAGGTGCCTCCGGCCGCCTTCGCGCCCTTGACCTCCGAAGCCGGCGAGGTACCGCCCTCGAGGCTCAGCGCCTTCGCATCGATGGCCGGAAGGTCCGCCTTGCTGTCGTCTTCGGAGGCCGACGCGCTCGGCGACGGGCTTCCCGTGGCGGCGGCCGAGGACGACGACTGGCCGTTCGCCTTGTTGTCGTCCGGGTTGTCGTCGCCGCCCGCCATGGCCACCGCGATGCCGATCACGACCGCGGCGACCACCGCGACCGCGCCGATCAGCAGGCCCTTGGTGTTGGGGCCGCGGCCGCGGCCGCCGCCGTTGTGCACGGGCTGCCGGCCGGTGGAGGGGCCGCCGCCGCCGAAGTTCTCCGGCGCGGCGTAGTGCGGGTTGGGCTGGCCGTACGCGCTCTGCTGCGGAACCGTCGGGGGCTGCTGCCCGTACTGCGCGGTCTGCTGCTGCGGCTGCTGTCCGTACTGGCGCTCGCCGACCGCGCGCACCCGGCTGACCGAGTTCGGGTAGCCGTAGCCGCCGCCGGAGGGCGGCTGCGCGCCGTTGGCCTGGCCGTCGGCGTAGAGGTAGCCGAACGGGTCGTCGTCCTCGGGCGGGCTCGCGCCGTTGTTGCCGGGCGTCATCCCTTCGTACTCCTCAACAGTGCGGGGCGGATGCGACACGCGTACGCGGATCCATACGTGTGGGAACTGCGAGCCTACCCGGTCCGCACCGCCCAAACGGGTGACTCGGATCGCATCATCAGGCGGGCGGGGCCACTGACCTGGTGATCATCCCGCGCGTCTGTGCTGTTTGGGACGAGATCGTTTCTCGACGTACATGCGCTCGTCGGCGGACTTCAGCACTTCGTCCGCTGTCATCCCGCAATGCGCCCAGCCGATGCCGAAGCTGGCGCCGACCCGGACGGCCCGGCCCTCGGCGCGGATGGGCTGGATGATCTCGTTGCGCAGCCGGACGGCGAGGTCGGCGGCGTCGGCGCGGCCGAGGCCGTCGGCGAGGATCACGAACTCGTCGCCGCCGAGCCGGGCGACCGTGTCCCCGTCGCGGACCTGCCGGGAGAGGCGGCGGGCGACCTCGATGAGGACCGCGTCGCCCGCGTTGTGCCCGAAGCGGTCGTTGATCGACTTGAAGCCGTCGAGGTCGCAGAAGAGGACCGCGAGCCCCTTGGCGCCGTCGTCGCGGTCGTCCTCGGGAGCGGCGGTGTGCACGTGGTGGTCGTAGCCGTCGAAGGACTCGGCGCCGGCGGGCCGGTAGCCGAAGCCGTGGTCGTCGGCGTCGAAGGCGGCGTGCGCGTAACCGGAGTCCATGGCGTCGACGGCGGCGGGCTGGGCCGACTGGGGGCGCCGGCAGAGGCGGGCGGACAGCCGCGAACGCAGTTCCGCGGAGTTCGGCAGGCCGGTGAGGGAGTCGTGCGAGGCGCGGTGGGCGAGCTGGAGCTCGCGGCGCTTGCGGTCCTCTATGTCCTCGACGTGGGTGAGCAGGAAACGCGGCCCGTCGGCGGCGTCCGCGACCACGGAGTTGCGCAGGCTGACCCAGAGGTAGGTGCCGTCGCGGCGGGCGAGGCGCAGTTCCGCGCGGCCGCCCTCCGCCGAGGTGCGCAGCAGGGTGCCTATGTCCTCGGGGTGGACGAGGTCGGAGAAGGAGTAGCGGCGCATCGCGGAGGCGGGGCGGCCCAGCAGGCGGCACAGGGCGTCGTTGGTGCGCAGTATTCGGCCGTGCTGGTCGCCGCCCATCTCGGCTATCGCCATGCCGGAGGGGGCGTACTCGAAGGCCTGGCGGAAGGATTCCTCACTGGCGCGCAGGGCCTGCTGCTCGCGTTCGAGCCTGACCAGTGCGCGTTGCATGTTGGCTCGCAGACGCGCGTTGCTGATCGCGATGGCGGCCTGGAAGGCGTACATCTGGAGCGCTTCGCGCCCCCATGCGCCCGGACGGCGCCCGTTGCGCGGCCGGTCCACGGACAGGACGCCGATCAGCTCGCCGCAGGCGCCGCCGCTGCCGGGGGCCGCGGGAGTGTACATGGGGGCGAAGAGCCGGTCCGAGGGGTGCCACTCGTCCTCGAAGCGGGGCGCGGGCCCGTCGGTGTACCACTGCGGGACGTCGTCGTCGTCGAGGATCCAGCCCTCGGTGTGGGGGATGAAGATCAGGTCGCCCCAGGTCTCTCCCATGGAGAGGCGGCGCTCCCAGGAGTCGCGCGAGCCGACCCGGCCGGTGATGAGGGCCTCGGCGGCGGGGTTCCCGGCGAAGGCGGCGACGACGAGATCGCCGTCGGGACGCACGAGATTGACGCACGCCAGCTCGTACCCGAGTGCCGTGACCACGCCGTCGGCGACGGTCTGCAGTGTGTCGGCCAGACTGCGGGCCGTGTTCATGTCGGCCATGACCTGGTGCAGCTGTCGCAGGGACGCAAGACGGACGTACGGCTCCGACTCGGTCTCCATGTGTTTCGCCCTCCCCCCGAGACTTCGCAGCGAATCAAGGGTTGTCTTCGGCGCAACGTCGTTTCTGGTGCTCTGTTGTCGGTGTGTGTCTCGTTGTGACGCCTCCGCCACTGAATCACAGCGCGCTGCTCACTCGGTACACAGGGTCAACAATTAGTACGTCTTGTGACTCAAGTCACAGCCGAACATGAACATTTGAGTGGAGTTTCCGCGTTTTTCCTGTGTGTTTCCTGAACACGGACAGAGACCGGATTCGGTCCGCGGTCCTACGACCCTACTCGGGCGGAGGTCCGATGCGGGGCGCAATGATCGGACACTAGCGTTTCGGATGTGTCCCCCGATCTGCTCAACACCGTGCCCAAGCCCCCTGCCGTGCATCCTGAGGGGGTGAGCAACGACGAGTTCCGCGCCGCCATGTCCCGGCTCGCCGACGGCGTGGTCCTGGTGACCGCGCGCGAACCGTCCCTCGACCCCGACGACCCCGGCGCCCCGGACGGCGAGGACGTCGGCATGACGGCGACGTCCTTCGTGTCGGTCTCCCTCGACCCGCCGCTCGTCCTGGTCGGCCTGCGCACCGGCTCCCGCATGGACGACCTGCTCGACGAACAGCCGCTGTGGGCCGTGTCGGTGCTCTCCGAGCACCAGCGCCACATCGCCGGCCGCTTCGCCATGAAGGGCCGCATCAGCGACCGTCTCCTCTTCGAGGACCTCCCCTGCGTCCGCGGCGAGGCCGGCGGCGCCCTCCTGGTCGGCGGCGCGCTGGCCACCCTGGAATGCCGCACCGAACAGCGCGTGTCCGCGGGCGACCACACCCTGGTGATCGGCCGCGTGCTGACCGCGACCGTCGCCGACGCGCACGGCGGTCCCCTGGTCTACTTCCGGGGCCGCTACCGCCAGTTGGGCTGACCCCGGCGGAAATGCCGTGGCCGGACCGGGAACCAGGCGCCTAGGGTGCCGGACATGACAGGCACGACAGACACCGCCGCCGGGGCGACCGCCACGAGTTCCCCCCTGCGCCTCGTGGAGATCACCCCCGAGAACTTCGACGCGGCGACGGCCGTCCGGGTCCACCCCGACCAGGAGTTCGCGGTCTCGCCCGTCATGAAGTCCCTCGCCGAGGCCTACGTCCACCCGGGCATCGCCTGGCCACGGCTGATCATGGACGGCGACCGGCCCGTCGGCTTCCTCATGGCCTTCCTCGACATCGACTGGAACGGCCGCGGCGACGGCAGCCTGGTCCGCTCCGGCCTGTGGCGGCTGAACATCGCCGCCGCCGAACAGGGCTGCGGCTACGGCCGCTTCGCCGTCGAGGCCGTCGCCGCGGAACTGCGCCGCCGCGGCACCCGCGAGATGTACGTGACCTGGCACGAGGGCGAACACGGCCCCGAGGACTTCTACCTGCGACTCGGCTTCCGCAAGACCGGCGAGAAGAGCGACGGCGAGACCGTCGGCGTCCTCACCCTCGACCAGGGCGCGGCCGGCTGGTCCCCGTCCGGTCGCCGTCCCCGTCGGGCGGCAGGAGTTTCACCTCCAGCCGGGCCAGCCGCGCCGGGTCGGTCGTGACGTCGATCAGAGCGATCCGGTCCCGGACGAAGGTGAACGCGAGCGTGCGCTCCACCCGGCCGTCCACCAGCACCGCCAGTCCCGTCGCACCGTCCACCAGAGCCGGCCCGGCCACGAACGAGAGCCGGGCGAAACCCGACGCGCCCCGGGCCACCTCGCTCGCGCCCGCCGTCACCAGCGTCTCCGAGCGGGCCACGACATCCGGATCCAGCACCGCCAGCAACCCGTCGAAGTCCCCCTCCCGGGCCGCCGCCAGGAAGGCGTCCACCACCCGGCGCCGGCGGACCGGGTCGGCCTCCGGCTCCGCCGCCCCCCGCACCCGCCGACGAGCCCTGCTGGCCAGCTGCCGGGCCGCCTCCGGACTCCGGTCGACGACCCCCGCCACCTCCTCGAACGGGACCCCGAACAGATCGTGCAGCACGAACGCCAGCCGCTCCGCCGGGGACAGCGTGTCCAGGACCACCAGCAGGGCCGTGCCCACGGACTCCGCGAGCAGCGCGTCCTGCGCCGGATCGGGCACCGCCGCCACCGCCGGCGTCCAGCTCTCCAACGGCTCCTCGGCACGCGAGCGGCGCGAACGCAGCATGTCCAGGCACACCCGGCCGACGACCGTCGTCAGCCACCCCCCGAGATTGCCGATGCCCCCGGCCTCGCCCCGGCCGGCGCTCCGGCTGAGCCGCACCCACGCCTCCTGCACGGCGTCGTCCGCCTCCGCCCCCGAGCCCAGCATCCGGTGCGCCACGGCGCGCAGCCGCCCGCGGTGCGCCTCGAAGGACTCGGCCAGGAAGCCGTCGTCACCGGTCGTCGTCATCGGTCGCATCCCTCGTCACGCTCCGGACGCCGGCCGCGAACCCGCATCCGCATCCGCATCCGCATCCGGCCGACGTGATCGCCACAGTCACGGCAATGACGCACGACACGCCTGGAACGTGACAGCCGGACGCCACACGCCACGGCACGTCGGGACCGGGCAGGGCGACGCCGTGCCGCTCAGCCCCAGTCCCGGCCCGTCCGGCCCCGCTTCGTCTCCGAACGCTGCTTCTTCTCCCGCAGCCGCCGCTCGTTGATCCCGCGCGGGATACGGGTCGCCCGGCGCGGCTTGGGCGGCGGCGCCGTCGCCTCCGCGAGCAGCGCGGCCAGCCGCACCGCCGCGGTCTCCCGGTTGCGCCACTGGGAACGGTGCTCGGAGGAACGGACGGTGACGACGCCGTCGACGAGCCGGCCCGCCAGCCGCTCCAGCGCCCGCGCCTTCCACACCTCGGGCAGCGCCTCGGTGCGCTCCACGTCGAAGCGCAGCTCCACCTGCGAGTCACTCGTGTTGACGTGCTGCCCGCCCGGCCCCGAAGACCGCGAGAAACGCCACATCAGCTCGGCCTCGGGAAGCGAGACGGAGCCGCGGACGACATAGGGACCAGACATGCCGACCATGTTCCCGCTCCGGCCCGGCCCGAGTCACGCGAATATCCCTTGGTAAAGAAAGTAAAGAATCGCGGGCACGCCGGGAACCTTGACCGGCCTTCGCTGCGTTCATAGGGATAGCTGTAGCTTCGTGCCCGCGAAGCCGTACGAAAAAACGAGGGAAGGACTCCCAACCATGGCTGTAAGCCTGTCCAAGGGTGGCAACGTCTCGCTCACCAAGGAGGCTCCGGGCCTGACCGCCGTCACCGTGGGCCTCGGCTGGGACGTCCGCACCACCACCGGCACGGACTTCGACCTCGACGCCTCCGCCATCGCGGTCAACACCCAGGGCAAGGTCTACTCCGACGCCCACTTCGTGTTCTTCAACAACAAGCAGACGCCGGACCAGACCATCGTCCACACCGGCGACAACCGCACCGGCGAAGGCGCGGGCGACGACGAGGCGATCAACGTCAACCTGGCCGGCCTCCCCGCCGACATCGACAAGATCGTCTTCCCGGTCTCCATCTACGACGCGGAGAACCGCTCGCAGAACTTCGGCCAGGTCCGCAACGCCTACATCCGCATCGTCAACCAGGCCGGCGGCGCCGAGATCGCCCGCTACGACCTGTCCGAGGACGCGGCCACCGAGACCGCGATGGTCTTCGGCGAGCTCTACCGCAACGGCGCCGAGTGGAAGTTCCGCGCCGTCGGCCAGGGCTACGCCTCCGGCCTCGTCGGCATCGCCCAGGACTTCGGCGTCAGCGTCTGACCCCGAGGTCCCCGGCACCACGGCACCACAGAGATCCCGGACCGCCCCGCCCCGCCCCGCCCCGCCCCGCACCTCGCCGGGCGGGGCGGCCCGCGTCCGGCCCCGCCCCACGCCCGCGGGCGGCTCGGGCGGCTCTCCGCGGGCGGCCGCCGCCGCCTAGCCTGCGGCCATGCACCTGGACGCGCTGCGCCTCACCCCGGACCACGACATCCCCGGCCCCCTCCTCACCGAACTCACCGCCCTCTACGCCTCCCACCGCGAATACCACGCCCTCAGCGGCGACTTCCCCGACCCGGACGACATCCGGCCCGAGCAGGTGGCCGCGGCCCTCGCCGACGAGCTGGCCGAGCCGCACGTCGAGGCACTGCTCGCCCGCAGCCGGGGCCGCCTCGTCGGCATCGCCGTCACGCTCGCACGGCACCCCGACCCCGCGGACCCGGACCCCTGGATCGGACTGCTCATGGTCGACGCGGCCGCACAGGGCCAGGGGTTCGGACGCCGCATCGCCGAACGCGTCGAGGAACGACTGCGCACGGCCGGCCACACCGCCGTCCGGCTCGCCGTCCTCGACGCCAACCCCAAGGGCCTCGCCTTCTGGACCGCCCTCGGATACGAGGTCATCGGCCACCGGCCCGACCGCCGACTCGGCCGCCCCTGCACCGTCCTGCGCAAACCGCTGACCCCGCTCCCACCGCGGACGACGGCCCCGTCCGACGGGCGCTAGACGGCCGGGAGACGGCCCACCGGCCAGGACCGGCCCCGGCCGATCCCTCGGTTCACACCCGCCGGGCCTCACGGGCGCGGCGGCCGGCCCTCCCCGTAGAGCCACTGCGACCAGATCCCGTCGAAGTCCACCTGCGGCGCCCGCTTCTCGACGAACGCCGTGAAGTCCTCCGTGCGGGCGTTGCCATGGCGACGGGCCGCCGCCCACCCCCGCAGCAGGCCGTGGAAGGCGTCGTCGTCGTGGAGGGCCTGCCGGACACGGTGGACGACCATCGCGCCCCGCTGGTAGACCGGCGCGTCGGAGATGTGCGCGGGCCCCGGCGGCTTCGCCGGCGGGAAGTCCCACAGGTCCTCGTACACGTCCGCACCGTGGTCGTACAGCGCCCGGAACGTCTCCTCAGCCGTCGCCCCGCCCTCGTCCTCCGTCCACAACCACTCGGCGTACGTCGCCAGCCCCTCGCTGAGCCACATGTCCCGCCAGCTCCTCGGCGTGACGGACACCCCGAACCACTGGTGCGCAAGCTCATGGACGAACGTCTCCATGCCGGGCGCTCCGGGGAAGACCGGCCGGTTCTGCGTCTCCAGCGCGTATCCCGCGTCACCCGGCCGGTCCACGATCGCCCCCACCGAGGAGAAGGGGTACGACCCGAAGCTGTCCCGCGCCCAGTCCATGACCTCGGGAAGCCGGGCCAGCACCGCCCGGCTCGCCGCCACCTGCGAGGGATCGACCGCCACATACGCGGGCAGGCCGCCCCCCAGCACGGACGTGGTCACGGTGAAACGGCCGATCGCCAGCGTCGCCGCGTAACTCGCCGTCGGCTCCGCCGTGTGCCACCGGAACGTCGTCCGCCCGTCCGGCCCCGTGCGCCGACCGCGCGGCTCACCGTTGGAGACCGCCGTCAGCCCCTTCGGGACGGTCACGGCGACGTCGTACGACGCCTTGTCGGACGGGTGATGGGCGCCCGGGAACCAGGCCATCGACCCGGTCGGCTCCCCCAGCGCCAGCACGCCGTCCGCCGTACGCAGCCAGCCCTCCTGGGAACGGTCCGCATCGGTGATCGTGACCGGACTGCCGGAATAGCGGACCCGCACCTCGAACGCCTCGCCGCCGGCGAGCGGCTCGGACGGGCGGACGACGAGTTCCTGGCCCTCCCGGCGAAACCGCGCGACCGCCCCCTCGACCCGCACCTCCTCGACGTCCATGCCCAGCAGATCGAGATCGAACGAGGACAGGTCCTGCGTCGCCCGGGCCGTGACCACCGCCGTCCCCCTGAGCCGGTTGCCGTCGGGGACGTAGGACAGGGTGAGGCCGTAGTGCGTGACGTCGTACCCGCCGTTGCCCGCCTTCGGGAAATACGGATCGCCGACGCCCGCCGCGCCCCGCGAACCACCGGAGCCACCCCTCGCGCCCTCCGGCGGACCGCCGTCGCACGCGACCAGGACGAGACATCCCGCCACCAGCGCGGCAACCGTGACAAGACGTACGGATCGGGGCACGACAGCGATCCTACGGCGACGTCCGACGACCACACGCGGGCGTGACACCATCGCCTACGTGCTCGACATCGGCTACGCCCTCTCCAACCGCTTCCCGGACCCGCCCCAGACGGACTACCGGCGCGCGGACGTCCGCACCCTGCGCCACGACCTGTTCTGCGGCGACGTCTACCTCGCCGACACCAAGGCGGACCGCGAGCTGTCCACAGCCTGGGGATGGGTGCCCGTACTCGACTTCGCCTGGGCGCTGTGCGACATCGCCGAGCACATCGACCAGGACCCGGCCGGCTCCCGCGCCTCCCGCCCCCAGTACGCGGAACTCGACTTCACCGAGTCCACGGACCGCATGCTCTTCCGCCGCCGCTTCGGCTGGGTCGACATCGAGGCCGACTGGATGCCCCCCGAGGAACCCCCCCTCACCTTCTCCCACAGCGAACTGCGCCGCGAGGCCCGCGACTTCCTCCACGACCTCCTCGCCGACCTGACCGACCTGCACGAGGACCTCGGCGAGAACCCCGCCGTCTGGACGCTCCAGGCCCGCTTCCCCCGCGTGAAGTGACCCCGGCCGGAGCCGGGCCCGCGACCGGAGCCCCCGCCGGGTTCAGCCCTCCACTCTGATCCCCAGCTCCGTCGCCAGCACCGGCGCCAGATCCAGCAGTTGCGCCGTACTGATCACCGCCCCCGACAACCGGTCCACGCCCCCCGCGAGGCCCAGTTCCACCGCACCCCGCAGATCCACGTCCGTCAGCGTCGCCGCCGTGAAGTCCGCCGACCGCAGGGCACAGTCCACGAACTCGACCCGCTCCAGCCGGGCCCCGCCGAAATCGGGCTCGACCAGCACACACCCCTCGAAGACGACGTCCCGCAACCGCGCCTGGCGCAGATTCAGGTAGTCGATCTTGCCGCCGCGCACCACCACCCGCTCCAGCACCGCGCCGTACAGCTGGGTCCCGCCCAGCCGCGCGTCCCGCAGCTCCACGTCCCGCAGGGTCGCCTCCGCCAGATCCGTGCCGACCCCCCGCAGACCGGTCAGCACCGAGTCCAGGAAACGCGCGTGGCGCAGCCTCGTCCCGTCCAGCGCACAGCCGGTCACCGCGCAGTCCATGAAGCGCGCGCCACCGCCGTCCTGCCCGGCGAGGTCCAGCTCACGCCACTCCACGCCGTCGTAGTCCCCGTCGGGCTCCAGCCCCCCGCCCCCGTACGGTTCCAGCTCCGGCAGCCGCACCTCGGGCCGCCGCGCCCCCTTCACCGCGGCGCCCGCCCTGCCCCCGGCCCCGCCCGTCCCGCCGGTCCTGCCGGCCCCAGTCCTCGCCATGCCCCCCATGCTGCACCCCGCCTCTGACAATCCCGCGCCGGCCTGGAGATCGACGCGGCGGCCTGGAGATCGACGCGGCGGCTCACGGCCGGACGCCGCCCGGTGGAGCCGCCCCCGCGCCCGGGCCAGGCCCCGCCCCCTCGGGATCACGCATCCGTTCCCGCTCCCGGCTCCTGACCAGGGGGTGACACGCCAGCCCGACGAGCACGGACAGGAAGTGCCCGAAGTCGGTGAAGGTCGGCGCGGCCGTCAGCGGAGCGCCGAAGAAGACGAGCAGCCCCGCCAGGTACCCGTACCGCCACGGCGGGCCGATCCGGTAGACCAGCACCCCCGCCACCCCGGCCAGCGCATAGCTCACCCCCACGTCCAGGGTGTCGGCCGACGACCGCGGCGCGAGCCCGTCCTGGATCGCCAGCGCGAGCGCGCCCTCGCTGATCAACGTGGCCAGCACGTGCGCGGCCGCGCACACCGCGAGCCACCGGGCCGTCCCGAGCCACCGTTCGGCCTGCGCGTGGAAGACGGAGTACAGCGCCACGTACGGCACCCAGTGCCCGCCGTCGATCCACATGGCGCTCGCCACCAGCACCCGCACCGGGTGCCGCGACAGCTCATGGATGTTCGTCGACCGCTGCCGCAGAAACTCCTGCTCGAACTCGGGGGACATGTGGTGCAGCGTCACCGTGGTGACGAACAGGACGGCCAGCCACACATAGGTGCCGGGCGCCCGGCGCACATACGCCCACACCGCCCGCCGAACCCGGGAGACCCCCGTGAGCCGCTTCACGAGGCCCAGTATCGTGCAGCCCAGGTCAGACGGCCTGACCTGGGCTTCTCATGGAGCCCCCTGTCGGATTCGAACCGACGACCTGCGCATTACAAGTGCGCTGCTCTGGCCAGCTGAGCTAAGGAGGCATCGCGCGCCACGACCCGCGCGCGAGGGCGGCACCACTGTACACAGCCGCTGTTTCCCCGGGCCACGGACTTCTCCCGCCGTGCGGCCCGGACGGTGTGCGCCCGGCGGGTCTCCGGGCCGGCGGCCGGGGCCGTCCCGAACGTTCTTGTGAAGTTCACCCGTCCTCAAGTGCTGACAGACCGGTGAACGCCAGGTACCGTCCTGACCCAGTTCGCTCATGTGGACTACACCAACCACCTTCCTACAACGGATCGTCCGGCACGTTCCTGCCGGTAGAAGGGGGCCTTCGAGCCATGGCCACTGTCACTTTCGACAAGGCGACCCGGGTCTACCCCGGTTCCACCAAGCCCGCCGTCGACGGACTGGACATCGAGATCGCGGACGGCGAGTTCCTCGTCCTGGTCGGTCCGTCCGGTTGCGGCAAGTCCACCTCGCTCCGCATGCTCGCGGGGCTCGAGGACGTCAACGGCGGCGCCATCCGCATCGGCGACCGCGACGTGACGCACCTGCCGCCGAAGGACCGGGACATCGCCATGGTGTTCCAGAACTACGCGCTGTACCCGCACATGACGGTCGCCGACAACATGGGCTTCGCGCTCAAGATCGCCGGCGTCAACAAGGCGGAGATCCGGCAGAAGGTCGAGGAGGCGGCGAAGATCCTCGACCTCACCGAGTACCTGGACCGCAAGCCGAAGGCCCTCTCCGGCGGTCAGCGCCAGCGTGTGGCGATGGGCCGCGCCATCGTGCGCGAGCCGCAGGTCTTCCTCATGGACGAGCCGCTGTCGAACCTGGACGCCAAGCTCCGCGTCTCCACGCGTACGCAGATCGCCTCGCTCCAGCGCCGCCTCGGGATCACCACCGTCTACGTCACCCACGACCAGGTCGAGGCGCTGACCATGGGCGACCGGGTGGCGGTCCTCAAGGACGGTCTGCTCCAGCAGGTCGACACCCCGCGCAACATGTACGACCGTCCGGCGAACCTGTTCGTGGCCGGGTTCATCGGCTCCCCGGCGATGAACCTCGTCGAGGTGCCGATCGCCGACGGCGGCGTGAAGTTCGGCAACTCGGTGGTGCCGGTGCAGCGTGACGCGCTGTCCGCGGCCACCGACAAGACGGTCACCGTCGGCGTCCGCCCGGAGCACTTCGACGTGGCCGGCCCCGACGGCGACCAGGGTCTCGCCGTCGTGGTGAACGTGGTCGAGGAGCTCGGCTCGGACGCGTTCGTGTACGGCACCGCCAAGGTCGGCGCCGAGTCGAAGGACCTCGTGGTCCGCGTCGGCGGTCGGGACGTCCCGGAGAAGGGCAGCACGCTGCACGTCGTCCCGCGCGCGGGCGAGACCCACGTGTTCTCGACGTCGACGGGCGCGCGTCTGTCGGACTGACGCACAGGATTGAACCCGGGGGTTTCACCCGGATTGATGAAGAGGGCCCCGCAGCCTGCTGCGGGGCCCTCTTCCGCGTCCGCGGAATCCCCGGCACGGCGGACATTTCGACGGGCCCTCGTCAACCCAATACCCAATGCGGGGCACGACATCATCCCCCGTCCGGGTGACTAAATGTCGCCGAATCATTACTGCACGCTACCCTCTCACGCGTGAAGCACTCCGCGAACCACTCCACCACCCAGCGCACGCGCCGCGGCCGGGGCGGCCCAGCCCGCCGGATCGGCCGCTCGCTCGCCCTCGTCCTGCCCGTCGTCATGGTGCTCTCCGGGACCCTCGCGGTCACCCGGGTCAACTGGTCGGGGAACCCCTCGGATTCGGTGCTCACCGCCTCCGACGTCTCCGCCGCGCACCAGTCCTCGCGTCAGGCCGCCAAGGCCCCGCAGGACGTCCTGCGCGACCAGCTGCTGGCCGAGCTCCAGGAGAAGGATCCGGGCGCCGCCCTGACCCATCTCCAGGCCGCCGTGAACGGCAGGCCGTCGCTGGCCAGGCACTGCTCCTCCATCGCCCGCGCCCTCGGTCGCGCCGCGGTCCGCATGTACGGCCCCTCGCGCGCCCAGTCGTACGCCCGCCCGGTGTGCGACACGGCCTTCGCCTCGGGCGTGCTGGCGGCGCGGGGCTGAGACACGGCGCTGTGACACGGCGCCGAGGCACTCGGCCGGAGCCCGGCGGGCGGTCCGGGCGCGGGGCGGCAGCACCGGCCCGGACAGTGAGCCCAGGCAGTGATCAAGGCAGTGATCCAGGCAGCGGGCCCGGTCGCCGGGCCCGCGCATCCGTACCGGGGCGTGGGGGGGGGGCCGGGCCCGGGGGGGGGGGGGGGGGCGGCCCCCGCCCCCCCCCCCCCCCCCCACGCCCCGCTTCATGCGGCACGTACAGTGCGGGCATGACCGATCCGCATGCCGCGTCCCGCCCCACGCAAGCCGTCATCCTGGCCGGTGGCCAGGGGTCCCGGCTGCGTCCGTACACCGACGACCGGCCGAAGCCGATGGTCGAGATCCCCGGGACGGGGACGCCGATCATCGGTCATCAGCTGAGCTGGCTCGCCGAGGAGGGCGTGACCGACGTCGTCGTGTCCTGCGGCCATCTCGCCGAGGTCCTTCAGGACTGGCTGAGGTCCGCCGACCTGCCGGTGGCGGTGACGACCGTCGTGGAGACGGAGCCGCTGGGCCGCGGCGGCGGTCTGAAGTACGCGGCCGCGCGCCTCCCGCACCCGGACCGGTCCTGGTACGCCACCAACGGCGACATCTGGACGCGTTTCTCGCTGCGCGAGATGGCCGACTTCCACACCGAGCGGGACGCCATAGCGACGCTGGCGCTCGCCCGTCCGCGGATTCCGTGGGGCGCGGTGCAGACCGACGGGTTCGGTCACATCACCGACTTCATCGAGGCGCCGCCCACGACGAACGAGATCAACGCGGGCGTGTACGTCTTCTCGCCGGAGTTCGCGGGGCTGCTGCCCGAGCGCGGCGATCACGAGCGGACGACGTTCCCGCATCTGGCCCGGGAGCGGCGGCTGGCCGGGTTCCCCATCCCGCAGGGGGCGTACTGGCGGGCCATCGACACGGCCAAGGACCTCACCGAAGCGGCCAAGGAACTGGCCGCGGCCCGCCGCTGAGCACGGCCGGACATCCCCCCGCGGAGCGCCCGCCGGGCGTCTCCGGAGACAGGTGCCACGGAAACGAAACGACCTGGGTGCCGTGCGCTGTGAAGCGCACGGCACCCAGGTCGTTTCCGTCGGGGGCCGTTCCGGCCGGGCCGGCCGTCCTATCCGAGCAGGCCGCCCACGAGTCCGGGCTGGCCCGAGGACGACGAGCCGCCGTCGGAGCCGCTGCCGTTGCCGCCGCCGCTCGTGGAGCCGCCGGAGGAGGCCGAGCCGCCGGAGGAGGGGCCCGAGCTGGTGGCGGGGGTGTGCTCTCGGGGGGTGGAGCGCTGCGGCGGGGCCTGTCCCGCGGTGCCCTGGGTCTGGCTGGGGGCGCCCGCGCCGGAGCCGCCGGTGGCGCCGGGGTCGTGGGCCTTGGAGGGCTCGCTGTCGGTGCCGGCGGTGGGGGACGCCGAGGCGGCGCCGTGGGGGGGCGAGGCGGGCGCGGAGGGCTTCCGGGTGGCCTTGTGGGAGCCGGACCGCTCGGGGAGCGGCGAGCCGGGCAGCTCGTTGCGCGGGGGTTCGCCGGGACCGGGTACGACCACGCGGTCGGCGTCGCGGACGGCGCCGCCCAGGAGGGAGCCGACGAGCAGGGTGAGGCCGACGGCGATGGCGGTGACGAGGGCGCCGCGGCGCAGGACGTAGCGGCGCAGGTCCCACAGATCGGCGCGCGGACCGAGACGGCGCCAGGCGCCGGCGGCGAGGCGGCCGTCGACGGAGTAGACGGGGGCGCCGGCGATGATCAGCGGCGACCAGGCGGCGAGAAGGATGATGTCGGGGGTGTCGTAGACCGGGGTGGTCTTCCAGCTGACGGTGACGATGAGCGCGGCGGAGAGCCCGGCGCCGACCGCGGCGGCGACGCGCTGCCAGCAGCCCAGGACGGTGAGGACGCCCACGACGACCTGGAGGAAGGCGATGACGAGGCCGGAGCCGACGGGGTGGTGGAGGGCGAACTGGCGCAGGGGCTCGGCGACTTCCCACGGGTGCAGGGTGTTGAGCCACTTCACCATCGAGCCGCGTTTGCCGCCGTCGAAGTAGACGGGGTCGCACAGTTTGCCCATGCCGCCGTAGATGGCGATGAAGCCGAGCAGGACGCGCAGGGGGAGCAGGACCACGCCGAGGTTCATCCGGCGGCCCGGGTAGTAGGCGTGGCGGGCGGGATCGTCGCCCTGGCGGCGGCCGCGGCGGGCCGGTTCGGCGTCGGCGTCGGCGTCGGCGTCGCCGAAGTCGTCGAACTGGGCGTCGTCGTAGGCGGGTTCGTCGTAGGCGCTGCCGACGGTGCGCATGTGCGGCAGGAGGCGGTGTTCGCCCGCGGCGGGCGTGCGCTGGGCGCCGACGAGCGGGGTCTCCAGGGTCTGGGCGGCGAGTGCGCCGTCGTAGCCGCGGTCGTCGACGCCGACGCGGGGGATGACCTGGGTGGCTCCGGCGTCGGCCGTCGGTGCCTCACGGTGGCCGACGCTGCCCGCCCGCACGGCTTGCAGCAGTCGGTGGGCGCCGGTGTCGTCGGGGGCGGACCTGCCGCTCCAGACGACGGCCCGCCGGCGGCCCCCGGCAGCGGCGCCCGCTCTGCCCGTCGCGCCGACGGCGGCGATGCGCGCGGTGTCATCGATGGCGCTCACGTGCCGGGCGATCCGCGGGGATTGGTTTCGCCGCGCCGACGCGCCGAGCTGCACGCGGAAGCTCGCGTGGCTGACGATGATCTGCGCCGGGTCGCTCGGCACCTTCACCATGCTCAGCGCGGGAGCGTCGTCGAATCCCGACGAGCGGTCCCCCGTGGGTGTGCGGGGTGTTCTGGTGTCCACACTCATCTAACCGAGTGACGTGTCGTTAGGACACTGCTTTGACCCGGCGGATCTGTCCGGACTCCGTCAAGGTTGCACTACGCGCCGCGGTTGACCTGTTCGGGTGAGCTTACGGATGTCTGTGCGACCTGTTTCCGCAAGCCTCCCGAACGTCCGTCAGCTCCTGCGGCGGGACGCCTCGTAGAGCACGATGCCCGCCGCCACACCGGCGTTGAGGGATTCGGCGCCGCCCGGCATCGGGATGCGGACCCGGAAGTCGCAGGTCTCGCCGACGAGCCGGGACAGGCCCTTGCCCTCGCTGCCCACGACGATGACGACCGGGCCGTCGAGGGCGGCCAGGTCGCCGACCTGGTGCTCTCCGTCGGCGGCCAGGCCGACGACCGCGATGCCGGCCTTCTTGTAGGCCTCCAGGGCGCGGGTGAGGTTGGTGGCGCGGGCGACGGGGGTGCGGGCGGCGGTGCCGGCCGACGTCTTCCACGCGCCGGCCGTCATGCCGGCGGCGCGGCGCTCGGGCACGACGACGCCGTGGCCGCCGAAGGCGGAGACGGAGCGGACGACGGCTCCGAGGTTGCGCGGGTCGGTGACGCCGTCGAGGGCGACGATGAGGGGGTCCTCGCCGCCGTCGTAGGCCGCGGCGGCCAGGTCCTCGGGGTGCGCGTACTCGTACGGGGGGACCTGGAGCACGAGGCCCTGGTGGTTGAGGCCGTTGGTCATGCGGTCGAGTTCGGGGCGGGGGGCTTCCATGAGGTGGATGCCGCCGCGCTCGCCGGCGAGCTGGAGGGCCTCGCGCACGCGCTCGTCGTTGTCGATGAACTGCTGGACGTACAGGGTCGTCGCGGGGACGCCCTCGCGCAGCGCCTCGACGACGGGGTTGCGGCCGACGACCATCTCGGACGTGCCCTTGCCGCCGCGGCCGCGGGGTGCGGGCCGGCGTGCGGCCTGCTTGGCCTTGGCGTTGGCGATGCGGTTCGCCTTGTGCTTCTTGCGCATCTCGGCGGGCGGGGTGGGGCCCCTGCCTTCGAGGCCCTTGCGTCGCTGGCCGCCACTGCCGACCTGCGCGCCCTTCTTGCCGGACATGCGGCGGTTGTTGGCTGCCATGGGTCTCTCGTCTCCGTGAGCTTCGTACGAACGTCTTATGCAGTGTGCCGCCCGGGGGGCCGGGCGGCACAGTCGATCAAGGACGGGCCGGTGGCCGCCCTAGCGCGGACCCAGGGTCCAGCGCGGGCCCTGCGGGCCGTCCTCGATGGTGAGGCCGGACTGGGTGAGCTGGTCGCGGATGGCGTCCGCGGTCGCCCAGTCCTTGCGGCCGCGGGCGGATTCGCGCTGGTCGAGGACGAGGCGTACGAGGCTGTCGACCACGCCGTGCAGGTCCTCGCCCCGGGTCTCCTCGCCCGCCCAGTGGGCGTCGAGCGGGTCCAGGCCGAGGACGCCCAGCATGGCGCGGACCTCGGCGAGGCGGGCCACGGCGGCTTCCTTGTCGTCGGCCGCCAGGGCCGAGTTGCCCTGCCGGACCGTCGTGTGCACGATGGCCAGCGCCTGGGGGACGCCCAGGTCGTCGTCCATCGCCTCGGCGAACGCGGGCGGCACCTCGGCCGCGGGTTCGACGACTCCCCCGGCCTTCTCGACGACGCGCTGCACGAAGCCCTCGATCCGCGCGAACGCCGATTCGGCCTCGCGCAGCGACTCCTCGCTGTACTCGATCATCGAGCGGTAGTGCGGGGTGCCGAGGTAGTAGCGCAGGACGATCGGGCGCCACTGCTTGACCATCTCGGAGACGAGGACGCTGTTGCCCAGCGACTTCGACATCTTCTCGCCGCTCATGGTGACCCAGGCGTTGTGCACCCAGTACCGGGCGAACTCGTCGCCGTAGGCCTTGGCCTGGGCGATCTCGTTCTCGTGGTGCGGGAAGATCAGGTCGAGGCCGCCGCCGTGGATGTCGAAGGCGGAGCCGAGGTATTTGTGCGCCATGGCCGAGCACTCCAGGTGCCAGCCGGGGCGGCCGCGGCCCCAGGGGGTCTCCCAGTCGGGCTCGCCCGGCTTGCTCGCCTTCCACATCGCGAAGTCGCGCGGGTCGCGCTTGCCGGTGATGCCTTCCTCGGCGGGCTGGCGCAGGTCGTCGAGGTCCTGGTTGGACAGCTCCAGGTAACCGGGGAAGGAGCGCACGTCGAAGTAGACGCTGCCGTCGGCCTCGTAGGCGTGGCCGCGCTCGATGAGCGCGCGCATCATCTCGATCATCTCGGGGACGTGCCCGGTGGCGCGCGGCTCGTAGGTCGGCGGGAGGCAGCCGAGGGCCTGGTAGCCGTCGTTGAAGGCCCGCTCGTTCTCGTAGCCGATGGCCCACCAGGGGCGGCCCTGGTCGTGCGACTTGGCGATGATCTTGTCGTCGATGTCGGTGACGTTGCGGACGAAGGTGACGTCGAGGCCGCGGTGGGTGAACCAGCGGCGCATGATGTCGAAGTTCAGGTAGGAGCGGACGTGCCCGATGTGCGGGGCGGCCTGCACGGTGGCACCGCAGAGGTAGATCGAGACGCAACCCGGTGTGAGCGGGACGAAGTCACGGATCTGCCGGGCGCTGGTGTCGTACAGGCGAATGGTCACCCCACCAGGGTAGTGGGCGCGGGGCAGTGCCCCGAGCCCCTTGCGGTCAAGGGCCACATATTCGTGACAAGAGGGGGCGGTGGCCGCCCCGGGGCACGGGGGCGGGGTCAGCCGGCGCGTGCGACCAGTGCCGTGGCGATCGCCATCAGGCCTTCGCCGCGCCCGGGGAAACCGAGTCCGTCGGTGGTCGCGCCGGACACCGAGACGGGGGCGCCGGCCGCTTCCGAGAGGATCTTCTGGGCTTCCTCGCGCCGCTTGCCGATCCTGGGGCGGGGGCCGACGACCTGGACGGCCACGTTGCCGATGACGAAGCCGGCGGCGCGGACGATCCGGGCGGCCTCGGTGAGCAGGGTGACGCCCGAAGCGCCGGACCACTCGGGGCGGCCGGTGCCGAAGTGCTGTCCGAGGTCGCCGAGGCCGGCGGCGGAGAACAGGGCGTTGCAGGCGGCGTGCGCGACGACGTCGGCGTCGGAGTGCCCGGCGAGGCCGGGGCCCTCCCCTTCCCATTTCAGGCCGGCGCACCACAGTTCGCGGCCGTCCTCGAAGGCGTGGATGTCGGTGCCGATGCCGACCCGGGGCAGCGGGACGGCGGCGGAGGGCGTCTCAGAAGCCATCGTTGAGCCTCCTGCGGGCCAGGACCGCCTCGGCGAGGACGAGGTCGAGGGGGCGGGTGACCTTGAAGGCCTCCTCGTGTCCGGGGACGGCCACGACGGTCAGGCCGAGCCGTTCGACCATGCCGGCGTCGTCGGTGACGTCGTCGGTGACGGTCTCGTGGGCGCGGACCAGGGTGGCGCGGTCGAAGCCCTGCGGGGTCTGGACGGCGCGCAGCCGGGCGCGCTCGGGGGTGGCGACGACGGGCTCGGGGTCGCCGGGGGCGGTGGCCGGTTCGACCTCCTTCACCGTGTCGGCGAGCGGCAGGGCGGGCACGACGGCCGGGGCGCCCTCGCGGACCGCCTCGATGACGGCGTCGACCGTGTCGACGGGCACGAGGGGGCGGGCGGCGTCGTGGACCAGCACGATGTCGTACTCGGGCGGCAGGGCGTCCAGGCCGAGTCTCACCGATTCCTGGCGGGTGTCGCCGCCGGGGACGACCAGGAAGTCGGTGCGGTCGGGCAGCGCGTGCGCGTCGAGGAGCGACTTGACCTCGGCCGCGCCGTCGGACGGGGCCACGACGACGACCAGGGAGACGGCGCGGGAGGCGGCCAGGGCGCGGACGGCGTGGACGAGCATGGGCGTGCCGCTGAGCGCGCGCAGCGCCTTGGGCGCACCCGGACCGAGGCGGACGCCCCGGCCGGCGGCCGGAATCACCGCGGCCGTGCGGGCGGACGCGGGGGTGGGACGCGAATCGTCAGACATCGGTTCCTGTCAGGTTTGTGTTCCGGCCTGCGGTGGGTATGGCCTGGGAAGTGCCGGGCGCGACGCCTTGACCGACCCTTCCGTGACGCACCGGTCGAGGCTTCAGCCCGGGCCCGGCACACCAGTATCGGGGGAACACCCCCGTGGGGCGGGACGGCCCGGAGTTGTCCGGGCATGAACATGCCGCAGCGCCCGGCGACGGAGTACGTCATCGGGCACCGCGGCAGTTCAGTGTTCTTCGGCGTGCTGAGGCCGGCGCTGGGCCGGAGTCAGGACGCGAGAACCTCGTCGAGCAGCGCTTCGGCCTTGTCCTCGTTGGTGTTCTCCGCGAGAGCGAGCTCGCTCACCAGGATCTGGCGGGCCTTGGCGAGCATGCGCTTCTCACCGGCGGAGAGTCCGCGCTCGCGCTCACGACGCCACAGGTCACGCACGACTTCCGCGACCTTGATGACATCGCCGGAGGCGAGCTTCTCCAGATTTGCCTTGTAACGACGCGACCAGTTCGTGGGCTCCTCGGCGTACGGCGCGCGCAGCACCTCGAAGACCCGGTCCAGCCCGTCCTGACCGACCACATCACGCACGCCGACGAACTCCGCATTGTCCGCTGGCACACGTACCGTCAGGTCGCCCTGGGCGACCTTCAGCACCAAGTAGGTCTTGTCCACGCCTTTGATCTGGCGAGTTTCGATAGCCTCGATCAGCGCGGCCCCGTGATGGGGATAGACCACGGTGTCGCCAACCTTGAACGTCATGTGACAGGTACCCCTTCCGTGGCTATCCAGGGTAACACGGAAACTCCGGGTTCTGAATGGCGTTTTCGCAGGTCAGGGCATATCTCGGGGCTTGACAAGTCCGACACGGACGTGCTGCGGAGGGCTCGCGGAGGCAGGTATTCGCAGGTCGGAGCCGCTCTCCGAGGGCAGAGAAACGCGTACGTTACACGCATCCGGAGCACCGCCCGAACGGCCGAACGTCCCCAAATGTCCGCTTCCACGTGTGCGACTTCCGTTACTCCGTTCGGTGCCCCCGGCCGGATACACGCCGTTTCCGGAATTGATCATCGGCCGTTCGGCCGGAGTGGTGATCAATTCCGGAACGGGCCCGCATTCCTTCACGGAAAATCCGCGAGCGGACACGGACCGCGCTTTTGGGAATGCCCCCTGAGCAGGTGGACGACGGATGAAGCCAATGCGACTCGCGGGGTGCGAGGGGCCGTCGGGACGGATGCGGGGGCGGGCACGGGGCGGTACGAGGCGGGTCCGGACCGGCTGCCGGGCGGAGGTCCGCACGAGAGTCGGCGCGCGCGGCGGCCCGAGGCGGCCGG
Source organism: Streptomyces sp. NPDC048481 (assembly GCF_043200075.1). NCBI lineage: Bacteria > Bacillati > Actinomycetota > Actinomycetes > Kitasatosporales > Streptomycetaceae > Streptomyces > Streptomyces sp. NPDC048481. Next base: position 464,323 of record NZ_JBICXC010000005.1, read on the forward strand.
AAGGGGCCGGAGCGGGCCGTCGGAGCCGAGATCGCTCCAGAGGCGGGTCGGGTGCGGCCGCGCGGGACGGGCTCGGTAACCTGAGGCTGCTGACAGACCCTTAGGACGGCTTTGTTCAAAGGAAGCCGCCCCCGCGTATTAAAGGAGTTGCCGCCGCCGTGAGCAGCAGCCTTCGACGCGGCGCCCTCGCCGCCTCCGCCATCGCGTTCTCGATCGCCTCGCTCGCCGCCTGCGGCGCCGGCAACGACTCCCAGACCCTGGAGATCAAGCCGGACAACGCCGCCGCCCACGTCGGACAGATCAAGCTGCAGAACGTCGTCGTCATCACCCAGCCGGACCCGCAGTCGACCGGTCCCGCGGTGATCTCGGCGACGGTCTTCAACGGCAGCGACAGTCCCCAGACCCTGGAGTCCGTCACCGTCGACGGCAGCGGCAAGTCGGCCGAGCTGAAGCCCGCCAAGGGCAACGGCAAGCTCATCGTCCCGGCCCACGGCTCCGTCGTCATCGGCGGACCGAACAACGCCTCCGCCGTCCTGCCGAGCAGCCGCGAGGCCGTTCAGGACGGCAACGCCCAGAAGGTGACCTTCACCTTCAGCGAGACCGGCGCGGTCAGCCTGCGCGCCTTCGTCGTCCCCGCCGAGAGCTACTTCTCCTCGTGGGGTCCGAGCGCCGTCCCGAGCGCCCCGGCCAAGCCGTCGCAGTCGCCGTCCGCCGGCGCGTCCCCGTCCGGCGGCGCCTCGCCCTCCGGGAGCGCCTCGCCGTCCGGTTCGCCGTCCGGGTCGGGCTCGCCGTCCGGCAGCGCCTCCCCGAACGCGTAACGACGACCGGGCGCCAGCGCCCCGCGGCATGAGCGAAGGGCGGCACCCCGTGCGGGGTGCCGCCCTTCGCTCATGCCGGCCGGCCCTCGGCTGCTCCGAGCCGACCGGCCCACGCCTGCGGCCCGGTGGCCTACGGCTCGAACTTGTAGCCGAGGCCGCGGACCGTCACCAGGTAGCGCGGCGCGCCCGGGTCCGGCTCGATCTTGGCGCGCAGGCGCTTGACGTGGACGTCCAGGGTCTTGGTGTCGCCCACGTAGTCGGCGCCCCACACCCGGTCGATGAGCTGCATGCGGGTCAGGACGCGGCCCGCGTTGCGCAGCAGCATCTCCAGCAGGTCGAACTCCTTCAGCGGCAGATCGACCTTGGAGCCGGACACCGTCACCACGTGGCGGTCCACGTCCATGCGGACCGGGCCCGCCTCCAGGGCCGCCGGCGTCACCTCCTCCGGCTCGCCGCGGCGGCGCAGCACGGCCCGGATGCGGGCGACCAGCTCGCGTGAGGAGAACGGCTTGGTGACGTAGTCGTCGGCCCCTATCTCCAGGCCGACGACCTTGTCGATCTCACTGTCCTTGGCGGTCACCATGATCACGGGGACGTTGGAGCGGCCGCGCAGCTGACGGCACACCTCCGTGCCGGGCAGTCCCGGCAGCATCAGGTCGAGGAGCACGAGGTCGGCGCCGTTGCGCTCGAACTCGTCGAGTCCGTCGGGGCCCGTGGTCGCGACCGCGACCTCGAAGCCCTCCTTGCGGAGCATGTACGACAGGGCGTCGGAGAAGGACTCCTCGTCCTCGACGACGAGCACTCGGGTCACGGATGGACCTCCGGGGCGGAAAGCGTCTGGTACGCGGTCGAATTCGGGGATGCGGCGCGGGGCCGCGCCGGGGATGAGGGGCGGGAGGCGGAAGGGACGTCCTCGTCGAGGCCGTCGGCGTCGTCGGCCTCGTCCGGGTCCGGGCGCAGGTGCGCGCGGTCGCGGGCCACGCCCGCCTCCGGCAGTCGCAGGGTGAACGTGGAGCCCTGGTTCTCGGCGCTCCACACCGTGACCTCCCCGCCGTGCGAGGCGGCCACGTGCTTGACGATCGCCAGCCCGAGGCCCGTGCCGCCGGTGGCACGGGAGCGGGCGGGATCGACGCGGTAGAAGCGCTCGAAGATGCGTTCCTTGTCCTTGTCGGAGATGCCGATGCCCTGATCGGTCACGGCGATCTCGATCAGGTCGCCGCCCGGCACGTTCACCCGGCGGGCGGCTATGCCCACGCGCGTGTGTGCGGGCGAGTAGTTGACGGCGTTCTCGACCAGGTTGCCCAGGGCCGCGGCCAGCTGGCCCCGGTTGCCCCAGACGCGCAGGCCGGCGGGGCCTCCCGCCGCCATGGTGATCTGCTTGGCGCCGGCCTGGTGCCGGCAGCGGTCGACGGCCTCGGCGACCAGTTCGTCGACGCCGACCGGTTCGGCGTCCTCCAGCGGATCGTCGTTCTGTACCCGGGACAGGTCGATCAGCTCCTGGACCAGGCTGGTGAGCCGGGTGGCCTCGATCTGCATACGGCCGGCGAACCGTTCCACCGCCTCGGGGTCGTCCGAGGCGTCCATGACGGCCTCGGAGAGCAGGGAGAGCGCGCCCACCGGCGTCTTCAGCTCATGGCTGACGTTCGCCACGAAGTCCCGCCGGACCGCCTCGATCCTGCGGGCCTCGGTGAGGTCCTCCACCAGCAGCAGCACCAGCCGGGAGCCCAGCGGGGCCACTCGCGCGGACACCGCGAGGGCCTCGCCGCGTCCCGTGCCGCGCCGCGGAAGGTCCAGCTCCACCTGGCGTATCTCCCCGTCGCGCCGGGTGTCCCGGGCCATCTTCAGCATGGGCTCCACACTGAGCCTGCCCCCGCGGACCAGCCCGAGGGCGTAGGCGGCGGAGCTGGCCTTGACGACGGCGTCGGCCTCGTCGAGCACGACGGCGGAGGAGCGCAGCACCGACAGGACCGTGTCCACGCCCGGCGGAAGCATCGGGTCCGTGTGCAGCGAGGTGCGCATGGGGCGCTTCTGCTCCCGCTCGCTCCAGCGGAACGCCAGCATGGCGATGACACCGGTGAGCACCCCGGCGATCGCTGCCGCTGCGGCGACCGCCGCGTTCACGTCCATGCCCCCAGGTTAGGCACGGGTTCGGTCCTGGCCACAGCCATCGAGGTGCGAGCTCGAACACTCGTCGCCCAGAGTTCACCTCGGAGCCAGTGGCGGTTCATGTGAGGTGACGGAAACCGACGCGTACGGGGCGGAGCGTGGCACCGTGGGGTTCGCAGCTCCGGTCACAGGGCCGGCCGGCGCCGGTCCGAGGACCGGTTCCGGTCTGGTGTCACGGCCGGTTCTGGCCCCCGGAACCGAAGCCGAACCCCTGGAACGACGTACGAGAGGGAACCCTGATGCGGGACGCGTACCACGAGGAACTGGACTCGATCGGCGACAGCCTGGTGGAGATGGCCCGGCTGGTCGGGTCGGCGATCGGACGCGCCACGACGGCCATTCTCGACGCCGACCTGAAGCTCGCCGAGAGCGTCATCGAGGCCGACAAGAGGGTCGACGAGCTGCAGCACGACCTGGAGGCGCGGGCGATAGCGCTGCTGGCGCGGCAGCAGCCGGTGGCGACGGACCTGCGGATCGTCGTCACGTCGTTGCGGATGTCGGCGGACCTGGAGCGCTCCGGCGACCTCGCCCAGCACGTGGCGAAGCTGGCGCGGCTGCGCTTTCCCAACCGTGCGGTGCCGCACGACCTGCACGCCACGATCCTCGAGATGGGCCAGCTCGCGCAGCGCCTGATGGCGAAGTCGGCCGAGGTCATCATCACCAAGGACGTCGACCTGGCGCTCCAGCTGGAGCAGGACGACGACGAGATGGACCTGCTGCACCGCACGCTCTTCCAGCACCTGCTGGACGACAAGTGGAAGCACGGCATCGAGACGGCGGTCGACGTGACCCTGCTCGGCCGCTACTACGAGCGGTTCGCCGACCACGCGGTGGCCGTCGCCAAGCGCGTGGTGTTCCTGGTGACCGGCGAGCACGCGGACGAACTCCAGCAGGACCTGCCGCCGGAGATCCAGCCGGCGACCGGAACGGGCGCGGGTGCGGGCACGGGTGCCGGTGCGGGCGGGGCGGAGGGCGGGGGCGGCGCGGACGAGATCGTCTGAGGTCGGGCCGGGTCGGCTCGGGCGGGGTGGGCGGAGCGCCGAGGCCGGGTGCGGCCGCCGGGCGAGGACGTCGCACGGACGAGGGCCGCCGGGGGCGTGCCGGATACGTCCCTGGCGTGCGCGAGACGGTGCGCAAGACCCCGTGCGCCGTTGATGCGCCCAGGGAAACGGGCATGCAATGGGCACAGGTCCGCACAGGTCCTACGCCTCCGGGAGGAACCCATGGCCGAGTCCCCCAGCACCCCCACGCCCGACCCGACGCAACCGCTCCCGACCGAACAGCCCGCCGAGATCAGGAACCTGATGCTGATCGGCGCGTGCGGCTGCGGCTCCGGGTGCGGCTGCGGGTGCCAGTCCGGCAGCGCCTGCCAGTGCGGCTGAGGACGCACCCGAGGAACGCCCGCGCATGAGGGGCCCCGGCGTCGACACGGCGCCGGGGCCCTTCGCCGCGTCCGGGACGTGTCGGCCGACGCGTCGGAACGGGCCTGTGGGTCTGGACTATCGGTCTGGACCGAGCGTCAGGACGTCGCCGCCGCAACGGCGGTGACGGTCACCGTGTCGTCGCACTCGGCGAACCGGCCGTCGTCCAGGGCGACCTGGTGCGCCCCGGAGCCCGGCAGGCCGACGACGACCGTGGGGTACACGGAGGGGTCCGCACCGGACGCGCAGTAGCCGTCGGCCTCGCCCTGCACCTGCACGAAGGTCAGCTTCACCGACGCCCTGCCGCCGGGGGTCACCGTGACCGGCGCGGCCGGTCCGACGGGCGTGACCTTGAGCGGGGAGTTGTGCTCCGGGGAGCCGTTGCCGGCCCCGGCGACGGTCGGGTGCCCCTTGAGGACGCACGCCCGGCCGGAGACGTTGGTGAACGTGACGATCGCCGCGCCGGTCCCGGTGCCGGCCGGCCGCTGGGCGGCCTGCCGGGCGGTGACCTTGAGACTCTTCGCCGCGCAGGCCGGCACGATGCCGCCCGTCGAGCCGCCGGGAGCCGGGGCCGACGCCGAGGCGGGCGCGGAGGCCGAGGGGGTGCCGTGCGCCGGGGCCGGGGCGGTGGCGGGGGCCGAGGACGCGGAGCCGCCGGAGCCGGGCGAGGCGGAGCTCTTGGCGGAGGGACCGTCCGTGGCGGAACCCCCGGCCGGACTCGTGGCGGGACGCGTGACGGGGGCCGCGGTTCCGTCGGGAGAGGGCGAGGAGTCCATCGGCTGACACGCCGTCATCGCCAGGGCCGCCGAGGCGACCGCGGCCGCCGCCACCGCGCCCCGGCGCGCCGGTCCGAGCACGCCCCGAAAGGCGCCGCCCCTTCCGGCCGCGCCCCCGGACCCGCCCCGCCGGCCTCCGGCGCCGCCACCGTCCACACCTGCGTCCATGTCACGCATGCCGTTCCCCCGATTCCCGGATCGGCGCGGGCGTCCGCCGTCGCGCCTGCTGCTCACCCGGTCAGACGGAGCGGACGGGCGCGGAGGTTCTGCCGGTGGCCTGCCGGTGGCCTGCCTGTGACCCACCGGTGACGACACGCGACCCACGACCGTGCGGGCTAGGATCCATGGCATGGCCCTGACCGTGAGCGATGTGGACCGTTTCGAGGCGGCGAGGCCCCGTCTGGAGGCGATCGCCTACCGCCTGCTGGGCTCCGCGAGCGAGGCGGAGGACGCAGTCCAGGAGACGTTCCTGCGCTGGCAGGCGGCCGACGTCGAGCGCGTCGCGGTCCCCGAGGCCTGGCTGACGAAGGTGCTCACCAACCTGTGCCTCAACCAGCTCACGTCGGCCCGCGCCCGCCGCGAGACCTATGTGGGCGAGTGGCTGCCCGAACCGCTGCTCGCCGGGGACGCGATGCTCGGCCCCGCCGACACCGCCGAGCAGCGCGAGTCCGTCTCGTACGCGGTGCTCACCCTGCTGGAGCGCCTCTCCCCCAACGAGCGCGCGGTGTACGTGCTGCGGGAGGCCTTCGACTACCCGCACCGGGAGATCGCCGAGATCCTCGACCTCACCGAGGCCGCCAGCCAGCAGATCTTCCACCGCGCCAAGAAGCACGTCGCGCAGGGCAGGGCCCGCACGGAGATCGACGAGGCCGCGGCCCGGCGCATCGTCGAGGAGTTCCTCGCGGCCGCCACCAGCGGCCGGACCGAGCCGCTCGTGCGGCTGCTCACCCAGGACGCGGTCGCGATCGGCGACGGCGGCGGGAAGGTCCCGGCCCGCGCCAAGGCGTTCGAGGGCGCTCTCGCGGTCGCCACGTTCATGCGCGGCCTGTTCAAGCCGAGCAAGGCCAAGCGCGCCATCGTCGGCGGCTCCCCCGACGTCTACGCCACGACCGCCAACGGCGCCCCGGCGCTCGTGGCGGTGCTCGACGGCCGGGTCATCGGCGTCATGTGCCTGGAGATCGGCGCGGACGGCATCGCCGCGTTCCGCAACCAGGTCAACCCCGACAAGCTCGAACGCGCGACGCGCCTCTGGGCGGCCTCCGACCACGGGGAACCCCTGCTCCGCGCCTTCTGACCACCCCCGAAGGGGATGTGATCTGCTTCACACGTCATTCCTGTCAGGAAACGGCGGGCCGCCCGGTTCAAGAGGCGAATCCGCTCAAGACAGGAGCAGCGACATGCAGCACCGCATCATCGTCCTCGGGGCCGGATACGCCGGAGCCGTCGCCGCCGGGCGCCTCGCCAAGCGGCTGCACCGCGACGACGTCGCCATCACCCTCGTCAACGCCGAGCCCGATTTCGTCGAGCGCGTCCGGATGCACCAGCTGGCGGTCGGCCAGGAGCTCACGCCCCGGCCGCTCGACGAGATGTTCGCGGGCACCGGCGTCCGGCTGAGGATCGCGAGGGTGACGCACGTCGACGTCGACCGCAGGACCGTCACCGTCCGGGCCGCCGCCGGAACCGAAGCGGCCGGACGACCCGAAGAGACCGAGGAGCTGGCGTACGACACCCTCGTGTACGCCCTCGGCAGCGGCTGGAACGACCAGGGCGTTCCCGGCACCGCCGAGCACGCGCACGAGATCGCGAGCCGACCGGGCGCGCTGCGGCTGCGGGAGCGCCTGTCCTCGCTGACCGCCGGACAGCCCGTGGTCGTGGTGGGCGCCGGCCTCACCGGCGTGGAGGCCGCGACCGAGATCGCCGAGGCCCGCCCGGACCTCGACGTCGTCCTCGCCGCCGGCGCCGGCCTGGGCGACTGGCTCTCGCCCAAGGGCCGACGCCACCTGCGCAAGGTCGTCGACGGTCTCGGCATCACCGTGCACGAGCACACGACCGTCACCGCCGTCGAGGCCGACCACGTCATCACGGCCGACGGCAGGTCCGTCCCCTCGGCGGTGACGCTCTGGACGACCGGCTTCGCCGTCCACCCCGTCGCCCGGGCCACCGCGCTGGAGGTCGCCGCCGACGGCCGGATCGTGGTCGACCGGACCCTGCGCTCGGTCTCGCACCCCGACGTGTACGCCGTCGGCGACGCGGCCCTGATGACCGGCCCCGGCGACAAGCCGCTGCGGATGTCGTGCGCCTCCGGCGTCCCCATGGCATGGCAGGCGGCCGACGCCATCGCGGCCCGCCTGACCGGTGGAAAGATCCCGACCGTGCCGGTGCGCTACTTCAACCAGTGCATCTCGCTGGGCCGCAGGCAGGGCCTCATCCAGTACGTCACCGCCGACGACCGCGCCGTCGACACGGCCCTCACGGGACGCCTCGCCGCGCTCTACAAGGAACTGGTCTGCAAGGGAGCGGCCTGGGGCGTCGGCCACCCCGTCCTCGGACCGTCCCGCCGCCGCCGCACCACCCCCGCCCACCCCGAACCCACCCCGGCCCCGGCGACCGCCCCGACGCCCTGACCCGTGGACCCGTCGCCCGGCGCACCGCCCTTCGGCTTCGATTCCGGCCATGCCCGGAGCCGAAGGACGGGGAGGACAGGGACATGGCGGACGAGTACCGGGGCCCGACCTACCGGAGCACCGAGCACGGCCCGATCGACGGGCTGAGGGCCCGGAGACGGCCCGGGCTCGCCAAAAAAAGCCCCCTACCGGCGGAGAACCCGCAGGTAGGGGGCTTGTTCGGCTCTGCTTACTTCTTCTTGCCCTGGTTCTTGACGGCCTCGATGGCCGCCGCCGCCGCCTCCGGGTCGAGGTAGGTGCCGCCCGGGGTGAGGGGCTTGAAGTCCGCGTCGAGTTCGTAGGCGAGGGGGATGCCCGTCGGGATGTTCAGGCCCGCGATGTCGGCGTCGGAGATGCCGTCGAGGTGCTTGACGAGGGCGCGCAGGCTGTTGCCGTGGGCGGCGACGAGGACCGTGCGGCCGGCGAGGAGGTCGGGGACGATGCCGTCGTACCAGTACGGAAGCATCCGGATGACGACGTCCTTGAGGCACTCCGTGCGGGGGCGCAGCTCCGGCGGGATGGTCGCGTAGCGCGGGTCCGCGGACTGGGAGAACTCCGTGCCGTCCTCGAGGGGCGGGGGCGGAGTGTCGTAGGAGCGGCGCCAGAGCATGAACTGCTCCTCGCCGAACTCCGCGAGGGTCTGCGCCTTGTCCTTGCCCTGGAGCGCACCGTAGTGGCGCTCGTTGAGGCGCCAGGAGCGGTGGACCGGGATCCAGTGGCGGTCGGCGGATTCGAGGGCCAGCTGGGCCGTGCGGATCGCCCGCTTCTGGAGGGACGTGTGGACCACGTCGGGCAGGAGGTCGGCGTCCTTCAGGAGTTCGCCACCGCGGACCGCCTCCTTCTCGCCCTTCTCGTTGAGGTTGACGTCCACCCAGCCGGTGAACAGGTTCTTCGCGTTCCACTCGCTCTCGCCGTGGCGGAGGAGGATCAGCTTGTACGGTGCGTCGGCCATGCGTATGAGCGTAATCGACCGCCCTGACGCGTCGCGCGGCCGCTCGCAGAGCGGACAGGAGGGGGTGGAGCGGCGGCCGGGAGCGGGACCGGAGGCGGGGGCGGGCCGTGTCGATTGACGTGATCTGTTAAATGAGTAGCCCTCGATTCCGCTTCCCTCGTAAGTTCTGTGAGCCGCCTGCGCCGCTTACATCCCGGGGGATCCGTCATGCCTGTCGCCGTGTTGAGACGTGCCGCCCGCGAGACGCTGTCCGGGCTGCCCAGAGAGTTCTGGTGGCTGTGGACCAGCACACTCGTCAACCGGCTCGGCGCGTTCGTCGCCACCTTCATGGCGCTGTACCTGACCCTGGACCGCGGCTACTCCGCCTCCTACGCGGGGCTCGTCGCCTCGCTGCACGGGCTCGGCGGGGTCGTGTCGTCGCTGGGCGGCGGCGTCATGGCGGACCGGCTCGGACGGCGGCCCACCCTGCTCGTCGCGCAGACCTGCACCGCCGCCTCCGTCGCGCTGCTCGGCTTCATGGAGCACCCCGTCGCCATCGCCGGGGTCGCCTTCCTCGTCGGCATGGCGTCCAACGCGTCCAGGCCGGCCGTGCAGGCGATGATGGCCGACATCGTGCGGCCCGAGGACCGGGTCCGCGCCTTCTCGCTCAACTACTGGGCCATCAACCTGGGCTTCGCCGTCTCGTCCACGGCCGCCGGGTTCATCGCCGAGGTCAGCTACCGCGCCGGCTTCCTGCTGGAGGCCTCGATGACGCTCGTGTGCGCGATCGTCGTCTTCCTCAAGCTGCCCGAGTCGCGGCCCGAGCGGGCGGACAAGGGCGAGGGCGCCCGCGACGACGAACGGGTCGGGCTGGGGACGGTCCTGCGCGACGGGCGCTTCATGAGCGTCGTCGGACTGTCCTTCCTCGTCGCGCTCGTCTTCCAGCAGGGGGCCGTCGGTCTGCCGGTCGCCATGGGCGCGGCCGGGTTCACGTCGGCCGACTACGGCATGGCCATCGCCGTCAACGGCGTCCTCATCGTCGCGCTCCAGATCCCCGTCACACGGTTCATCGAGCACCGGGACGCCCGGCGGCTGCTGGTGGTCTCCTCGGTGCTCGCGGGGTACGGGTTCGGGCTGACCGCCTTCGCCGGTTCGGTCGGCGTGTTCGCGCTCACCGTCTGCGTGTGGACCCTCGCCGAGATCGTCAACGCGCCCACCCAGACCGGACTCGTCGTCCGCCTCTCCCCCACCCACGGCCGCGGTCGCTACCAGGGGATGTACACGCTCTCCTGGGCCGTCGCCTCGCTGATCGCCCCGCTGATGTCGGGCCTGGTCATCGACCGGTTCGGCGCGGAGTGGCTCTGGGGGATGTGTGCGGTCGTCGGGACGGCGGCGGGGGTCGGCTACGGGGTGCTGATGCGCCGGCTGCCGGACGAGACCCCCCGCCCGCCCACCACCGAGGTCCCGACCTCGGCTCCGGCTCCGGCTTCAGGTCCCGTCCCGGCTCCGGCGGCTCCCGAGGTCGGCGCCTGCTGAGTCCTCGCCGTCGACGCCGGTGTCACGGGTGCATCCTCGCCCCCTTGAGCACCTTGTCCACCGCGTTCCTCGGGCCGTACACCGCCAGTCCGACGAGATCCAGATCGGCCGTCGGCACGGCGCGCACGGCGGCGCGGTTGTCCCGGTCGTTGCCGGTGGCGAAGAGGTCGCTCGTGAACACCGCGCGCGGGAGCGAGCGGGACAGCACGCGCGCGTGGGCGGCCTTCAACGTCTCCTTCGTGCCCTCGAAGACCAGCACCGGCTGGCGGAACATCGGCAGACAGGGGACGCCGTCCGCGTCCTCGTACGGCTGCCCGATCACCTCGGGCAGTTCCGTGCCGAGCCCGCTGACCAGGAACGCGGTGACGTTCAGGCGCTGCCAGGTCTCCAGGTCCTCGCGCAGCAGCACGGCGATCTTCGTGTCGAAGCGGACGGGTTCGGGGGTCGCGCCCACCGGCGCCGCCTCCGCCACCGCCATCGCGGTCGTGTCCGTGTCGTTCCCGGGGGCCGTGGCCGCCGTACCGGCCGTCGTGTTCGTGGTGGCCGTGGCCTGCACGGGCCTCGTCGTGTTCGCGCTGTCCATACGACGAGACTGCCGGTCGTCGCCGGCCGTGGTCTTGTACGTTCTTTGCATGGCCGCCCAGGACCCGGCCGCGTCCACCGCGGCCGCACAGCCCACGGCCGACGTCCGCGCCTGGCGTCCCCGCGTGCCGGGCGTCGTGGAGGTCTTCCACGCCCGTTTCACCGGCTACGCCTACCCGATGCACGTCCACGAGGCGTGGACGCTGCTCATCGTCGACGACGGCGCGGTGCGCTACGACCTGGACCGGCACGAGCACGGGACGCCGCACGACACCGTCTCGCTGTTGCCGCCGCACGTGCCGCACAACGGCTCGCCCGCGACCCCGGAGGGGTTCCGCAAGCGGGTCCTCTACCTCGACGCCGGGGTGCTCGGCGAGGACCTGGTCGGGGCGGCCGTCGACGCGCCCGACCTGCGTGATCCCGTGCTGCGGCAGCGAGTGGGCCAGCTGCACTCCGCGCTCGCCCGCTCCGGCGACGAACTGGAGGCCGACAGCAGGCTGACGCTGATCGGCGAGCGGCTGCGCGACCATCTCCGGCCCCGCCGGGCGTCCGCCGGCGTCCCGCGTCCCGACCCCGTCCTCGCCCGGCGACTGCGCGACCTCCTCGACGAACGCGTCGTCGCGGGCCTCCCGCTGGACGAGGCGGCCGGGCTGGTGCAGGCCCATCCGGCCCATCTGGTGCGGGCGTTCGGTTCGGCGTACGGCATCGCACCGCACCAGTACCTGACCGCCCGCCGGGTCGACCTCGCCCGCCGGCTCCTGCTCGACGGGCTGCCGCCGGGCGAGGTCGCGGCCGCGTCCGGCTTCTACGACCAGGCTCATCTGACCCGGCACTTCCGCAAGCTGGTGGGGGTGACGCCGGGACGGTACGGGCGGCGGGGCGGTCCGGCGGGCGGGTGAACGCCGACGCCGGCGGTCAGCCCGCCGGTCCGACGAGCCGGTGGGGGCGGTCGGGTCGGTCGGGTCGGTCGGGTCGGTCGGGTCGGTCAGCCTGCCGGGTCCGTCCGGTGCGTCGGGTCCGTCGGACCGGACGACGGCGGCGACGACGGGCGTTGCGTCAGGTGGGCGAAGGCGTCCAGGTTGCGCGTGGGTTCACCGCGGGAGACGCGCCACTCGTACTCGCGGCGGATGGCGCTCGCGAAGCCCAGCTCCAGCAGCGTGTTGAAGGCGCCGTCGGCGGCCTCCAGGACCTGGCCCATGAGACGGTCCACCTCGTCGGCCGTGACCGCGGGGAGCGGGAGGCGGGCGGTGACGTAGACGTCGCCGAGCTGGTCGACGGCGTAGCCGACGCCGTACAGCTTCAGGTTGCGCTCCAGGAGCCAGCGGTGGACGCCGGGCTCGTTCTCGTCGGGGTGGCGGATGACGAAGGCGTTGAGGGAGAGGGAGTGGCGGCCGACGATCAGGGAGACGGTCGTCTTGAGTTTGCGGGTGCCGGGCAGCTGGGCCACGTAGGCGCCGGGACCGGTGCTCTCCCACTCCAGCTCGGCCTCCCGCAGGAAGGCCTCGATGGCCCGTGCGGCGCTCTTCTCCGCGTCGCCGGCGTCCGCGCCGCCCATGCCCTCGCCGTCCTTGCCGGCTCCACCCATGTCCACGTCACCCATGTCCACGTCACCCATGTTCGGAGCGTACGCGACGGCGGTGGGACTGGGTCGCGGCCGCGTAGACGTCGGCCGTCGCGGCGGCCGCGGTGTCCCAGCCGAAGGACTGGGCGTGTGCGGCGGCCGCCGCGCCCATCCGGGCGGGCAGCTCGGGGCCGTCGGCGAAACGCTCGAGCACGCGCGCGTAGCCGGCCGGGTCGTGGCCCTGCACCAGGAAGCCCGTCTCGCCGTGCCGGACGGCCACCGGGAGACCGCCGACCGAGGCGGCGAGCACCGGGGTGCCGGCCGCCTGCGCCTCTATGGCGACCAGCCCGAAGGACTCGCTGTAGGAGGGGACGACCAGGAGCGACGCGGCCCGGAACCAGTCGGCGAGCTGGTCCTGCCCGACAGGCGGCCGGAACCGTACGACGTCCGCGATGCCGAGCCGGGCGGCGAGCTTCTGGAGCCCTTCCGGCTTGCTGAGGCCGCTGCCGCTGGGGCCGCCGACGATCGGGACGACGATGCGGGAGCGCAGCTCGGGGCGCTCGTCGAGCAGTACGGCCACCGCGCGCAGCAGGATGTCGGGCGCCTTCAGGGGCTGGATGCGGCCGGCGAAGAGGGGGACCAGGGCGTCCTGGGGCAGGTCGAGGCGGGCGCGGGCGGCCGCGCGGCCGTCCGCGGGCCGGAAGCGGTCGAGGTTGACGCCGGGGTGCACGACGGCGACCTTGCCCGGGTCCGCGTGGTAGTGCCGTACGAGTTCGTCGGCCTCCTCGGCCGTGTTCGCGATGAGGCGGTCCGCGGCCGCGACGATCTGGGTCTCGCCGATGACGCGGGCGGCGGGTTCGGGGGTGTCGCCGTCGGCCAGGTTGGCGTTCTTGACCTTGGCCATGGTGTGCATGGCGTGCACGAGGGGGGCGCCCCAGCGCTGGGCGGCCAGCCAGCCGACGTGGCCGGACAGCCAGTAGTGCGAGTGCACGAGGTCGTAGTAGCCGGGACGGTGACCGGCCCAGGCCTGCATCACGCCGTGCGTGAAGGCGCACAGCTGGGCCGGGAGGTCCTCCTTGGCGAGCCCTTCGTAGGGGCCGGCGTCGATGTGCCGGACGAGGACCCCGGGGGACAGCTCGACCGTCGGGGGGAGACCGCCGGTCGTCGCGCGCGTGAAGATCTCGACCTCGATGTTGATCGCGGCGAGGCGCTGCGCGAGTTCGACGATGTAGACGTTCATGCCGCCGGCGTCACCGGTGCCGGGCTGGTGGAGCGGAGAGGTGTGCACGGAGAGCATCGCGACGCGGCGGGGGCGGCGGTGGAGCCTGAGCCGCGAGGGAGCCGCCGTGGAGCGACGCCCGAGCCTGTTGGCGTACTGGCTCACGGGGCGTTCCTCCTTGCTGCGGGCATGCCGGAAGGAGGGTGTGGCCGGCCCTCCAGGGGGGTGCAACGCCGCAGCGAGCGGTCCCATTCCGGCCGGCCGGGGAAACGGGCGGTTTTTGCCCAGCCGTTACCCTCTGTCGCTCAACCGTTCGAGGCCGGTGTGCGTGGGGCCGTCCGGCCGCGCCGGGCCGGCGGGACGGCGGCGCCCTCCCGCGGCCGCACTACCCTCTTGGGTATGACATCCCGCGCCTCCGTCCGCCCCGTGGGCACGGTCACGCGCGGGACGACGAACCCCAATCGGCTGCGCCGCATGGACCGCTGGATCGCCGCGACGCACGGCGCCGAGCTGCGGCGCGCCGTCGAGCCCGTCGCCGTGGACCTCGGTTACGGAGCCGCACCCTGGACGGCCGTCGAACTGCTGCACCGGCTGCGGTCGGTCGCGCCCCGCGCGCGGGTCGTCGGCGTGGAGATCGAGCCCGCCCGGGTCGCGGCCGCCGCGCCCTACGAGCGCGAAGGGCTGGTCTTCCGGCACGGCGGCTTCGAGATCCCGGTCGCCCGGCGACCGCACCTCGTGCGCGCCGCCAACGTGCTGCGCCAGTACGACGAGGGCGAGGTCGCCGCCGTCTGGGAGCGGCTGTGCGCACGCCTCGCACCGGCCGATCCGGCCACCGGGTCGGCCGGAGGGCTGCTGGTCGAGGGGACCTGCGACGAGATCGGACGCCGGCACGTGTGGGTGGCGCTCGGGCCCGAGGGTCCGCGCACGGTCACCTTCGCGACGCGGCTCGGCTCCCTGGACCGGCCCTCGGGCCTGGCCGAACGGCTGCCCAAGGCGCTCATTCACCGCAACGTCCCGGGCGAGCCGGTGCACGCGTTCCTGCGCGACTTCGACCGCGCCTGGGCCGCGGCCGCGCCGTACGCGTCGTACGGCGCCCGTCAGCGGTGGATCCGTGCGGTACGGGACCTGGCGGCCGACTGGCCGGTGACGGACGGCCCGGCACGATGGCGGCAGGGCGAAGTGACGGTGCGGTGGGGCGCGCTGGCGCCCGGGAACTGAGCGAAGGCCTGGCCCCCTGGCCTGCGACACGCCCCGCGGGCCTCGCCGGGCCACCGGTGCACCGGGTTCGCCGAGGTCGCCGGGACCACCGGGCACGCCAGGCGACCGGGTGCGCCGGGCCCATCGGATGCGCCAGGCGACCGGGTGCGCCGGGGCCATCGGATGCACCGAGTCCGCCGGGCCCGCCCGGTCCTCCGGGTTCGCCAGGCGACCGGACGGGAACCCCGCCGCGCACCCGGCCTCGCGGTGTGCGTGAGCCGGGTGAGTCCGGCGGGAACGATCTCCGTGAGCCGTACGTCACACAGGCGGGGGATCGTCAGACCTGGGCGGCGAAGTGGGGAGGGACCGTTTCGGTCGTCCTGGCGGGTCCGTCGTTGCGTCGTCGCCGCCTCTGTCGTTTTCGGCGCTGACGTGGCACGATCCCCCGAGCACCGTAAGTTACTGACGGTTAATCAGTGGTTGGGGGACGGGGTATGGGAACGGGGAAGCGCGGCCTGCTCACGGTGGCTGTGGCCGTGGTCTGCGCGGTCACCGTGCTGGGAGCGCCCGGTACGGCGTTCGCGAGCCCGGAGCCCACGCCGAACGCGGCGTCACCGTCGACGCCGGCGGCAGGCGCCGGGGCCCTCGCGCTCCCGTCGACCGCGACCGCCGACAAGGACCTGGAAGCCGTCCGCGCCCAGCTCGAAACGCTCTACCACGACGCCGCCGTCGCCACCGACGCCTACAACGCGGCGGAGGAAGCGGCCCGGAAGCAGTCGGCGGAGATCGTCGAGCTGGCCAAGAAGATCGTCGCGGGCCAGGAGAAGCTGGCGAAGCTGAAGGACCGTGCGGGCGCCGCGGCGCGGGCCCAGTACCGCACCGGCGGCCTGCCGGACGAGGCGCAGTTGATGCTGAGCGACAATCCCTCGGAGTTCCTGGACGGCGCGGGCCGGGTTCGCCAGGGGCAGCGCGCGACCAAGGGTCTGATCGGTCAACTCGCCCGCACGCAGCAGGACTTGGAGCAATATTCCAAGGACGCCTCCGCGCAGTGGGCGAAGCTGGAGTCGGGCCGCAAGGTGAAGGCGGCGGCCCAGAAGAAGATCGAGAAGCAGATCGCGCAGGCGGAGAAGCTAGAAGCGCGGCTGGAGAAGAAGGAGAAGGCCCGCCTCGAAGAGCTGGAGCGGCAGGCCGCACAGAAGGCGCAGACCGCCTGGCTGGACACCGGGATCCTCCGCGACATCGACAGCGCGGCCTCCCCGCAGGGCAAGAAGGCCGTGCAGTTCGCCACCGCGCAGATCAGCAAGCCGTACGTGTGGGGCGCCGAGGGCCCGGACAGCTTCGACTGCTCCGGCCTGACCTCCGAGGCGTGGAAGAGCGCGGGCCGGCCGATGCCGCGCACCTCGCAGGAGCAGTGGAAGCAGCTGCCGCACGTTCCCGTCGAGGACATGCGCCCCGGCGACCTGATCATCTACTTCAGCGACGCCAGCCATGTGGCGATGTACGTGGGCGACGGCTCGATCGTGCACGCCCCGCGCCCGGGCCGTACCGTCACGCTCGCCGGGGCGGGTTCGATGCCGATACTCGGGGTCGTCCGTCCGGACGCGTGAGCGGCGCGCGCCCGGAACGCCCGCTTTTCGCCCTCCCTCCGCCCCGCCGTCCCCGCCCCCCGCTTCCCCGCACGACTTGGGCCACGTGACCCACGACACCCCTCTCCGTGGCCCAAACGCGGGGCAGACGTGACGTTCGTCATCCCTGTCCGATTCCCGCCCTGCCCAACTGCGGTACGGAACGCGGCATATGACAGTGGCCAGAGCTCAAGCTGGGTGTCCCACACCATTCCGTTGCGACGCCTTCTGCCGCTATGGTCCCGGTCGGTGGGTCGAGGTCCCTCGCCCCCGCCAGCCCTCGGGGGGAGGGAAGGAACCCAAGACGATGCCCGTACCCGTACCGCGGCAGAGAGCGATTCCGGCCGTGGAGAGTGGTCAGGCGCACTCCGCGCCCGCAGTCGGCGGTCCCTCCAAGGAAGAAACCGTCCGCACCGAAGACACCGGCCGCAACGAGGCGACGCCGGCCGGGAACGACCCGACGCGCAACGCCACGCCCGCCGACGGCGTCCACCATGGCGTGAGCACCACAGGCGTGAGCGCCCCCGCCCCGAGCCCGGCGGGCGGGAACGCGGCCGGCGCCGACGCGGGCGCCGCCGCCATGGGCGCGACCGCCCACACGACCCTCACCCTGCTCCTCATCGAGGACGACCCGACGGCCGCCCCGTTCGTCCGCGATCTGCGCGACTCGGACGACCGGCCGATCCGCGTGCGCGCCGCCCGCAACCTCACCGAGGCCGAGCGGCTGCTGACCGACGACGTCCACTGCATCCTGCTGGACCTCGCGCTGCCCGCCCCGGGACGCGCCTCCGCGGCGGCCGGGGACGACGAACTCGCCGTGCTGCGCCATGTGCTGCGGCTCGCGCCCCGGCACGCCGTGCTCGCGCTCACCGCGTCCGGCGACGCCGAGCGCGGCGCGGAGGCGGTGCGCGTGGGGGCCCAGGACTACCTCTTCAAGGACGAGCTGGACGGCCGGCTGCTGAGCCGCGCGATCCGCTACGCCGTGGAGCGCAAACGTTCCGACACCGCCGAACGGCGGCTCGCCGAAGGCAAGCTGCGTGCGCAGGAGAACGCCCGGCTGGAACGCGGCCTGCTGCCCACACCGCTCCTCGAGGGCTCCCTGCTGCGCTTCGCCGCCCGCTACCGCCCCGGCCGCTCGCGCGCGCTGCTCGGCGGAGACTTCTACGACACCGTCCGCACACCGGACGGCACCGTGCACGCCATGATCGGCGATGTGTGCGGGCACGGCCCGGACGAGGCGGCGCTCGGCGTGGAGCTGCGCATCGCCTGGCGGGCGCTGACCCTGGCCGGGCTGTGCGGCGACCAACTGCTGAACACCTTGCAGCAGGTGCTGGAGCACGAACGCGACGACGACGAGATCTTCGCGACGCTGTGCACGGTGGACATCGCGCCGGACGGCCGCCGGGCGGGCCTGTGCCTGGCCGGCCACCCCGCGCCGCTGATCGCCCGGCCGGACCGGCCCGCGCGGCTGCTCCCCCATGACAACAACGGTCCGGCCCTCGGGCTGCTGCCGGGTGCGCGCTGGCCCCGGACGCAGGTCGAGCTGGGGGCCGAGTGGAGCCTGATGATGTACACCGACGGCCTGATCGAGGGCCGGATCGGCGAGGGCCGGGAGCGGCTGGGCCAGGACGGCATGGTGGAGATGATCCGCCGGCAGCTGTCGGAGGGACTGACCGGCGAGGCGCTGCTGCGGGCCGCGGTGAACGAGGTGCGTGAACTCAACGGGGGCGAGCTGACGGACGACGTGGCGGTCGTCCTGCTGGACCGGGCGCCCTGAGCGACGCCGATAGCGGGCCCGCCCCCGGCGGACCCGACGGCAGGCAGTCCCGTCCACGGCGCTCTCGGCTCACCCGACAGCGGTGCTCTCCGCAGATCCGCCCCGCCGGGCCCGGTCTCGGCGGAGGGCCCGGTCTCCTGACTGACGGAGGGAGGGCTCCGGCCGGGTCAGCGTCCGCCGTTGTACGGGCCGTAGGGGCCGTCGCTGCTGCTTCCGCCGCGCCTGCGGCCCCAGCCGCCGCCGCCCGAGACCTGCCTGAGGGCGGGGCGGACGTCCACGAAGAAGACGATCGTGGCGACGAGGCCCGCGAGTTGCAGGAAGAGCATCGGCACCAGCAGGTTCACCGCGACGGCGATGCCCAGGATGATCAGCCAGAAGCCCTTGTTCTGCTTGTCGGCGGCGCGGTAGGCGTCGTCGCGGAAGACAGCCGCCATCACCAGGGCCACCACGGCGAGGATCAGCATGGCGAGGTACAGCAGCCACATCAGCCCCGCGAAGCCTGCCATCAGCACAACGCCCACCACCTGATTCGACGTGTCGACTCGACTCGACTCGATCTGCTCGTCCTACGCGGTCACGGTACCCGCAACCGCCCTGCCGCTACCCGTACAACGGGCCGGGCACCGTGTGAGTGCCCGGCCCGTGACCGTATGTCGCTGTTCGCCGTGTCCGTCGCGGCCGCCGGTCTCACTTGGCGGGCGGCGGGGTCTTCTTCGCGACGGGCTTGCGCATCGGAGCCTTCTTGGCGGCCGGCTTCTTCGCCTCGGCGGCGGGCACGGTGACGGCGGCGACCGGAGCGGGCTTCGGCGCGGCGGTCTCCTTCGCCTGGGCGGGCTCGGTCTTCGGCTGGGGCTTCGGCGCGGCGTCGGGCTCGACCGCGATCGCCAGCTCCTCGATCTCCTCGGCCGCCTCGCCGCGCCAGGTCCGCACGGCCTGCTCGCCGTGCTCGGCGACCTTCTCGTAGGTCTCACGGGCCTTGACGGCGTACTCGGCGGCGACGCCGACACCGCGCAGCGCGAGGTCCTGGGCGGACTCGCCGAGCTTCTTCAGGTCGGCATCGAGGGTGCTGCCGAGCTTCTTGATGTCGCCGTCGAGGCTGCTGATGAAGTCGGTGACCTTGGACTGGAGGGACTCCTGCGCCTCCTTGGCGCGGGCGGTCGCCTCCTTGGCGCGGGCGTTGGCCTTCTCCTGCACCGACTTCGGGTCGGTGTTGCGGACGGCCTCGAAACGGGCCGGGGCCTCGGAGCGCAGCTGCTCGACCAGGCCGGGCACCTTCTTCGCCTGCTGGAGGGCCAGGTCGGCGGTGCCCGCGGCGAAGTAGAGCGGAGTCGGGTCGCTGAGGGTCTTGCGCAGGTCGTCGGTGATGGCCATGGTGAGGGTCCTCCCGGAATGACGTTCGTCGTACAGGTCGTGTGCGTCGTGTGCGTCGTGCGGGCCGAGTACGGCGGACGCCTCGATCGCGTCGAGTGCGTCCACGTCGCCCTCGGCCGAGGGTGGTGCGGTTCCGCAGCGGTGCGGCCGGTCCCCTGGTCCGGTCAACCGGCCGTCTGCTGCGGGCCGGCGTCGCTCTCCCCTGCCCGGGCCTCCGCGCCGCCGTGGCCGCGGTCGTCGCTCCCGAACCCGTTCTCCTTGCGGAAGGACTCGTAGATCTGGAGCAGCGCCAGCTTCTGCGCCTCGGTGAGGGCGGGGTCGGCGAGGATGACCGCCCGGGTCGACTCCTCCCGTCGGCGCTCCTCTCCGTCCCGCTCCGCGTCGAGGATGCCGGCGCGCACGTACAGCGTCTCGGCGGAGATCCGCAGCGCCTTGGCGACCTGCTGCAACACCTCCGCGCTCGGCTTGCGCAGCCCGCGCTCGATCTGGCTCAGATACGGATTGGACACCCCGGCGGCGTCGGCGAGCTGCCGCAGCGACAGTTGCGCGGTGCGCCGCTGCTCGCGCAGGTACTCGCCGAGATTGCCGACGTTGAGCGATGCCATGCCTCCACCTTGCAACACCTTCGCTAACTATTGCAAGCACCCGCTTGCAAAAGTGCGCCACACCACTCGGGGGGAGCACGGCGAACCCCGTTGGACCGGGACGACGACCCTGCGGCCGTGGGATCGTCCGCGAGCGTCCCTGGTTCGGCGGTGGGCTTGAGCCGGGGCGGGCGAGCGTAGGCTCCCTGGATGCGGATAGGCGAGTTGTCCAGGCGCACCGGCGTGAGCCCGCGCTCATTGCGGTACTACGAAGAGCAGGGCCTGCTGACCAGCTCACGCTCCGGCGCGGGGCAGCGTCACTATTCCGATGCCGCCGTCCAGCGCGTGTCCCTCATCCGGCAGCTGTTCGACGCGGGTATGTCCAGCAGGGTGATCGTGACCGTGCTGCCCTGTGTGGACGTCCCGGGCGATCTGGACGTCGCCGAGGAGACGTTCACGGCGATGACGCGCGAGCGCGACCGGATCGACGCCGACATCGCGCACCTGACCGAGACCCGTCAGGCGCTCGACGTGCTGATCAGGGCCAACAGCCGACACCGGGCGGAGCTGGCCGCGGCCCCGGAAGCGGCGGCGCGGCCGGCCTGATGCTGTGATCCGCCTCTCAGCCGCTTGCCCCTCACATCGATGTCAGAAGTGAGCATGGCGGCAGCGCCCGGAAGCACCGGGCCGGTCGTACGAGAGGGGCGGAAAATGGGGCAGGCGTGGGGTTTCGGCAGGTACGGCGGGCCCGAGGTGCAGGAGTTCTTCGAGCGTCCCGATCCCGTCCCCGGTCGCGGCGAGGTGCTGATCCGGGTCGACGTCGCCGGCGTGAACCCCCTCGACCACCTTCTGCGCTCGGGGCGGGTCGACGGGCTCGACGGCGGGCGTCCGTTTCCCCGCGTGCTGGGCATGGAGGCGGCCGGAACCGTTCTCGCGCTGGGCGAGGACGTCGACGGCCTCGCGGTGGGTGACGCGGTTTTCGGCTTCGCGCTCACCGGCGGCGGCGCCTACGCCGAGACGACGGTGCTGTCCGCGCCGAACACCGCGCGCATCCCGGAGGGTCTGTCCGCCACCGTGGCGGCGACGCTGCCGGTGGCCGGGACGACCGCGGTGGACGTGCTCGACCAGCTCGGCCTCCCGGCCGGCGCGACGGTCCTGGTCAACGGAGTCGGAGGCGGGGTCGGCCTCGCCGTCGCCCGGCTGGCCGTCGGGCGCGAGCTGCGTGTGATCGGCACCGGGAGCACCGCCAAACGCGAGTACGCCGAGGCCGTCGGGGTGCGGTTCGTCGACTACACCGCCGAGGACGTCGCCGCCGCGGCACGCGAGCTGGTTCCGGACGGCTTCGACGGGATCGTCGACCTGGCCGGAGGCGCCTCGCTGCGGACGGTCGCTCCGCTGGCCCGGCATCCCCGCGACGTCATCGCCGTCGGTGACATGTCGGTGCCCGGTCTCGGTGGGCGCTTCGTCGAGCGTCGCGTCGACCGCGAGAACCTGGAACGGTCGGCCCGGCTGGCGCTCGACGGACTCCTCGCACCCGTGATCACCGCGGTCCATCCGCTCTCCGACGCCCCGGCCGCCCTCGCCACGGTCGAGAACGGCCACTCGGCGGGCAAGGTGGTCATCAAGGTGGCGTGAGGAGCGATCAGGACGGTTGGACCTCTTCGAACTGGGCCAGGGCTTCGGCGGGGTCGGGACTCACCAGGCGTTCCAGGCCGGCCGTCGTGATACGGGCCCACTTGGCTGCTCGTGCGCACATCCGCTCCTCGAAGGCGCGGACGGCGCGGTCGAGGTCCGCGGGACTCGCGGCGGCGGCGAGCGCCTCGGCGAGTTCGGCGCCGTCCAGCATCGCGAGGTTCGCGCCCACGCCCAGCGGGGGCATCAGATGGGCGGCGTCGCCCAGGAGCGTCACTCCGGGGACGTGGGTCCAGGAGTGGCCCACGGGCAGCACGTGGAGGGGGCGGTGGGCGAAGGCGGCGCCGTGGCGCAGGAGGTCGAGGACGGGATCGGCCCAGCCGTCGAACAGGGCCAGCAGACTCGACCGCACGGCCTCGGAGTCGGCCGGGTCCAGGTGCGCGTGCCGGTCCAGCGGCGCGCGGAACCGGGCGTACACCTTGACGTGGCCGCCGCTGTTGCGCTGGGCGACCAGACTCCGGTTCGCGCCGTACGCGGCCACGGAGCCGTCGCCGATCAGCCGGGCGAGGCCGGGGTGGCGGGTGTCGACGTCGTCGAGGGAGGTCTCGACGACGGTGATGCCGGTGTAGTGGGGCGTCACCGCGGAGACCGCCGGGCGGGTCCGGGACCAGGCGCCGTCCGCGCCGACGACGAGGTCGAACGTCTCCTGGCGTCCGTCCGCGAAGTGGACCCGCGCGCCGCTCCCGGCCCCCGGCTCCGGCGTCACGTGCGTCACGCCCCGCCCCCACCGGACGTCGAGAGGGCCGAGCAGCAGGTCGCGCAGTTGCCCGCGGTCGATCTCGGGGTTGGCCCGCTCGTCCGGGCCGGGCCGCCAGTCGCGCAGCACGTTCCCGGCGGCGTCCAGGATGCGCATGGCCTGCCCCTCGGGGCGGCACAGTTCCTCGAACCGCGCCAGCACTCCCGCCTTTTCCAGTGCGAGCCGGCCCAGCCCTTCGTGCAGGTCGAGCGAGCCGCCCGGAGGGCGGGCGTCGGGTGCGGGGTCGCGTTCGAGGACGGTGGCCGGGTGGCCGAGGCGGTGCAGGACACGGGCGAGGGTGAGGCCGCCCGGTCCGCCGCCGACCACGGCGATGCGATGTCTCATGTCGATACACTGTATTGACGTAAGACGACGTATCACAAGAGTACGGTGTGGCCATGACTGTCTGGGACCGGCCGGAGCCGCCGACCCGCCCCGTGCCGCTCGACCGGGAGCGGATCGTCGCGGCCGCCGTCGCGCTGGCCGACGCGGGCGGGCTGGAGGCGGTGTCGCTGCGCAAGGTGGCCGCCCGGCTGAACGCGGGGCCGATGCGGCTGTACGGATACATCTCCACCAAGGAGGAGCTGTTCGACCTCATGGTGGACGCGGTGCAGGCCGAGATCCTCCCCGAGGAGCAGCCCGGCGACTGGCGTGAGGCGCTGAGCGGCCTCGCCCACCGCACCCGGCAGGCCGCCCTCCGCCACGAATGGCTGGCCGACCTGCTCGGCGGCCGCCCGAGCCTCGGCCCGAACGGCCTCGCCGTCACCGAGGCCACGCTGGCCGCCCTCGACGGTCTCGCCGACGTCGACACCGTCATGCGCGCCGTGGAGACCGTCGGCGCCTATTTCACCGGCGCGATCAGGCGCGAGATCGCGAACCTGCGGGCCGAGCGTGCCACGGGCCTGTCCAAGCGCGACTGGCAGCGCGCCCGCGGCCCCCATGTGACGAGGATGCTCGCCACGGGCCGCTTCCCGGCGCTGGCCAGGGCCGTGCACGAGGGCACGGACGTGGACGCGCAGACGTCCTTCGCGACCGGCCTGGACTGGGTCCTCGACGCCGTCGGCGCCAGACTCGCCCGTCCGGCCGCCCCCGGCCCCACCGGCGTGACGCCCGCCTGAGCGGTCCACGAGCGCTCTACGAGCGGACGTCCCACTCGACGCAGGTCCTGCCGGAGGCGTGCTCGAAGGTGACCGGCCAGTAGTAAAGGAACGGGCTGCCCGTCTCCAGAGCGTCCGTCACGGCGCCGACGAATTCCGTCAGGCTCACGCCCCAGAGGGTGCCCTCCAGATCGCCGGAGCCGATCCCCATCTCGTACACGTGCCCGTACGTGGGCCCCGGCCGGTGGTCGACGAACGCGACCCCTCCGTCGTTGGGGAGCGCGAACGGAACGCAGAGCCCCAGATGACCGGCGACGTCCTCCTCGTCCCACAGATCGGCCTCGTCGTTGTCCTCGGCGACGTCCACGAGGATCTCGTGCCTCGACGCGATCTCCGCCGTCGAGGCGAGCCGGTGGCCCAGCGGCAGGATGTTGCCGGCCGGGAAGACGCCCTGCTCGGATCCCCTGTTCCATTCGGGCTCGACCACACCGTTGTGCCGCTCCAGCAGCCGTCTCAGCTCGGGATGCAGGGCGAAGCCCAGCCGCCGCTCCAGCTCGGCGAGTTCGGCGGACGTCGCCGGCGGACGGAGCGCGGCGTGATCCGCAGGCGACCGGGCGGCCAGCCACGACTCGAACCGGTCCCATGCCTGATCGAACGGAGCGAGGTCTATCGATGTCATGGCGAGAAGATAGACGCCGGGTCCGACAGCGGCGTCCGCCCGGCCGGGCCCGCGATCCACTCCGCCACCGCCGCGAGGTCGGCGGCGCGCAGGGCGTGCGCGGGGCGGACGCGGTGCAGGAGCGCCGGAGCGGGGTGACGGGCGGCCACCCAGGCGCGGTCGGCGTCGGTGATCTCGTCGTCGAGCCAGACGAACGGCCTGCCCGCCGCCAGGGACACCAGAGGACGCGTCTTCCAGTGCACGCCGTCGACCGGTGGTTCGGCCGGTGACGTGTCCTCGTCCGGCCAGGCGGCCACCGGCAGCGCCGGGAGCCCGAGCCGGGGCGACAGGAGCGTGTTCGCCTCGTCCCCCCAGGTCGTGGCCCAGGTCAGCTCGCAGCCCAGCGCGAGCAGCCGGGGTCCGAGGGACGGGTCGAGGCGGGGCAGCAGGGGGTGTGCGGGCGAGGGCGGCCCGTACTCGGGGTGCGGGGCCGTGCCCCCGAACGGGATCAGCGTCCCGTCGACGTCGAGGAAGAGAAGCATCACCGCCCAGCATGCGCCGCGCCCCGCCACCCGTCCGGCGTAACCCCGAAGAGCCACGCGGAGCGCACCACAAGGGCTCACCGCTCCCAGGGCAGGGGACGGTCGTGGACGATCTCCAGGCGGGTCACCGCGCGGGTGAGCACCACGTAGAGGCGGTTCAGGCCGCGCTGCTCGGCCTCCGCGACCGCCGCGGGTTCCACGGCGACGACATGGTCGTACTCCAGGCCCTTGGCGAGGGTCGCCGGGACGACCGTCACGCGGGCGGCGGGGTCGTCCGGGCCGCAGGACGGCAGGCCGGCCGCCGTGAGCGCCTCGCGGACCGCGGCCGCCTGCGGGTCCGCCGCGATGACGCCGACCGAGCCCTCGTGGGCGAGCGCGTCGCGCACGGCGGCGACGACCGCGCCGGACAGGTCGCCGTGCGCCCGCCGGACGCGCAGTTCGCCGTCCCGGCGCAGCGAGCCGGCCCGCGGCACGTCGACGTCGAGGCGGTCCAGCACCCGTCCCGCGAGGGCGAGCACGGCGGCCGGAACACGGAACCCCATGGTCAGCGGGACGATCGTGGCGTCCGGCTTGCCCAGGTGGGACATCTGCACCCGCCACGAGGACGCCGCCCACGCGGTGGTGCCCTGTGCCAGGTCGCCGAGGACGGTGAGCGAGCCGAAGCGCACCCGGCGGGCGACGGCACGGCACTCCATCGGCGAGAGGTCCTGGGCCTCGTCGACGACGACATGCCCGTATCCGCGGGGGTGCGCCAGGAGGCCGGCCACCTCGTCGAGCAGGACGAGGTCGGCCGCCGACCAGCGCGCCGACTTCGGCGAGCGGGGCGGGCGCGGCCAGAGCAGGGCGCGCTGCTCGTCCGGGTCCAGCAGTCCCTCCGCGGCCCGGGCCAGCGCCTCGGCGTCCGTGAGGAGGCCGGCGACGACCTCCTCGGGGCGCAGCTTCGGCCACACCGCTTCCACGCACGCGCTCACCGGCCGCGCCCGCTCGACCCGGCGGGTCCAGGCGGCCGGGCGCGGCCCGCTCCGGCGTTCGGCCAGCTCCTGGACCCGGCGGACGATCCGGCTGCGCACCCGTTCGCGCCCGGTCTCGTACGGGGGCGCCTCGGCGAGCACGTCCGTGACGATCTCCGCCAGCGCGCGGCTCCCGACGCGCCAGCGGTAGGAGCCCTCCGGGACGAAGAGGTCCTCGGCCCGCCCGGCCGCCACCCGCCCGTACACCGCGCGACGCAGCACCTCGGCCATGCGCGGGTCGTGCTTGACGGCGGCGGTGTGGTCGGGGTCGGTTCCGGTCGCCCCGTGGCGGCCGATCTCGTCGTGGAGGGTGGACTGCCGTACGCCGGTCTCGCCGAGGGCGGGCAGCACCTCCGCGATGTAGGAGAGGAAGGCGCGGTTGGGGCCGAGGATCAGCAGTCCGCCGCGCTGGACGCGCCGCGGGTGGGTGTAGAGCAGGTAGGCGGCCCGGTGCAGGCCGACCGCGGTCTTGCCGGTGCCGGGGGCGCCCTGCACGCACACCGACTCGGCGAGGCCGCCGCGTACGAGGTCGTCCTGCTCGGGCTGGATGGTCGCGGCGATGTCCCGCATGGGGCCGACGCGCGGCCGTTCGATCTCGCGGGCGAGGATGCCGCCGTCCCCCGCCGGCAGCCCGTCCCCGGGCGCGACGGCCCCTGCCCCGCGCTCTCCTCCGCCTCCGTCCTGGCCCACGGACGCCTCGGCCCCGAGGTGCTCGTCCTCCAGGCCGGTCAGGTCGGCGGAGTCGCCCCGGCTGCCGGGGGCCCAGCCGAACCGGCGGCGCACGGCGACGCCCTGCGGGTCGCGGGCGCTCGCCTGGTAGAAGGCCCGCGAGACGGGCGCACGCCAGTCGACGACGAGGGGCGGGGCGGCCGGGTGCTCGCTGATGCGCAGCCGGCCGATGTGCTGGGCCAGTCCCTCGTGTTCGCCGCCGGTGCCGTGCGCGAAGTCCAGCCGGCCGAAGAACAGGGGGCCCTCGGGCAGCTCGTGCAGGGCCTTGGCGTTGCTGCGCAGCCGGTAGCCGAGGACTTCGGCGTCGGCCCCGGAGGCCGACACGTCCTCGCCGGTGACGACCTGGAGGTCGGCGCCCTCCACCATGGCGGTGAACGCGGCCCGGCAGGCGTCGTGATGGGCGCGTTCGAGCAGCAGGGCCGCGCCGAGATCCTGCGGGGCGGGGGCCTGACGCGGGTCGGGGCAGGTGGCGTGCTGAGGGGCTGGCTCGGGTGCCGTCATACCGACCAGGATACTGAATAACGTTACCGAGTTACATTTTTTACCGAGGTGGTCGGTCTCCCGCGTCGGACCCGGCGGGCCCGGCCGCGGCGCACGGCGTCAGGCGAGCCCCGGCAGTCCCGCGCCCAGCACGTCGAAGGCCCGCTCCGCCGCGGCCACCGCGTCCGCCCGCACGTCCGCGGGGCGCTCCCCGGCCGCCACCCGCCGCCAGTTCTCCTCGGCGAGGATGCGCCGTACGGCGACGATCTGGCCGGACGCCAGCCGGGCTTCGAGGGCGGTGGGCAGGTCGTCCGCGAGGGCCTCGGCGAGGGCGGCCTCCGAACGCGCCAGGTAGCCGTACAGCCGGGCGACCAGCGAAGGGGTGCCGTAGAGGAGGTCGTAGAAGGCCCGCACCTGAGGGTGGTCGTTGAGGCCCGTGACGGGGTCCTCGGCCGCCAGTCCGTCCACGAAGTGCCGGCGCAGGGCGGCCAGCGGCGCGACGCCCTCGGCCCGCCCGGCGACGACGACGCGGGCCGACTCCTGCTCGTGGTCGGCGATCTGGTGCAGCACCAGGTCCTCCTTCGCCGGGAAGTAGCGGAAGAGGGTCGGCTTGGAGATGTCCGCCGCCGCGGCGATCTCGGCGACGGAGACCGCGTCGAAGCCGCGCTCCAGGAACAGCCGGACGGCGACCTCCGACACGGCCCTGCACATCCGCTGCCTCTTGCGCTCACGCAGCCCGGTCTCACTCATGGGCCGAGCCTACGGCGACGGCCACCCACGAAGTCGGCGCGACCGACGCGCCCGCGTGCGCAGGGCAGCGCGGACGGGGGGCGTGGGCGCGGGCGGGGGTCGTGCGCGCGGGCGGCGTGCCCTGCGCAGGACGGCGCGGACGCAGCCGCACGCGCCGACGGGGGCCCGTCTGCCCTGCGCGGGCGGGGGCCGGACCCCGCCGGCAACGCAACCTGGCGGCGGCCTGGACGGGCGACGGCCACCGGATCGGCGTGACCAGAGCCGTGCGTGAGGACGGCCCCGTCTGCCCTGCGCGCGGGACCGACACACGTGACGCTGTCGACGGCGCGCGGCGGCGCGCGGCGGCCGCCTTGAGGGGCGGGCCAGCCGGAGCCCTACGGGCCCGGGGCCGGGCGCCGCTCCGAGCCACCACCCGGCCCGGACCGAGCCCACACACCCGGCCGGACTGATCCACGCCCACGCCACGCCCGGCCCGGCCCGCTCCGGTCCGGTCCGGCTCAGGTCGTCATGACATCCGGATCTAGGCCAGCGCTCGGGCGAGGTACGGGTTCGCCGTCGCGGGGACGGTGAGGCCGAGGGAGGCGGTGGCCGCCGCGAGGGTGTCGGCGTAGGAGTTGACGGCCCGGCGGACGTTGGGGGCGTCCAGGCTCGACCTGGTCGCCAGGCGGTCGAGGTCGATGTACGCGGAGCGGACGATCTCGAGCCGCCGGTAGACGACCCAGTCCTTCCCCCAGTCCCGGGTGTACCGGGGGTCCAGCCCGCGCTGCCACCGCAGGAACATCCGCTCCCTGATCTCCGGTCTCGTCGGCGTCAGATGCATGTGCCGGACCAGGTCGTAGAGCGGGTCGCCGACCAGGGCCATCTCCCAGTCGATGATCGTCAGGGCGAGGGCGTCGTCGCGGCGCACCAGGTTCCACGGGTTGAGGTCGCCGTGCAGGAGGGCCGGAGCCCGGCGGCTCACCCGGTGCCCCGACAAAATCTCGCGCAGGCGCCGTTCGTCGGGAAGGCCCAGGGTCCGCGCCAGTTGGAGCGACCTCTTGGGCAGGTCCCGGACCAGACCGACCAGCTGTTCCTTCAGCCACTCGGAGAAGTCGACGTGTCCGGCCTGGGGATCGATCGACGCGTGGTCCACCCGGGCCAGTTCGCACAGCTGGTCGACGAGCGCGTCCGCCTCGTGCGGCAGCAGACCGTTCACCGGATGGACCGGCGGCCGGTCGATGTCGGTGCCCTCGTAGGTGTGGACGCTGAGCTGGTCGTTCGGGTAGCTCACGCCGAGCGCGAGGACCTCGGGAGCCGCCACCCGGACGCGTGACTCCTGGATCGCCTGGAGGACGGCGTGCTCGCTCAGGTACCTCGGCTCCCGGCGGGACACGTCGGGCAGTCTGCGCCGCACGACCACCGCGGTGCGCGTGCCCTGCACCCAGACCACGGAGTTCAGGTGGGCGGTGCCCTTGAAGACCCGGTGCGCGGGAGCGGCGCCTTCCGCGAGGAGGGCCTCCCGCACGGCGGAGGACGGGAAGCGGGGATTCTCGGGCAGCCGCGGATCGGGCTCCCAGCGGAAGGCCTTGGTGATCCAGCCGCGGCCCTTCACCACGCGGTCGCCGCGGGACGCCAGCCACCGGAACAGGGCCCGCCCGATCTCGTCGTCCGCCGGGACGTTCCTCAGCCGCAGGGGCTCCGCCGCCTGGCGCAGCGCGCGGCCCACCTCCATCGTCGCCTCGTCGAGACACTTCTGCGTGAACGACTCCTGAAGGGACCGCGCGGCCCGCATCACGTCGGCGTAGAGGGACTGCGCCCGCTCGAAGCCGAGGTAGTGCGGGAGGTCTTTGGCGAGGCCCTTCGTCGCGCTGGGCCGGCAGTCGCGCATGGCCTCGGCCCACGCGTCGATCACCTCGTCCCACTGGCTGTCCGGGTAGCGCATGCGCACCAGGTGGGTGGCGAGGTCGTGCAGGGGGTCGCCGTAGGTCGCCAGTTCCCAGTCGACGCAGACGAGCGGCGGGTCGCCGTCGTAGGAGACGATCAGGTTGTCCCGGTGCAGGTCCGCGTGGAGCAGGCTGAACGGCCGCCGGGTCATCGCCGGCACCCGCTCGGCCAGTTCGAGCAGAGCGTCGCCGGAGACGCCGAGGGCCTTGAACAGGCCGCCGTATTCGGGCCAGTTGGGCTTGCGGATCTGTTCGTCGGCGCAGTGGGCCAGGGCCTTCAGGAAGCCCTGACTGTCGCTGTGGTCGGCGGGCCAGGACGCCGGCAGGGGCGGCAGCGCCGCCCGGCGCACCCGCGTCATCTGCGCCAGCAGTCCCGCGAGCGTTTTCATGACCAGCGTGTCGACAGGCTTACCGTTTCCGCAGATCGTGGAGAGCGGCACGCCTTCCACATAGCTGTGGACGGAGTAGTCCGGCGTCCTGACCAGGCACGCGGGCGCGTGCGGCAGCACGCCCTGGAGGGCGTCGAGGATCGCCGCCTCGTTCTGCCACGTCCTGATCACCACGGGCAGCGCGTCCCGGCGGCGCACCCGCACGGTGACGGGCGTGCCGGGCTCGCGGCGCAGCCGCCGCGCCACCTCGCCCGTCAGCGGCAGAACGAAGTTGCGGTTGTGGTGGCCGCTGTACGCCTGCGTGGACTCCGCCGCCCGTACGAAGGCCCGCAGGACGTCCGACGTGTCCTGGGCGGCTCGTTCCCCGAGGTGACGTGGGGGAACAAGGTGGTCGACCACTGGCCGCTCCGGATACTCGCACTGGGCATGTTGGGGCAAACGGTAAAGGGACCGCGCGACCGGAGCGATGCAAGTGAGCCAATGGGTGGTGTGCCACTCATCCGCGTCAGGCCGTCCGAGACCGGCTGGTTCGCTGTCTCATACGTATGGACGGGAGCGATTGCTCGCGCGATTCGACGCATGCTAGCGCAGCCGGAACGGCTGAAAGGGCGAGATGGGTGGAGACGGGGTCGAGCCGCGCCTGCCGGGCCTGCGCGAACCCGCCCCGGGGGCGACGGGGTCGCCACCGTCGACCTGGTGGGCGGGCGCGGCGCCGCGCCCGACGCCGACGGCGGCGGTCTCCTCGTCCGGGAAAGCGTTCGACCGGCCCGGCCCGGACGCGCCGGGTCTGCTCGCCCTTCGGCCCCAGACGTGCGACCCCGTCAGACGGCCGGCTGCGTGGCGCGTGCGGGCCCGCCGCGCCACGGCGCACACGCCCTCGACGCTCACGTCCCGCCGCACAAGGCCCCGGCGATCGAGCTCCGGCGCTCACACCCCCGTGTTCAGTCGCCTGAACGCTTGCAGGACCGGTTCCAAGGACGACACCACCCGGGTCGCGCCCGCTCCGCGGAGCAGTTTCTCCTTGCGCTCGTTGCGCGCGTAGCCGAGGAAGGGGACGCCCGCCTCCTGTGCGGCCAGGAAGTCCGAGGGGGTGTCGCCGATCATCAGGGCGGTTCCGGGGGCCGAACCCGTGGCGCGCAGGGCGAGGTTGAGGCAGTGCGGATGCGGTTTGAGGTGGCGCAGTTCCTGGGTGCGGCCGTAGACGTGGGGGGCGAAGCAGGAGGTGAGACCGCGGGTCGCCAGGTAGGTGGTGACGACGTGCGGGGAGTTGTTCGTGGTGATCGCCAGCCGCAGGTCCAGGGCGGTGAGGGTGCGTATCAGCGGGTCGGCGTACGGGGTGGGCATCGCCGTGGCGGTGGCTCTCAGCTCCTCTTGAGTGAGACGTTCCTCCAGCTCGGCGACCAGGTCGCTGCCGGGACGCAGACGGTCCACGGCGCGCAGGACGACGTGCGGGTCCAGCGACTCCCGCTCGCTCTCCGTCAGCAGGTGGTGCAGGCCCCGGCCTTCGAGCCACTCCACCAGTCCGTCGGCCACGCTCTCCGCCGAATGCCCGGCGAACAGACGGCAGATCGGTCCGTCGAAGTCCCACAGGACGACGCGCGCGCCCCTGATCGCTTCCCGCAAGTCCGCCGCCTCGGTCTCGGTGTCGGGGGTCGAGTGCTGGGTCTGCTGCGTTTCAGAAGTCACTAGGAGAGTGTCAGGTCCGTGGTGATGGTTTCCCAGAGGGCGTCGAACCACTTCTGGGATTCCTCCACGAACGCGGCGTCGCGCTGACCGGCCGCCTTCTCGAAGGAGAAGAGCAGCGACTCGGTGCCGAGGACGTCGTACATGTCGAGGGTGCCGGTGTCGGTGGACTCCTCGCGCCGGGTGACCATGTAGTACGCCATCAGCGCCTCCCGGCCGTTGAGGAGGTACAGCTTCACCGGCGGTGTGAACGGCAGCGCCCGGAACGTGATGCTGACGTCGATGCCGTGCGAGCGCAGCGTCTGGAGGTTGTGGCGCAGGACGTGTCCCTGGGCGTTGCGCATCGCCAGCCAGCGCTGGTGGACGGGGTCGTCGTCGCCGCGGCCGTCGACCGGGACCGGGAAGGCGAGGCTGATGTCCCGGGACGGCAGGAGGATGCGGACGTCGATGCTGGCGGGCTTCAACTGGCCCCCGTGGATCAGCCGGAGGGGCTCGCCCAGGGCCGGGATGAGACTCTCGGCCGTGAGGCAGGCGGCGTCGATGCGCACGTGCGGGACGGAGAAGGCCGCGGTCAGGCGGGGGGCGAGACCGACCATGGTGGGCTGGGGCTCCTCGGGGCCCGTGGCCGGCGGCTCCGCGATGCGGGGCGGGCTGCCCTTGCTGACGCCGGCGAGCAGCCCGTCGTCCTGGAGCGCCCGCAGCGCCTGGCGCACCGCGCCACGCTCCACGCCGAACTCGTCCGCCAGCTCGGCCTGGGTGGGCAGCCGGTCGCCGGCCTTGAGATCCCCGACGCGGATGCGCTCGCGCAGGACGTCGGCGATCTCCTGCGGAGAGAGCCTGCTGCTGCCGTTCACTGCCACGTTCTCCTGGGTCACGACCAAACGCTACAACTCCGATCCATCTGACGGGAGTTGTTTGAAAGTTGTTTAGCAGTTGCTGCCAAGTGGGGACAACATAGTCATAGTTGGTTACCAACTTGAGCGAGTTGGCGGAAGGTTTGCCTCCCGCTCCCACTCTGGAAGGGGGGAACCACCATGCCCGTCCTCGCCCTCCTCGGCGCCGTCTTCGTCGTCGGCGTCGAGCAGACCATCCAGTGGAAGTACGGCACCACCGGCGCCGTCGGCCTGCTCCTGCTCAGCGTGGGCGTCAAGGCCAAGAGCCCCGCCCTCAGCACGGTCGGCGCGGTGATCCTCGCCCTCCTGGCCACCGGGCCAGCCGTCAGCTCGTGAGGACCAGATCCGAGCTGATCGTGTCCCACAGCGCGTCGAACCAGCGGCGCGACTGGTCGACGAACGTCGTGTCACGCGGTCCGGCGCCCCGCTCGAAGGCGAACAGCACCGACCGCGTGCCTTCGGCGTCGTACATGTCCATGTTCTCCTGCCCCACCGTCTGCTCCCCCCGCCGGACCGTGTAGTAGGCGAACAGCGCCTCCGTCCGGTTGAGCAGGTACAGCTTGACGGGCGGGGTGAAGGGCAGCGCGCGGAAGGTGACGTGCACGTCGATGCCGTGCGTGGAGCGCAGCGTGAGCAGGTTGTGCCGCAGCACCTGGCCCTGGGCGTTGCGGTGGGCCAGCCAGCGGCGTTGCAGCCGGGCGGTGGCCGAGGCGTCCACCGGCGACGGGAAGGCGAGGTCGATGTCCCGGGAGGGCAACAGGACGCGGACGTCGATCTTGGCCGGTTTCAGCTGCCCCGCGTGGATCTGCCGCACCGGTTCGCCGATCGCGGCGGTCAGCGAGACCGCGGTCAGACAGAGGGCGTCGACCTGCACGTGCTCGGCCGCGAAGGCCGCGGTCACGCGGGGCGGCAGGCCCGCCATGGAGGGCTGGGGCGGCGCCCCGGGGCCGGCCGGGGGTCCGGGCGGGCCCGGCTGCCCCGCGACCGTCGCCGGGCTCCCCTTGGAGACGTTGGTCAGCAGCCGCTCCGACTGCAGAATGCGCAGGGCCCGGCGCACGGCGCCGCGGTCGACGCCGAACTCGTCCGCGAGCCGGGCCTGCGTGGGCATGCGCTGCCCCGGCCGCAGCACGCCGGAGGCGATACGGGCGCGCAGCTCGTCGGCCACCTCGCGAGGGGAGCGCCGCGACGGCTCCGCTCCCCTCCGCCCCTTGACGGAGGCATTTTCCGTCTCCACGTCCGCACACTACAACTTCCCGCCATCTTTGGGCAGTTCAAAGAGAGATGGTTATAGGACGCTTCCAAGCGGACATAACTACAGAGAAGTTGGCTGCCAACTTCAACAACGTGGTCAAACTTCCAGACGGTTGGCCGGTCGGGCTTCCTTCCGGAGGGGAGCCGGGAGCCCGAGCACACGGCGCCGACGCACAGCCACAACTGAACACCGCCCGCACAGCCACAACTGAACAGCATGCGCACAGCCACAACTTCACAGCGAACGCACCACCACAACCGAACAGCTTCAGCTACGGACGGACCACCTGCCCACCCCGCCGAGAGGAGCCGTCGTCAGCACAGGTCCGGGCACCCGGGACATCCCGGCCCCGGCGTTCGCGGCAGGGCGTCGACCCCCCGGGCGGCGCCCTCTCGTCCGTCCGCCCCCACCCTCACACCAGCAGGTCCTCGACCTGCGCCTCCCCCTCCCGGTACCGCCGCGTGATCTCCGCGCCCGACTCGTCGGCCGTACGCTGCAACCGCTGACGCCGGCTGGAGACCTGCTGCTCGTAACGCACCAGCCGCCCCATCGCCTCGTGCAGCTCGGGATCGGTGCGCGCGTCGAGATCCGACAGCTCGACGTCGGCCAGCATGTCCGCCGCCAGCCGCCGGTACTCCTCGCTGTGCGGCGTGCCCAGCGTGACGTGCCGCGCCGAGGAGCGGTGCCGGGCCGGGGCGTCGGTCAGGATCTCCGACAGCCGCTCCACCACGGACGCCGCGCCCGACGGCGAACGCCGCGCCAGCTCCGCGCGCAGGATGTCGATCCGGCCCTGCAACAGCCGCCGCACATAACTGAGATCGGCCTCGTCGCGCTGGGCGTCCCGGCGCAGGGTGCGCAGCTCGGGCAGGCTCAGCCGGGCCAGTTCGTGCTCCGGAGGCTCGACGGGCAGCATGGTGCCGTCGGTGCGCTGTGCGGGCGGCCGGTGTGTGACGGGCCGCCCGGTACTCGGTGTGCTCATATGCCTCAACCGTCCCCTCGACCGGCGTGTGGAAAGCATCGTGCCACCCCAAGTGGCCGCTTTGTGACCGAGTCCCCCCGAACGGCCCCAGACAGGGGCTTAAGGATCGAAAATGGGCCCCGCGCGAGGACCGGACGCCCACCCGGCATCATGGTCCGCATGCGAGCGGTGGTGCAGAGGGTGGACGGCGCGAGCGTCGTCGTGGACGGCGAGACGGTCGGCGGGATCAGCGGCGAGGGCCTGTGCGTCCTGGTCGGCGTGACCCACGAGGACACGAAGGAGACGGCGGACCGGCTCGCCCGCAAGCTGTGGTCGCTGCGCGTGCTGCACGACGAGAGATCGTGCAGCGACATCGACGCCCCGTTGCTGGTCGTCAGCCAGTTCACGCTGTACGGGGACGCCCGCAAGGGCCGCCGCCCCACGTGGAACGCGGCCGCGCCCGGCCCCGTGGCCGAGCCCCTCGTCGACGAGGTCGTCGCCCGGCTGCGCGCCCTGGGCGCGACGGTCGCCACGGGCAGGTTCGGCGCGCAGATGCGCGTCTCCCTGACCAACGACGGCCCCTTCACCGTCCTGATCGAGATCTAGGGCCGGTCCTACGGCTCGACCACGACCTCCTGCGCGGCCGCCGTCGTGTCCGCCATCAGGGGGGCGTCGACCGGCACGTTGCGCTTCACCAGGGCCAGGGCCACCGGGCCCAGCTCGTGGTGGCGGACGGACGTGGTGATGAAGCCGATCTTGCGGCCGTCGGGATCCTCGTCGCGGACGCGGAGCTGAGTGCCGGCGGGCGGCAGATGCACCTCGCTGCCGTCCAGGTGCAGGAAGACCAGACGGCGGGGCGGCTTGCCCAGGTTCTGCACCCGCGCGACCGTCTCCTGCCCGCGGTAGCAGCCCTTCTGAAGGTGCACGGCCGTGGCGATCCAGCCCAGCTCGTGCGGGATCGTGCGGTGGTCCGTCTCGAAGCCGAGGCGCGGGCGGTGCTGCTCGACGCGCAGGGCCTCGTGGGCGAGGATCCCGGCCGGCGGACCGGCCTGCGCCGCGAACGGCTCCAGATCGGCGCGCGGCAGGAACAGGTCGCGGCCGTACGCCGTCTCACGGACGACGACGCCGTCCGGCACGGGCGTGATCGACCCGGCCGGGAGATGCACGACCGCGGTGTCCGCCGTCCGGTCGGCGACCTCGACCCGGTAGAAGAACTTCATCGACTCCAGGTAGGCGAGCAGCGCCTCCCGGGTGCCGGGCTCGACGTGGGCCCAGACCGTCGCGCCGTCGTCCACCAGGTACAGCGCGTGCTCGATGTGACCGTGCGCGGACAGGATCAGCGCCTCGGTGGCCTGGCCGGCCGCGAGGTCGGTGACGTGCTGGGTGAGCAGAAGGTGCAGCCAGCTCAGCCGGTCCTCGCCGGAGACGGTGACGACCCCGCGGTGCGAGAGGTCGACGAAACCGGCGCCGTCGGCCAGCGCGCGCTGCTCACGGAACAGGTCGCCGTAGTGACCGGCTACGTCTTCGTCCACGCCCTCGGCGGGAACGGCGCCGGGCAGGGACAGCAGAGGGCTCTTCATGGGCCCAAGCCTACGACTCGGTGATCGAACCCCTGGCAGCCGAACCCCCGACCGAACCGGCCCCCGGTCCGGCGGAACCCCGGGCGCAGTCCCGGCAGCGGCCGAAGATCGCGAAGTGCTTCATGTCCGTCTCGAAGCCGAACGTCTCACGCAGCTTGGCCGTGAACTCGGCGGCCACCTTGACGTCCGCCTCGATGACGTCGTCGCAGTCCCGGCAGACCAGGTGGATGTGGTGATGGCGATCGGCCAGATGGTAGGTGGGCGCGCCGTGCCCCAGATGCGCGTGGCTGACCAGCCCCAGCTCCTCGAGCAGCTCCAGCGTGCGGTACACGGTCGAAATGTTGACCCCCGACGCCGTCTTCCTCACTTCCACGAGGATGGCGTCGGGGGTCGCGTGCTCCAGGGTGTCCACGGCTTCCAGGACAAGCTGGCGCTGCGGCGTCAGCCGGTAGCCGCGCTGCCGCAGGTCGCTCTTCCAGTCAGTGCTTTCAGTGCTCACCACACCCAAGAGTCTAGGACTACTTGAAGAAGGCGATCCCGTCGTCCGGCATGTCGTCGGGGAGGGCCTTCGCCCAGCGTTCGACGTCCTCGGGGGTGACGACCTTCTTCAGGTGGGCCGACATGTAGGGGCGCAGCTCGACCTCGGGGGTCTGCTTCTCGCCGACCCACATGAGGTCGCTCTTGACGTAGCCGTACAGACGCTTGCCGCCGGTGTACGGGCCGGAGGCGGCCGTGCGGGCCACCGCGTCCGTGACCAGGTCGATCTGCGGCTTCTTGTCGGCCAGCTCGCCGTACCAGATCTCGACGACGCCGTCGTCGCGGACCATCGTCACCTCGACCTTGCGGCCGGCGTCGATGCGCCAGAAGCCGGACTCCGACTCCAGGGGGCGGACCTTCTCGCCGTCCTTGTCCAGGACCCAGGTGCGGGAGTGGTACTCCAGGAAGTCGCGGCCGTCGTGGCCGAAGGTGACCTCCTGCCCGAAGTTGCACTTCTCCGACCCGGGGAAGTCGTGCACGCCGGCGCCCGCCCAGCTGCCGAGCAGGAAGGCGAGGGGGACGAGGTCCTTGTGGAGGTCGGACGGAATCTCGATCATGAGTGGCAGTTCCTGGACTGGTAGGTCAGCGCTGGCCCTGGTACAGCTTCTTCACGGTCAGACCGGCGAAGGCGAGGACGCCGACGCAGACCAGGACCAGCAGGGATTCGAAGAAGATCTCCACGGGGGCTCCTCGGATGAGCGTGCTTCGGGGTGCGTACGACTCGGGACACGTACGACAGGGCCGGGCCCCAGCTTACGCGGCCGGGCCCCGGCCCTCCCTGCGAGGTACGCCTGGCGGCCCTCAGTTCAGCAGCCGGCTCTGCAGGGCCACGGTCTGCTGGAACGGCACGGCCGCCGCGACGCCCCTGCGGGACTGCACGACGAGGGCGACGACGTCGCCTGCGTGCAGATAGGCCTGCCGCACGTGCTGCGCGCCGTACGGCTTCACCTCGTCGTAGGCCTGCCGCGTGACGTTCCGGGAATCGGCGGCGACCGGGAAGTCGTCGTCGAACCTCGTCTCGGCGGCGCCGCGGACCGGGTACACGGGACCGTTGAACTCGGTGAGCTCGGCGTAGACGCGCGCGGCCATCGCGTCCGTGGGGAACCGGAGCAGGTAGACGCCGGTCCGGGTGCCGTCCTCGGTGGTCCAGCCCCGGGCCGCGATGTGCCGCAGTCCGGTGTCGACGAGTTCCTGTCCGACGTGCGCGCGGTCGTCCTTCTTCTCGAACACGGGAAGGAAGTCCTTCGCCGCGAGCCAGCCGTCGTCGCCGAGCAGTGCCGGGTCCTGGGTCGCGCCCTCGGGCGCGGGCACGCGCAGCGCACGCAGGTCCGCGTAGTGCACGAGGCCCGGGTTCTCCGTGGCGAACGGGGACGGGCTGCCGGAGGGCAGCGGCGCTCGCTCGAGCTCGGGGTAGTCCCAGCGACCGTCCGAGGCGGTGGCGAGACCGGGCAGGTCCGTGCGTTCCATGCGGGTGATCCCGTATGCCGTCCCGGCCCCCAGCGCGGCGAACACGGTGACGACGGCGGTCCAGCGCAGGACGGCCCGCAGCGCCCGGCGGTCCTTGGGGGCACGGGCCGGGGCGTCGGGGGCGGGAGTCTCGCCGGGGGCTGCGGCCGCCGGGGGCGGCGGGGTGTCGTTCCCGTCGGCGCCGTCCGTCGGTTCGGGCCGCGGTCGCGGGTCCTCGGACGGCTCCGGCGCCTGCCGGGGCTGCGGTGCGGTGCGCTCGGTGGTCATACGGCCTGTCCCGGGTCGTCGATACGGTCGAGTTGTGCGGCGAAGAACTTGGCGACGAACGCCCCGTCCACCGGGTCGGGGGCTGCCGCCGAAACGCTGACCAGGACGTCTCCCACCGCGGCCGTGCAGAGCGCCGCCGCCACGTGCTTCTTCTTGCCCTTGGGGCTGAGGAAGCACCGTGCGTCCGGGTGGCCCTCGATCTTCGGACCCTTGCGGAAGACGTCCACGGCGGCGACGAAGCCGTTGAAGTTCGTCACCGAGCGGCGCACGGCGGTCCGGCTCTCCAGCCGCGAGAGGGTGACGTCGAAGACGAAGCGGGTCGGCTCGCCCTCGGCCTCGTCCGGCCTGACGGCGGTGTAGCTGCGCATCGCCATGCCCTTGACGTGATCCTTGTCGATCAGCTTTTCCAGCTTCCGCCGGGAGGCGCTGGGCATGTCCTTGACCGCCTCCTTGCGCAGGGCCGTGGCCTGCGCACCGCTCAACTCCGCGTCGGAGCCGAACTCGGCCCGGTCCGGACCGCGCTGGTAGCCGTCGGTGCCGAACGGCAGCATCAGCGCGCTCAGTCCCCGCCGGGCTGCGCCCGCACCCGCCTCGGGACCGCCCTCGGCGGGGGTGGCGGGAGGCTCCCAGGTGGGCCTGCCGGGCGCGCGGTCGGCGTCCTGGACGGTCACGACGGTGTAGCCGGCGGCGCCCAGCACCGCGCAGGCCAGCAGCGCGGATCCGGCCACGGCCACGAGACGGCCGCGCCGACGCGCTCCGGTGACGGGCTCCGCGGCGGCGGGTTCGGGGACATCGGGACCGGCGACGACACGTCCGGGGGCCACTGGGGCGGTGACAGCAGGGCGGGCCACAGCCTCGGGAGTCTCCCGGGTCTCGGAGGCCTCGGAGGCCTCGGAGGTCTCGCCGGTCTCGCTGGTCTCGCCGGTCTCGCCGGTCTCGCTGGTCTCGCTGGTCTCGCTGGTC
Organism: Streptomyces sp. NPDC048481; assembly: GCF_043200075.1. Lineage (NCBI taxonomy): Bacteria > Bacillati > Actinomycetota > Actinomycetes > Kitasatosporales > Streptomycetaceae > Streptomyces > Streptomyces sp. NPDC048481. The sequence continues at coordinate 504,155 of NZ_JBICXC010000005.1, forward strand.
TCGCTGGTCTCGCTCACAGCATTCCCATCTGCCGCGCGGCCAGGTCCATGATCTTCGCCTTCGGTACGGGCTTGCTGTCGTAGATGCGGACCTCCATGTAGACGTCCCCGCGCCAGGCGTGTGCCTCGGCCGAGTACATCGGGAGGTAACCGGGCTTCCGTTCGGGGGTGTCGTGCACGTACGCCATCCCGTTGTCCTCCCCCGTGCCGGGAAGGGGCCAGCTGCGGGTGTCGTCCTCGTCCTCCGCCCAGTGCCGCCCGTTGTCCGCCCACCCGGACGCCGCCGGACCGTTCTCCTGGCGGAACTGCACGAGGTCGATCACCACCTCGTAGGTCTCGCCCACCGTCCACGAGGTCGTGGCCGCCCGCCGGAACTCGTCCTCGACCAGACCGTTGAAGGCCCCGATCGGCTTCTTGTAGTACTCGGCGTACGTGGTCAGGTCGACCCAGCCGTCGGCGCCCAGCGCGGACCGGCCGGCCTTGGCTCCCTTGGGCCGCTCGACGAGCAGCTTGCGCAGGTCGCCGTCGGTCCTGACCCGGCGGTCCCGCGCCGCCGACAGCGGTTCGACCTCGCCCTCGGCCTGGCCGACGACCGGCTGGGACAGCGACGGCAGCGCGGTGGGCGCGCGGCCGGCCTGGATCACGTATCCGGTGCAGACGCCCGCGACGATCCCGAGCACGGCCGCCCCGGCGATCATCAGCGTCGTACGGCCACGGGGCCGGGGGCCGGGGCGAGCCCTGACCGGCTCGGCCTCGTCGACGCTTTCCGGACCTTCCACGACATCCCCCTCAGAAGTGTGTAGTGCGCATGCGTCGCGCGTCGCACAGGAGACCCGTGGTGATCACCGGCAGTTGTAAGGGAGTTGATTACGATTCAGGCATGGCGAAAAAGCTCGTGATCAAGGTGACGGCGGGGGCGGACGCTCCCGAGCGGTGCTCGCAGGCGTTCACGGTGGCGGCGGTGGCCGTGGCCAGTGGCGTCGAGGTGTCGCTGTGGCTGACCGGGGAGTCCGCGTGGTTCGCGCTGCCGGGGCGGGCCGCGGAGTTCGAGCTGCCGCACGCGGCCCCGCTGCCCGATCTGATCGACTCGGTGCTGGCCGGCGGCCGTCTCACGCTGTGTACCCAGTGCGCGGCCCGCCGGGACATCACGGAGAAGGACGTCATCGAGGGGGTGCGGATCGCCGGCGCCCAGGTGTTCGTGCAGGAGGCGCTGGGGGACGAGACGCAGGCGCTGGTGTACTAGCGGCGCCCGACGCCCGGTGTCAGAGGGCGGCGCGGCCGGGGGGGTCAGGGGCGGTCGCGGGGGCGGCGGTGCTTGCCGTCCAGCTCGTCCCACCACTCGTCGGACTTGGGATCGCCCGAGGGGTCGTCCCACCAGCGGTCGTCGGGGCCGCGCCGGTTGGCGACCATCGCGGCGACCGGCGGGATGAGCATGGCCACGACGCACATGCCGACGGCCGCCGGCACCGACCAGAGGCGTACGACGGCCCAGGCCAGCACGAACAGCGCGATGCAGGTGCCCATCATCGCGAAGTACACGTGCCGTCGGCGGGCCAGCATGCATCCAGGGTAGGCCGGGACACGGCGAAGGGCCGCGTCCCGGGCGTCCAACCCGTGGGACACGGCCCTCGCCGGTCGGTCAGACCGCGATCGCGACCTCCGCGAGGCCGCCCTGCTGGGCGACGACGGTGCGGTCGGCGGTGCCGCCGGGGACGAGGGCGCGCACGGTCCAGGTGCCCTCGGCCGCGTAGAAGCGGAACTGCCCGGTGGCGGAGGTCGGGACCTCCGCGGTGAACTCGCCGGTCGAGTCCAGCAGGCGGACGTAACCGACCACCGGCTCGCCGTCCCGGGTCACCTGACCCTGGATGGTGGTCTCACCGGGCTTGATCGTCGAGGCGTCCGGGCCGCCGGCCTTCGCTCCACACATGTGCTTCTCCAGAGATGTCTGACCGGAAGGCCGGTCGGGTTCGCTTCTTGTCCGTTCGCCCGCTGGGGCGCGGCCTGGTTACTTGTTGGCGCCGAGCTCGATCGGGACGCCGACGAGGGAGCCGTACTCGGTCCAGGAGCCGTCGTAGTTCTTGACGTTCTCCACGCCCAGCAGCTCGTGCAGCACGAACCAGGTCAGGGCCGAGCGCTCGCCGATGCGGCAGTACGCGATGGTGTCCTTGGCCAGGTCGACCTGCTCGTCGGCGTAGAGGGCCTTGAGCTCGTCGTCCGACTTGAAGGTGCCGTCGTCGTTGGCGTTCTTCGACCACGGGATGTTGCGGGCGGACGGGACGTGGCCCGGACGCTGCGACTGCTCCTGCGGCAGGTGCGCGGGGGCGAGCAGCTTGCCGCTGAACTCGTCGGGCGAGCGGACGTCGACCAGGTTCTGCGAACCGATGGCCGCCACGACGTCGTCGCGGAAGGCGCGGATGGCCTTGTTCTGGGGCTTGGCCTGGTAGGAGGTCTCAGGGCGCTCGGGCACCTCTTCGACCAGCTCGCGGGCGTCCAGCTCCCACTTCTTGCGGCCGCCGTCGAGAAGCTTGACGTTCTCGTGGCCGTAGAGCTTGAAGTACCAGTAGGCGTAGGAGGCGAACCAGTTGTTGTTGCCGCCGTAGAGGATCACCAGCGTGTCGTTGGCGATGCCCTTCGCGGACAGGAGCTTCTCGAAGCCCTCCTGGTCGACGAAGTCACGGCGGACCGGGTCCTGGAGGTCCTTGGTCCAGTCGATCCGGATCGCGTTCCTGATGTGGTTCTTCTCGTACGCGGAGGTGTCCTCGTCGACCTCGACGATGGCGATGTCGGCGTTGTCGAGGTTGGCCTCGACCCAGTCGGCGTCGACCAGGACGTCGCTGCGGCTCATGCTTGTTCTCCTCCGGGGCAGTTACGGCGGGGGTGTGCAAGAAAAAGTGAGGGTGCGCGGCCGGGGCTCGCCGGCGGGCGGCGCGCACGGATGCCCTCGGTTCGAGGGCGCCGGGAGGCGCGGAAGGCCGGCGGCGCTTCCGCTCAGAAGGGGCGACAGAGCATGGCGGCGACGCGGCACAGGTCTACTGCCCGCCGCTTCGTGAGATCCGCCTGTCGCTGCATCATGTCGTCGATCGTAGGGACGGACAGGCTGCCATGTCACCAACGCTCCGCATAGTGAGACGCGATCGTCCGCATGTCGGGACACGCAGAGCGCCCGGGCCGTGGGGACACGGGTTCCGGGCGCTTGTAGCGGTCGTCACAGTTGAGGGGCGGACTGCCCCGTCTCGCCTGTCGGACGTTCGCCGTCCAAGGCGGTGCGCGGCCCGTCCGGGGCCGGCCGCGCGGGGCGGCCGTGGGCGGACAGGAGCCGACGTCGGTCGGTTCTACCCGGCCAGCCTGACGTTCGAACCCTTCACCGTGATGTCCACGCCGTTCTGCGCGGCGACCACCTTGTCGAGCTTGATGCCGCCGGGAAGGTCGTCGATCTTCTGCTGGAAGTCGGTGATCGAGCGCACCTCGTTCTCGGCGGCCCTGACCCCGCCGAAGCTGGGCAGCGAGTCGGCGTGCACGCGGACGGTGTCGCCCTCGACGGTGACCGTGCTGAGCACGTAGACGGGCTGCGGCAGCCTGGTGCCGAGCACGGTGGCCTGGACGGCGACCTTGATCTTGCCGTTGCCGCCGTCGGAGAGGCCGATCACGTTGGCGGTGACGCCCCGGACCACCTGCGTCGGCTGGGACTTGGCCGTCTTCAGCAGCTCGGCGTACGTGATGGACGCGGTGCCGGTGGCGCTGGAGGCGGTGGCGGAGCTGTAGTCGCCGGAGAACTCGACGCCCTTCATGTCCGCCTGGAGGTCGTCGATGCGGATGGTCCGGCCGCCGGTGCCGGTGGCCGCCTCGTAGTCGCTGATGCCGATCTCGACGTCGTCCAGCGAGCCGCCCACGACCTGGGTGAGGAACGGGAAGCCCTTGATGGACACGTCCGGCGTGGCGGCCAGGCCCTCGCGGGACTTCACCTTGTCGGCGACCTCGCCCTCCGCGAAGTTCACGGCGAGGCGGTCCGCGAGCACGAACAGGCCGCCCAGGACCACGACGACGACCAGCAGTATTCGAAGCGCACGCATGCGGCAGTTCCCCCACCCGGATGGCCTGAACGGTTCACGGTGAACGGTCCACTGCGGCCGGTCCACCCGGACCGGCCGGTTCTCGTTGACAACGGTTCAAGGTAACCCGGCACGCACCGGAGGCCGTCGGATTGTCGATCACCTGTGACAGACCCCCGACGCCTCCGTCCGCGCGCGGGCGCCTTTACGCCAGCACCCGTCCCAGCACGTACACCGCCGGGGCCGCGGCGGTCAGGGGCAGGGCGACGCCCGCCGTGAAGTGCACGAAACGGGAGGGGTAGTCGTAGCTCGCGACCCGGTGGCCGATGAGCGCGCAGACCGCCGCGCCCGCGCCGAGCAGCGCGCCGCCGGCGCCCAGTCCGGTCATCCGGCCGACGGCGATGCCGGCGCCGGCCGCGGCCAGCAGCGCCACCACGACGGAGGCCGGGGTGGGCAGCGGCAGCGCACGGGCCAGTACGGCGACGGCCACCGCGGCCGCGCCGACCGTCACCGCGTCCGGCTCGGCGCCTAGGTGGCCCGTGGCCAGGACGGCCAGGGCGGAGGACGCGACGGTCGCCATCAGCCCGTACATGCGCTCGTCGGGGTCGGCGTGCGAACGCAGTTGCAGGACCAGGCAGAGCAGCACCCAGACCCCGAGGGTGCCCAGGATCGCGGCGGGCGCGTGCTCGCGACCGGCCGCGAGGAGGACGACGTCCGAGACCAATGCCCCGAGGAAGGCGAGCGCGATGCCCTGCCGGGCCGGCCACATGCCGTTCAGCCGGAACCAGCCCGCAGCAGTGACGGCCTGGAGCGCCACGAGCGGCACGACGAGGGCGTAGGAGCCGATCGCGGCCGTGCCGGACAGGAGCAGGCCGAGGAGCGCGGTGAGCGCGGCGGGCTGCATGCCCGGCTCGATGATCGGCGAGCGTCCCTCCAGGCGGGCCCGCTGGGCGTCGGTGACGCGGGCGTTGCCCGCGAGGGTGGCGGGCCCGTAGGTGGGTCCGGAGGTCGGGGAGTCCGCGGCCGGCGCGGGGGCCTCCTGGCGCGGGGCGGGGGTCTGCCGGGCGGCGCCCGCGGAGCCGTGCTCCGGCGGCAGCGGCGCGGCGGCCGACGGGACGCCGTACGCCGGGGCGTACCCCTGTCCCTGGCCGTGATCCTGACCCTGGCCCCGACCCTGGCCGTGATCCTGGCCCTGACCGTGGTCGTGGGCGGGACCGCGGCCGTGACCGGTGTCGCCGCCGTACGCGAAGGCGCCGTCGTGGGCCGGGGCGACGCCGTACCCGGAGGGGTCCGTGCGGGCCGCGGCGACGCCGTACCCGGGGTCGTTCCCGTACCCGGACTGCGGGTCGTTCCCGTAGGTGGACTGGTCCCCGTAAGAGGGTGACCGGTCGCCGTAGGCGGGCTGCGGGTTCCCGTAGGACGCGTGCGGGTTCCCGTACGCCGGGCCGTCGTCGCCGCGGGCCGGAGCAGGCGTGCGGGACGGGTCGGCCGCGGTGACCGGCTGCTGCACGCTGGTCTCCCAGGTCTGGCCCTGCCACTGCTGGGTGTGATGGAGGTGCGCCTGCGGGTCGTCGTACCCCTGCTGCTGCCCGGGCCATGCCTGCTGGGCCTGCTGCTGCTGGGCCTGCTGCTGGTGGGAGTGCTGGGGCTGCGGCTGCCGGCGGGCGTGCGGGTCGTAGCCCTCGTGACCCTCGTAGCTCTCGCGGCTCTCGTCGCCGCCGTGACCGTCGTGGCCCTGGTAGCCCTCGTAGCCCGGGTGGGGGCGGTCCCCCTGATAAGAGGCGTCGTACGGCTGGTCGGTCATCTCACCCTCCTGCGAACGGCGGGAGCACCTCGACCGTGCCGCCGTCGGCCAGCCGTACCGTCTCATGTGCGCGGGTGCCCACGGGGTCACCGTCGACGAGGAACGAGCATCGTTGCAGGACACGCACGAGTTCGCCGGGGTGTCGCTCCCGCGCGGCGGCGAGCGCCTCGGCGAGCGTGGCCGCGTCGTGCGGCTCCTCGGCGACTCCGGCCGCGGCCTTGGCGGCCGCCCAGTAGCGCACCGTGACCTTTGCCATCTCGTTCCTCATGTCCGTTCGTCACTTCGCGTCTCGGTGGCCGGCGCGTTGGCCGGCAGGGCCCAGGCTAGCCCGCCCGTGCGACCGCCCAGTCCGCGATGCGGGCGAGCAGGCCGTCGTCCGCGGCGTTCTCCGCGTGGCCCATGCCGTGCTCGAGCCAGAGTTCGCCGTGTCCGTCGGAGGCCTCGGCCAGCATGCGGGGGTGGTCGAGGGGGAAGTAGGCGTCCCGGTCACCGTGGACGATCAGCAGCGGGGTGGGCGCGATCCCGGGCACCGACTCGACGGGGGACGGCGGCACCGGGTTCCACTCCCGGTGATGGATGCGCGTGCGGAACCCGTAGCGGCCGACCAGCCGGCCGGCCGGGCGGGTGACCAGCCAGTGCAGGCGGCGCATGGGAGCCGTGCCGCGGTAGTACCAGCGGGCGGGCGCGCTCACCGAGACCACGGCGTCCACGGCCTCCCCGGGCAGGGCCGCGTGCCGCAGGACCACGGAGCCGCCCATCGAGAAGCCGACGGTCACCACGCGCGTGTGCCCCAGCGAACGCGCCCAGGCGACGGCCGCGGCGAGGTCCAGCACCTCGCGGTCGCCGATGGTGGAGCGTCCGCCGGAGCGGCCGTGCCCCCGGAAGGAGAAGGTGACGACGGCTCCGCGCCGGGCGAGGACGGCGGCCGCCCGCCGCAGGTGCGGGCGGTCCACGTCACCCGTGAACCCGTGTGCGACGACGAACACCGGGCGGGAGGCGGCCGGCCGGGCCGCGTCGGCCGAATCCGCCGAATCGGCCGAATCCGCCGTTTCGTATACGGCCTCACCCGGTTCGTATACGGAATCGAGCGGAATCCCGTCGGCTGTGGTCAGAAACGTCCGCAATGGTGCGCACCCGCCCGTCTCGGAATGCGGACGAACGGTGGAACGCGCCACACGACCTGCCGGGCTCCTGCTCATGTGGGCTATTCTGCTGGACAGAGGACTCGGGCAGCGCAGCCCCCGGGTCCTTTCGTGCTTTCGGAAGCGTTGTATACGAAGCGGCGTCCGGGTGGGAAACACCAGGTGGCCGCGGGTGTACGGGCCCCGGGAACGCGAGCCGGCCGCAACAGCCGCAGTGCCGCACGACTCCCCCACCGCCCCCGAGGCGCGGGAGAGCCCCACGCAGGGACCGAGGAGGAACCAGACAGATGAGTTCTCTGCTGCTCCTGACCAACGCTCTCCAGCCGTCGACGGAAGTGCTGCCGGCCCTCGGCCTGCTGCTGCACAACGTGCGGGTGGCCCCGGCGGAGGGCCCCGCCCTGGTCGACACCCCCGGCGCCGACGTCATCCTCGTCGACGGCCGCCGCGACCTGCCCCAGGTCCGCAGCCTGTGCCAGCTGCTGCGCTCCACGGGCCCGGGCTGTCCGCTCCTCCTGGTCGTGACCGAGGGCGGTCTCGCGGCCGTCACCGCCGACTGGGGCATCGACGACGTGCTGCTCGACACCGCCGGTCCGGCCGAGGTCGAGGCGCGGCTGCGGCTGGCCATGGGCCGCCAGCAGATCGTGGCCGACGACTCCCCGATGGAGATCCGCAACGGCGACCTGTCGGTGGACGAGGCGACCTACAGCGCGAAACTGAAGGGGCGGGTCCTGGACCTCACCTTCAAGGAGTTCGAGCTGCTGAAGTACCTCGCCCAGCACCCGGGCCGGGTGTTCACCCGCGCCCAGCTGCTCCAGGAGGTCTGGGGCTACGACTACTTCGGCGGCACCCGCACGGTCGACGTCCACGTACGGCGTCTGCGCGCCAAGCTCGGCCCCGAGCACGAGTCGCTGATCGGAACGGTGCGCAACGTCGGTTACCGATTCGTTACCCCCGAGAAGGGGGAGCGGCCGACCGACGAGACGAAGGCCGGAACGGAGCGGTCCGGGCGGGCAAAGACGGAGGATGCGGACACCGCGGCGGCCCAGGACGCCGCCGAAGTGCCGGCGGACGCCTAGTACCCACCGGTAGCCCCGCACCCGCCCGGACAGGGCGTCGCCCACGCTCTGAGAAGGTTTTGTCCGCCCTGCCCAGAGCGGGTCCATCCGCGTAGACTCCGCGCGTGGCAAAGGTGACTCGCGATGACGTGGCACGGCTGGCGGGGACTTCCACCGCGGTCGTCAGCTACGTCATCAACAACGGACCCCGGCCGGTCGCCCCGGCCACGCGCGAGCGTGTCCTCGCCGCCATCAAGGAGCTGGGGTACCGGCCCGACCGGGTAGCCCAGGCGATGGCGTCCCGGCGCACCGACCTCATAGGCCTGATCATCCCCGACGCCCGTCAGCCGTTCTTCGGCGAGATGGCGCACGCGGTCGAACAGGCCGCCTCCGAGCGCGGGAAGATGGTGCTGGTCGGCAACACCGACTACGTCGCCGAGCGCGAGGTCCACTATCTGCGGGCGTTCCTCGGGATGCGGGTCTCCGGCCTGATCCTCGTCAGCCACGCGCTCAACGACCAGGCGGCCGCCGAGATCGACGCCTGGGACGCGCGCGTGGTGCTGCTGCACGAACGGCCCGAGGCCATCGACGACGTCGCCGTCGTCACCGACGACCTCGGTGGCGCCCGGCTCGCCGTGCGCCACCTCCTGGAGCACGGTCACGCGTACGTGGCCTGTGTCGGCGGCACCGCCGAGACCCCCTCCGTCGGCGACCCGGTCTCCGACCACGTCGAGGGCTGGCGGCGGGCCATGGACGAGGCCGGCATCAGCACGGAGGGCCGCCTCTTCGAGGCGCCGTACAACCGCTACGACGCCTACCGCGTCTCCCTGGAACTGCTGTCCGGCCCCGACCGCCCCCCGGCCGTCTTCTGCTCCACCGACGACCAGGCCATCGGCCTGCTGCGCGCGGCGCGCGAGCTGCGCATCGACGTGCCCGGCGAGCTGGCGGTCATCGGCTTCGACGACATCAAGGAAGCGGCCCTCGCCGACCCGCCCATGACAACGATCGCATCGGACCGCTCGGCGATGGCCCGCGCCGCGGTCGACCTCGTCCTGGACGACGGTCTGCGGGTGGCCGGGTCGCGGCGCGAGCGGCTCAAGGTGTTCCCCTCCCGCCTGGTGGCCCGCCGCTCCTGCGGCTGCGAGCAGCCCGCGGCGGCGGTCCGTCCGTGAGAGCCGCCTGAGAGCCGTCCCGGAGCCGTCCGGGAGGCGTCCGGGAGGCGGCGCCCCGCTGCCGGTTCGGCCTTTATGGCGGACATACGAGGTTCTGCTCCCGTTCTCAGGGAGCACTCAGGGTGCTCTCATGGTGAGGCGACACGCTTCTCTCCATGACCGAGAGCTTCCGCCGCAGCGGCGAGTACGAGAACCCGTACCAGGCCCCGTACGAGGGCGCCCGGCAGCACGCCTCCTCCCCCGCGTCCGCCTCTCCCGTGCCCCCCTCCCCCGTGAACCCGGAGTGGCCGCCCCCGCCGGCGTACCGGCCGGCCGCGCAGCCGCCGGTCGAGCCCACCGCCGTGTGGCAGACGCAGACCGGGGACGGCGCGGGCCACGGCCACGGCGGGGGCGCGGCCGCTCCGTTCGGCGCGACGGCCGCCGGGCCGACTCCGCCCGGCAGGAAGAAGCGCGCCCGCGGCCCGTTCGCGCTGCTCGCCGCCGTGGCGGTCGTGGCGGCCGCGATAGGCGGCGGCACGGCCTACGGCATCCAGGAGCTGACCGGCAAGGACACCGTGGTCTCGTCGTCCACCACCACCAGCGTGGTGCCGTCCGGCAAGACGGGTGACGTGGCCACCATCGCGGAGTCGGTCAGCCCGAGCGTCGTCGAGGTCGGCGCCACGCTCGCCAACGGGACCTCCACCGGCTCCGGCGTGATCATCACCGGCGACGGGGAGATCGTCACCAACAACCACGTCGTCGCGGGCGCGAACTCGATCAAGGTGACGACCAGCGACGGCAAGTCGTACACGGCCAAGGTCCTCGGCACCGACAGCAAGAAGGACCTCGCGCTGATCAAGCTGGAGAACGCCTCCGGGCTCAAGGCGGCGACCCTGGGCAACTCCGACGGCGTCAAGGTCGGCGACACGGTCGTGGCGATCGGCTCGCCCGAGGGCCTGACCGGCACCGTCACCAGCGGCATCGTCTCCGCCCTGAACCGGGACGTGACCGTCTCCACCGGAGAGAACCAGGGTCAGCAGCAGCAAGGCGGCGGGGACAACTGGCCGTTCCAGTTCGGCGGCCGTCAGTTCAACGGCGACACCGGCGAGTCCACCACGACGTACAAGGCGCTCCAGACGGACGCCTCCCTCAACCCTGGCAACTCCGGCGGCGCGCTGATCAACGCGGCGGGCGACATCATCGGCATCAACTCCGCGATGTACTCGGCCGCGGCGGACTCGTCCTCCTCCGACGCCGGCAGCGTCGGCCTCGGCTTCGCCATCCCGATCAACACCGTCAAGGCCGACCTCGCCACGCTGCGGGCCGGCGGATCCGACAGCTGAACCCCTCACCGACCGAGCCAGGGAGCACGTCATGATCCAGCAGGTTTCGCACACGGTGACCGGTGTCGGCGCGGCCGACCTCGCCCTGGCCCTCGACGTGGCGTCCGCGCTGCACCCGCCGACGACGGCCGGGCGGCGCGCGCCCGAGGTCGCGGCCCCGCAGCTGATGGGCCTGCGCACCACGGCCGCCCGCCCCCATCAGCGCAAGGTGCCGTTGAAGCGGCTCGCGGCGATGCGCGCCTGACCCCGCCCTTCACGCACACCACGCGAACCGTGCGACGCTGAACGCATCCAGCACGTTCAGCGGGCCGGCTCCCCGTCGTCCCACCACACCCGAGGAACCCACGCCCATGAGCCCCGCCGAAGGCGACCGCGAGACCCAGCGCATCCTGATCGTCGACGACGAGCCGGCGGTGCGCGAAGCACTCCAGCGCAGCCTCGCCTTCGAGGGGTACGGCACGGAGGTCGCCGTGGACGGCGCGGACGCGCTGGAGAAGGCGATCGCCTACCGCCCCGACCTGGTCGTGCTGGACATCCAGATGCCGCGCATGGACGGCCTGACGGCGGCCCGCCGCATCCGGGGCGCGGGCGACACCACCCCCATCCTGATGCTGACGGCCCGCGACACGGTCGGCGACCGGGTGACGGGGCTGGACGCGGGCGCCGACGACTACCTCGTCAAGCCGTTCGAACTCGACGAGCTGTTCGCCCGGGTGCGGGCCCTGCTGCGGCGCAGCTCCTACGCGGCGACGGCCGGCGCCGGGGCCCCGGCCGACGACGCCCTGGCCTTCGCCGACCTGCGCATGAACCTCGCGACCCGGGAGGTGACGCGCGGCGGACGCCCGGTCGAGCTGACCCGCACCGAGTTCACCCTGCTGGAGATGTTCCTCGCGCACCCGCGCCAGGTCCTCACCCGCGAGCAGATCCTCAAGGCGGTCTGGGGCTTCGACTTCGAGCCCTCCTCCAACTCGCTGGACGTGTACGTGATGTACCTGCGGCGCAAGACGGAGGCGGGCGGAGAACCGCGCCTGGTGCACACCGTGCGGGGCGTGGGGTACGTGCTGCGGCAGGGCGGGGCCGAGTGAACAGGGTCGGACGGAGGTTCCGGGCCCTGCCCATCCGGGCCCGGCTGTCGCTGCTGGTCGCCGCCGCGGTGGCCTTCGCGGTGGCGGCGGTGTCGGTGACCTGCTGGTTCATCGTGCAGGGGAAGCTGTACGACCAGGTGAACGATGACCTGACGGAGATGGCCCAGAGGCCGGGCACGGTCAACGCGCTTCTGCAGAGGTGCACACAGAGTCCTCGGGGGAGCACCCAGCCCTTCCCCGGCCGGAACAACTACGTCCAGGCGATCAAGGAACAGGGCGCTCCCTGCGTCGACCCGACCTCCCCCGGCACGGTCGAGGTCACGGGCTCCGACCACGAAGTGATCAAGAACGCGAAGAGGGGCGAAGCCCTCTTCCGCAACGGCACCGACGAGCACGGCAAAGCCGTACGCGTGCTGACGATGTACCTGGGAGTCGACCAGAACGACTCGCAGGGGGTCGCCCTGCAACTCGCGGTCCCCCTGAAGGGCACGCAGTCCACCCTCAACGAACTCGCCCTCATCCTCCTGCTCGTCTCCGGCATCGGCGTCGTGGGCGCCGGCGCCGCCGGGCTCGCCGTCGCGCGGGCCGGGCTGCGGCCGCTCGACAGGCTCACCGAGGCCGTCGAGCACGTGGCCCGCACCGAGGACCTGAACGTGCGGATCCCCGTCGAGGAGGACGCCGAGGACGAGGTTGCCCGGCTCTCGCGCTCCTTCAACTCGATGACCGCCTCCCTCGCCGGCTCCCACGAACTCCAGCAGCAGCTGATCGCGGACGCCGGGCACGAGCTGCGCACCCCGCTGACCTCCCTGCGCACCAACATCGAGCTGCTCACCCGCAGCGAGGAGACGGGCCGTCCGATCCCCGAAGCGGACCGCAAGGCGCTGCTCGCCTCCGTGAAGGCGCAGATGACCGAGCTGGCCGCGCTCATCGGCGACCTCCAGGAGCTGTCCCGCTCCGACGACCAGCGCGCCGAGCGCGTGCAGGTGGTGTCCTTCGAGGACATCGTCGAGTCGGCGCTGCGCAGGGCCAGGCTGCGCGGGCCTGAGCTCACCATCACCGCCTCGCTTGAGCCCTGGTACACCCGGGCGGAGCCTGCCGCGCTGGAGCGTGCGGTGGTCAACGTCCTGGACAACGCGGTGAAGTTCAGCCCCGAGGGCGGCATGGTCGACGTGCGGCTCGCGGACGGCACGCTGACCGTGCGCGACCACGGCCCCGGCATCCCCGCCGACGAACTCCCTTACGTCTTCGACCGTTTCTGGCGCTCGCCCGGTGCCCGCGCCCTTCCCGGTTCGGGGCTCGGCCTGTCGATCGTCGCCCGCACGGTGGAGCAGGCCGGCGGCCAGGTCACCCTGGCCCGGGCGGACGGCGGCGGCACGGTGGCGACGCTCCGGCTGCCGGGCGCGCCCGTCCCTCCCCCGGACGGACCCCCCGCCGCCTCGCCGCAACTTCCTTAGACGTCCGGCGAGTTCGGCAAGCTCCGGCAACCTTCCCGCGACGGACGGCGACTCCCCCGCAGTCAAGCCCCCACACACGGAAGGGTTCGCCGCATGAGCGAGCATCGCCGCACGTCACCGGAGCCGGCCGGGACGCCCGCCCCGGACGGCACGGCCGGATCGACCGCATCGGCCGGGCCCCGTCACCGCAGAGGCCGCAAGGCGCTCTCGGCCGGTCTCCCCCTCGCACTGATCGCCGCCGGCGCCGTCGCCTACGGCACCGGCCTCTTCGGCGCGGCCGGGCAGGCGACGGCGGCCGCCGCGACCACGGCCGCGCCCGACTGGACCACCGCCTCCGCCGACGGCTTCGCGTCCGTCCACGCCCTGGGCCAGAACGGCACGTACGGCGGCCGCGACGGCCGGACCGTCACCGTGAAGACCCTCGCCGACCTGGAGAAGTACGCGACGGCCCCCGAGCCGTACGTCATCGTCGTCGCCGCGACGATCACCATGAACCCGGTCGGCAAGGAGATCAAGGTCCAGTCGGACAAGACGATCGTCGGCTCCGGGACCGCCGGGCAGATCGTGGGCGGCGGCTTCTTCCTCGGCCAGGGCGTCCACAACGTCATCCTGCGCAACCTGACGATCCGGGACGCCTACCAGGGCGTCTGGAACGACAAGGAGCACGACTACGACGGCATCCAGATGGACGGCGCGCACCACGTCTGGATCGACCACAACGACATCCGGCACATGGCCGACGGGCTCATCGACAGCCGCAAGGACACGACCTACCTGACCGTCTCCTGGAACAAGCTGAGCCAGGAGAACAAGGCGTTCGGCATCGGCTGGACCGACAACGTCACCGCCGACATCACGATCCACCACAACTGGATCCGCGAGACCGAGCAGCGCAACCCCTCCACGGACAACGTCGCGCACGCGCACCTCTACAACAACTTCCTGGAGGACGTGGCGGGGACGGCGATCAAGTCGTCCTACGGCAACTACTCCCGCGGCCGGACCAACATGGTGCTGGAGAACTCCAACTTCCAGGGGATGACCGACCCCGTGGTCCGGGACGCGACGGCCACGCTCGTCCAGCGCGGCAACCTGTTCTCCGGCACGAGCGGCAGGAACGAGAGCGGCGGGTCGGGCGCGGCCTGGGACCCGAGGACGTACTACCCATACACCCTCGACAAGGCGGCGGACGTACCCGCCCTGCTCAAGTCCGGGGCCGGACCGCGCAGGTCGATCGGCACGACGACGGCCACCACGAGGTCGACGACGGCCACGACCGGGGCCGCGACGAAGGCCGCCACCGCTCGGGCCGCCGCCGCGACCACGCTCACCGTCGCCAAGGACGGCAGCGGGCAGTACTCGACCGTGCAGGCCGCCGTGAACGCCGTACCCGCGAACAACACCTCGCGCGTGGTGATCGCCGTCAAGCCGGGCACGTACCGCGAGCTGGTGAAGGTGCCGTCCGACAAGCCGCACGTCACCATCCGGGGCACCGGCGGCAGCCGCAAGGACACCACGATCGTCTACAACAACGCCTCGGGCACGCCCAAGCCCGGCGGCGGCACGTACGGCACCGGCGGCAGCGCGACCGTCGCCGTCGAGGCGGACGACTTCCAGGCCCGCAACCTGACCATCTCCAACGACTTCGACGAGGCGGCCCACCAGGACATCGCCGGCCAGGCGGTCGCCCTGCGCACCGCCGCCGACAAGGTGTTCCTGGACGGCGTCATCGTCAGCGGCGACCAGGACACCCTGCTGGTGGACACCGCCTCCAAGGACAGGCTCGGCCGCGTCTACATGACGAACTCCTATGTGATCGGCAACGTCGACTTCATCTTCGGCCGCGCCACCGCGGTGATCGACAAGTCCGTCATCACGCTCAAGAAGCGCTTCAACGGCACCTCGGCCGGCTACGTCACCGCCCCCAGCACCGCCGCCGGCCGCAAGGGCATCCTGATCGCCGGCACCACGATCGGCGGGGACGTCTCCGACCGCAGCTTCTACCTCGGCCGCCCCTGGCACGCCGGCGGCGACGCGAGCCTCGACCCGCAGGCCACGGTCCGCAACAGCACGCTGAGCGCGGCGATCAGGACCGCGCCCTGGACCGACATGAGCGGCTTCTCCTGGCGGGACGACCGGTTCGCCGAGTACCAGAACAAGGGCGCGGGAGCGGGCGCCGCGAGCACCGACCGGCCCCAGCTGAGCGCCGCGCAGGCCGCCGAGCAGGAGGTCGCGGACTGGCTCGGGGACTGGACCCCCACCGCGTCCTGACCTGACGGGGCGCCGGCCGCACGGCGGACGGGCGGCCGGCGCCCGCGTTCACACCGGCGGCGCCGTTCAAATCAGTGGCGGCGCAGCCGTGCGGCTGTTTGAATGCAGCGGCCTCCAATGCTGCCTGACGTACCGTCATATAGCGGACGTACAGGCGTACTTCAGGCGGCGAGCGGAGTAGCGCCACCGTCCCGCGACGGGACGGGCACAGGGCACGCACGGCAACTCTCGTCAGGGGGACCACCACCTTGAAACACGCACGGCGGATCATCACCACCGGTGCGGTCGCCGCCGCCTGCGCCGGAGCCGTCGCCTTCGCGTCGGCCCCGCTCACCTCCCACCACCCGCCCGCCTCCCGCGCCGCCGCCGGTCACGCGGCGCCGGCCGCCGACGGCGCGCCCGGCTACGCGGTCGAGGACTTCGCCTACCCCGGCGCCGACGCCGTCAAGGCGCAGCGTGGCATCACGCTCAAGCGCGGCGACGGCCACATCACGCTCGCCGACTGCGCCTCCGGCGCCGGTCTGCTGGAGGTGTACTCGCGCAGGAGCGACAAGGTCTGCTTCCGCGCCACCGGCGCCTCCGGCCGCCTCACCCTGGAGATCCCCTCCGTCTACGGAGTGAAGGGCGAGGCCGGCCACGACGCCGCCGTACAGCTCACCGCCGACGGAGCCACGCAGAACCTCGACGTCGGCAGGGGCGAATGGAAGGCGGCCGGCGAGGCCGCCGATCCGGACGGCCGGGAATTCGTCCTGGTCGAGATACGCACCAGCAGGTAACACCGAACGGGGAAGACGACCACCACATGACCACCACCGGCAAACGCTCCACCGCGCTCGCGGCCCTCGTGACCGCCGCCGTCATCGGCGCCCCCCTCCTCTCCGCGCACGCCGTCTCCGGCAAGCCCGAGACCGACTCCAGCCACGCCTACACCGCCCGCCTCGACATCGGCGGCGGCGCCAAGGGGTGCTCCGCGGTCCTGATCGCCCCCCAGTGGCTCGCCACCGCCGCGTCCTGCTTCGCGGACCACCCGGCCGACTCCGTCAGGATCCCCGCCGGGGCGCCCCGGCTGAAGACCACGGCGACCATCGGACGCACCGACCTGACCACCGCCGCGGGCGTCGTCCGAGGCGTGGTCCAGCTCGTCCCGCGCGACGACCGCGACCTGGTCCTGGCCCGGCTGTCCGCGCCCGTCGCCGGCATCGCCGCGCCCGGCCTCGCCGCCACCGCCCCGGCCGCGGACTCCGCCGTGTCGGTCACCGGCTACGGGCGCACCAAGGACGAGTGGGCCCCGCTCAAGCTTCACGGCGACAGCTTCCTGGTCGATCAGGTCGGCGCCACCGACCTCACCGTCCACGGCGCCTCCGGCGCGGCGATCTGCGCCGGCGACTCGGGCGCCCCCGTCGTCGCCCCCGGCGGCCTGATCGGCGTCGCCTCCCGCTCCGACCAGGGCGGCTGCTTCGGCTCCGACCCCGCGCAGACCTCCACCAGCGGCGTCGTCACCCGCACCGACGACATCGCCGCCTGGATCCGGTCCACCACCGAGTCCGCCCCCTTCACCGACTTCAACGGCGACGGCGTCGAGGACACGGCCGTCGGCGACCCCAAGGCCGCCGTCGGCGGCGACGCCGAGGCCGGGGCGGTCCACGTCGTCTACGGCGGCGGCAAGGGCGCCGCCGAACTGGACCAGGACCAGGACGTCGTGCCCGGCGGCGCCGAGCCCGGCGACCGCTTCGGCTACGCCCTGGCCACCGTCGACTACGACAAGGACGGCTACACCGACCTCGCCGTCTCCACCCCGTACGAGGACGCCGGCACCGTCGCCGACGTCGGCATGGTCTCCGTGGTCTACGGCTCCCCCGACGGCCTGGGCAAGGGACGCGCCTCCGACAACTACGCGCAGGGCGAGGGCACCGGCGGGCTGAAGGGCGCGGCCAAGGAGAAGGGCGACACGCTCGGCTACTCCCTGGCCGCCGGCATCACCCGCGACGACGAGCCCTACATCGTGATCGGCGACCCGGGCGAGGACGTCGGCTCCGTCGTCGACGCCGGCTCCGTGGTCTACGTGCACGGCGACACCAACGTGTACCTCTCCCAGAACGCCGGGCTGCCGGGCTCCCCCGAGACCGGCGACAAGGTGGGCACCGCCGTCGCCGCCGACATGACGAACATCGTCATCGGCATACCGGGCGAGGACATCGGCGACAAGGCCGACGCGGGCGGCCTCGCCGTCCTGACCCACACCCTGGGCGCGAACGCCCAGCCGGTCGTGCGCGCGGGCATCGACCAGGACCTCGACAAGATCTCCGGGGGTGCGGAGAAGGGCGACGAGATGGGCAAGTCCGTCGCCATCGTCCCCAAGGGCACGAACGGCGACTCGATCGTCGCCGTGGGCGCGCCGGGCGAGTCGATCGTCCCGTCGGGCACCACCACGAACGTGGCGAACGGCGGCACCGTGTTCGTCATCGCCTTCCCCGCCAAGAGCGACTGGTCGCAGCAGACGGTGATCAACCAGGACCAGGCGAGCGTGGTCGGCGGCGTCGAGACCGGCGACCGGTTCGGCGAGAGCCTCGCCGCCGTGAACCTCGCCCCCGGCAAGGCCGCGCCGGGCTGGGCCGACCTCCAGCTCGCCGTCGGCGTCCCCGGCGAGTCCCAGGGCACGGTGGCCGGCGCGGGCTCCGTGCAGACGTTCTCCCTGGTGGGCGCCCCCGGCGACCACGACGACGTCCTGTACGCGGGATACAACGGCGTGCCGGGCACGCCGGGCGCCGACCAGCACATGGGCCAGTACATCGACGCGTCCCCGACGCATGTCTCCATCGGCATGCCGAACGGGCCGCAGGCCGGCGGATCGGTCTACCAGGCGCCGTGGAACAACGTCGTCTCGCACGCGGACGGCGCCGACCCGAACGAGACCGTCACGGTGCTCCGGCCGGGCGCGGGCGGCATCCCGGCGGGCGGCAAGGCGTTCGGCTGGGTCATCAGGTGACCGCAGGGCGGTGACGGCCGCCCGGCCGACGGACGGGCGGCGAGAACACGACGAGGCGGCCGCGTTCGTGACGCGGCCGCCTCGTCGTGTCGAGAGGGGCGCCACCGCGCGGTGTGCGACCGCGCGGTGGCTGTGCCCGTGCACGTGGTGCCGGTGCACGGCGGGGGTACTGCCGTACTGCTGGGGCGCTGCTGCCCTGCGGTGGTGCTACTGCACGACGGTGATCCGGTTCGCCGCCGGCGGGGCCAGCGGGGCCGACGCCGAGGAGTTGGCCGTCAGGTACTGCTCCAGAGCGGTCAGGTCGTCCGCGCCCACCAGGTCGTTCGTGCCCAGACCCAGCGTGGTGAAGCCGTCGCCGCCGCCCGCGAGGAAGCTGTTGGTGGAGACGCGGTAGGTGGCGGCCGGGTCGATGGCCACGCCGTCGAGCCGGATGGAGTCCGTGACGACACGGTCCGCGCCCGCCTTCGTCATGTCCAGCGTGTACGTCAGGTTGGCGGACGGCTGAAGGATCTTCGGCGCGCTCGCGTTCACCCCGCTCACCTGCTCCTTGAGGACCTGGATCAGCTGGGCGCCGGTGAAGTCCTGGAGGTTCACGGTGTTGGAGAACGGCTGCACGGTGAAGCCCTCGGCGTAGGTCACCACGCCGTCGCCCTCAGCGCCCTTGGCCGCGTAGGTGAGGCCGGACCGGACGCCGCCCGGGTTCATCAGCGCGACGTCGGTCCCCGCGTCGAGCTTCCTGCCGTACCAGAGCTGGGCGTCCGCGATCAGGTCGCCCATCGGCGACTCGGTGCCCGTGCTCGGGACGTCCGCGGTGATGTAGCCGATCGCGCGGTTGCCGATCGGCGCCGCCAGCGTGTTCCACCGGGAGATCAGCTCGGTCATGTCCGGCGCCTTGGCGACGGTCCGGGTGACCACGTGGTTCGCCGACCGGACCGCCGTGCGCGCGATGTCGCCGGTGCGGCGGTCGTACGTCAGCGTGGTGTCCGTGTAGAGGCGGCCGAAGGAGGACGCCGACGTGACCGTGCGCGGCCGGCCCGACGGGTCCGGGATCGTGCAGGCGTAGGCCGTGTGCGTGTGGCCCGTCACCAGCGCGTCCACCGCCGGCGTGACGTTCTTCGCGATGTCCACGATCGGGCCGGAGATCCCGGCGCCCGCGCCCGGCGAGTCGCAGTCGTAGTTGTAGGAACCCGAGGCCGGCAGACCGCCCTCGTGGATCAGCGCCACGATCGACTTGACGCCCTGCTTCTGAAGCACCTTGGCGTACTTGTTGATCGTCTCGACCTCGTCCTTGAACGTGAGGCCCTTCACGCCCTCGGCCGACACGACGCCCGGAGTGCCCTCCAGCGTCACGCCGATGAAGCCGATCTTGACGTCCTTCTTCTTCCACACCCAGTACGGCTTCAGGATCGGCTTGCCGGACTTCTCGTTCAGCACGTTCGCCGCGAGGTACGGGAAGTCGGCGCCCCGGAACCTCTTGCCGCCGTAGCAGCCGTCGGTCGGATGACAGCCGCCCTTCTGCAGCCGGCCCAGTTCCTTCGCGCCCTCGTCGAACTCGTGGTTGCCGACGGAGGTGACGTCCAGGTCGAGCCCGTTGAGCGCCTCGATGGTCGGCTCGTCGTGGAACAGGCCCGAGACCAGCGGGGAGGCGCCGACCATGTCGCCGGCGGCGGCGGTGACGGAGTACGGGTTGCCCTTGCGGGCCTCACGCAGATGGGTGGCGAGGTACTCCACACCGCCCGCGTCGATCGTCTTCGTCGTACCGTCCGCCTGGAGCTCCGTGACCCGGCCCGAGGAACCGGACGGCGGTTCCAGGTTGCCGTGCAGGTCGTTGAAGGACAGCAGTTGCACGTCCTGGTAGCGGCTCGGCGACGGCTTGCCGTGCCCGCCCTCGTGGGCGTCCGCCGGGAGCGCGGCGGCGAGCGCGCCGGCGGTGGCGAGAACCGCGGAGGCCGCGACAAGACGGTACGTACGGCGCCGGCCGGGTCTGTCGGCCCGGTGCGGCTGGGAAGTGGCTGGCATGCGCCCCCCTGTGGTCGGCTGGGAATAGGTGGCTCCCGTCCGGCGCAGCCTAAGGTCAACGCGCGTAGCGCGACAGGGGGTTCATGGTTACATCCTGGTTTCCCTTTGCCCCCTGCTTTGCCCCCACTTTGCGGCGTCCGCCCCTTACCCTCGTACGCATGACCAGCGACGACATCGCACGGATCCCCGGCTCCCGATCCATCGAGACCCACTCCGAGCTCACCCCCGCACAGGCCGAGGCCGTCCTCGACCTGCTCGCGGCCGCCGCCCGGACGGACGGCCAGCAGGCGGTGTCCGAACAGGGCCGGCTGCAACTGCGCGGAGGCCCCCGCGACGGCGTCAGTCATCTGGTCCTCACCCTCGACGGCGAACTCGTCGGATACGCCCAGCTGGAGGACACCGACCCGGTCGAGGCGCCCGCCGCCGAACTGGTCGTCCACCCCTCCCACCGCGGCCACGGGCACGGCCGGGCCCTCGGCTCGGCCCTGCTCGCCGCCTCCGGCAAACGGCTGCGGGTCTGGGCGCACGGCGGCCACTCCGCCGCCCGGCACCTCGCCCAGGTCCTCGGCCTGACGCTGTTCCGCGAACTGCGCCAGATGCGGCGGTCGTTGACCGACCTCGAACTGCCCGAGCCGGTGCTGCCCGCGGGCGTCGGCGTGCGCGCCTTCGTCCCCGGGCAGGACGACTCGGCCTGGCTCGCCGTCAACGCCGCCTCCTTCGCCCACCATCCCGAACAGGGCTCCCTCACCCAGCGAGACCTCGACGACCGCATGGCCCAGCCCTGGTTCGACCCCGCCGGCTTCTTCCTCGCCCACCGCGGCGAGCGGCTCGTCGGCTTCCACTGGACCAAGGTCCACGCCGAGGACCAGCTCGGAGAGGTGTACGTCCTCGGCGTCGCCCCCGACGCCCAGGGGAGCGGCCTGGGCAAGGCCCTCACCACGATCGGCCTGCGCCACCTCGCCGCGCAGGAACTCCCCACGGCGATGCTGTACGTCGACGCCGACAACAAGGCGGCGGTGTCGGTGTACGAACGCCTGGGCTTCGTCACCCACGAAACGGACCTGATGTACCGCTCGGAAACGTGAGCCGGGGGGTGGAGGCATCAGGGCGGGTGCGGGCGTCGGGGGCGGGTGGCGTGGAGGGCCGCAGGACCAGCTCGGTCTCTCAGCCCTAGCTCCTCCCGGTTCCGGTCATCTCGGTCATCTCGGCCCTCTACGCCGTCCGTCGGGCCGGCGCGGGCGCGGGTGCGGACGCGGGTTCAGGCGCAGGCGCAGGCCGCGGCGGCCGACGGGTTCTCCGAACAGGGCGACCACCGTCAGGGCGGCCGCTCCCAGCAGTGCGGTCCACACCCCGCGCGAGGGGTCCCAGCCCCTCGACAAGGGCGGCGCGAACGGCTGCGACCACTCGGGCAGCGGAGCCAGCGCGGTGAGGACGACGGCGAGCAGGACGCCGGACGTCGCGAGGGCCCCACCGCCGCTCCCGGCGGTGCGGCGCAGTCCCAGCGCGGCGAGCGCCAGCACGAGGGCGAGCAGCCCCGCGGCTTCCAGCGTCAGCCCGCCCCACGGCAGCAGCCCGCGCTCGTCCGGCCCGACCGCCCGGGCGCCCCCGGTCAGCACACCGGCCCAGCCCAGCCCCACGGACACCACGGCCACGCCGGCGCGCAGGGTGCGCGGCAGCCAGCGCGGCACCGGCGTCACCTCGGTCGTGGCGGCCGCGGCGTCGTCCAGCACGAACGCCGCGCCCACGGCGAGGAGCACCGCTCCCGCACGGATCAGCAGCACCGCCTCGGAGAGCCGCAGACCGGACGGGACGGCAGCGGGGACGCTCACGAGCAGCCACCCGACCGCCCCCGTGACCAGCAGCGGCGTCGTACGGGCGGAGCGCAGCACGTACGGCACGAGCTGCGGCCACAGCCGCCCGGCGCGTTCTCCCCGCGCCTCGCCCCTTCCACGCACCTCGCTCGCTTCCCGCGCTTCGTCCGCTTCCCGTGCTGCGTCGGCTCCGCGTGCCTCGCCTACTCCTCGCACTTCTCCGCCTCCTCGGGCACCTCGACGCCCAGGAGCCTCGCGGCCTGCGCGGTCGTCGTGCCCGGGGACGTCAGCTGCGCCCAGTGGGCCTTGACGCGCGCCGTCATCGCCGCACGCGGACGCTTCAGCAGTTCCCGGACGACCGTCGTCTGCGGGCCCGTCAGGCTCATTCCGTTCGTCGGGGCCAGGACGACGGCCGGGCCGCTGAGGCTGTCGTCGAGCCGCACGTTCCGGAAGGTGGCCGTCGGGGTGGGATCGGTGCTCAGGACCAGCCACATGACGGTCACCGCACGCGCGTCGTCGCAGAGGCCCTGCGTCGTCATGTCCTCCCTGCCCCCGACCAGGACCACGGCGGCGCCGACCGCGAATTCGGGGACGCGGTTGCCGCCCCAGCGGGTGCCGACGCTCACCTCGCCCGGCGTCGTGGAGGGTTCGAGGGCTCCGTCGACCTCCACCTGATCGTCCAGGTAGACACGCTGGCGGATCGTCAGGCGCGCCTCGGCGGCCGCGCCTGCGGCCGCGGACTGCACGCGGTCGACGACCTCGGCCCACTCGGAACGCACACCGCTCCACTCGTCGAAGGAGCAGTAGGTCGAGCGGCCGCGCCGCTCGCACGACTGGACCTTCTGCGGGGTGGCGGCCGCCGTTCTGCGGGCCTTGTCCAACGCCTCCGCCTCCCGCGGGTACTGGCCGACCGCACCGGTCACGGTCACCGCCAGCGCGAGGACGGCAGCCGCCCGGACGGCCCGGGTGCGGCCGCCGGAGCGCAGCAGCGCCACGCAGGTCAGCACCGCGCACAGACCCGTCACGTACAGGGCGTGCCAGCCGGCCGGGCGGCCGAGCAGATCGCTGGGCACCGGGTCGCCGCCGCTTTGGACCGCGAAGAGGAACGGCGAGAGCCAGCCCTCCCACCGGCCCGAGTCCTCCGCGGCGGAGGCGACGACGAAGAGCATGTAGAGGGGGATCGAGAGCAGTATGGGAACGAAGGAGGACGGCAGCAGACGGGCCAGCAGCACTCCCAGGACACCGGCCAGCAGCACGGTCAGGGGCGCGACGGCCAGCTCTCCCACCGAGCCGTGGCCGATCGCGCCGGGCTTCAGCGCCTCCCGCGCGAACTCGACCGCGACGACGAGCGCGGTGAGCGCCGCGAACGGCACCACGGACAGCACATGGGCGATGGTGCGCCGCCAGGGCTCCATCGCCAGGACGTCGAACTGCTGCTCCGTGTGGTTCTTGCGGGAGCGCAGCACAGCCGCGTTGCAGCAGATGAACACGGCGACGGCGAACAGCAGAGGCTCCGCCTGGGTCTGCCGGTCGACGGTGTTGAGCACGGGATAGTCGTCCATGCCGTCCCGGTGCATGAGCCGCAGGGCCACGAAGCCGATGTAGAGGGCGAAGGTCAGCAACAGCGGGACCTGCAACAGCAGTTCGCGGACCTCGAACCGGGCGAGGGCGAGGACGGCCCGGACGCGGTGACCCTCGCGCGGGGGCTCGGCGAACGCCGCCGCCGGCTCGGTGGTCGTCATGGTCGCCGCGCTCATGCCGCCACCGCCGCGTCGTCGCCGTCGAGAGCGAGCAGGTACCCGTCCTCCAGGGTGGGTTCCAGCAGGTCGGCGCCCTTCGGCGGGTCACCCACGTTCCGGAAGGCGCCGGTGCCGGTGCGCCAGCCGGCCAGAGCGCCGGGGTCGCGTTCGGCGCTGCTCCACACCCGGCCCGCCGCGCGGGCGGTCAGCTCGGCCGGAGTGCCCTCGAAGCGGACCCGGCCGCGGGCCAGCACCACCACACGGTGGCAGAGCATCGCCACGTCCTCCGTCAGGTGCGTGGACAGCAGCACCGTGCGGCCCTCGCCCGCCTCGGCGATCAACTCCCGGAAACGCATCCGCTGTTCGGGGTCGAGACCGACGGTCGGCTCGTCCAGCACCAGGAAGCCGGGGTCCCCGACGAGGGCCGCGGCCAGGGCGACGCGCTGACGCATGCCGCCGGACAGCCGCTTGATGCGGGTCCCGCGCACGTCGGAGAGGTCGACGGCGTCCAGCACGCGCCGCACCTCGCGCAGCCGGGCGGAGCGGTCGGTCAGCTCTTTCAGGATCGCCACGTAGTCCACGAAGTCGAAGGCCGTGAAGTCCGGGTGGAAGCCGGGGTTCTGCGGCAGATAGCCGAGCGTGCGGCGCAGCGCGAGCCGTCCGGAGGCGGTGCCGGGATCATGGCCGAGGGCCGTGAACCGCCCGCCGTCGGGCGGGACGGCCGTGGCCAGTACCCGCAACAGACTCGTCTTCCCCGCGCCGTTGGGACCCAGCAGGCCCGTGACGCCCCTGCGCAGGCGGAGTGAGACCCCGTCGAGGGCCCGGGTCCCGCCGAAGCGCAGCGACAGGTCGGTGGCCGTCACGGTGGCGGGGCCCGAGGCGCCGCGCCCGCCGTGCCCGGTGACAGGTCCGGTGGCGGGCCCGGTCGCAGGCCCGGAAACGGGCTCCGGACCGGGCTCCGGAACGGGTCCCGAGGCGGATGCGGTGGTCATGTGAGGCTCCTGGGAATCCGGTTGAGGGACGGGGACGGGGGCGGGGGCGGGGGCGGACGGGGAAGCGGGGAAGGAAGGGGAGGCGGGGAGGGAAGCGGGAGCGGGGCCGGATCCGGGTGCGGCGCCGGGATCCGGATCGGCGCCGCCGTCGTCCTGGTCGGGGCCCGGGAGGCGGGTCATGCGGCGCCGCCGTCGTGGAAGCCGCCCAGAGGACGCGCGTCGAAGCGGTCCCGGCCGTGGTAGAGCAGGAGGGCGGCGAGGGCCGTCACCGCCGCCGCGGCCGCCTGACCCCCGGCCGTGAACGGGGAGAGGGTGTCGTGTGCCGGCGTCTGGTTCCCGGTGAGGACCAGCAGCGTCAGCCATCCCCCGCCGACCAGGACGGGCGCCAGGACCGAACCCAGCCGGGCGCTCAGCGCGAGCCCCGTGGCCGTCAGGGCGAGCGCCGGCAGCAGCCAGGCCAGGGCCGGCAGCCCGTACCCCGGGAGGGCCAGCGTGGCCAGGCCGTTGCAGAACAGCCCGGCGGTGAGCACCGCCACCGTGCGGATCATCAGCAGCCGGAAGCCGTGCAGCGGGGCGACCACCGCCATCTCGTACGTCGGGTCGAGCGAGGGCCCGTAGGACAGGGCGACCCCCGCGAGCGGGAGCAGCGGGGCGAGCGCGAGGAACAGCGTCGGCCGATCCGCCACGCGCACCGCCAGCACCGTCGTGACCAGCAGGAACAGCACCGAAAGCAGCCAGGAGCGCCGCAGCACCGGAGTCGCGGCGAGCAGCCGCGCGGTGTGGTCGGCCACGCCGAGCCGCGTCAGCAGCCGCTCGACCGGGCCCGGCCGCGGCGCGTCCAGCTCGGCGTCCAGCCGCTCCCAGGCGGCGTCCAGGGCGACCGGGTCGACGGCCTCGGCGAGCCGGGCCCGGCACAGGGCGCATCCGGTGAGATGGGCGTCGGCGGACCACAGCAGGGGTGGTGCCAGCTCCCCTTGCGCGTAGGCGCGCAGGTCGTCCTCCGCCACGTGCCACGTCATGCCATGACCTCCCTCGACCGTTCGTCGCCCGCGCGGACGCGCAGACCCGCTCCGCACACGTACCGGCTCATGCCAGCGCCTCCCGCAGTTGCTTGCGGGCACGCAGGGCCCGCGTCTTGACGGTGCCGGGCGGGATGCCGAGCAGCACGGCCGCCTCCCGGGTGGTGAGCCCGTCGATGACGGTGGCCTGCAAAACGGCACGCAGCTCCGGCGAGAGGCGGGTGAGGGCCCCGGCGAGATCGCCGTGCTCGACTCCCGCGAGCACGCGCTCCTCCGCCGAGGCCTCGTCGCGATGACGCAGCCGGGCCAGCGTCTGCCGCAGCCGGCCACGCGCCCCGTCCCCGCGCACGGCGTCCACCAGACGACGCGAGGCGATGCGCCACAGCCAGCCGGCCGCGTCGGAGGAGCCCTGCTCACGGTGGCGGGCGGTGCCGCGCCACACGGCGAGGAACGTCTCCTGGACGACGTCGTCGACTATCGCCGCGTCGGCGCACCGGCCGCGCATGCGCGCGGCCAGCCAGGGGGCGTACCGCCGGTACAGCTCCTCGAAGGCATGACGGTCCCGGTCCGCCGCGATGGCCCGCAGCAGCTCCCCGTCGCTTCTCGTTTCGCTCACATCTCCTCATCGGACGAGCCCCGCCGCTCGGTTCACACTTCCGCGCACGATCTTTTCCGACCGGCCCCCGGCCCCCCTCTCCGCACCCGGTTCTCCGCCCCCTGCGCGCGCTGTTTCCGCACGCCCACGCCCTGCTTTCCGCACGCTCCACCGCATCCGGCCGGGCCTCGCCCTCCGCACCCCACCCCGTCCGGCTCACGCCTCGCCCCCGTCCGGCCCCCGGGACCCGTCCCATCCGCCCCCCGTCCGCCCCGGGGAGCCGCCCGCCGATATCCCGCACGCCATGTCTCCGTAACCGTCGGTTAAGACGGCCTTGCGAGGCTCGCCGGATGAAGCCCGCCGTGCCCGAGCCTTCGCCGCCTCCCGGGGGAATCGAGCCCTCCGGAGGTTCCCCCGCGATCCCGCGCGCACGTTCCGACGCGCCTGTCTCGCCGTTCGCGCGGAAGAATGGGTACATGAGCCAGTCAGACACCCAGGCCGAGGTCCAGCACGCGCAGCCCTCCGTGGGCTCCATAGCCGCGCACCGCCCGCACACCGTGGCTGCCGTCGTCTCCGATCTGGAGCCCGACATCGATGCCGACCTCGACACCTACGAGGAGGCGCCCTACGACGGACCCCAGCTCCCGCAGGGCCGTTTCCTCGACCGGGAACGCAGCTGGCTCGCGTTCAACGAGCGCGTCCTGGAACTCGCCGAGGACCCCGACACGCCTCTCCTGGAGCGGGCGAACTTCCTCGCGATCTTCGCCAGCAACCTGGACGAGTTCTTCATGGTCCGGGTGGCCGGACTGAAGCGCCGCATAGCCACCGGCGTCGCCACCCGCTCCGCGTCCGGCCTCCAGCCCCGCGAGGTGCTGGAGATGATCTGGGCGCGCTCGCGCGAGCTCATGGCCCGGCACGCCGCGACCTACCACGAGGACATCGCCCCCGCACTCGCGGAGGAGGGCATCCACCTGGTCCGCTGGAGCGAGCTCACGGAGAAGGAGCAGGCACGCCTGTTCACCCTCTTCCGGCACCAGATCTTCCCGGTCCTGACCCCCCTCGCCGTCGACCCCGCGCACCCCTTCCCGTACATCTCGGGTCTGTCGCTGAACCTCGCGGTCGTCGTGCGCAACCCGGTCAGCGGCCACCGGCACTTCGCGCGGGTCAAGGTGCCGCCGCTGCTGTCCCGCTTCCTGGAGAGCTCCCCCGGCCGCTACGTCCCCATCGAGGACGTCATCGGCGCCCACCTGGAGGAGCTCTTCCCGGGCATGGAGGTGCTGGAGCACCACGCCTTCCGCCTCACCCGCAACGAGGACCTGGAGGTCGAGGAGGACGACGCCGAGAACCTGCTCCAGGCTCTGGAGAAGGAGCTGATGCGGCGCCGCTTCGGGCCGCCGGTGCGCCTGGAGGTCGAGGAGTCCATCGACCGCGAGGTGCTCGACCTGCTGGTGCGCGAGCTGAAGATCTCCGAGGCGGAGGTCTACCCGCTGCCCGGCCCGCTCGACCTCACCGGCCTCTTCCGCATCCACGGCCTCGACCGGCCCGAGCTGAAGTACAAGAAGTTCATCGCCGGCACCCACCGCGACCTGGCCGAGGTCGAGTCGGCGTCCCCGCCGGACATCTTCGCGGCCCTGCGCAGCCGCGATGTCCTGCTGCACCACCCGTACGACTCGTTCTCGACGTCCGTGCAGGCGTTCCTGGAGCAGGCGGCGCTGGACCCGGACGTCCTCGCCATCAAGCAGACCCTGTACCGCACCTCGGGCGACTCGCCGATAGTGGACGCGCTCATCGAGGCCGCCGAGACCGGCAAGCAGGTCCTCGTCCTGGTCGAGATCAAGGCCCGGTTCGACGAGCACGCCAACATCAAGTGGGCGCGCAAGCTGGAGGAGGCCGGCTGCCACGTCGTCTACGGCCTCGTCGGTCTGAAGACGCACTGCAAGCTGTCGCTGGTGGTCCGCCAGGAGGGCGACACGCTGCGGCGCTACTGCCACGTCGGCACCGGCAACTACCACCCGAAGACGGCCCGGCTCTACGAGGACCTCGGTCTGCTCACCGCCGACCCGCAGGTCGGCGCGGACCTGTCCGACCTCTTCAACCGGCTCTCCGGCTACTCCCGCCGCGAGACCTACCGCCGTCTCCTGGTCGCCCCCAAGTCGCTGCGCGACGGCCTGATCTCGCGCATCGACAAGGAGATCCAGCACCACCGCGCGGGACGGCCGGCGCACGTGCGCATCAAGGTGAACTCGATCGTCGACGAGGCCCTCATCGACTCCCTCTACCGGGCGTCGCAGGCGGGCGTGCCGGTCGACGTGTGGGTGCGCGGGATCTGCGCGGTGCGCCCCGGCGTTCCCGGCCTGTCGGAGAACATCCGCGTCCGCTCCATCCTCGGCCGTTTCCTGGAGCACTCGCGGGTCTTCGGCTTCGGCAACGGCGGGGAGCCCGAGGTGTGGATCGGCAGCGCCGACATGATGCACCGCAACCTCGACCGCCGTATCGAGGCCCTGGTCAGGGTCACCGACCCGGGCCACCGGGCGTCGCTGAACCGGTTGCTGGAGACCGGCATGTCCGACGGCACCGCCTCGTGGCACCTCGGCCCGGACGGCGAATGGACCCGGCACGCGACCGACGCGGACGGCGCCCCCCTGCGCAACGTCCAGGAGATGCTCATAGACGCCCGGAGGCGCCGGCGTGGCACAGCGACACCCTGACCTGACCGGCCCCGCGGCCGGGCCCGCGACGACGGGGGACGTCCTCGCGGGCCACCTCCGGGCCCAGGCGACGGAGTTCCTCCGCGCGCTGCGCCTGCACCGGGAGGCGGGAAGCGCCGCGTCGCACGGCGCGTCCCACGCGCGCGCGGGGGACCTCGGCGCCGGCCGGTCGCACCCGCGCGCGGGGGACGCCGGCCCGGCGGGCGGGCCGCCCCCGGACCGGGTGGACGCCGTGCGCGCCCTGCGCCGTTCGGCCCGCCGCATCAGCGGCGCCCTGCACACCTTCCGCCCTCTCCTCGACCCCGAGTGGGCGGAGGAGATCCGGCCTGAACTGGTCTGGCTGTCGGGCACGCTGGCACTGGAGCAGGCGTACGGGGCCCGCCTGGAGCGGCTGCTGCTGGCGTTGAACCGGCTCTCGGGCACGGCCCCCAGCCCTCCCGCCCCGCCCCCGGCCGTGCCGCCCCGGACCACGCCCGCCCACCTGCCGGTACCCCTGCCGGCGCCGGTGTCCGCACCGGCCCCGGCCTCCGTACCCGTCCAGGCACCGGAGCAGACACGGGCACAGGGACCGGCACGGGCGCAGACGCAGGTTCGGGGGCATGCGCCGGAACCGGCGAGTGACGCGCCCGGTGGGGCGGCGGCCGCCGGTGGCCGTGCCGGGGCCCGTCCGGCCGCCCAGGACCGCGGCAACGGCAACCTCACCGTGGGCGCGGCGAAGGCGGGCGCCCTCCTGGACCGTCAGCTCACCCTCGCCCGCACCCGGGCCCACTCCGCCGCGCTCCAGGCCCTCGGTTCCTCCCGCTTCCACGCCGTCGCCGACAAGGTCGCCGTCCTCGCCAGCGAGGTCCCCCTCGCGCCGGCCGCCCTCACCACCGACCTGCGTCCCCTGGTGCTGGCGGCGGAGAAACGTCTCGCCGACGCGGTCACCGCGCTGCCGCTCATCACCGCGGGCAGCCCGTACAACGCGCAGGCCCTGGTCCACGGCCTCTCCCCGGACCCGTCGCCGCACCCGCAGGACGCGCCCTGGCACCAGGTCCGCCTGCTCCTGCGGCTGCACCGGTACGCCTGCGAGGCCGTCCACGGGGCCGGCGCTCCTGTGGAGGTCCGGCTGCTCGCCGCGGGCGAGGCCCTCGACCGGCACCGCGACGCGTCGGAGGCGGCGTCGGCCGCGGCCCAGGCGGCCCGCACCCCGCGGATCGCCCCCGCGACCGCGTACGCGCTCGGGGTGCTCCACGCCGACCAGCGCCACGAGGTGGAGGCGGCGCGGTACGCCTTCCAGCGGATGTGGCAGAAGCAGCTCGCCGGCGCCGCCGGCGCACCCTGACCGGACGGGCGGTGAGAACGAGGTGAGCACCGCGGGAAACCCCGACGAGGACGCCGTCGTCCACGCGGCCGGGTGTGTGCTGTGGCGACGGTCCCCGGTGGACGCCACGCTCGAGGTGTGTCTCGTGCACCGTCCCAAGTACGACGACTGGTCGCACCCCAAGGGCAAGCTGAAGCGCGGTGAGGACGCCCTCGCGGGCGCCTTGCGCGAGGTCGAGGAGGAGACGGGCCACCGGGCCGTCCCCGGCGTGCCCCTGCCGACCGCCGAGTACGAGGCGAACGGCCGGCCCAAGCAGGTCCGCTACTGGGCCGCCGAAGCCGTCGCGGGGACGTTCACCCCGAACGACGAGGTGGACCGCGTCCTCTGGCTGTCCCCGCCCGCCGCCCGCGACCGGCTCACCCAGCCGAGGGACCGGTACCTCCTGGACGCCCTGCTGCACGTCCTGCACCCGGCCTGACGGACGCCGGGACCGCCGAGGCCGCGCGCTCCCCCTCCCCCCGGTCCACCGGGGACGCGGTCTTCCCCGTGTCCTCGGCGTGGCGTTTTCCGTGCCCCTGGGCCTGCCGGCCCGCCTGCCGCGCGCCCTGCTCATCCGGACCGACGGGCCCTAACCGCACCGTCCCCAGGGATTCACCCGCCGTTCATTCGTGCCCGTGAGCGCCTTCACCTGATCTGCCTAATTTCGGCCTTACGTGGTGCGGCTCGCGAACGAGCGGCACGCAACGGCGGCAATCGCACCGTCCGTGCCGGACGGCGCCGATCCGCACCACGCAGCACCGGACCGCACGAACCGCAGCACATCGCACCACACCGCACGAACCGCAGCACATCGCACCACACCGCACCACTCGCACTTCGCACACTCCGCACGCCGCCGGATTCAGGACGGCGGCTCCTGGAAGGACCTTCCCCAAGTGAAGCTTCAGCGCATGAACCGGCGGGCTCTCTCCCTCGGTGCTCTCGCCGTCTCCGGCGCCCTGGCCCTCACGGCGTGCGGCTCCGACGACACCGGCTCCCAGTCGAAGAGCGGCGGCAACTCCTCCGCCGCCGCGGCCGCCGGGTCCGTCAAGTGCGACGACGCCAAGGGCCAGCTCCTCGCGGACGGCTCCTCCGCGCAGAAGAACGCGATCGACGCCTGGGTCAAGAACTTCACCCAGGCCTGCCCCGGCGTCCAGGTCAACTACAAGGGCTCCGGCTCCGGCGCCGGCGTCACCGCGTTCACGCAGGGCCAGATCGCCTTCGCCGGCTCGGACTCCGCGCTCAAGCCCGACGCCGTCGCCGCCTCCAAGTCGGTGTGCAAGGGCGGCCAGGGCATCGACCTGCCCATGGTGGCCGGCCCGATCGCCGTCGCCTACAACGTCTCCGGCGTGGACAACCTCGTCCTCGACGCCGCGACGATCGCCAAGATCTTCGACGGCAAGATCACCAACTGGAACGACGCCGCGATCGCCAAGCTCAACCCGGGCGCGAAGCTTCCCGACCTGAAGATCCAGCCGTACCACCGCTCCGACGAGTCGGGCACGACGGACAACTTCACCAAGTACCTGATCGCCGCCGCCCCGAACGACTGGAAGTACTCCGGCGGCAAGGCCTGGCAGGCCAAGGGCGGCCAGGCCGCGGCCGGCTCCTCCGGCGTCGCCCAGGGCGTGAAGCAGACCAACGGCGCGATCGGCTACATGGAGCTGTCCTACGCCAAGGACGGTCTGGGCACGGTCGCCGTCGCCACGGGCGCCGCCGCGCCGGTCAAGCCCTCCTCCGACGGCGCCACCAAGGCCGTCGCCGCCGCGAAGATCGTCGGTACGGGCAGCGACCTGTCGCTGAAGCTGGACTACAACACCAAGGCCGACGGCGCCTACCCGCTCACCCTGGTCACGTACGAGATCGCCTGCGACAAGGGCAACAAGGCCGACACCCTGCCCGCGACCAAGGCGTTCCTGCGCTACATCGCCGGCGCCGAGGGCCAGGGCATCCTCTCGGGCATCGACTACGCGCCGATCCCCGACGCCATCATCTCCAAGGTCCGCACCACCATCGAGGGCCTGAGCTGATCCGAAGGGTGCGGTCCGGCCGGGGGGGACCCGGCGCGGACCGCACCCGTCCGGTGCACCGCCGCCAGGGGCCACGCGCGATCCGGCCCCAACCGAGCCGCCCACACCCGCCGGCGGCTCCGCAGACCGGAGATCCCCATGGACATGACGACGCAGCAGACGGACACGTCCGACACCCCGCCTCCCCGGACCCCGCCGACCACGACCCCGTCTCCCACGACCCCACCGCCCCCGCCGCCCCTGTCGCCCGAGCAGAAACGCGCGGCCCGCGGCGCCACCCGCCCCGGTGACCGCGTCTTCCTCGGTCTCTCCCGCGGCTCGGGCATCCTCCTGCTGGTGATCATGGCCGCGATCGCGGTCTTCCTCACCTACCGGGCCTGCCTGGCCATCAGCGAGGACGAGGCGAACTTCCTCACCGCCTTCGAGTGGAACACCAGCCTCGTCCCGCCGAGGTTCGGCATCGCGGTGCTGGCCTTCGGCACGGTGGTCTCGTCGGTCGTCGCGATGGTCATCGCGGTCCCCGTCGCCGTAGCGATCGCCCTCTTCATCACCCACTACGCGCCGCGCCGCATGAGCGGCCCCGTCGCGTACGTGATCGACCTGCTCGCCGCCGTCCCGTCCATCGTGTACGGCCTGTGGGGCGCCCTCGTCCTCGTGCCCCACATGGACGGCCTGTTCGGCTGGCTGGACGACTACCTGGGCTGGACCGGCGTCTTCTCCTGGGACCGGGGCGCCCCGCGCTCGATGCTCACGGTGGGCGTCCTGCTGGCCGTGATGATCCTGCCGGTCATCACCAACGTCAGCCGCGAGGTCTTCCGCCAGGTCCCGCAGACGCACGAGGAGGCGGCGCTTGCGCTGGGCGCCACGCGCTGGGAGGTCATCCGCATGTCGGTGCTGCCCTTCGGCCGCTCCGGCGTGATCTCCGCCTCGATGCTCGGCCTCGGCCGCGCCCTCGGCGAGACGATGGCCGTGGCCACCGTCCTCTCCCCCGACTTCGACATCCACGCCAGCCTGCTGAACCCCGGCGGCGGCACCTTCGCCCAGAACATCGCCAGCAAGTTCAACGAGGCGACGGAGTTCGGCCGGGACGCGCTCATCGCCTCCGGCCTGGTCCTGTTCGTCATCACGCTGCTGGTCAACGGCGCGGCACGCCTGATCATCGCGCGCCGCAAGGAGTACTCGGGGGCCAACGCATGAGCCACGCAAGCGCAGTAGCCGACAAGAGCCCCGGCACGCTCCGCGGCGCCGTCCTGCCGTCCTGGTCCGCGTGGGCCACGGCGGCCGGCTCGCTCGCCCTCGCGGCCGTCATCGGCCTCGTCGGGGGCCTCGACAGCAGGATCCAGTGGGGCCTGATCGCCGGCGTCCTGTTCGTCGTCTCCACCTACGTCGTCACCGCGAAGGTGGAGGGCCGCCGCCAGGCCAAGGACAGGATCGCGACGACCCTGATCTGGGTGGCGTTCCTGCTGGCGGTGGTCCCGCTGGTCTCCCTCCTGTGGACGACGGTCCGGCGCGGCGTGAAGGTCCTGGACGTCTACTTCCTCACCCATTCCATGGGCGTGGTCGCGGACAGCGAGCCGGGCGGCGGCATCTACCACGCCATCCTCGGCAGCCTGGAGCAGGTCGGGCTCGCCACCGCGATCGGCGCCCCGATCGGCATCCTGACGGCGATCTACCTGGTGGAGTACGGCCGGGGCGGTCTGGCGAAGGCGGTCACGTTCTTCGTCGACGTCATGACCGGCATCCCCTCCATCGTGGCGGGCCTGTTCATCCTCAGCCTGATGCTGATGCTGGACATGCAGCCCTTCGGCTTCGCGGGCTCGCTGGCGCTGGCGATCCTGATGATGCCGGTGGTCGTGCGCTCGACGGAGGAGATGCTGAAGCTCGTCCCGAACGAGCTGCGCGAGGCGTCGCTCGCCCTGGGCGTCCCCAAGTGGCGCACCATCCTCAAGGTGGTGGTCCCGACGTCGGTCGGCGGCATCATCACCGGCGTGATGCTGGCGATCGCCCGCATCGCCGGCGAGACGGCCCCGGTCCTGCTCCTGGTCTTCGGCAACCCCTTCATCAACGCGAACCCCTTCGAGGGCGCGCAGGCGTCGCTGCCGCTGTACATCTACCAGCAGTACGCGCAGAGCGCGGGCTCCACGGCGGCGTACGACCGCGCCTGGGCGGCGTCGCTCACGCTGATCGCCTTCGTGATGATCCTCAACCTGGTGGCTCGAGGCATCGCCCGCTGGAAGGCCCCCCGTTGACGACACCGTGCGGCCTGCGCCGCGCGGCCTGGTCGCTGAAGCGGCCACAGCGACTGATCGATACGACCGGGAAGTGAAGCAAGACATGGCCAAGCGAATCGACGTGAGCGGGCTCACCGCCTACTACGGATCCCACAAGGCGATCGAGGACATCTCGATGACGGTCGAGCCGCGTTCGGTGACGGCGTTCATCGGCCCCTCCGGCTGCGGCAAGTCGACGTTCCTGCGCACGCTGAACCGGATGCACGAGGTGACCTCCGGCGGCCGCGTCGAGGGCAAGGTGCTCCTGGACGACGAGGACCTGTACGGCGCGGGCGTGGACCCGGTGTCCGTGCGCCGTGAGGTCGGCATGGTCTTCCAGCGGCCGAACCCGTTCCCCACGATGTCGATCTTCGACAACGTGGCGGCGGGCCTCCGTCTGAACGGCAACCACAAGAAGTCCGCCCTCGCGGACATCGTCGAGAAGTCCCTCAAGGGCGCGAACCTCTGGAACGAGGTCAAGGACCGCCTGAACAAGCCCGGTGCGGGCCTGTCCGGCGGGCAGCAGCAGCGTCTGTGCATCGCCCGCGCGATCGCCGTGGAACCCAAGGTCCTGCTGATGGACGAGCCCTGCTCGGCCCTCGACCCGATCTCCACCCTCGCCATCGAGGACCTGATCGGCGAGCTGAAGGAACGCTTCACGATCGTCATCGTGACGCACAACATGCAGCAGGCGGCCCGCGTCTCGGACCGCACGGCGTTCTTCAACCTGGCGGCGGTCGGCCGGCCCGGCCGCCTGATCGAGCTGGACGACACGGAACGCATCTTCTCCAACCCGTCCGTCCAGGCGACCGAGGACTACATCTCAGGCCGCTTCGGCTGACCCGAACCCCTCGCGGTGCTGCATGGCGGTGCCACCGCGAGGCCCGAGAGCCCGCCCCCTGTCACGCAGGGGGCGGGCTCATGCCGTCCCGGCCGGGACGGGGGTGCGAAGGGGCGCAAGGGCGGGTGGGCGGGCCCGGCCCGGTCTACAGGAACGCCAGGTCCACGATCCAGAACGCGCACGCCGCCACCAGTGCGGCCGCCGGCATGGTGATGAACCAGCCGAGCACGATGTTCTTGGCCACTCCCCACCGCACGGCGTTGATCCGCTTGGTCGCCCCGACACCCATGATCGCCGAGGTGATCACATGCGTCGTCGAGATGGGCGCCTTGAACAGGAACGCCGTCGTGAACATGATCGACGCCCCGGTCGTCTCCGCGGCGAACCCCTGCGGCGGGTCGAGCTCGATGATCTTCCGCCCGAGCGTGCGCATGATGCGCCAGCCGCCCGCGTACGTCCCCAGCGACAGCATCACGGCACAGGCGATCTTCACCCAGACCGGGATCGGGTCGTCCGCCCCCTGCACGTCGCCGATGACCAGCGCCATCACCACGATGCCCATGGTCTTCTGGGCGTCCTGGAGACCGTGGCCCAGCGCCATGCCCGCCGCGGAGACGGTCTGCGCGATACGGAAGCCCCGCTTCGCCTTGTGCGGGTTGGACCGCCGGAACAGCCACAGGATGGCCGTCATCACGAGGTAACCGACGACGAGTCCGACGACCGGCGAGAGGAACATCGGGATGACGACCTTGTCCATCACCCCGGACCAGATCACGTCCGTGCCGCCCGCGAGCGCGGCCCCCACCATCCCGCCGAACAGCGCGTGCGACGACGACGAGGGCAGCCCGAAGTACCAGGTGACGAGGTTCCAGACGATCGCCCCGATGAGCGCCGAGAACAGGATCCCCATTCCCTTGGACCCGTCGGGCGTCTCGATCAGGCCCTTGCTGACGGTGTGCGCGACGCCGCTCCCGAGGAACGCGCCTGCGAGGTTCATCACGGCGGCCATGGCCAGCGCCGCCCGCGGCGTCAGCGCCCGGGTGGACACGGACGTGGCGATGGCGTTCGCCGAGTCGTGGAAGCCGTTGGTGTAGGTGAATCCGAGCGCGACGCCGATGGTCACGACCAGAGCAAAGGTGTCCATGAAAGGTTCAGGACTCCTTGACCGCGATGGTCTCCACCGTGTTGGCCACGTGCTCGAAGGCGTCGGCGGCCTCCTCCAGCACATCCACGATCTGCTTCAGCTTGAGCACCTCGATGGCCTCGTACTTGCCGTTGAAGAGATGCGCCAGCAGCTTGCGGTGGATCTGGTCGGCCTGGTTCTCCAGCCGGTTGACCTCGATCCAGTACTCGGTGAGGTTCTGCATCGTGCGCAGGTTCGGCATGGCCTCGGCGGTCAGCTCCGCCGCCCGCGCCAGCACCTCGATCTGCTGCTCGACGCCCTTGGGCAGCTCCTCCACGTTGTAGAGGACGACCAGGTCGACGGCCTCCTCCATGAAGTCCATGATGTCGTCGAGGGAGGACGCGAGGTTGTAGATGTCCTCGCGGTCGAAGGGCGTGATGAACGAGGAGTTCAACTGGTGGAAGATCGCGTGCGTGGCGTCGTCACCTGCGTGTTCCGCGGCCCGCATACGCTCGGCGATCTCGGCCCGGGCGGAGGTGTCCGCCCCGAGGAGTTCCATCAGGAGTTTCGAGCCCGTGACGATGTTGTTCGCCGACGCGGCGAACATGTCGTAGAAGCTCGTCTCCCGGGGGGTCAGACGAAAGCGCACGTGGGGTCCTCAAGATGCATCGGTTTCGGTCAGGCTGATGCTAGGCGCATCATCCGGCCACGGCTAATGGGCCGTCCACCAGTGTCGCCCATCGCGCGGGGAGACCGGCAGGGGGGCGACCGGCGGAGCGCGACCGGCGGCCGTCCGCCCGCGAAAGTTCGGTAGGATATACCCAGTAGGGGTATATGTCTGGAGCTGGAGCGCTGGAGGACACGATGACGACCACCGAGGCCGGCGCGAAAGCCCCCTCCGCCCCCGAGCCGGGCCCCGCCCCCGAATCCGGCGCCGTGGCCGAAACCGACCGGCCCGCCGTCGCGGCGGTCCACGGCTACCACGACCAGAAGGCCGAGCACCTCAAGCGCCTGCGCCGGATCGAGGGCCAGATCCGCGGCCTTCAGCGCATGGTGGACGAGGACACCTACTGCATCGACATACTCACCCAGGTCTCGGCGTCCACCAAGGCCCTTCAGTCGTTCGCACTGCAACTCCTGGAGGAGCACCTGCGCCACTGCGTCGCCGACGCGGCGCTCAGGGGCGGTGACGAGATCGACGCGAAGGTGGAGGAGGCGACGAAGGCGATCGCCCGCCTACTGCGCACCTGACCCGCCGGACCCGCCCGGACCGCCGCCCGCCTCGGGCTCCTCGCCCACGCGCAGCACGAGGTCGATGCTCTCCATGCTGAGCCGTTCCCCGCCCGCCGCCGAGGCCGCGATGATCAGCTCCCCGCACAGCTCGATCTCGGCGAGGGCCACGTGGTCCTGAACTGCCGTACCGCCGCCCGGAGCCACGCGCATCACCTCGTCCCTGCCGTCACCGGCTTCCTAGAGTAGGGAGCGCTATACACCGTGCGCATGGCACGGACGGGCTAGTCCTTGTGCCTCCGTGGCCGAAATCCTCTTCTCGAAGAGCCCCGGAACACCTCAGAACCATGTGAATCCGCACGAAACACGGCAAAAACGCCGGAGAGGCGGAGAGCCGCAGAGCCGGTGGGACGACGCCGCCGACGACGCCCGCCGACGCGCGTTCAGTCCTCGGCGATCCGGCCGGCGTAGATGTCGCCCGGAGCCGGCAGCCGCACGTCGACGGGCGCGCCGAAGTCGTACAGCAGCGTCGTGGAGGCGACCGCGACGGCCTCGCCCCGCCGCCCGCCCGGCCCGCCGTGCCCGTCCTGCCCGGCCCCGCCTTCCTCGCCGCCCCGGGCTTCCTCGGTCCCCCGGCCGTTGACGAAACTGAACCGGTGCCGCACCTTGCGGATGCGCCCCTCGTCGTCCAGATACGCGTCGAACGGCACCCGGGCCGTGGCGAACCCCTCGGCCGCCGCCCGCAGCGAGTCCCGGCCGCCCGCCGACGCGTCCCGCGCGGCGACCGCCAGGTCGGCGGTGCCCCGGTAGTGCCGTACCGCCGTCCCGGCCACCTCGGTCCGCCCCACGTACGTCGCCGACCGCGTCCCGCGCAGCACCTCGGCGGCGGCGAACGGATCGGTGGCCCCGCCGGTCACCAGGTTCCCGTCGGACAGCGTGGCCGTCTCCACCCGCACCCATTTGTCGGCGGGCACGCCCGCGCCCCGGTTCTTCATGAACAACGCCCCGGGCGCGAGGAGTTCGGTGATCGGCCGGTGCTCGCTGGTCCCGGCGGGGTCCTGCGGCAGCATCACCTTCAGCTCCCCGAGCTGCCGGCGGTAGTCGTACACCCCCTGCCCCCGGATGGTCACCCGCGTCCCGCCGGTGGCCATCTCCATCGACGTACGGGCCTTCGACGTGCCCGCCTCGACGAGCGCGTCCGCGGCCCGGTGCAGGATCTCGACGGGGTCGCCGCCCCGGTCGTCCCCGGCGGCGCGCCCGGTCCCGGAACACCCGGCGGCGCACACGCAAACCCCGGCCACGATCCCCGAGAGGACCGCGGCGCCCCTCTGCCTGCGCTGGCGCTCCGTCATGGCCTGTCTACCCCCAGCCGGTAAGTCCGTCACGGGCCTGCTGCCGTACCGGCTAACGACGGGCGTGTGCCCCCCGTCACGCAGGCCGGGGGGCCGGCGACCGCCATACGGGTCCTTTGCCGGGGGTGGGTACGGTGGTCCCATGACGCAGCAGGACGGCCCGGCCCCCTCCCGCCCCGCCGGGGAACACCGCACCACGACCGTCGAGCAGGGCCGGTTCTGCCTGGCCCGGTGCACCTGCGGCTGGCGCGGCCCGGCCCGCAGGGCGAGGAGCCTGGCGAGATCGGACGCGGAGTCCCACCCGCGGGACTGACGTCACCGTTGCGTCACCGCTCGCACCGTCCGGAACCCCTGGTTCCTTGGCCTCGTCCCCCTCGGTGAAGCCGACGGGCGAGGGAAGGCTCAAGGACATGGAACGGCGAAGGTTCATCGTGGGCGGCTCGGCCGCCGTCGCGGCGGCGGCGACCGCGTGCAAGGCGACCGGCGGCAGCGCGAGCGCCTCCACCCCGGTCACGGGGCGCACGGGCTCCGCAGGGGACGCGGGAGCGGCGCTGACGACGACCGGGGTCGCCGCCCCCGCCACCTGGACGGCGCTGGCCCGCGACCTGGACGGCACCCTGGTCCGTCCCGGCGAGGCCTCCTGGACCGCCGCCCGCCAGCTCTACAACACCCGATTCGACGGCCTCAAACCGGCGGCCGTCGCCTATGTCGCGCACGCCGACGACGTCCGCACCGCCATGGCGTTCGCCCGCGCGCACCGCACCAAGGTCGCGATCCGCAACGGCGGCCACTCCTACGGCGGTTGGTCCTCGGGCGACGGCCGGCTGATCATCGACGTCTCCAAGCTGAACAGGGTCCGGGCGAGCGGCGGCACGGCCGTGGTCGGCGCGGGCGCCAAGCTGATCGACGTCTACCGGGCGCTCGCCGCCAAGGGCGTCACGATCCCGGCGGGCTCCTGCCCGACGGTCGGCGTCTCCGGCCTGGTGCTGGGCGGCGGCCACGGAGTCGTCTCCCGCGCCTACGGCCTGACCTGCGACAGTCTCACCCGGGCGACGATCGTCACCGCCGACGGCAAGCAGCTCACCGCCGACGCGACGACGAACAAGGACCTCTTCTGGGCCCTGCGCGGAGCCGGCAACGGCAACTTCGGCGTCGTCACGGAACTGCAGTTCCGCACGCACGCGGCGCCCCAGGCCGTGACGGGCTACCTCACCTGGCCCTGGTCGAGGGCGGCCGCGGTGGTGAAGGCCTGGCAGGAGTGGGGGCCGTCCCAGCCCGACGAGATCTGGTCCTCCCTGCACGTGGCGAACTCGCCGGGCGGCACCCCGACCATCTCCGTCGCCGCCTTCTGCATCGGCACCTACGGCCAGCTCCAGAACGCGGTCGACCGGCTCGCGGACCGGGTGGGCGCGCCCGCGTCGAGCGTCTCCCTGCGCCGCCGCACGTACGAACAGGCGATGGAGGCCTACGCCGGCTGCTCGTCGTTCTCCTCCGACGCCCAGTGCCATCTGCCGGGCTCCACGCCGGGCCGCTCCGCGCAGGGGAAGCTGGTGCGCGAGACGTACGCGGCCCGCTCCGACTTCTTCGACGTGTCGCTGTCCGCGGCGGGCATCCAGGCCCTGCTGAAGCAGATCAGGTCGGTGCAGGGCGGCTCGGGCAGCATCGCCCTGACCGCGCTGGGCGGCGCGATCAACCGGGTCTCCCCCACGGCCACGGCGTTCGTCCACCGCCGCTCGCGCATGCTGGCGCAGTACATCGTGTCCTGGCGGGCGGGCACGACCGGGGCGGCGGCGCAGTCCTGGCTGAACACGGCGCACAAGGCGATGGCCCCGTACGCGTCGGGCGCCGCCTACCAGAACTACGCGGACCCGACGCTGGCGAACTGGCGCAAGGCCTACTACGGCGATGCGCTCCCCCGCCTGACGCAGCTGAAGAAGCAGTACGACCCCGACGGCTTCTTCACCTACCCCCAGGCCCTCTGAGCGCAGGACCCGTACGGGGTCCTAGGCGGCCTAGGACCCGTAGGACCCGTACGGAGTCCTAGGCGGCGAGGTCGCGTTCCTCGGCGGCGAGTCCGGGGCGCGCGCCGGTCGGCAGACCGTCCCGCTCCCCGGTCCGGGCGGCGCGGCCGCGCACCAGCCACCCGGCGCGCGGCGACCGGTCGATGGCCTTCAGCACGGGGGTGAGCAGCATGGAGGCGACGGGCGACAGCAGCAGCGTCACCGCGGTCCCGAGCGCGAACCCGCCCACGACGTCGGTCGGGTAGTGCACGCCCATGTACACCCGGCAGAACCCCTCCAGCAGGGCGATCCCTATTCCGACGAGCCCGAACCTGCGGTTGGCGACGAACAGGCCGACGGCCATGGCCATGGTGAGGGTGGCGTGGTCGCTGACGAAGGAGTAGTCGGTCTTGCCGGAGACCAGCACTTCGAGCCCCTGATGGTCCCGGAAGGGCCGCGGCCGCTCCACGAACCCCCTTATCGGCACGTTCACCAGCACGGCCACTGCGGCGGCGAGCGGCGCCCACACCAGGGCGGCCACGGAGGACGCGGCCTCCTCGGCCCCGCCGGGCCGGCGCCGCACGCCCCACCAGCACCACACGATCAGCAGCGCCATGGCGAGCAGCAGCCCGTACTCGCCCACGAACTCGACCACCCGGTCGAGCCAGTGCGGCGCGTCCTTGGCCAGTCCGTTGATGTCGTAGAGGAGGTCGACGTCGGGGTTCGACCCGGATTCGGCGAGTCCAGCCATGGTGCTGCGGCCCCTTCGTCGTGTTCTGCTCGGCACGCCTCACGTGCGCCCGCTCCAACAGGAACGCACGGCCCCGGTTGATACGTTCCGCTCTCCACTGAATGATCACTCAGACGTTATCGAAGAGAGACAGGTCTCCGCAGCTCAGCGCCGGGTGGGCGGCCCGGCTCAGACGGTCGTCGGGAGCGCTTTCGCGCCATCTTCGGTGACCCGGGTGGCCCCGAAGTACTCGGAGGTGTCGACCGGGTCGAACCGGATCACGGCGCCCGTGTACGGCGCGTCGATCATGTATCCGCCGCCGACGTAGATGCCCACGTGGTGGATGGCCCGCGAGTTGCCGGGGTCGGTGGAGAAGAACACCAGGTCCCCGGGCAGCAACTCGCTGCGCTTGGGGTGCGGTCCGGCGTTGTACTGGTCGTTGGCGACCCGGGGCAGGGTGATCCCGACGCTTTCGTAGGCGGCCTTGGTCAACCCGGAGCAGTCGAAGCGTCCTCCCTGGTCGGCGGTGCCGTTGCCGCCCCACAGGTAGGGCGTCCCGAGCTTCTTCTGGGCGAAGTAGATGGCTCCGGCGGCCTGCTTCGAGGGGTCCACGCGGGTCACCGGCGCGGTGAAGGACTCCTCCAGCGTCGTGATCGTCTTCACGTAGTTGCGGGTCTCCGAGTACGGCGGGACGCCGCCGTACCTGATGACGGCGTCAGGTCCCGCGTTGTACGCGGCGAGCATGTTGTGCGTGGCGTTGCCGGGGACGGTCTTCACGTACGACGCGAGCTGGCAGTCGTACGACGCGGCCGACGGAATCGCGTCATTCGGGTCCCAGACGTCGCGGTCGCCGTCGCCGTCGCCGTCGACGCCGTGCGTGGCCCAGGTGCCGGGGATGAACTGCGCTATCCCCTGTGCGGCCGCGGCGCTTTGCGCCCTCGGGTTGAACCCGCTCTCCTGGTACAGCTGGGCCGCCAGCAGCGCGGGGTTGAGGGCCGGGCAGAGATTGCCCCATTTGGCCACGAGCGGCTGGTAGGCCGCGGGCACGGCGCCCTTGGCCAGTTGCCTGGTCGCTCCGCTCACCTGGTTGGCGAGGTTCCCGCCGATGACGTAGACGCCGATGACGAGCGCCATCATGAAGGCGGTTCCGGCGCCGGCGACGGCGGTCACCACGATCCAGGTCCTACGCACCGTCAACCGCCCCTCGCCGCCCGGGAGTCCGCCTCGGACAGTGTAGGGGCGGCCCCGTCACGATGGGGTGAACGCACCTCGACGGAGAGCCGCCGGGCGCCGCCCGGCGGGCCGTCGCCTCAGGGGTCGGCGGTCGCGGCGCGGTACAGCTCGGCGGCCTCCGCGCCCAGGACGACGCTGTAGGACACGTCGGCCGTGGACCCGCCCTGCTCATGACCGCCCAGGACGCCC
This sequence comes from Streptomyces sp. NPDC048481, assembly GCF_043200075.1. Classification (NCBI taxonomy): domain Bacteria; kingdom Bacillati; phylum Actinomycetota; class Actinomycetes; order Kitasatosporales; family Streptomycetaceae; genus Streptomyces; species Streptomyces sp. NPDC048481. The sequence goes on from NZ_JBICXC010000005.1 coordinate 547,717, forward strand.
ACGACCCGGCCGTCCCCGTTCACCCACGGGCTGCCGCTCGTACCGCCGGTGAGGCCGGGGCAGGCGATGCGCTGCTGGGACCGGTCGTGCGGGGTGGGCCGATTGGTGCAGCGGACCGGGTCCTCGGCGTCGTGCGGGTATCCGGTGACGGTCACCGCCGTGGCCCCGGTGGCGGTGCCGGTGGCGAACCGGTTGGCGCCGACGACGTCCTCGACGCCCTCGGCCTTCAGCTCGTCCAGGGCGGCGAACGCCACGTCGCTGTCCTCGTCCCGGTTCTTCGCCCACCCTTCGGGCAGGAAGACCCGGTCGACCTTCCAGACGCCGTAGGGGGCCCGTCCCTCGCGGTACCCGGGGACGAAGACGAACTCACCGTCCCCTTCGAGGCAGTGCGCCGCCGTAGCGATGAGGTTGTGGTGCGGGCTGCGCACGACGGACGCGGTGCAGAAGTGCTCGCCGACGAGGCTGCCCGCCTCGGCGTCCTCGGCGGCGAACAGCGCGCCGACCCGGGCGCTCTGCGGCGTCGCCACAGCGACGGCCGTCACCCCCAGGGGGCCGGGCCCGCCGTCGGCGGCCGCCTCGGAGGCGGAGGTGACGGCCAGCATGATGACCGCACCGAGCAGGGCGTTTCGCTTCATCGGGTTCACTGTGTCCCACGAAGGTGAGAGAAACGTCGGTTACCACTTTCGACGCTACCCGCACTCGGCCCGCACAATCTTCCCGGTTCCGGACGCGCGTACGAGGATCGCCGGGCGCGGGCGGGGAAGACCGGTACGGCCGCGGGGGGCGCGGGCGCCGGGGGCAGCGGGGTCGGCCGTTGGGCCATTGGAGTGACTCCCGTCCGTCTTCGGATGACGAGCGCTCCAGAGCCGTCGTCACGGCGAATCGCCGTGCGCGGGACGCATTCGCCCCGGCCCCGCGGGCGGACGAATTCGATCACTTCGCATTCGAGGAGCGCACTGAAAGCGCTGAAAGCACGGAAAGCGCTGAAGCGCGGCGGAGCGCATACCGGAAACGGCCCGGCCGAATGAACGGCCCACAGCCGACAGTCGAAGGGCCCTCCCGGCGGTCGCCGAAAGGGCCCCTCTCACCGGATGTGCGTCTACCAGCGGTACCAGCGGCCCTTACGGCCGCCATGTCCGGCCGGGCGGACCACGAAGCCCACCAGCCAGACCGCCAGAACGATGACGGCGATCCACCACAGCGCCTTCAGGGCGAAGCCGGCGCCGAACAGAACCAGGGCGAGAAGCAGAACAAGAAGCAGGGGAACCATGTTTATCGACCTCCGCAAAGTCAGGTGCCCCGCGAAATCCCCTTCACGCCCATGAATTCCGGACGCATGTCCGCGGGAATCCGGGTCATACGAACCGGCCCGAAGACGCTCCGGCCTCAGAGGAACCGGCGGATAGGCAGGACGGCGGTCTCGCGCGCCCGCTGGAGCACGGAACGCCGCTTCCACCGCCCTTCCCGGATCAGCTCGGCGGACTTCACGTCGTCGTCGAAGTGCCCGTCCAGGGTGGCCGTGAACTCCTGGTCCAGCACGGCCAGCATGATCTCCTCGTCGTGGTCGAGGGAGCGGCGGTTGAAGTTGGTCGAGCCCACCAGCGCGGCCACGCCGTCGACGGTGATGACCTTGGCGTGCATCATCGTCGGCTGGTACTGGTAGATCTTCACACCACAGGCGGTGAGGTCCTCGTAGTAGTGCTGGCCGGCCAGCTGGCAGACCCGCTTGTCGGTGTACGGGCCGGGCAGCAGGATCTCCACCTCCACGCCCCGCCGGGCGGTGGCGCACAGGAGTTCGATGAAGAAGGCGTCCGGCGAGAAGTAGGCCGTGGCCAGCCGGAAACGTTCCTCGGCCGACTCCAGCATCACCCGGATCAGGGTCTGCATGTCCTGCCAGCCGAAGCTGGCCGAGCCGCGCACCACCTGCACCACCGCGTCGCCCTGCGGCCGGTGCGACACGAACCGGTCCCGGTCGTCGAAGAGTTCGTCGTGGCACTCGGCCCAGTTCTGCGCGAAGGCGGCGGCGACACCGTCCACGGCCGGCCCGCGGACCTCGACGTGGGTGTCGCGCCACTCGTTCTCGTTGCGCGCGTTGCCGCACCACTCCTCGGCGATGCCGACCCCGCCCGTGAAGGCCGTCCGCTCGTCCACGACGAGGACCTTGCGGTGGCAGCGGTGGTTCTGCTTGAACGGCGAGAGGGTCAGGGGTCTGCGGAACCAGGCCACCTGCACGCCCGCCCGCTCCATCTCCGCCAGCAGATCCTTCTCGATCAGCCGGCTGCCGAACCCGTCCAGCAGCAGCCGCACCCGTATGCCCGCCGCGGCCCGGTCGGCCAGCGCCCGCGCGAAGTCGCGGGCGACGTCCCCCCGCCAGTACACGAACGTCATCATGTCCACGGTGTGCTCGGCGGACCGGATGGCCGAGAGCATCGCCGGAAAGATCTCGTCCCCGTTGCGCAGCGCGGTGAGCGCGTTGCCCTCGGTCGCCGCGATGCCGATCAGCCGCTCCAGGCGGCGGCGTATGCGCGAGGCGCGCTCCGAGAACTCCGTCACCGGAGCCCCTGCGCCGCCTTCGCCGTCGACGCCCGGAGAGGTCGGCTCGGTCCGGTTCTGCGTACTGGTCATGGGTTCACCGGCCGGCGCTCGGAGGGGACGGGCAGCCGCGCGGCCCGGTCCGGCACGGGACGCGGCGAGCAGACTTTACTCCGCCTTCACCCGATCCCCACGGCGGCCGCCCCCGCCCAGGCCCGGCCCCGCACCCGGCCCCACGCGGTTCCTCCGCACCGCCGCACAGCCGCACCGCCGAGCCCCGCGACCCCGGCGCCCCGCGCTCGGGACCGTCCTCATCCGCTGACTTCTCATCACTTCCTGTGCGGACCGTGAGATGTTCGCCGTGAGACCATCGAAACGCAGGCTCACCCGACCGGCCGTCAGAAACGGCACAGAGCCGTGAAGTGGGCTAACGACGGAACCACACCACAGGTTCCGCACCGACCTCATTGCCCGGCGTTACCTGCCGTGATACACAGAGTGACCATACGAGCCAATCGTACGAATCCGGTCCGTCAATGACGTCAAGTCGACATACGACGGCGACTTTGTCGGCGAGAATGAGACGTGACCTCTGCACACCGGCAGAGGAGCGGCGGAACTACCCACCAGGGGCGGTGACTTACATGCTGTTTGCGGCCGACAAAGGCGACATCAACACCATCATCGGCGGGATCGCTCCGGACTGGGGGCCCTTCGGCAGCCTGGGCAACGAGGCCAAGGTGATGATCGAGGTCGTGATGGCGGTCGCCATCCTCCTCTGCCTCGGCATCGCCATCTGGGGCGCGGCCAAGCAGCGCATCGGCGCGACTGCCCTGCGGGACACCTTCAGTGCGGAACAGGGCAAGGGCCTGATCATCGCCGGCCTCACGGGAGTCTTCATCATCGGCTCCCTCGGCACGCTGTTCACGATCGTGTACGGCATGGCCGTGTAACCGCGCCCCTCCGCACACCCCCGTCCGTCCGGGCGCGCCCGGCCCGCCATCCCCACCCACCTGTCGTGCCCACCGGCTGAGGTTGCGTTTCCCTGATGTCCCTGATGTCGAGTCACCACACCGCGCCCGCGCGGGAACCAGCACGGCTACCGTCGTACTACCACGCGTTCCGGTACGGCAACGAGGGGGCGTTCCCGGCATGACTCCCGGCGACGAACACGACTACGGCGAGTCCGCGCGCCCCGAAGAGGGCCGCGGCTACGGCGGCACCCGTCTGCGCCTGCCCGAGAACGACCCCTACGGTGGCGCCCGCAAAGGCGGCCGCTCGTCGTCGCGCAACCTGGTCACCGTGGTCGGCGTCGTCGTCCTGCTGATCGCGGCGATCGCCTTCGCGAACCGTGGCGGAGGCGATTCCCCTTCCACGTCGACCGACGCAGGCGAACCCGGCAAGCCAGCCGCGACCAGCACGGCGGCCACGGGGACGAAGCCCGTGCAGTCGAAGACGGGCGGCGTCCCGTCCGGCTTCGCCCACACCCAACAGGGAGCCGAGTCGGCCGCCGCCAACTTCGCGGCGGCCCTGGGCTCGACCGGCATGTTCCGCAAGGACAGCAGGCACGACCTCGTCGACACCGTCTACACCGCCGCCACGGCGGCCAAGCTGCAGCCCGCGATGGACCAGGCGTATTCGGCCGGCTTCCTCGCGAAGATGGGCCTCGACGCCGACGGCAACGCCCCCACGGGCGACACCTTCGTCTCGCGCGTGGTCCCCGTCGGCACGACCGCCCGCGCGTACTCCGACAGCACCGCCAAGGTCGCCGTCTGGTACCTGGGCCTCATCGGCATGTCCGGAACCACCTCGACCGACCCGGTCACCTCGTCGTGGAAGACCTGGACCTTCGACCTCCAGTGGACCGACGGAGACTGGAAGATCGTCCGCGACACCCAGCAGGACGGCCCGGCCCCCGTCCCCGGCGACGACCCGGCGGCCACCTCCGACGTGATCAGCAAGGCCATCCAGGAATACGGAGGGCTCACGTATGCCCGGTAAGCCGCGCCGTCTGCTCCGGCTCACCGGAGTCGTGACGGCCCTTCAGGCCTCGGCCGTCCTGCTGGCCACCCGCGCCGCGGCGGCCCCCTCGCCCGGCCCCTCGCCGACGCCCTCCCCTTCCGGCAGCCTGGACTGCAGCCTCATCACCGGCGATGCCAAGAAGTACTGCGAGAGGGGCAACGCGGGCTCGGGCACCACCCCCGATCCAGGCGTCTCCGACACCCTCGACCCGCTCTCCTCGCTCGCCAAGGGCTGTGCCGACGCCGCCTCCTGGACCGTGGACAAGCTCAGCGCCGCCGTCAAGGACACGGCGAACGTGGACTTCACCAACGAGAAGTTCCTCCAGCAGTACGCCGTCGTCTTCGCGGCCTCCACCGTACTGACGCTGCTGCTGTGGCTGCTGGCCGTCGCCAAGCGGGCGGTGCGCGGGGTCCCCCTCACCACCGCCATCGGCGAAGCCGTCGGCTTCCTCTGGCTGACCGTCCTGGCCTCCGCCTTCACGCCCCTGATCCTCTACACCGTCGTCTCCGCCACGGACGGCATCACGGACGTCCTCGCCAAGACCACCGGCAACCAGACCGACACGTTCTTCGGCACGTTCTCCGCCGCACTGGCCAAGGGCGAGAACATCGGCGGCGGCCCGATCATGCTGATCGTGGTGTCCCTGGTGTCGATCCTCGCCGCCGGAGTGCTCTGGCTGGAGCTGGTCATCCGGGCCGCCCTGCTGTACGTCGGCGCGCTGCTCGGCACCGTCGTCTACGCGGGCCTGGTCGACAAGAACCTGTGGAACCACGTCCGCCGCTGGGCCGGCATCATGATCGCCGTCATCCTGGTCAAACCGGTGATCGTGATCGTCCTCGGGCTGGCCGGTGCGCTGTCCGCCGGGGACGGACCGAACGCCTTCTCGGCCGTCGTCTCCGGTCTCGCCATCATCCTGCTCGCCATCTTCGCCAGCGCGATGATCTACCGCTTCGTCCCCGGCTTCGGCGACGAGATCGCCAACGGCCGCAACAACCGCATCATGCAGGGCGCCGAGGGCAAGGCCGCGGCCGTCATCAGCTCCCCGGCGACCCTCGTCGCCCAGGGCATCAAGACCCACAGCACCCGTGCGGACAACAACGGCGGCGGCCAGTCCGGCTCCTCCGGCGCCCGCCCCTCCAACCCGGCCGGCGGCGGGATGGCCGCGCACAGCTCGCGCGGCTCGAACGCCGGCGGCGGATCCGTCCCCTCCGCCGCGCCCGCGCCCCGCGCGAGCAACCCGGTCAACTCCCCGCACGCCGGCAACACCCGCAACAGCAGTACCAACCGCACGGGAGGTGAAGGGCGTTGACGACCGATTCCCACGTGTCCCACGCGGTCACGCCCCGCCGTACATATCTGATCGGCCGCGCCAGGCCCAACGCGATCGTCGGCCGCAACCGCGAGTCCGGCGAGATCGCGCTCATCGTCCTCGGCGCGTTCCTCGGCATGATGTGCGGTCTCCTCGTCCCCGTCCTCGCCCTGCGCATCGTCCTGCTGAGCGGCTTCCCCCTGCTCGCCGTGGCCGCCGTCTACGTGCCGTACAAGCACCGCACGTTCTACAAGTGGTTCGAGATCAACCGCAGCTACAAGCGCACCCTGCGCCGGGGCACCACGTACCGCTCGTCCGCCGTCGAGGCCGGCACCCGGCTGGACGGCCAGGAGGTCGAGGTCGGACCGCCCCCGGGCATCGGCCGCATCAGCTGGCTGGCCGCGCCCTTCGGCCCCGACGAGATCGCCGTCCTCCTGCACGCCGACCGCCGCACGGTGACGGCCGCGATCGAGATCGAGGGACCGGGCGTCGGCCTGCGCGACAGCGAGGACCAGGAAGCCCTCGTCGACCGCTTCGGCACCCTCCTCAAGCACGTCGCCAACGGCGACGGCTTCGTCACCCGCCTCCAGATCCTCGCCCGCACCCTCCCCGCCGACCCCGACGCCCACGCCAAGGACGTCGCCGTCCGGGGCGACGAGCGGTCCCCCGACTGGCTGGCCCGCTCCTACGACCAGTTGCAGTCCATGGTGTCCACGAGCAGCGAGCAGCACCGCGCCTACCTCGTCGCCTGCATGCACTTCACCCGCGAACTGGCCGCCGAGGCGCACGCCATGGCACGCGCCGCCCGCCCGCAGGCCGGCCGCAGACTCGACCGCGACGCCGGCCTCGCCGTCGTCATGGCCCGCGAACTCACCGACATCTGCTCCCGGCTCCAGGAGGCCGACATCCGCGTCCGCCAGCCCCTGGGCCAGGGCCGGCTGTCCTCCCTCGTCCACTCCATGTACGACCCGGACCACCCGATCGACCACATCCAGGCGATGACCAAGCGCAACGCCTGGCCGGCCGAGCTGGACGCCATGGAGCCCACCTACCTCCAGGCCAAGACCCGCGAGTCGACCACCCGCGCGCCCTGGTGCCACGCCACGGCCTGGGTGAAGGAGTGGCCGATGACCCCCGTGGGCGTCAACTTCCTGGCCCCCCTGCTGGTCCACACCCCGGACGTCATCCGCACGGTCGCCGTCACCATGGACCTCGAACCCACCGAGGTCGCCATCGAACGCATGCTGACGGAGAAGACGAACGACGAGGCGGAGGCGAGCCGCGCCGCCAAGATGAACCGCACCGTCGACCCCCGCGACGTCGCCGCCCACTCCCGCCTCGACCAGCGCGGCGAGGACCTGGCGTCCGGCGCGGCAGGCGTGAACCTGGTCGGCTACATCACCGTCTCCTCCCGCAACCCCGAGGCACTGGCCCGCGACAAGCGGACGATAAGGGCGTCCGCCGGAAAGTCGTACCTGAAGCTGGAGTGGTGCGACCGCGAGCACCACCGCGCGTTCGTGAACACCCTCCCGTTCGCCACCGGAATCCGAAGGTAGGGGCTTCACATGCGGGACCCGATGTCCGTCCTCACCGACGCCTTCACGTCCTTCCTGTTCGGCAAGGTGGAGACGACCCGCCTTCCGGTCCGCACCTCCACCGGCCAGGCCCAGGCGGTCTACCTCCCCACGGCCGCCCCCGGCCTCGGCGACTCCGGCGTCATCATCGGCCGCGAGGTCTACTCCGGGAAGGGCTACATCTACGACCCCTTCCAGCTGTACGGCCAGCAGCTGCCCGCCCCGCACTGGCTCGTCCTCGGCGAGTCCGGCAACGGCAAGTCCGCCCTGGAGAAGACCTACGTCCTGCGCCAGCTCCGCTTCCGCGACCGCCAGGTCGTCGTCCTGGACGCCCAGGGCGAGGACGGCGTCGGCGAGTGGAACCTCATCGCGCAGGCGCTCGGCATAACTCCCATCCGCCTGGACCCGGCGGCCGCCCTCGACCACGGCATCCGCCTCAACCCCCTGGACCCGTCGATCACCACGACGGGCCAGCTCGCGCTGCTGCGCACGATCATCGAGGTGGCCATGGGCCACGGCCTCGACGAACGCTCCGGCTTCGCGCTCAAGGTCGCCCACGCCTACGTCAACGAGACGATCGTGGAGCGCCAGCCGGTGCTCACCGACATCGTCGAGCAACTGCGCCACCCCGAGCCGGAGTCGGCGGAGGCGATGAACGTCGCCATAGACGACGTGCGGGCCTGGGGCCTGGACGTGGCGCTGGTCCTGGACCGCCTCGTCGACGGCGACCTGCGCGGCATGTTCGACGGCCCGACCACCGTCGGCATCGACCTGGACGCCCCGCTGATCGTCTTCGACCTGTCCCACATCGACCGCAACTCCATCGCCATGCCGATCCTGATGGCGATCGTCGGGGTGTGGCTGGAGCACACCTGGATCCGCCCCGACCGGGTCAAGCGCATCTTCCTCGTCGAAGAGGCCTGGCACATCATCAACAGCCCGTTCGTCGCCCAGCTCTTCCAGCGGCTGCTGAAGTTCGGGCGCCGGCTCGGCCTGTCCTTCGTCGCGGTCGTGCACCATCTGTCCGACGTGGTGGACGGCGCGGCCGCGAAGGAGGCGGCCGCCATCCTGAAGATGGCCTCGACCCGCACGATCTACGCCCAGAAAGCGGACGAGGCGAGGGCCACCGGCCGGGTGCTCGGCCTGCCGAGGTGGGCGGTGGAGATCATCCCGAGCCTCACCCCCGGCATCGCGGTGTGGGACGTCAACGGCAACGTGCAGGTGGTGAAGCACCTGGTCACCGAGACGGAACGGCCGCTCGTCTTCACCGACCGGGCGATGACGGAATCCTCCGCCGACCGCACCATGTCCGACGACGACGCCCTCCTCGCCGCCGAAATGGAACAGGAACGCAGGGCGGCGGCCTTCATGGAACAGCACCTGGCCGACTTGGACGGCTCGTCCGAGTCGACGGTGGCGTAGGCGGGCGGGAGTGGCCATGAGACCGGGTGACGAGCAGCGCCCCGCCGGCCAGGGAGGCGTCCCCGACGGCCTCCTGGTCGGCATACTCGCCTTCCTGCTCGGCATGACGCTGCTGGTCTGGGCGGCGACCGGACTGGCCGCCCTGTTCGCGCACGGCTCCTGGCCCGCGGGCGTCGCCTTCACCCGCACCCCGCAGGCCATGCGCCACCTCGTCGCCCAGCCCCACGACGTCCCCGGCGCCTGGCCGGACGCCACGGCCTCGGACCTGTCGGGCTACGGCCTGTTCTGGGGCCTGTTCATCGGCGAACTGATGATCCTCTTCGTGCTGACGGTGTTCGGGATAGGGACCTTCGCCCGCTGGAAGGCGGTCCGCGCCACACGGCACGCCAAGACCGCGCCCCCGGCCCGGGAACAGACCCCGCAACAGACCCCGCCGCCCCACCACGAGGTCCCCACCCAGCGCGTCGACCCCGGCCCCCTCGCACCCCCGGCCCAGACCCCGGCCCCCACGACTGCCTCCCAGCCCGCCGAACCCGCGTCCGCGGCACCGGCCCAGGCGACGCCGGCAACCGCGCCGCTCCCCCTGACCGTCTCCGCGCCGGCCGAACGGCCCACCGCACCCGTGGCGGCCGCCGAACCCCTGACCGGCTGGGCGACGGGCCGCACCGAGACCGCGGTCCACTACGCCCCGGCCGACGTCCGGCACGCCACCGCCGCCCGCGCCGTGCGCGAGGCCGAGGGCCCCGCCCTCGTCCTCACCTCGAACCCCGCGCTCTGGCAGGACACCAAGGACGCCCGCGCCAAACTGGGCCCCGTCCACCTCTACGATCCCGTCCACCGCTGCGACACCCCCGCCCGGCTCCACTGGTCCCCCACGGCGGGCTGCGAGGACAAGGCCACCGCGACGGCCCGCGCGGCCGCGCTCCTGGCCCCGGTCCGCCCCACCGCCCGGCTGGACCAGGCGGTCACCGACACCGCCGAAACCCTCCTCCGCAGCTACCTGCACGCCGCCGCCATCGACGGCCGCACCGTCCGGCACGTCCACCGCTGGTCCCAGGGGGCCGGGATCCAGGAAGCGGTCCGCACACTCCGCACCAGCCCCAAGGCGGCCCCCGGCGCGGCAGGCGAACTCGAGGCCGCTCTCACCGCACACCCCGAACGCCGGGACATCGCACAGGAACTGACCTCCCGTGCGCTCACCGCCCTGTCCACGATCAACATCCGTGAGGCATGCACTCCAAACCGAAGTGATGCCCTCGCCTTGGATTCCTTCGTGGACGAAGGGGGAACGCTTTACGTGGTCGGCGAATCCCTCGAGGACCCCAGGACACACCCCGGCGCGATGCCCCTCCTGACGGCCCTCGTCTCGAGCGTGGTCGAGCGCGGCCGGCGCATGGCCGAACGGTCATCCTCCGGTCGCCTCGACCCACCACTCACCCTGGTCCTCGACGACGTCGCGGCCGTGGCCCCCATCCCCCAGCTCCCGGACCTGCTGTCCACCGGACGCGACCGCGGACTGCCCACACTGGCCCTGCTCCGCTCCCGCGAACAGGCCAGGGCCCGCTGGCCCCACCACGAACTCCCGGCCTGACGACTACGCCCGGCCGGTCCGTTCGACCGCCATCTCGATCTCCCGCCGCTCTTCGAAAGCGACACCGGTGGGCGAGAAGCCGAGCCGCCGGTAGCAGGCGAGCGCCCGCCCGTTGTCCTCGTGCACGACGAGCCGCACCCGCTCCGCGCCCCACGACCACGCCCACTCCACCGCCGCGCCGAACAGCGCCTCGATCACGCCCGTTCCGCGATGCCCGGCCCGCACGAACACCCCGACGACGCACCCTTGCAACCGCTCCACGGCCGACCCGGCCCAGTCGACGCTGCCGGCCGCCTCGACCAGCACGGTGACGGTGCCCGCCAACTCCCCGTCGGGTGTCTCCGCGACGAACTGACGGGCCCCGGCCCCTCCATCGGCACCGCCGGCGGTCCGCTCTCGCCAGAAGTCGTCCGGCCGGACGACCGCCTCGTCGTACGTCTCGTAGAAGGCGAGATCCGCCACCGGGTCGCGCAGCGCCAGCAACCGGAGAGCCTTCACCGAGGGCCACTCGTCCGCCCGAACAGCCCGAACCTCATACGTGTACATGCAAATCACCGTAGCGCCCCCACCGGCCCCGCCCCACCTCTTTTCCCCTTCATCGAGGCACATCGGAGGTACAACGCAGAAAACCCCCGCACCAACGGTGCGGGGGTTTCCCATAAAATTTGTTCGGCGGTGTCCTACTCTCCCACAGGGTCCCCCCTGCAGTAC
>NZ_JBICXC010000006.1:0-457430 GCF_043200075.1 Streptomyces sp. NPDC048481
GACAGCCCGACGCCGTCAGCTCCGCGATCTGCTGCAACGTCGCACCGATGTCCGACGTACGCGTCGTCGTCATCGACTGCACCGACACCGGGGCGCCGCCCCCGACCGCCACCGGGCCGACCTGGATCCGCCGCGACTCGCGCCGCGGCGCCACCGGCCGGACCGGCATCCCGGGAAGGCCCAGGGACACGGCGCTCACGCCGTCACTCCCGGTTCCCGTTGACGGTCTCGCGCAGGGCGCGCAGGGACTCCTTGAGCGACCCCATCGTGGCCAGGACGGCGGTGGGCTCGTAGCCGCAGTGCGCCATGCAGTTGGCGCAGCGCGGGTCCTTGCCCCGGCCGTACTTGTCCCAGTCGGTGTCCTCGATCAGCTCGCGGTAGGTGGGCACGTACCCGTCGCTCATCAGGTAGCAGGGGCGCTGCCAGCCGAAGAGCGAGTAGTTCGGGATGGCCCACGCCGTGCACGGGAAGTCGGCCTTGCCCTCCAGGAAGTCCAGGAACAGGGGCGAGTGGTTGAGCCGCCAGCGGCGCCGGTTGCCGCCCGAGAAGGCCTTCTTGAACAGCTCGCGGGTCTGCTCGACCCCCAGGAAGTGCTCCTGGTCGGGGGCCTTCTCGTAGGCGTAGGCGGGCGAGATCATCATCTCGTCGACCTTGAGGTCGTCGTTGAGGTAGTTGAGGACCTCGACGACGGTCTGCGGGGTGTCGGTGTTGAAGAAGGTCGAGTTGGTGGTGACCCGGAAGCCGCGCCGCTTGGCCTCCTTGATGGCCGCCACGGCCTCGTCGAACACGCCCTCCTTGGCCACGGACTCGTCGTGGCGTTCGCGCAGTCCGTCGATGTGCACGGCGAACGCGAAGTAGGGGGAAGGGGTGAACTTCTCCAGCTTCTTGCGCAGCAGCATGGCGTTGGTGCAGAGGAAGACGTACTTTCGCTTGGCCACCAACTGCCGCACGATCTCGTCGATCTGAGGATGCATCAGGGGCTCGCCGCCGGCGATGGACACCATCGGCGCACCGGACTCCAGCACCGCCCCCACGGCCTGGGCGACCGGCATGCGTTGTTTGAGCACTCCCGCCGGATGCTGGATCTTGCCGCAGCCCTCGCACTTGAGGTTGCAGGCGAAGAGCGGTTCCAGCTCGACGATGAGCGGGAACTTGTCCCGCTTGCGAAGCTTCTGTTCAGCCAGGTATGTAGCGACCTTGATGGACTGGCGCAGCGGCATGGCCATGTGGCTCACCTCCGGGGGAGCAGAACATTACGGTGCCATTCGAAAAAAGCAGGCAGGACGGATCGAAGAACGCGGAAAGCCGATATTCCACCGCGCACCGTGCCGATCCGGACGAGTTCATGTTCCGGAGCGTCCACGACCACCCGGACGGCCGCAACCGGGCGCGGCGCGGCGCGCACGGCGCTCAGGAGCGTGGCCGCCGATTCCATGTCGACCGCGATCGCGCCGGTCGCGAGCAGGTCGGCCCGCTCGTGACCGCGGACCACGTGGTCGGAGCCGGTGAGCGGGCCGGTGTGGACGGTCCGTCCGGGCAGGGTGCGCACCAGTTCCTTCACGAGCAGCTCGGTGCCCTCGCAGGGGACGCGGCCGCGCGGATCCCGGGTCTCGTCGGCGACGACCAGGTCGCCGGGGTGCATGCCGGGGGCGAGTCCGGCGCAGAAGCCCGTGGCCAGCACAGCCGCCCCGGCCAGCACCGGGTCGGCCAGGACACGGGTGACCGAGCGCTCGGCCGCCCGCGGCCCCATGCCCGTCCGCAGCACGGTCACCGGCCCGTCGGCGCCGCCCCGATCGCCCATGCGCAGGGCGAGGTGCTCGATGCCGAGCGCGCAGGCGATCAGCAGCGGCGCCGGGACGGGCTGTGCGCTCATCAGCTCCCCTTGCCCTCGGCGGACGCCGTGTGCGAGGCGGGCCGCTTGCTGAAGGGCTCTCCGTTCACATAGCGGCCGAGCGCGGTCAGCGGGAAGACCTGCCGGTAGAGGTGGTAGTTGATCGAGAAGTCCCACGGGAAGCCGGTGCCGGTGAAGTAGGGCTCGTCCCAGGAGCCGTCCTCCCGCTGGGTCCGGGCCAGCCAGGCCACGCCCCGTTCGACGGCCGGGGAGTCCTTCTCGCCCGCCGCCAGCAGAGCCATCAGCGCCCAGGCCGTCTGGGAGGCCGTCGACGCCCCGCGGGCGCTCCAGCGCGCGGGGTCCTGGTAGGAGCGCAGGTCCTCGCCCCAGCCGCCGTCGTCGTTCTGCACCCGCTCCAGCCAGCCGACCGCCGCGCGGATCGCCGGATGCCGCACGGACAGGCCCGCGGCGGTGAGCGCGGGCACCACGGACCCGGTGCCGTAGACGTAGTTGACGCCCCAGCGGCCGAACCAGGAGCCGTCCGGCTCCTGTTCGGCGAGCAGCCACTCGATCCCGCGCCGGGTGCGCGGGTCGTGCGAGAGACCCTCGATCGCCAGCATCTCGACCACGTGCGCGGTGACGTCCGCGGACGGCGGGTCGATCACCTCGCCGAAGTCGCAGAACGGCAGCCGGTTGGGGAACGGGCTGGTGTTGTCGACGTCGAAGGCGCCCCAGGCGCCGTTGCGGGACTGCATCCCGAGGTTCCAGCGCACGCCGCGCGCGATGGCCCGGTCCATGCGCTCGGGGTCGTGGTGGCGGACCCTGCGCAGTGCGAGGACGACCTCGGCGGTGTCGTCGATGTCGGGGTAGTTGTCGTTGTGGAACTCGAAGGCCCAGCCGCCGGGCGGGAGTTGGGGCCTGCGCACCGACCAGTCCCCCGGGCGCACCACCTGTTCGCCGAGCATCCAGTCTGCGGCCTTGACCAGTTGGGGGTGGTCGGGGGGCAGTCCGGCGTCGGCGAGGGCGATGGTGGCCAGGCAGGTGTCCCACACGGGCGACTGGCAGGCCTCGATCATCCGGGCGCCGTCCTCGCGCCACACGGTGTAGCGGTCCAGGGACTCCAGCCCGGCCCGCATGACGGGGTGCTGGAGGTCGTAGCCGAGCAGGTGCAGGGCGATGACCGAGTACACGGCCGGAGGCTGGATCCCGCCCCAGCAGCCGTCGTTCTCCTGGCGCTCGATGATCCAGCGCGCGGCGGAGTTCAGGGCCGCCCGGCGCAGCCTGCCTACCGCGACCGACCGGTAGCCGCGCACCACCTTGTCGAGACGCTGGAAGAGTCCGTCCCAACTGTTGACCGGGGCAAGGGGCTTGGGCGGGTTGGGGTTCGCGGGGTCGGTGTGCAGCTCGTCGAGCGGGAACGGCGCCGGACGCACCGGGCGCTTGGCGGACACGACGGTCAGGGGCACGATCGTCTGCCGGGCCCAGCAGCCGAAGTTGTAGATGCTCAGCGGGAACCATTTAGGGAAGAACAAGAGCTCGGGCGGCAGTTCGGGCAGGTCCTCCCACTTCCACCAGCCGAACAGGGCCAGCCAGATCCGGGTGAAGACCCGGGCGGCCGCGATGCCTCCCTGGTCGCGGACCCAGGCGGAGGCGCGGGCCATGTGCGGGGCGTCGGGGGCGTCGCCGGCCAGCCTCAGCGCGACATACGCCTCGACGGTGGCGGACAGGTCGGGCGGGCCGCCGTAGAAGGTGGCCCAGGTGCCGTCCTCGCGCTGCTCGCCGCGCACGAAGAGGGCGGCTGCGCGGGTGGTCGGCTCGTCGCGGATGCCCAGGAACTGGCGCAGCAGCAGATCCTCGGCGTCCATGGTGACGTTGGTCTCCAGGTCGCCCTTCCACCAGCCCTCGGCGTCCTGCCGGGCGAGCAGGAAGTCCGTGGCGAGCTGCATCGCGCGTGCGGCGGCTTCTTGTACCCCGGCCGCCACGGGGATGGTGATGTCGGTTTCGCTGGCCGCGGCAGCGCGGGGCGGCAGGGCCCCGGTGCTTCCGTCGGTCGTCGCTGTCATGGCTTCCCCTTCGTGCAGTGTGCATGTCGTTGCGTCTGCTGTGGGTCCGCCGTCGGCCGGTGTCCTCTCCTCGCACACCGGCCGGCGACTACGCGAGGGCTATTCGACCGATAGTGATCATCTCTTTCGTACGACGACGAAGTCCGCGAGCGCCGTGAACCGGTCCCGGACCTGTTCGGGCATGTCGACGGAGTTCAGGGCCTCGATGGCGACGGTGTGCTGACGGCGTGCCTCCCCGGCGGTCCAGTCGCGGCCGCCCGCCTCCTCGATCAGGGCCGCGCGGGCCGCGAACTCCTCCTCGGAGAAGTTCTCGAAGTCGTTGCTCTTGGCGTCGGCGGCGAGCATCTCGCCGAGCCGCTCGGAGGCCGGGCCCCCGGCCGCGAGGGCGGCCACCACCGGCAAGGACTTCTTGCGCTGGCGCAGGTCGCTCCAGGTCTGCTTGCCCGTGGCCTCCGGGTCGCCCCAGATGCCGAGGAGGTCGTCGACGGCCTGGAAGGCGAGGCCGAGGTGGTAGCCGTACCTCTCCAGCGTGTCGGCGGTGCGGTCGTCCGCGCCGCCGAGCACCGCGCCGATGGAGGAGGCGCAGGCGAGCAGCGCGCCGGTCTTGTTGCCCTCCATCTCCAGGCACTCCTCGACGCTGACGCGGTCGCGGTGCTCGTAGGAGATGTCCTGGGCCTGGCCGTCGATGAGGGCGCGGGTGGCCGTCGTCAGACGGCGGGTGGCGCGGCCGGCCTCCACCGTGCCGAGTTCCAGCAGGACTTCGTTGGCGAGGGCGAACAGCGCGTCGCCGACCAGGATGGCCTGGGCGGGGCCGTGGACCTTCCAGACGGTGTCGCGGTGGCGGCGCTGCTCGTCGCCGTCCATCAGGTCGTCGTGCAGGAGGGAGAAGTTGTGGACCAGTTCCACGGCGACCGCGCCGGGGACGCCGACCTCGGGCCCGGCACCCGCCACCTCGGCGGAGAGCACGGCGAGCGCCGGGCGCACGGCCTTGCCGCCGTCGCCGTCGGTGGGGTTGCCCTGGGCGTCGATCCAGCCGAAGTGGTAGGCGGCGACCGTGTCCATGGGCGGGGCGAGTCGGTCGACGGCCGCCCGCAGCACCGGTGTGGCCAGGGTGCGGCCGCGCTCCAGGAGCGCGGTCACGTCCACCGCGGTCCGCCGAGCGGCCGGTGAGGCCTGGGGCACAGTGGGCACATTTTCTCCTCTTGTCGCGGTGCCGGAGGGGGTGCGGGGGTGTGCCGGGCCGTGCTGATCGAACTTCACCGGGCGCCCCCTCGCAGGGGAACGCCGGTTCCCTCCGGCTCCCGGCCGGAGGCTCGGGGGGTGTCCCCCGCGACGATGCAGTGGGCCGTCTCCTCGGAGTCGAAGCGACGGCGGGGTCGGGGCCGGCCGAGGGCGCTCAGCGCGGCGTCCGCCGCGTTCACGCCGCTGCGGACCGCACTCTCCATGGTCGCGGGCCACCCGGTGGCGGTCCACGCACCGGCCAGGTACAGGCCGGGGGCTTCGGTGCGGGCGCCGGGCCGCAGGCGGCCGACGCCGGGGGTGGGGGCGAACGTCGCCGTGCGCTCCCGGGTGACGAAGAAGTCCCGTACCCCGGCGCGGCGCGCGCCCGGCAGCAGCCTGCGCAGTTCGGGCAGGTAGCGCTCGCGCAGGGCGGCGACGGGCAGGTCGATGTCGTCCTGCGCGGCGGACTGGGACAGGGCGAGGTACTGGCCGTCGCGCAGTCCGGAGGCGTCGGTGCGGTCGAAGACCCACTGCACGGGGGTGCCGAGCGCGGCGAGGAAGGGCGCGTCGAGGACCTTGCGGTCGTAGACGACGTGGACGTTGAGGATCGGCGCGGTGCCGATCTCCAGCAGCCGTCCGGCGTCGGCGAGCGCGCCCTCGGGCAGCAGGTCGTGCGCCTCGCGCTGGGGGACGGCGAGGACGACCGTGTCCGCTACGAGCGTCCCGTCCGGGATCCGCACGCTCCATGTCCCGTCCTGCGCGCGGGAGAGGGCGGTGACGCGGGTTCTGACCTCGGTGCGCACACCCGCGGCGTCGAGCGCCCTGCGGGCGAGCCCGTCGTGCAGTTCGCCGAGCGGGACACGCGCCCAGCCGATGTCGGCGGCGCCCGGAGCGGAGAGCAGGCCGGTCTTGAACACCATCGCGGCGAGCCCGAGCGAACAGTGGCCGGCGACCGCGTTGAGCGTGGCGACGCCGACCAGGTCCCACAGGGCCTCGACGGCGCGCGGCGACTGGCCGTGCGCGGTCAGCCAGCTCCCGAAGTCCTGTGCGTCCAGGGCGGGATCGGCGAGGTCGAGCCCTTTGAGGGCGAGCGCCGCCCGGCCCACGGCGACGCGCTCGGCGAGGGAGAGATGCGGATAGGCGGCGAGGCTGCGCCCCAGGTGCAGCGGCACGGGCAGCGCGTCGCGCCGCAGTCTGCCCAGGCGCCGGCCCTCGGGCTTGGCGACGTCGACGACGGGCACGTCGAGACGGTCCTGAAGCGGGGCCAGGGCGCTGCCCCCGACGCGGTCCAGGAACCAGCGGTAGGCGGTGCAGCAACGCAGGTACACGTGCTGGCCGTTGTCGACGGTCAGCTCGCCGCGCCGGAAGGAGAAGGCGAGGCCGCCGAGCCGGGGGCGGCCTTCGAGCAGGGTGACGCGCACGCCCGCGTCGGCGAGCGCGAGTGCGGCGGTGACGCCGGCGAGCCCGCCCCCGACGACGACGGCGGTGCGCCCCGGGGAGGCGGGCGCTCGCGTCGCGTCCGCCTGCTGCTCGTCGTTCATCGTGCACCCTCCCGTGCGGGCCGGCCGTGGTGCTCGAACTCTGCACGGCAGGCCGTCGCAGTCAGGGACGCCGCGCCGCGTCGGAGGGTTGCGCGCCGCTTTTGCGGAGCGTCGCCGCCCTGGCCCTGCCCGTCGCCCGCCGCGTCCATCAGGTGTGCCTCCTGACGGCGCGCCGCGACACGTGCCGGGCGTCCAGGCCCGACAGCCCGCGCACGGCGACGAAGGCCTTCTCCCGGCCGGGCAGCGAGACGCGGCCGCGCAGCACGGCCTCGGGGTCGCGCTCGATGCGGTCCAGGAGCCGGCGGTAGATGCCGGCCATGGCGGCGACGCAGGCGCCGCTGCGCCGGTCGAGCAGGGGCAGCAGCCGGTAGCCCTCGGCGAAGAGGGTGCGGGCCCGGCGCACCTCGAAGTGCACGAGACCGGCGAAGTCGGAGCCCTCCGGCGGCTTCGGCCCGTCGAATCCGGCCGAGCAGCCGAACTTGGCGAGGTCGTCGGCGGGCAGATAGGTGCGGTCGCCCTCGGCGTCCTCGCGGACGTCGCGCAGGATGTTGGTGAGCTGGAGCGCGAGACCGAGCGTGTCCGCGTACTCCGGCGCGCGCTCGGCGCCGCGCGCCCCCGGCTCGGTGCCGAACACGCCGAGCGAGAGCCGCCCGATGGCGCCCGCCACGCAGCGGCAGTACGTCTTCAGGTCGTCCCAGGTCTCGTAGGTCTCACCGCGCACGTCCATCAGGACGCCGTCGATCAGCTCGTCCAGGCCGCCCAGCGGGACCGGGAAGGCCCGGGCGGTGTGCGCGAGGGCGACGGCCACGGGGTCGGTGTCGTCCTCGTCGACCTCGCCGGCCCGGACCCGGGTCAGCAGCGCCCGGGTGTCCTCCAGCCGGGCCGTCTTGACGTCGTCGTCCAGCGCGCCGTCGCCGATGTCGTCGACGCGGCGCGAGAACGCGTACAGCGCGGACATCGCGCGGCGCTTCGGTGTGGGCAGCAGCCTGATGCCGTACGCGAAGTTCCGGGCCTGCTGCCCGGTGACGGCCTCGCAGTAGCTGTAGGCGGCGAGTACCGGTGCGGACGCGTGCGGTGCCGACTCCACGGTCCGGATCACCCCTTTCCTCGCAGAGTCACGCCCGCCTCGCGCAGCAACTGCAGCTTGCCGGGCTTGGGCGGGCCGGGAAGTACGTCGTGATCGGCGGCGGCGATCGCCCGGATCGCCGCCCTTCCCCCCGCCACGAAGCCCGCGAGCAGCAGTCTCAGCCTGCCGTGGACGCTACCCACCAGGGGGGCGCCTTCATTCAGGAGATCGCTCGCGCGCTGCGCCTCGAACGCGACCAGGGCGCGCACCGAGGCGTTGGAGGTGCGCGCGGCGAGGTCCGCCTCCTGGACGTGGAAGCGCTTCATGTCGGCGGCGGGCAGGTAGACGCGGTCGCGGCCGAGGTCCTCGGCGACGTCCTGGAGGTGTTCGACGATCTGCAGTGCGGTGCAGATCGCGTCGGAGCGCCTGATCCGCTCGGGGGTCGCCGCGCCGGTGACGGCGAGGACGAGACGGCCGACGGGGTTGGCGGACAGTTCGCAGTAGGCGACGAGATCGTCGTAGGTCTCGTAGCGGGCGACGAGCTGGTCCTGGCGGTTGGCCGCGATCAGGCCGAGGAAGGGCTCCGGGGTGAGCGAGCGGCGGCGCACGGTCGGCTGGAGGCGGCGCAGCAGGGGGTGGCGGGGCGGGCCGTCGGAACCGCCGAAGACCCGGCGCAGGTCGGCCTCGAACGCGTCCAGCAGCGCGAGGCGGTCCCCTGCCTCGGCGGCCGGGACGCCGAGGAGGCGGGCGTCCTCGCCGCCGGGGGCCAGGTCGCCGTCGCCGATGTCGTCCACGAGCCGGGCGTAGCCGTACACGGCCATGAGGTCCTCGCGCCAGGCCCGGGGGAGGAAGAACGGGGCCACGGGGAAGTTCTCGTGCGCCGCTTTGGCGAGGGTGCTCCGTTCGGGGTCGCCGGTGTGCGGCGCCGTGGACGCCGTCACCGTCGTCCGTCCGTGGCCGGGACGGCGCGGCCTGCGTCGAGGCGGGGAGTTTCCGTAGCCATTGCCGTCACATCTCCCGTTCTACACTGCCGACCCAATAGGCACTATTTCGGACACGCCGCCCGGCCGTCCGCACGGCGGCCCCGACCAGGGGCGCTGCGTAGTATCGCCCCACTTGCCGCGTTTCGGGACCGGTCCAGCTTACGTTGTACAACGCGGCAGGGATCTCGGGGGTGTCCCGGACATCACAAGAACACACCGATTGGCGTCAAGATTCCTTGGGGAAGCACGAGTTGACGCTTCTTTTGCAGACGCGGGGCCCCGCCGGACAGTTCCGGCGGGGCCCTGGCCGAAACGGTCTACTTGCCGGTGAACTTCTCGTAGGCCTTGAGGACCTCTTCGGTCGGGCCGTCCAGGCGCAGTTCGCCCCGTTCCAGCCACAGGACCCGGTCGCAGGTGTCGCGGATGGACTGGTTGCTGTGGCTGACCAGGAACACGGTGCCGGCGTGCTCGCGCAGCTCCCGCACCCGTGCCTCGGACCGCCGGCGGAACTTGGCGTCGCCGGTGGCCAGGGCCTCGTCGATCATCAGCACGTCGTGGTCCTTCGCCGCGGCGATGGAGAACCGCAGCCGGGCCTGCATGCCGGAGGAGTAGGTGCGCATCGGCAGGCTGATGAAGTCGCCCTTCTCGTTGATGCCGGAGAAGTCGACGATCTCCTGGTAGCGCTCCTTGATCTGCTCGCGGGACATGCCCATGGCCAGGCCGCCGAGCGTCACGTTGCGTTCGCCGGTGAGGTCGTTCATCAGGGCCGCGTTGACCCCGAGCAGTGAGGGCTGGCCGTCGGTGTAGACCTTGCCTCGCTCGGGCGGCAGCAGCCCC
Organism: Streptomyces sp. NPDC048481; assembly: GCF_043200075.1. Classification (NCBI taxonomy): domain Bacteria; kingdom Bacillati; phylum Actinomycetota; class Actinomycetes; order Kitasatosporales; family Streptomycetaceae; genus Streptomyces; species Streptomyces sp. NPDC048481. Next base: position 9,543 of record NZ_JBICXC010000006.1, read on the forward strand.
GCGATGGCGCGCAGCAGCGTGGACTTGCCCGAGCCGTTGGAGCCGATCAGTCCGATGGCCTCGCCGCGGTGGGCGACGAAGGACACGCCCCGCACCGCGTGCACCTTGCGCACCCCGCGCTCGGTGTCGTCGGAGCCCCGCTTGACGATGCGGCTCAGCGCGGCGGTGGCGCTGCCCTTGCCGGACCTGACGCCGTTGACGCGGTAGACGATGTGGACGTCGTCGGCGATGACGGTCGGCACGCGCCCGCCCGTGCGCTGCGCCGGGAGCGCCTCAACCACGGCCGTACCTCTCCTCGGCCTTCCAGAAGTACACGAAGCCGCCCACGGCGACCAGCACGGCCCAGCCGGCCGCGACCGCCCACACGTGGGCGGGCAGGTTCGCGGCGTCGTACTCCTCGATGAGCGCGAAGCGCATCAGGTCCATGTAGATGGCGGCCGGGTTCCACTGGAGGATGTTCGCCGCCCACTGCGGCTTGTCCGCGAGGAAGACCGGGATGGAGAACATCACGCCGGAGGCGTACATCCACGTCCGCATCACGAACGGCATCAGCTGCGCCAGGTCCGGGGTGCGCGCGCCGGCCCGGGCGAAGATCAGCGCCAGGCCGGTGTTGAAGCAGAACTGGAGGGCGAGGACGGGGACGATCAGCGCCCAGGACAGGTCCGGGTAGCTGCCCATGCCGATCACCACGAGGAACAGCACGAGCATGGAGTACAGCAGCTGCTGGAGCTGCTGAAGGGCGAAGGAGATGGGCAGCGAGGCGCGCGGGAAGTGCAGGGCGCGGACCAGTCCGAGGTTGCCGGAGATGGCGCGCACCCCGCTCATCACCGAGGTCTGCGTGAAGGTGAACACGAAGACGCCGGTGACGAGGAAGGGGATGTAGACGTTCTTGGGCATCCCCCGGCCCGCGCCGAGGAGCAGGCCGAAGATCATGAAGTAGACCGCCGCGTTCAGCAGCGGCGTGGCCACCTGCCAGACCTGGCCGAGCTTGGCCTGGCTGTACTGCGCGGCCAGCTTCGCCCGGGAGAACGCCAGGATGAAGTGGCGGCGGCCCCACAGCTGGCGGACGTACTCCGTCAGCGGGGGGCGGGCGCCGCTCACGGCCAGCCCGTACTTGGCGGCCAGCTGCGCCGCCGTGAGGCCCTCGTCGGGCGACGGAGGCGCGCTCACGGCGACTCCGACGTCATGCGTTGTCTCACTCACAAGTAGGAACTTTCGTCTTCGGGATGCGCAGCCTTGACCGGGCCGGCGGGACCGGGGGACCCGTGGTGGGGCCCGGGTTGTCCTCGGGGACGAGCTTGTCAGACGACCGGGGGCCGGCCCAGCCGTGTGAGCCGCCACACCGTACGCCACTTCATGGGCCGGCGGGGCCCGCACGACGTGGTCCATCCCTCCCGGAACCCGCCGAACCACGCCTTGAGCGCGGCACCCGAGGGGCGGCGGGCGAGGGTCAGCAGCAGCCACACGCCGAGGTAGACGGGGACCAGGGGGGCGGGCAGGTTGCGGCGGGCCAGCCAGACGCGGTTGCGGGCCACCATGCGGTGGTACACCGCGTGCCGCGAGGGCGCGGTCGTCGGGTGGTGGAGCACCATGTCGGACCGGTAGTCGATCATCCAGCCCGCGTCGAGGGCCCGCCAGGCGAGGTCGGTCTCCTCATGGGCGTAGAAGAACGCGTCCGGGAGCCCGCCCACCTCCGCGAAGACCTTGGTGCGCACGGCGTTGGCGCCGCCGAGGAACGTGGTGACCCGGGAGGAGCGCATCGGGTCCGAGGCTCGCAGCCGGGGCACGTGACGGCGCTGGGTGACGCCGGTGTCCGGGTCGGCGATCCGGAAACTGACGATGCCGAGCCTCGGGTCGGCGGCGAAGGCCCGCCGGCACAGCTCCGCCGTGTCGCGCTGCGCGAGGAGGCCGTCGTCGTCGAGGAACAGCAGGACGTCGACGTCGCGGCCGCTGGGCCCGAAGGCCTCGATGCCCACGTTGCGGCCGCCGGGGATGCCGAGGTTCTCGGGCACTTCGACCGTGCGGACGCCGCCGGGGACGGCCGGGACGGGCGCGCCGTTGCCGACGACGACGACCTCGACGCGGTCGCCGTCCTGCGCGGCTATCGAGTCGAGCAGGGCGCGCAGCTCGTCGGGGCGGTCGCCCATGGTGATGACGACCGCGCCGACCTTGAGTGCGGCGCTCACTTCAGCCTGCTCGACACGAGGATGGACACCAGGTGCAGCAAGGTCTGCAGCAGCGCGATCCCGGCGAGGACGGCGACGCCGAGCCGGGAGTAGAACAGGTCGCCGTGCACCTGGTCGAGGACGGCCAGCACCAGGATGAGCAGGGAGGCCTCGATGCCGAGAATCAGGCGGTGGAATTTGAGCGCCGAGGCGGCCCGGCGGGCCAGCGCCATGCCGGAGGAGCGCGGCTCGGACGCCGCCTCCTTGACCGGCGGCAGGCCGCCCTGGTGACGGGCGACGCCGACCAGGTCCGTCTCGGCCTTGATCAGGATCGCGCCCAGCGCGGCCAGGGTGCCGAGGAAGGCCCACAGCCAGTCGATCCGCCCACTGCCCCACAGGTCGGCGGCGCGCAGACCGAAGCCGACGAGCACCGCCGCGTCGGTCAGGTACGCGCCGACCCGGTCCAGGTAGACCCCGGCCAGCGAGTACTGCTTCTTCCAGCGGGCGACCTCGCCGTCGACGCAGTCCAGCAGCAGGTACATCTGCACGCACACCACGCCGAGCACCGCGCCCCAGATCCCCGGCACCAGCAGGGCCGGGGCCGCGAGCACGCCGAAGACGGTCATCAGGTACGTGAGCTGGTTGGGCGTGACCCTGGTGTTCACCAGGTAGCGGTCCACCCGCAGGGACACCTCGCGCATGTAGAGGCGTCCCATCCAGTGCTCACCGCTGCGCCGGTCCTTCACCCCCGGAGGGTGGACGACCGGTCTGAGTTCAGCTACCGATGGCCTTGACATAGTCGGCGTAGACGTCCTTGATCTGTTCGGTCTTGAGGTCGAGGTGTTCGAGGATCGTGTAGCGGCCGGGCCGGGTCTCGGGGGCGAACTCCACGGCCCGGACGAACTCGTCCGCCGTGAAGCCGATGTCCTCGGGCAGGACCGGCAGTCCGTGGCGGCGCAGCACCTGCGCCATGTAGGCCGACTCCTCGTGCGCCCCGCGCAGGTACATCGCGAAGGCCGCGCCGAGGCCGCACTGCTCGCCGTGGGCGGCGGCCCGCCGGGGGAAGAGCAGGTCGAAGGCGTGGTTGATCTCGTGGCAGGCGCCGGAGGAGGGGCGGGAGTCGCCCGACACCGACATGGCGATGCCGCTGAGCACCAGCGCCTCGGCCAGGACCTGGAGGAAGTCGGTGTCCTGGATGCCGCCCGGGTGCCGGAGCACGGCCTCGCCGGCCTGGCGGGCGATCGCGGCGGCCAGGCCGTCGATCTTCTCGCCCTTGACCCGGTTGGCCAGCTCCCAGTCCGCGATGGCCGAGATGTTCGACACCGCGTCGCCGATGCCGGCGCGCACGAACCGCACCGGGGCCTCGCGGATGACGTCCAGGTCGATCACCACGGCGATCGGGTTCGGCACGCCGTAGGAGCCGCGCCCCGCGTCGTTGTCGAGGGTGGCGACCGGCGAGCACAGTCCGTCGTGCGCGAGGTTGGTGGGCACGGCGACGAGCGGGAGGCCGACGCGTGCGGCGGCGAACTTGGCGCAGTCGATGATCTTGCCGCCGCCCAGGCCCACGACGGCGTCGTAGTGGCCGGCCTTTATGTCGCCGGCCAGCCGGACGGCGTCGTCGAGGGTGCCGCCGCCCACCTCGTACCAGGTGGCGCCGGGCAGCGCCGGGGTGAGGCGTTCGCGCAGCCGGGCGCCCGAGCCGCCGCTGACGGCGATCGCGAGCTTGCCCGAGTGCGAGATGCGCTCGTCGGCGAGGACCCCGACCAGGTCGTCGAGGGCGCCGGGGCGGATGTCGACGACGACGGGCGAGGGGATCAGCCGGGTCAGTACTGGCACGCGATCTCCCGTCCTCGGGCGAGGTCGTCGTGGTTGTCGATCTCGACCCACGCGACGTCGCCGATCGGCGCCACGTCGATGCGGAAGCCGCGGTTGACCAGCTCCTGGTAGCCGTGCTCGTAGAACTGCTGCGGGTCGGTCTCCCACACGGTCTTGAGCGCGTCGGCCAGTTCCGGTGCGGCGTCGCCCTCGATGAGGGTGACGCCGATGTACTCGCCGGTCGCCTCGGCCGGGTCCATCAGCTTGGTGATCCTCGTCATGCCCTTGTCGGGGTCGACGACGACCTTCATCTCCTCGTCGGCGAGGGACTTCACGGTGTCCGTCGCGAGGATGATCCGCCTGCCCTCACCGCGCGCGGCGAGCAGCGTCCGCTCCACGGAGACGGGGTGCACGGTGTCGCCGTTGGCGAGGATCACGCCGTCCTTGAGGGCGTCGCGGCCGCACCACAGGGAGTAGGCGTTGTTCCACTCCTCGGCCTTGTCGTTGTCGATCAGGGTCAGCTTGAGGCCGTACTTGGCCTCCAGCGCCGCCTTGCGCTCGTACACGGCCTCCTTGCGGTAGCCGACGATCACCGCGACCTCGGTCAGACCGATCTCGGCGAAGTTGCCGAGCGTCAGGTCCAGCACCGTGGGCTCGCCCTCTATGCCGGCCGGTCCCACCGGCACCAGCGCCTTGGGCAGGCTGTCGGTGTAGGGACGCAGACGCCGTCCGGCGCCGGCCGCCAGCACGAGGCCGATCATGCGGGTTCTCCTTCATCGTGTACGGCGGGGGCCCCTGCGGACACCCAGAAGCGGATGCTCTCGGCGAGCACCACCAGGGCGACGGCCACGGCGAGCACCGTGAGCGCGACCTCGAACTGCGAGGCGGTGAGCAGCGCGGCCAGCACGGCCACGAGCAGCGTCCGCCCTTCCTGCCCCCCGACGGCGCGCACCAGCCAGGCCGGCGGCGCTCCGGCGTTGCCGCGGATGCGGTACACCGTGTCGTAGTGATGGTAGGCGACGGCGGCCACCAGGCCGAAAGCCGCGGGAAGCGCCGCACCGCCCCCGGACTTCGCCGCCAGGATGAGGACCGTGCAGTATTCGGCGGCCCGGAAGAAGGGCGGGATGAGCCAGTCCAGGGCGCCCTTGAGGGGGTGGGAGAGCGCTTCGGCGGACAGCGCGACGTAGACCAGCGCGGCCAGGACGAGCCACCAGCTCGCTCCGCACGCCCACGCGGTGCCGGTCACCAGGAGCGCGCCGACGGCGGCGGCCAGGGGGGCGGTGCGACGGGGCCTGCCCGGCGCGAAGCGGATCAGCGGTTCGGCCAGCGGGCCGGTGTCGGCGAGGTCGGCCAGCGCCCGGGCCGCGCGGTCGGTGCGCCGGGCCTTGCGGGTCAGGGAGCGCAGCACCCGTCCCGCGGTGGTGTAGGTCGCCGCGAAGGCGCAGCCGATCAGCAGCGCGACGAGGGTGATGCGCGGAGTCGTCAGGGCGGTGAGTACGGCGATCATGGCCCATCGTTCGCCGATGGGCAGCACTATCATCCGCCGCACCCAGACCGTCCAGCCGACGCTGTCGAGCTTGTCGGAGAGGGCGGCGGTGGGGCTGGTGTTGGCGGTGGCGTCGTGGTTGGCCTCGGTGAAGGAGAAGTCCACGACGTGCCGGCAGGTCTGGAGGATCATCGCGCCCAGCGCGAGCGCCCATACGTCGTCGGTGCCGCCGCCGCGGGCCGCGCCGAGCGCGAGGCCGGCGTAGTAGGCGTACTCCTTGGCCCGGTCGAAGGTGGCGTCGAGCCACGCGCCGAGCGTGGAGTACTGCAACGAGTAGCGGGCGAGCTGGCCGTCGGTGCAGTCGAGCACGAAGGACGCGATGAGCAGGACTCCGGCCGCGACGAACCCGGCGCGCGTGCCCGTGGCCGCGCACCCCGCCGCGATCAGCGCGGTGATCAGCGAGGCGGTGGTGACCTGGTTCGGGGTGAGGCCGCGGCGGGCGCACCAGCGGGCGAGATAGCGCGAGTACGGGCTGATGAAGTGGGTGGTGAAGAAGCCGTCGCGGGCCTTGACGGCCGACTTCAGCCGCACGGCCTCGTCGTCCACGGCGGCCACGGCCTGACGGGCCTCGTTGCGGGCCTGCGGGTCGGCGGGGACCTCGGCGACCAGGCTGCCCAGCTCGGGGCGGTGCACGTCGACGCCGTCGGCGTCGAGGGAGGCGACGATGCGGTCGGCGAGGCTGTCGACGTCCTCCACGCTCGACGTGGTCCGCGCGAGGGCGCCGGCGGTGGCGCCGCCCGCGGAGGCGGAGTTCTCGCGGGCCATCGCGCGGGTCAGGGCCTGGCGGCCGGCCGGCTGCGCGGTCACCGCGCCCGGGATCGCGGCGAGCGGGAAGCGGGGGTCGGTGAGGCCGAGGCGCAGCGCGTGCCCGTGGCCCACGAAGCGGGCGTCCACGACGGCGACGCGTTCGTCGCCGGGGACGGCGGCGAGGAGGGTCTCGGCGTCACCGGCGTCGGCGGCGGTCCGGACGTCGAAGCCGAGGGACCGCAGATCGCCCTCGATCGACGATCCGGGGACCGGCGAGCCGGTGAGGATGGCGGTCGACAACCGAACTCACTCCCTGGTCCGGCGCGCACGCCGGTCATGTACACAACGGGGGGCGGCCCCTTGGCCGCACCGGCGTCTCACCGGTGGCCGCGCCAGGCGGGCGGCATGTCGGCTGAGGCTATCGGATGCCGACGGGGCCGTGTTCACCGCCCGTTCGGGCCCGATCGGCCCCGGTCCGGCGGACCGGCCCGCCCCCCTGTCCGGACCCGGTCAGGACTCGGTTCGGACCCGGCTTGAACCCGCCTTTGCCGAGATCATCATCGGTGATCGGCCGCCCGTCGGACAAACCGTGCCGCACAGAGCCGACATCGCCGACAAAGCCCACCCCGCCGCGGCCCGCACGCCTCGGCATAGGGTTTCAGGCATGACGTGGCTGATCACCGGCGGAGCCGGATACATTGGGGCGCATACGGCACGGTCCATGACCGGGGCCGGCGAGCGCGTCGTCGTGGTGGACGATCTGTCCACGGGCTCGGCCGTGCGGCTCGGCGCGGACGTCACCCTCGTGCGGGGCTCGGCCCTCGACACCGGCCTGATCGAGCGGGTCCTCGCCGAGCACTCCGTGACGGGCGTGGTGCACCTTGCCGCGCACAAGCAGGTCGGCGAATCGGTGGCGCGGCCCACCCGCTACTACCGGGACAACGTCGGCGGCCTGGCCGCCCTGCTCGAGGTGGTCGCCGCGGCCGGTGTGCGGCGGTTCCTGTTCTCCTCCTCCGCCGCGGTCTACGGCAACCCCGATGTGGACCTCATCACGGAGGACACCCCCTGCGCGCCGGTGAACCCCTACGGCGAGACCAAGCTCGCCGGCGAATGGCTGGTGCGGGCGGCCGGGCAGGCGCACGGCATCGCGACGACGTGCCTGCGCTACTTCAACGTGGCCGGGGCCATGGCGCCGGAACTCGCCGACACCGGCGTCTTCAACATCGTCCCGATGGTGTTCGACCGGCTCACCCGCGACGAGGCCCCGCGGATCTTCGGCGCCGACTACGACACCCCGGACGGGACCTGCGTCCGCGACTACATCCACGTCGCCGATCTGGCGGAGGCGCACCTCGCGGCGGCGCGGCGGCTTTGCGCGCCGGACGCGGCGGGCGACCTGACGGTGAACATCGGCCGCGGCGAAGGCGTGTCCGTGCGTGAGCTGGTCACGCTCATCGGCGAGGTCACCGGCGACGACCGGCCCGCGGTCGTCGAGGGCCGCAGGCCCGGGGACGCCCCGCGCGCGGTGGCGTCGGCGGAGCTGGCGGCCCGGGAACTGGGGTGGAAGGCCCGGCGGGGCATGCGCGAGATGGTCGACTCGGCCTGGCGTGGCTGGCAGCTCCACCACGCCTGAGACCCGGCGGCGCACACCGGCCCGCGACGCCCTGACCTGGGCATCGTTTCCGCAGGTCAGGGCAGATGACAACGGTATTCGGTACCGCGTTGCCGGATACCCCCCACCCGTAGTTCACTGGGGTCCCGGGCGGCACACGACCGATCACGAAGGGGCGGCTTCCATGGGGGCTGGGCACGACCACACCCACACCCACGCGCACGCGCCGGCCACCGGCACGGCCGCGGCGGCGTACCGCGGCAGGCTGCGGGTCGCCCTGTCGATCACGATCGGCGTCATGGTGGTCGAGATCGTCGGCGGGCTGCTGGCCGACTCCCTCGCGCTGGTCGCGGACGCCGCACACATGGCGACGGACGCGCTGGGCCTCGGGATGGCGCTGCTCGCCATCCACTTCGCCAACCGGCCGCCGAGCACCCATCGCACCTTCGGGCTGGCCCGCGCGGAGATCCTCGCCGCCCTCGCCAACTGCCTGCTGCTGCTCGGGGTGGGCGGCTACGTCCTGTACGAGGCGGTGCAGCGGTTCCTCACCCCGGCGCCCACCGAGGCCGGGCTGATGATCTGGTTCGGCGCGATCGGTCTCGTCGCGAACATGGTGTCCCTCACCCTGCTGATGCGCGGCCAGGCGGAGAGCCTGAACGTGCGCGGGGCGTTCCTGGAGGTGGCCGCCGACGCCCTCGGCTCGGTGGCGGTGATCATCTCGGCGGTGGTGATCCTCACCACCGGCTGGCGGGCCGCGGACCCGGTCGCCTCGCTCGTCATCGGCCTGATGATCGTGCCGAGGACCGTGAAGCTGCTGCGGGAGACGCTCGACGTGCTGCTGGAGTCGGCCCCCAAGGACGTCGACATGGCCGACGTGCGGTCCCACATCCTGGCCCTGGACGGGGTGCGGGACGTCCACGACCTGCACGCCTGGACGATCACCTCGGGGATGCCGGTGCTGTCGGCGCACGTGGTGGTGGCCTCGGACGCGCTCGACGCGATCGGCCACGAAAAGATGCTGCACGAGCTCCAGGGCTGCCTCGGCGACCACTTCGACGTGGAACACTGCACCTTCCAGCTGGAGCCCGTCGGACACGCGCAGCACGAGGCCCGGCTCTGTCACTGAGCGTGCCCGCGCGGTACGCCCGCGTATCCGCACAGGCGTTCCGGGCGGTTCCCCGGCCGCGCGGGCGGGCAAGATCAGCTACCGGGTCTCCTGCCGCGCGGGACATGCGCGCTCTTCGCGCGAAGTGCCGGGAGTGCCGGGCGCGTACGGCAGACTGGGGACGCGAGGACCGATGCTTAAGGATGGGTATGCCGATCACACCTGCCACCGCGACACACAACTCGTCGAACGGCACCGCTGACGCGATCTTGCTGGAGCTGGTCGACGAGGACGGCGTCACGATCGGCACCGCGGAGAAGCTCGCCGCCCATCAGCCGCCGGGACAACTGCACCGCGCCTTCTCGGTGTTCCTCTTCGACGAGCGCGGCAGGCTGCTGCTTCAGCAGCGGGCGCTCGGCAAGTACCACTCCCCCGGCGTGTGGTCGAACACCTGCTGCGGTCATCCCTATCCCGGCGAGGCGCCGTTCGCGGCGGCGGCCCGGCGCACGTTCGAGGAGCTGGGCGTCTCCCCGTCGCTGCTCGCGGAGGCCGGCACCGTCCGCTACAACCACCCCGACCCGGACTCCGGGCTGGTGGAGCAGGAGTACAACCACCTGTTCGTCGGGCTGGTGCAGGCGCCACTGCGGCCGGACGCGCAGGAGGTCGGCGACACGGCCTTCGTCACGGCCGCCGAGCTGGCCGAGCGGCACGCCGAGGCCCCGTTCTCCTCGTGGTTCATGACCGTGCTGGACGCCGCGCGGCCGGCCGTCCGGGAGCTGACCGGCCCCTCGGCCGGCTGGTGACGGTCAGGGCAGCCGCACGGGTCTGAGCGGCAGGGCGGCCCAGATCACCTTGCCGCCGCTCGCCGTGTGCTCGACGTCGCACGCCCCGCCCGCCTCGCGGGTGATCTCCCGTACGAGGAGCAGTCCGCGACCGCCCGTGCGGCCGTGGTCGGTCTCCAGGGCGGTCGGGCGGTAGGGGTGGCTGTCCTCGACGGAGACCCGGACCCACTCGGCTTCGACGGCGATCTCCACCGCCAGCGTGGGCGACAGCACCGCCGCGTGCCGCACGGCGTTGGTCACCAGCTCGGAGACGATCAGCAGCAGCCCCTGGGCCAGGTCGTCGGTGATGGGCACGCCCTGGCGGTACAGCAGGTCGCGCACGGCGTGCCGCGCCTGGGGGACTGAGGCGTCCACGGCGGGCGCGGTGAAACGCCACACGCCCTCGTAGGGCAGCGGTCGCGGTTCGGCCTCCGCGGGAAGTCCGGTAGGTGCGGCCGGTCCGCCCGCTGGGCGTGGGTCGGGCCCGCGCCCGTGATCGTCCATCGTCCGGTCGCCGCCCTCGCGCTCGATTGTCGCCACACGTCGAGTGTGGGAACGAGACGCCCGCCGCCGCAGGACTGAACAGAAGTCAGCGATTAATGAGCGTTTCCGACCCCATCAGAAGGACACCGTCGGGCGCAGGACCGTTTCTGTCCCCTCCGCGCCGCCTTCGCGCACTCTTCGGGTTGTACGGGTTCGACGACGCCGCTCCTCCCTTTTGGCCGCTTTGCCGCCGGCTCCGCCCGCCCCGCGCCGACCGCCCGGCGCGGACCGCCTCGCCCCGGCGGGAAGGCGGGTGGTTAGCATCCCGGACATGGAGCCCGAACTGCTGCACGGCGTCACCGACCAGGTCGCCACCGTCGTCCTGCACCATCCCGCGAAACGCAACGCCATGACGGCCGCGATGTGGGCGGCGCTGCCCCCGCTCCTGGACACCCTGGCCGCCGACCCCGGCGTACGGGCCCTGGTGCTGACCGGCGCGGGCGGGACCTTCTGCGCCGGGGCCGACATCAGCACGCTCCAGGGCTCGCCGCAGGAGGCCCAGACGCTGGCCGTGCGCGCCGAGGACGCCCTGGCCGCGTTCCCCAAGCCGACGCTCGCGGCCGTCCGCGGGCACTGCGTCGGCGGCGGCGCCCAGCTCGCCGCCGCGTGCGACCTGCGGTTCGCCGAACAGGACGCGCTGTTCGGGGTGACGCCCGCGAAGCTCGGGATCGTCTATCCGTCCTCCGCCACCCGGCGGCTGGTGTCCCTGGTGGGACCTGCCACCGCCAAGTACCTCCTGTTCTCAGGCGAGTTGATAGACGCGGAGCGGGCGCTGCGCACCGGACTCGTCGACGAGGTGCTGCCCGCCGACGAACTCGAACAGCGCGTCGCGGAGTTCACGCGCGTGCTGGTGTCGCGCTCGCAGCTGACGCAGGCCGCCGCCAAGGAGTTCGCCGACGGACGCACCGACCGGGACGCCCACTGGAGCGCCCAGGCCCGCGGCAACGGCGACACCGCGGAGGGCGTCGCCGCGTTCCTGGAGCGCCGGGAGCCGCGCTTCGCCTGGTCACCGACGGGCTGAACCGGCCCCGACGCGACGCGGCCGCCGTGCGGGCGGACCCCGGTCCGGCGGCCGCGCCCTGATCCCCGGATGCCGGCGCCACCTGCCACAATTGCCGCGCAACCTCATTGGAGAAGGCGGTACGGGATCGTGACGACACCCGGGTCCATCGAATCAGGGTCCATCGAAAGCAGGATCGCCGAAGAACTCGGCGTACGGGAACGGCAGGTCAAGGCCGCCGTGGAGCTGCTCGACGGCGGCTCGACGGTGCCCTTCATCGCCCGCTACCGCAAGGAAGCGACCGAGATGCTCGACGACGCGCAGCTGCGCGCGCTCGAGGAGCGGCTGCGCTACCTGCGCGAGCTGGAGGAGCGGCGGTCGGCGATCCTGGAGTCGGTGCGCGAGCAGGGCAAGCTCACCGACGCGCTGGAGGCGCAGATCCGCGGCGCCGAGACCAAGGCACGCCTGGAGGACGTCTACCTCCCGTACAAGCCCAAGCGGCGCACCAAGGCGCAGATCGCGCGGGAGGCGGGCCTCGAACCGCTCGCGCAGGGCCTGCTCGGCGATCCCTCGGTCGATCCGCTCGCGGCGGCCGCCGCCTTCGTCGACGCCGGCAAGGGCGTCGCCGACGCGCAGGCGGCGCTGGACGGCGCGCGGGCGATCCTGACCGAGCGGTTCTCGGAGGACGCCGACCTGATCGGCGAGCTGCGCGAGCGCATGTGGACCCGCGGGCGGCTGGCCGCGAAGGTCCGCGAGGGCAAGGAGGAGGCGGGCGCGAAGTTCGCCGACTACTTCGACTTCGCCGAGCCGTTCACCGCCCTGCCCTCCCACCGGGTCCTGGCCATGCTGCGCGGCGAGAAGGAGGAGGTCCTCGACCTCGTCCTGGAGCCGGAGGAGCCCTCCGAGCAGCCCGGCCCGTCCTCCTACGAGGGCATCGTCGCCGCCCGGTTCGGCATCGCCGACCGCGGCCGCCCGGGCGACAAGTGGCTCACCGACACCGTGCGCTGGGCCTGGCGCACCCGCATCCTCGTGCACCTCGGCCTCGACCTGAGGCTGCGGCTGCGGACGGCCGCCGAGGACGAGGCCGTGAACGTCTTCGCCGCCAACCTGCGCGACCTGCTGCTCGCCGCCCCGGCCGGCACGCGTGCGACGCTGGGCCTGGACCCCGGCTTCCGCACGGGCGTGAAGGTCGCCGTCGTCGACGCGACCGGCAAGGTCGTCGCCACCGACGTGATCCATCCCCACGTCCCGGCGAACAGGTGGGACGAGGCGATCGCCAAGCTGGCGCGGCTGGCGAAGGAGCACGCGGTAGACCTGGTCGCCATCGGCAACGGCACCGCGTCCCGCGAGACCGACCGGCTCGCCGCCGAGCTGATCGCCAGGCACCCGGACCTGCGGCTCACCAAGGTGATGGTGTCCGAGGCCGGCGCCTCCGTGTACTCGGCCTCCGCGTTCGCCTCGCAGGAGCTGCCGGACATGGACGTCTCGCTGCGCGGCGCCGTCTCGATCGCGCGCCGGCTCCAGGACCCGCTGGCCGAGCTGGTGAAGATCGACCCGAAGTCGATCGGCGTCGGCCAGTACCAGCACGACCTGTCCGAGGTGAAGCTGTCGCGTTCGCTGGACGCGGTGGTGGAGGACTGCGTGAACGGCGTGGGCGTCGACGTCAACACGGCCTCCGCGCCGCTGCTCGCCCGGGTCTCCGGCATCACCTCCGGGCTCGCGGAGAACATCGTGGCGCACCGGGACGCCAACGGGCCGTTCACGTCCCGCACGGAGCTGAAGAAGGTGCCGCGGCTCGGCCCCAAGGCCTACGAGCAGTGCGCGGGCTTCCTGCGCATCCGCGGCGGCTCCGACCCGCTGGACGCCTCCAGCGTGCACCCGGAGGCCTACCCGGTGGTGCGCCGCATGGTGAAGACGTCCGGGCAGGAGGTGGCGTCGCTGGTGGGCAACACGGCGGTGCTGCGCTCGCTGCGGCCGACGGACTTCGTCGACGAGACGTTCGGTCTGCCGACCGTCACCGACATCCTCAAGGAGCTGGAGAAGCCCGGACGCGACCCGCGGCCGGCGTTCAAGACTGCCGCCTTCAAGGACGGCGTGGAGAAGATCTCCGACCTGGCCCCCGGGATGGTGCTGGAGGGCGTCGTCACCAACGTGGCGGCCTTCGGCGCGTTCATCGACGTCGGCGTCCACCAGGACGGCCTGGCGCACGTCTCCGCCCTGTCGAAGACGTTCGTGAAGGACCCCCGCGAGGTCGTCAAGCCGGGTGACATCGTCAAGGTGAAGGTCCTCGACGTGGACATCCCGCGCAAGCGGATCTCCCTGACGCTCCGTCTGGACGACGAGGCGGCCGCCCCCGGCGAGCAGGGCCGGGCCGCCGGCGGCGGACGGCAGCAGCGCGAAGGCGGCGGGGGCCGTCCGCCCCAGCAGCGCCGGCGTCCGCAGCAGGCCGGCGGACAGCAGGGCGGCGGGCAGCGCGGCGGCGGCTCACGGCAGGCCGCCGCGCCGCCGGCGAACAGCGCGATGGCCGATGCCCTGCGCAAGGCGGGCCTGCTCGACCCGAAGAAGGGCCGCAGCTGAGCAAGCGGTGACGGGACGGCCCGGCCCGCGGCGCACACGCCGTGGGCCGGGCCGCTCGTACAGTGACGGTATGGGTGCTTCGCGGGTCCTCAGTTGGAGCGTGTCGGCGAGCGGCGGGTACGAGACCGCATGGACCGAGACGGACGACGGCGCGCTGCGGGCGCGCGGACGGGCGGTCGGCACGACGCCGGGGCCGTACTGGGTGTCCTACGAACTCGACACCGCGGACGGTTTCGTGACGCGCCGTCTGCGGGTCACCGTCGAGACGGCCGAACGCACCCGCTCCCTCGACCTGCGGCACGACGGACGGGGCGGCTGGAGTGCCGACGGGGAGCGTCTGCCCGGCTTCGGGGAGGCCGCCGACTGCGATCTCGGCCTGTGCCCGCTCACCAACACCATGCCGGTGCTGCGGCACGGGCTGCACCGGCGTCCGGGCGAACACCGGTTCCTGATGGCCTGGGTGTCGGTGCCCGCGCTGACCGTGCGGCCGTCCTGGCAGACGTACACGCACCTCGGCGCGCAGGCGCGGGGCGGGGCCCTGGTGCGCTTCGCGTCCGGCGGCTTCCGCAGCGACATCGCCTTCGACCCGGACGGGTACGTCCTCGACTACCCCGGCCTGGCGACCCGGCTCCTCCCCCGCGAGCCGGACGAGAATCCCTAGCGCTCGGTCACCCTGCCGTCGGCGACCTCCAGCCGGCGCGTCACGTGGACGGCGTCCAGCATCCGCCGGTCGTGGGTGACCAGCAGCAGCGTGCCCTCGTAGGCGTCGAGGGCGGACTCCAGCTGTTCGATGGCCGGCAGGTCGAGATGGTTCGTCGGCTCGTCGAGGACGAGGAGGTTGACGCCCCGGCCCTGGAGCAGGGCGAGGGCGGCGCGGGTGCGTTCGCCGGGCGACAAGGTGACCGCCGGGCGCATGACGTGCTCCGACTTCAGGCCGAACTTGGCCAGCAGGGTGCGCACCTCGGCGGGCTCGGTGTCGGGGACGGCGGCGCGGAACGCGTCCAGCAGCGCCTCCGGCCCGTGGAACGACCGCCGCGCCTGGTCGACCTCGCCGACCAGGACGCCCGAGCCGACGGCCGCGTGTCCGGCGTCCAGCGGGATCCGGCCGAGGAGCGCGCCGAGCAGGGTCGACTTGCCCGCGCCGTTCGCGCCGGTCACCGCGACCCGGTCGGCCCAGTCGATCTGAAGCGTCACCGGCCCGAACCGGAAGTCGCCGCGCCGCACCTGCGCGTCGCGCAGGGTGGCCACGACCGCGCCGGATCGCGGGGCGGCCGCGATCTCCATGCGCAGCTCCCACTCCTTGCGCGGCTCGTCGACGACCTCCAGGCGCTCGATCATGCGCTGCGTCTGCCGGGCCTTCGCCGCCTGCTTCTCGCTGGCCTCGCTGCGGAACTTGCGGCCGATCTTGTCGTTGTCGCTGGCCGCCTTGCGGCGCGCGTTCTTGACGCCCTTGTCCATCCAGGAGCGCTGGGTCTGCGCGCGCTCCTGCAACGCGGTCTTCTTGTCGGCGTACTCCTCGTAGTCCTCGCGGGCGTGCCTGCGGGCCACGTCCCGCTCCTCCAGGTAGGCGTCGTAGCCGCCGCCGTAGAGGTTGATCTGCTGCTGGGCGAGGTCGAGTTCGAGGACCTTGGTGACCGTGCGGGTGAGGAACTCACGGTCGTGGCTGACGACGACGGTGCCGGCGCGCAGGCCGGTCACGAAGCGTTCGAGGCGCTCCAGTCCGTCGAGGTCGAGGTCGTTGGTCGGCTCGTCGAGGAGGAAGACGTCGTAGCGGGACAGCAGGAGGGAGGCCAGGCCCGCGCGGGCGGCCTGGCCGCCGGACAGCGAGGTCATCGGCTGGTCGAGGTCCACCCCCAGGCCGAGCGAGTCCGCCACCTCCTCGGCCCGCTCGTCGAGGTCGGCGCCGCCGAGGTCGAGCCAGCGCTCCAGGCTCGTCGCGTAGGCGTCGTCGGCGCCGGGAGCGCCGTCGACCAGGGCCTGGGTGGCCTCGTCCATCGTGCGCTGGGCCTCGGCGACGCCGGTGCGGCGCGCGAGGAACTCCCGCACGCTCTCGCCGGGCCGGCGTTCGGGCTCCTGCGGCAGATGGCCGACGGACGCGGTCGGCGGGGACAGGCGCAGCTCGCCCTCCTCGGGCGCGGTGAGACCGGCGAGCAGCGAGAGCAGGGTGGACTTGCCCGCGCCGTTGGCTCCGACCAGCCCGATCACGTCCCCGGGGGCGACGACGAGGTCGAGCCCGGAGAAGAGGGAGCGGTCGCCGTGCCCGGCGGCGAGGTTCTTGGCGACGAGGGTGGCAGTCATCAGACGGTAGATCCTAGTCGGCGTACGCCGCCCCCGGCCTCCGGGGTTTCCCGCGGCCGCCGCGGCCCGGGGCCGGTTACCGTCGCTGCGTGGACATTCAGGGGAACGGGATCGTCGTCGTCGGGAGCGGGGTCGTCGGGCTGGCCACGGCCGTCGTCCTGGCCGAGCGCGGGCTGCGGGTACGGGTGTGGGCGCGGGACCCCGCCGAGCGGACCACGTCCGCCGTCGCGGGCGCGCTGTGGTGGCCGTACCACATCGAGCCCGAGGCCGCGGCCCGCGCGTGGGCGCTGCGGTCGCTGGAGGTGTACCGGGAGCTGGCCGAGCGGCCCGGGGAGACCGGGGTGCGGCTGGTCGAGGGGGCCATGGGCGGCACGGATCCGGCGGTCGTCGAAGGCTGGGCGGCGGGCCGGCTGCCCGGACTGCGCCGGGCCACCGCCCTGGAGCACCCGGCCCACGACGCGCTGTGGGCGCGGCTGCCGCTGATCGACATGGCGGTCCATCTGCCGTGGCTGCGGGCGCGGCTGCTGCGGGCGGGCGGCACGATCGAGGAGCGCACCGTGCACGATCTGGCGGCGGTGGACGCGCCGGTCGTCGTCAACTGCACCGGACTGGGCGCCCGCGAGCTGGTCGGCGACACGTCGCTGCGGCCGGTGCGCGGACAGCTCGTCGTGGTGGAGAACCCGGGGCTGGACACCTGGCTCGTGTCGGCCACCGCGGCCGGGGAGCCGACCTACCTCTTCCCGCAGCCGGGACGGCTCCTGCTGGGCGGCACGTCCGAGGACGGCGTCGGCTCCCTGGAACCGGATCCCGCGCAGGCGGAGGCGATCGTGCGACGCTGCGCGGAGCTGCGGCCCGAAGTGGCGGGGGCGCGGATCCTGGAGCACCGGGTGGGTCTGCGGCCGGTCCGGCCCGCCGTACGGCTGGAACGCGAGACTCTCGCGGACGGACGCACGGTCGTCCACCACTACGGGCACGGCGGAGCCGGGGTGACCGTCGCCTGGGGCTGCGCCGAGGAGGCGGCCGCCCTGGCCACCCTCGCCCGCTGAACCGCCACGGGCGGGGACGCGGCCGCGGGGCGCCGCGGGGAGGGGGCGCGGCCCGCCTGGGATGCGGGGGCGTGCCCTTGCCGGCCCGGGGCCGGGATGCGGGGGCCCCTGCCGGTCAGGACCGAGCAGAGAGGGCCTGACCCGGCCGGGGCGGGGTGGCCGGTGGCCGGGCGGGAGGGGCGGCCCATAGCCGACCGAAGCGCGGCGGCCGGTGTCCAGCCGTGGCGCGGCAGCCAGTGCCCAGCCTGGACGGGGCGGCCGCCGGCCGACCGGCGCGAGGTGGCCGGCAGCCGACAGAAGCTGTACGGCCCGCGCCGACCGGACGGATGGCCGGTGACGACAAGGCCGCCGTCGGCACCGGTCCGGTCGGTCGGCACCGCTCGGTCCGGCTGTCGTCGCCCCGGCCGGTCACCGTCCAGGCGGCTGCCCCGGCCGTCGACTCCGCCGCCGGTCGGCGAGCCGTCAAGCGGCTCGATCCCGGTCGGCCCGACCGTCGTCGAACCGGCCGCATCGGCCCGATCGTCGGCGCGGGCCGTCGAGCCGGTCGGGCCCGCTCGGCGCGGCCGGATCGGCGACACCCCTCAGGGGATGCGGAGTCCCTCCTTCGGGGTGCCCGTGCCTGCGCCTGCCGGTGGGGCGGGGTGTGAGGGGACGCTGGTCGGACGGGTGCCGGTGGTCGCGGCGGCGAACGCCTTCGCGCCGCCGACGAACGGGACCCGGGCCGAGGTGCGGGACAGGTCCACGGTGAGCGTCGGCGTGTCGGCGGGCGGGTCGATGAGGTCCTTGTCGGTGCCCGCCACGATCAGCGCGAGGCGGTGGCCGGCCGGGACGACGTGGTCGGTGGCCGCGAGACCGAGGGTGATCGTGTAGGCCCGTCCCGGGGTGAGCGGCACGCCCCTGCCGGGGTCGGCGTAGGTGCCGAGGTCGGCCCAGCCCCGGCTGACGACGGTGGCGCCGACGTCGGCCGTCCTGGCCTTCGTCTCCTTGAAGCACGCGCTGTCGCCCTCGGTGCTCGCGCCCCAGCAGGTGCGGTCGGTGAGCGTCGTGATGCCCTCGCCGCTCGCCGCGTAGTCCCGGACGGTGTCGGGGCCGACATCGACGAGGACGGCGCTCAGGTGGGCCGTCGCCGTGGTGGGCGTGGCGGTGACGGTGACCTCGGAGGAGCCGGCCAGCCGCAGCGGGCGGGTGAGGGCGCCGGTGACGAAGCCGGCCTTGTCCGGGGTCGGCGTGTCGATCCGTGCGGCCCAGTCGGTCTCGCCGTGCCGCGGGTCGTCGGTGAAGGCCACGCTGCCCGTGCCCGCGCGCAGGCCGAGGGTTCCCACACCGGGCAGTGCGCCGGCGGCCGGGCGCAGGGTCGCCGGCCGGGTGCCGTGCGGCGGCCACGCCGTCGAGGTGACCCACTGGTCGGGGTGGCGTTCCACGTCGGCCATGGGCTCGCGGTCGACGCCGTTGTCGTAGCCGAGGAGTTCGTGGTCGAACCAGCGGTGCAGGGTGTCGACCCAGGCGGCGCGACGGAAGTCGAAGGGGTCGACGTGGCCCGTCTGGGAGAGCCAGATCTTGCGGTGCACACCGTTCTTCCCGAGGGCGTCCCACCACTGTCCGAAGTGCTTGGTGCGGACGTTGAGGTCCTGCATGCCGTGGACGAGGAAGACGCTGGCCCTCACCTTGCGCGCGTCCTTGACGTAGTCGCGTTCGGTCCACAGCGGCGTCAGGTCGCCGGTGCGCGGGGCGTCGTCGACGAGGCGGCGCTGCACGGCGGCGCACCGGGCGCGCGCGTCGGCGGAGGTGACGTAGTCGGCGAGGGCGTCGGGGCCGGAGTCGTACAGCGGCGCGCCCTGGGAGAAGTAGTAGTCGTACCAGGAGGAGATGGCGCTGATCGGGACGATGGTGCGCAGACCCCGGACCCCGGTGGCGGCGACCGCGTTGGCGATGGTGCCGTCCCAGCTCTTGCCGATCATGCCGGTCGCCCCGTCGGTCCAGCTCGCCCGGACGGCCTTGCCCCCGGTGCGGGCGGTGTAGGCCCTGGCGCGTCCGTTGAGCCAGTCGACGACGGCCTTGGCGGACCGCACCTCGAAGCGGCCGCCCACGTCCTCGCAGCCGTCGGAGCGGCCGGTGCCGGCCAGGTCGACGCCGACGACGGCGTAGCCGCGCGGGACGAAGTAGTTGTCGTAGAACAGCGGCATCCGGACGATGTTGCCGGCCGCGTCGTACGTCTTGAGCTGTCCCTCGTTGCCCCGCCCGCAACAGGCGTAGTAGGGGCTCGCGTCCATGATGACGGGCACCTTGCGGCCCCGCGCGGCGGGTTCGCGGGGGCGGACGATGTCTGCGGCGACCCGGTCCGTGCGTCCGTCGCCGTCGGCGTCGAGCCCGGTGTCGACCCAGACGGCTTCGCGGACGGCGTCGGCGTAGGAGTAGACGGGCCGGCTCTCGCGTGGGGAGCCGTGGGCCGCCGCCGGGGTGAGGAAGGCGGCCACCAGGAGGGTGATGACGGCGGTCGCGAGCGGTCTCCAGGTCGTGAAGCGCATGCGTGTCGGCATGCGCGGGACGGTACTCGCGTCAACTCCCGCGCAGAAGGGGGCACATGACGCTCGTCGCGGTCGTGGGGACCGGCGTGGCCGGAACCCGACCGTGCGGGCAGCTCCCTGTGTGACGGCCGAATGGCGATCGTGTGACGGGGGTGGCGATGGGCAGGTCCTGGGGCACGGGAGTTCCTAGGCTCCCGGAAGACCTCCCGCCTCCACGACTTGGAGCTTTTGTGCAGCGCAGCATCCTCGCGCCCGGCGCCCTTGCCGCCGCGTCCGTCCTGCTGGCGATCCCGGCGTCGGCCGCGGGCTTCACCCCCGGCGCGCCGGGCATCGGCGACCCCTACTACCCGGCCTACGGCAACGGCGGCTACGACGTCTCCCACTACGACCTGCGGCTGAAGTACCAGCCCGCCACGGACGAGTTGGAGGGGACGGCGACCCTCCTCGCGACGACCACACAGGATCTGTCGCGCTTCGACCTGGACTTCCTGCTCGACGTCAGCGAGGTGCGGGTCGACGGCGTGCGGGCGGCGTTCGCCTCGACGGGCGAGCACGAGTTGCAGATCACGCCGAGGAAGGCCCTGCCCAAGGGCGCCGCGATGACCGTCGTGGTGCGCTACAAGGGCGTCCCCTCGTCGAAGCAGGCGTACGGCTTCACCAGCTGGCACCGCACCCCGGACGGCGGGGTCGGCGCGAACGAGCCCGAGTCGGCCTGGTGGTGGTTCCCCGGCAACGACCACCCGCTCGACAAGGCCACCTTCGACGTGTCGGTCCAGGTGCCGGACGGCACCCAGGCCGTCTCCAACGGCACGTTGCAGTCCACGAGTTCACGGGCCGGCTGGACCCGCTACAACTGGCGGTCGGCCAAGCCGCAGGCCACCTATCTCGCCACGCTCGCGGTCGGCCGGTTCGACATCACGACCGGCACGACCGAGAGCGGCATCCCGGTCGTCAACGCCTACAGCACGGCTCTGGGCGACGACGCGGGCGCGGCGCGGGCGAGCGTCGAGCGGACCGGGGAGATCGCCGACTGGCTCAGCGGCTTCTTCGGTCCGTACCCCTTCGAGGCGCTCGGCGGATACGTGCCGGACACGACCACCGGCTACGCACTGGAGACGCAGACCCGGCCCTATTACAGCCCGCGGCAGTTCGCATCCGGCTCGAACACCTCCGTGGTGGTGCACGAGCTGGCCCACCAGTGGTACGGGGACTTCGTGTCCGTGGCGGGCTGGAAGGACATCTGGCTGAACGAGGGCTTCGCGCGGTACGCGCAGTGGCTGTGGTCCGAGCACGAGGACGAGGGCACCGCGCAGGAGCTGGCCGACTACGTCTACGCCTCGCACCCGGCCGGCGACGCGTTCTGGACGGTGCGGCCGGGCGATCCGGGCCCGGAGAACCAGTTCGACGCCGCCGTGTACGACCGGGGCGCGCTGGCCGTGCAGGCGCTGCGCAACGCGATCGGCGACGAAGCCTTCTTCACCGTCCTCAAGGGCTGGCCCCGGCAGCACGCGTACGGCAACGCGACCGTCGCCGACTTCCGGCAGTACGCCGAGCGGGTCTCCGGCAAGCGGCTGGACGCGCTGTTCGACGCCTGGCTCTTCCAGCCGGTCAAGCCCCAGGCGCCCGCGGCGCGCACCGCGTCGCCGGCGGCCGCGCCCGTGGCGCCTAGGTCCTGGAAGAAGATCGCCGCGACGAACGGCGTCCACACCCGCTGAGCCCCGCCCTCCCGGCCGGCGGTTCAGGCGCCGGCCGCCGCCAGGAGGGCGGATCGCGACAGGGCGGTGCTCTGCGTCGCCGGGACCGTGCAGGCGTACGCCCCCGCCAGCGCGCCGAACTCGGCGCACCGGCGGGGCGGTTCGCCGCTGAGGCGGCCGAAGAGGAAGGCGGACGCGAAGGCGTCGCCCGCGCCGTTGGAGTCGACCACCGGCGCGGGCGGGGTGACGGCGGGTATATGGGTCAGCTCGCCGTCGGCCAGCAGATACGCCCCCTGCGCGCCGGCCGTGGCGACGACCGCCTCGGCCCGGCCGCGCTCGGCGATCGCGCGCATGGTCGCGTGCGGGTCGCGCAGCGCGGTGGCGGAGACGAAGACGACGTCCGCCGCGTGGGCGAAAGGCTCGTGGTAGGGGTTCTCGCCGTCCCAGTTGTGCAGGTCGGTGGAGATGCCCACGCCCGCCTCGCGGAGCACGGGGAGGGCCTCGGCGCAGGGATGGGTGATGGACACGTGCGCGTGGCGGCTCACCGCGGCCAGGGCGCGCAGCGTGGGCTCGGGGAAGCGGTCGTCCGGGCGGCCGCGGCTGTTGTCGTACAGGGAGAGCCGCCGCCCGTCCGGGCTCACCAGGTTGACCGCGCGCTTGGTGCCGGCGGGCTGCGGGAGCGCGGTGAGGGCGATGCCCCGGTCCCGGTGCAGGGCGCGCACGAGGTCGCCCTCGGGGTCGTCGCCGAGGAAGTCCAGGTGGTGGGTGCGCAGGCCGAGGGCGGAGAGGCCCAGGGCGACGAAGTCACCGGTCTGCCCGGCGCGGGCGCGGATACCGCTGTCGATCATGTAGCTGTCGGCGTAGGGGAGCGGCAGCTCCGGCACGTACACGATGGTGTCCACGCCGGCCCCGCCCAGCACCAGGACGTCGATGTCCTTCCCGGCGCCCTCGTCGATCTCCGCGCGCATGTGCGTCATCCCTCCCCGTGGTCGTACACCGTCACCGTGACGCCCCGCGCCGCGAGCCTGCCGGTGACGAGCGGCTCGACACGGGACCACTCGCCCCCGGCCGGCCCGCAGCCTATCCGCGGCATGTGCACCGACGCGCCGAGGTCCAGGGCACGGTCGGCGAGGCGGGCCAGGGCCGCGTCGATGGCGTCGTAGCGCACGGGGACGGCGTTGCCCGCCCTGCGCACCCCGTGCCGGCCGATCATGTCGGCGACC
Organism: Streptomyces sp. NPDC048481; assembly: GCF_043200075.1. NCBI lineage: Bacteria > Bacillati > Actinomycetota > Actinomycetes > Kitasatosporales > Streptomycetaceae > Streptomyces > Streptomyces sp. NPDC048481. The sequence goes on from NZ_JBICXC010000006.1 coordinate 32,260, forward strand.
CACACGTCCCGCTCCACCCGGACGGTCTGGAGGGCGCCCAGGCCGAAGCCGTTGGACGCGCGGCCCCGGTGCCAGGCGCGGTAGGCCGCCTCGGGTTCGGGCCGGCGCCGCGACAGGGCCAGGACGAACCCGTTGCCCCAGCCCCCGCCGTCGTTGCAGACGTGGGCGATCACCTTGACGCCCTTCACCGACGGAGCGGTGGCGTCACCCCGGACATACGCGATCTCCGACATGACGCCACCGTAGGCGGTGCCACTGACATCGCCGGGGGCTGTGGGACTACTTGGTCAGCTCGGTGAGTTCGGCGTCCGTCGCCCTGGACACGCGGTCGCGGACCGCGAACCAGCCGGCGACGAGCGCGGCCGCGACGAGCGGGATCAGCAGCAGCGTCTTGCGGCCGACCTCGGGGTCGTTCCACATCAGGCCGAGGACGGCGATCAGGAAGACGATCGTGACGCTCTCCGTGACCGGGCTGCCCGGCAGGCGGAAGGAGGGCCGCTGCACCAGTCCGGCCCGCGCGCGGCGGACGAAGACGAGGTGGCAGACCATGATGATCACCCAGGTGCTGATGATGCCGAGCGAGGCGATGTTCAGCACGATCTCGAAGGCCTGGCTGGGCATGAGGAAGTTCAGGCCGACGCCGAGGACGCACACCGCGCAGGTCAGCAGGATGCCGCCGTAGGGAACCTGGCTGCGGTTCATGCGGGCGGTGAACCGGGGCGCCGAGCCCGCCATGGCCATGGAGCGCAGGATGCGGCCGGTGGAGTACAGGCCGGAGTTCAGGGAGGACATGGCGGCCGTCAGGACCACGAGGTTCATCACGTCGCCCGCACCGGAGACGCCGATCTTCGACAGGACGGTGACGAAGGGGCTCTCGTCGGCCGAGTAGAGCGAGCCGGGCAGCAGCAGGGCGAGCAGGACGACCGAGCCCACGTAGAACAGGCCGACGCGCCACATGATGGAGTTCACCGCGCGCGGGACCACCTTCTCCGGCTCGGCCGTCTCGCCCGCGGCGACGCCGACCAGTTCCAGCGCCGCGTAGGCGAAGATCACGCCCTGCATGACGAGGACGACGGGCATGGCGCCGTGCGGGAGGAGGCCGCCGTGGTCCGTGATCACGCCGGGGCCGGGCGTCTGTCCGCCCACCTCGTGCCGGGTGGCGAGCAGGAAGATGCCGATGCACATGAAGGCGACGAGGGTGGCGACCTTGACGATCGCGAACCAGAACTCCATCTCGCCGAAGATCTTCACCGAGATCAGGTTCACCGCCAGCACCACCGTGAGCGCGACGAGTGCGAGCACCCACTGGGGGATGCTCGTGAACATGCTCCAGTAGTGCGTGTACAGGGCGATCGCGGTGATGTCGGCGATGCCGGTCGTGGACCAGTTCAGGAAGTACATCCAGCCGGCGACGTACGCGCCCTTCTCGCCGAGGAACTCGCGCGCGTACGACACGAAGGAGCCCGAGGAGGGCCGGTACAGGACCAGCTCGCCGAGGGCGCGGACCACGAAGAAGGCGAAGACGCCGCAGACCAGATAGGCGAGCGCGAGAGCCGGGCCCGCGCTGTGCAGGCGTCCCCCCGCGCCCAGGAAGAGGCCGGTGCCGATGGCGCCGCCGATGGCGATCATGTTGACGTGGCGGTGCTTGAGGTCCTTGCTGTAGCCGGCGTCGCCCGCGTCCGCGGGTGTCGCGGCCGCCCCGGGGCGGGTGGCGACGTCGGCCGTGTCCACGCTGTCCTTGCTCACGGGTGGTTCCACTCTCTGGTGCGCCCGGGCCTGGTACGCCCGGGTTTCCGTACGGTCGTGGCCCGCGGCTCCCGGGTAGGGGCACAGACCAGCACCGCACCTTCCCCAAACGCCGGGTGACCATGCGGTGGCCGACGTCACACGGCGTCGCTTCTCACAGGACTCTCACCGCTGCTCCGCACTCCCCCGCCCCGGGTTTCACAGCACCGGTGGCACAGCGATACTGCTGCACATGACGATCGAGACCGAGGAGCCGGCCCTCACGGTCGACGAGCTGGCCGCGCGGGCGGGGGTCACGGTGCGGACCGTGCGCTTCTACTCCACCAAGGGGCTGCTGCCGCCGCCGGTCATCGGCGCGCGCCGGGTGGGCCGCTACGGCTCCGGGCATCTCGCCCGTCTCGCGCTGATCGAGGAGTTGCGCGAGCAGGGCCTGACCCTGGCGGCGATCGAGCGGTACCTGGACCGGCTGCCGCCCGGTCTCGACGCCCGTGACCTCGCCGTGCACCGGGCCGTGGTGGCGTCCTGGGCGCCGGACGCGGTGGAGACGGTGTCACGGCAGGAGCTGGAGCGCAGGGCGGGGCGTGCGCTCGGCGAGGAGGACGTGGACCGCCTCGTCGCGATGAACGTCGTACGCCGCGAGCAGGACGGGTACGGGGTCGACCCGGGTCTGCTGCGCCTCGGCGTGCGGCTCCTGGACGTGCCGCTGTCGCAGGAGTCGATCCGCGCCGCGCGCACCGTCCTGCTCGACCACGCGCGCGCGGCGGCCCACGAGCTGTCGCGGCTGCTGCGCGAGGAGGTGCCCGAGCGCGACGCGCGGGCCGTGCGCTCGCTGTCGGCGCACATGCAGCCCCTGGTCGTGCAGGCCCTGCTGACGGCGTTCCAGCGCTCGCTCACCGAGGAGCTGCGGGAGTGGCTCGGGGAGCCGCCGTCCGACGGCTCCCCCTGAGACTCCCGGTCGGTCAGCGCGCGTCCGTGAACGTCTCGCCGTTCTCCGCCTTGGCCACCAGCAGCGCGGGCGGGGTGAAGCGGTCGCCGTAGCGCTCGGCGAGTTCCCGCGCGCGTGCCACGAAGCCGGCAAGGCCGCCCTCGTAGCCGTTGACGTACTGGAGCACGCCGCCGGTCCAGCCGGGGAAGCCGATGCCGAACAGGGAGCCGATGTTGGCGTCGGCGACCGAGGTCAGGACGCCTTCCTCCAGCAGCCTGACCGTGTCGAGAGCCTCGGAGAACAGCATGCGCTCCTGCATGTCCTCGAACGGGATCGCGGCGCCCGCGCGCGTGAAGTGCTCGCGCAGCCCCGGCCACAGCCCGGCCCTCTTGCCGTCCTCGGTGTACTCGTAGAAGCCCGCTCCCCCGCTGCGTCCGGGGCGCCCGAACTCGTCGACCATGCGGTCGACGACGGCCTCGGCGGGGTGCGCGACCCAGGTCCCGCCGGCCTCCTCGACGGCCCTCCTCGACTCCCGGCGGATCTTCTGCGGCAGGGTGAGCGTCAGCTCGTCCATCAAGGAGAGCACCTTGGCCGGGTAGCCGGCCTGCGCGGCCGCCTGTTCCACGGAGGCGGGCTCGATGCCCTCGCCCACCATGGCGACGCCCTCGTTGATGAAGTGGCCGATCACCCGGGAGGTGAAGAAGCCGCGCGAGTCGTTGACGACGATCGGGGTCTTCCTGATCTGCCGGACCAGGTCGAAGGCGCGCGCGAGCGCCTCGTCGCCGGTACGGGCGCCCTTGATGATCTCGACGAGGGGCATCTTGTCGACGGGCGAGAAGAAGTGCAGGCCGACGAAGTCGCCCTGGCGCTCGACGCCCTCGGCCAGCGCGGTGATGGGCAGGGTGGAGGTGTTGGAGCACAGCAGGGCGTCGGGGGCCACGACGTGCTCGATCTCCTGGAAGACCTTGTGCTTGAGGGCGGTGTCCTCGAAGACGGCCTCGATGACGGCGTCGCAGCCGGCAAGGTCGGCGGGGTCCGCGGTGGGGGTGATGCGGGCGAGCAGCGCGTCCGCCTTCTCCCGGGTGGTGCGGCCCCGGGCGACGGCCTTGGCGCAGAGCTTCTCGGAGTAGCCCTTGCCCTTGACGGCGGCCTCCAGGGAGACGTCCTTCAGGACGACGTCGATGCCGGCGCGGGCGCACGCGTAGGCGATGCCCGCGCCCATCATCCCGGCGCCCAGGACGGCGGCCCTGCGGACCGTGCGGGGCTCGACGCCCTTGGGGCGGCTCACGCCGGAGTTGACCGCCTGGAGGTCGAAGAAGAACGCCTGGATCATGTTCTTCGACGTCTGTCCGGCGGCCAGTTCGACGAAGTAGCGGGCCTCGATGACCTGCGCGGTGTCGAAGTCGACCTGGGCGCCCTCGACGGCCGCGGCGAGGATGGCGCGCGGCGCCGGGTAGGGGGCGCCGTTGGTCTCCTTGCGCAGACTGGCCGGGAAGGCGGGCAGGTTGGCGGCGAAGCGCGGGTTCGACGGGGTGCCGCCGGGGATGCGATGGCCCGGCTCGTCCCAGGGCTGCCGCGACTCGGGGTGGGCGTCGACGAAGGCGCGGGCCTTGGCGAGCATGTCCTCGTGCGTCGCGGCGACCTCGTGGATCAGGCCGTTCTCCAGGGCCTGGCGGGGGCTGTACTGGTTGCCCTTGAGGAGGACCTTGAGCAGGGCGTCGGTGATGCCCAGCAGGCGCACGGTGCGCACGACGCCGCCGCCTCCGGGCAGGAGGCCCAGGGTGACCTCGGGGCAGCCGATCTTCGAGCCGGGCGCGTCGAGGGCGATCCGGTGGTGGCAGGCGAGGGCGAGTTCGAAGCCGCCGCCGAGGGCCGCGCCGTTCAGGGCGGCGACGACGGGCTTGCCGAGGGTCTCGATGCGGCGGAGGTGGCGCTTGATCTCCAGTCCGCCCTCGAAGAGGTCGCGGGCGGTGTCGGGGGTGACGCGGATCAGGTCGCGCAGGTCGCCGCCGGCGAAGAAGGTCTTCTTGGCGGAGGTGAGGATGACGCCCCGGACGGAGTCCTTCTCGGCCTCCAGCCGGTCGGCGACGGCGGCGAGGGAGGCGCGGAAGGCCGCGTTCATGGTGTTCGCCGACTGGTCGGGGTCGTCGAGGACGAGGGTGACGAGGCCGGTGCGGTCCTGTTCCCAGCGGATGGCGGTGCTCTGTGTCATGAAGGGTCTCCGGAGAAGTCGTGGGGTTCCGCTGGGGTGGTCAGACGCGTTCGACGATCGTGGCGATGCCCATGCCGCCTCCGACGCAGAGGGTGGCCAGGCCGTAGCGCTTGTCCTGGCGTTCCAGCTCGTCGACGAGCGTGCCGAGGATCATGGCGCCGGTGGCGCCGAGGGGGTGGCCCAGCGCGATCGCGCCGCCGTTGACGTTCACCTTGTCCAGGGACAGCCCCATGTCCTTGACGAAGCGCAGGACGACGGCCGCGAACGCCTCGTTGATCTCGACGAGGTCGATGTCGTCGATGGTCAGGCCGGCCTTGGCGAGGGCCTTGCGGGTGGCGGGGGCGGGGCCGGTGAGCATGATCGTCGGCTCGGAGCCGGAGACGGCCGCGGAGACGATCCGCGCGCGGGGGGTGAGCCCGTGTCGCTCGCCGACCTCCTTGGTGCCGATGGCGACCAGGGACGCGCCGTCGACGATGCCGGAGGAGTTGCCCGCGTGGTGCACGTGGTCGATCTTCTCCACCCAGTGGTACTTCTGGAGCGCCACCGCGTCGAATCCGCCCAGCTCGCCGATGTCGGCGAAGGAGGGCTTCAGCTTGCCCAGCGACTCGGCGGTGGTGCCGGGACGCGGGTGTTCGTCGTGGTCGAGGACGACCAGCCCGGCGCGGTCCTTCACCGGGACGACCGAGCGGTCGAAGCGCCCTTCCTTCCAGGCCGTCGCCGCCCGCTCCTGCGACAGGGCCGCGTACTCGTCGACGTCCCGGCGGGAGAAGCCCTCGATGGTGGCGATGAGGTCGGCGCCGATGCCCTGCGGCACGAAGTTCACGGCCAGGTTGGTCATGGGGTCGTTGAACCAGGCGCCGCCGTCCGAGGCCATCGGCACCCGGGACATCGATTCCACGCCGCCCGCGAGGACCAGGTCCTCCCAGCCCGAACGGACCTTCATCGCGGCCAGGTTGACCGCTTCCAGGCCCGAGGCGCAGAAGCGGTTCTCCTGCACGCCCGCCACGGTGTCCGGCAGGCCGGCCGCGAGGGCGGCGATGCGCGCGATGTCGGATCCCTGGTCGCCCACGGGTCCGACCACGCCGAGCACGATGTCGTCGACGGCGGCCGGGTCGAGGCCGGGGAAGCGGTCGCGGAGCTCGTGGATGAGGCCGACGACCAGGTCGATGGGCTTCGTGCCGTGCAGGGCGCCGTTCGCCTTGCCGCGTCCGCGCGGGGTGCGGATCGCGTCGTACACGTACGCTTCGGTGCTCACAGAAGTCAGGCCTTTCGGGAGGGTGGGCCGGCCGGGCGGGGTCGGTCGCCCGGGGACACGGTGTTCGGGGAGGGCTGCTCGGGGTCCGTCACGAGGCCGGGGGCGTCCCAGTCGCGGGCGATCTCGTGGGTGTGGGCGCCGGGCAGGGCCGGCCCGGTGCGGACGGCCGTGGGCGTCGCGGAGAACCGGGGCGCGGGGGCCGGCTGGGTGATGCCGCCGTGGTCGGTGAAGGTGCCCCGGGCCGCGAGGTGCGGGTGGTGCGGAGCCTCGCGCAGCGAGAGCACGGGCGACACGCAGGCGTCGGAGCCGTCGAAGACGGCCGTCCACTCGTCGCGGGTGCGGGCCCGGAAACGGGCGGCGACCGCCTCGCGCAGCTCGCCCCAGCGCGTCCAGTCCCTGCGGGCGTCGCTGAGGTCCGAGAGGCCCAGCAGGCCGACGAACTCGTCGTAGAACTGCGGTTCCAGCGCGCCGACCGCCATGTGGCCGCCGTCGGCGGTCTCGTACGTCCCGTAGTACGGGCAGCCGCCGTCGAGGAGGTTGGCGCCGCGCCGGTCCTGCCAGCCGCCGGCCGCGAGCATGCCGTGGATCATCGCGGAGAGGTGGGCGACGCCGTCGACGATGGCCGCGTCGACGACCTGGCCGACTCCGCTCTCGCGCGCGTGGTGCAGGGCCGCGAGGACGCCGACCACCAGGTACAGGGAGCCGCCCGCGTAGTCGCCGAGCAGGTTGGCGGGGACGGGCGGCGGCTGGCCGGGGTCGCCGATCATGCCGAGTGCGCCGGTGAGGGCGATGTAGGAGACGTCGTGGCCCGCGCGCTGGGCGAGCGGTCCCTGCTGGCCCCAGCCGGTCATCCGGCCGTAGACCAGTCGGGGGTTGCGGGCGTGGCAGTCGGCGGGTCCGACGCCGAGGCGCTCGGCCACGCCCGGCCGGTTGCCCTCGATGAGGACGTCGGCGCGGGAGGCGAGGTCCAGGACGCGCGCGGGGCCGTCCGGTGCCTTCAGGTCGACGATCACCGAGCGCTTGTTGCGGTTGGTGACGTCCAGGGCGGGGTCGATGGCGAGGGAGACTCCGCCGGGGCGGTCCACACGGACGACGTCGGCGCCCAGGTCGGCCAGGAGCATGCCGGCGAAGGGGCCGGGGCCGATCCCGGCGAGCTCCACCACGCGTACGCCCGTCAGCGGGCCGTGCCCGGCCGTCGGTGCCGTCGTCATCCAGCCCCCTTGCTGTGACACAACCGATGTAACACCAGTGATGCTATGAACGCCGCGGAGCGGACACAAGAGCAGACCGAGCAAGCGCTTGGACACATTGGGGACACCTGCCGTCGGGCTCCGCACTCCTCACGCTAGCCTCAGCCACCGACAGCGGCGCGTGCTGCACGGCAAAGGGGTGTCATGAGCAGGCTGAAAAGGTCGGACCGTCCGTACGACATCGTGCTCTTCGGGGCCACCGGCTTCGTCGGGACGCTCACCGCGGAGTACCTGGCCGCGCACGCGCCCTCCGACGTCCGGTGGGCGGTCGCCGGACGGGACGAGACGAAGCTGCGGCGGCTGCGCGAACGGCTCGGCGTGGACGTGGGGGTGCTGCGGGCGGACGTCTCGGACCCGGCGTCACTGCGCGCCCTCGCGGAACACGCGCGCGTCGTGGCCACGACCGTGGGCCCCTACGTGCGCTACGGCGAGGAACTGGTGGCCGCCTGCGCGGACACCGGCGCCGACTACCTCGACCTCACCGGCGAGCCGGAGTTCGTGGACCTGATGTACGTGCGGCACGACGCACGCGCGCGGGAGACCGGAGCCCGGCTGATCCACGCGTGCGGCTTCGACTCGGTCCCCCACGACCTCGGCGCGTACTTCACCGTCCGGCAGCTGCCCGAGGGGGTGCCGCTGACCGTGGACGGCTTCGTGACCGCCGACGCCTCCTTCTCGGGCGGCACCTTCGCCTCCGCCCTCGGCCAGTTCGCGCGCGGCCGGCAGATGGCGGCAGCCGCGCGGGACCGGCGACGTCACGAACCGCGGCTGGTGGGCCGGCGGGCCACCGCACCGGTGGGCGCGCCCCGGTTCGCCCCCGAGGTCGGCGCCTGGGCCCTGCCGCTGCCGACCGTCGACGCGCAGATCGTGCTCCGGTCGGCGCGGGCGCTCCAGCGCTACGGCCCCGACTTCCGCTACCGGCACTACGCGGCGGTGCGACGGCTCCCGGTCGCCGTGGGCGGGGTCGCGGCCGTGGGCGCGCTGGCCGCCGCGGCCCAGCTCCCGCCGGCCCGGCGCTGGCTGTCCGGCCGGCTCAAGCCGGGCGAGGGGCCGAGCGCGCAGAAGCGGGCGCGCAGCTGGTTCTCGGTCCGGTTCGTCGGCGAGGGCGGGGGCCGCCGGGTGTACACCGAGGTCGCGGGCGGCGACCCCGGCTACGACGAGACGGCGAAGATGTTCGCCGAGGCCGCGCTGGCCCTGGCCTGCGACGCCCTGCCGCCGACCGCGGGGCAGGTCACCACGGCGGTGGCGATGGGCGACGCGCTGACCGAGCGGCTGACCCGGGCGGGCATCCGCTTCCGCGTCGCCGCTCGCCGCTGAGAGCTCCCGCGTCCCACCGCGCTCCCGGCGCCTCCCCGGCGCCCTTCTCGCTCCCGCCCTTCGCCTTCCGGCCTCAGAGCGGCCACTGGACGAGGGTGTAGATCATGCCTCCGATCCAGCCGAGCCCGGCCAGGACGGCGAGGACGAGAGCGGCGTTCACGGCACGCTCGACCGGTCGGTCCGGGTCGGCGAGGGGCTTCGGGGCGCGGTGCGTCGTCATGCGGCCCAGCCTGCCGATCGCACGGGCGTGCGGGCATCCGTACGGATACTCAGACGCCGTACTCAGATGCCGACGCCCGTGCGGACGACTCGGACGAGGGCTCTCGAGACGGGGAGCAGCGTGGAGTGCGTTCTCGAAGTCGGCGTCGGCGAGGGCACGGTGGCCCAGGACCCTGCGGGCGAGCCGGGGCGCGTCCTGCGGTACCGGAGCGGCGGCCTGAAGCATGACGCCCTGGAGGCCGGGAACGGCGCGGTCGTCTACGACTTCGCGGGCGCCGAGGTGGGTCGGTGGCGGATCGTCGCCTCCTGAAGCGCCTCGCGGCACAGGGAGTCCGCCCTGCGGGTCGTCTCCGGGAGGCGGAACCGCGGGGTGAGGGCCAGGGTGTGGGCGCAGGCGCCGTCCAGGCCGACACGGTGGCCCACGGACACGAACACGGGCTTCACCCCCGCACGGGTGCGCAGCGCCCGCCCCACCTCCTCGTCGCCGGCCAGCAGCGGGGACGCCGAGCCGCGCGGCGCGCCGGGGTCGTCGTAGGTGAAGACGAAGGGGTTCTTGGCGACGCCGATGGTGGGCAGCCCGGTGAGGACCCCGAGATGGCTGGCAAGGCCGAAGCGGCGCGGGTGGGCGAGCCCGTAGCCGTCGCAGACGATCAGGCCGGGCGGGCAGGGCAGCGCCTCCAGCGCGGCGAGCACGGTGGGGATCTCGCGGAACGCGAGCAGGCCGGGGACGTACGGGAAGGAAATCCGTCCGACGGCGGTCGCCTCGGCGACGACGTCGAGGCTCGTCGCGTCCAGGACGACGGCGGCCGCCGCGACGAGGTCCCGCTCGTCGTCGTAGGCGACGTCGACCCCGGTCACGTGTCCCCTCCCGGGGGGCGGGCCCGGCTGGTCGAGCACCACTCGGGCCCGCAGCTCGTCCTGGACGGCGCGGGCCTCCTCCTCGGTCGCGGGCCAGCCCGCGGGAATGCTTTCGGTCGTCATGGTGGTGACGAGCGTACGGCTCCTGCGGACGGGCCCGCGATCGTGTTTCCCCCGGTGTCAGCTCTTGCCGTCGAGGGCGCGCTGCAACTGGCTCTTGTTCATGTCCGAGCGGCCTTTGACGCCCCGCCGCTTGGCTTCCTCGTACAACTGGTCGTACGTGGGCCCCTGGGAGCCCTTGCCGGACCGCTGGCCGCCCCGCTTGCCGGACGACATGTCCTGCGTGGAGGTGCGGCTCGCGGTCTTCGACTCGCCGGAGCGGGCGCGTTCCTTGTTGACCGTCCGGGCGGCGATCTCCTTGGCACGGCCGGCGCTCTCACCCCGGTCCTGCGCGCTCTCCTTGATGTGCTCGTACTGTCGCTCCCGCTTGGGGCTGGAACCGCGTGGCATCGACGCTCACTCCTTTCGCGTTCGCGCCCTCCGGGTACCCGCAAAACGGCTCACCTCTCCAGGCGCGCGACCCGCCCCCGTTCGCCCGCGGCCCAGCATGCGCGGCCGCCGGCGCAGTCCACGGTGTCGTACGAGCCGGTGTCGACGGTGCGCCAGGTGCGGCCCGCGTCGAGGGTCAGGTCGGTTCCGGTGGGGCCGACCGCGAGGGCCGCGGAGCGGCTGCCCGGGATCCAGGCGACGCCGGAGCGGTAGGCGGGCGGGGGCGCGGCGGCGGGCCGCCAGGAGCGGCCGCCGTCCCCGGTGGTGGCCGCGGCCCGCGGGGACGGCTGGTCGGGGCGGTAGTCACCGCCGACGGCGAGACCGTGGGCCCGGTCGCGGAAGGCGACGGCGAAGACGCCACGGGCCGGGTCTCCCGCCGGGACGGGCGCGTCGGCGGCCTTCCACGTCCTCCCGCGGTCGGAGGAGTGCAGCACCCGCGCGCGTGCCGCGCCGCCGGTCGCCAGCCAGACGTCCGCGCGCCCGGCGGCGACCAGGCACTGCCCGCTCGCGGCGAAGCCCGCCTCGCCGTCCTGGGCGGCCGGCATTCCGCGGTCGGGCAGCACCTTCCAGGAGCGGCCGCCGTCGCTGGTCGACAGGATGCGGAACCGGCCGTCCACCGGATCGCTCACGGCGAGTCCGTGACGGGGGTCGAAGAAGGTCATGCAGTCGTAGAACGCGCGGACGTCGGTGTTGCGGAAGGACTCCGTCCAGGTCGCGCCGCCGTCCTGGGTGCGGTAGACACGCGACGCCTCGCCCTCGCCGATGGCCAGGAGCACCGCGTGGCGCGCGTCGAACGCCTCGACGTCGCGGAACTGGAGGTCGTCGGCGCCGGCCGGCGAGACGTCGTGCCAGCTCGCGCCGCCGTCGACGGTGCGCAGGACCGTGCCCGCGGTGCCGGCCACCCACGCGGTGTCGCGGTCGACCGCCGCGAGTCCGCGCAAGCGCACGGCGTCGGCGCCCGTGTCCTTGAGCGCCCAGTGCGGCGGCGCCGGGGCCCGGGTGTGCGCCTGGGCCGGCAGTGCGGTCAGGACCGCCAGCACCGCTCCGCAGGCCGCGGCCGCCGCCCTCGCGCCCGTACGTGCCGTCCGAATCGTGAGTCGCGTCTTCCCCAAGGGCCTCATGGCGGGCGAAGCTAGCCCACGGCTTTCACCGGCGTCCAGATGCCGAGATCGCCTCAGCCGCCCCGCAGGGCACGGGAAGAGTGGTGCGTCACTCCCGCGCATGAAGGCGGTGACCGAGGTCACTAGGAATGCGTGTGCACGGATCGGCCGGTTCCGGCGTCTCTTCCAGTGTCCGGACGCACCGCCCGGAGATTCGTCCCGCCGTCACGAGGGAGCAAGGCGTTGTCCAGCGTCATCGAGCAGCCCGTAGAGGCCCGCCTGGTCGCGGCCGCGCCGCGCATGCAGAGCATCCCCGCCACCCTGCACTACGACCGTCAGGATCCCTTCGCCGTCCGGATGACGTTCCCCGCGCCGGCGACCCTGGAGGGCGTCGAGGTCTGCTGGACCTTCGCCCGCGAACTCCTCTCGGCCGGTCTGCAGGACGCCGAGGGCCACGGCGACGTCCGGGTGCGTCCCTACGGGTACGACCGCACGGTGCTGGAGTTCCACGCGCCCGAGGGCACCGCCGTGGTGCACGTGCACTCGGCCGACATCCGCCGCTTCCTCCAGGCCGCGGGCGAGCTGGTGCCCGCCGGCACCGAACACCGGCAGCTCGACCTCGACCACGACCTGGCGGAACTGATGCGGGACGCCTGCTGACCCTTCTTTAATCCTTTGACAGCTTTCCCGAGCCCTCCTACGGTGTGAACGGTTCTGTTGCCGCCGATCGGAGAAGGACGTTGCTCGTCTGAGGTCATGAGACACCCGCGCCACACCTCTTGCGTGTGCGTGCTGCGTGCGACCTCGGCCTGTGAGCCGTCCCTGCGGAGCGGGACCTTTTCGCTGTCCTGCCGCGCTCCCCCGCCCCGGCGGTGGTCGCCGCCTTCCGGTGTCTCGACACGTGTCGCCCTGACCGCACACGCAACCGCGAGGCCCGCTTTGAGTCATTCCATCACCTGCACCTCCCTCGATTTCGCCTGGCCCGACGGCACCCCCGTCTTCGAAGGGCTCGACGTCGCCTTCGGCCCCGGCCGCACCGGACTGGTCGGCGTCAACGGCTCCGGCAAGTCCACCCTGCTGAAGCTGATCGCCGGAGAACTCGCCCCCGCCGACGGTACGGTCCGCGTGGCCGGCGAGATCGGCCATCTCCCGCAGAACGTCACCCTGGACACCTCCCTGAGGGTGGACGCCGCGCTCGGCATCGCCGCCCGGCGGGCCGCCCTGCACGCCATCGAGGCCGGTGACGTGTCCGAGGAGCACTTCGAGACCGTCGGCGACGACTGGGACGTCGAGGAACGCGCCCTGGCCACCCTCGGCGAGCTGGGACTCGGCCATGTCGGCCTCGACCGCACCGTGGGCGAGGTGTCCGGCGGCGAGTCGGTCCTGCTGCGGCTGGCCGCCCTGCTGCTGCGCCGGCCGGACGTCCTGCTGCTGGACGAGCCGACCAACAACCTCGACCTCTACGCGAGACGACGGCTGTACGCGGCCGTCGAGGCCTGGCCGGGCGTCCTGGTCGTGGTCAGCCACGACCGTGAGCTGCTCGATCTGGTCGACCAGATCGCCGACCTGCGCTCGGGGGAGGTCACCTGGTACGGCGGCAACTTCTCGGCGTACGAGGAGGCCCTGGCCACCGAGCAGGACGCGGCCGAGCGCATGGTGCGCGTCGCGGAGGCCGACCTGCGCCGGCAGAAGCGCGAACTGGCCGACGCCCAGGTCAAGCTGGCCCGCCGCAGGCGGTACGGGCAGAAGATGTACGAGCAGAAACGCGAGCCGAAGATCGTCATGGGGGCGCGCAAGCGCGCGGCGCAGGAGTCCGCGGGCAAGCACCGCATCATGCACGAGGAGAAGCTCGCCGAGGCCAGGGAGCGGCTCGACGACGCCGCCGAGGCCGTACGCGACGACGACGAGATCCGCGTCGACCTGCCCCACACGGCCGTGCCGCCGGGGCGCGAGGTCCTCACCCTGATGGACCTGCGGCTCGCGTACGGCGCGCGCGTGCGGGGCGGTTTCGACCTGCGCGGCCCCGAGCGGATCGCGCTCGTGGGGCGCAACGGCGCGGGCAAGACGACGCTGCTGCGCACGATCGCCGGGGAACTGGCGCCGGAGGCGGGCGAGGCGCACGCGCGCGTGCCGCTGCGTTTCCTGCCGCAGCGTCTCGACGTCCTGGACGGCGAGCTGACCGTGGCCGAGAACGTGGCCCGGTTCGCGCCGGGAGCCACCAACAACCGGGTGCGGGCCCGGCTGGCCCGCTTCCTGTTCCGGGGCGCCCGCGCCGACCAGAAGGCGGCGACGCTGTCCGGCGGGGAGCGCTTCCGGGCCACCCTGGCGGCCCTGATGCTGGCCGAGCCCGCGCCGCAGCTGCTGATGCTGGACGAGCCGACCAACAACCTCGACATGGCCAGCGTGCGTCAGCTCACCACGGCGCTGGAGTCCTACGAGGGGGCCTTGATCGTGGCCAGCCACGACCTGCCCTTCCTGGAGTCCGTCGGCATCACCCGGTGGCTGCTGCTGGACGGGGAGCTGCGGGAGACGACGGCGGAGGAGGTGGCGGGCCCGGTGTAGGAATCCGCGCGCGGGCCGCGCGGGCCGCGCGGGCCCCCGCGGGTCTCAGGAGGGGCACATTGTTACTGCGGGGTTTCGTGGTGGCGGTCCCGCGCTGCATGATGGCTGACCGGCGCCGCGTCACCAGGCGCCGGTCGTGCCACCCGATTCGGAGACCTGGACGTGCCCAGCAAGAAGGCCCTCATCCGCCGCCCCAGCCCGCGCCTCGCCGAAGGCCTGGTCACGCACGTCGAGCGGGAGAAGGTCGACGTGGAGCTCGCCCTGGAGCAGTGGGAGGCCTACGCCGAGGCGCTGCGCACGCACGGCTGGGAGACCGTCGAGGTCGACCCCGCCGACGACTGCCCGGACTCCGTGTTCGTCGAGGACACGGTGGTCATGTACAGGAACGTCGCCCTGATCGCGCGCTCCGGCGCCGAGTCCCGGCGCGACGAGACGCTCGGCGTCGAGGAGGCCGTGGCCCGTCTGGGCTGCTCGGTGAACTGGATCTGGGAGCCGGGCACGCTGGACGGCGGCGACGTCCTCAAGGTGGGCGACACGATCTACGTCGGCCGGGGCGGACGGACCAACGCGGCCGGCGTCCAGCAGGTGCGGGCCGCCTTCGAGCCGCTGGGGGCGCGGGTGGTGGGCGTGCCGGTGAGCAAGGTGCTGCATCTGAAATCGGCGGTCACGGCGCTGCCGGACGGCACGGTGATCGGCCACATCCCCCACGTGGACCGCCCGTCGCTGTTCCCCCGCTTCCTTTCGGTGCCCGAGGAGTCCGGCTCGCACGTGGTGCTCCTCGGCGGCCCGCGGCTGCTCATGGCGGCCGGCGCGCCGAAGACGGCCGAACTGCTCGCCGACCTCGGGCACGAGCCCGTCGTGGTCGACATCAGCGAGTTCGAGAAGCTGGAGGGCTGTGTGACGTGCCTCTCTGTGCGGTTGCGTGATCTGTACGCCTGACCGGGCGAACCGATCACCCTTTCGGCCCTGGGACCTGCGGTTCCCGGGCCGATCGGACGGGACCGGAACGCTGGACGCAACACTGCTGATCAGCGAGGCTTACGCGGCATTTAACCTACGGTTTCGTAACCTACGCATACGTAGCCTACGATTCCGTAAGTTCCGGTCTCGCTCGCCGGAGTGTTCCGCTCCGCTTCACGTCCCCCTGGAGTTCTCGTGACGATCGCTTCCCCTCATCTCGGCAGCCCCGCCGTCTGGACCGACGCCAAGCTGCTGTACGCGCTGGAGGAAGTGGTCGAGACCGAACTGAACCGGCACCTGAAGGTCACCAAGGACTGGATGCCGCACGAGTACGTGCCGTGGAGCGACGGCCGCAACTTCCCCGGCTTCTTCGAGGACGGCGAGGCCTGGGACAAGGAGCAGTCCAAGGTCACCGAGATCGGCCGGATCGCGCTGGTCGTGAACCTGCTGACCGAGGACAACCTGCCCAGCTACCACCACGAGATCGCCTCGCTCTTCGGCCGCGACGGCGCATGGGGCACCTGGGTGCACCGCTGGACGGCGGAAGAGGGCCGGCACGGCATCGTCATGCGCGACTACCTGCTCGCCTCGCGCGCGGTGGACCCGGACAAGCTGGAGCACTTCCGCATGTCCCACATGAGCGAGGGCTTCGAGTCCGACAACCGGCACTCGATGCTCCACTCGGTCGCCTACGTCGCCTTCCAGGAGCTGGCGACCCGCGTCTCGCACCGCAACACCGGCCACCAGTCCGGCGACCCGGTCTGCGACCGCATGCTGGCGCGCATCGCGACCGACGAGAACCTGCACATGGTCTTCTACCGCAACCTCCTGAAGGCCGCGTTCGACCTCGCCCCCGACATGACCATGCAGGCCGTGCGGGACGTGCTGGTCAACTTCCGCATGCCCGGCCACGGCATGCCCGGCTTCGAGCGGTTCGCCGCGCAGATGGCCATCGGCGAGGTCTACAACCTGCGCATCCACCACGACGATGTCATCCAGCCCGTGCTGCGCTTCCTGAAGATCATGGAGATCGACGGCCTCGGCCCGGAGGGGCAGAAGGCGCAGGAGGAGATCGGCCTGTACATGGGCGGGCTGGACGCCGAGGCGCTGAAGTTCGACGAGAAGCTGGCCGCCCGCAAGGCCCGCATGGCGGCTCGCGCGGCGGGCTGACCCACTCGGCCCCGGCCGCCCCGACGCACGTCGACGGCCGCCCGCACTTCGACGGCCCGCACGGGGAGAACGCTCCCCGGTGCGGGCCGTTCGACGTCCCGCGGGGACGCCGGTCCGCCCCCGCCTCCCGCGTCTTTCGTCCCGCGACGCCCCGCACCACGATTCCCGACCGCACCCCCGCGACGCGGTCGCCCGGAACCCCGGCTCTCCTCTGCCTCCCGGTCGGCCCGGTCAGTGCGCCGTGCGCCTGATCTCCAGCCGCTCCTTCTCGGAGAGGCCGCCCCAGACGCCGAAGCGCTCGTCGTTGGCCAGGGCGTAGTCGAGGCAGGCCGGGCGCATCTCGCACATGCCGCAGATGCGCTTCGCCTCCCGTACGGAGCTGCCGGGCTCGGGGAAGAAGAACTCCGCCCCGGTCTGTGCGCACAGCGCTTCCCGCTGCCAGGTGAGATCGGGTGTGGGAATCGTGTCGGTGTACATGGCGAGGATCGTGCCCGGCGGCGCAAAACGTTCGATCAACGCCCGATATACGCGCGCCTCGGCCGGGCCGGACCCGGCCCCTCCGGATGTCCGGGCCCCGATGACTCAGGCCCCCGCGCCCCGATGATGACCGGGCGACCGCGGCGGCGCACGGCGGCGCGCGCGGACACGGCCTCCGCGGCCGCGGAGGCGGCTCCCCTTGCGGCTGCGACTGCCCCTCCGGTGGCGGTCGTGCCCGCCCTCGATCGCCGACGACCCGCGGGGCGCACTCCGGCAGCGATTGTCAGTGGTCGGTGCCAGACTCGGCAGTGCATGGACGGGACCCCTGCGAGGAGGGCGATGATGCTCACCACCCGTTTCGTCGACGGCGCTCCGAACTGGATCGACGTCGGCACGACCGACATCGACGGCGCCACCGCGTTCTACGGCGCTCTCTTCGGCTGGACCTTCCGGTCGGCGGGACCCGACGCGGGCGGCTACGGCTTCTTCCAGCTGGACGGGAGGACCGTGGCGGGCGGCATGCAGACCACTCCCGAGCAGGGCCCGCCGTCCTGGACGGTGTACTTCGCGACGTCGGACGCCCGGGCCACGGCCAAGGCCGCCGAACAGGCGCACGGCCGAGTCGCCGTGGCGCCGATGGACGTGATGGGCGAGGGCCGCATGGCGGTCCTGACCGACCAGGCGGGGGTCCCGTTCGGCCTCTGGCAGCCCGGCCGCACCGAGGGCGTGGACGTGGCGAACGAACCGGGCTCGCTGTGCTGGGTGGAGCTCTACACGCCGGACATCGCCGCGGCGGCCGCCTTCTACCACGCGACGCTGGGGCTGGAGACGTACGCCGTCCCCTTCCCGGGCGGCGCCTACACCTGCGTCAACCCGGCCGGCGCCGACGAGGACGCGATGTTCGGCGGCATCGTCCCGCTGTCCGACGATCCCACCGAGGCGGGGTCACCGGCGCACTGGCTGCCGTACTTCGAGGCCACCGACGTGGACGCGGTGGTCGCCAGAGCCCGGGAACTCGGCGGCGCCGTGCGGATGCCCGCCACGGACGTCGAGGGCGTCGGCCGCATCGCCCGGCTCGCCGACCCCTACGGCGCCCGCTTCGCCGTGATCAGGAACGCACCCCGGGAGCAGTGAGCCGCGACGGCCCCCGCCCCCGCACCACGCCCGGCGGGCGCAAGGCGCGCGACGGGGGCGGGCCAGCCTACGCCGAGGCCCGGCGCACCAGCGTGGTGGGCAGGACGACTCCGCCGCCCGCTTCCTCGTCGGCGCCTCGACGGTCGAGCCGGCGCAGCAGGAGACGGGCCATGATCCGGCCCATCTCCTCGATGTCCTGACGGACCGTCGTCAGCGGCGGGTCGGTCTGTTCCGCGACGGCGAGCATGTCGTCGAAGCCCACGACGGCGACGTCCTGCGGCACGCGCCGTCCGCGTTCGCGCAGCACCCGCAGGACGCCCGAGGCCATCAGGTCGTTGGCGGCGAACACGGCGTCGATGTCCGGGCAGCGGTCCAGGAGTTCGCGCATGGCGCGCTCGCCGCCGCCGGGAGTGAAGTCGCTCTCGACCACGAGCAGCGGCTCGGCGTCGCCCACCACCTGCCGGTATCCGTCGAGCCGGTCCGCAGCCGAGGTCTGGTCGAGGGGACCGCTGATGTGGGCGACACGGGTGCGGCCGAGGCCGGTCAGGAGGCGCACGGCGTCGCTTGCGCCGCCCCGGTTGTCGCTGTCCACGTAGACGACGTCCCGCGTGCCGTCGCTCCAGCCGGGCCGCCCGCCGAACACCGTCGGCACGGCGACGTCCTGGATCAGGCGGGGCAGCGGGTCGTCGAGGTGCAGCGAGAAGACCAGCGCCCCGTCGACATGGCCGCCGGCGAGGTAGCGGGCCACGCGGGCGTGGTCGTCGCGGCCCTCGGTCAGCAGCAGTACCAGCTGGTTGTCGTGGGCCGTCAGCTCCTTGCTGATGCCGCGCAGCTGGAGAGCGAAGAACGGGTCGGCGAAGACCCGCGTCTCCGGTTCGGCGATGATGACGGCGACCGCGTCGTGCCGCCTGGTGACCAGGCTGCGCGCCGCCTGGTTGGGCACGTAGCCGAGTTCGTCCACGGCCTGCCGCACCCGTTCGACGAGCGGCTCCCGCACGCCGTCCCCGCCGTTGACGACCCGCGACACGGTCGCCCGGGAGACTCCGGCCCGCGCTGCCACGGCCTCCAGCGTGGGACGCGGCGCTGTCTCGCTCACTTCAGGGCTCCTCCTGGCCGGCTGCCGATCAGGATAGCTCCGCGCGGGAGCCACACGGTGAGAGCGCTCTCATCGCCGGCACGCAGACGCCGTCGCCGTCGAGGCCGGGTCGTGGGGGCGTCGTCGCTCGAAGGCCGCCGGGTCACGTCAGTGGGCCGGCTCCTGCCCGCCCGGGGTGTCCTCGTGCCGCGCCCGGCTCGGCTGCACCCGTTTGGGCTCCCCCGGCATCTTCGGATACTCCGGCGGATAGGGCAGGTCGCCCAGGCCGTGCTCGTGTTCGTCGCGCCGGGCGAGGTCGAGAAGGGCGTCGAGGGAGAAGGCGTGGTCGTCCATGTCGGCGTGCACGTCGCCGAGTTCGGCGTAGCGGGCCGGCATGGTCGCGATGTCGAAGTCACGGGGGTGCGCCGTGCCGACCTCGTCCCAGCGCAGCGGCGCCGAGACGGGGGCGTGCGGGCGGGGGCGCACGGAGTAGGCGGAGGCGATGGTGCGGTCGCGGGCGGTCTGGTTGTAGTCGAGGAAGATGCGCTCGCCGCGCTCCTCCTTCCACCACTTGATCGTCACCTGCTCCGGCATCCGGCGTTCCATCTCCCGGCCGACGGCGATGGCGGCGCGCCGGACCTGTGTGAAGGTCCAGCGGGGCTCGATCGGCACGAAGACGTGCAGGCCGCGGCCGCCGGAGGTCTTGGGCCAGCCCCGCAGTCCGCCGAACTCGTCGAGCACGGCGCGCAGTTCGTGCGCGGCGCGGACCGCGTCGTCGAAGTCGGTGCCGGGCTGCGGGTCGAGGTCGATGCGCAGTTCGTCGGGGTGGTCGACGTCGGCGCGGCGCACCGGCCAGGGGTGGAAGGTCAGGGTGCCGAACTGGGCGGCCCACAGGACGGCCGCCTCCTCCGTGGGGCACATCTCGTCGGCGCTGCGGCCGCTGGGGAACGTGATGTGCGCGATCGGGATCCAGTCGGGCATGTTCTTCGGCGCCCGCTTCTGGAAGAAGGACTCGCCGGTCACTCCGTCGGGGTAGCGCTCCAGGGTGGTGGGGCGGTCGCGCAGAGCGCGCAGGATGCCGGGGGCGACGGCCTGGTAGTAGCGGGCGAGGTCCAGCTTGGTGAAGCCGCGCTCCGGGAAGAAGACCTTGTCCGGGCTGGACAGCCGTACCGTCCGCCCGGCCAGTTCCAGTTCCACCGCATCGCCCATGCGAGCCACGGTAGGCACACCGCCGTCACCTCGCATCACCACGCGAACCGGCAGCAGTGCCCCCATGGGTGTGCACACCGGGCGATCCGGGCGGCCCTCGCGCAGAATCGGGAGCATGGACCTGCCGGTGATGCCGCCCGTGAAGCCGATGCTCGCCAAGTCGGTGGCGGCCATCCCGCCGGGCATGCAGTACGAGGCGAAGTGGGACGGCTTCCGGGCTATCGTGTTCCGCGACGGGGACGAGATCGAGCTGGGCAGCCGTACCGGGAAGCCTTTGACCAGGTATTTTCCCGAGCTGGTGGAGGCGCTGCGGGAGCGGGTGCCGGCGCGGTGCGTGCTGGACGGGGAGATCGTGATCGCCCGGGAGGGGCGGCTCGACTTCGACGCCCTGACGGAGCGCATCCACCCCGCGGCCTCGCGGGTGCGCACGCTCGCCGAGCGGACCCCGGCCTCGTTCGTGGCCTTCGACCTCCTGGCGCTGGCCGACACCTCGCTGCTGGACGTGCCGCTGACCGACCGGCGCGAGCTGCTGAGCCGGGCGCTGGCCGGGGTGTCGGCGCCCGTGCATCTGGCGCCGGCGACGACCGACGTCGAGGTGGCCCGGCAGTGGTTCGAGGAGTACGAGGGCGCGGGCCTCGACGGGGTGATCGCCAAGCCGCTCACCCTGCGCTACCTCCAGGACGAGCGCGCCATGTTCAAGGTGAAGCACGAACGCACCGCCGACGTCGTCGTCGCCGGGTACCGCCTGCACAAGAGCGGGCCGGTGGTGGGCTCCCTGCTGCTGGGCCTCTACGACGACCGGGGCGCGCTCCAGCACGTGGGCGTGTCCGCCGCGTTCACCATGAAGCGTCGGGCGGAGCTGGTCGAGGAGCTGGAGCCGCTGCGTCTGCCGGACGCGGCCGAACACCCGTGGGCGGCCTGGTCGGAGGAGGCCGCGCACGAGACGGCGCGGCTGCCGGGTGCGCCGAGCCGCTGGTCCGGCAAGAAGGACCTGTCCTGGGTTCCGCTGCGGCCCGAGCGCGTGGCCGAGGTGGCCTACGACCACATGGAGAACGGGGCGCGCTTTCGGCACACGGCCCGCTTCCGCCGCTGGCGCCCGGACCGCACCGCGTCCAGCTGCACCTACGCGCAGCTGGAGGAGCCGGTCCGCTACGACCTGGCGGAGATCCTGGGCGCACCGCCCAGGACCTGAACACCGGCGGCCGGACGCGGGGGTGAATCGCGGACCGCCGGATGCGCGGACCGCCGGAGGTCGGGGAAATCAGCGCGCGCCTGTCAGGCAGGCCGGGCCGGAGGGCCGCTCCGCGCCTCCCGGCCGCGGGGGCCGGGCGGCGCGGCCGTCGCTCACGGTGTCATCAGGACCTTGACCGCGCCGTCCTGCTTGCGCTGGAACATCTCGTACGCGTGCGGGGCGTCCGAGAGCGGCACGCGGTGGGTGGCGAAGTCGTCGACGCCGAGAGGGTCCTCGTCGGTGAGGTACGGCATGATCTCGTCGCTCCAGCGGCGGACGTTGGCCTGTCCCATGCGGATCTGGAGCTGCTTGTCGAACATCGTGAGCATCGGCAGCGGGTCGGCCATACCGCCGTAGACGCCGACCAGCGAGAGGGTTCCGCCGCGGCGCACCAGTTCGATGGCGGTGTGCAGGGCGGCGAGACGGTCCACGCTGAACCGTTCCGCGAGCGGGCCGCTGATCTTGCGCGGGAGCAGGGCGGAGGCGTTCTGGATCATGCGGGCGGCCGCGCTGCCGTGGGCCTCGGTGCCGACGGCGTCGATCACGGCGTCGGGGCCGCGGCCGTCGGTCTCGTCCCGGATCGCGTCGACGAGCTCCTTCTCGCTGTCGAAGCTGCGCAGGTCGAAGGCCTCGACGCCGCGCGCGCGGGCCCGGCGCAGCCGGTCGCCCACCAGGTCCACGCCGAAGACCCGGCCGGCCCCGCGCACCTGGGCGATCCGGCAGGCCATGTCACCGATGGGGCCGAGGCCGAGCACGGCGACGCTGCCGCCCTCGGGGATGTCCGCGTAGGCGACCGCCTGCCAGGCCGTGGGCAGGACGTCGGAGAGATACACGAACCGGTCGTCGGGCGGTCCGTCGGGCACCTTGATGGGGCCGAACTGGGCCTGCGGCACCCGCAGGTACTCGGCCTGCGCCCCGGGCACCGCGCCGTACAGCCGGGTGTAGCCGAACAGGGCGGCGCCCATGCCCTCGCCGGTGACCTGGGTGGTCTCGCACTGGGTGGGCAGGCCGTTCAGGCACATCCAGCAGCTGCCGCAGGCGATCTGGAACGGCACCACCACGCGGTCGCCGACCCGTAGGTCGGGCACTCCGGCGCCGACCTCCTCGACGATGCCCATCGGCTCGTGGCCGAGGATGTCGCCCGGCGTCATGAACGGGGTGAGCACTTCGTAGAGATGCAGGTCGGAGCCGCACAGTCCGCTGGACGTGACGCGGATGACGGCGTCCGTGGGCTCCTGGATGGTCGGATCGGGCACGGTGTCCACCCGTACGTCGCGCTTGCCCTGCCAGGTCACTGCCTTCATCGTGCCGCGCTCCTTCCGCCGTCCGGGCGGGACCCCGGCAGGTCCGGGGGGCCCGGATCGTGGCTGCGCCCCGGGTACCCGAGCGCCCCGGCCCGAACCGCCGGGCCGTGCGACGGACGTCGTCGGCAGCCGCGCCGGACCGTCACCCTCCGAGTCCCGGATGGCCAGTTTCGAACGCGCGAGCGCACAATCGAGTCACGGGACGGGGGTGCCCATGAAAGACACGAATCGTTCGAGACGCGGGGCGCGCACAGGGCGCGCCCGCCCTCCCTCCACGGCGGCGACGGCGGTGTCGGCGGCGGCCGTCGCGCTGGCGCTGTCGCTCGCCGCCGCGGCCTGCACGTCCGGCGGATCCTCCTCGCCCGACGACGGCCGCAGCCCGTCGCGGAGCCCGAGCCCGACCGGCACCGCCACCGGTGCGGGCCTGGGCCCGGTACTCGCCGTGAAGATCGACAACGCGCCGGACGCCCGCCCGCAGACGGGCCTCGACGCGGCGGACGTCGTGTACGCCGAGCAGGTCGAGGGCGGGTTGAGCCGTCTGATGGCCGTCTACGCGACCAGGCTGCCGAAGGCCGTGGGGCCGGTGCGCAGCGCCCGGGAGTCCGACCTGGAGCTGTTGCGGCAGTTCGAGCGGCCGGTGCTGGCGTTCTCCGGCGCGCAGGGAAAGCTGCTGCCGCTGATCGACCGGGCGCCACTGGACGCCGTCACGCCCGAGGAGAAGGCCGACGCCTATTTCCGGGGCGGCGGGCGGGCCGCGCCGCACAACCTGTACCTGCGCCCGAGCCGTCTGCTGCCCGTCGCGCCGGGCAGGGAGGCGCTGACCACGGGCTTCCGGTTCGGCGCGGCGCCCGCCGGGGGCACTCCCGAGACCTCGCGGACCGTGCGCTATCCGGCGGCCTCGTTCACGTTCACCTGGTCCGCCGACCGGTCCCGCTGGCTGGTCTCGACGGACGGCAGGCCCACCGTGGCGGCAGACGGACAGCGGTCGGCCCCGGCCACGGTGGTCGTGCAGTACGTGCGGGTGCGCGCCTCGGTATTCCACGACTTCCTCGGTAACAACACGCCGTACACCCAGACGGTGGGCTCGGGGAAGGCGGAGGTGCTGCGCGACGGGCGGGCCTACGACGTCCGCTGGAAGCGCGCGAAGGCGGAGGACGGCACGGAGTTCACCGCGGCCGACGGCAGTCCCGTCGCGTTCGCCGCGGGGCAGGTGTGGGTGGTCTTCGCGAAGGCGCCGTGAGCGGAACCCGCCGTCGGGACCGGCCACGTCATGAGCGGGTCCCGTCGCGGGGCGGCCTCCCCCGGTTCCGGCCGAACCCCTGTCGACGGCCCCGGCCTCCCGGTCCGTCCGCGGTCAGGCCCGGCCGGCCGGCAGGGCCTCGGCCGGGTTGCGCAGTCCCTCGGCCGCGTCCGAGACGCGCTGGATCAGCCGGAGGAACAGGGCCTGTTCCTCGGCCGACAGCGGCGACAGGAAGACCTGGTTCATCCGGGCGGTGCGCACGGTGAGCCTGCGGTGGGTGCGCAGCCCGTCCTCGGTGAGCCGCAGCAGGAAGCGGCGGCCGTCCTGCGGGTCGCGGACCTTGTCGAGGAGGGACCGCCGGGTGAGCCTGCTGATCACCTCGGCGACGGTGGAGCGGTCGAGGCCGACCCGCTCCCCCACCGTGCGCTGGTCGAGGCCCGGTTCGGCGACGAGCGCGTTGAGGACCGCGAACTGCGGCGAGGTGATCTCCTCGGAGACCATCGTGTTCCACAGCAGGTAGTGCGCCTGCTGGAGCCGCCGGGCCAGGTGCCCGGGATGGCTGGCGAGGTCCACCGCGGCCATGAGCGCTCCTCTGCTGAAATCGATCGGTGCACTGAACGATACCGCTCGACGGCGGGCACGTCGCACCTCCCGGCCGGCCGAATCCGCACTGCAGCACGGGTATTGACGGGTTCGGCCGACGGTGGCAGCGTGTGCGAGGTCTCGACGAGATGCTCAGTGTGCTGACTATCGCGCGGAGCGCCTCGGTCCGCGTCAGCAGGTTCGAGAGATGGGCTTCACGGATGGACAAGGTGGTCGCCACAGCCCTGGAGGCGGTGGCCGACGTGCCCGACGGCGCGTCGCTGGCAGTGGGCGGTTTCGGCCTGAGCGGCGTGCCCGGCGTCCTCATCGGGGCCTTGTACGAGCGGGGCGTCAGCGCACTGTCGGTCGTCTCCAACAACTGCGGGGCGATGGAGTCGGGCCTCGCGGTGCTGCTCGCCGCCGGGCGGATCGCCCGGGTGACCGGCTCCTACATCGGCGCGAACAAGGAGTTCGCCCGCCAGTACCTGGCCGGGGAGCTGGAGGTCGAGCTGATCCCGCAGGGCACGCTGGCCGAACGGCTGCGGTCCGGCGGCGCCGGCATCCCCGCCTTCTACACGCCCGCCGGGGTGGGCACGCAGGTCGCCGAGGGCGGACTGCCGTGGCGCTACGACGGTGCGGGCGGCGTCGCGCTGGCGTCGCCGCCGAAGGAGGTCAGGGAGTTCGACGGGGTGGAGTACGTGCTGGAGCGCGGCATCCGCACCGACTTCGCGCTGGTGCGGGCCGCCCGCGGCGACCGGCACGGCAACCTGGTCTTCAACAAGGCCGCCCGCAACTTCAACCCGCTCGCCGCGATGGCCGGACGCGTCACGATCGCGGAGGTCGAGCAGCTCGTGGAGCCCGGTGAGATCGACCCGGACGCGGTGCACGTGCCCGGCGTCTTCGTGCAGCGCGTGGTCGCCCTGACCCCGGAGCAGGCCGACGACAAGAAGATCGAACGGCGGACGGTGAGCGGCTGATGGCCTGGACACGCGAGCAGATGGCCGCCCGCGCCGCGCGCGAACTGCGGGACGGCCAGTACGTCAACCTCGGCATCGGCCTGCCCACGCTCATCCCCAACCACCTCCCGCCGGGCGTCGAGGTGGTGCTGGAGAGCGAGAACGGCATTCTCGGCACCGGCCCCTACCCCGCCGAGGACGCGGTCGACCCGGACCTCATCAACGCGGGCAAGGAGACCGTGACGGTGCTGCCGGGCGCGTCCTTCTTCGACTCGGCCCTGTCCTTCGGCATGATCCGCGGCGGGCACATCGACGTGGCCGTGCTGGGCGCGATGCAGGTCTCCGAACACGGCGACCTGGCGAACTGGGCCGTCCCGGGCAAGATGATCACCGGTATCGGCGGGGCGATGGACCTGGTGCACGGGGCCCGCACGGTCATCGTCGTCATGACCCACACCGCCAAGGACGGCAGCCCCAAGATCCTGGCCGACTGCGCGCTGCCGCTGACCGGGAGGCGCTGCGTCGACCGGATCGTCACCGACCTCGGCGTCCTCGACGTCACGGAGGAGGGCCTGGCGCTGGTGGAGACCGCGCCGGGGGTCGGCGTCGCGGAGATCGTGGCGAAGACCGCCGCCGAGGTCCGGGTGGAGGGGCGCACAAAGGCCCCGTCATGAGCGCCGGCCCGAGGACCGTCCACGTCGTCGACGCCGTCCGCACCCCGATGGGCCGCCACGGCGGCGCCGTCGCCCCCGTCCCCGAACGACAGGAAGACCGGGAACCCCCATGGCCCTCACGCAAGCCGACATGGACCGGGAGATCGCGGCCGAGCACGCCGCCTACCGGAAGCGGCTCGCCGGCGGCGCGCCCGTCGAACACCAGCCGCGCCGCGACTACGCGCCCTACCGCTCGTCCGTCCTGCGCCACCCGAAGCAGCCGCCGGTCGCCGTCGACGTCAGCGGGGATCCGGAGCTGGTGGAGCTGGCCTCCCCCGCCTTCGGCGCGCGGGACGTCACCGAGACCGACAACGACCTCACCCGCCAGCACCACGGCGAGCCGATCGGCGAGCGCATCACCGTCTCGGGCCGGCTGCTGGACCGCGACGGTCGTCCGGTGCGCGGTCAACTGGTCGAGATCTGGCAGGCCAACTCGGCCGGACGCTACGCCCACCGGCGCGAGCAGCACGACGCGCCGCTGGACCCGAACTTCACCGGAGTCGGCCGCACCCTGACCGACGACAGCGGCTTCTACCGCTTCACCACCGTCCAGCCGGGCCCCTACCCCTGGCGTCAGCACCTCAACGCCTGGCGGCCGGCGCACATCCACTTCTCGCTGTTCGGCACGGCCTTCACCCAGCGGCTCGTGACCCAGATGTACTTCCCCGGCGACCCGCTCCTCCCCTACGACCCGATCATCCAGTCGGTGACGGACGACGCGGCCCGGCAGCGGCTGGTCGCCACCTACGACCACAGCCTGTCCGTGCCCGAGTTCTCCATGGGCTACCACTGGGACATCGTGCTCGACGGGCCGCGGGCCACCTGGATCGAAGAAGGACGCTGAGCCGCCATGACGAAGACCGACCCGAGCCGTCCGGAGACCGTGCTGCCCACCCCGTCGCACACGGTCGGCCCCTTCTACGGGCACGCCCTGCCGTTCCCCGGCGGCGGCGACATCGCCCCGCCCGGCCACCCGGACGCCGTCGCCCTGCGGGGATACGTGTACGACGGCGCGGGCGTGGCGCTGCCGGACGCGTTGCTGGAACTGTGGGGCGCGGACCCGGCCGGCAGGCTGCCGCGGGTCGACGGGTCGATGCGCCGCGATCCGGCGTCCGGCGGGTTCCTGGGCCGCAACGGCGTGGAGTTCACCGGCTGGGGCCGGGTCCAGACCGACGCCGACGGGCACTGGTCCGCACGGACCCTGCGGCCCGGCGCGCGCGGCGGCAGCGCCCCCCACCTGAGCGTGTGCGTGTTCGCGCGCGGACTCCTGGTGCACCTGTTCACCCGGATCTACCTGCCCGGCGACGACGCGGCGCTCGCCGCCGACCCGCTGCTGCGGCGGGTGGACCCGGCGCGGCGCGACACGCTGGTCGCGACGCGGGAACCGTCGGGGACCTACCGTTTCGACATCCGCCTTCAGGGCGAAGGCGAGACGGTCTTCCTGGAGTTCCAGTGACATCTGCCGCCCGGCCCGGATCCGCTCTGCTCGCCCCGGGGTGGACCGGCTCCCCCGCCGCCCGCACGACGGACGACGACGCCTACCTGCGGGCGCTCCTGGACGCGGAGGCCGCGCTGACCCGCGCCCAGGAGGCGCTGGGCGCGGTCCCGGAGGGGGCGGGGGCGGCGGTCACCTCGGCCGCGAGCGGCGCGTTCGACGCGCGCTCCCTCGCCGAGCGCGCCCGCGGCGGCGGCAACCCGGTGATCCCGCTGGTCGCCGACCTCACCGAGGCGGCCGGTCCCGAGTACGGCCCGTACGTGCACCGGGGCGCGACCAGCCAGGACATCATGGACACGGCGACGATGCTGGTCGCGGCGCGGACCCTGGACCCGGTGCTGGCCGACCTCGACCGCGTCCAGGAGGCGCTGGCCCGGCTCGCCGCCCGGCACCGCGACACGGCGATGGCCGCACGCACCCTCACCCAGCATGCGGTGCCGACCACCTTCGGGCTGAAGGCGGCCGGCTGGCGCTCCCTGGTGCTGGACGCCCGCGACCGGATCACCGCCGTACGGGACGCGCTGCCCGCCCAGCTCGGCGGCGCGGCGGGGACGGCGGCCGCCTTCACGGCGTACGGCGTGCCGGACACGAGCGCGCTCAGCGCCGCGTACGCCCGCGAAACCGGCCTGGCCGCACCGCTGTTGCCATGGCACACGCTGCGCACGCCCGTCGCCGACCTCGCCGCCTGCCTGGCGTTCGCGGCGGGCGCGCTGGGCAAGCTCGCCGAGGACGTCCTCGTCCTGGGCCGCACCGAGATCGGCGAACTCGCCGAAGGCGGCGCGGGCGGCTCATCGGCCATGCCGCACAAGGCGAACCCGGTGCGCTCGACGCTGATCGCCGCGGCCGCGCGACGGGCTCCGCAGCTCGCCGCCACGCTGTACGGCTCCCTGGTCGCCCAGGACGAACGCCCGGCCGGGGCCTGGCACGCCGAGTGGGAGCCGCTCAGGGATCTGCTGCGGCTGGTCGGCGGGGCCGCCCGGGACGCGGCGGAGCTGGCGGAGGGCCTGCGGGTGGACGCGGACGCGATGCGCGCGAACCTCGGCCTCACCCACGGGCTCGTCGTCTCCGAGCGGCTGTCCGCCGAGCTGTCGGGACTGCTCGGCCGCGCCCGTGCCCGGGAACTCCTCACCGAACTGGCCCGGCGGGCCTGTGCCGAGAACCGGCCGCTCGTCGAACTCCTCGCCCGGGAAGCCGACCTGAAGGACGTCGACCTCGGCGAACTCACCGATCCGGCCCGCTACACCGGCTCCGCCGGAGCCCTCACCGACCGTGCCCTGGAGCGACGTTGACCGGGAAGCTGCTCAACCACCGTGCCGAGGGGCCGGCTTCCGCGCCCGCGCTGCTGCTCGGCCCCTCGCTGGGCGCCTCGCACGCGCTGTGGGACGAGGTCGCGCCCGAACTGTCCCTCACCCGCCGGGTGATCCGCTGGGACCTGCCGGGACACGGCGGTTCGGCCGCCGACCTGATCGGGCCCGGCGCCACCGTGGGCGATCTGGCCGGCCTGGTCCTGGCCCTCGCCGACTCCCTCGGCCTGGAGAGGTTCGCCTACGCGGGCGTGTCCCTGGGCGGCGCGGTGGGGCTGTACCTCGCGCTGCACCACCGCGAACGGGTCTCCTCGCTGGCCGTGATCTGCTCCTCCGCCCACTTCGACGGGCCCGGGCCGTGGCAGGAGCGGGCCGCGCGGGTCCGCCGCGAGGGGCTGGCGGACCTCGCCCGGACCGCGAACGGCCGTTGGTTCACGCCGGGGTTCACCGCGCCGAAGCTGATCGCCGACCACCGCGCCGCCGATCCGGAGGCGTACGCCGCGTGCTGCGACGCGCTCGCCACGTTCGATCTGCGCGAGCGGCTCCCGGAGATAGCCGTGCGGACCCTGCTGATCGCCGGCCGGCAGGACCCGGCGACGCCGCCCGCGCATCTGCGGGAGATCGCGGACGCGGTGCCGGACGCCACCCTGGTCGAACTCGCGGACGCCTCCCATCTCGCGCCCGCCGAGTGCCCCGAGGCCGTGCTGACCGCGCTGCGGGCCCACCTCGACGGCGGGGCCGCGCGGGGCATGGCGGTCCGGCGCGAGGTCCTCGGGGACGCGCACGTGGACCGGGCCCAGGCGCGGCAGACCGCGTTCACCGCCCGCTACCAGGACTTCATCTCCCGCTACGCCTGGGGCGAGATCTGGACGGACCCGACGCTGGACCGCCGCGAGCGCAGCATGATCACCCTGACCGCGCTGGTGGCCCGCGGCCACTACGAGGAACTCGCCATGCACGTGCGGGCCGCCCGACGCAACGGCCTGACCCCGGACGAGATCGGGGCCGTCCTCCTCCAGACGGCCGTCTACTGCGGAGTCCCGGCCGCGAACTCGGCGTTCGCCACGGCCCAGCGGGTGCTCGCCGAGGAAGCCGGCCCGGACGCCCCGCGGTCCGCCCCGGAACCTGCCGGGAACGACACCGACCGACCCGGACCGGCGGCCGGCCCGCCCCGGCCCCGGAACGGCCGCCACGGACCGACGGGCTGACGGGCTGACGGGCTGACGGGCTGACGGGCTGACGGGCTGACGGGCTGACGGGCTCACGTGCCTTCGGGCCGAGCCGGCGGGTTCCGGCCCGCGGGACGGGCCGGCGGCTTCGTGCTAACGCCGGGTCTGTCCGGGCACCAGGCCCGCCTGGGGCGCGCCCAGGCTCTGGAGGGCCTGCTGCGCCTTCTCCGCCAGGGCGTCCGCGCCGCAGGAACGCGCCAGCGTGAGACCCCGGCTCAGTTCGGAGACCGAGCGGGAGAGGATGCCGTACTCGACGCGGGCGGCCGCGTGTTCGTACTGGCAGGGCGAGGACTCCAGATAGGTGACCGCCTGCTGGGCGAGCCGGACCGCGCGCTGGCCGGTCTCCAGGGCGGCGGCGCAGCGCAGGGCCTCGCCGATCGCGGTGTCGGTGCCGAAGCGCTCGGCCTGGCGGCGCGCCTCGGTCGCGAGCCGGGCCGCGCGGGCCGGGTCCTCGTGGGCCAGGGCGCGGGCGAGGTCGACGGCCCAGGGGACCATCACCGGGTTGCAGTGGCCGCGCACGGCGGCCGCCTTCTCGGCCTGCTCCAGTTCGTTGACGCCGTCCTTGAACCGGCCGACGGCGAGCAGCAGCCGGCCGCGCACCGAGCGGGGGTCGGGCAGCACGATCGTGGACGGGTAGGGCGGGGCGAAGCCGTACTGCTCGGCGATCTCCCAGGCCTCCCCGACATGGCCGCGGACGAGCAGCGTGTCGACCAGGTTGCAGATCGCCGACCAGTACAGGGGCAGGCCGCGGCCGACGCGCTCGGCGAGTCGCAACGACTCCCGCAGGGACTCCTCCGCCTCTTTCAGGCGGCCCCGGCGGCGCAGTCCCAGCCCGAGGTAGGCGTGGGCCAGGGCGAGGTGGCCGCCGCTCCAGCCGGCGGAGACGTAGGCGCGCAGGGCCTCGTTGAAGAGGGCGTCGGCGCGGTCGAGCCGGTCGGTGTAGGCGTAGGAGCTGGCCAGCATCATCAGCAGTTCGATGCCCCACTCCTGGTCGGTCCAGCCGAGGCCGGGGGCGAGGCGGCCGTTGACCAGGGCGCGGTCGCAGAACTCGACGACCTCCTCGGCGTTCTCGCCGTGGGTCATGGCGTCGAAGCCGCGCAGGATGAGCAGGGCGCGCTCGGCGTTGTCCCGGCCGGTGCAGGTCGCGGCGAGCGCGGCGAGCTTCTCGGAACCGTGCGGCGAGGTCGGCTCGCCGGCGTTCACGCCTTCCCACATGAACTGCACGGCCTGGAGCCGCATCCGCGCGGGCCCGGGCGCCAGCCGGGCGGCCTCCGCCTCGACCGTGCGGACGGCCTCGTCCATCTGGTCGTTGTGCAGGAGGGCCTGGGAGAGGCGGTAGACGGCGTCGACGCGTTCGCCGCCGTCGAGGCCCGGCAGGGACAGGGCCGTGCGCAGGTGCTCGATGGTCTTGGCGGGTGCGGTGAGGAGGGTGGCGCAGCCCAGTTCGTAGAGCAGGTGGGCGTGGACGTCGGGGACGGGCGGTTCCCGCAGGGCGCGTTCCAGGCAGCGGCGGGCCGCGTCGGGGGCGCCGACGGCCAGGTGTTCGCGGGCGGCTTCGCGCAGTTGCTCGACGAGTTCCTCGTCGCCCTCCGCGTGCACCTGGAGCAGATGCCGGGAGGCGGCGGCGAGTCCTTTGCCGGCGTCGGTGACGACCTGGGCGGCGATGCCGTGCATCGCGGTGCGCAGCCCGCCGGGGATCGAGTCGTAGACGGCGGTGGCGATCAGCGGGTGGACGAACTCGAGGTCGCCGTCGTCCGCGGGGACGGCGCCGGGGTCGGGCTCGGTGAGGATGCGGGCGTTGCGCAGCAGTTCGGCGCAGCGCACCGCCTCGTCGCGGCCGAGGCCGGCGAGCCGGGCGGCCTGGGCGACGGAGATGTCGGCGCCGAGGATCGCGGCGGCCATGGCGAACTTGGTGGCGTCGACGCCGAGTTTCTCCAGGCGGTCGACGAGTCCGCCGCCACGGGCGGCACGGTTGAGGGGGCGCAGTTCGGTGGCCGAGGACTCGCTGGGCGCCAGTTCGCTGTCGCGGACCTTGGCGAGGAGTTCGACGGTCTCGTACGGGTTGCCGTCGGTGACCGCCCACACCTCGCGGCAGAACGCGGCGTCGGCGTGCGCTCCGAGGGTGGCGCGGGTGAGGCCCGCGACCGCGGCCGGGGTGAGGGCGCTGAGGCTCGTGACGGAGCGGCCGGCGGCCTCGTCGACGGCGTCGAGGAGGCGGGCGGCGTCGCCCTTGATCTCGCCGGGCCTGCGGGCCACGACGACCAGGACGCAGAGTTCGTCGAGGCGTTCGACGAACGCAGCGAGCCAGCGCAGGCTCTCCTGGTCGGCCCAGTGCGCGTCGTCGATCAGCAGGACGAGCGGGTAGCCCCCGCGGGCCAGTCGGGTGACGGCGGCGACGAGGCCGTCGCACACGCCCTGCGGGTCGGCGTGGCCCTCGCCGGGCTCCGCGATGCCGAGGGCGGGGCCGGCGATGTCGTACCAGTCGCCGAGGTACTCGCGGGCCTCCTCCGGGTGCAGCGTGAGCAGCGCGGGCTGAAGCAGTTGCCGGACCACGTTGAAGGGGACGGACCGCAGGGTCTCGCCGCCGCGGGCCGACCACACCGCGCAGCCGCGGGCCTCGGCGATACGACGGGTCTCGGCCAGCAAGGCGGTCTTGCCGAATCCTGCCTCGCCCCGGAGCACCAGCAGGTGGCCCGAGGAGGACCGGTCGGCGCAAAGCCTGTCCACCGCCCGCGCGATGGCGGCGACTTCCTCGTCGCGCTCCCAGAGGGGAGCCGAGGGGGCCGTCGTCGGCCTGACCTCCGTCATCCCGCTACCTCCCCATGTCGCCCGAACGACGTACCGACGTCGAGCGTAGCCCGCCGCGGGTCCGTGTGGAGGGTGGACGGCGCAGGTCCCGCTCCACGGGTGACGGGTGACGGCTGCGGAGGCACCGGCGGGCCTGCACGAGAGCCTCCCCGGCGTCAACAGGGAGCGACGCGCACCGAATTGACGGCCGGATCGCGCCACCCCGGTCTCCGGGCGCGCCGGGTGGATCCGGCGCGGGGGGCCGCCCTCTCATCCGGCTTTCACCGACGCCTCATACGGTGGGGGTATGACGCAGGTGACTCCTCCCGGGTGGTATCCCGACCCGGGGCAGACGAATGACGGTCCGGCCACCGAACGCTGGTGGGACGGCAAGGCGTGGACGGACCGGACCCGCACCGCGGGTGAGGCCGCCGCATGGGGTCCGCCGGCGCAGGGCCCGGCCGACGCGACGTATCCGGCGCACCCGACCCAGCTGGACCACCCCGGATACGCGGCCCCGCCGGGGCAGCCCGGCTACCCGGGATACCCCGGTTATCCGGGATACCCGGGACATCCCGGATATCCCGCGGCGCCGCAGGGCGCGGGCGGGCGGCGCGGGCTGCGCACGGGAATAGCCGTGGCCGTGGCGGTCGCCGTCCTGACCAGCATCGGGGTGGGCGTGTACGCGCTGGCCCGGGACGACGGGTCGGGCGGCGGCGGCACGGCCCAGGGGCCGGGCGGCGCCGGCGGCCAGGACGGCGGCCCCTTCGGCGGCCCGGGAGGATCCGGCGGGTCCGGCGGGTCCGGCGGGTCCGGCGGGGGCTCCCCCTCGCCCGGGGAGTCCGAGGCGCCGAAGATCAGGAGCGGCTCGGTGACCGACGCGCTGAACGGCATCAGCATCCCCGTTCCGGCCGGCTGGGCGGGCCAGGAGATGAACGTGGGTGCGCAGGTGAACTCCGAGTCCACCTACAAGTGCCCGGGCGACACCTCCAAGACCTGCACGAAGGGGGGCGTGTACTCCGCGCCCGCCGAGGCGCTGAAGGCCAAGGGCGGCACCGCCGAGGCGGTCGCGAAGGCGGACATCGCGGCCAACGCCGAGGAGTCCTACGGCGGCACGACGTACGGCGCGATCACCTCGCACCAGGTGCTCGCCTCGAAGGCGGTCACGGTGGCCGGGCAGAAGGGCTACCTGGTGCGCTGGAAGGCGGTCACGAGCAAGGGCGCGGACGGCTATGTGCAGTCGGTGGCGTTCCCGGCCCCGGCCGACTCCAAGCGACTGGTGGTGCTGCGCTTCGGCCTCGACGCCGACCAGAGCCCGTCCGTCATCGACACCATCGTGCAGGGCATCGACGTGTCGACGGGGAGCGGTTCCGGACAGCACATCTGAGCGCGCCTCGGGCCCGGCCGCGGAACACGGCCGGCCGGGCGGGGCGCCCTCCGCTCAAGGGCGCCCGGCCCGGCCCGCGGGTGCGCGCCGCCCCCGTCCCCACGGTGCGGCGCGGTACAGGTCGCCGTCCGGTCATCCCGTGGGCGGCGGCCTGAGTCGTCCGCCGGCCCGAGCGGGCCGGCGGACGAGTGCTAGGTGAGGCCGAGCGCCGGGAGCACGGCGGCCTCCACGAAGCGGACCAGGTAGTCCTGGTCCGCGTATTCGCCGTCCACGACGGGACGGGCCCGGATCACCCCGAACATCTGCGCCGGCACGTACTCCAGCGCCGGATGGTCGCGGGGGACCTCGCCGCGCTCGACGCCGCGCCGCAGGATCTCGCGCAGAGCGGCGATCTCGGGGTCGATGAGCGCCTCCCGCAGCGCCTTCGCGAGTTCCTCGTCACCGGTGACGGCGTGCCCGAGGGCCTGCAGCAGCTTGGAGTCGTTGGTCGACCAGCGGCCGGTGGCGCGGGCCGCCTCGCGCAGGTCCTCGGCCAGCGACCCCGTGTCGATGCCGGCGAGCCGGGCGCGGCGGCGCGAGCGCAGGGCGGCCACCACGAACTGGGGCTTGGTCTTCCACTGCCGGTAGAGCGTGGACTTGCTGCACCGGGTGCTGGCGGCGACGCCCTCCATGGTGACGGCCTCGTAACCGCACTCGCGAACCTGGTCGAGGACGGCGTCGAAGAACTCCTGCTCACGCTCGGGCGTGATCTTGGAGCGGCGCGTGGCGGCGGCCGACTCCGGCCCCTCCGCGTCCTGCGACGTCATCTGCTCTTCCTCCCTGGTCCGCTTCGGCTCGGGCCGGTCGCTCCGGCCGGTGCGCCGGGGGCCCGGACGAGCCCGGTCTCCAGTGTGGCGCACATCAATCGATACGCCAGTGTACCGGTACGCGTCCGTATCGGTACACTGACGTATCGGTACGACATCGTATCGATGGTGCATGCACGAGTCACGAGCCCGGCGGCACCGCTCACCGCACCACACCGTCAGCGAAGGGGCCGGGGGATGAATGCCCGCACCGAGCCTGCAGAAGCGGGGCCGGCCACACCGGCCAGGCCGCCCGTAGTCCGCGAGCTCCTGCTTGTCGCAGGGCTCTTCCTCGTCTACAAGCTGGGACGGCAGCTCGTCGCCGGGCACACCGGCGAGGCCTTCCGCGACGCCCATGACGTGTGGCGCCTCGAACGGTGGCTGCGGCTGCCCGACGAAGGCACGGTGCAGTCGCCGCTGCTGCACGGGGACGGCCTGGCACAGGTCGCGAACACCTACTACGCCACCGTGCACTTCCCCGCCACGCTGGCGTTCCTGGTCTGGCTGTACCTGCGCCGTCCGGCGCACTACCTCTGGGCGCGCCGGGCGCTGACGGCGGTCACCGCCGCCGCCCTGGCGCTGCACCTGGCGTTCCCGCTGGCCCCGCCGCGGATGCTGGCGGCCACCGGACTGGTCGACACCGCGCGGGTCTACGGCCCGTCGGTGTACGGCCCGCCGCAGACGGACCAGCTGTCCAACCAGTTCGCGGCGATGCCGTCGCTGCACTTCGGCTGGGCCCTGATGGTCGCGATCGGCCTCATGGCCGCCACCCGGTCGCGCCTGCGCCGGCTGTGGCTGCTGCATCCCCTGCTGACCCTGCTGGTGATCGTGGGCACCGCCAACCACTACTGGCTCGACGCGGTCGCGGCGGGCGTCCTGCTCGGTGCGGCGCTCACCCTGATCCGCGCCCCCCGGCGCACGGCCACCGGCGGCGTCGGACGCGGGGCGCCCGCCACCGTCCCGGCCGACGCGACGCCCGTCCTGGTCGGAGCGGGCCGGTGAACGCCACGCTGCTCGCCGTCGTCCTCTCCCTCTTCTCGGCCGTCGCCTACGCGGCCGCCGCCGTCGCCCAGGAGCGGCTGGCCTCCCGGCATCCCGGCACGGGCCTGCTGCGGCTGCTCGGCAACGGGGCGTGGTGGTGGTCGGTGGGGCTGAACGCCGGCGCCGCGCTGCTGCACGTCGTCGCCCTCAAGTACGGCCCCCTGACGGTGGTGCAGCCGCTGGGCGCCCTCACGCTGGTCGCGGCCGTCCCGATGGGCGCACGGATGGCCGGGCGGCGGGTGAGCGCCGCCGAGTGGCGGGGCACCGCCTTCACCCTGGCCGGTCTGGCCGCGATCCTGGTCACGGCCTCGGGACCGGCCCCCGAGGACGTGCTGAGCCTGCCCGAGGCCGTCGCGGTGGCGGGAGCGACGGCCGCGCTGATCGGGGCGCTGGCCCGGCGCGGCGCCAGGCCCGGACTGCGGCACGCGACCGCTTCCGGCTTCGCCTCGGGTGTCGCCTCGGCGCTCACCCAGACCGTGACGGTGGCCGCCACGGATCCCTCGGGCTCGCCGCTGAGCCTGCGGGTGATCGGGGTGACGCTGCTGGTCGCGGCCTTCGCCACAGGCGGACTTCTGCTGTCGCAGACCGCCTACCGGGGCGGCCTCGGCGCCCCCCTGGCGATGGTCACCCTCGCCAACCCGGTGGCCGCCGCCGCGATAGGACTCGCGCTGCTGGGCGAGCGGCTCCAGGGCGGACCCGCCGGAATACTGCTCGCGCTGACGGGCGCGGGGCTGGCGGGCCGGGGCGTGGTGCTGCTGTCGCGGGCCTCGCCGCACCCGGCGGCCGCCGACCACGAGGACCGTCCGGCCCTCGACCACGAGGGCCGTCCGGTCGTGGACGACGAGGACCACCCGGTGGCGGCGGTGCTGGCCCTGAGGCCGGAGACCGCCTCGGCCGAACCCGCCCTGCTGCCGCGGCCCGCGAACGGGCCCGAGCACCTGACACCCTTGTAGGGCACGCGGCCGCAGGGGCCGTCCTCCCGGGAGGACGGCCCCTGCGGCCGCGTGCGCCCCGGACCGGGCGGGTGCGTCAGCCCAGACCGCGTGCGTCCTGCTTGAGCGCGGTGTCCACGGTCAGCGCCGTGGCGACGACCAGGCTCAACAGCGGCTCGGGCAGCTGGTAGTGGATCTGGAGCACATAGTTGTCCGCGGTGGTGAACATCGTCTTGGCGAGGCCTTCCCAGGTCTTGGTGATCCGGGCGACCTCGTTGTCCGCGTGGTCGACGATCGCGAAGTTCCAGGCCCGCCAGTTCTCCGCCTTGATCGCGCCGACCTGCCGGCCGTCCGCGTTGATCGCGAAGTTGATCTTCCCGAAGACGTTCTGCTGGACGATCTCGCCGACCGGCTGCCCGTCCGGGCGGGTGACGATCACCCTGGACTTGAATATCTTCGCCGGCCGGGTCAGCAGCAGCACGGGGTGACCGTGGGCGTCCCGGATCTCCAGACGCTGCGTCAGGTACTGGTCGATGCTGGCGAGGAAGCGGACGATCTTGCGCAGCATGCTCTGGCCGACCTGGACCACCGAGCCGAGCTGGTTGCCCTGCTGGTCCATGACCTTGTACTCGTTGGTCAGCTCGATCAGCTTGGCCTTCTGGTTCACCACCAGCACCGGCTCGCTGAAGAGCGTGCCGCCGCCGGGGCCGCTCGGCGCGACCCCGGCCTGCCGCTGCACCTGGCTCTGCACCCGGTGGTCCGGCCCCGGCTGCGGCGGCACCTGCGGCGCGCCCTCCCCCGGGCCCTCGGCGCGGGTCTGCTCGGTCCACTGGACGCCGTCCCAGTAGCGCATGGTCCGGGAGGCCCCGTGCGGGTCCGGGTACCAGCCTGAAGGTGTGTTCGAATGCGTGGTCACCGGGGCACACTATCCCGGTCCCGCCCGGGGCCCGACCGCCCCCGCCCCCGGGCGCCGGCCGGGCGTCGGGCGTCCTGTCCGCGTCGGCGCGTCACTCCGTGGCGATCGCCGGGTCGCTGACGCCCGGCCGGCCGTTCTCCACGTGTCCGGCGAACCGCCTGAGGAACGTCCGGTCGGCGGTCGAGGTGACCGTGAGGTCGTACCAGCGCCGGCTCGCGCGCAGGTCCACGGTCCGCTTGAGCACGGCGCCGGGCCGCAGCCGGACCGTCGTGGTCCGGCCGCCGTAGCCGTCGGCCACCTCCAACTCGACCGTGTCCTTGCCCCGGTGCGTGAAGATCAGCTCGACGCCGTCGCCGGCGTGGCGTGCGACGATCTCGGGCCCGGTCGCCCTCCCCGCCCCCTTGAAGGCGCGCAGGAACCCGTTCGGGCCGTGCACCGTCAGGTCGTGCGCGCCGTCGGAGTAGGCCGAGTTCCAGGTGTCGGAGACGGTCGCGCCCGCGCCGGTGGTGTAACTCCAGGGCCCGTCGGCGCGGTTGCCGGAGGTCACCAGGAAGGCTGCGCCCGACTTGGCGCCCGAGGCGAAGGTGAGGGTGAGCGTCCCGGCGGCCGCGTCCACCGAACCGTCCACCTGGGGCGCGTACTTGAGCGGGCGGGTGGGGCGCGTGCCGCGCTCCTGCCTGGGCAGGACGGGGTGGGCCGGCGGGACGGGCACGTAGTCGGGGTGCCGCTCGCGGTCCGGGGGCCGGTAGCCGTCGGTGCCGGGCAGGACGACCGGCCGGGCGTCCGCGCGGGAGAAGTCGAACGCGGCGGTCAGGTCGCCGCAGACGGCCCGCCGCCACGGCGAGATGTTCGGCTCGCGCACGCCGAAGCGGCGCTCCATGAACCGGATGACCGAGGTGTGGTCGAAGGTCTCGGAGCAGACGTAACCGCCCCTGCTCCAGGGGGAGACCACCAGCATGGGCACCCGCTGCCCGAGCCCGTAGGGGCCCGCGGCGTGGCCGGCGTCGCCCGGGAAGAGGTCCGGCCGGACGTCGACCGTGGAGCGGCCCTGTGCGGCCGAGGCCGGCGGGAAGGGCGGAAGCAGGTGGTCGAAGAAGCCGTCGTTCTCGTCGTAGGTGACGAACAGGGCCGTTCTCGCCCACACCTCGGGGTCGGCGGTGAGCGCCTCCAGGACCTGGGAGATGTACCAGGCGCCGTAGTTGGCGGGCCAGTTGGGATGCTCGGTGAAGGCCTCGGGTGCGACGATCCAGGAGACCTGCGGCAGCCTTCCGCCCTCGACGTCCGCCTTCAACCGGTCGAAGTAGCCCTCGCCCGTGCGCGCGTCGGTGCCGGTGCGGGCCTTGTCGTACAGCGGGTCCCCGGGCACGGCGTCGCGGTACTGGTCGAAGTACAGCAGCGAGTTGTCGCCGTAGTTGCCGCGGTAGGCGTCCTGGATCCAGCCCCAGCCGCCCGCGGCGTCCAGGCCGTCTCCGACGTCCTGGTAGATCTTCCAGGAGACCCCGGCCCGCTCCAGTCGCTCGGGGTACGTGGTCCAGCTGTAGCCGGCCTCCTCGTTGCCGAGGACGGGGCCGCCGCCCCTGCCGTCGTTTCCGGTGTACCCGGACCACAGGTAGTAGCGGTTGGGGTCGGTGGAGCCGATGAACGAGCAGTGGTAGGCGTCGCAGACGGTGAACGCGTCGGCCAGCGCGAAGTGGAAGGGGATGTCCTCGCGGGTCAGGTAGGCCATCGTCGTGGCGCTCTTGGCGGGCACCCACCGGTCGTACCTGCCGCCGTCGAAGGCGGCGTGCCCGTCGTTCCAGCCGTGCGGGAGGTCCTGGACGAAGGCGAGGCCCAGGTCGTCGGCCTCGGGACGGAACGGCAGGACGTCCTTGCCCGCGGCGTCCCGCTGGTGCCAGACGGACCTGCCGCCGGCCAGGGTGACCGGACGCGGGTCGCCGAAGCCCCTGACGCCGCGCAGCGTGCCGAAGTAGTGGTCGAAGGACCGGTTCTCCTGCATCAGGACGACGACGTGCTCGACGTCCTGGATCGACCCCGTGCGGTGGTTCGCGGGCAGCGCCGCGGCGCGTTCCACACTGCCGGACAATGCGGTGAACGCCGTCGTGGCGCCCGCGAGTTGGAGGAAGCGACGCCGGTTGACCTCGGACATGGGTGAGGCACCTCTCGTACGGAAGGGTTCTGCCGGCCGGTTCGTGACGGGATGCGCGCGGGAGGAGTCTCGCAAGAGCGGCGGACATCGGGGAAGGCCGAAATGAAGCCAGGGTGAAGGCTGCCGGTACAAGCCCCGCACGCCGCCTCGCGGGCAGCCTCCCGGTCGGCCGTGCTCACCCGGGCCGTCGGCGGCCTCTGCTCAGGAACAGAGACGCTTCCGCCTGACAGAAGCCGTCTTGCGCGCCGGCCGCGGCCGTCAGGAACCTGGGTCCGACCACGGCACGCGGGGCGACGGCGCCCCGCCGACAGTGACGGGAACCCCATGCCGCACACCACCGCATTCGCCAGGAACCAGTGGTACGTCGCCGCCTACAGCCAGGAGGTCGGACGCGAGGAGCTGCTCGGCCGGACGGTCCTCGGGGAGCCGCTCGTCCTCTACCGCACGCAGCAGGACGGCACGCCCGTCGTGCTGCACGACCGGTGCGTGCACCGCAGGTTCCCGCTCTCCGAGAGCCGCCTCGACGGCGACCGCGTCGTCTGCGGCTACCACGGCTTCACGTACGACACCACCGGCGCCTGTGTGTACGTGCCGGGCCAGAAGCGCATCCCGCGCACCGCACGGGTGGCCGCCTATCCGGTCGTCGAACAGGACTCCCTGGTGTGGGTCTGGATCGGCGACCCCGCCCTCGCCGACCCGGGGACCGTCCCGCGCGCCCGGCACCTCGACTCCCCCGGCTGGACGACCGTGCGCGGCATGGAGCCCGTCGACGCCGACTACGGACTGCTCGTCGACAACCTCCTCGACCTCTCCCACGAGACGTATCTGCACGGCGGGTACATCGGCACCCCGGAGGTCGCCGAGACGCCGATCACCACCGAGGTCGACGAGGGCGCGGGCATCGTGCGGGTCAGCCGGCACATGGACGACGCCGAGTGCCCGCCGTTCTACGCCCGCTCCACCGGCATCCAGGGGCGGATCACCCGCTGGCAGGACATCGAGTACCACGCCCCCTGCCTGTACCTGCTGCACAGCCGCATCGCACCGGTGGGCGTCCTGCCCGAGGCCGACGGCAGCGACCCGAACGGCTTCCACACCGAGATCACCTACGCCATCACGCCGTCCGCCGACGGCAGGGTGTACGACTTCTGGATGGTCTCGCGGGACTGGGCGACGGACGACGAGGAGGTCACCGAGTTCCTCCGGGGCAACAACCACACCGTGGTCATGCAGGACGTCGACGCGCTCAACCTCCTTCAGCGCACCCTCGGTTCGGAGCGCGCCGGGTACCAGGAGCTGAGCATCAACATCGACACCGGCGGCCTGGCCGCCCGCCGTATCCTCGCCCGGCTCGTGGAGGAGGGCGACAAGCCGGTGGAGAGGATCTCGTGAGCAGCGGCGACACCGGCGAGGTCTACCGCGTCGACTGGCTGCCGGGCACGGATGTCCTGCACGGCACCTGCCACTGCGGCGCCGAGCACGCCGCGCAGGACCCGGTCGAGATGTGGGAGTGGATGCTCGGCCACCCCGACGGACACCCGCCGCAGGGGAACGTCTCATGAGCGACATGTACGCGACCGAGGTCGAACTGGTCGTCGAGCGACGGGAGTTCGCGGCCGACGAGGTGCTCGCCCTGACCCTGCGCCATCCCCTGGGCGAGCCGCTGCCGGCCTGGGAGCCCGGCGCGCACGTCGACGTCGTCCTCGGGCCGGGCCTGGAACGGCAGTACTCGTTGTGCGGCGACCCGGCCGACCGCACCGCCTGGCGGATCGCGGTGCTGCGCGAGACGGACGGGCGGGGCGGCTCCGCCCATGTGCACGAGCAGGTGAGGCAGGGCGACAAGGTCGCGGTGCGCGGCCCGCGCAACCACTTCGCCCTGCGCCCGGCGCCCCGCTACCGCTTCATCGCGGGCGGCATCGGGATCACCCCCCTGCTGCCGATGGTGGCGGCCGCCGAGGCGGCGGGCGCCGACTGGAGCCTGCTCTACGGCGGCCGCACCCGCGCCTCCATGGCCTTCACCGCGGAGCTCGCGGTCCACGGCGACCGGGTCACCGTCGCCCCGCAGGACGAGACGGGACTGCTCGACCTCGGGCCGGTGCTCGACGCACTGCCCGGGGACGCCCTGGTCTACTGCTGCGGCCCCGGCCCGCTGGTGGACGCGGTGCAGAAGCGGTGCCCGGCCGACGTGCTCCGGATCGAGCGGTTCCGGGCCCAGGAGCAACCGGCTTCCCCCGACGGGGAGTTCCAGGTCGAGCTGGCGCGCAGCGGCCGTACCCTCACCGTCGCGCCGGGCGTTTCCGTACTCGACGCCGTGCGGGCGGCGGGCGTCCAGGTGCTCTACTCCTGTGCCGAGGGAACCTGCGGCACCTGTGAGACCGACGTGCTGGACGGCACTCCGGAACACCGGGACAGCGTGCTCGGCGCCGAGGAGCGGGAGGCCGGGGAGACGATGATGATCTGTGTGTCCCGGTGCCGGGGGAAGCGGCTCGTGCTGGACCTGTGACCGGGGGACGGCCCGCCCGCCCCCGCCCCCGCGCGACCGGGCGGTCCCGGGCACGCGCGAGCCGCGCGCCTCCCGGC
Source organism: Streptomyces sp. NPDC048481 (assembly GCF_043200075.1). NCBI lineage: Bacteria > Bacillati > Actinomycetota > Actinomycetes > Kitasatosporales > Streptomycetaceae > Streptomyces > Streptomyces sp. NPDC048481. Next base: position 74,966 of record NZ_JBICXC010000006.1, read on the forward strand.
CGGCCCCGCCTTCGGGCCAAGGTCCGGACGGTGGAGACGCGCGGCCGCTACGGGACGGTGCGGCGCAGGTCGCCCGCGGGCCGGCTCACGGGGTCGTGTAGGCCTCCACCTCGCTGAACTGCCCGGCCGGCCAACCGGTGTTGGCGGTCACCTGGAGCCGCAGGAAGCGCAGGTTCGTGGTGGCGGGCAGCGGCACGGTGACGGTGTTGCCGGTCGCCGGGTCGAACCGGTGGCCCTGCGAGGGGACCACCGCGGTGTATGTGGAGCCGTCCGTGCTGCCCAGCACGCTCAGCGTCTGGGTGCGCGCGCCCCAGGCGGGCGAGGGCGGCAGCTTCAGCACCAGCCGGCGCAGTGCCCGTGCCTGGCCGAGGTCGACCGTCCAGGCCTGTGGGAAGGCGTTGTTGGCGGACTCCCAGTAGGTGCCCGGGTCGCCGTCGACGGCCTTGCCGGGGGTGTAGACGTCCTGCGAGCCGGTGGCCGTGGCGGGCCGGCCCGCGGCCAGGTTGCGGTCCGGGCCGGGGCCGGGGTTGCCCTGGCCCGGCTGCGGCCAGGTGGAGCAGTCGGCCCAGACGGTGTCCCAGCCGGAGTTGCCGCCGCCGTCGGTGAGGGTGAAGACGCCCGAGCCGGCCGGGTAGGGGCAGTTGTAGACGCCGGCCGCCCCCACGCCGGTCGCGGTGACGTTGCGCAGGACGGCCTCCCCGGGCGCCTCGGCCTGCACCACGACCGTGCCGGTGCCGCGCACCGTCGCGTCCGTGACGTGCACGTTCCTGACGGGGCGGCCCTGGCCGCCCCCGGAGACGAACTCGAACGCGCTGTAGGGGCTGTCGGTGACGGTGGTGCCGGTGATGTTCACCGTGGCGTCGATCGGGCTGTCGTAGGAGTCGACGCGCAGCGCGCCCATCGGGTGGTTCCAGTTCGGGTTCATGGCACCGGTGCGCACGAGGGTGTTGCCGTCGACGGTGATCGTGCCGGCCAGCGGGGAGAAGGGGTCGAGGAACTTCTGGTTGGAGATGGCGATGCCGCTGCCGAGGGCGTTGGTGTCGAGGACGAGGTTGTTGCGGACGGTGAGGTCGGTGCCGCCGTAGACGGCGATGCCGTTGGCCAGGTTGGGCTGGGTGACGGTGTTGTTCTCGAAGCTGCTGTCGGTGTCCGGGGCGTGGAGCGACCACATGGCGAGGGAGTCGTCGCCCTGGTTGCGCAGGAAGTTGTCGCGGACGCGGACCCCCCGGGCGTTGCCGTTGAGGTTGATCCCGTCGGCGGTGGTGTCGAGGATGCGGTTGTCCTCGATGACGAGGCCGTCGTTGTTGCCCGTCAGCCAGAGCCCGACCTTGAGGTGCTGGAGCCACATCCCGGACACCGAACTGCCTGGCCCGAGGCTGCCGTTGACGAAGTTGTCCGGGGCGGAGTCGACGCGTTCGGTGACCTCGCCGATGACGGCGAAGTCCTTGATGTGCACTCCCCCGGACGAGCTCGGCTGGTCGATGAAGCGCGAGGCGTGCACCACGGAGTGCCAGGCGCCCGCGCCCTGGAGCGTCACGTTCTGGACGCCGCCGAGGGAGGAGGTCAGACGGTAGTCGCCGGGCGGGATCCACACGACCTTGCCCTGTGCGGCGGCGATCGCGTCGCGGAAGGCCTGGGTGGAGTCACCCTGTCCGCTCGGGTCGGCGCCCTTGTCGACCACCGAGACCGAGCCGGCCGGGCGGGCGGCGGGCGCGGCGACCTGCTCGAAGTCGGCCACGTCCACGGTGACCTCGACGTCGGTCGCCTCGAACGCCACCTTGTCACCCGCGTGCACGTCCTGTCCCAGCAGCAGCCGTGCCTCGTCGAAGAAGTGGTGGGTCTTCGCGCCGGGTATCCAGCCCGTGTCCACGAACGAGTACTTCGACGTCACCGGGAGCGTCCGGGCGAGCCGGACGCCGTTGACGTAGACGGCGAGGGCGCCGGACCGGCCGTCGGGGACGCTGTACACGAGATTCACGGCGTCGGCCGCGCCCGGCGCGGTGAACTCGACGCGGCGGCCCGCGGCGAGCCGTACCGCCCGGCGGCCCGAGGCCTCGGAGGCGAGGGTGCCCTGGGTGTGGTCGGGGCCGATCGCCGTCCCGTCGGTGGTGGCCGTCTCCGCCTCCACCGAGGTGAAGGGCAGGGTGGCCCCGGCGGCCGCGTGCGCGGCGGGCGCGGTCGCCCCGAGCAGGCCGGCGGCGAGCGCCACGGCCAGCAGGGCGGGAACGCCCCTGACGACGCGGGTGAGGGCTCGGTCTGTGCTGTGGGTGTTCATCCGTGCTGGTCCCTTCGTGGTGGGGGTGCGGGGACAGCGGCACGCGGTCTCAGAGGCGCAGCCAGACCGCGGTGTCCTGGGGCAGCCGCCCCTCGTCGTCCAGCGGACCGCTGGCGAGGAGGAGTTCGGCGGCTGCGGGGGGTGCGTAGGGGGCGCCGGCGAGGTTGACGGCGCAGACCACGCCGTCGGCCCGGCTGAAGGCCAGCACTCCGTCGGGCGCGGGCAGCCAGGTGAGGGGCGCGTCGCCGCCGAAGGCGGGACGCAGCCGGATCGCCGCACGGTAGAGGGCGAGCATCGAGCCGGGGTCGTCCTGCTGCCGGTCGACGGCGTACGAGGCCCAGCCGGCCGGCTGCGGCAGCCAGGGCTCCCGGCCCGGGCCGAATCCGGCGTGCGGGGCCCCGGCCGCCCACGGCAGCGGGATCCGGCAGCCGTCGCGGCCGGGGTCGGCGCCGCCGGAGCGGAAGTGCATCGGGTCGACGATCCGCTCGACCGGCACGTCGGCCTCGGGCAGCCCGAGTTCCTCGCCCTGGTACACGTAGACCGCTCCGGGCAGGGCCAGTGACAGCAGCGCGGCCGCCCGGGCCCGGCGGGCGCCGAGAGCGAGGTCGGTCGGGGTGCCGAAGGACTTCGCGGCGAAGTCGAACGACGTGTCGGCGCGTCCGTACCGGGTGACCGTGCGCGTCACGTCGTGGTTGCACAGCACCCAGGTGGCGGGTGCGCCGACGGGTGCGTGCCGGGCGAGCGTCTCGTCGACGCAGGCGCGCAGCCGGTCGGCCTGCCAGGGGCAGGTCATGAAGGCGAAGTTGAAGGCGGTGTGCAGTTCGTCGGGGCGCAGGTAGCGGGCGAACCGTTCGCTGTCGGGCAGCCAGACCTCGCCCACGAAGACCGCGTCGTACGCGTCGGCGACGGCCCGCCAGGAGCGGTACACGTCGTGCAGTTCGTCGCGGTCGACGTAGGGGTGCGGGTCGCGGCCCTCGACGAGGTCCGGCAGCCGGGGGTCCTTGGCGGGCAGGGCGGCCGAGTCGATGCGGACGCCGGCGACGCCCCGCTCGAACCAGAAGCGCAGGACGTCCTCGTGCTCCCGGCGCACGGCGGGGTGGGCCCAGTTGAGGTCGGGCTGCTCGGGCGCGAACAGGTGCAGGTACCAGTCGCCGTCGGGGAGCCGCGTCCAGGCGGGCCCGCCGAACTCCGACCGCCAGTCGTTGGGCGGGAGTTCGCCGTGCGCGCCGCGCCCCGGCCGGAAGTGGAACAGCTCGCGCTCCGGGCCGCCGGCGCGTGCGGCGCGGAACCAGGGGTGCTGGTCGGAGACGTGGTTGGGCACGATGTCGACGATCGTGCGGATGCCCAGTCCACGGGCCTCGGCGATCAGTTTCTCCGCGTCGGCGAGCGTGCCGAAGGCCGGGTCGACGGCGCGGTAGTCGGCGACGTCGTAGCCGCCGTCCTTCATCGGAGACCGGTACCAGGGGGTGAACCAGAGGGCGTCGACGCCGAGTTCGGCCAGGTAGGGCAGCCGGGCGCGGACGCCCGCGAGGTCGCCGGTGCCGTCGCCGTCACCGTCCGCGAAGCTGCGCACGTACACCTGGTAGATGACGGCCCTGCGCCACCAGTCGTGATCCTGCGCGGCGCGGGCGGTCCGGGTGGTCCGGGTGGGCTGTCCCACGGTGCCTGCCTTTCTGTCGAGGGGGCGGTGTCAGCCCTTCGTGCCGCCCGCGCTGATCCCGGCGACGATGTGCCGCTGGAAGAGCAGGAACAGGGCGACCATGGGGATGCTGGCGATGACCATCGCGGCGAGGAGCACGGTCAGCTGGATGTTCTGCGACAACTGGACGAGGGCCACGCTGACCGGCTGTTCGTCGGTGTCGGAGAAGACCATCAGCGGCCACAGGAAGTCCTGCCACACGGCGACCAGCGCGAAGATCGACACCACGCCGAGCACCGGCCGCGACATGGGCAGCACGACGGACCACAGGGTGCGCAGCCGGCCCGCTCCGTCGATCTCGGCGGCCTCCAGCACCTCGCGCGGGAGCTGGTCGAAGAAGCGCTTCAGCAGATACAGGTTGAAGGCGTTGGCGGCCGCGGGCAGCCAGATCGCCAGGGGGTCGTTGAGCAGACTGATGTGGATCAGCGGCAGGTCGGCGACGGTCAGGTACTTCGGCACGACGAGGGCCTGGGCCGGCACCATCAGGGTGGCGAGGATCCCGCCCAGGATCAGCCTGCCGAACGCGGGCCGCAGCCGGGACAGGGCGTAGGCGGCGGCCGTGCACAGGACCAGCTGGCACAGCCAGGCCCCGGCGGCCTGGACGACCGTGTTCCACAGGTGCTCGGGGAGGTCCATGAGGCGCCAGGCGTCGGTGTAGCCGCTGAGCCGCCACTGCCGCGGGGCGAGCGTGGGCGGGGTGCGCGCCACCTCGTCGGGCGACTTCATCGCGCCGGTCGCCATCCAGTACACGGGGAACAGGAACGCCAGCACGAAGAGCAGCACGACTCCGCAGAAGACGCTCCAGTAGACGGCCCGGCCCCGGGGGCGGGCCAGCGTGGCGGGCGAGACGAGGGTGCGGACGGTGCTCACGCGTCCTCCCCGGAGCCGGTGAGCCGCAGGTACAGGGCGGAGAAGCCGGCGAGCAGCGCCAGCAGCATGACGCTGAGCGCGCAGGCCCCGCCGAAGTCGTTGTAGAGGAAGGCGTACTTGTAGATGAGGTAGAGGACGGTGACCGTGGCGTCCTGCGGACCGCCGCCGGTGATCACGAAGGGTTCGGTGAACACCTGCATGGTGGCGATGATCTGAAGGAGCATCAGCATCAGGATGACGAACCTGGTCTGGGGGATCGTGACGTGCCGGATGCGCTGCCGGAGGCCGGCGCCGTCCAGCTCGGCCGCCTCGTAGAGTTCGCCGGGGATGGACTGGAGCGCGGCCAGGTAGATCAGGACGGTGCCGCCCAGGTTGGCCCAGGTCGTCACCAGGACGAGGGAGACGAGCGCGGTGTCGGCGCCGTTGGTCCAGTTCGAGGTCGGCAGGTGCGCGAAGCGCAGCGCCTCGTTGGCGAGTCCGGCGCCGGGGTCGTAGAACCACTTCCACAGCAGGGCGCTGACCACCGGCGGGATCATCACGGGCAGATAGACCACGACCCTGAAGAACGCTCTGGCGTGCCGGAGTTCGTTCAGGACGAGGGCGAGCGCGAAGGGGACCGCGAAGCCGATCAGCAGGGCGAGCAGGGTGAAGGCGAGCGTGTTGCGCCAGGCGGCGGCGAACTCCGGGTCGTGCAGGACGCGGGTGAAGTTGGCGGCGCCGACCCACTCGGGCGCGGACCCCGGCGTGTACCTCTGGAAGGCGATCACCACCGCGCGGATCGCCGGGTACCAGGAGAACAGGGCGAAGCAGAGCAGTCCGCCGAGGAGGAAGGCGTAGGCGCGGGCCTGCTCGGCGAGGCGGCGCCGCCCCCTGCCCCCCGCCGGGGGCGGCGCCTGCACCGGGTGGGCCGGCACCGCCTCGACGGGCCGGGGAGTCGCGGTCTCGGTCATCGGTTCAGCCCCGGGCCAGGATGCCGTCGATCTTGGCCGAGGCGTCCTTGAGAAGCCGGTCGATGTCGGCGTCCTTCTTGGTGAGGACGGCGGAGACGGCGCCGTCGAGGACGGAGTAGATCTGCTGGGCGTGCGGCGGCTCGATCCTCATCCGCAGGCGCCGGCTGCCGTCGAGGAAGGCCCGGTAGTTCTCCACGGGCACGTTGGCGTTGGCCTTCTTGACCTGCTGGTCCCTGGCGTCGGCGGCGCCGGTGAACAGTCGCGGCTCGGGCAGGCCGACCGGGGCGTCCGCCTTCTTGGCGCGGGCGTAGTCGCCGAGGAACCCGTCGCCGGGGGTGAGGAACATGTGGTCGAGCCACTTCAGGCCGGCGCGGATCTGCTCGGGGGTGTCGCTCTTGCGGAACATGTAGCCGTCGCCGCCGATGAGGGTGCCCTTGCCGCCGGGCATCGGCGCGAGGGCGAGGTCCTTGTAGTCGCCGCCCTTCTCCTTGACCAGGATCGGGATGTTGTCCGGGGCGGAGAGGTACATGCCGAGCTTGCCCGAGCCCATCAGCTGCTGGACGTCGTTGATGACGAGGAGCTGCTTGCTGCCCATGGATTCGTCGCTCCAGCGCATGTCGTGCAGGGTGCGCAGCACGGCGTGGCCGGCGGGCGTGTCGACGGCGGCCCTGCGGCCGTCGGCGCTCACCACGTCCCCGCCCTGCGCGTACATCTCGGCGGTGAAGTGCCAGCCCCCCTGGTTCTGGGCGCTGTAGTCGGCGTAGCCGACCGTGCCGTCGCCGAGCGCGGCGATCCGCCTGGCGTCCGCGCGCAGTTCCTCCCAGGTGACCGGGGGTCTGTCGGGGTCGAGGCCGGCCTTCTCGAAGAGCGCGCGGTTGTAGATCAGCCCCATGGAGTAGCCGGTGCGCGGAACGCCGTAGACCTTGCCGTCGACGGTGTAGATGTCGCGCAGCTGCTTCTGGACGGCGCCGTAGCCCTTCGACTCCTTGAGGTACGGCGTGAGGTCGGCGGCCTGCTTGATGTCGACGACGTGCCGGGCGTCGGTGAAGTACGTGTAGAAGACGTCCTCCATCTGGCCGCCGGCGAGTTTGGCGTCGAAGGTCTTGGGGTCCTGGCAGGGGAACGCGTCGTGCGGGACGACGTCGATGTCCGGGTTCTGCTTCTCGAAGGCGGCGACGTCCTCCTCGAAGAACCGGCGGTCGACCGCGGCGCTCTTGGGGGGCATGCAGTTGACCGTGATGCGGGTCTTTCCGCTCGCGCTGTCGTCGTTCGACCCGCAGGCGGTGAGGACGAGGCAGCCGACGCCGAGTGCGGCGACGGTACGACGGAACCCGGTGCTTGTCATCGGTGGACCCCTCTGGGCAGGAGCAAGGAAGGCCCCACGGCGACGGGTCCGGGCCGCCGCCGTGCTGGCGCGGCACACTCAAGCACCGGCGACAGGTGTCCGCAAGATGTCGCGCAGAATCTGTAATTATTCGACAGGCGGCCGCAGATCAGTCGCGGGGCGCCTGCCCGGTGGAGCCCCGGACCACCAGCTCGGGCTCGAAGAGCAGCTCGTCGGCGGCCACGACACCCCCGGCGACCTGCGCGTTCAGCAGCTCGACGGCCGCCCTGCCCATGGCCTCGATGGGCTGCCGCACGGTGGTGAGCGGCGGCTCGGTGCAGTTCATCAGCGCGGAGTCGTCGTAGCCGACCACCGAGACCCGGCCGGGCACGTCGAGCCCCTTGCGGCGGGCGGCGCGGACCGCGCCGAGGGCCAGCGGGTCGCTGGCGCAGATGAAGCCGGTGACTCCCCGGTCGATGAGCCGGGCGGCGGCCGCGTGACCGCCCTCGATGGAGAACATGGCCCGGGCGACGCGCTCGTCGGGGAGGTCGCCGAGCGCCCGCGCGGCGGCCAGCTTGCGCGCGGAGGGCACGTGGTCGCCCGGTCCGAGCAGCAGGCCGATGCGCTCGTGCCCGAGCGAGGCGAGGTGCCGCCAGGCCTGCTCGACAGCCACGGCGTCGTCGCAGGAGACGCCGGGGAAGCCGAGGTCGTCGATGGACGCGTTGACCAGCACGACCGGGATGTTGCGGTCGGCGAGCCGCCGGTAGTGGTCGTGGGGCGCGTCGGCCTGGGCGTAGAGACCGCCGGCGAAGACGACGCCGGACACCTGCTGCTGGAGCAGCAGGTCGACGTAGTCGGCCTCGGAGACCCCGCCCTTGGTCTGCGTGCACAGCACCGGCGTGAGGCCGAGCTGGGCCAGCGCGCCGCCGATGACCTCGGCGAACGCCGGGAAGATGGGATTCTGCAACTCGGGCAGCACCAGCCCGACGAGCCGGGCGCGCTCCCCGCGCAGTTGGGTCGGCCGCTCGTAGCCGAGGACGTCCAGGGCGGACAGCACCGCCTGCCGGGTGGCCTCGGACACCCCGGGCCTGCCGTTGAGCACCCGGCTGACCGTGGCCTCGCTGACCCCGACCTTCCTGGCCACTTCCGCAAGTCGTCGCGTCATGCGCGCAAGAATAGCGCAAGAAATGCAAGCAGCTTGCGTAAAGGGAGGGAGGGACACGGCGAGAAGGAGGGAGTCGGACGGCCCGGGCGCCGTCGGCGACCTGAACGCCGGCGGTGCCCGGCCGGGCCGGGACGCGGCCCCTGAATCGGTCCCCCGGCGGCGACTTCGCGGCGGCCGCTGCCGCTGCCGCGAAAGTCCGGGGAGCCGGGCGGGAGCCGCTCGGAGGACGAAGTCCACGCCGGGCCGCCTGCCCGCAGCCCCTCGCGCCGGACGTCCGGCGCCTCGGACGGGCGGGACCGAGGGGATCGACGAGATGGAGGGGATCGGAAGAAGCGCGCGTGTCGCGGGTATCGCGGTATCTCGGGAAGCGGGGGGTCCGGTGGGGGCAACGGGCACGGCGGGGGTGCCGGGCCCGGGGCCGAGGGCGGCGGTCCGGCGGTCCGGCGGCGGCCGCGTTTCGGGGGTGCGGGCCCCGGTGGCGGTCAGCCCGCCGGGGGCGGGACCACGCTGAGATGGCTCGCGCCGCGGCGGACGCCGCGCGCTCTGCCGGTCGAGGCGGCCGGGCGGGCCTCGCGCAGCACCAGGGTGAGCCGCGTGTACCCCATGTCGCGCAGGGTCCTCGGGGTCTCGGTCACGATGCGGCACTCCGTGGCGCCCCGGCGCGGGTCGGGATGCAGAAGCGAGCGGACCGCCCCGTCGTGCTCGACGGCGCCCTCGCCGACCGCGCGGACCCAGTGCGGCAGCCCGTGCCGGTAGGCGGCCTCCATGATGGGGTCCTGGCCGATCTCGCGGCGGATCGCCTGAAGGACGTGGTCGTGCGCGTGGCGTTCCACGGCCGCGGAGAAGCCCGCGAGCATCGGCAGGCACCAGCCGGTCTCGTGGTCGCCGAGAACCGCGCACGCGTCGGGATGGAACAGGACGAACCGCAGGAAGTTGTCGGTCGGGTGGGCGGTCGGATGCGGGCTCACGTCGCGGAAAAGTGACGCGAAAGCGGCGTTGGACAGCACCACGTCCCAGCGGTGGTCGAGCACGACGGACGGGAAGGGGACGGCGTCCAGATAGACGCCGTAGTCGTGCAGATACGCCTGGGCCTCGGGACTCTCGGGGACGGGCCGCGGTGCGGACCGCTGCCCTCCTGCCTGATATGCCATCGGGAGGTCACCCCTCTTGCCTATGCGGCCTTCACGCGGCGCCCCGATCCTGCTGCCCGGACGCGAGGCATGTCAACTATCGTGGCATTCCGCGGTCGTTGACGGCTGAAATTGGCCACAGTTGTGGCGAGACCTGGATGTGAGTTCGAAAGACCCGCTACTCTCCACGCAGTTCACGGCGACCGTCCGTGTCGGCGATCGTGTGCCTGTGAGAGGGACGTGAGAGACCTAGGAGACCTGTCGGTGGCGGAGGATGGCTTCGAGGTTCCGGGCGCCGCGGCGACGGTGCTGCTGTCGGCCGTCGTCGCCCGTGTCGCCGCGCTCGCCGACCGGCTGGGCGTGCCGCACGCGGAGGTCTTCGCCACGGGCCGGCTGTCCGTCGCCTCCGGGGTCCCCGAGCCCGTGGTCAAGGCTCTGCTGAGCGGCCGGCCCGCCGGTGAGCCCGACGTCCAGGCACGCTTCCTCCAGCGTCTCGACCTGCTGCGCCGTACGCGGCTCAAGCCCAACGGCCGCAAGTACACCCAGCAGGAGATCGCCGACGGCGCCGGCATGTCGCGCCAGCAGGCGGGCGCCCTCATCAACGGCGACCGGCGCCCCACGATGGAGCACTGCGACGCCCTCCAGCGGTTCTTCCGCGTCCACGCCGGGTTCCTCACGGCCGAGGACCCCGAGGCGCTCGCGGGCGCCCTCCAGCACACCGAGCAGGAGTTGCTTCAGAAGCTCGCCGCGCGCGAGGCGGCCGCGGCCGCCTCGGACCCGCTGGAGCGTCTGCTCCAGGACCACGGCGTGCGCGGGATCGCGTGGCGGGCGGCCCAGCTGCCCACCGACCAGCACCGCGACAAGGTCGCCGAGTGGCTGGACATGCTCCTGGAGAGCGTGAAGCGGCCCGAGTCGTGATCCGGGGGAGAAGCGTGAGCATCGCCAAGGAAATGCGCCGCCTGAGCGGCGAACTGGTCTCGGAGCTGGCCCTTCCGGCCCCCTCGGCGCCGATGGACCTGTACACCGCCCTGTGCGACGGGATGAGCAGACGGCGCGGCCGCCCGGTCCACTTCCGCATGGCGTCCTTCCCCGCCGACACGGCGAGCGGACTGTGGCTCGACATGGCCGACCAGGATCTGGTCGTCATCGAGGAACGCACCGCCCCCGACCACCAGTTGGTGATCCTCGGGCACGAGCTGTGGCACATGAAGGCGGGCCACTGCGGTCATCACGTCGAGGGCGCGACGGTCGCGGCCCGTTTACTCAGCGACGGAGCGGACCTCCAGGCGACCGTGCGCAGCGTCGCCGCGCGCACCCGTTTCGATCTGGCCGACGAAAGGCAGGCCGAGACGTTCGGCCTGCTGCTGGCCAGCAAGTGCCGGGCCTGGCTGCCCGGTTCGGCGCCGCGCGGCCGCGGCCAGCGCGACCACCTGGCGGGCCGGATCGAGGCGTCGCTGGGATACCTCGGCCCGCAGAGCTGACCGGCCGGCAGCCCGGCAGGGACGGACGGGCGGGCCGACGGACGAGCGACAGGCGGACGGGCGGACGGGCGCCGCGTGTTCACCCCCGATGACGACGACCGGGCGGGCGCTACTGCGGGCGCGGGCGCCGTCGGGTGGGCCCGGGCGCGCTCCGTGCTCCCCGGAAGCCCTCGCAGCAGCGAGGATCCGTCTCCTGGAAGGGCCGGGACGGGCCTCGGAGGCGGCACGGAGAGGATCCGGAGAGGGGCGCGCGCAGGTCTGCGCCTGCGCTGAGCGGGCGAACCGACGCGCTGCGCGGCCGGATTGTCAGTGGTGGGCGGCAAGCTGGGTGGTGCGCCGCCGCACGGGGGCGTACGCGCCGTCGGGGCGCGTGGGAGACGACGCCGACACGGGGAGAGCCGACCGATGCCCACAGCCGTACTGACCGACCGCGAGCGCACCGCCGTGCAGGCCTACCTGAGGCTGCTGCACACCGTACGGGCCGCCTTCGGCGACGAGGAGGGCCGGGAGGGCGCACTCCTGTCCGGCGCACGCCTGTCCGGCACATCGCACGACCGGCTGCCGCCCGTGGTGCCGCCCTCCGTGCTGGCCGAGGCGGAGCGGGCCCTGGCGGACGCCGGGCTCACGGGCAACGAGGAGGAGTTCTTCCGGCTGCTGCACAGCTGGTGCCCCGGCGCGTGAGCGCAGGGCCGCGGCCTCAGCCGTGCCGGACCGTCACGGCCGTGGCCACCAGGCCCCGCCGGACGGTCCAGCGGCCCTCGAAGTGCCCGAGCCGCCGGCCGCCCACCAGCGGCCCGGGCACGAGCAGGCGGGCCCGGAAGGTCCCCTGCGGGTCCGCGCCGGGGCCGGCGACGGCCGTCAGTTCGATGTCCGCCTCACTGAAGTCCAGCCACTGGCGGGTGAGGGGGAACCACGCCTTGTAGACGGACTCCTTGGCGCTGAACAGCAGCCGGTCCCAGTGCACCTCGGGCCGCTCCCGGGCCAGGCGCGCGTGCCGGGCCGCCTCGGCGGGCAGGGCCACGGTGGCCAGCACGCCGTCGGGAAGGGGAGCGTGCGGTTCGGCGTCGATGCCCAGGGAGGCGAGGTCGTCGGCGCGGACCAGCGCGGCGGCGCAGTAGCCGTCGCAGTGGGTCATGCTGCCCGTCAGTCCGGCGGGCCACTGCGGCGCGCCGCGCTCGCCGGGCAGCACGGGCTGCGGGGGCACGCCGAGCTTCTCCATGGCCCGCCGGGCGCAGGCGCGCACGACGGTGAACTCGCGACGGCGTTTGTCCACCGCGCGGGTCAGCAGCGCCTCCTCCTGCGGGTACAGCGGCATATCCGCGAACTCGCCCTCGCCGTCCTCGGCGAAGGCCTCCACCGCCACCACCGGTCCGGGCAGCAGTCCGGCGATCACCGGGCCTCCCCCGGCTCCGCGGGTTCCCCGGACGGGTCTCCGGGCCGTCCGGGCCCGCCGGGCGGTGCGGGCAGGACGCGTCGCAGCCGGCCCGGGGGCTGAGGGCGTCCCCGCCACTCGCGGGGGTAGCCCACCGACACCTCCTCGAAGCGGACGCCGTCCTGCCAGGTGGTCCGTGGAATGTGGAGATGGCCGTAGACCATGGCGGCGAGGCGGAAACGGCGGTGCCAGTCGGCGGTCAGCTCGGTGCCGCACCACATGGCGAACTCCGGATGCCACAGCACGTCCATGGGATGCCGGTGCAGCGGATAGTGGTTGACGGGGACGACGGGCAGGCCGTCCGGGATCTGTGCGAGCCGGCGTTCGGTCTCGGCGACCCGGGCCCGGCACCAGGCCTCGCGGGACGGATACGGGTCGGGGTGCAGCAGGTACTCGTCGTTGCAGACGATGCCGGTGCCCTGCGCGTAGGCCAGCCCCTCCGCCTTGGTCGTGCAGCCGGCCGGGAGGAACGAGTAGTCGTACAGCAGGAACAGCGGCGCGACGACCACCGGGCCGCCGGGGCCCTCCCACACCGGGTAGGGGTCCTCCGGCGTCGTCACGCCCAGGTCGCGGCAGACCTCCACGAGGTGCTCGTAGCGGGCCACCCCGCGCAGCGAGACCGGGTCGCCGGGATGCGACCACAGCTCGTGGTTGCCGGGCGCCCACACGACCTTGCCAAAGCGGCTCGCGAGGGTCTTCAGGGCCCAGCGGATGTCGGCCACGTTCTCCGAGACGTCACCCGCGACCAGCAGCCAGTCCTCGTCCGTCTCCGGGGCCATCGCCTCGACCAGAGCCCGGTTCTCCGGATAGCCGATGTGCAGATCGCTGATGGCCAGCAGTCGTCCGGCGCCACCGGCCGTCGTCGTCACCTCGAGCCCCCGCTCACTAGAGCACGCTCCGCGTTCCCGCGAACACACACGTGCTTCCCAAGAGAACACGTTCGCGGCCCGTGGGACAAGGTCGAATCCGGTCGCTTGCGGAGCCGTACCCGCCCCCACCTGCACCGCAGCGCGCCTTTACCCGATCGGGCCGCGTACGGGAACAAGATCGGAAAATCCGTGACACGCGCGTTGCACGCGGCACCCCCGGGACCCCGTATGATCGCCCCAACACCACCGCCATGGACGTCCCTTCACGCAGGGCGGTTTGGTGACCCACCATTTCCCCTGCCCGGGCCGGGCCTGCTTCGCCCTGCCCGCACACCGTGAAAGGCGGCCTCGCATGGTCTCTCGCGTACGCGTCTGGCTCAACCGCACGTACGCGGAGAACGTGTTCTTCACGGATCAGCTGCGACGAAATCCCAGCGACCGGGCCGTCGAGATCCATGCCACGCACGGTGACGCCGACTCCCCCGTGCTGGCCGCCGCCGACACCGCCGAGCTGGAGCCGGAGGGCCTGTCCCCGGCCGCGTACGTCGAGTACGCCCTCGCCCAGTGCCGGCGTCGCGGCATCGACGTGTTCGTGCCGCGCCTGCACCAGTCGGCCCTCGTGGCGCACCGCGCCGACTTCGAGGCGGTCGGCACGGCGCTGCTCGCACCGCCGCCGGAGGCGGTCGCCGTCTTCCACGACAAGGTGGTCGCCTACGAGGCCGTGCAGGCGATCGGAGTGCCGGTGCCGCCATGGCACCGGGTCCGTTGCGCCGACGAACTCGTCGCGGCCGTCGAGGAGTTGGAGGACGCGGGGCATCGCGCCTGCTTCAAGCCTGCGTCCGGAGCGGGCGGGGTGGGCTTCCGGATGATCACCCGGAAGCCGTTCTCACTGGATCTGCTCACCGGGTTCCCCAGCCCCTACGTCCAACTCGACATGGTGGTCGAGGCGTTGCGGCAGGCCGAGGAGCGGGGCGAGGACCGGGTCGACTGGCTGGTCATGCCCCGGCTCGAGCAGCCGGAGGTGTCCGTGGACTGCCTCACCGGCCCCGACAACATCCTGCGGATGTCCGTGGGCCGCACGAAGAACGGCCGCCGCCGGGGCTTCACCCTGCACGAGCAGTGGCTGGAACCCGCGCGTCTCATCGCCGAGGGCTTCGGGCTGCACTACCTGTCCAACATCCAGTTCCGCATGTTCGGTGACCGACCGGTCCTGATGGACGTCAACACCCGTCCGGCCGGCGGCCTGCACCAGCTGGCGCTGTGCGGCGTCAACGCGCCCTGGGCGGCGGTGCAGCTGGCGCTCGGCGAGGACCCTGGCAGGATCGAGCCGCCGTTCCTGGGCCAGGACTACACCGTCGTGTCGGGCCCCCGCCCGCTCCGCGCGGTCGCGCTGCCGCACCAGCGGCTGGAGGAGGCCGAGCCGCTCCTGCCGGCCGTGCCGGCGCCCGCCGGGTCCCCCGAGCCGACCGCGCAGGCCGCCGCGTCGGCGTCCGCGGACGCGGCGCAGGCCCTGCCGCTGTAGCCGAACGGCCCGGGCGTCTCGGTCCCCGCCCTGGCCCGCAGGCCACGACTCGTGTCCCACACCTCCCGGTCCGGTCCCCCGCTCGCGGCTCGCCCGCCCGGATCACCGGACCGTCAACTGGTATGGACCAATCCCGTCACTCTCCTTGACAGCCGGATTGGTCCATACCAAATTTGTTGCGCACCCCCTTGCACAGCTCTGCACTCCCCTTGCACTCCCGAACACCCCCATTCCTTCAGGGAGATCGCGTGCGCACCAGATCCCTCGGACGCCCATGGCGTCGTTTCCTCGCCCTGACCGGCACCGCCGGTCTCGCCCTGGCCGGAGCCGTGGCGCTGCCCGGCACCGCCCAGGCGGCCAACGTCCTGACCAACCCCGGCTTCGAGTCGGGCTCCGTCTCGCCCTGGTCCTGTACGGGCAACCTCGGCTCCGTCGTCTCCTCGCCCGTCCACAGCGGCTCCAAGGCCCTCTCGGGGGCGGTGAGCGCGAGCGACATCGCCAAGTGCGGCCAGACCGTCTCCGTCCAGCCCAACACCACGTACGCGCTGTCCGGTTGGGTGCGCGGCTCCTACGTCTACCTCGGCGTCGACGGCGGGGCCTCCACCTGGACCTCGTCGCCGTCGGCGTACAGCAAGCTCTCGGTCTCCTTCACCACCGGCGCCTCGCAGACCAGCGCCACGATCTACGTCCACGGCTGGTACGCCCAGGGCGCCTACCAGGCCGACGACATCAGCCTGGACGGACCGGGCGGCGGGGGCGGCTCCGACACCCAGGCGCCGACCGCGCCCGGCGGGCTGACCTCGACCGGCAAGACGTCCTCCAGCGTGTCGCTGTCCTGGAACGCCGCCTCCGACAACGTCGGCGTCACGGCCTACGACGTCTACAGCGGGTCGTCCAAGGTGCTCACCGTCTCCGGGACCTCGGCCACGGTCGCCGGGCTGTCCCCGAGCACGTCCTACTCGTTCAGCGTGCGGGCGCGCGACGCCGCCGGGAACACCTCCGGCGCCTCGAACACCGTGAGCGTCACGACCAGCGCGGGCGGCGGTGGCGGGACCGGCTTCAAGCAGGCCGCGCCCTACCTCTTCGAGGGCTGGGGCGATCCCCCGAACGTGACCACGGTGATGAACGCGACCGGCGTCAAGTGGTTCACGATGGCCTTCGTGCTCGACGGCGGCGGCTGCAACCCGATGTGGGACGGCAACCGGCCGCTGGCCGGCGGTGTCGACCAGAGCGTGATCAACCAGGTCCGCTCGGCCGGCGGGGACATCGTGCCCTCCTTCGGCGGCTGGCAGGGCAGCAAGCTCGGCGCCAACTGCTCCTCGGCGAGCGCGCTGGCGGGCGCCCTGCAGAAGGTGATCGACGCCTACTCGCTCAAGGCGATCGACATGGACATCGAGAACACGGACGAGTTCGAGAACGAGGCCGTGCAGGCGCGGATCCTCACCGCGCTGAAGACCGTGAAGGCGAACAACCCCGGCCTGAAGACCATCGTCACCTTCGGGACGTCGACGACCGGACCGACCTACTACGGCAACCGGCTCATCGAGCAGGCCAAGTCGCTCGGCGCCGACATCGACGTCTTCACCATCATGCCGTTCGACTTCGGCGGCGGCTCGGACATGTACGGCAACACCGTGAACGCGACGGAAGGGCTGAAGAACAAGCTGAAGTCCACCTTCGGCTGGGACGACGCCACCGCCTACGCCCACATCGGCATCTCCGGCATGAACGGCCTTTCCGACCAGCAGGAGAACACCACCCCGGCGATCTGGACGTCCATCCGCGACTGGGCCAACTCGCACCACATCGCGCGGCTCGCCTACTGGGCCGTCAACCGTGACCGGCCGTGCCCGGGCGGCGGCGTGGTGAGCAACTGCTCCGGCATCAGCCAGAGCACCTGGCAGTTCACCTCCATCACCGCGGGCTTCACCGGCTGACCTCCCCGGACGTCGTCGGACGTCCCCGAGAATCCCCCGGGCCGCGGTCCGGGGGATTTTTTTCCGCGCAAGGTGTATCAGGGGCCGGACCGCGCGCTCCTAAGGGTGCAGGACCCCGCGGGGGGAGCCGGGGGGAACACCGGGGTCTCGGGGGGAAGCACGGGGATCCACGGGGGAAGAACGGGAATCGACGGGGGATTCCCGGGGGAACGGGGGATCGGGTCGGTCGGCCGCTGTCACGGGGAGCGACCGGCCGGCCCGAGCGCTTGCCGCCCGCCGACGCACAGGCCGGGGGGAACCGGGGCGGGCGGGACGCGAAGTCCCGCCCGCCCCCGCGCGCGCCTCTTCCGCGGCCCACGCCGGGTCAGTGGCCGGCGGCGCGTTCCAGGCGCAGCGTAAGGATCTGGAAGGGGCGCAGGCGGACGGCGACCGCGCCGTCCTCCGTGAGCGCGGCCGGCTCCAGCGGCCGCTCCAGCAGATCGGTGACCCGCGCTCCGGCCAGCGGGAAGCCCGTGCGCAGGACGCCCGTCGCCCGGCCGCCGCTCGACTCGTAGAGCCGTACGACGACGTCGCCGGACGTGTCGTCGGCGAGCTTGACCGCCTCCACGGTGATGCCGTCGCCCTCCACGGAGACGACCGGCCCGGGCGCGCCGGGCGCGTCCGCCACGCGCAGCGGGAGGTTGAGGGCGTAGCCCTCGGCGACCGCGTCCTCGATGCTCGCGCCGGGCAGCAGCGCGTAGGTGAAGCGGTGCCGGCCCTGGTCGGCCTCGGGGTCCGGGATGCGCGGCGCGCGGAGCAGGCTGAGGCGGACCGTGGTCGTGGTGCCGCCGTCCTCGCGGACGGTGCGGGAGACGTCGTGGCCGTAGGTGGAGTCGTTGAGGACGGCGACACCGTAGCCGGGCTCGCCGATGTGCACCCAGCGGTGGCCGGAGACCTCGAACCGGGCCGCCTCCCAGCTGGTGTTGGTGTGGGTGGGGCGCTGGATGTGGCCGAACTGGATCTCGGCGGAGGAGTGCGGCGCGCGGATGTCCACCGGGAAGGCCGCCTTGAGGATCTTCTCCGCCTCGTGCCAGTCGATGTCGGTCTCGAAGTCGACGCGCGGGCTGCCGGCGCGCAGGGTGATCGTCTGGGTGAGCGTGGATCCCTTGCCGAACGAGCGCGTGATCCGGATCGCGCCGACCAGCGGATCGTCCTCGACGACCGTGACCGCGTCCGGCTCCAGCAGGTCGGTGTAGCGGTTCTGATAGTGCTTGTCGATGTCCCAGGCGTCCCAGCAGTTCGGGAGGTCGGTGTGCAGCCGCAGCAGGTTGCCCGCGCCGGCGAGCACCTCGCGGCCGGCCCGCAGGTCGTACACGGAGGACAGGGTGCCGTTCTCGGCGACCTCCACCCGGACCAGCCCGTTGTCGAGCACCCGGCCACAGACCGTCACCGGGTGCGGCGGCCGCGCCTCGTCGAGGGGCGCGCTGCCGTTCGCGGGCGCCTGGACGAACACGGGCCGGCCCTGCGGCGTCCGCATCACCTCGGCGCGCGCGTACGGGCCGGTGTTGAACACCCGCGGCGACGCGTGCGGCTGCCGCTCGCCCGGCCGGCCGGCGCCCAGCGCGGCGACCGCCTCGGCGGTCAGCGTCTCCAGCTCGCCGGCGACGCGGGCGTACTCGGCCTCGGCCTCCCGGTGCACCCAGGCGATGGAGGAGCCGGGCAGGATGTCGTGGAACTGGTGCAGCAGCACCGTCTTCCACAGCCGGTCCAGCTGCTCGTACGGGTAGGCGTAGCCCGGCGCGTGCACTGCGGCCGTCGTCGCCCACAACTCGGCCTCTCGCAGCTTGTGTTCGCTGCGCCGGTTGCCCTGCTTGGTGCGGGCCTGGCTGGTGTAGGTGGCGCGGTGCAGTTCCAGGTACAGCTCGCCGACCCAGACGGGCGCGTCCGGGTACTCGGCGCGGGCCTTGGCGAAGAACGCGTCGGGGTGCTCGACGACGACCTTCGGCGAGCCTTCCAGGTCGGCCAGCCGGCGCGCTCGTTCCATGATCTCGCGGGTGGGGCCGCCGCCGCCGTCACCCCAGCCGAAGGGGGCCAGCGAGCGGGTGCCGCCGCCCTTCTCGGAGTAGTTGCGGACCGCGCGGGCCATCTCCTCGCCGCTGAAGCGGGCGTTGTAGGTGTCGATGGGCGGGAAGTGCGTGAAGATGCGGGTGCCGTCGATGCCCTCCCACCAGAAGGTGTGGTGGGGGAACGTGTTGGTCTGGTTCCAGGAGATCTTCTGGGTGAGGAACCACTCGTTGCCGGCGAGCTTGGCGAGTTGCGGGTAGGCCGCGTTGTAGCCGAAGGAGTCGGGCAGCCAGACGCCCTTGGTCTCGATGCCGAAGTGCTCGATGAAGAAGCGTTTACCGTGGACGAGCTGCCGGGCGATGGCCTCGCCGCCGGGCAGGTTGCCGTCGGACTCGACCCACATGCCGCCGACGGGCGCCCACTGCCCCTTCTTCACCGACTCCTGGATCCGCGCCCACACCTGCGGGTAGTTGTCGCGCACCCATGCGTACTGCTGGGCCTGCGAGCAGGCGAAGACGAAGTCGTCGTACTCCTCGGCGAGCGCGGTGACGTTGGAGAAGGTGCGGGAGGTCTTGCGCTTGGTCTCGCGGATCGGCCACAGCCAGGCCGAGTCGATGTGCGCGTGGCCGACGCCGGAGAGGGTGTGGGCGCTGGCGTGCGCGGGGCGGGCCAGGGCGGGGGCGAGCACCTCCCGCACGGCGGCGGCGCTGCCGCTGACGTCGTCCAGGTCGAGGGCGTCCATGGCCCGGTCCAGGGTGTGCATGATCTCGTGGCGGCGCGGCTCGTGCTCGCCGAGCTGGACCATCAGCTCGCGCAGCACCTGGAGGTCGAGGTCGAGGTGAAAGACCTCCTCGTCGAGGACGGCGATGTCGGCGCGGCGGAACGTGTAGAGGGGGCGGTCGCCCGCGGTCAGCACGTCGCCGAGCGGGGTCGGGGCCGCGAAGCTGCCCGCCAGGATGTCGGGGTTGGAGGCGGCCTCGACCAGGTAGTCGATGCGCTCCCCGCCCTGTGCCGGGTTGCCGATCGGCACGTACTGGTTGAGCGGGTTGACGGCCTTGAGCGGTGTCCCGTCGGTGAGGTGGACCAGGGCCTCGGCCTGGTTGCCGGGCCAGTCGGTGGTGAAGCCGAGGTCGATGACGGCCTCGACGCGCCGGCCGGCCCACTCGGCGGGCACCTGTCCGCGCATCCGGAACCAGGTGGTGCCCCAGGGCGGGCCCCACGGGGTGTCCGTCGCGAAGGGCGCGTAGGCGGCGGCCGCGGCCTCCGCGAACGGCACGGGCTCCCCCGGCGCCTGCCAGGCCTCCACCTCGAAGGGGACGGCGTCCGCGTAGATCGCGGGCTTGACGCGCTGGTGGTGGACGCGCTCGACGCGCTCCTCGATGCGGCGGCGTTCGTCATGCATGGGGCATCTCCAGTGAGGGACCACGAGGGGCGGACAGGCGCGGGGCCGACGCCGGGCGGACCGGGGTCGGCATGCCTGGCGAACCGGATGGAAAGCGCTTTCCCGCCCGGTGTCTACCTAAGGTACGCCAGCCCCGGATGGACGGCGGTGTAGCCCTCCACCAGCCTGCGGGCCACGGTCACCGAGTCGACCAGGGGATGCAGCGCGAACGCCTTCACGGCCGTCGCGCGCGAGCCGGACGCGGCGGCGGAGAGCACCTCGCGCTCGACGCCCTTGACCGCGCAGACGAGCCCGGTGGCGTGTGCGGGCAGCGGGGCCACGGAGACCGGGTGCGCGCCGTTGGCGTCGGCCAGGCAGGGCGCCTCGATGACGGCGTCGGCGTCGAGCGCCGCGAGGGTGCCCCGGTTGCGCACGTTGAGGATCAGCGTGGTGCGCTCGTCGCGGGCGATGGCCCGCATCAGGGCGAGGGCGACCTTCTCGTAACCGCCGGAGAGGTCGTCGGCTTCGCGTTCGCCCGCGCCGGCGCTCTCGCGGTTCTCGGCCATGTAGGTGGCCTCGCGTTCGGCGCGGGTGCGGTCCCAGGCGGTCAGGGCCGCCGCGCCGGGGCGTTTCATCTCCTCGTAGAAGCGGGCCTGTTGCTCGGCGAGGAAGGCGCCGCGGGTCTTCTCGGCCTCCTGGTAGGCGCGTACGGTCTCGCGGTTGAAGTAGTAGTAGTGCAGGTACTCGTTGGGGACGGCGCCGAGGGACTGCAGCCAGTCCACGCCGAACAGCCTGCCCTCCTCGAAGGAGCCGAGCAGGCCGGGGTCGGCGAGCAGCCGCGGCAGCTCGTCGCGGCCGGCGACCCGCAGGCCGCGCACCCAGCCGAGGTGGTTGAGGCCGACGTAGTCGATCCACGCCTCCTTCGGGTCCGCGCCGAGCACGCGGGCGATGCGCCGGCCGAGCCCGACCGGGGAGTCGCAGATGCCGATCACCCGGTCGCCGAGGTGGCGGGACATGGCCTCGGTGACGAGGCCGGCCGGGTTGGTGAAGTTGATGACCCAGGCGTCGGGGGCCAGCCTGGCCACCCGCCGGGCGATGTCGACGGCGACGGGCACGGTCCGCAGGCCGTAGGCGATGCCGCCCGCGCCGACCGTCTCCTGGCCGAGGACGCCTTCGGCGAGGGCCACCCGCTCGTCGTCCGCCCGGCCTCGGAGGCCGCCGACCCGGATCGCGGAGAACACGAAGTCGGCGCCGCGCAGGGCCTCGTCGAGATCGGTGGTGGCCCTGACCGCGGGGGCGTCGGGGACGGCGGCCGCCTGCTCGGCCAGCACGCGGGCGACGGCGTTCAGCCGGCCGTCGTCCAGGTCGTGCAGGACGACCCGGGTCACCCGGCCCTCGCCGCGGTCCGCCAGGAGCGCTCCGTACACGAGCGGCACCCGGAATCCGCCGCCGCCGAGGATCGTCAGTTGCACGCCCGCACCTTTCCTGCCACGGCCGCCTCGACGCCCGCCTCCGGGAAGGAGGAGCGGGCCGCCGGGTCGCCGGGCGTGTCCGTCACCGCCACGTCAGGGTCTTCGGGACCGCAAACCTTCGCCGTCCCGGCGCCCGGGACCCTCGCCGGGCCGGCGGGCAGCACCACCCTGCCACCGGCCCCGGCCACGGCCCGTTCCACCGGCGCCGCGACGACTGTCGTGTCCCTCACCTGGCCGCCCGGCCGCACGGTGAGGTGACGTCGTCGTTCCGCCGGCACGCCGTGAACACTACTCGTCGGCTTCCACCCACCCCTGTCTCACTTCCAATGAGCCGTCGACCGAGCTTCTCGAGGGGGCCACGGACCCTTCTGCGCCGGCTCCCGGATCTGCTCCGGTCCCCTGTTCGCAGCAGGGCGGCCCGGACCGCCCGGGGCTCACGCGTAGAAGCGCGACAGGCTCTGGAGTACCGCCGCGGGCTTGGCTCCGCCCTCGATCTCGACCGATCCGTCGACGGTGATCTGCACGCCGCCCGGCACGTCCTCGACCTCGGCCAGCCGGGCGACCAGGCGGATGCGGGAGCCCACCGTGACCGGCGCGGGGAAACGGACCCTGTTCAGGCCGTAGTTGACCTTGGTGGTGACGCCCCGGACGTCCAGCAGCTCGGTGAACAAAGGGATGAACAGAGACAGCGTCAGGTAACCGTGGGCGATCGGCGCGCCGAAGGGGCCCTCCGCCGCCCTTCGCGGGTCGACGTGGATCCACTGGTGGTCGCCGGTCGCGTCGGCGAAGGTGTCGATGCGCTGCTGGGTGACCTCGATCCACTCACTGGCGCCCAGCTCGCCGCCGGCCAGCTTCCTCAGCTCGTCGAGTCCGTTGACGGTGATGCTCATATGCCGTTCCTCACAGGGGGAGTTCAGAGGGAGTAAGGGGAGTTCCAGGAGAGCTCGGGAGGCGACGGAAGGGTTCGTGGACGGGCTTGGCCGTTCAGGAGCCGGCGCCGTACCGGGAGCGCACCCGGGACTTCAGCAGCTTTCCGGAGGCGGTGCGCGGGAGGGAGTCCGCCACCACCACCGACTTGGGGATCTTGTACTTGGCGAGGCGTCCGGCCAGCGAGGCCAGGACGGCGTCCGGATCGAGCGAGGCGCCCTCACGGGGCACCACCACCGCGCGCGGCACCTCGCCCCATCTGTCGTCGGCCACGCCGATGACCGCGCACTCGGCGATGTCGGGGTGGGTGAGGAGGAGGTCCTCGATCTCGGCGGGGTAGATGTTCTCGCCCCCGGAGATGATCATGTCCTTGATGCGGTCGACGATGTGCACGTATCCGTCCTCGTCGACCCGGGCCGCGTCGCCGCTGCGGAACCAGCCGTCGACGAACGAGGCGGCCGTCTCCTCGGGCAGTCCCCAGTAGCCGGGCATGACGTGCGGTCCGCGGACGACGACCTCGCCGGTCTCGTCCACGTCGGCCGGGGTGAGGTCGGGCCGCAGCACGCGCACGTCGCTGAAGAAGTGCGGGACGCCGGCCGAGCCCGCCTTGCTGACCGCGTGCTCGGCGTCCAGGAACAGCGTGCCGGGCGACGCCTCGGTCATGCCGTAACCCTGGAGGAAGGTGAGCCCTCGTGCCTGGTAGGCGGCGATCAGCGGGGTCGGCACCGGGGAGCCGCCGCAGGTCAGGATGCGCAGGGAGGACAGGTCGGCGCCGGGCCAGCGCGGGTGCCGGGCCACCTGCTCGAACATCGTCGGCACCCCGAACATGAAGGTGATCCGGTGCCGCTCGATCAGGTCGAGGGTGTCCGCCGGGTCGAAGGCCTCGACCAGGAAGCAGCAGCCGCCCTTGAGGAGCACGGGCAGCGTCAGCATGTTGAGGCCGGCCGTGTGGAACAGCGGCGCGCTCACCAGGGCGCGTTCGTCGGCGACCAGGTCGGTGTCGACGAGCACGTTGACCGCGTTCCAGGTGAGGTTGGCGTGCGTGAGCATGGCGCCCTTGGGGCGGCCGGTCGTTCCCGAGGTGTACATGATGATGCAGGTGTCGTCGGGGGCGACCGGGGTGTCGATCGGCTCGCCGGAGGCCGCACCGAGCGCCTCCTCGTACTCGGCGCCGACCTCGACGTACGTGCGGACGTCGGTGTGTCCGGGGAGGCCGGCGACCAGGCCCGAGTGGGAGGGTGCGTGGACGAGCGCCTTGGCCCCGGAGTCGGCCAGCTGGTAGGCGATCTCGGGGCCGGCGAGACGGGTGTTGAGCGGGACGAACACCGCGCCGAGCGTGCCGGCGGCGAACAAGGTCTCCAGGTGGGCGGGGTGGTTGGGGCCGAGGTAGGCGATGCGGTCGCCGCGCCGTACGCCCCGCTCGCGCAGCACGTGCGCGAGGCGCGTGGTGCGGGCGTGCAGCGTGCGGTAGTCCGTCGGCCTCCCGGCGTGGACCAGGGCGGTGCGGTGCGGGGTCTTGCGGGCCCGGCGTGCGGGCCAGGACCCCAGTCCCTCGTTGCGCATTGTCGACGCCCCTTACGGTGTGGTCAGCCCGAGCAGCCGGGCGGCGTTCTCCTTGAGGATCCTCGGCCTCACGTCGTCCTTGATCGTCAGCTTGTCGAAGTCGGCGAGCCAGCGGTCGGGGGTGAGGACGGGGAAGTCGGAGCCGAACAGCACCTTGTCCTTGAGCAGCGTGTTCGCGTACTGCACGAGCTGCGGCGGGAAGTACTTCGGCGACCAGCCGGACAGGTCGATGTGCACGCCCGGCTTGTGCGTGGCGACGGCGAGGGCCTCGTCCTGCCAGGGGAACGACGGATGCGCCAGGATGATCTTGAGGTGGGGGAAGTCGGCCGCCACGTCGTCCACGTGCAGCGGGTTGGAGTACTTGAGCCTGATCCCGCCGCCGCCCGGGACGCCCGCGCCGATGCCGGTCTGGCCGGTGTGGAACAGGGCGATGGTCCCCGTCTCCTCGATCACCTCGTACAGGCCGTACGCGACCGAGCGGTCGTCGGGGAAGAAGCCCTGGATGCTGGGGTGGAACTTGAAGCCCTTCACCCCGTACTCCTCGACCAGCCGGCGGGCCTGCTTCACGCCGGCCTTCCCGCGGAAGGGGTCGATGGAGGCGAAGGGGATGAGGACGTCGGCGTTGGCGGCCGCCGCCTCGGCGACCTCCTCGTTGGGGACCGGCGCGGCGCCGGTCGCGGACTCGGCGTCCACCGTGAAGATCACGGCGGCCATCCGGCGCTCCCGGTAGTAGCGGGCCGTCTCCTCGATGGTGGGCCTGCGCTCGCCCTCGACCTTGAAGTAGGCGGAGGAGGCGTCGTGCAGCTCGTCGTCCAGCGAGGAGTGGCCCTGCGAGGACACCTCCGCGTGGGTGTGGACGTCGATCGCGACCAGGTCGGCGACGTTCATCGGGGCGCCCCCGGAGGGGGCCGCGGCGGGGGTCGGGCCGGGGTTCATCATGCCTCCGGGAACGTGGGGGCCGGGATGCCGACCGTCTGGAGCTCGGCGCCGGCCGAGGCGGGGAAGACGTCGGCCAGGCTCTCCGGCGTCCAGCCGCCGTCGGCGTAGGCGGCGCGGATCTCCTGCGGATGCGACCAGAGTGCCACCTTGTCGCCGCCGATGCCGATGGCCTGGCCGGTGATGCCGCGGGCGGCGTCGGAGGCCAGGAACGGCACGATGGCAGCGCAGTCCTCGGGGGTGCCGAACCCCTCGCCCTTGCGCAGGAAGTCCGGGAACGGCTCGCCGTTCTTCAGGGCCTCGACGTACGGGGCGAAGGCCGGGATCGTCTCGGTCATGGCGGTGGCGGCCACCGGGACGATCGCGTTGACGGTGATGCCGGCGCGGCCCAGCTCCATCGACCAGGTGCGGGCGAACGCGGCGATGCCCGCCTTGGCGGCCGCGTAGTTCGTCTGGCCGAAGTTGCCGCGCTGGCCGGCGGGCGAGCCGACGAGGATCAGCGTGCCGCCCTCGCCCTGCTCCCTCATCCGCACGGCGGCGGCACGGGCGCAGGTGAACGTGCCCCTGAGGTGGGTGGTGATCACGGCGTCGAAGTCGTCGTCGGTCATCTTCCACAGCACCTTGTCGCGCAGGATGCCCGCGTTGGCGACCAGGACGTCGAGCCGGCCGAACTCCTCCACGGCCCGGTTCACCAGCCGCTCGGCGGCCTCGGCCGTCCCGACCGGCGCCACCTCGGCGACGGCTCTGCCGCCGGCCTCGACGAGGGACCGCACGGCCTGCCCGGCGGCCGCCTCGTCGACGTCGTTGACGACCACGGCGGCGCCACGGGCGGCCAGGGCATGGGCGTAGGCGAGGCCGAGGCCCCGGCCGGCGCCGGTGACGACGGCGGCCTTGCCGGTGAGATCGATGCTGGGCACGACGGTGTCCCTTCCCATGGGGTCACGGCTGCCGGTCGGAGCGCGGCGCCGAGATCGAAGCTAAGAGCAATAATTGTCGTCGTCAATAGTTGTGGTCCACCTCGGGGTGCGCCATGCTGCAATCTGTAGGGAGAAACCGCCCCCGCCGGGGGACCGAGCCCAGGGAGCCCGCCATCGCCCGCCAGGACAACGCCGTGAACGCCGCCCCCATCGACGGGGACGAGCCGTGGATGCGCGAACTGCACGCGGACACCGGCTATCTGCTCTACCGCCTGGGGCTGCGCTCGGGTCAGTTGTTCAACACGTTCCTCCAGGAGTCGGGGCTGCGGCTGCGTCACTACGCGGTGCTGCGGTTCCTGGCCACGTCCGAGGGCGCGCTCCAGCGCGAGCTGAGCGCACGGCTCGGCTACGACCCCAGCGCGATCGTCGGCCTGGTCGACGACCTGGAGCGGCAGGGCTTCGCCGAACGCCGGCCCGCCCCGGACGACCGGCGCAGCAGGATCGTCGCCCTCACCGAACAGGGCCGCGCGTTCCTGCGCGGCACCGACGAGGCGGGCCGGCGCGTGACGAACGAACTGCTCGACCCCCTCGACGCGGCCGGACGCGAGACGCTGCACACGCTGCTGCTGCGGATCGCCGGGGACGGACTGGCCTGACGCGTGAGGAGAACGTGGCCGAGAGGAGAACGTGATGGACCGGGGCGTCCTCGCCGCACAGTCCCGTTCCGCGTCCGAGCGGCTGCTGTCGGTGCTGGCCGCGTTCGACCACACGCATGCCGCGCTGTCCCTGAGCGACATCAGCCGGCGCGCCGGGCTCACCCTCACCACCGCGCACCGGCTGGTCGGCGCGCTGACCGAGTGGGGCGCCCTGGAGCGGGACCCGGCCGGGATGTACCACGTGGGGCTGCGGCTGTGGGAGGTCGCGGCGCTCGCGCCGCGCGGACTGGCGCTGCGCCAGGTGGCGCTGCCCTTCCTGGAGGACCTGTACGAAGCCACGCACGAGAACGTCCAGTTGGCGGTTCGGGACGGGTCCGAGGTCGTCTACACCGAGTGGTTGTCGGGGCGTTCGGCCGTCGGCGTGCACATCCGGGTGGGCGCCCGCTGGCCCCTGCACGTCACCGGTGTCGGGCTGGCGCTGCTGGCGCATGGCGGCTCCGCGCTGCAAGAGGCCTACTGTGCACAGCCGTTGGCCGCGTACACCGCCCACACCATCACCGATCCGGCACGGCTGCGCCGGATGCTGGCCGAGGTGCGGCGCTCCGGGGTGGCGGTGAGCAGCCGTCAGGTCACGGACGACGCCCTGTCGGTGGCCGCCCCGGTGCGCGGACCGGACGGCACGGTGACCGCCGCCGTCTCGGTCGTCGTGCCGTACGCCGACGCCCGGGTGCCGGCACTGGCCCCGGCGGTACGCCTCGCGGCCCGCGGCATCTCACGGGCCCTGGGCTGGCGGCCGCGGAGCAGGGAGGAGTGATCGGGGGGACGGGGGCCCCGGCGGCCGGGAGCCCGTTGGCGAGGGGCAGGCGAGAGAGTCCGGACCGGGGGCCGGACCAGGGAGCCCGGAACCGGGGCCGGACAAGGGAGCCCGGGACCGGGGGCCGGACAAGGGAGCCGGGGCCGGGGATCACGGGTCGGCCGGGCAACTCACTGGCGGCCGGGGGCACTCCGGGCGAGAATGCGCAACCATGATCGAGACCGGCCCCCTGGGCCCGCAGGACCGCGCCGCGTGGGAAGTGCTGGCCCGCGGCTACAAGAGGTTCTACCGCACGGACGTTTCCGACGAGGGCTACGAGCGGATGTGGCGGCGTCTGCGCGAGGGCGGTGAGCTGCACGCCGTCGGCGCGCGGGCGGACGGAGAACTGGTGGGCATCGGGCACTACCTGTTCCACGTCACCGGCTGGGCGGCGGACAGCTGTTACCTCCAGGACCTCTACGTCGACGAGGCCGCGCGCGGCCGGGGGGCCGCGCGGGCGCTGATCGAACGGGTCGCCGAGGCGGCGCGCGAGCGGGGGGCCGCCCGGCTGTACTGGACCACCCGGGAGGACAACGTCACCGCACGCGCCCTGTACGACAAGGTGGCGTCCTTCAACGGGTTCGTCCGCTACGACTATCCCCTCGGGCGGTAAGGGGGCGGGCGGGGGCCGCCCCGGCCGGGCGCGGGCCCCGCCCCACCGCCGTACGCGCCACACGCAGGGCGCCCGTCCGGCGAGGGGCCCCGGCGATGGGCCGACGTCCGGCCCCTTCACCACCTTTGGGTGGTTCAAGCCATGAACTTCCGTGCCCCGGAAGCACTTTCCTTGCTTTAAGTCTTGACGGTCTCCGTGACGGGGAGCACATTGGGCCCACTTTGAGAGCGCTCTCAGGCTGTCGTGGAGCGCCCTCGAACGCACCCGCGCACCCCACCCCGTACCCGAGAGGCCCCCATGAGTGTGAGTGCAACCCCCGGCATCCCCCGAAGGCGACGCGCCCTGATCGCCGTCCTCAGCACGCTCGGCCTGGCGGCCGCCGCGGCGGCGGCCGTCACGCTGCCCGCCAACGCCTCCGCGCCCACCCCGCCGACCGGGTGGTCGCAGGTCTTCCTCGACGACTTCACCGGCTCGGCCGGCACCGGCGTCAACACCTCGAACTGGCAGTACAGCACCGGGACCTCGTATCCGGGCGGGCCGGCCAACTGGGGCACCGGCGAGGTCGAGACGATGACGAACAGCACCGCCAACGTCTCCCTCGACGGCAACGGCAACCTGCGCATCACCCCGCTGCGCGACTCGGCCGGACGGTGGACCTCGGGCCGTATCGAGACCAGGCGCACCGACTTCCAGCCCCCGTCCGGCGGCAAGCTGCGGATCGAGGCGCGGATCCAGATGCCGAACGTGACCGGCACCCCCGCCGAGGGCTACTGGCCCGCGTTCTGGGCCCTCGGCGCGCCCTACCGGGGCAACTACCAGAACTGGCCGGGGGTGGGCGAGCTGGACATCATGGAGAACGTCCAGGGCCTGAACAAGGTGTGGGCCACGATGCACTGCGGCACCAGCCCGGGCGGCCCGTGCAACGAGACCAGCGGCATCGGCAACAACGTCGCGTGCCCGAACTCCACCTGCCAGTCCGGCTTCCACACCTACGCGACGGAGTGGGACCGCTCGGTGTCCCCGGAGGCGATCCGCTTCTACGTCGACGGCGTCAACTACCACACCGTCACCGCGAACCAGGTCGACGCGACGACGTGGAACAACGCGACGAACCACGGCTACTTCGTCATCCTGAACGTCGCGATGGGCGGCGGCTTCCCGGACGCCTTCGGGGGCGGCCTGGACGGCGACACCCAGCCCGGCCATCCCATGGTGGTCGACTACGTGCAGGTCCTCCAGGCCGCGGGCAGTGGGAGCGGTACCACGTCGCCTCCGCCCACCGGCGACCGCGACGCCTACGGCACGATCCAGGCGGAGTCCTACGACAGTCAGTCGGGGACGATCACCGAGACGACGACCGACACCGGCGGCGGCCAGAACATCGGTGCCCTGGCCAATGGCGACTGGGCGCTCTACAAGGGCGTGAACTTCGGTTCCTCGGCGGCCACCCAGTTCCGCGCGCGGGTCGCCGGCGGGGCGGCCGGCGGGGTCAGCGGACTGGTCGAGGTGCGCCTCGACAGCCGCGGCGCCGCGCCGATCGGCAGCTTCGCCGTGGGCAACACGGGCGGCTGGCAGTCCTGGCGGACGATCCCCGCGAACATCGGCGCGGTCACCGGCACCCATGACGTGTATCTGACGTTCACCAGCGGTCAGCCGGCGGACTTCGTCAACGTCAACTGGTTCTCCTTCGGCCACTGACCAACCGCTTCCCCCTCCCCTTCTCTCCATCCCCTCGGCGTCCGCTCCCCCCTCCCCCGGTCCCCCGGCGATGGGCGCCGCTCACACGGGACGCACCCCGGCCGGTCTCAGCGCAGTTCCGCGCGGAAGGCCACCGGGGTGTGTCCCGTGTGCAGTTGGAAGAACTTGGAGAAGTTCGCCGCATCCGCGAAGCCCACCGCCGCGCCCACCCGGCCGATCGGCAGGTCCGTGTGGGCCAGCAGCCGCTTCGCCTCCAGGACCACCCGCTTGTCGATGAACCCCTTCGGCGTCTCGCCGGTGGCCGCGCGGACCGCGCGGACCAGGGTGCGGCGGGAGTAGCCGAGCGCGTCGGCGTAGGCGCTGACGCTGTGGTTGGCGGCGAAGTCCCGCTCCACGGCGTCCCGGAAGAGCGTGAAGGTGGTGTCGGCCTGTCGGCGTGCCGCCTCCTCGCCGCTGGCCGCGAGGTGCGCCAGCCGCAGCAGGAAGGCGCTCAACGCGTGCCGCAGCACCGCCGTGTGCTGAGCCGGGGGCAGGGACCGGTCGTCGTACTCCCCGCGCAGATAGGCCAGGGCCGCGCGCAGGCCCGCCAGCTGCGCCGCGTCGGGGCGCAGGCGCGGCGGCAGGTCGTAGCGGTACAGGCCGGCGGCCTCGACGGTGGCGCGGGGCAGGAATCCGGGCTGCATGGTCAGGACGGTTCCGCGGTACTCGCTCGACGGGGAGAAGCGGTGGACCTGGCCCGGGCGGATCCACAGCAGGTCCCCGGCCGCCGCCTCGTGCTCGGCGAAATCGATCATGTGGCGGACCGGACCGTCGTCGAAGAGCATCACGACGTGGAAGTCGATGCGGTGGACCCGGTCCAGCGGGGCATCCGTGTGCCAGGTGCGTCCGGCGTCCATCGGTCCGATCCGCATGCCGACGCCGCCGACGCTGTGCTCGACGGGGAAAGGAAAGGTCCTGATGGCCTCACCGGCGCCGTCTTGGGTACGTGTGTCCACCATGTCCTTCTCGTGTCGCCCACCTGCCGCCCGGCACCGCTCACATGGTGCGCGCCGGTGTCC
Organism: Streptomyces sp. NPDC048481; assembly: GCF_043200075.1. Classification (NCBI taxonomy): domain Bacteria; kingdom Bacillati; phylum Actinomycetota; class Actinomycetes; order Kitasatosporales; family Streptomycetaceae; genus Streptomyces; species Streptomyces sp. NPDC048481. Next base: position 105,737 of record NZ_JBICXC010000006.1, read on the forward strand.
CACATTCACCACAGGCTGACACAGGAAGACCTACCACCGTAAAAGTCAGACTTTTAAGTTTGAACACGCCAGACCAGCTGACCGCTCCGATCGAGGATTTCTTGAAGATGAGCACGCAGACCCCGAACAGCTTCGAGTGGACCGACATCGACCGGCGTGCCGTCGACACGGCGCGTCTCCTGGCTGCGGACGCCGTGCAGCAGGTGGGCAACGGCCACCCCGGGACCGCGATGAGCCTGGCCCCCGTCGCCTACACGATCTTTCAGAAGGTGATGCGGCACGACCCCGCCGACCCGGAGTGGACCGGACGCGACCGCTTCGTCCTGTCCCCCGGCCACACCTCGCTGACGCTCTACACGCAGCTGTACCTGTCGGGCTACGAGCTGGAGCTGGACGACCTCAAGCGCTTCCGCACCCACGGCTCGAAGACGCCCGGCCACCCCGAGTTCGGGCACACGGCGGGCGTGGAGACGACCACCGGCCCGCTCGGCCAGGGCGTCGCCAACGCCGTGGGCATGGCGATGGCGGCCCGTTTCGAGCGCGGCCTGTTCGACCCCGAGACCCCGGCGGGCGAGTCGCCGTTCGACCACACCGTTTGGGGGATCGTCTCGGACGGCGACCTCCAGGAGGGCGTCTCGGCCGAGGCCTCTTCGCTGGCGGGCCATCAGAAGCTCGGCAACCTGGTCCTCGTCTACGACGACAACCACATCTCCATCGAGGGCGACACCGCGACCGCGTTCTCCGAGGACGTGCTGGGGCGGTACGCCGCCTACGGCTGGCACACCCAGCGCGTCGAGCCCGCCGAGAACGGCGACGTCGACGTCCCGGCCCTGTACGCGGCCCTGACGGCGGCCCGGGCCGAGACCGGGCGGCCGTCGATCATCTCGCTGCGCACGGTCATCGCCTGGCCCGCCCCTCACGCGCAGGGCACCGGCGCCGCGCACGGCGCCGCCCTCGGCGAGGACGAGGTCGCCGCCACCAAGCGCGTCCTCGGCTTCGACCCGGAGCGCACCTTCGAGGTGTCCGACGACGTCCTCGCCCACACCCGTGCGGCCCTCGACCGGGGCGCCGAGGCGCACGCCGCCTGGGACAAGCAGCTCGACGCGTGGCGCGGCGCGGACCCCGAGCGCGCCGAGCTGTTCGACCGGGTGGTGGCCGGTCAGCTCCCCGAGGGCTGGCAGGAGAAGCTCCCCGTGTTCGAGCCGGGCAAGTCCGTCGCCACCCGTGCCGCGTCGGGCAAGGTGCTCCAGGCGCTCGGCGACGTCCTGCCGGAGCTGTGGGGCGGTTCGGCCGACCTCGCCGGCTCCAACAACACGACGATCGACAAGACGTCGTCGTTCCTGCCCGAGGGCAACCCGCTGCCCGAGGCGAGCCCGTACGGCCGCACCGTGCACTTCGGGATCCGCGAGTTCTCGATGGCCGCGGAGATGAACGGCATCGCCCTGCACGGCAACACCCGTGTCTACGGCGGCACGTTCCTGGTGTTCTCCGACTACATGCGCAACGCGGTGCGCATGTCGGCGCTGATGCAGCTGCCGGTGACGTACGTGTGGACGCACGACTCCATCGGCCTCGGCGAGGACGGCCCCACCCACCAGCCCGTCGAGCACCTCGCCTCGCTGCGCGCCATCCCCGGCCTGAACGTGGTCCGCCCGGCCGATGCCAACGAGACCGCGATCGTCTGGCGAGAGATCCTCGAGCGGCACGCGACCCGGCCGGCCCCGCACGGACTGGCCCTCACCCGGCAGGGGGTGCCGACGTACGCGCCCGACCCGGATGCGGCGAAGGGCGGTTACGTCCTGCGGGACGCTTCCTCCGGGACGCCCGACGTCCTGATCGTCGCCACCGGTTCCGAGGTGCAGCTCGCCGTGGCGGCGCGGGAGGCGCTGGAGGCCGAGGGGATCGGCACGCGGGTCGTGTCGATGCCGTCCGTGGAGTGGTTCGAGGAGCAGCCGCTCGAGTACCGCGAGCGCGTGCTGCCGCCCTCGGTGAAGGCGCGGGTGGCGGTCGAGGCGGGCATCGGCCTGACCTGGCACCGCTTCGTGGGCGACGCGGGACGCATCGTCTCCCTGGAGCACTTCGGGGCATCCGCCGACGCCGGGACCCTGTTCGCCGCCTACGGCTTCACCGCCGAGCACGTCGCCGCCGCGGCCAGGGAATCGCTGGCCGCCGCGCGCGGTTGATCCGACCGCAGGAAAGAAGATGATCGAAGTGACCGAAGCGACCGCGACCGCGGGAGCCCTCAAGCGCCTGTCCGACGAAGGCGTCTCCGTCTGGCTGGACGACCTGTCGCGCGAGCGGATCCGCTCGGGCGGTCTCGCCCGCCTCGTCGAGACGCGGGGCGTCGTCGGCGTGACCACCAATCCGTCCATCTTCCAGGCGGCCATCGGCTCCGGCGCGGGCTACGAGGAGCAGCTCGCCGACCTGGCGGTGCGGGGCGTCACGGTCGACGAGGCCGTGCGGATGCTGACGACCGCCGACGTGCGGGCCGCGGCCGACGTCCTGCGTCCGGTGTTCGCGGCCACGGACGGCCTCGACGGCCGGGTCTCCATCGAGGTGGACCCCCGGCTGGCCCACGACACGGCGGCCACCGTCGCCGAGGCCAGGCAGCTCGCCTGGCTGGTCGACCGCCCCAACGTCATGATCAAGATCCCGGCGACGAAGGCGGGACTGCCCGCGATCACCGAGGTCGTCGGCCTCGGCATCAGCGTCAACGTCACGCTGATCTTCTCGCTGGAGCGCTACCGGGACGTCATGGACGCCTATCTGGCGGGCCTGGAGAAGGCACGGGCCGCGGGCCTGGACCTGACGCTGATCCGGTCCGTGGCGTCCTTCTTCGTCTCCCGTGTCGACGCCGAGACCGACAGGCGGCTGACCGCCATGGGCACCGACGAGGCCCTCGCGCTGAAGGGCCGGGCGGCGCTCGCCAACGCCCGGCTGGCCTACCAGGCGTACGAGGAGGTGTTCGGCCCGGCCGACGCCCCGGACCGCGCCGGCGCCCGCTTCGCGGCGCTGGCCGGGGCGGGGGCGAACCCGCAGCGTCCGCTGTGGGCGTCCACCGGGGTGAAGGATCCTGCCTACAAGGACACGCTGTACGTGGACGGGCTGGTCGCGCCGGGCACGGTCAACACCATGCCCGAGGCCACGCTGGACGCCGCCGCCGACCACGGCGACATCACCGGCGACACGGTCACCGGGGGGTACGCCGCGGCCCGCGCCGACCTGGCCGCGGTGGAGGCGCTCGGCGTCTCCTACGACGAGGTCGTCACCCGGTTGGAGGACGAGGGTGTCGCCAAGTTCACGGCGGCGTGGCAGGACCTTCTGGACGCGGTCACGAAGTCGCTGACGAGCAAGGGAGTTGACGCCACATGAGCACCAGCAGTCTCGGCGCGGCCTGGGAGAACCCCCTGCGGGACCCCCGCGACCGGCGCCTGCCCCGCATCGCGGGCCCCTCCGGCCTGGTGATCTTCGGGGTGACCGGCGACCTCTCCCGCAAGAAGCTGATGCCGGCCGTCTACGACCTCGCCAACCGCGGTCTGCTCCCGCCGGGCTTCTCGCTCGTCGGGTTCGCCCGCCGCGACTGGGAGGACCAGGACTTCGCGCAGGTCGTCCACGACGCGGTGCGCGAGCACTCCCGGACCCCGTTCCGCGAGGAGGTGTGGCAGCAGCTCGCCGAGGGCATGCGGTTCGTCCCCGGCGACTTCGACGACGACACCGCGTTCAAGCAGCTCAAGAACGCCGTCGAGGAGCTGGACTCCTCCCGCGGCACGGGCGGCAACTTCGCCTTCTACCTGTCCGTGCCGCCGAAGTTCTTCCCCAAGGTGGTCGAGCAGCTCAAGAAGCACGGGCTGGCCAAGGCCCGCAAGGGTTCCTGGCGGCGGGCGGTCATCGAGAAGCCGTTCGGGCACGACCTGGCCAGCGCCCAGGAGCTGAACTCCGTCGTGCACGACGTGTTCGAACCCGATCAGGTCTTCCGCATCGACCACTACCTGGGCAAGGAGACCGTCCAGAACATCCTGGCGCTGCGCTTCGCCAACACGATGTTCGAGCCGATCTGGAACCGGTCCTTCGTGGACCACGTGCAGATCACCATGGCCGAGGACATCGGCATCGGCGGCCGGGCCGGCTACTACGACGGCATCGGCTCGGCCCGCGACGTCATCCAGAACCACCTGCTCCAGCTGATGGCGCTCACCGCGATGGAGGAGCCCGCCTCCTTCGACGCGGCCTCGCTGCTCACCGAGAAGCTCAAGGTGCTCAGGGCGGTGAAGCTGCCGGAGGACCTGGGCCGGCACACCGTCCGGGCGCAGTACGCGGGCGCCTGGCAGGGCGGCGCGAAGGTGAGCGGCTACCTGGAGGAGGACGGCATCGACCCGGCCTCCACGACCGACACCTACGCGGCCGTCAAGCTGGGCGTGGACAACCGCCGCTGGGCGGGCGTCCCGTTCTACCTGCGCACCGGCAAGCGGCTCGGCCGCCGGGTCACCGAGATCGCGGTCGTCTTCCAGCGGGCCCCGCACTCCCCGTTCGACTCCACCGCCACCGAGGAGCTCGGCGCGAACGCGATCGTCATCCGCGTCCAGCCCGACGAGGGCATCACGGTCCGCTTCGGCTCCAAGGTCCCCGGCACCTCCATGGAGATCCGCGACGTCACGATGGACTTCGCCTACGGCGAGTCCTTCACCGAGTCCAGCCCGGAGGCGTACGAGCGGCTCATCCTGGACGTGCTGCTCGGCGACGCCAACCTGTTCCCGCGCCATCAGGAAGTGGAAGAGTCCTGGAGGATCCTCGACCCGATCGAGGAGTACTGGGCCCGGCACGGCCGGCCCGCGCAGTACGCCTCGGGCAGCTGGGGCCCCGAGGAAGCCGACGAGATGCTCGCACGAGACGGACGGAGCTGGCGCAGGCCATGAAGATCGACCTGACCGACACCACTGCAAGCAAGATCAACAAGGCGCTGGTGAAGGGCCGCCGCGCGATCGGCACACCGGCCGTGGGCATGGTCCTGACGATGGTCATCGTCACGGACGAGGAGAACGCCTACGACGCGATCAAGGCCGCCGAGGAGGCTTCGCACGAGCATCCCTCGCGCACCCTGGTCGTCATCAAGCGGCACGCCCGCAGCCCGCGCGACCGCACCAATTCCCACCTCGACGCCGAGGTGCGGGTGGGCGCGGACGCGGGCACCGGCGAGACGGTCGTCCTGCGCACGTACGGCGAGGTGTCCGATCACGCCGACTCGGTCGTCCTGCCGCTGCTGCTGCCGGACGCGCCCGTCGTCGTGTGGTGGCCGGTGGACGCGCCGGACAACCCGGCCAAGGACCCGCTGGGCGCGCTGGCCCAGCGCAGGATCACCGACCTGTACGCCGTCGAGAACCCGCTGGCGACCCTGGAGGCCAGGGTGCGCTCCTACGCGCCCGGCGACACCGACCTCGCCTGGACCCGGCTGACGCCGTGGCGCTCGATGCTCGCGGCGGCGCTGGACCAGGCCCGGGTGCCGATCGTCTCGGGCGCCGTGGAGGCCGAGGCCGACAACCCGGCCGCCGAACTGCTGGCCCGCTGGCTGGAGGCCCGGCTGAAGGTGACGATCGACCGGGTCGTCACCGACGGGCCGGTCGTCACCGCCGTGCGCCTGGGCACCGCGGACGGCGAGATCGTCATCGACCGCCCGGAGGGCCCGCTGGCCACGCTCTCCCTGCCGGGCCAGCCCTCGCGCACCCTCGCGCTGAAGGTCCGCACCACCTCCGAACTCATCGCCGAGGAGCTCAGGCGCCTCGACGCGGACGAGATGTACGCCGTCGCCCTGCGCGGCGAGGCCACCAAGGAGACCGTCTCTCATGTCTGACACCCCCAAGCTCACCCGCCGGCCCGAGTGGACGGCACTGGAAGAGCACCGCGGCACGCCGCCCATGCAACGCCCGCGGCTGCGCGAGCTGTTCGACGAGGACCCCTCGCGCGCCGAGCGGTACGTCGTGCGGGTCGGCGATCTGCGCATCGACTACTCCAAGCACCTGATCACCGACGAGACCCTCGCCCTGCTGCGCGAACTCGCCGCCGCCACGGACGTGTCCGGACTGCGGGACGCCATGTTCCGCGGCGAGAAGATCAACGTCACCGAGGACCGGGCCGTGCTGCACACCGCGCTGCGCGCCCCGCGCGACGCGGTGATCGAGGTCGACGGCGAGAACGTGGTGCCCGAGGTGCACGCGGTGCTGGACCGGATGAGCGACTTCGCGGACCGGGTCCGCTCCGGCGAGTGGACCGGGCACACCGGCAGGCGCATCCGCAACGTCGTCAACATCGGCATCGGCGGCTCCGACCTCGGCCCGGCGATGGCCTACGAGGCGCTGCGCACCTTCGCGACGCGCGAGCTGACGCTGCGCTTCGTGTCGAACGTGGACGGCGCCGACCTGCACGAGGCCCTGCGCGACCTGGACCCGGCGGAGACGCTCTTCATCGTCGCGTCCAAGACGTTCACCACGATCGAGACCATCACCAACGCGACCTCCGCGCGCTCCTGGCTGCTCGCGGGGCTCGGCGGCGACGCCAAGGCGGTCGCGCGGCACTTCGTGGCGCTGTCCACGAACGCCGGCAAGGTGGAGGAGTTCGGCATCGACCCGGACAACATGTTCGGGTTCTGGGACTGGGTCGGCGGCCGCTACTCGTTCGACTCGGCCATCGGCCTCTCCCTGATGATCGCCATCGGTCCGGACCGCTTCCGGGAACTGCTCGACGGGTTCCACGTCGTCGACGAGCACTTCCGCACCGCCCCGCCCGAGGACAACGCCCCGCTCGTCCTGGGCCTGCTGGGCATCTGGTACAGCAACTTCTTCGGTGCCGAGACGCACGCGGTGCTCCCGTACAGCCACTACCTGTCGAAGTTCACCGCCTACCTCCAGCAGCTGGACATGGAGTCCAACGGCAAGTCGGTGGACCGCGACGGCGACCGGGTCCAGTGGTCGACCGGCCCGGTGGTCTGGGGCACGCCCGGCACCAACGGGCAGCACGCCTACTACCAGTTGATCCACCAGGGCACCCGGCTGATCCCGGCCGACCTGATCGGGTTCGCGCGTCCGGCGGCCGAGCTGAGCGAGGAACTCGCCGCCCAGCACGACCTGTTGATGGCCAACCTGTTCGCGCAGGGGCAGGCGCTCGCCTTCGGCAAGACCGCCGACGAGGTGCGCGCGGAGGGCGTGCCCGAGGAGCAGGTGCCGCACCGCACGTTCCTGGGCAACCACCCCACCACCACGATCCTGGCCCCCGAGCTGACCCCGTCGGTCCTCGGTCAGCTCATCGCCCTCTACGAGCACAAGGTGTTCGTCCAGGGCGCGGTGTGGAACATCGACTCCTTCGACCAGTGGGGCGTGGAGCTGGGCAAGGTCCTCGCCAAGCGCGTCGAGCCCGCGCTCGCCGAGGGCGCCGAGGTGCCCGGCCTCGATCCCTCCACCTCCGCCCTCGTCGCCGCCTACCGCGAACTCAGGAAGTAGTGAACTGACATGACATCGATGCAGCTGGGTCTGATCGGTCTGGGCAAGATGGGCGGCAACATGCGCGAGCGCATCCGCCGCGCCGGCCACACCGTCGTCGGCTACGACCGCAACCCCGACCTCTCCGACGTCAAGGATCTCGCCGAACTGGTCGGGCGGCTCGAAGCGCCGCGCACCGTCTGGGTGATGGTCCCGGCCGGCGCCGCCACCCAGTCGACCGTCGACGAGCTCGGCGAGCTGCTGGAGCCGGGCGACGTCGTCGTCGACGGCGGCAACTCCCGCTGGACGGACGACGAGAAGCACGCCGCGGAACTCGGCGCCAAGGGCATCGGCTTCGTCGACGCGGGCGTCTCCGGCGGCGTGTGGGGCCTCAAGAACGGCTACGCGCTGATGGTCGGCGGCGAGAAGGAGCACGTCGACCGCCTCCAGCCGATCTTCGACGCGCTCAAGCCCGAGGGCCCGCACGGCTACGTCCACGCGGGCAAGGTCGGCGCCGGGCACTTCTCGAAGATGGTCCACAACGGCATCGAGTACGCCATGATGCAGGCGTACGCCGAGGGCTGGGAACTGCTGGAGAAGGTCGACTCCGTGGAGAACGTCCGCGAGGTCTTCCGCTCCTGGCAGGAGGGCACGGTCATCCGTTCCTGGCTGCTCGACCTCGCGGTCAACGCCCTCGACGAGGACACCCACCTGGACAAGCTGCGCGGCTACGCCGAGGACTCCGGCGAAGGCCGGTGGACCGTCGAGGCGGCCATCGACAACGCCGTGCCGCTGCCCGCGATCACGGCCTCGCTCTTCGCCCGGTTCGCCTCCCGGCAGGACGACTCGCCGCAGATGAAGATGATCGCGGCGCTGCGCAACCAGTTCGGCGGCCACGCCGTGGAGTCGGCGCAGAAGTAGCGGCGGTTCCAGAAGGTCGCCGTGGGCCTCCGCCGGACCCTCCCCCGCCGCCTCACGCGCACGGGAGGCCCCGGCGAACGGCCTCTGATCGGCGAACCGGCCGTACAGGCCCGGCCCGGGTGACCCGTGATCGTCGAACGGGACATACGGGCCGGGCCTGTTGACACCGTTCGGACGGGCCCGCCAGAGTCGCGGCTGATGGAGATCGACGATCTGACACCGGCCGAACAGCGCGTCTGGCGGGCCTTCGCCACGGGAGCGACCACCGACTTCCGCGAGGGCGCCGCCGGCGCGCCCGACCCCGACCGCGGTCCCGAACCGGCCCTGCGGGCGGCCGTGCTGCGCACGCTGCTCCTCAACGGGCCCCGCGAACCCGGCGAGGTGGCGGCGCTCAAGGTCATGGGAGCGCGGATAACCGGCGAGTTGGATCTGCGGTACGCGGTCGTCGACAGCGTCGTACGCCTCAACCACTGCCGCTTCGACGCCGTGCCACGCCTGGCCGGCGCCCGGCTGAACTACCTGAATCTGCGGGACTGCGTCCTGCCCGGCCTCGCGGCCGCGCGCAGCCGGATCGACGGCAGTCTGCGGCTGACGCGCTGCCGGATCAGCGGGCCCGTGCTTCTCGGCGGGGCGCACATCGCCGGAGCGCTCTTCGTCGACCGGGCCGAGATCACCACCGGGGACCCCGCACAGCCGGTGCTCGCGCTCCACCAGCTCTCCCTCGACGACGACCTGTGCGCGCGGGGACTGCGCACACGCGGACCGATACGGCTCGACGGAGCCGCCGTGGCCGGCTCCGTCGACCTGGAGGACGCCGAGCTGAGCAATCCCGGCGGCTTCGTCCTCCAGGCCGAGGCCCTCGACGTCGGCGCCAATCTGACGGCCCGGCGCATGCGCGCCGAAGGCCGCGTCGACCTGCGCGGCTCACGCGTCCCCGGCCGGGTGGACCTGCTGCACACCTCCCTGTCCGACCCGGGCGGCACCGCCCTGCGGGCGAGCAGCTGCGTCATGGGCGAGCTCTGGCTGCGCGAGGGGCCGCCGATCCGGGGACGGCTCAACCTGCGACGCGCCGAGATCGGCCGGCTCCACCTCGCGCCCGAGAAGCTGCCCGACCAGGTGGGGCTGCGGGAACTCACGTACACCTTCCTCACCCCGCACGAGCCCGCCGAGCGGCGGCTGCCGATGCTGGAGCGCGACGGCGACGCCTTCGACCCGCACGCCTACGAACAGCTCACCGCCGCCTACCGCACCGCCGGCGACGACCGGGCCGCCCGGCGGGTCCAGCTCGCCAAGCAGCGCCGCCACCGCGGGACGCTCCCCTGGTACGGGCGGCTGTGGGGCCGCCTCCAGGACGCGGCCGTGGGCTACGGGTTCCGCCCGCTGCGCGCGGCAGGCTGGCTGCTGTCCCTGCTGGCCGTCGGCTCGATCGCCTACGCCGGGCACCACCCGCCGCCCCTCAAGGCGGACGAGGCGCCCCCGTTCAGCCCGGTCTTCTACACCCTCGACCTGCTGCTCCCGGTGATCTCCTTCGGGCAGGAGAGCGCGTTCGCGCCGACCGGCTGGTACCAGGCCCTCTCGTACGTCCTCATCGTCACCGGCTGGGTCCTGGCCTCCACGGTCGTCGCCGGCGTCACCAGGACCGTCAGCCGCCAGTAGGCACGCCCGAAAACCGCGGGTCAGGCGACCCCCTGCGCACGAACCCCCGTAGACACTGTCTACTCCTTCTGGTAGACAGTGTCTATGACAACTCCAGGGCCCGAACCCGCACCTCAGGACGCCGGGCTGCGCTCGCGGCTGGTCGACGTCGGCGTGGACCTCGTGTCGAGGGAGGGCGCCGGGGCGCTGACCCTGCGCGAGATCGCACGGCGGGCGGGCGTCTCGCACGGAGCGCCCCGCCGCCACTTCCCCACCCACCTGGAACTGCTGTCGGCCATCGCACACCGGGGCTTCACCGACCTGGCCGCGCGCGTGAACGCGATCCGCGGCGACGGGAGCACGGACGATCCCCGCGGGCGCCTCACCCGGCTCGGCGACGCATACCTGCGCTTCGCCCTGGAGAACACCGGGATGTACGAGCTGATGTTCCGTCACGATCTGCTGGAGAGCGGGCACCTGAGGCTGCGCGACACGAGCCTGCCGCTGTTCGGGGTGCTGGTGGAACTGGTCGGCCGCGTCCGACCGGACGCCGACGCCCGCGCCGTCGCGGCCGCGCTGTGGGCGAACCTGCACGGAATCGCCCAGCTCTGGCGCTGGGGCAGCCTCCAACTCGCCACCGGGGCAATGGACTTCGCGCCACTGCTGCGCACGGCGCTGGACGCGCACCTGGGGCCGGAGGCCGGCCGGTGAACCGTTCCCTGACGCTGGCGAGCAGTGTGGCGGGCGCGGTGATCGTCGCTCTGGACGGCACCGTGCTCACCGTCGCCCGGCCCGCCCTGCAACACGACCTGCACGCGTCGCTGGCCGAGGCCCAGTGGACGGGCACCGGTTACCTCGTCGCGGTGGCCGGTCTGCTCGTGTTCGCCGGCCGGCTCGGCGACCGGCACGGACACCGACGCGTCTTCGCCGTCGGCATGCTCGGCTTCGGGGCCGTGTCGGCGGCGCTCGCGGTGGCGCCGAGCGTGGGCTGGGTGATCGGACTGCGCGTCGTGCAGGGCGTGTTCGGGGCGCTGTTGCAGCCGGCCACCCTGGGCATGCTGCGGGCCTCGTTCCCGCCGGACCGGCTGCGCACGCCGATCGCCGTGCGCACGGCCGCCATCGGCGTGGCGGCGGCCGTCGGGCCCGTCGTCGGCGGGGCCCTGACCACCGGGTTCGGCTGGCGGGCGGTGTTCCTGGTGAACGTCGTGCCCGCGCTGCTGTTCGGGGCGCTCGCCCTCGCCTCCCGGGAGGAGACCCGGCCGTCCGCGGACGCGCCGCTGGACCTGCCCGGCGCCCTGCTCCTCGCGGTGACGCTGGCCTGCCTGGTGCACACGCTGGTCACCCTGCCCGGCGTCACCTGGTCGGCGCCGGTCGCGCTCCTCGCCGCCGTCGCCTTCGTACGGCACGAACGGAGCGCCCCGGCGCCCCTGCTGCCCCCGGCGGCGGCGCTCGGACGGGCGGGAGCGGGCGACGGGGGCCCGCGCCCGGTCGGCGCCGCGCTCGCTCTGCTCGTCCTCGCGTCGGCGGCCCTGAACGGCGCGGTGTTCGCCTGCGTGTACCTCCTCCAGGACGGCCTGGGCCTCACCCCGCTGCACAGCGCCCTGCTCAGCCTTCCGCTGGCCGTGGCCCTGGTGGCCGCCGCCCCCGCCGCCGCGGTCCTGCTGCGCCGGGCCGGCGCGCGCGCCACGCTCACGGGGGCGACAGCCGTGCTCGCCGCGGGACTCGTCGTCCTCGCCGCCGCTTCGGCCCCGGCCGTCTTCTGCGCCGGATTCGCGCTGGTGGGAGCCGGGTTCGGCGCGACGATGGTGGCGGCGACGCATGTGGTCGTCAAGGAGGCGCCCGCCGAGTCGGCCGGAGTGGCGGGAGGGTTGCAGCAGACGGCGATGAACGTCGGGCCGGCGCTCGGCGTCGCGGCGGCGACCGTGCTCATGGACCTCGGCGCACCGCGTTCGCCCCTGTGGGCGCTGGCGTGCGCGGCCGCGGCCGCTCCGGCGCTCTGCGGGGCGCTCCCGGCACGCGCGCGCCCCGGCGCCACCGCCCGCCCCGCCGCCCGCTCCGCCGACTGCCCCGCTGGTCACCCGGCCGAGGGAAGCGACGCAACGCACAGCGATCACGGGGCGCAAGGGGGTCCGCACGCGCGTTCCCTGCGCGACGATGAGGTCGGAGGCCGTCCCGGCGGGTAGGCCCGGACCGCGCCTTGAACGAACGCACCGGAGGACGATGATGGCACTGCTGCGACAAGAGGCCGACCCGAGCGAGGCCGGGCTGGACGGGAAGGCGCTGGAGCGCCTCGACCGGCACCTCGCCCAGTACGTCGGCGAGGGGCGTCTGCCCGGTTTCCTCCTGGCCGTCTCACGCGGCGGCCGGGTCGCGCACCTCACCACGTACGGCCTTCGCGACATCGCCGCCGGGCTGCCCGTGGAAGCCGACACGCTCTACCGGATCTACTCCATGACCAAGCCGGTGACCTCGGTGGCTGCGCTGATACTGATGGAGGAGGGCCGCCTCGGTCTCGACGACCCCGTGGCCGAGCACCTGCCCGCCTTCGCCGACCAGCGCGTGTACACGGGCGGTTCGGGCGCGGACCTGACCACCCGGCCGGTGGAGCAGCCCGTGCTGGTACGTCATCTGATGACCCACACCGCGGGCCTGACGTTCGCGTTCTACCGCTGTCACCCGGTCGACGCCCTGTACCGTGAGGCCGGACTCGACTCGGCGGTGCTGCCGGGCTCCGACCTGGCGGGCACCGTCGAGGCCTACGCGCGGCTGCCGTTGCAGTTCGAGCCGGGCACCCAGTGGAACTACTCGGTGGCCACGAACGTCCTGGGACGGATCATCGAGGTGGTCTCCGGGCGACCGCTGGACGAGTTCCTCGCCGAGCGGGTCTTCCGCCCGCTCGGCATGCCCGACGCCGGGTTCCAGGTGAACGGTGAACAGGCCGCCCGGCTGGCCGAGTTGTACGGGGACGCCGACGGCGGCGGCATCGAGCCCATCGCGGGCCTGCCCCTGTCCGGCCGCCCCCGGTTCCTGTCGGGCAGCGGCGGCATGGTCGCCACCGCCTACGACGTCCACCGGTTCAGCGAAATGCTGCGGCGGCGCGGCGAACTGGACGGCGTGCGCCTGCTCGCGCCCGAGACGGTCGATCTGATGACCCGCAACCACCTCCCCGGCGGCGCGGACCTGCGGACCTTCGGCAGCCGCCCCGCCCACGACGAGCCGGGCAACGACGGCGTCGGCTTCGGCCTCGGGGTCTCCGTGGTCGTCGACCCGAGCCGCACGCAGGCCCCCGGCGGTCTGGGGACGTACGGCTGGAGCGGTGTCGCCACCACCACCTTCTGGGTCGACCCCGCCCACGACGTGTCCGTCCAGTTCCTGACCCAGCTGCGCCCCAGGAAGTCCCTGAAGCTCTACCCCGGCCTCAAGCGCCTGGTCCACGAGGCGATCACGAACTGACCGCACCGGGTCCTTCGCACGACCGGGACGCAGCGCCCCGCGCCCCGGCCGCCGCGGCCCAGGGAACGGACGACACCGGGACGTGAACGGCGTCTTCGCCATTGGACTCTGACACAGCGTCATACGCGCCGTGGCCGCTCCGGACGGCCCTGCGCCCATGTAGCGTCGGCGCCAGGGGGATGAGATGACCTTCGACGAGGACGAACCGCAATCCGTTCGCGAGGAGCGCTTCGCCGCGGAACGACGTGCAAGAAGTGCGGCACGCAAGGCCGCGCCGCTCGACTCCCGGGGGGCCCACCTCGGCGCGGTCGTCGTGAGCGTCGCCCTGGTCCTCCTCGGCCGGTACGGCCGACTGGCCGCTCTGGGCATCGTCAGCAGCGTTTTTCTGCTCTGGTTCGCCGCGGCCCTTGCCTGGGCCCACGTCGACGGGGACGAGGGCCGGCACGCACTCCGACGCGCGTACAACGCCACCTTCGGATGGGGCGGCGGGGTCTGAGCGTCAGTGCCGAGCCGGAGGGCGGCGCGACGCGGTTCGACGAGCGATGTCGTCCCAGGGGGACGCGGCCCCGGCCTCGGCCCCGAGGCGAGTCGGGGCCGAGGCCGGGGCTTTCGTGTGCCGGGCGCGCCGTGCGGGCGCCCGCCGGGGGGCGGCGAGGTGCGGCGGGCTCAGGACCAGTGCGCCACCGCGTCCAGGTGGGGCAGCCGGTGATCCAGGCGCTCCCGCTTGGTGCGCAGATAGGTGATGTTGTTCTCGCACGGCTCGATCAGCAGCGGCACCTCTTCGGCGACCCGGATGCCGTTGTCCACCAGCGCCTCGCGCTTGCGCGGGTTGTTCGACATCAGGCGGACCGAACGCACACCCAGGTCGCGCAGGATGTCGGCGGCCACCTTGTAGTCACGGGCGTCCACCGGGAATCCGAGGGCGACGTTGGCCTCGACGGTGTCCAGGCCCTCCGCCTGCAACGCCATCGCCCGCAGCTTGCCGAGCAGCCCTATGCCGCGGCCCTCGTGCCCGCGCAGGTAGACGACCACGCCGCGGCCCTCCGCGACCACCGACCGCAGCGCGGACTCCAGCTGGTCGCCGCACTCGCAGTGCTGGGAGCCGAACGCGTCACCGGTCAGGCATTCCGAGTGCAACCGGGTCAGCACGTCCTCCGCGCCGATGTCGCCGTAGACCAGGGCGACTTGTTCGTCACCGCGGTCGTGGTCCATATAACCGATCGCCTGGAATTTGCCGTAAACGGTGGGCAGAGGGGCGTTCACCACGCGTTCCACACCGGTGCGCTGCGGGGTCTTCGTGCCGAGTACGCCAAGGTTTTCTGTCATGATCTGGTTCCTAAGCAGAGACGAAGGGCCGGGAAGAAATGAGTGGTTCGGACATACGGTCGGCGGCGTACGGAGTGATGCCGACGGACACTACCGAAGACGTGCGGGCCCGGGGAGCCGGGGTCGCGACGCAGGTGGCGGTCCTTCCCGTCGGCAGCTTCGAACAGCACGGCGCACACCTGCCGCTGGCCACCGACACGCTGGTCGCCTGCGCCATCGCGCGGGAGATCGCCGAGGCGTACCCGGTGCACCTCCTCCCGCCGGTGACCATCGCCTGCTCGCACGAGCACGCGGCCTGGCCGGGAACCGTCAGCATCTCCTCCGTGACCCTTCACGCGGTGGTACGGGACATCGCGGCGTCGTTGCGCCGCTCGGGCGTCGAAGCCCTGGTTCTGGTCAACGGACACGGCGGGAACTACGTCCTGGGCAACGTCGTCCAGGAGTCGTCCGCCGCGGGTGAGCCGATGGCGCTGTTCCCGGCCCCGGAGGACTGGGAGACGGCGCTGGAGCGGTCCGGGGTGTCGACCTCGCTGCTCACCGACATGCACGCCGGGGAGATCGAGACGTCGATCCTGCTGCACGCCCACCCCGATCTCGTCCGGCCCGGTTACGAGTCGGCCGATTTCGTCGCGGACGACCGCCGTCATCTGCTCACGCTGGGAATGTCCGCCTATACCGATTCGGGCGTCATCGGCCGTCCTTCCCTGGGGTCCGCGGAAAAGGGAAAGGAACTTCTCGCGAGCCTCGCGGATTCCTTCGGCGCGTATTTCTCGCTGCTGACCTCGCCGGCCCCGCGGACCTCCGCGGCCGACGACGGCGCGGTTACGGCGGCGGCCGGTGACGACGCGGCCGGTGACGCGGGCTCCGCGTAACGCCGCTCGTCCTCACCGGGCCGCTCGTCGGTGTTCGGAGCGGCCGGGTGCGCGGCCCGGCCGCGCGCTCCGGCGGCCCAGCGCACGACCAGCACGACCGCTCCGGGCAGCGCGGCCACGAAGCTGAGGACGCCGTAGACGACGGCGGCCGACAGGCCGGTGCTCGCGCCGAGTCCGGCCGCGCCGAAAGCCCAGGCGGTGACGCCCTCGCGGGGGCCCCAGCCGCCGACGTTCAGCGGCAGGCCCATCGCGAGCAGCGCGAGGACGGCGATCGGCAGCAGCGCGAGGACGGAGGCGCCGGAACCGGCGACCCGCGCGGCCACGACGAACATGGCCAGATGCCCCGCCAGCACGACCGCGGAGGACAGGGCGACGCCCGGCCCGTTGCGCCGCGACAGCAGGCTCTCGCGGGCCTCAGCCAGCGCCGCGCGCATCCGGCCCGCGCGGCGCGGGGCCGAGGAGCTCATCCGCACGGCGACGACGACGGCGCAGGCGCCCGCGCCGGCCAGCAGGACCAGCGGCGTGATCTGCCGGACGTCCTGCATGACCGGCGACGGCAGGGTCAGCAGAATCGTCACGCCCGCGACGGCCAGCACGAGCTGTCCGGCGGTGCGCTCCAGAACGACGGCCCGCACACCGCGGCCGACGTCACCCTCGCTCTGCCCGTGCCGCACGGCGCGGTGCACGTCGCCGAGGATGCCGCCGGGCAGCGCCGCGTTGAGGAACAGGGCGCGGTAGTAGTCGGCGACGGCCGCGCCGAGCGGCAGCCTGATCCGCAGCCCGCGGGCGACCAGCGCCCACCGCCACGCGCTGAACACGGTGGTGAGCGCGCCGATGGCGAGGCCGGCGAGCAGGGTCGGCGTGTCGATCCGCCGCAGCCCGTCCAGGAAGACGCCGGTGCCCAGCCGCCACAGCAGCACCGCGAGGATGACGACCCCGGCGACCGTCCCGAAGTGGGTGCGCAGGGCACGGCTGCCGAGCAGGGCGCGCAGCCGGGACGGCCGCCCGGCGTGCGGCGCGGTCACGACGACGCCGATGCGGGCCTCCGAGACGGCGGCGTCCCCGCGGGCAGCCGACGCGGCCTGCGCGGGCCGCCGCACGACGGGCGGGGCCGTCTCGGCCCACAGCACGGGCGGTGCGCCCACCCGCGGGCCGGCCGTCCTCGCGCTCATCCGGCTCCGCCCGTGGGCCGGGCCAGCGCCAGCAGGTCACTGTGGTGGACGGTGGCGCGCAGTTCGCCGGCGGCGCAGGCCGCGAGCCGTGCCGCGAGATAGGGCTCGGCACGCTCGGCCAGCTCGGGGCGCTCCTCCACGGCCGCGCCGACCCAGCCGCGCAGCCACTGCGCGGTCAGACCCACGTTCTCCGGGCCGAGCTGCCATGCGCTGGGGTGCACCTTCACGGTCGCGCCCTGGTCGGCGAACGCCTCGCACGCCACCGTGACCGCGTCGGGGCCGAGGAGGCCGCCGCGCCGCTGGTGGTCGTTGAAGGCGGCGGCGATCTCGTCGTCCAGCGGGTCGGGGGCGCTGAGTTCGACGCGGCCGGCGACCGACAGGGTCAGCAGCGCCGGGCAGCCCGCTCCGGCGCAGGCCGCGGCGAGCGTCTCGACCTCCTCGCGGGTGAGGACGTCGAGCAGCGCGGAGGCGGTGACCAGCGACGCGCCGAGCAGGGCGTCCGGGGTGAGGCGGGCGACGTCGCCGCGCCGCGTCTCGACGGTGACCCGGCTGCCGTCGGCGGCCGCCCGCGGGGAGGCGACGGCGGCGAAGTGCAGCAGGTAGGGATCGCGGTCGTGGAGGATCCAGTGCTGGGCGCCGTCCAGGCGGGGGGCGAGCCAGCGGCCCATGGAGCCGGTGCCGCAGCCCAGGTCGTGGATGGCCAGACCGCTGCGGCCGGGCATGTTGGCGAGCCGGATCCGCAGCGGGTCCAGCAGCTCCATCGACCGGGCGGCGGCGTCGGCGGGCTCGCGCAGCTCCAGCCATTCGGGGGCGTAGCGGGGCTGCTCGTCCGGTCCGGCGTCGCGCAGCCGCACGGTGGGCCGCTCGCCGGACCTGCCGACCGGCCCGGCGCCGGCGATGACCGACTCCGGGTCGGCCTCGGCGCCCGCGCCCCCGGCGTGCGGCGCGGGCGGTACGGCCTCCGCCAGGGAGACGGAGTCGCCGCGGCCGGACTGGGCCGGGATGCCGCTCACGTGCCGTGCCACGTCGGCCGGAGTCGCCGTCGTCTTCCTCATGCCGCCCTCCGGGGCTCGCTGGGAAGCCTGCCGAGAACGCCGGCCAGGCTCTGGGCGGTCGACGCCCAGCCGTTCAGGGCGGCCCGGCGGCCGCGCGCGGCCGCCTTGAGCCGCCGTCGCACGTCCGGCTCGCCGAACCAGCCGCGCAGTTCCGCGGCGAGGGCGGCCGGGTCCTCCGGCGGGACGAGGATGCCGGGGACGCCGCCGTCGGGGGCGCGGCCGACAGCCTCGGGCAGGCCGCCGACGTCCGTCGCCAGGACCGGGATGCCACGGGCCAGCGCCTCGGTGACGGCCATGCCGTACGTCTCCGCGTACGAGGTGAGCACCATCAGGTCGGCGGAGGCGTACGCGGCGTCCAGGTCGACGCCGGACTTCGGGCCCGCCAGCTCCAGGCGGTCCTGCAGGCCGTGCCGGGCGATGAGTTCACGCAGGTGGGCGACGTACTCCGGGTCCTGCCCGAGCCCGCCCACGCACACGCAGCTCCACGGCAGGTCCTTCGCCGCGGCCAGCGCCTCGACCAGCCGGTGCTGGCCCTTGCGGGGGGTCACCGACGCCACGCACAGCAGCCGGGAGACGCCGTCGGTGCCGGACGCCAGGGGCGCGATGTCGGCGCCGGGGGCGGCGACGTGCACCCGCTCGGGGGCGAGGCCGTGGTGCGAGACGAGACGGCGCACCGCCCAGTCGCTCGTGGCCACGACCGCCGGCACGGCCCGCAGCACCTCGCGCTCCTTGGCGTCGAGTTCGGCGGCCACCTCGGCCGCGATGCCGCGCTCGTCGCCCAGCGGCAGGTGGACGAGCACGACGAGCCGCAGCCGCTCGGCCTCGGGGGCGATGATCTCCGGGACGCCGCACGCGACCAGCCCGTCGATCAGGACGACCGTGCCGTCGGGGAACTCCCGCAGCCTGCGCGCCAGGTCCGCGCGGGCGTCCGCCTCCGGGCGGGGCCACGATCCGGACACCAGGTGCTTGTGGACCTGCCAGCCGAAACCGGGCAGGTCCAGACAGAGCCGCCGGTCGTAGGCGTTGCCGCCGCTCGGGTTCGCCGCGTCGTCGACGCCGCCCGGCATCACGAAGTGCACGGAGCGCAGGGACATGGGGATGATCCCACCGATCTTGGGAAGCGGCGCCTGCACGGGCACGTACGCCAGCGGAGCCTGCTGCGCGGCGGCCGGAGCGCTCTGCACGGCCGCCTTCTCCAGGGTCACGTCGGTCACAGCGCACGCTCGTAACTCGCCCAGGCGACATGCGACTCGTGCAGGGTGACGGCGATGGCGGCGATGCCCCGCGCGCCCTCGCCGAGCGCGCCCTTGTGGATGCGCTCCGCGAGCCGGTCGGCCACGACCTTCGCCAGGAACTCCGTGGAGGTGTTGACCCCCGCGAAGTCGGGCTCGTTGTCCAGGTTGCGGTAGTTCAGCTCGCTGACCACCGCTCCCAGCTCCTGCGTGGCCAGTCCGATGTCGACGACGATGTTGTCGTCGTCCAGCTGCTCGCGGCGGAAGGTGGCGTCCACGAGGAACGTCGCTCCGTGCAGGCGCTGCGCGGGTCCGAAGACCTCGCCGCTGAAGCTGTGGGCGATCATGATGTGATCGCGGACGGTGACACTGAACAACGGACGACCCTCCAGGTGCGGCGCCTCTGCTCCCCCGGCCGTTGACCGCCGGGGGATGCCGTGTAGTACGGCTCAACGGTTCCCCCTGTTCAGCCTGATCTCACTCTTTTCTCAGGTCAGGCGCTCCTGGTCGTACCTGATGCCGTGGCACAGCGCCGGGATCTCGCCCGACGCGAGCTTCGGCAGCACCTGCGGCAGCTCGTCGAAAGCGCTGTCTCCGGTGACGAGGGCGTCGAGCGCCGGATCGGCCAGCAGCTCCAGCGCGAGGGCGAGCCGGTCGGCGTAGGAGCGGGTGGAGCGCCGCGCCGGGGAGACCGTGCCGACCTGGCTGCTGCGCACGACGAGCCGCCGGGAGTGGAAGTCCTCGCCGAGCGGGAGGGAGACCTTCCGGTCGCCGTACCAGCTCAGTTCGAGGACGGTGCCCTCGCCGGCGAGCAGCTCCAGCGAGCGGGCGAGACCCTGCTCGGTGGCGCTGGCGTGCACGACGAGGTCGCAGCCGCCGACGGCGTCCGCGGGCCCGGCGAAGCCGACCCCGAGCGCTTCGGCGACCTTCTCGCGCGCCGGGTCGGCGTCCACCAGTTGCACGCGCACCCCGGGGAAGCGGGCCAGCAGCGCGGCCACCGAACAGCCGACCATGCCGCCGCCGACCACCGCGATCCGGTCGCCGACCAGGGGCGCCGCGTCCCAGAGCGCGTTGACGGCCGTCTCCACCGTGCCCGCGAGGACGGCCCGGCGCGCGGGCACGGAGTCCGGCACGACCGTCACCGCGTCCGCCGGGACCACGTACCGCGTCTGATGCGGGTACAGGCAGAAGACCGTCCGCCCGAGCAGCTCCGCCGGCCCGCGCTCCACCACCCCGACGTTGAGGTAGCCGTACTTCACGGGCGCCGGGAAGTCGCCCTCCTGGTACGGCGCCCGCATGGCCGCGTGCTGGCTCTCCGGCACCCCGCCGCGGAAGACGAGCGTCTCCGTGCCGCGGCTGACGCCGGACCACAGTGAGCGCACCAGGACCTCGCCCTCGGCCGGCTCCGCGACGACGACGTCACGGATCTCCCCCTCACCGGGCGAGGCCACCCAGAACGCACGAGCGGCGATCGACATCCACATCCTCCTGAACGATCGGGAACCTGTTCACGTACCGAGGTGTGCACAGTCCGCGCACAGTACGCGGCACTGATCATCTCTGTCATCTGGCCGGAGGAACGTGCGGTGGCCCTGAACAACACTTACGACGCGAGGCTGGTCCAGCAGGAGACCGCTGTGGGAGCGGGCGTTCAGATCCTGTTGCTGGCCCTGCTCGGCACGGCGATCGGCATGGGGCCGGCGGGGTGGGTGACCGGCCTCGTCTTCGCCGTCGCCACCTGGGCGGTGCTCTCCCGGGCGCTGCACCGCTCCAGCCTGCGCACGTTCGGCCCGGCCAACCGGGTCACCCTCGGCCGCGCCACGCTGGTCGGCGGGGTGACCGCCCTGGTGGCGGACTCCTTCGAGAGCACGCCCCCGGTGACGCTGCTGGTCGGCCTGACCGCCGTCGCCCTCATCCTGGACGGCGTCGACGGAAAGGTCGCCCGCCGCACCAACACCTCGACGGCACTGGGCGCGCGCTTCGACATGGAGGTCGACGCCTTCCTGATCCTGGTGCTCAGCGTGTACGTCTCGACGATGCTGGGCCCATGGGTCCTGCTGATCGGCGGCATGCGCTACGCCTTCGTCGCCGCGGCCCGCGTCGCCCCCTGGCTCAACGCCCCGCTTCCCCCGAGCACCGCCCGCAAGACGGTCGCCGCGCTCCAGGGCGTTCTGCTGCTGCTGGCGGGCTCCGCCCTGCTGCCCTACGCCGCCACCTTCGCCGTGGTGCTGCTGGCGCTCGGCTCCCTGGTGTGGTCCTTCGGCCGGGACGTGCTGTGGCTGTGGCGCACCTCGCGCGCGGCGACCGCACTCCCCGCGGAAGCGGTCCTGGAGCTGGTGTAGTCGCCGCCCGGCGCGAGGACGGGCGATTTGCGCCCGTGCGGCCGCCCCGGCGCGCGGGGAGCAGGGCCCTCACTCCGACCGCCCCGCCCCGGCCGCGGAAGCGGGCCGCTCGACGGGGAGACCCTCCATCGGGGTCGGTGTCGAGGTCACCATCGAGGGCTGCGTCGATGCCCGGGTCGAGGCCTGGGCCGACGGAGTGCACGTCACCGCCCGCCGCGCCGACGGAGGTTGTGCGACCGGCGCTCGCGTCGCCGGGGACCGCTTCGCACCGCCACGCCGGTGAGATCCTTCCCACCGCCCGGACCGGGATGTGCGTCCCCGAGGTCGCAGCAGGCCGGGCGCCGTCACCGCCAGGGCCCCCAGGACGGCGAGGACACCGGCGGGGGCGAGCACGGCCCACGGAGCCCGTTCCGCGTACGGCTGGTTCTCCGCCAGGAGCAGCCCCCACTCCGGGGACGGCGGCTGGGCCCCGAGACCGAGGAAGCCGAGCGAGGCCAGCGCCAGCGCCACGCCGGGCAGCCGCAGCAGGGCGTGCCGCGCGACCGGCGGCAGGACCGCCGGCAGCAGTTGTCTCCTCAGCAGATGCCAGCGGCCCGCGCCGAGGGCCCGCGTGGCGGCGAGGTGCAAGGTCGCCCGTTCCTGCCGCAGCAGCGCCGAGGTGTGCGCGGCGAGCGGCGCCCACGCCACCACCGCCACGGCCAGGACGGGCGTCGACGGACCGCCGCCCCGGACCGCGGCCGCCAGCAGCGCGGCGAGCACCGGCGGGACCGCGTTGACGGTGTCGACCAGCGGCCCGGACAGCCGGGGCAGCGACCCGAGCAGGATCCCCACCGCCAGGGCGACCGCGCTGACGGCGAGGGCGAGGAGCAGGGTTGCCACCGCACCGTGCGCGACACGGGCCAACAGGTCCCGGCCGAGCGCGTCCGTGCCGAACGGATGGGCCGCGGACGGGGCTTGGAGTCGTTCGGAGGTGTCCAGGGAGAGCGGATCACGGGGCAGCCCGAGGCCGACGACCGCGAGCAGCAGCACCCCGTGGACGAGCGGCGGCGTCCGGCGGCCCGTCGGCGCCGGCCGGTGCAGCGAGTGCAGGGCCCCGTCCCGCAGGGCGGGACCGACGAGCGTCCGGGCGGCGAGCCGCGCCGCGCCCGTGGTCACGGCCGCGAGGACGACGAGCACGAGGGTGCCCGCCTGAAGGACCGGCAGATCCTGGGCGATCGCCGCCCGCAGCGTGGTCCGGCCGAGGCCGGGGATGTCGAAGATCTGCTCCACGGCGACCGATCCCCCGGTCAGCCCGACCACGAACAGCCCCACGTTGGGCAGCAGTCCGGGCACGCAACGGCGCAACGCCATACGGGCGACGCTCCGGCCGGGCAGCCCGCGCGCGACGGCGGCCGACGCCCAGGGCTCCGCGAACGCGGCGGGCAACCGGTCGTCCAGGAGCCGCCCGAGGACCGCCCCGGCGGGCAGGCCGAGAGCGAGCGCGGGCAGCACCGTCCACTGCGGGCCGTACCAGCCGAGGGCGGGAAGCCACCCCCACTGCACGCCCACCACCGTCGCGAGGACCGACGCGACGAGGAACTCCGGCAGCGCGGCGAGCACGGCGGAGCCCGAACCGCCGGCCGGCCGGCCCGCGAGCCGCCGCCGCGCCCCGAGGAACAGGGTGCGGGCGCACACCCCGGCCGCGACGACCAGGGCGACCGCCAGCGCCACCGCCATCAGCAGCAGCGACACGCCCAGCGCCTCCAGCACCCCCGGCGCGACGTCGGCGCCGGAGATCCAGGACCGTCCGGCGTCCCCGCGGAGCAGTCCCGCCAGCCATCTCCCCAGCAGCCGCACCGGACCGTCGTCCAGCCCGAGCCGGTCGCGGATGTCGGCGAGCACCTGCGGCGAGGGGTCGCGGTCGGCGGACCGCGCCTTCAGCACGGTGAGCGCCGGGTCGGTCCGCGACAGCCAGGGCAGCAGCCCGACCCCGCACACCAGCAGCGCGCCCAGCACGGCACGCCACAACAGCGCGCCCGTCCGGCCCCGCACGCCGTCAGCGCCGGGTCCCGGCGCCCACGAGGGTGCGCTCGTAGGGGTCCGGCGCCACCCCTCGGACGTTCGCCGCGACGCCGGTGATGATGCGCTGGTGGACGAGCGGGACCACGGCGTCGGTGCCGAGGATCACCGCCTCGGCGGCCATGGCGGCGTCCTTGCGCCGGTCGGGGTCGGCCGCCGCCTGCGCCGCCCCGACGGCCCGGTCGACGTCCGGGTCGCAGAGACGGGAGAGGTTGTATCCGCCGGCGCAGGTGAAGTCGCCGGCGAGGACGGAGACGGGATCTCCGGTGTCCAGCAGGCTGTTGCGGGCGCCGACGAACGCGTCGAACCTCCCCGCCAGGGCGTCGCTCTCCAGCCGGGAGTACTCCCGCACCTCCAGCTTCACCCGGAACCCGGCCTTCTCCAGCTGCTGCTTCACCACCTGCGCGGCTTCCGGGAGTTCGGGCCGGTTGTCGTAGGTGGCCAGCGTGATGGAAGCGCCGCCCGGCGCGACCGCCCTCGCCCGGCCCGAAGGCTGGACGCGCTTGCCCTGCGCCCAGGTGACGGCGGGTCCGTAGATCCCGGCGCCGGCATCGGCATGCCCCTCGTACACGCCCTCCGCCAGAACGGAGGTGTCGACGGCCGCACGGGCCGCGGCACGCAGGGCCGGGTTCCTGAAGACGCCCGACCTCGCGTTGAGGTGGAGGCTGGTGGTGCGGGTCGTGGCGATCTCACGGCGGGTGGCGGCGTCGAGCCCGGCGGCCTGGGCGACGGGTATCGCCTCGGCGACGTCCACCTCGCCGGTGCGCAGGGCGTTGGCGCGGGCTGAGCCGTCGGCGACGAAGCGCACGTCGACGCCCGGGGATTGGGCGCGGCCGCCCCAGTAGTCGTCGAAGCGGTCGAGACGGGCGGCGGTGGTCCCGGTCAGCCGGGTGATCTCGAAGGGACCGGTGCCGGTGCCGGCCACGTCGACGGCGCCCTCCTTCCCGCCCTCGGCCTCATAGGCCTTCGGCGCGAGGACGGCGAGACTCGGACTGGACAGGCGCAGGGGCAGGACGGGGTCCGGGGCCGCGGTGGTGACGCGCACCGCGGCCCCGCCCGCCGCCTTCGCCGTGAGGGCGACACCGGTCAGGGCGGCCGGGGCGGGCCGGGCCGCGACGGCACGGCCGAGGGAGGCGGCGACGGCGGCGGGCGTGACGTCCGTGCCGTCCTGGAAGACCGCCTCGCGCAGGGTGAACAGCCACGAGCGGTCGCCCTCACGCCGCCACGACGCGGCCAGCGCCGGTACGGCCGAGCCGTTGGCGTCGAGCGCCGTCAGCCCCTCGGTGACGCCGAGCCGGCTGAGGATCGTCGCGTCGGCCCCGAACGGGGAGAGGTTCTCGGCGGGCGGGAAGGCGAGCGCGACCCTCAGCCGGGCGCCCTCCCCGCCGGATGCCTCGCCATCCCCGGCGCCGCCCCCGGACGAGGCGAAGCAACCGGCGAGGAACGGCGCGAGGCAGAGGAAGACGAGAACCCGCGGTCGACGACGACTACCGAACGGCCCGAGTGCACCCCGCGGCCCCTCGGCGCGGGTACTGCGGGAGCTGAGCGAACTGCGGCTGCTACGGGAACTGCGGGAGAAGTACATGGAGTTACCGGCCTGTACGAGGGGGGTGGTGGGAGGGGGCGGCGGAGAGGAGGGGCCCGACCGGGGCGACGCCCGCCGGGAAGCCGACGGCTGAGGCGTGGGTGTCGACGGCGGTGGGAGTGCCGGCGGGGGCGGGGAGGGGGACGTCGAAGTGCACGATGCCCTGACCGCCGTCCGCCTGCTCCCGCTCGTCGTGCACGACGGTGCCGAGCGACCGCCAGAACCCCTCGGCGCCCTCGACGGCCGGGTCCGTGTGCAGATACACGAAGCGGTAGCCGCCGTCCGCGACCGCGAAGGCCAGCAGCTCGGCCACCAGACGCCGGGCGAGGCCGCGTCGCCGATGCTCGGGACGGACGTAGACGCGGCGCAACTGGGCGGTCGGCCCCGAGGGGTAGCGCTCGGCGACGTGGGGCGGGTTCGGCGGGTGCGCCGGGCCGCGGGAGTCGAGCGCGGCGGTGGCGACGACCTCGCCGCCGTGCGCTTCGCCGCCGCGCCCGTCACCGCGGCCTCCCCCGGCGGTCGCGACCAGCAGGGTGTGGCGTTCGGGCGCGAGGTACGCGGCGTGGGGATCGATGATGTCGCCGTGCCAGCGGGGCACGTAACCGCTTCTGAAGTCCCGGTAGACGGTGTCGAGCATGACGGCGCGGGCGCCGTCCAGGTCCTCGGGGCCCGCAGGCCTGATGCAGTAGTTACGCACTTGCGAATGATATGCAGCAAGCGCGAGAAGCCGATCACTGGATCGCCACTCCCGGATTTGACAGAGATCGCGAAGGACTCCCCCATCTAGCCACATGATATTCATTTTCAACAAGACGGTGTGACGCGCATCGCACTCATAAAGGAGAGCAGTCACCTCGGCGCCGGCCGACAACCGCCGCGTGCATCGCAGTTCGCCTGCCGCCGCCCGCCCACCCGTAGCCCGGCGGTCCGCCCCTTACCGCAGCCCGCTCGCGTCCATGAGGCGGATCAGGTCTTTGCGGCCGTAGCCGAGGAGGGCGGCTCGGTGGGCGGCTGTCAGGATCAGTTGCGCCACGGTCTGTGCCCCGTAGCCGTCCTGGTCGTCCGTCAGCCATTCGTGCGGCTTGTCGATGCCGAGGCTGCTCATCACCAGGCCGTGTTCGCGGCGGATCTCCGCGACGGTGTCGGAGACCGCCGCCAGCAGGGTGGCGCCGGGGCGCTCGCACGTGAGGGCGAAGCAGCCCCGGTCGGCCGGCTCGCAGCCGCTGGGCGGATGGGTGCGCAGGCGCTCGTACCGTTCGTCGTCGAAGCCGCCGTCGCCGAACTCGTCGTGCACCAGCACGAACCGGTGATGCCCGGGAGGCGGCGGCGAGGGCGGCGGCGTGTACTCCCAGCCCGCGTCCTCGTGCACCAGCCGCCGCACCTCCTCCTCGTCGGCCGAGGTCACCGAGAAGCCGGTGCCGGTGTTGTGCCCGGTGATCGTGCCGTCGGCGTTGCGCCGGATGTGCAGGCTCATGTCCACCCCCGTGGTCGTGGTGAGCGGGAGGATCCCGTCACCCGCACAACGGGTCGCGCCCCCGGCCCGTGCCCCCTCGCCCGCACATCACTCGATCGTGTGAACGAATCCCCCGCTCAGCGCCCGCCCGCCAGGAACTCCGTCACCGCCGTCACGAAGCGCCCGGGATCGTCCCGCCACGGAAAGTGCCCCGCGTCCGGCTGCACCACGAACTCGGCCTTCGTAAACAGCTCCGCGAACTGCCGCATCACGCGCGGCGGCGCGCCCAGGTCGAGTTCGCCCGCGAGGAGGAGAACCGGGAAGGAGAAGGTGGCGAGGGACCGGCGGGTGGCGGCCGGGTCGAAGGCGCCCTCGGTGGCGTACGCGGCCGCCGCCTCCTGGTTCTTGTCCTTCTCCCCCTCCTCGTCGAAGGCCCGCGCGTCCTCGTCCCAGCGGGCGTGGAAGAAGGGGGCGACGAGCTGCCAGGAGTCGGCGGCGGCCCGGCCCGAGGTGATCGCCTCCAGGGCTGCGTAGCCGGAGGCGAACCACGGCTCGCCGGCCCGCAGACGCGCGGTCGCCAACCGGTCCTCGGCGGTGATCTCCAAACCCGCCGCGTACACGCTCGGAGTGATCAGCAGCAGGCTTGCCACGCGGTCGGGGTGGCGGGCCGCGTAGAGAAGGGCCAGGTTGGCCCCCGCGGAGTGCGCGAGCAGGTCGATCCGGTCGAGACCGAGGTGGGCGCGCAGCGACTCGACGTCGTCGACCTGACGGTCGCAGCGGTAGGACGCGGTGTCCGCCGGGACCGCCGACTCTCCGGTGCCTCTGGGGTCCAGGCCGACGAGCCGCCGGTGGGCGCCGAGCCCGCCGAGGTCGCCCAGGTAGGCGGCGGACTGCATGGGGCCGCCGGGCAGGCAGATCAGGGGTGCCCCGTCCCCTGCCCCGCGGTGGGCGAGGCGGGTTCCGTCGAGGGCGGTGAAGGTCGGCATGGGGTGATCCTCACAAGGACGCCACGCGGGGCGCAACGGAGTTCGCGGACGGCGAGCCGGCTTCCCGGCCGCGCAGCGACGGGGAACTCCCCCCCCCGCACACAAGGGTGGTGGGCGCGGGCTCCCGCACCCGCGCCCACCGGTCTTCGCAGCCCCCGCGGGGGCTCGTGGCCGCCCGTCTCAGGCCGCGCGGGCCGTTCCCTCCCGGTGTCTGCGGACGATCTCCGCGTAGTGGTGTCCGGTGCCCTTGATGGTGCGGGCCTGGGTGCGGTAGTCGACGTGGACGAGGCCGAAGCGCTTGTCGTAGCCGTAGGCCCACTCGAAGTTGTCCAGCAGCGACCAGGCGTAGTAGCCGGCCAGGGGTGCGCCCTTGCGGGCGGCGGAGGCGCAGGCGGCCAGGTGCTTCACCAGGTAGTCCTGGCGTTCGGGATCGTCCACTGTGCCGTCGGGGCGGACGACGTCAGGGAACGCGGAACCGTTCTCGGTGACGTACAGCTTGCGCGCCCCGTACTCGTCGGTGAGGCGGAGCAGCAGATCCTCGATGCCGCTCGCGTCGACCTCCCAGTCCATCCCGGTGCGCGGGACGCCGGACCGTCGGACGGTGCGGACATGCGGGGCGGGGCCGGTCGGGTCGTCGGCGACGGTCTGCGGGAAGTAGTAGTTCAGGCCGAGCCAGTCCAGCGGGGCGGCGATCGTCGTCAAGTCACCTTGCTTCTCCGGAAGTTCGACGCCGTACACCTCCCGCATGTCGGCCGGGAAGCCGCGGCCGTGGACGGGGTCGAGCCACCAGCGGTTGGTGTGGCCGTCCATGCGGCGGGCGGCGGCGACGTCCTCGGGGCGGTCGCCGGCGGGATGGATCGTGGAGAGGTTGTTGACGATGCCGATCTTCGCGCGCGGTGCGGCCGACCGGATGGCCTGGACGGCGAGGCCGTGGCCGAGGAGGAGGTGGTAGGAGGCGCGGACGGCCGCGGTCAGGTCGGTGAGGCCGGGGGCCATGGTGCCTTCGAGGTGGCCGATCCAGGCGGAGCACAGGGGCTCGTTGAGGGTGGCCCAGTGGGTGACGCGGTCGCCGAGCCGTTCGGCCACGGCGGACGCGTACGCGGCGAAGTGCTCGGCGGTCTGCCGTTCGGGCCAGCCGCCCCGGTCCTGGAGGGTCTGGGGCAGGTCCCAGTGGTAGAGGGTGACGGCGGGGGCGATGCCGGATTCCAGCAGTGCGTCGATCACCTGGTCGTAGAAGTCGAGGCCCTTGGGGTTGACGGGGCCGTCGCCGCCGGGGACGACGCGGGGCCAGGCGATGGACATCCGGTAGGCGTTCACGCCCAGGCGTCGCATGAGGGCGATGTCCTCGCGCCAGCGGTGGTAGTGGTCGCAGGCCACGTCGCCGTGGTCGTCGCCCGCGATCTTTCCGGGTGTGTGCGAGAACGTGTCCCAGATCGACGGGGATCGGCCGTCCTCCGCCACGGCTCCCTCGATCTGGTACGCCGAGGTGGCGGTCCCCCACAGGAAGTCGCGGGGCAGGGCGGCGAGGTCGATGGTCACGGAGGTCCCTTCGGGATGGGGGTGACGGGCCGTTGCGGGGTGCGGGGCCGTTGCGGGGTGCCGGGCCGTCGTCGGGATCCGGGTCACTTCACGGCTCCGGCGGTCAGGCCGGCGACGAGGTAGCGCTGGAGCAGCAGGAAGCCGGCCACGACGGGCACGCTGACGACGAGTGAGGCGGCCATGATCTGGTTCCAGTACACGTCGTTGAGGGTGGAGTAGCCCTGGAGGCCGACGGCGAGGGTGCGGGTGGTGTCGTTGGTCATGACGGAGGCGAAGAGGACTTCGCCCCAGGCGGTCATGAAGGCGTAGACGGCGACGGCGACGATGCCGGGGATCGCGGTCGGCACGACGATCCGGAAGAGGGCGCCGAGCGGGCCGCAGCCGTCGACCAGCGCGGCTTCGTCGAGGTCGCGCGGGACCGAGTCGAAGTACCCGATCAGCATCCAGATGGAGAAGGGGAGGGAGAAGGTCAGGTAGGTGAGGATCAGGCCGCCGCGCGAGCCGAACAGGGCGATGCCGGTGCTGTTGCCGATGTTGACGTAGAGCAGGAACAGCGGGAGGAGGAAGAGGATGCCGGGGAACATCTGGGTGGACAGCACGGTGACGGTGAAGGTGCGTTTGCCGCGGAAGTCGTAGCGGCTCACGGCGTAGGCGCTGAACACGGCGATGACGACGGAGCAGACGGTCGCCGCGCCGGCCACGATCAGCGAGTTCACGAAGTAGCGGGCGAGGGGGACCGTCGACCAGATGTCGATGTAGGGGCGGATGGTCAGTCCGCTGGGCAGCCAGCGGAACTTCCCGGTGACGTCGGCGAGGGGCTTCAGGGAGCTGGAGACCATGACGTAGACGGGCACCAGGACGAAGCCGGTGAGCAGGGTGAGGAAGATCCGCCGGGACCACAGGAACGAACTCGGCGGCGCCATGGGCGAGTCAGCGGGCACGGGAGGGCCTCCTTCCCCGGGTGGTGAGGGCCAGGTAGACGCCGGTCACGGTGAGGAGGAAGAGCAGCAGCAGAACGGACATCGCCGATCCGGTGCCGAAGTTCCAGGTGACGAAGGACGCTTGGTAGATGTGGACCGAGATGAGGTCGGCCGCCTCCGGTGCGGCGCGGCCGAAGAGGACGAAGGGGGTGTTGAAGTCGTTGAAGGTCCACAGGAACAGGACGAGGACGAGGACCTGGTTGACCGGGGCGAGGGAGGGCAGGGTGATGCGGCGGATCTGCTGCCACACCCCGGCTCCGTCGAGTGCGGCCGCTTCGTACAGCTCGCGGGGGATGTTCTGGAGGCCGGCCATGACGATGAGGAACGCGAACGGCCAGCCCTTCCACACGGAGACGGTGAGCAGCGCGTAGAAGCTGTTGTCGCCGATGAGCCAGAAGGACGGCTTGTCGGTGAGGTGCAGCTGGTCGTGGAGTACGTGGTTCACCAGGCCGTTGTCGTGCTGGAACATGAACACCCAGGTGATGACGGCCGCGTAGACGGGCAGCGCGTAGGGCACCAGGAACAGCGCCCGGAGCAGTCCGCGGCCGCGGAAGGCGTCCTGCATGAAGATCGCCGCGGCGGTGCCGATGAGCCAGCACAGGCCGACCGACAGCAGGGTGAAGCCGACGGTGACGAAGAAGGAGTGCAGCAGGGCCTGTCCGACGGGGGCGTCGAAGTCCACCGAGACGCGGTAGTTGTCGAGGCCGGACCAGGGGGCGGTGCCCCAGTCGCGGATGTAGAACTGGGTGAGCTCCTTGAAGCTCATCACGACGCCGATCACCATCGGCACCAGGTGCACGAGGAGTTCGAGGACGAGGGCGGGCAGGAGCAGCAGGTAGGGCAGTGCGGTGCGGCGGATCCGTCCGGGGCGGGGGCGTGGGACGGGGTCGCCGTGGGGCGCGGTGGGAGGCTTCGGCGCCTCGACGGTGGTGGTCATCCGGCTCACTTCGCCGGCATCTGCTGCTGGGCCTTGGCGAGCTTGGCCTTCACGGACTCGGTCGTCACGGGGTGGCCGGCGGCGGCGTCGGCGAACAGTTCCTTGACGGCCGTGCCGACCGTCGTCTCGAACTGGGACTCGTCGGCTACCTGCGGGAGTGCGGCGGCGCTCTTGGCGAGGGTGTCCTTGAGGACCGTGTTCGCGGGGGTGGAGAAGGCGGGGTCGGCCTGGGCCGACGCGACCGGCGGGATGGTGCTGTAGGCCTTGTTGAGGATCTTCTGTTCCTCGTCGCCGGTCATGAACTTGACGAACTCGGTGGCGCCGTCGAGGTTGTCGGTGTTCTTGAAGACGGCCAGGTTGATGCCCGCCACCATCGAGTTGACCTGGGCACCGGTGCCGGGAGCGCCGGACTGCACGGGCACGGGGGCGATGCCGTAGCGGTCCTCGCTCATGCCCTGGGAGGCGAGGTTGGCGGAGGCTGACTGCCACAGGAGCATCGCGGTCCGGCCCTTGGCGAAGTCGCTGACGGACTGGTTCTGGGCGTACTCGGCGTTGCCCTGCGGGATGGCCTTGTCCTTGGCCATCAGGTCGACGTACTGCTTGACGGCGGCGACGACGCCGTCGGAGGTGAAGTCGGGCTTGCCGTCGGGGGTGAAGAAGTCGGCGTTGTGCTGCTTGGCGAAGACGAAGACGTGGTGGATGTTCTCCGCGACGTTGGCGCCCTCGGCTCCCAGCACCTGCTTGCCCTCGGCCTGGATCTTCTTGGCGTCGGCCGTGAGTTCGGCCCAGGTGGCCGGGGGCTTGGCGATGCCGGCGTCGGCGAAGATCTGCTTGTTGTAGTAGAGGGCGTACGCCATGGAGTACAGCGGCACGGCGGCGGGGTCCTTGCCCTGGGCGCCGGTGGAGCCGAGCGCGGAGGGGACGAAGCGGTCCTTGCCGCCGATCTTCGCGAGGTTCGCGTCGTTCCAGGGCAGCAGTGCTCCGGTGGCCTGGAGGGAGGCCGACCAGGTGTTGCCTATGTTGAGGACGTCGGGGCCCTGGCCGGAGGTGGTGGCGGTGAGGATCCGGTTGAGCAGGTCGGACCAGGGGACGACCTCCAGTTTGACCTTGATTCCGGTCTTCTTCTCGAACTTGTCGAGCTCCGGGCGGAGGACCTTCTTGTCCACCTCGATGCTCGCGCCCTGGTTGGAGGCCCAGTAGGTCAGGGTCTTCGGCGAGTCGTTGGAGCCCCCGCCGTCGGTCGAGCTCCCACCGCCGCAGGCCGTGGCCGCGAGGGCGAGGGACATGACGACGGCTCCTGTGGCCGCGGCTCGGATGGTGCGCATGGGTGGGCTCCCGGTGTCATCAGGGCTTAATTTAGGACGTGAGTTAAACCGGGCGAGCCGCCCGCGTCAAGAGTCCCGGCACACTCCGCGGAAGTCCGTGCCCACCACTTGACGCGCGCGTTCAGGCAGTTGAAGCATTCAGCGTTGAGAGAGCGCTCTCAGGCAAGTCCTCCTTCACTTCCCCAACTCAGCCGTTCTGTCGAGCGGCCTGACCGAGGAGAGCCGCCCATGCCCCACACCCCGCCGTCCGGCACGCCCGCCGTCCGCCGCAGATCGGTCCTCGCCGCCGCGGCGACTGCCGCCGCCGCACCCGCCCTCACCGCGCTGACCTCCTCGCCCGCCTCCGCCGCGCCCGACACGGCGTCCGCCTCTTCCGCGTCGTCCGCCGCGTCCGCCGCCAAGCCGGGCGGACGTGCGTGCGCGCTGAAGGGCGGCGGTGAACTCGGCCCCAACGTGCTCGTCTTCGACCCGTCGACGCCGGACGTCCAGGCCCGCCTGGACGAGGTGTTCAGCCGGCAGGAGTCGGCCCAGTTCGGCACCGGGCGCTACGCGCTGCTGTTCAAGCCGGGCGTGTACCACGGGCTCAACGCCCAGCTCGGCTTCTACACCTCCATCGCGGGCCTCGGACTCTCCCCCGACGACACCACGATCAACGGGGACGTCACGGTCGACGCCGGCTGGTTCGGCGGCAACGCCACGCAGAACTTCTGGCGTTCGGCGGAGAACCTCGCGCTCGTCCCGGTCAGCGGCACCAACCGCTGGGCCGTCGCCCAGGCTGCGCCCTTCCGCCGGATGCATGTGCGCGGCGGCCTCAACCTGGCCCCCTCCGGCTACGGTTGGGCCAGCGGCGGATACATCGCCGACAGCCGCATCGACGGCCAGATCGGCCCGTACTCGCAGCAGCAGTGGTACACCCGCGACAGCTCGATCGGCAGCTGGCTCAACGCCGTGTGGAACATGGTGTTCTCCGGGGTCGAGGGGGCGCCCGCCCAGAGCTTCCCCGACCCGCCGTACACCACGCTCGACACCACGCCCGTCTCCCGCGAGAAGCCGTTCCTGTACGTCGACGGAGGCGGCGGCTTCCGCGTCTTCCTGCCCGCGAAGCGGACGAACGCCCGCGGCGTCACCTGGGGCAACGGCACCCCGCGCGGCTCCTCGCTGCCGCTGTCACAGTTCTACGTCGCCAGACCCGGCGTCTCGGCGGCCACGCTCAACCAGGCGCTCGCGCAGGGCCTCCACCTGCTGCTGACGCCGGGGATCTACCACGTCGACCAGCCGATCAGGGTGACCCGCGCCGACACGGTGGTGCTGGGCCTGGGGTACGCCACCCTCATTCCCGACAACGGCGTCACCGCGCTCAAGGTCGCCGACGTGGACGGGGTCCGGCTGGCGGGCTTCCTCATCGACGCCGGACCGGTCAACTCCCCCACCCTGCTGGAGGTCGGCCCGCCCGGAGCCTCGCGCGACCACTCCGCCAACCCGACCACGGTCCAGGACGTGTTCGTGCGCATCGGCGGGGCCGGCGCCGGCAAGGCCACCACCAGCATGGTGATCAACAACCGGCACACCATCGTCGACCACACCTGGGTCTGGCGCGCGGACCACGGCGAGGGCGTCGGCTGGGACACCAACCGGGCCGACTACGGCGTGGTCGTCAACGGCCACGACGTCCTGGCGACCGGCCTGTTCGTGGAGCACTTCAACAAGTACGACGTGCAGTGGTTCGGCCAGCGCGGACGCACGATCTTCTTCCAGAACGAGAAGGCCTACGACGCCCCGAACCAGGCCGCGATCCAGAACGGCGCGGTGCGGGGCTACGCCGCCTACAAGGTGGGCGACAAGGTCACCACGCACGAGGGCTGGGGCCTGGGCAGCTACTGCTACTACAACGTCGACCCGACGATCGTCCAGCACCACGGCTTCGCCGCCCCGAACGCGCCGGGCGTCAAGTTCCACGACGTGCTGGTGGTCTCGCTCGGCGGCAACGGACAGTACGAGCACGTCATCAACGAGACGGGGGCGCCGACCTCGGGCACCTCGACGGTGCCCTCGACCGTGGTGTCGTACCCCTGAGCCGCACGCGCCCGAACCCCGGGCGCGACTGAGGACCGGCCCAGCGGCTCCCCGGCGTGAGCGAGGTCGCCGGCAGGGGCGGGCGCCGCGAGCCGGGGCGCGGGTCCACCGACCGAGGTCCGTGGACCCACGCCCCTCACCCGCCCGCCGCGCCCCACCCCGCCCCGGCGACGTGGGGCGGTCACCACGCGGTCGGGCGAGGACCGGCGCAGGGTCACCGCGCGGGGGTGACCGCCGTCGTCGGGGCC
The DNA here is from genome assembly GCF_043200075.1 of Streptomyces sp. NPDC048481. Taxonomy (NCBI): domain Bacteria; kingdom Bacillati; phylum Actinomycetota; class Actinomycetes; order Kitasatosporales; family Streptomycetaceae; genus Streptomyces; species Streptomyces sp. NPDC048481. The sequence continues at coordinate 140,395 of NZ_JBICXC010000006.1, forward strand.
GGGGCGGGGGCGTATCCGGTCGGCCTGGCCGTGAAGGCTCCCCGGCCCTGGGTGCGGCTGCGCAGCCGGGTGGCGTAGCCGAACAGCTCGGCCAGCGGCACGGTGGCCGTGACCACCGCCGAGCCGCCGCGCACGGCCGAGTCGGTGATCCGCCCGCGCCGGCCGGCGAGATCGCCGAGGACCCCGCCGACGGCGTCCTCCGGCACGGTGACCGTGACCTCGACGACCGGCTCCAGCAGGACCATCGCGCAGGCGCGCAGGGCCTCCCGCATCCCGAGGCGGCCGGCCGTGCGGAAGGCCGTCTCGGAGGAGTCCTTCACGTGGGTGGCCCCGTCGACCAGGGTGACCCGCACCCCGGTGACCGGGTGCCCGCCGAGGGGACCCTCCGCCAGGGCGTCCCGGCAGCCGGCCTCGACGGCGCGCACGTACTCCTGCGGCACCCGTCCGCCGACGACGGCGGAGCGGAACGCGAACGCGGTCCCGGTGTCCCCGGCCGCGTCCGGCGTGCCGGCGGCCTCCCCCGCGCCGGCCGCGCCGAGCGGTTCGACGTCGAGGACGACATGCGCGAACTGCCCTGCCCCGCCGTCCTGTTTGACGTGACGGAAGACGGCGCCGGACACCCCGCGGGCGACCGTCTCGCGGTAGGTCACCCGCGGCCGTCCCACGACGACCTCGATGCCGAGGCCGCTGCGGATCTTCTCCACCGCCACCTCCAGATGCAGTTCGCCCATGCCCGACAGCACGGTCTGACCGGTCTCGGCGTCGGTCCTGACGACCAGCGACGGATCCTCCTCCGAGAGCCGTGCGAGCGCCGAGGCCAGCCGGTCGGCGTCGGCGTTCGTGCGGGGCTCCACCGCCACCGAGACGACCGGGTCGGGGACCCCGGGCGGTTCGAGGACGACGGGGGCCTCCGGTGCGCACAGGGTCGAGCCCGCGCGGGCCGACCTCAGCCCGACCACGGCCACGATGTCCCCGGCCACGGCCCGGTCCACCTGGGCGTGCCGGTCCGCCTGCACCCGCAGGATCCTGCCGATCCGCTCGGTGCGCCGCGTGCCCGACTCCCACACCGGGTCCCCCTTCTCGATCGTGCCCGAGTACACCCGCAGATAGGTGAGGCGTCCCGTGGCGGTGGCCGCGACCTTGAACGCGAGCGCCGCGAACGGCGCCCCCGGGTCGGCGGGACGCCGCTCACCGGCCCCGTCGGGGGCGGCGGCCGCGAGCCCGCCGGGCCGGGTGCCGTGCTTCGCCGCGCCGTCCCGGGTACCGCTCACCGGCGGCACGTCGAGCGGCGACGGCAGATACGCGACGACCGCGTCGAGCAGCGGCTCGATCCCCCGGTTGCGGTACGCCGACCCGCACAGCACGACCAGTGCGTCGCCCGTGCGGGTCAGGTCGCGCAGGGCGCTGGACAGGGTCCGGGCGCTGAGCGTCTCCCGGTCGCAGAACTCCTCCAGCGCGGCCGGGTGCCGCTCCGCCACGGCTTCCTCCAGCAGCCGGCGCCGGCGCAGCGACTCCGCCGCCAGTTCCTGCGGCACCTCCCCTTCGACGGCCGTCTCGCCGGCGTCGTTCCAGGTCAGGGCCCGCATCCGGAGCAGGTCGACGACGCCGGTGAAGCCGTCCTCCACGCCGATGGGCAGCTGCACCGCGAGCGGGAGCGGATGCAGCCTGGTGCGGATCGACTCCACGGCGGCGTCCAGGTCGGCGCCCGCCCGGTCCAGCTTGTTGACGAACGCGATCCTGGGGACGCCGTGCCGGTCGGCCTGCCGCCACACGGACTCGCTCTGCGGCTCCACTCCGGCCACGGCGTCGAACACCGCCACCGCGCCGTCGAGGACGCGCAGGGCCCGCTCCACCTCGTCGGCGAAGTCGACGTGCCCGGGGGTGTCGATCAGGTTGACGCGGTGACCGTCCCAGTCGCAGCTGACGGCCGCGGCGAAGATCGTGATGCCGCGGTCGCGTTCCTGCGGGTCGAAGTCGGTGACGGTCGTGCCGTCGTGGACCTCGCCGCGCTTGTGCGTGGTCCCGGTGGCGTACAGGATCCGCTCGGTGACGGTGGTCTTGCCGGCGTCCACGTGGGCGAGGATGCCCAGGTTGCGCACGGTGTGCAGCTGACGGTCGAGGTGGTTGCGCATGGCCCATGGCCTTTCGGGGTGTTCCGGGAACGGGCGGCGCGATTGTCCTGACGGTCCACGGCGGGAGCCGTGAAGGGTGCCGACGGATTCCATGGCGGCTCAAAGACGCTCGCACGGCGGCTCTCCGGCGGAATCCAGGGGGATTCCTGAGGGAGTCCAGGGCGGAGGCCGGGTGGAGTCCGTTGCGGATCCGGGGACGCAAGGGAAACTGACGTTTCGTCAGGCGCGGTGCGCCCGACGGGTCGTCGGGGTGTTCAGGCGTCCGTCAGGATCACCGGTGCGGGCCGCGCGGCGAGCACCGGTCGGACGAAGACACGAGGATCACCTCGTAGCGGGAACGGGAAGCGACGGCGGCGGTGTGGTCACGCATGGCCGGGCTCCCCTCGTTCGTCGCGGCACGGCGCGCCGCCCTCGTCGTGGGCCGCGCTCGGTCCGGCGAGTGTAGAGCGCAACGGTCGCGCCGCGCACGCGATTTGACCGCGCCCTGCGGGAGCGGCGGCGCGGCGCGTTCAGCGGTAGCGGGCGAGGAAGGCCTTCACCTGCTTCCACACCGCCGGCTGCTGCTCCAGGATGTCGTTGCCGTGCGCGCCGCCGGAGACGATCACCAGTTTCTCGTCCTTGGACTTGCGGGCCAGTTCGTCCAACTCGCGCGCGTCCGAGGCGAACTGGCCGTCGTCCTGGGCGGCCACCAGGAGAACGGGCATGGTCAGTCCGGCGATCGCGGCGGTGGCGTCCATGCCGTTGTAGAGGCCGGGGCCGGAAAGCGAGACGACCGCGGCCACGGGCGGCCTCACCTTCGCCGCGGCGGCGAGGGAGGCGGTGCCGCCCTTGGACGCTCCCATCAGCAGCACCTTCTGCGCGCCGTCGTCGCGCAGTCGTCCGACGGCGCCCTGGATCTCCGGCACCTCGGAGCCGGTGCTGTCCACGGCGAGCACCCGGTAGCCGTCCTCGGCGAGTTCGTCCGCTCCCGCGACCCATGAGCAGACGTTGTTGTTCGACTGGTGGGAGAGCACCACGCCGGTCTTTCCGGAGCCGGTCTCGTAGCCGGCGACCTCGTTGCCGTCGGCGTCCTTGAAGGTGACCGACTTCGCGGTCTGCTCGCCGGTCAGGCAGCCGAAGTCGGCAGCGGTGGGCGAGGGGCCCGCGCCGTCGGTGTCGGTGTCGCCGCCGCAGCCACCGAGCGTCAGGACCCCTACGCTCACGAGCGCGGCGGCCGTGAGCATGCGCTGCCTCATACGTCTCTCCCCCGTCAAGGCGCGGAGCGCTCCTCGTGCCCCCGCGCACGAACGCGCGGAACGCTAACGGCCGTGCGAGCCACCGTCAACGCCCCGGCGGCGTGCGCCGAAGGGCGCGTCGGGTCCCGCTCACACGGAGGCGGCGGGCGCCGTGGCGTAGAACTCCCTGCGCACCTTGCGCAGCCAGGCGTCGGCGGCCCGGTCGTCGGGCTGTTCGGGCAGCGGGCTGCGGGTCCCGGCGAAGGCGTCCTCGAAGTGGCGCAGCAGCGGTTGCGCCACGGCGGGGTCGGCGGCGACCTGTTCTCCGAAGCGGTGGTAGCTCTCCGGGTCCTCGACGCGGACCGTCAGCCGGCCGGTGGCGTACAGCTCGTAGCCCTGGGTGCACAGCCGTTTGAGGTGCCGGGCGTGCTTGGCGACACGGCGGTCGGGGACGCCGGCGGCGTTGCCTTCGCCGCGGTTGTGCAGTTTGCGGAACTGCTGGGTGGCGTAGCCGAGGTAGGCGTCGCGGATCCGGCGTGCGCCGAGCAACGTCTGGCGCAGGGAGACGAGTTCGTCGCCGAGCGGTGTGCGGACCTCGTACAGCTCGTCGGGCAGCCAGACGAGTTCCATGACGGTGGGGTTGCCGGCGAGGGCGAGGCGGCACCACTTGCCCGCCTCGTGCAGGGTGCGGTCGGGCGCGGTGCTGACCTGCGATTCCGAAGGGCGGTGCAGGCCGTGCAGTTCCTCGGTGGGGGTGGCGAACATGCCGAGGCGGTCGATGTCGGAGCCTTCGTGGGCGAGCCCGTAGGCGGTGGAGCCGACGATGCCGGACAGCAGGATGTTGGTGACGGTCACAGGTGCCCCCGGTCGTACCCCGACGATGGTCTCCCGGCTCGTGGCCGTGGGCCGGGACCGCCATGATGCCCCGGCCCCGGCCCGCGTCACCTCGGATTTTCCGGCTCGCCCCGGCGTCCGGCCGCCGTCGGGCCCGGCGCGGGGTCCGTTCGCCGTCTCACCCGTACGGCTCCTTGCGCTGGTCGTGCGGCCGCGCCGGTGGTGCCGTGGAGGCAGGGGCAGCCGGCCCCCGTCCTCAGGAGGCATCCGTGACCACCGCCCGTCCGTCGTCCCGCCCGTCCTGCCCGCCCCGCCCGTCGGGCCCGGCCGGTCCGACCCGTCCGGCGCGTCCGGCGCGTCCGGCGCGTCCGGCCCGCGCGCTGGCCGCGGCCCTGGCCTGCGGCACCCTGCTCGTGACGGCGGCCTGTTCGAGCGGGGACGACGGCGCGTCGGCCGGCTCGGACGTGGCGGCGGCGCCGGTCGCCGGGCGGACCACGACACCCACCGCGCTGCCGCTCACGAACGTGCGCGCGCGGATGGCGCTGATCACCGAAGGGGACCTGGAGGACGACTGGACGCAGGTCAAGACCGCGGGGAACTGGCACGACCGCCTCCTCGTCGGCAAGGTCGACGTCGCCCAGTTCCTCACGGCGAGCACGCAGGCGGCCGCGTGCCAGCAACTGCTCGACGGGCTCTACGAGAACGACCTGCTCGGCAAGCCGTCGGGTGGCTCGGCGCTCACCGGTTTCCAGCAGGGCGAGGCGCGGCTGTTCTACCAGGTGGCCGAGTACAAGAAGGCGGATCTCGACAAGTCGCTGGCCTGGCTGAAGTCGCTGCCGACCGAATGCGACCAGTTCGACGCGGTCGGCGCGAAGAACTCCACCCGCTCGGTGCAGGTCGTCGCGGCATCCCTGCCGAAGGCCGGGGACGCCCGGCAGGGCCTCACCGTGACCGTGAAGGGCGCCTCCGGCGGTTCGCCCGTCACCCTCACCCTGGACGTGGCCGTCGTGCGGGTCGGCGACGACGCGATCACGGTTGTCAACGGCGGGACGGACGGCGTCGACCACGACAGCACCGACGACGCGGTCAGCCACGGCGTCACCCGGCTCAAGGACGTCCGCGAAGGCCGTACGCCGGCCCCGGAGCCCAGTCAGTTCGACTGAACGGGGCGGCCCTTCGGCCTTCTTCCTCCCCGATGCGCCATGTGACATATTACCGGCGTGACCCCTCGACCCAGCGGTGACGTCGTGGTGGTCGGCGCCGGCATGGTCGGCGCCGCCTGCGCGCTGTACGCGGCCCGTGCCGGGCTGGAGGTGATCCTGGTCGACCGCGGCCCGGTCGCGGGCGGGACGACCGGCGCGGGCGAGGGCAACCTCCTCGTCTCCGACAAGGAGCCCGGCCCGGAACTCCGACTGGCGCTGCTGTCCGCCCGGTTGTGGCGGGAACTGGCACGGGAGGGCCTCGGGGAGGCCTTCGAGTACGAGGCCAAGGGCGGGCTGGTCGTGGCGTCGAACCCGGGCGCTCTCGCCTCGCTCACGGTCCTCGCGGACGGGCAGCGGGCGGCCGGGGTCGAGGCCGTGCCGGTCGACGGGCACCGGCTGCGGGACCTGGAACCGCACCTGGCGCCCGGACTCGCCGGCGGGGTGCTGTATCCGCAGGACGCCCAGGTGATGCCCGCGCTCGCCGCGGCCCACCTGGCGCGGGCGTCGGGCGCGCGCCTGGAGACCGGCCGCACGGTGACGCGGATCCTGCGCGGCCCGGACGGCGCCGTCCGGGGCGTGCGCACCGACCGGGGCGACCTTCTCGCGCCGGCCGTGGTGAACGCGGCCGGCACCTGGGGGGCCGACGTCGCGGCTCTGGCGGGGGTGACGCTGCCGGTGCTGCCCCGCCGCGGTTTCGTGCTGGTCACCGAGCCGTTGCCCCCACGGGTGCGGCACAAGGTGTACGCCGCCGACTATGTGGCGGACGTGGCGAGCGACTCGGCCGCGCTCCACACCTCGCCGGTCGTGGAGGGCACCGCCGCGGGTCCCGTGCTGATCGGCGCGAGCCGTGAGCGGGTGGGATTCGACCGGTCCTTCTCCCTCCCGGCGGTGCGCGCCCTGGCGGCGGGCGCCACCCGGCTGTTCCCGTTCCTGGAGCGGGTGCGCGTGATCCGCACCTATGCCGGTTTCCGCCCCTACATGCCCGACCATCTGCCGGCCGTCGGCCCCGACCCGCGCGTACCCGGCCTCTTCCACGCCTGCGGGCACGAAGGGGCCGGCATCGGCTTGGCCACGGGCACCGGCCTGCTGATCGCGCAGTGCCTGACCGGGGAGCGCCCCGAGCTGGACCTCACGCCGCTGCGCCCCGAGCGGTTCGACGGCCCCGGACACCCTGACCGCCGAACCGAGGAGGCCGCCCCGTGGACCCGTTGACACCGGCCCGCACGGGCCCGGACGCCCCGTTCACCGTCATGTTCGACGGCCGGGAGATCCGGGCGCTGCCGGGGCAGAGCATCGCCGCCGCCCTGTGGTCGTCCGGGGTGACGGCCTGGCGCACGACCCGGGGCGGGGGGCGCCCGCGCGGGGTGTTCTGCGGGATCGGCGTGTGCTTCGACTGCCTGGTCACTGTGGACGGCCGTCCCAACCAGCGGGCCTGTCTGGTGCCGGCCGTGCGGGGCGCCGACGTCCGCACGCAGCACGGGACGGGCCACGATGACTGAACGGACCGCTGTGCTGGCGGTGGTCGGCGCCGGCCCGGCGGGTCTGGCCGCCGCGCCGGCGGCCGCGTCCCGCGGTGTGCGCGTGCTGCTGCTCGACTCCGCCCCGGCGGCGGGCGGTCAGTTCTACCGGCACTCCGCCACCGGGCCCGGTGGGCCGGACGGGCCCGGACCGCGGCTGCCCGCGCACCAGCGGCGCACCTGGGACCGGCTGCGGGCCGCACTGGACGCGCATCTCGCCGCCGGCCGGATCACGCACCTGAGTGAGCGTCATGTGTGGTGCGTGGAACGGGAGTCGGACGGTTTCGTGGTGCACGCGCTGCTCGGTCCGGAGCAGGAGGAGTCCTCGGCGGTACGCGCCGACGCCGTGCTGCTGGCCACCGGCGGCTATGAGAAGGTCCTGCCGTTCCCGGGCTGGACGCTGCCGGGTGTGGTGACCGCGGGCGGCGCGCAGGCCCTGACGAAGGGCGGTCTCGCCCTGCCCGGCCGCACCGCGGTCGTCGCGGGCTCGGGTCCGCTGCTGCTGCCCGTGGCCGCCGGCCTCGCGGCGGCGGGCGCCCGGGTCGCCGCTCTCGTCGAGTCGGCCGGCCCCGCGGGCTTCGTCCGCCGCGCCGGGGCCTGGGCGGCGTCGCCCGAGAAGCTCGCCGAGGGCGCCGCGTACGCGGGACGGCTCCTGCGCGGGCGGACCACGGTGATGACCCGTCACATGGTGGTGGCAGCGCACGGCGGGGAGCGCCTGGAGGCGGTCACCGTCGCCGCGTCCGGCGCCGGCGGCGGACCGGTGCCCGGCTCCGAGCGGCGGCTGGTCTGCGACGTGCTCGCCGTCGGCCACGGTCTGCTGCCGCACACCGACCTCGCGGCGGGCCTCGGCTGCCGTCTCGACGGAACGGGCGTCCAGGTGGACGACGAGCAGCGCACCGACGTCCCCGGCGTGTGGGCCGCGGGCGAGACGACGGGCGTCGGCGGCGCGGCCCTGTCGCTCGCCGAGGGGCACATCGCGGGCCGGTCGGCGGCCGCCAGACTGGCGGGGAGGGTTCCCGACCCGCGGGGCTGGGCGGCGGCCGCCCGGTCCCGCGCCCGGCTGCGGAGGTTCTTCGCGGCGCTGGAGGCCGCGTACGGCGACCCGCCCGCGCGGTGGCCGGAGCGGGTCGCCGACGACACGGTCGTGTGCCGCTGCGAGGAGGTCACCGCCGGCGCCGTCCGCGAGGCCGCGGGCACGCTCGGCGCGGGTGATCTGCGCACGGTGAAACTGCTGACGCGGGCCGGGATGGGCTGGTGCCAGGGCCGGATGTGCGAGCCCGCAGTGGCGGGCGTCGCGGGCTGCGCGCTCACCCCGGCGCGCCGGATGCCGGCCCGGCCCGTCCCGCTCGGCGTGCTCGCCGCGCCGCCCGACCCCACGACGCCCCGGTGACCTGTCACGTTCCGTACCGCGAAGGGACTTCCGCATGACCACCTACGACCGCCCCGCCCCCGCCGGGCGCCCCGCCCCCGCCCCCGCGCGGCGGCCCTGGCACGGTGTCCTCGTCGCGACCGCGCTCCCGCTCGACGACAGGCTGCGCGTCGACTACGACCGGTACGCCGAGCACTGCGCCTGGCTGGTGGGGAACGGCTGCGACGGCGTAGTCCCCAACGGGTCGCTGGGCGAGTACCAGGTGCTCACACCCGAGGAGCGCGCCCGCGTGGTGGAGACCGCGGTCGCCGCTGTCGGCGGGGACCGGGTGATGCCCGGAGTCGCCGCCTACGGCTCCGCCGAGGCCCGTCGCTGGGCGGAGCAGGCGGCCGGAGCGGGCTGCACGGCGGTGATGCTGCTGCCGCCCAACGCCTACCGTGCCGACGAGCGGGCCGTGACGGCCCACTACGCGGAGGTCGCCGGCGCGGGGCTGCCGGTCGTGGCGTACAACAACCCCGTCGACACCAAGGTCGACCTGGTGCCCGAACTGCTGGCCCGGCTGCACGGCGAGGGACTCGTCCACGCCGTCAAGGAGTTCTCCGGCGATGTCCGACGCGCCTACCGGATCGCCGAACTGGCGCCCGAACTCGACCTGTTGATCGGCGCGGACGACGTCGCGCTGGAACTGGCCGTCGCGGGCGCCAAGGGGTGGGTGGCCGGGTACCCCAACGCGCTGCCGAAGGCGTCGGTCGCCCTGTACCGGGCGGCCGTCGCGGGCGATACGGCGATCGCGCTCCCCCTGTACCGGCAGCTCCACCCGCTGCTGCGCTGGGACTCACGGGTCGAGTTCGTGCAGGCGATCAAGCTGTCGATGGACGTCGTGGGCCGGTACGGCGGCGGCTGCCGGCCGCCGCGGGTCCCGCTGCCGCCCGAGCAGGCGGCCGCGGTCCGCGCGGCCACCGAGAAGGCGGTCGCCGCCGGACTGGCGTGAGGCCGCAGCACGTTCGGGGACCGCACAAGGGACACACAAGGGGACTTCATGCGCAGCAAGCTCGTCCTGCACGCCGTCGACTCGCACACCGAGGGCATGCCCACCCGCGTGATCACCGGCGGCGTCGGCGTCGTGCCCGGCGCGACGATGAACGAACGGCGGCTGCACTTCCGCGAACACCGCGACGACGTCAAGCGGTTGCTCATGAACGAGCCGCGCGGCCATGCCGCGATGAGCGGCGCGATCCTCCAGCCGCCCACCCGGCCCGACTGCGACTGGGGGGTCGTCTTCATCGAGGTCTCCGGCTATCTGCCGATGTGCGGGCACGGCACGATCGGCGTGGCCACCGTGCTCGTCGAGACGGGCATGGTCGAGGTCGTCGAACCGGTCACGACGATCCGCCTGGACACGCCCGCCGGTCTCGTCGTCGCGGAGGTGGCGGTCGAGGACGGCGCCGCCCGGGCCGTGACCCTGCGCAACGTCCCCTCCTTCGCGGTCGGCCTGGACCTCCGGGCGACGCTGCCGGACGGGCGGACCGTGACGTACGACCTGGCCTACGGCGGCAACTTCTACGCGATCCTGCCCCTGGAGGAGTTCGGGCTGCCCTTCGACCGCGCCCGCAAGGACGACATCCTGCGGGCCGGCCTGTCGCTGATGGAGGCGATCAACGCCGTGGCCGAGCCGGTCCACCCCGAGGACCCGTCCATCCGCGGCTGCCATCACGTCCACCTGTACGCGCCGGGCGCCACGGCCCGCCGTTCCCGGCACGCGATGGCCATCCACCCCGGCTGGTTCGACCGCTCGCCCTGCGGCACGGGAACGAGCGCGCGCATGGCCCAGCTGCACGCGCGCGGCGAACTGCCCCTGCACACCGAGTTCGTGAACGAGTCCTTCATCGGCACCGAGTTCACCGGCCGGCTCCTCGGCACCACGGAGGTGGCCGGCCGCCCCGCGGTCCTGCCCAGCTTCACCGGACGCGCCTGGATCACCGGGACGGCCCAGTACCTGCTGGATCCGGCGGATCCGTTCCCGGCCGGCTTCGTGCTCTGAGGCGGCCGCCCCGCGCGGCCCTGGTGGCACGTGACATGGCACAGTGCACTGGTCAGCGGTGACACGCCGCCGTTTCCCCGAGGAGAGACACCATGGCCGCCGCCCGGCGCACCAGCAGCGAGACCCCCACCGCGCCGGGCGTGCCCGCCGCACCCGCCGCCGCGACCACGGTTCCGCCGGCGCTGCCGGTGCTGGGGGGCAGGCGCAGCAGCTACCGCGAACGGGTCGCCGACGCCCTGCGCGCGGCCCTGATCGCGGGCGAGCTGCGGCCCGGCGAGGTGTACTCGGCGCCGGCGCTGGCCGCCCGCTTCGGCGTCTCGGCCACTCCGGTGCGCGAGGCGATGCTGGACCTCGCGAAGGAAGGCGTGGTCGCCGCCGTCCCCAACAAGGGGTTCCGGGTCACCGACGTCTCCGACCGGCAACTGGACGAGTACACCCACGTCCGCGCGCTCATCGAGATCCCCACCGTGGCGGCGCTGGCCACGAGCGCCGACCCGGTGTCGCTGGAGGCGCTGCGCCCTGCCGCCCGCGAGATCGTCACCGCCGCCGTGGCGGGGGATCTCATCGCCTATGTGGAGGCCGACACACGCTTCCATCTCGGCCTGCTCGCCCTGGCCGGCAACGCGCACCTCGTCGAGGTGGTGCGCGAACTGCGGGGCCGGGCCCGGCTGTACGGCCTCACCGCGCTCAGCGCGTCGGGGCGGCTGCTGGCCTCGGCCGAGGAGCACCTGGAGCTGCTGGACGCGCTGCTGGCCCGTGACGAGCGGGCGGTGCGCGAGGTGATGACACGGCATCTGGGACATGTGCGGGGGCTGTGGGCGTCCGCGCCCGAGTAGCGCCCGCGGTCCAGGACCCGCTCCCGTGCCCGATCCGGGCGACGCCCGCTCCGGGTCGCCCCCGCCGCGCTGTGTCCCTGTGATCCTTGTCGCTGTCGTGCAAGGCGTGGCGGGAGTGCCGATCGGGCATGCAACTGCCCGTATGCGAAAGGGCGGTGTGGAAACTGTGGGGGAACGTGTGAGCCGGTGCGTGATCGGCGCAGGTCTGTCGGGGCTGGCGGCGGCGCACGCGCTGAAGTCGGCGGGACTCGACTTCGTCTGTCTGGAGCAGGCGTCCGACGTGGGCGGTCTGTGGCGGCAGCCGGCGGCGGGCGAGCGCGGGCCCGGGTATCTGTCGCTGCACCTGAACACCAACAAACGGCTCACGGGGTACGCCGATCACCCCATGCCGGAGTCGTACCCGGTGTATCCCCGGCACAGCGAGGTCGCCGCCTATCTTCGGTCGTTCGCCGAGTGGGCCGGTCTGCTCGGCCACATCGAGCTGGGGACGACGGTGGAGTCGGTCCGGCGCAGGGCCGACGGAGCGTGGACGGTGGTCAGCCGGGACGCCCACGGCACGCGCGCGGAACGGGAGTTCGCGGAGGTGATCGTCGCCTCGGGGCACAACACCGAGCCGGTCCGCCCTCCCGCACCGCCCGGCGCCGACCGGTTCCGGGGGACGGTCCTGCACGCGCTGGACTACCGTGACGGCAGCGACCACGCGGGACGGCACGTCGTCGTCGTGGGGCTCGGCGCCTCGGCGGTCGACATCGCGGCCGACGTGTCGCGCCATGCCGCCCGGACGGTGCTCTCGGTGCGCCGGGGACTGCACATCCTGCCCAAGCAGGTCTTCGGCATGCCCCTCGACGACGTCGCCGAGGCCCCGTGGTGGACGGCCATGTCCCTGGAGGAGCAGCGCCGGTTCATCGAGCAGGCGCTGCTCGTCGCGCGCGGCAAGCTCTCGGACTACGGTCTGCCCGAACCGGACCACCGGATCTTCTCCTCGGCCGTCACCATCTCGGACGAGATCCTCACCCGCATACGCCACGGCGCGGTCACCCCCAAGCCGGGCATCGCCTCCCTCGAGGAGGACCGGGTGGTGTTCACCGACGGCACGGCGGTCCGCGCCGACACGATCGTCCACTGCACCGGGTACCGCATGGCGTACCCGTTCCTTCCGGCGGGAACTCCGATCGGCGCCCAGGGCGCCGTCGAGCTGTACAAGCGGGTGGTCGCGCCCGACCATCCCGGGCTGTACTTCATCGGGCTGGTCCGCCCGCACGGTTCCGTCACCCGTCTGGTGGAGGCGCAGGCGCGCTGGGTGGCCCGGCTGTCCGCGGGCAGGGCGGCGCTGCCGGAGCCGGAGGTCATGCGCAAGGAGATCGCCGGCCATCTGGCCGGCATCGCCGACCAGTACGGCCTGACGCAGGGCGCGTCGATCCAGGTCAACGTGGCGCCCTATCTGGAGGAACTCCGCCAGGAGTGACGTCTGCGGCGGGGGCGCGCCCCGCCGGGCGACGTCGTGCCTTGCGGCGGTGGGCCGAGGCGGCCGCCCGGGCGGTCGAGGCGGCCGTCCGGTCACGTCCCGGCGGGTCCTCGTGCCGTGGCCCGGGCCGGTGGCGGTCCGCTCACGGCACGGCGGGCTGCGGTGCGGCCGGCTGCGGTGCGGGCGACAGGACGGCGACGGCCGGGGAGCCCGCACGCCGGGCGGCCGGGGCGGGGGCGGGCGCGGGCGGCCGGACCTCGTACGCCTCCGAGGAGAGGTACGTCGTCACGCGCGGCGGGCGGCCGTGCTGGTGGGCCACTCCCAGGTAGGCGACGAGTCCCACGCCGTCCTCGGGCCGCCGTTCGGTGAGCGCGGCCGGGGCGCGGAGCACCGGGGCCGGGTCGAGTCCGTAGCGGCCGAGCAGGGCCGCGGCCCGGACCAGCGCCTCGCCGTCGTGCGGGGCGTGGTCCCGCACCGGGACGTACAGGGTGAAGCCGCTCGGGCGTGCGGCGCCGGTGTCGGTGAAGGCGTGGCAGGTCTGCACGGGACGGCGGACGATCCGTGGCCCCGCGCCGTCCTTCCCGGCCGGGACGCCGTCCGCGTCGCCCTCGGGTCCGCCCGGCGCGCTTGCGCCGTCGTGACCGGCGGCGATGCGGAAGCAGTCCTCGATCTCGGCCGGGTCCGGCCCGCCGTCCATCCGGCACAGGGCTCCGGCCTGCGTGGCCGACAGATCGTCGTGCGCGAGGTAGACCTTGGCCCGGGGCTCGGCCCAGTCGCCCAGGTCCAGGGCGAAGAACAGGTGCCGGTCGGTGTCGGGCAGCGACGCGAACGCCTGCCGGTGCCCGAGTCGCTTCAGCGCCTTGCGGACGGTCTTCGCGGCCCGTTCCGGTCCCGCTGCCGCGGGGTTGAGGTAGGCCTTGACCTTGGGGACGCCGCCGGGGCGCAGCTCCAGCGCGCACCACAGGGCCAGGGGGCCGTGCGGGGACGCCGGGAAGAAGAGGTCCTCCAGTTCGTCGAGGCGCCCGGTGGTGAAGCCCCAGCGCCGCCCCATGTCGCGGAGCACGCGCAGGCCGGTGCGGCCGTTGTGCGCAAGGTCGGGCTCGCCGGCGCCGGGCTCGATCAGCACGCGCAGGCTCGGCGCCGCGCCGGGTTCGCAGGAGACGGAGAACTCCACCAGCGTGTGGTCGTCGGAGAGGAAGCTCCGGCTGGGCGCCGGCAGGTCGAGGGGGCGCAGCGCCACGGGGCCGAGGGCGTCGACGAGGGTGCGTGCGTAGCTCTCGGTGTCGGCGGTGGACAGTCCCGTGCTCTCGCCCAGTCGCAGTAACTGGCGGGCGGCGTGTCCGCCGAGCGTGGCCGCCGGCGGGACGCCCCTGCCGCCCGGTCGGGGGGCGGTCACCTGGCATCAGCCCCGGCGAGGGGGGTGGCAAGACGATACCCGCCTGCGGAGGCGGGTATCAGGGGGTGTGCGGCGATGGGGCGTTGTATGAACACGGCGCCGGTGGATATGTGGTCCACGACACCTCCTCTGTCTCGTGAGCAACACGGAATGCCGTGTCCCTCACTACCCATGAGGTTGAAACGTCATGCAACGGTGAAGAGTTGGCGGGTGTTGTGTGAATCACCTCGTGAGCCAGTTGAGGAACTGGCTCCACACGCCTCCGCGTTCCCCTCGGCCCCGTGCCGGGCCCGGCTCGCGCTGTGACGACGTCTCGTCGCGGGCTTCGGGGGCGGGCCGGGGCGCGGACCGCACGGGGGTGAACTTGGCGGGCAGGGCGGTCAGTCCGCGGTTGAACGGGCCCGGCCGCCACGTCAGGCTCTCGGTCGGCACGGCGAGTTCGACGTCGGGCAGCTTGTTGAGCAGGTTCTCGATGGCCGTCACGGTGATCTGCCGGGCCAGCTCCTTGGACGGGCAGGCGTGCGGGCCGGCGCTCCAGGCGAGGTGGGCGCGGTTGCTGCCCGCCTGGCGGGCCGCCGTCAGCGCGGGACCGGTGTTGGCCGCCGCGAAGCTGACCAGCATCAGGTCGCCGGCCTGCACCTTCTGTCCGGCGAACTCCATGTCGGACGTGGGGTAGTGGGGCGCGAGGTTCTGCATGGGAGGGTTCTCCCACAGCGTGTCGTCGATCGCCTCGTCGATCAGACCACCCTGGTTGGCGTACGCGTCGTGGGTGAGCAGCCGCTGAAGGGTGTTGCCGATGAGGTTGCGCAGGGGTTCGTTGCCCGCCACCAGCAGCAGGGCGATCTGGTGCATCAGCTCCTCGTCGGTGAGCCTGGACTGGTGCTCCATCAGCCATGAGGGGACGTCGTCGCCGGGCTTGACGCGCTTGAGCGCCACCAGCTCGCTGATGGCCCCGAACATCACGCCGACGGCCTGTTCGGCGTTGACGCCGTCGAACATGCCGGTGATCCCGAACACGACCCGGTCGCCGATGTCGGCGGTGCAGCCGAACAGTTCGTTGAACACGAACAGCGGCAGCTGCTTGGCGTAGTCGCCGAGCAGGTCGGCCGATCCGCGCGTACCGAACTGCGAGATGAGGTAGTCGGAGACCTGCGCGGTGCTCCGGCTCAGCCTGCGCGAGTCGACGCGGGCCATGCTGTCCGTGATGGCCTGACGCAACCTCAGGTGTTCGGCGCCGTCGCTGAACATGGCGTTGGGCCGGTACGCGAGCAGGGGCGCGACCGGGCTCTCCGGGGACACCCGGCCCTCGTTGAGGTCGCGCCAGCGGCGGGCGTCCTTGCGGAAGGACCCGGAGTCCTGGAGGAGTTGGAGCGCGGTCGCGTAGTCGGTGACGAGGGTGGCCTCGACTCCCGGGGCGAGCTCCACGGGCGCGGTGGGCCCGTAGTGGCGCAGGTAGGAGTAGTAGGCCTGGGGGTCGGCCGCGAACTCCGGTCCGTGCAGCGGCACTCTGCCGCCGGGCTGGTGCGCCGGGCACCCGGGCGGGGGCACGGGTGCGGTGGGTCGGTCCATTTCTGCTCCCTAGTGGGCACGGTCCTGCAAGTGGCGGACGAGCGTGATGAGGGCCTCGGCCGACGACTTCTCGTCCCGTGCGTCGCAGGTGACGACGGGCGTGTCGTCGAGCAGGTCCAGCGCCTCGCGCAGGGCCAGCTCGTCCCGCAGCGGCGAGCCGTCGAAGTGGTTGACGGCGATCGCGTAGTCGAGTCCGTACTGCTCGATCAGGTCGATCACGGCGAAGGAGTCCGCGAGCCGCTCGGGGTCGACCAGCACCAGCGCGCCGAGTGCGCCGCGTGCCATGTCCTCCCACATCTGCACGAAACGCTGCTGGCCGGGCGTTCCGAAGAGGTAGAGCACGACGCGGTCGCTGATCGTCAGGCGTCCGAAGTCCATGGCGACCGTGGTGGTCGTCTTGCCCTGGACCCCTTTGAGGTCGTCGACCGACTCGGCCGCCCGGGTCATCGTCTCCTCGGTGGACAGCGGCTCGATCTCGGAGATCGCCCCGATGAACGTGGTCTTGCCGACCGCGAAGTGGCCCACGACCAGGATCTTCACCGCCGTCTGGGTCGCGCCGCCGCGGACGTAGGCCTGCTCATCCAAACTTGGCCCTGAGACCATTCAGCACCTCCTCCAGAATGTCCCGGTCGGCGAGGGGCGCCCGCTGCACCGGTGGCCGGGTGACGAGGTAGCCGCCTTCGGTGAGGGCGGCGAGCAGGATCTTCACCACGCCCAGGGGCAGTTGGGTGTGCCCGGCTATCTCGGCGACCGAGAGGTAGCCGGCCTCGCACAGCTCCAGCAGGTTCTGTTCCTCGGGTGACAGACGGGTGGGCCGCTGCTGATGGTCGGCGGCCGCCGTGACCAGGGTGATGAGGGAGAGCTGCTCCTCGTCGGGCAGTCCGCGTCCCTTGGTGATGACGTAGGGACGCACTAACTCCGGCGTCTGGGGCTCCAGTTCGTCGAAACCGGTCATGACCGCACGCCGAGGTTCTCGCGCGGCGGCGTGGTCAGCGCCTTGCCGAGCTGGCCGACGAGCTGCTGCATCCGGAAGGTGATGTCCGCCATGTCGACCTCGGGCGAGGCGGACACGCCGAGGTAGGCGCCCTCTCCCGCGGAGATGAGGAAGACCCAGCCGCCGTCGAACTCGACGAGGGTCTGGCGCCACTTCTGGGTGGCGTCCTCGCAGAAGAAGGCGAGCGAGCGGCTGAGCGACTGCACGCCGCTCATCGCCGCGGCCACGCGGTCCGCGTCGTCCTTGCCGAAGTCCTGCGTGCGTGCCATCAGCAGGCCGTCGGCGGATATCAGGACTGCGTGCAGGGCCCCGGGGATCTCCAGGGCGCTGTCAAGCATCCATGACAGGTCGTCGTTCACGAGAACTCATGCCCTTCGCTGCTTGCACCACGGGTGCTGCTCGACTGTTCCGCGGGGTCCGTCTGCGAGGCCCGGCCGGAGCGGGTGCCGCGCTGGAACGCGCCCATGATCGCCGCCGTCTCCGCGCCGGAGCGCGAGGGGCCGGGGGCGGTCGACGCACTGCCGGGCACGATGGCCATCGGCCGCTTGCGGCGCCGCCTGGGCAGGCCGTCGGAGGTGGTGCTCGCGGTCAGCCCGTTCTCCGGGCCCCCGCCTGCGGGAGCGGCCTGGGCGGCGGGGACGACCGGAGCCGGCTCCTTCTGCTCGGGCGCGTTGGTGAGCAGGTCGTGCGGCAGGAGGAGGACCGCCCGGACGCCTCCGTAGGGGGAGGTGGAGTCCACGGACACCTCGAAGCCGAAGCGCTCACTGAGCACGCCGATCACCGCGAAGCCGAACTGCGGCGGGTTGCCGAGTCCGGAGACGCCGGAGACGCGTTCGCTCGACAGGAGTTTCTCGGCACGGGCGCGTTCTTCGTCGTTCATGCCCACACCGGCGTCGTCCACGACGATGCAGATGCCCTTGGGGACGGTGCGGATGTTGATCTCGACGACGGTGTCCGGGCTCGAATAGCTCGTGGCGTTGTCGAGGAGTTCCGCGAGGGCCAGGGCGACGGGTTCGACGGCCCGGCTGGTGATGCCGAAGTCGACCTGCGAGAGGATCTCCACCCGGCGGTAGTGGCGGACCCTGCCCTGCGCGCTGCGGACGACGTCGTAGACCGACGCGACGTCACGCTGACGTCCCAGCCAGCCGTCGCAGAGCACGGCGATGGACTGGGCACGGCGACCGAACTGGGAGTTGGTGTGGTCGATTTCCAGGAGGTCCTGGAGAATCACCGACTCACCGTATTTGCTCTGGAGCCGGGAAACGATCAACTGCTGTTCCGCGGCGAGGCCCTGAAGCGTCCGCATCGCGGACTTGAGGACCGTCTTCGTAGCCTCTTCGGCTCTTTCCTGAGCTGCCTCGACGGATTTCGCGTACCCGTTCTCGAGCTCGGCGTGACGAGCCCGGAGATCTGCGAACTCCTGCCTTGACGTGCGCGCCGCCCTGCGCTGACGAATGATCAGGGCGACGGCGACGACCAGGGCGACGAGGAGAGCCCAGAGTACCGGGTTCTGTATGTAATCAGTCATAAGACTCTCTTCAGGCGACTGACGGCCAGTTGCTGAATTCCCGTCAATTGCGGGTGGACCGGCGGACCGCCCGCATCGGGGGTGACCGCCCGGACTGTCCCCGTAGTCGGAGATGTCGTCTTGCACCCATCCGCCCGCTCTACAAGCGAGCGTGATCGTATCACCACAAGAAGCGGCCACAGACCGCCAATATCGGGACGGAGCTGAACATTGACGGATCGTCAGCGATTGTGGCGAGTACCGCGAAGAGGGCCGTGAACGACCCGACGGCACCTCTGGAACAGCGTCGCGACCGGACCCGGCGACGGCACGCCGGCCGCACGGTGAACGGCCGCGGACGGCGACATGAACAAGCGGTGCGAACCACTGGGTGAACGGTGAAGTGAACGCCGACAGGAACGGCGATGTGAACGGCGGGACGGCACAACCGATAAACGGGCTTCCGCGACATTCGGGCGGCAACGCAGACGGAAACAGCAAAAACCCGCACCCGGCGTGACGCCGAATGCGGGTAACCATGATCACCGAGCGGAATCCGCTCGACACGGAGAGTGAAAAGTGTCCGAGGGGGGACTTGAACCCCCACGCCCGATAAAGGGCACTAGCACCTCAAGCTAGCGCGTCTGCCATTCCGCCACCCGGACCAGGTGTCTGCCGTCGCAGGGCTTGCCCCGCGGCGACACGGACAACAATACCAAGCTTTCGGAGTGCCTTTCACCTGCATATCCGCTGGCCGGGCCGGTGCGCGCGAGCGGCGGCGCCGGCGGCCGCGGCCTCCGTCGGGGGGCGGACGGAGAGGAGTCGGCCCGCCCCCTCCCCGGTCGGCTCACGGGCAGCACACGACCTGGCCCGCGTACGACAGGTTGCCGCCGAAGCCGAAGAGCAGCACCGGGTCGCCGCTGGAGACGGCGCCCTGCTCCACGAGCTTGGAGAAGGCGAGCGGGATGCTGGCGGCGGAGGTGTTGCCCGACTCGACGACGTCGCGGGCGACGACGGCGTTCACCGCGCCGATCTTCTGGGCGAGGGGTTCGATGATCCGCAGGTTCGCCTGGTGCAGGACGACGGCCGCGAGATCCTCGGGGGCCAGCCCCGCCCGCTCGCAGGCCTGTCGGGCGAGCGGCGGCAGCTGGGTCGTGGCCCAGCGGTACACGCTCTGTCCCTCCTGGGCGAAGCGCGCCGGCTGGCCC
Source organism: Streptomyces sp. NPDC048481 (assembly GCF_043200075.1). Lineage (NCBI taxonomy): Bacteria > Bacillati > Actinomycetota > Actinomycetes > Kitasatosporales > Streptomycetaceae > Streptomyces > Streptomyces sp. NPDC048481. The sequence continues at coordinate 159,679 of NZ_JBICXC010000006.1, forward strand.
TCGATGCGCACCGCGTGTCCCATCTCGGGCACCGAGCCCCACAGCACGGGCCCGATGCCGGGGGCGGCGCCGCCGGGGCAGGCCTCGACCACGGCGGCGCCCGCTCCGTCGCCGACCAGCACGCAGGTGGTGCGGTCGCTCCAGTCGGTCACCTCGGACATCTTGTCGGCGCCGATCACCAGGGCACGGGTCGCGGCGCCCGCCCGGACGGTGTGGTCCGCGGTGGCCAGCGCGTGGGTGAACCCGGCGCAGACGACGTTGACGTCCATCGCGGCCGGCCGCGGGACGCCGAGGCGGGCGGCGACGCGGGCGGCCATGTTGGGCGAGCGGTCGACGGCCGTGGAGGTGGCGACCAGGACGAGATCGATGTCGGCCGGCGTGAGGCCCGCCGAGGCGAGGGCCTTGGCGGCGGCGTGCGCGGCCAGCTCGTCCACCGGCTCGTCGGGGCCGGCGATGTGACGCGTGCGGATGCCCACCCGGCTCCTGATCCACTCGTCACTGGTGTCGACCAGGCCCGCCAGCTCCTCGTTGGTGAGCACCTTGGCGGGCTGGTAGTGGCCGACGGCGGCGATGCGCGAGCCGTTCATCTGGGGGGTCCCCTCGTTGCCTTGGGTAGCGGGATCCTCCAGTCTGATCAGTGACTCACGGGTACGGAGGCGCGTGAAGCGACAGGAATACGGTGTCGGGGTTGTCGGCTTCCCCATAGGCCTCGGACGCCCGGACAACCGTCGTACGCACGCTCGGCGAACACGCGCCCCACGGCTTCCGCTACCCGGTGAACAGCTGCGTCGCCTTCCGTACGAGCTCGTAGAGACCGTAGGCGAGCGGCGCTCCCACCCACAGCCAGGAGAAGACGATCAGCGGGCGCCGGTCAGGCTGCGGACTCGGGCTGCTGTCGTGCGACATCGGCGGCCTCCCTCTGGGCGGGGATGTGGTGTCGGGGGTGGACCGGGCGGACGAGTTCGTTGGCGACGAAGCCGACGGCCAGCAACCCGATCATGATGAACAGTGACAGCGTGTAGAGGGACGATCCGTGCCGGCCCGCCTCCTCCTGCCGGTCGGCGATCCAGTTCACGATCAGCGGGCCGAGCACGCCGGCCGTGGACCAGGCGGTGAGCAGCCGGCCGTGGATGGCGCCGACCTGGTGGGCGCCGAAGAGGTCCTTGAGGTAGGCGGGGATCGTCGCGAAGCCGCCGCCGTAGAAGGAGAGGATCACCAGCGCGCACAGGACGAAAACCGGTTTCGAGGAGTCGCCGACCAGCGCGATCAGGGCGTACATCAGCGCGCCGGCGCCCAGGTAGACACGGTAGACGTTCTTGCGTCCGATCAGGTCGGAGGTCGAGGACCAGCCGATCCGGCCGGCCATGTTGGCCGCCGACAGCAGCGCGACGAAACCGGCGGCCGCGGACGCGGAGACCGGGGTGGAGGTGTCCGCGAAGAAGTCCTTGATCATCGGAGCGGCCTTCTCCAGGATGCCGATGCCCGCCGTCACGTTCATGCAGAGCACGACCCACAGGCACCAGAACTGCGGGGTGCGCACCGCGCTGCGGGCCGACACCTGCACCCCCTGCGCGACGTCCGGCGCGCCCGAGGCGGGCCGCTCACCGCGCGGGACCCGGACCAGCAGCACCCCGAGCGTCATGAACACCGCGTACGAGATCCCGTGGACGAGGAACGCCAGCGCGATCCCCGAACTGCCGGAGCCGAACGACTCCAGCATCCGCGCCGACCAGGGCGAGGCGATGAGCGCGCCCCCGCCGAAGCCCATGATGGCGATGCCGGTCGCCATGCCGGGGCGGTCCGGGAACCACTTGATCAGTGTCGAGACGGGCGAGATGTAGCCGATTCCCAGGCCGACGCCCCCGACGAAGCCGTAGCCGAGGACGATGAGCCAGTACTGCTCGGTGGCGGCGCCGAGCGCGGAGATCAGGAATCCGGACGAGAAGCAGACCAGGGCGACGGTCATGGCCCAGCGCGGTCCGTTGCGTTCCACGAGGGTGCCGCCGAAGGCCGCGGAGAGGCCGAGCATGACGATGGCGAGCTGGAACGGCAGCGCGCTCTGCGTGCCGCTGAGGCCGAGGGCCGACTCCAGCGGTGGTTTGAACACCGACCACGCGTAGGCCTGGCCGATGGAGAGGTGGACGGAGAGGGCGGCCGGCGGGACGAGCCAGCGGCTCCAGCCGGGCGGCGCGACGGGGGGACTCATGAGTCCTGGACGGTAGGAACCCGCAAGGCCGTTGAGAAGGCGGCACGTCACCGGTATGCGGTGAACGGTATGCGGCCTGCGCCGAACGGTCGGGCCACCGGCTTCCCCAGGAGTGCCGGCGCAGCGCCACGGCCGGCCGCGGCCGTGCACACCCGCGGGTGTGCACGCGGCTGCCGCGTACACCTCGCCGCCTTGCGCGCGGCTGCTCCGCACGCCCACGGCGGAGCGGGCTGCGGCCCGGTGTTCCGTGTGCAGGACAATGGGACGGTGAAGGTCACCTCGCCGCACGACGGCCCGGTGGCCCACGGCGGTCTCCGCATCGAGGGCCGTTTCGGCTGCCAGCACGTACAGAACCGGGGCTGATCACGACATGGGACGAGTCACCGAACGGCGCAAAGTGATCCGTATCAGGGACGGGGCGGTCAGCACCCGGCCGGACACCCTCGTGGCCGAGGAACCGCTGGAGATCCGCCTCAACGGCAGGCCGCTCGCCATCACCATGCGCACCCCCGGTGACGACTTCGCGCTGGCGGCCGGCTTCCTCGTCAGCGAGGGCGTGCTGGCCGAGGCGTCGGACCTGCTGAACATCGTGTACTGCGCCGGAGCGACGGCCGACGGCGTCAACACCTACAACGTGGTGGACGTGCGGACCGCCCCGGGCGTGCGGATCCCCGACATCACGCTGGAGCGCAACGTCTACACCACGTCGTCGTGCGGTCTGTGCGGCAAGGCCAGTCTGGACGCGGTGCGCACGACGGCCCGCTGGCCGATCGCCGACACTCCCCCGCTGCGGGTGGGGCCCGAGCTGCTGGTGAGCCTCCCCGACCGGCTGCGCGCGGCTCAGCGGGTGTTCGACCGGACCGGGGGGCTGCACGCGGCGGCCCTGTTCTCGGAGGGCGGCGAACTGCTGGACGTGCGCGAGGACGTCGGCCGGCACAACGCGGTGGACAAACTGGTCGGCCGCGCCGTGCAGAGCGGCAACCTTCCCCTGTCGCGGACGATCCTGCTCGTCTCGGGCCGGGCCTCCTTCGAGCTGGCGCAGAAGGCCGTGATGGCGGGCATTCCGCTGCTCGCGGCGGTCTCGGCGCCCTCCTCCCTGGCCGTCGACCTGGCTGCGGAGACGGGACTGACGCTGGTGGGCTTCCTGCGGGGCGCCTCCATGAACGTGTACACGGGTGAGGACCGCATCGCCCTGCGGACCGCGGCCACCGGCTGAGGGCCGCTCACGCGGTGGCGAACCGCACCTCGGCCGCGCGCGTGACCGCCCCTAGCCGGGGGAAGTCCAGGCGCACGGACGCGTCGTGCTCGGCTGCGGTCAGGGCGGACATCGCGTCCTCGACGAAGACCAGGTCGTAGCCGAGGTCGCCGGCCGCGCGGGCGGTGGACTCGACCCCGAGATTGGTGGCGATGCCGCCGAGGACGAGGGTGCCGACTCCGCGTTCGCGCAGCCGTGCGTCGAGGTCGGTTCCCTGGAAGGCGCCGATGGTCCGCTTGACGATCACCAGGTCGCCCTCGGCGGCGAGCCCTTCGACGAGAGCGCTGCCGGGCGGCTGCTCGGCGACGCCGGGACGCTCGACCCGGACGAGGACGACGAAAGCGCCCGCCGAGCGGAACGCCACCGCCAGCTCATGGGCTGTCCGCAGCACTTCGGCGCCTTTGCGGGGCTCCAGGGGCAGCGCGACGATGCGGTCCATCAGGTCGACGAGGACGAGGGCGGTGCGCGCGGGATCGAGCGCGGGGAGTGCGGTCATGACGCGAACGCTAGCCACCGTCAGCGGTCCGTGCCGGAGATCTTGGCCAACAAGGCCGTGAACAGCTCCCGTTCGGCCGCGGTGAGCGGGGCGAGCAGCGCGTCGTTCGCCTCCCGTGCGGCCCGTTCGCAACGCTCCAGCAGGCGTTCGCCGTCCGTGGTGAGGGAGACGGCGTTCTTGCGGCGGTCGTTCGGGTCCGGCTCGCGCACGACGAGGCCCGCGGACTGCAACTCGTTGAGGACCCCGACCAGGTCCTTCGGGTCCAGCCCGACGGATCGGCCGAGGTCGGCCTGGGCCACGGGGGCGAGGTCGCGCACGGCGGAGAGCACGACGTGGGACCACATCTTCACGCCTTCGACGGCGAGGGCGCCGGCCACCAGCGAGCGTCCCCGCGCGGCGGCCCGGCCGAGCAGCCAGCTGGGCAGGGAGCGGATCGCGGCAAGGGGGGCTTCGGACATGGCCGCACCCTACCAAATTCATTGGACTTCCCAACGAAGCGTCGATACCGTTGGTGCTCCCAACGAATCATGGAGGTGCGATGCGTCGCGTCCGGTACGAGTCCGCCGGCGGCCCGCTGTTCCTGGAGGACGTGCCGGTGCCCGAGCCCGGCCCCGGCGAGCTGCTGCTGCGGTGCGAGGCGGTCGGCGTGACCCTGCCCGTCGTCCGCAAGGTCGCCGAAGCGGCGCAGCCGATCCCGCTCGGGGGCGAGGTCGCCGGGCCGGTAGAGGCGGTGGGCAGCGGGGTCGACGGGTTCCGGGTCGGCGAGCGCGTCACCGGCCTGTGCTTCGGCCACGGCTACGCCGACTTCGCACTCGTGCACCGGACGATGGCCTCGCCCGTCCCCGACGACGCGAGCGCGGTCGACGCCGTGGCCCTGGTCCGCAGCGGGCTCGTCGCGCTGGGCGCGCTCACCGCCGCGCGCCCCGAGCCCGGCGAGCGAGCCCTCGTCACCGCCGCGGCGAGCGGCGTCGGTCACCTCGCCGTGCAGCTCGCCGCGGCACGCGGGGCGGCCCGCGTGGTGGGCGCCGTGTCCGATCCGGCGAAGGCGGCGTTCGTGCGGGGCCTGGGCGCCGACGAGGTCGTCGCCTACGACACGGACGACTGGGGCGCCCCCGCCGACTACGTGCTGGACGCGGTCGGCGGCGACCTGCTCACGCCCGCCGTCGCCGCCCTCGCGCCGGGCGGACGGCTGGTGGCGTACAGCTCGGGCGGCGGGACCGTCCGGGCATACGACCTGCTGGTGGGCGCCAAGTCGGTGATCGGCTTCCAGATGGCCCATGTGGCGCGCGGGAAGCCGCAGTTGTACGAGCAGTGGCGGCGCGAGCTGTGGCGGCTTTTCGCTCAGGGCACGCTGAAGCCGTCCGTGCACGGCGAGTTCGCCCTGGAGGACGCCGTCGAAGCGCACGCGGCGATCACCTCCCGGCGCAACCTGGGGAAGGTGGTCCTGGTGCCGTGACCCGCGCGGCGCACCCGTACGGCGCACGGTCGGCGCCCCGTGGCGTCAGGCCGCCGCCGGAGTCCTGTCGCCGCCGGCCTGCTCGTCAGCGGGGTCGAGAGGGTCCCGGGCGCGGCGCTTGGCGATGACCGCGCACACCATCAACTGCATCTGGTGGAAGAGCATCAGCGGCAGCACCGCGAGGGAGGCGTGCGCGCCGAACAGGACGCTCGCCATGGGCAGTCCGGACGCCAGGGACTTCTTCGAGCCCGCGAACTGGATGGCGACGCGGTCCCCGCGGCCGAACCGCAGGGCCTTCGCGCCGTACCAGGTCAGGGCGAGCATCACCGTGAGCAGCACCGCCTCGACGACGAGCAGGCCGCCCAGCCGCACGGCGCTCACCTGATGCCAGACGCCACGGTTCACGCCCTCGCTGAACGCGGTGTAGACGACCAGCAGGATCGAACCGCGGTCGACCAGTCCGAGCACCTTCTTGTGCCGGGCGACGAAGCCGCCGATCCACCGGCGCAGCACCTGCCCCGCGGCGAACGGCACGAGCAGTTGCAGCACGATCTCCACCAGCGAGTCCGTGGAGAGGCCGCCGCCGCTGCCGCCGAGCACGGCGGCGGCCAGCAGCGGGGTGACGACGATGCCGGCCAGCGAGGAGAACGAGCCCGCGCAGATCGCGGCGGGCACGTTGCCGCGCGCGATCGAGGTGAAGGCGATCGACGACTGGATCGTCGACGGAACGAGGGTGAGGAAGAGCAGCCCCTGGTAGAGGGGGTCGGTGAGGAGGACCGGGACGAGGCCGCGCGCGGCGAGACCGAGCAGCGGGAAGACCACGAACGTGCAGACCAGGACGGTCACGTGCAGGCGCCAGTGCCTGAGCCCGTCCATCGCCTCACGGGTGGACAGACGGGCCCCGTAGAGGAAGAAGAGGAAGGCGATCGCGGCCGTGGAGGCGCCGGAGGCCACGTCGGCGGCGGCGCCGCGCGCCGGGAACAGCGCCGCGATCCCGACGGTGGCGAGCAGCAGCAGGATGTAGGGGTCGACCGGCATCCGACTCGGCCAGTGCAGGCGTTTCACGGGGCTCCACATGCGATTCGACGGGCGTGCGCCGGGCCCGGAGGCCCCCTCCATGGTCCTCCCCGGCACCGTGATCGGGAATCCGGCTCACCGCTCTCACTGTCATCACGCACCGCGATGACGGCGGGTACCGTTGCCGGTGTGTACGACCCCTCCCAGCTGCGGACCTTCCTCGCCGTGGCGCAGACCCTGAGCTTCACCCAGGCCGCGCGGCGGCTGGGGCTGCGTCAGTCCACCGTCAGCCAGCACGTGCGCCGGCTGGAGGACGCGACCGGGCGGACCCTGTTCACCCGGGACACGCACTCCGTGGAGCTGACGGAGGACGGCGAGGCGATGCTCGGCTTCGCGCGCCGGATCCTGGACGTCCACGAGCAGGCGACGGCGTTCTTCACCGGCACCCGGTTGCGGGGGCGGCTGCGCTTCGGCGCGTCGGAGGACTTCGTGCTCACCCGGCTGCCGGAGATCCTGGAAGGCTTCCGCTCCGACCATCCCGAGGTCGACCTGGAGCTGACGGTGGAGCTGTCGGGCACCCTGCACGAGCAGCTGGCCGCGGGAAAACTCGATCTGGTGCTGGCCAAGCGGCGCCCCGAGGACCCGCACGGCGAGCTGGTGTGGCACGACGACCTGGTGTGGATCGGCGCCGAGCGGTTCCGTCTGGACGCCGACCGGCCGGTCCCGCTGATCGTCTTCCCGCCGCCCGGCATCACCCGTGCGCGGGCCCTGGAGGCGCTGGAGCGGCAGGGGCGGTCCTGGCGGATCGTGTGCACCAGCGGCAGCCTGAACGGGCTCATCGCCGCGGCTCGGGCGGGGCTCGGCGTGATGGCCCACTCGCGGGGCCTGATTCCGCCCGGCCTGGTGCGGCTCCCGGACCGGGCGGGGCTGCCGGAGCTGGGGCGCGTCGACTTCGTGCTGGCGCACGGCCGTCGGCGGCCCTCCGCCCAGGACGCGGCCGACGCGCTGGCGGCGGCGGTCCTCGCGGGCGGCGACCGTCTGCACCGCCGGTCCACGACGGCCCGCCGGTCCGGGCCGCGCCCCGCCGACGGCTGACGGCTGCCAGGTGACGGGCGAGGGGTGACGGGCGAGCGCGGTCCGCGCCCGCGCCTCTACCGGGCGGTGGGCCGGTAGGTCAGCTGTTTCACGCTGCGCAGGAGCGGTGACGCCTCGACGTGCTGGACGCCTTCCAGCCGTCCCAGAGGTCCGCTGAGGTAGGCGTAGAGGCCGGCCGTGTCCCGGAACACCGCGGTCGCCACGATGTGGGAGGGGCCTGTCGTGGCCGAGGCGTAGGCGACCTCGTCGTGGGTGGCGAGGGCCTCTCCGACCGCGTGCAGCACGGAGGGCGCCGTGGTGATCCACAGCACGGCCGCGACGGGGCGGCCGACGAACTCGGGACGGTACTCGACGTCGATGTAGAGCGCGCCGGACGCGCGCAGGGCGGCGAGGCGGCGCTTGACGGCGGATTCGGAGCGGCCGGTGGCGCGCTGGAGTTCGGGGTAGCCGGCGCGGCCGTCGCGTTCCAGCACGGCCAGCAGGGGCTCGTCCTCGGGCTGGAGCCGGGGCGGGCCCGCGCTCGTTCCGGGGACCTGCGCGAAGTCGGGGGTCAGAGCGGCGATCTCGTCGTCGTCCAGCGTCCGGAACTTGCGCGTCCAGCCGGCGGGGCCGCCGTAGTAGCGGTGCAGGAGCTGCTGGGCGCGGATCTCCACCACGCTCGGAGTGCGCGGCAGCTTGCCCAGGAGCAGGTCGTCGTGGTCGTCGGGGTGGCGGGGCCGGGTCATGCAGACGATCTCGGTGCCGCCGGAGGCCAGGCCGATCCACTGCGTGTCGGGGCGTCTGGCGAGCGCGTCGGCGATCACGGCGGCGCCGTCGGGCGCGCAGCGCAGACGCAGCATCCAGTGGTCCTGCCCGAGCCGGGCGGCGTCGCGGACGGCGACGGTCCGCAGGCCGGCCCGCTCGCAGAGCCTTCGGTAGCGGCGCGCGACGGTCTGGTCCGAGACGCCCAGGACCGCGGCGATCCTGCTGAAAGAGGCCCGGCCGTCCACCTCCAGCGCGGCGAGCAGTCGCAGGTCCAGCGCGTCCGCCGTGGAGGATTCCATCCCGCTCGGCCTCTTCTCTGTCGGATCCCGTCGCGTGGCGGCCCGTTTCGCTCGCGATCTCCCGTGTCCGCCCCATCCTACGGAGCCTCGGTCGGCGGAAGTCCGCCGGACGACTGTGCACGCACGACGATGAGGAGTGGGACATGCGCACATGGGGGCCGCTGACAGCGGTGTGCCTGGGCACGTTCATGCTGTTGCTGGACGTGACGATCGTGGTGGTGGCGCTGCCCGACATGGCGCGGGCTCTGAACGCCTCGCTGAGCGATCTGCAGTGGGTGGTGGACGGGTACGCGCTGGCGCTGGCCGCGCTGCTGCTGGGGGCGGGGGCCGCGGCCGACGTCCTGGGCCGGCGCCGGGTGCACGTGGCCGGCGTGGTGCTGTTCGCGACGGCGTCACTGCTGTGCGGGCTGGCGAGCGGTCCGACCGTCCTCGTGGCCGCGCGGGCGGTGCAGGGCGTGGGCGCGGCGGCGATGCTCTCCACCACGCTCCCGCTGCTCGGGTCGGTCTACCAGGGCAGGCAGCGGTCGGCGGCGCTCGGGGTGTGGGGCGCGGTGAGCGGCGCGGCCGCGGCGGTCGGGCCGGTGCTGGGCGGGCTGCTGGCCGAGGGGCCGGGCTGGCGCTGGATCTTCTACGTGAACCTGCCGGTGAGCGTGGCCGCGGTGTGGCTGACGCTGAAGGCCGTGCCCGAGTCGAGGGGGCCGCGCGGGATGCGCGTGGACCGGGCGGGCACCGTGTCCTTCGCCGCCTTCGCGGGCGGCGCCACGTACGCGGTGGTGCGGGCCGGTGAGGACGGCTGGACCGCGTCGGCGACATGGGTCGCGTCCGGTCTCGCCGCGGCGGCGCTGGTGTGTTTCGTGCTGGTGGAGCGGCGGGCGGCGCATCCGCTGCTCGACCTCTCGCTGCTGCGGCGGCCCGCGTTCGTGGGGGTGATGGTGGGCGCGCTGGCCTACAACGCGGTGGCCTTCGGGGTGACCCCGTACCTCTCGATCTGGATGCAGACGCTGCTGGGGATGAGCCCGGTCCGCGGCGGTCTCACGCTGCTGCCGATGACGGTGGCGGCCATGGTCACGGCCGTCGTGGTCGGCAGGCGGTTGCACGGCGCACCCGCCCGGCTGACCGTGGGCGGCGGGCTCCTGCTGATCGGCGCGGGCTGCTTCTGCCAGGCCGTGCTCGGGGCGGGCTCCAACTGGACGGCGCTGGTGCCCGGGTTCGTGCTGGTGGGCGTGGGAACCGGTTTCGTGGCCCCGACCCTGGCCGGCGCGGCGCTCGCCGCGGTCGAGCCCGCGCGGGCCGGGATGGCGGGCGGGGCGGTGAACGCCGTACGGCAGCTCGGGTACGCGCTCGGGGTGGCGGTCTTCGGCACCGTGGTCACCTCGCGGATGACCGGCGTCCTGCCGCGCGAGGCGTCGCACACGCTGGCGGGCGGCGGCGCGCAGGCGCTGCGCGGGACGTTCTCCGAGCACGCTCTGCGCTCCGCGTTCGCCTCGGGACTGGACGCGGCGCTGGTGGTCGCGGGCTGCACGGGCGTGGTCGCCGCCGCGCTCGTCCTCGTCCTCGTCAGGGAGCCGCGCGCCACGGCCCCGCGGACCGGGGAGCAGGCGGCCGCGCCGCACGCCTCCGGGCCGCCGCGGCAGCAGGCCGCCCCCCGGGCCTGACCCGGCCGGGGCCGGGCCGCGCCCCGGCCCCGACGCGGACGTGGGCGCGTGACCCCCTTCGGCGGGCGCGGGTTCCGTGCGGAGGGGCCGGTCTGCGTGGCGGCACGGAGGTGTGCGGCGGGGGCCGGGGCGGAGGGCGTGGAGGGCGTAAGCGGTGCGGGCAGATTCCGTGGAGATTACGGAACCGAAACTTACTCAACGGTCAGCTTTGTGTCCGACCCTTACCCATGTGCGCCCATTTTCCGCCACCGGCCGGCGCGGACGACAGCATCGGTCGCTTTGTGCCCCTCTCCCGCCCTGTCGCCACGTGGGGTAGCTTTCACGGCGCTGTGGGGGCATGAGAGAAGCGGGGTGCGTTTGCGCGAGTTCACCAACCCTCCGTTGGCGCTGGCGCCGCCGGTGGGCGGTCTGGCCGACGTCGTCTTCCGGCACGCCCAGGAGGACCCGCAGTACATCGCCCTCGGCCGCAAGGACGAGCAGGGCGAATGGCGCGACGTCACCAGCGGTGAGTTCCGCGACGAGGTCCTCGCGCTGGCCAAGGGCCTGCTCGCCCGGGGCATCCGGTTCGGCGACCGCGTCGCCGTCATGGCCCGCACCCGCTACGAGTGGACCCTGTTCGACTTCGCCCTGTGGACCGTCGGCGCGCAGGTGGTGCCGATCTATCCGACGTCCTCCGCCGAGCAGTGCTTCTGGATGCTCTACGACGCCGAGTGCACGGCCGCGGTGGTCGAGCACGAGGACCACGCGATGACGATCGCCACCGTCATAGACCGCCTGCCGCGGCTGCGGCAGCTGTGGCAGCTGGACTCGGGCTGTGTGCAGGAGCTGTACGACGCCGGGGCCGCCATCGAGGACGAGGTCGTGCACCGGCACCGCGAGGCGGTCACCCCCGACTCGACCGCGACGATCATCTACACCTCGGGCACCACGGGCCGCCCCAAGGGCTGCGTCGTCTCGCACGGCAACTTCATGTTCGAGGCGGACACCGTCATCGAGCGGTGGGAGCCGGTGTTCCACTCCAGGAAGGGCGACGAGGCGGCGACCCTGCTGTTCCTGCCGCTCGCGCACGTCTTCGGCCGGATGGTGCAGATCGCCGCGATCCGCGGCAAGGTCCGCTTCGGCCACCAGCCCGAGCTGCACGCGGCCGCCCTCCTGCCGGACCTGGCCGCCTTCCGGCCGACGTTCTTCCTGGCCGTGCCGTACATCTTCGAGAAGGTCTTCAACGCGGCCCGCCGCAAGGCGGAGCGCGAGGGCAGGTCCGGGCCGTTCGAGAAGGCCGTCGAGGTGGCCGTGAACTACGCCGAGGCCCTGGAGGCGAAGGCGTGGGGCATCGGCCCCGGCCCGTCGGCGGGGCTGCGCATGCAGCACCAGCTGTTCGACAAGCTCGTCTACTCCAAGGTGCGCGCCGCGATGGGCGGGCGCGTGCGGCACGCCATGTCGGGCGGCTCGGCCATGGACCGCCGGCTCGGCCTGTTCTTCGCGGGCGCGGGCGTGCTGATCTACGAGGGTTACGGCCTCACCGAGACGACGGCCGCGGCGACCGCCAACCCGCCCGGCCGCACCCGCTACGGCACCGTGGGCCAGGCGATCCCCGGCATGACCGTGCACATCGCGGACGACGGCGAGATCTGGCTGCGCGGCGACAACGTGTTCCAGGGGTACCTCAACAACCCCAAGGCCACCGACGAGGCCCTGCACGACGGCTGGCTGGCCACCGGCGACCTGGGCTCCCTCGACGAGGACGGCTACCTCACCATCACCGGCCGCAAGAAGGAGATCCTGGTCACGTCCGGCGGCAAGAGCGTCTCGCCGGGACTGCTGGAGGAGCGGGTGCGCGACCATCCGCTGGTCAACCAGTGCATCGTCGTCGGCAACGACCGGCCGTTCGTGGCCGCGCTGGTCACCCTCGACCAGGAGGCCGTCGAGCACTGGTTGCAGATGCGCGCCAAACCGCAGCTGACGCCCGTCGAGCTGGTGAGCGACCCCGACCTGGAGGCGGAGGTGCGCCGGGCCGTCGTCGCGGCGAACACGCTGGTGTCGCAGGCCGAGGCGATCCGCACCTTCCGCATCCTCGCCCAGCCCTTCACGGAGGAGCACGGTCTGCTCACCCCGTCGCTGAAGATGAAGCGCAAGGCGATCGAGGGCGCCTACGCGAAGGAAGTCGACGCCCTGTACCGCACATGATCCGGCGCAGGGAGGTGAAACGGTCGTCCGGCGGGCAGGAGAGGGGTCTGAGACAGACTCCTGCGGGAAACCGATCGGCGGGGGCAGGAATGCGGCGCCCGCCGTGATCGTTGACGATGGGAGTACCACTTTGACGGACAACCGAAGGATCAAGAGCTCGTGAGCAGCAAGGTCCCCCAGATCACCCTCAACAACGGCGTGGAGATGCCCCAGCTGGGCTTCGGTGTCTGGCAGGTGCCGGACGACGAGGCGGAGCAGGCGGTCTCCACCGCGCTGGAGGCCGGGTACCGCAGCATCGACACAGCGGCGATCTACGGCAACGAGGAGGGCACCGGCAAGGCCATCGCCTCCTCCGGCGTGCCCCGCAAGGACATCTTCGTCACCACCAAGCTCTGGAACGGCGACCAGGGGTACGACTCGACGCTCCGCGCGTTCGACACCTCCCTGGCCAAGCTCGGCCTGGACTACGTGGACCTGTATCTCATTCACTGGCCGCTCCCGGCCCGTGACCGTTACGTCGACACGTACAAGGCGTTCGAGAAGCTCCTCGCGGACGGCCGCGTGCGGGCCGTCGGCGTGTCCAACTTCCTGCCGGAGCACCTGGAGCGGCTGACCGGCGAGACCTCGGTGGTGCCGGCGGTCAACCAGATCGAGCTGCACCCGCACCTCCAGCAGCAGGCGTCCCGCGAGTTCCACGCGGCCCGCGGCATCGCCACCGAGGCCTGGTCCCCGCTGGGCCAGGGCAAGGGCCTCCTGGAGGTTCCGGCGATCGTCGCCATCGCCCGCAAGCACGAGCGCACCGCGGCCCAGGTCGTGCTGCGCTGGCACCTCCAGCTGGGCAACGTCGTGATCCCCAAGTCCGTGACGCCGTCGCGGATCCAGGAGAACATCGACGTGTTCGACTTCAGTCTGGACGACGAGGACCTCGCGGCCATCAGCGCCCTGAACGAGGATCGGCGCATCGGCCCCGACCCGGCGACGTTCGACGTCGCCTGAGCTGCGACGGGGGTGAACTCCCCCGTGTACATCGAGGGCGCCCCCTTTCCGCAGGGGGCGCCCTCGACGCGTCGGGCCGGCTGTCGGTCGGCAGTCGTCAGTTGGGCTGTCCGACCGGACGGACGACGACGGTGTTGACGTCGACCCCGGCCGGCTGCCGGATCGCCCACACGACGGAGTCGGCGATCTGGTCGGCGGTCAGCAGGGGCCCTAGCGGCAGGTTGCCGTTGCCGTCCCAGAACGGGGTCTCGACCCGGCCGGGCGCGATGAGCGTCACGCCGACGCCCCACTCGGTGACCTGGCGGCGGGTGTTCTCCGCCAGCCCCGTCACCGCCCACTTGGTCGCCCCGTAGAGGTTGCCCGGCGTGTGCACGAAGCCGGCCACGCTGCCGACCAGGACGATCCGCCCCTTCGTCCGCCTGAGGGCGTCGATCGACGCGCGGATGAGCAGGGCCGGTCCGAGCACGTTGGTCAGCACCATGTCGGTCCAGCCGGCCGGGTCGCCCTCCGCGACCGAGTCGTGCGTGGCGGTCCCCGCGTTGGCGACGACCGTGTCCAGCCGCCCGAACCCGTCGAGCGCCCGGTCGACCGCCGAGCGTACGCAGTCGTAGTCGGCGGCGTTTCCGGTGACCGTCAACAGCCCCTCGGGCTCGCCCAGTTCCTCGGCGAAGGCGCGCAGCCGCTTCTCCCCGCGGCCGGTGACGACGACCCGGTGCCCCGCCTCCAGCAGCCGGCGGGCGACGGCGGCGCCGATACCGCTGCCGCCGCCGGTGATCAGCGCGACCGGCGCGTCCGGCGCTGCCGGAACCTGCGGAGTGCCCGGCGCCTCCGGAGTGCTCGCGGCGCCCGAAGTGCCCGGAGTGGCGGATGTGTTGCTCATGACATACCCCCATGACGCTGCCCGCGCGGTCCGCGGTGCGCTGCGCAGTCCATCACTTGGAGCACTCTCCAAGTCAAGCCGAGACAAAGGGACTTGACCGCCCGAACTGAGCTCCGGTTCGGCCTCCTACACCGGCTTCACCGCGGTGTGCACCGTGTGCGCGGCGAGCACGAAGACGTCCGCCCTGCGGTGCACGCCCGCCTCGTCGGCCGGATCGAGCAGCCGGTCCAGCGTGGCGCGGTCGTCGGGGCCGAGGGAGTCGCCGAAGCCGTCCCGCAACCGGGTGAGGGTCTCGGCGATGTAGAAGCGGGCCCGCTCGGAGGCGGGTGCGGGCAGGTCGAGCAGGAAGCTGCGGCTGCGGGCATGGTGCAGACCGGCCGCGCCGAGCAGCGCCGCCCAGTCCTCGGTCTCGCCCACGGAACCGGGCAGGCCGGCCCGCATCCGCGCGAACCACTCCTCCTGGAGGGCGTCCAGCCGGGCTTCCAGTCCGGGCCGCCCGAACCCGAGGTCGCGCGGCAGGAACCGGGACGGCAGACCGCCTTCCATGATCGCCAGCGTGCCGCCGGGAGCGAGCCGCTCCGCGAAGGCGGCCAGGGCGGCACGCTGGTCGCCGAGGTGATGCAGGCTGCGGCCGGCCCACAGGAGGTCGGCCGGGTAGTCCAACTGCTGGAGCGCGCCCGGAAGTTCACCGGCCAGTGTGCCGAAGCGGTCGCCGTGACCGAGGCGTTCGGCGCGCTGCCGTGCGCGCTCCAGCAGCGGGGCGGAGCCGTCGACGGCCATGACCCGCGCGCCGGGAAACGTCTCGGCGAACAGGGTGGAGACGACGCCCGGACCGCTGCCCGCGTCCACGATCAGCCCCGGTTCCGTCACCTCCTTCCCGAGCCAGGACAGGGCCCGCTCGTACAGCGGGGTGAACAGCTCGGCCTGCGCTTCGAGGTGCGGGGCCATGTCGGCCCAGTCGATCTCGGTGTCGTGTCCGTGACCGTGGGCATGGCCGAGGGCGTGACCCTGGCCCGTGGGGTGGCCGTCGTCGGGGGTGTGCGGGTCGCTGTGGGATGCGTTCGGGGGGTGCGCCATGGTGGTCAGCCTCTCGTCCGTGGTGCCGCCAGGGTGCGCCGACGCACCGGGGCGGGGCCATTCCTGTTGCCGAGGCGGCAAAAAACCGGATGCGGACGGCAAGCCGGTTCACCAGGATGGCCCGATGGACGATGCACAGATCGAGCGCTTCCTGCGGGACGGATTCGTGCGGCTCGAGGGCGCCGTCCCCCGGCGGGTCGCCCAGGACTGCGCACGGCTGCTGTGGCGGGAGACGGGGTACGACGCGGACGACCCCGGCACCTGGAAGGAGCCGGTGGTCCGCGTCGGCGACATGGCGCAGGGCCCGTTCGCGGCCGCGGCCAACGCCACGGCGCTGCACGAGGCGTTCGACCTGCTGGTGGGCGAGGGCCGCTGGACGCCGCGCTACTCGCTGGGCACGTTCCCGCTGCGGTTCCCGCACGAGGCGGAGCCCGACGACGCGGGCTGGCACATCGACGGCAGCTATGTCCCGGACGGCGCGACCTGGCCCTGGGCCAATGTGCGCTCGCGGGACCGCGCGCTGCTGATGCTGTTCCTGTTCAGCGAGGTGGGCGAGGACGACGCCCCGACGCGGATCCGGGTGGGCTCGCATCTGGACGTGCCCCCGCTGCTGGAACCGTACGGCGAGCAGGGCGTCTCGATCCTGGAGATCGCGCCGCTGCTCGACCGGACCACGGCGCACCGTCCGGTCGCGTACGCCACCGGCCGTCCCGGGGACGTCTATCTCTGCCACCCGTTCCTGGTGCACGCGGCGCAGCCGCACCATGGGAAGCGTCCCCGTTTCCTGGCCCAGCCACCGCTGAGTCCGGCCGCCCCCTTGGAACTGGAGCGGCCGGACGGCGACTACTGCGCGGTCGAGTTCGCGATCCGCCGGGGGCTGGCCCGGGAGGGCTGAGCTCCCCGGCGGATCACCGTCGCCGTCCCTCGGACGCGGCCGCTTCGGACGCGGCCGCCCGCGGGCCCGGCAGGGGCCCCCGGCGGCGGACGGTCGTCGGCGCACCGCGGCCGGGGGCCGGCGCGGCGGCCTACAGCGGCGGGTAGGCGTTCTGCATCAGCTGCTGGAACTGGGCGGAGAACCAGTGTCCGGACAGCGGGGCGTTCGGCAGGGCGCCGGACATGCTGTTGCCGTTGCGCGCGTTGCCGGTGTAGGTCGGGTCGCACATCCGGTCGAAGCCCTTGCCCTCGTCGTTGGCGACGGCAGAGCTGGCGCCGTCCGACTCACCCGGCGGCTTCATCCACACGTAGGCGTCGATCCCGGCGGCCGGCGCCGCCTTGGGACGCTCACCGAGGCCCGCGCCGGACTGGTTGCACCAGTTGCCGACGTGGATCCGGCGGTCGTAGCGGCCGCCTTCGACATAGGTGTCCACGCTGGTCGAGGCGCCCGGGCCGGTGGGCCGGGCACTGCCGCCCCAGCCGTTGCGGGAGGTGTCGATCAGCATGCCGATGTTCGACCTGAAGCCGGTGGTCACCAGCTGGTTGCGGAAGGCCTGGGCGTACGACAGCTCGTCGACGTAGCGGTTCCAGTCCACCCACTTGGACTCACGGACCGACTTGCCGCCCACCGTGTCGTTGATGGTGAAGTTGTTCTCCTTCAGGGCGCTGTAGTTCGCCGTGTTGGTGATGAAGCCGTGCACGTCGTCGACGGTCGCGCCCTCGGAGGTGGCGGCCTGGTACATGATCTGGGCGGACGGTACGAAGTTGTCGTCCCAGCCGAGCCAGCCGTGGTGTCCGGCGTCGATGTAGTTGTAGACGTTGGGGATCGCGCCGAGCTTCTTCAGCGCGTAGCCGACGCCCTTCACGTAGTTGCCGTTGGCCTTCATGGTGTCGCACGCCGGGGTGGCGGTGGCCTTGCCGCCGGTGTTGGTGACGAGGTTGGGCAGGGAGTCGATCTCGACGGTGGTGACGATCCGCAGGCCCGCGTACTTGCTGTCCGCGAGGATGGCCGCGATGGGGTCGATGAACTGGGTCTTGTACTTGTCGATCTCCGTCGGGCCGAGCTCGCCGTTGGAGGCGAGGGCCGAGCAGTCACGTCCGGGAAGGTCGTAGACCACCAGCTGGACGACTTCCTCGCCGCTGCCCTTCTGGGCGAGGGCCGCGTCCAGGTGGGCGCGCAGACCCATGTGGCCGTTCGCGCCGTTGATGGCGGCGATGCGGTCGAGCCAGACGCCGGTGGGCTGGTTGGAGACCCGGCTGCCGCCCGGCTCCGCGGCGGCCAGCGCCGACCATTCCGGGTTCACGTACACCTTGGCGCCGGCGTAGGGGTTGTCGACCTTGGTGCCCGGGGTGCCGGGGTCGGTCGGGCCCGGGTCGGTGGGACCGGGATCCGTGGGACCGGTGCCGCCGTCGACGTTGCAGGTCACGCCGTCGAGGGTGAAGGTGGCCGGGACGGCGTTGGTGCCGCTGTAGGTGCCCTGGAACCCGAAGCTGACCGAACCGCCGGTCGCCAGCGTCCCGTTGTAGCTCTCGTTGGCGGCGGTGACGCCCGTCCCGGACTGGGTGACCTTGGCGTTCCAGGCGTTGGTGACCTTCTGGCTGCCGGCGTACGTCCACTTCACCGCCCAACTCGACTTGGCGGCCGAGTTGTTGGTGACGGTGACGGCCGCGGTGAATCCGGAGCCCCAGTCGTTCTGCACCTTGTAGTCGACGCTGCACGGGATGGCGGCGATGCCCGAATCGCCGGGGACGACCGCGAGCGCCGTCCCGGAGGCGCCGGCGACCAGCGCCAGCGCGGCGAGTACCGCTGTTCTGCTACGGCTCATGAGTGCGGGTTTCCTTCTTGGTTGCGGGATGCTGTCCGTTTCCTCGGTGGTTCGGTTCGGCGTCACCGGTCGACGATCCCGGCCGGCGTCCCCGAACCCGTGTCGCTGTGCGGTGTTTCGCATGCGGTGGTCCGCGTGCGGTGATCGTGCTGGGCGCACGTGTTCGGTGCGCGTGTTCGGTGTTGCCGCCGGTGGCCCCTCGTCGGCGGGTCCGGCTCGTGGCGCCTATCCCTGGAGTCGTCCCCGGAGTGCGCGCAGATGGTCGCGCAGCCCGGTGCCGTACGCCGTGGGGGTACCGTCGTACCCCTTGATCAGGGACGGCCCCGAAGAGCAGTCCCAGGTGTTCCACGTCCAGCCCAGATAGGACAGGCCGTGGTCGTCGAACCACTTCATGACCTGGTCGACGAAACCGTGCGAGCAGGTGTTCTCCCCGATCTCTCCCGCGACGAGCGGCACACGGGCGGCCACGGGCGCGAGCGTCGAGTTCCAGCAGCCGGCGTCGGCGCAGCTGTTGAAGTTGTAGACGTGGTACGCCGCCCCGAGATTGCCGGCCGGGTCGTCGGGGCGGTGGGCGAGCCACTGGGTGAGGTCGTTGGAGTAGGCGAGGCCGCCGGCCAGGATCACGTTCCGGGCGCCGGTCGCCCGTACCGAGTCGACGAGGTCCTGCATGCCGGCGACCTGGTACCCGATGCCGGGGCAGGTGCCTCCGTCGCGCCAGCACGTCCACGCCTGGGCGGCCGTGGCGGCGGCGCGGTCCGGGTAGGGCTCGTTGAACAGGTCGAACACGACGGCCGGGTCGTTCTTGAAGGTGTTCGCCACCGACGTCCAGAACGACGGTGTGTACCGCATGTCGGGCATCGGCTTCTGGCAGGTGGCGTGCACGTCGGGGCAGCCGGCCGAGTTGCCCGTGTACTGGCCGTAGGTCCAGTGCAGTTCGACGACGGGCGTCATGCCGTGCGCCTCGACGCGGGTCACGAGCTGCTTGACCGCGTCGACGTAGTTCGCTCCGCCGTAGGCGGGGTCGATGTTCGAAAGGCCCAGCCAGCACTCCTCGTTGAGCGGGATGCGGACGGTGTTCACCTGCCAGTCCGCGATCGCCGCGACGGCCGCGTCGTCGACCGGGCCGTCCCAGATGCCGCGTCCCTGGACGCACATGAACTCGCCGCCGGAGCGGTTCACTCCGAGCAGACGGCGGTTTCCGCCGCCGGCGTCCACGAGCCTGTTGCCCGACACGTGCAGCGCGGGCGGCCCGTCACCGGGGCCCGGCGGATCGGTCGGGGGAGGAGCGGTGGGCGTGGGGGTGGAGGTGGGTGGAGAGGTGGGCGTAGGGGTGGGTGTCGGGGTGGAATCGACGTTGCAGGTCGCTCCGTTGAGCCTGAACGTCGTCGGTACGGCGTTCGCCCCCGACCTGGAGGCGACGAAACCCGCGCTGACACCAGCGCCGGAGCCGAGGGAGCCGTTCCAGCTCTCGTTCGCGGCGGTGGCCGTCGTGCCGGACTGGGACCACTCGGCGCTCCAGCCCTGGGTGATCTTCTGTCCGTTCGCGAAGTCGAAGGCGAGGCTCCAACCGTTCACGGCCGCCGCGTTGTTGGTGATCTTCACGGAGGCCTGGAAGCCGGCGTCCCACTGACCGGTGACGGAGTACTCCACCGTGCAGGCGGGCGCGGCTCCCTGCGCCGTGACGACCGGCAGCAGGGCGCCCGCGACGAGGGCGGCCGTGCCGGCGACGGCTGAAAACACTGAACGCGGGGGGTGTCGCATGAGCGAGTCCTTGCAGCTCAGGCGCGTCGTGACGGACGCGTCGACTGATGGAATCGCTCCCACTGGTGTTCCGAAGCTAGCGCCAAGTGCTGGCAAAGAACAGAGGCTCGGCTGACTTTCCATCAACTTGACGTGTCGAATCTTTTCGACTCTTCAAGCGTCTTGACCGCGTTCACACCCATCCCCACTATGGGAGCGCTCCCACTGGTTCAAGGCTTGTTGCTCCTCCCCCACTTCTCCGAGCCGCAAGGAGGACCAGCACATGGATCCCTCACGCAGACGCCGCCGGGCGCGGCGCCTGTGGACCGCCGTCACGGCGGCCCTCGCACTCCCCTTCGCCATGCTGAGCACGAGCACGACTCCCGCCCAGGCGGCAGGAGTCCAGTGCAACGTGGACTACAAGACCAACGACTGGGGCTCCGGCTTCACCGCGGATCTGACGCTCACCAACCGCGGTACGGACGCCATCAACGGCTGGACGCTCACGTATTCCTACGCGGGCAACCAGAAGCTGTCGAACGGCTGGAACGGCAGCTGGGCGCAGTCCGGTCAGCAGATCACGGTGACCAACGCCTCGTACAACGGGACCATCGCCGCGGGCGCGGCGGTCAGTACGGGCGCGCAGTTCACCTACAGCGGCGCCAACGCCGCCCCCGCCTCGTTCTCGGTCAACGGCACCGCCTGCGTCGGCGCGCACCAGCCGCCGGTCACGGTGCTGACCAGCCCGACCGCGGGCGCCGTCTACACCCAGGGGGACGCGGTGCCGCTCGCGGCGACCGCCGCGGCCGCCGACAACGCGACCATCACCAAGATCGAGTTCTACGACGACACGACCCTGCTGGGCACGGACACGAGCGCGCCGTACACGCTGTCCGCCTCCGGCTTGTCCGTGGGCAGTCATTCGCTGGTGGCGAAGGCCTACGACAGCCTGGGCGCGTCCGCGTCGTCGACACCGGTCGGCGTCACGGTGGCCTCGGGGCCGGCCGTGGTCTCCTCCTCCAACCAGCTGGCCGTGCAGCAGGGCAAGACGGGCACCTACTCGCTGAAGCTGTCGACCCAGCCGTCGGCGAACGTGACCGTCACGACCGCCCGGACCACGGGCAACACCGGTCTCACGGTGACGGGCGGGGCGAGCCTCACGTTCACGCCGTCGAACTGGAACACGGCCCAGAACGTGACCATCACCGCCAACGCCTCGGGCACGGGCGCGGCGACCTTCGAGTCGACGGCCGCCGGGCACGCCAAGGCGTCGGTCACGGCCACGGAGATCCCCGGCGCCAAGACGTACGACGCCCGGTTCCTGGACCTCTACGGCAAGATCACCAACCCGGCGAACGGCTACTTCTCCCCCGAGGGCATTCCGTACCACTCGGTGGAGACGCTGATCGTCGAGGCCCCGGACCAGGGACACGAGACCACGTCCGAGGCCTACAGCTACCTGCTGTGGCTCCAGGCGATGTACGGCAAGATCACCGGCGACTGGACCAAGTTCAACGGCGCCTGGGACATCATGGAGAAGTACATGATCCCCACCCACGCCGACCAGCCGACCAACTCGTTCTACAACGCGTCCAAGCCGGCCACCTACGCGCCGGAGCTGGACACGCCGAACGAGTACCCCGCGAAACTGGACACCGGCGTCTCCGTGGGCACGGACCCCATCGCGGGTGAGCTGAAGAGCGCCTACGGCACGGACGACGTCTACGGCATGCACTGGCTCCAGGACGTCGACAACACCTACGGGTACGGCAACGCGCCCGGCAAGTGCGAGGCCGGCCCCGCGGACACCGGACCGTCCTACATCAACACCTTCCAGCGCGGTGCGCAGGAGTCGGTGTGGGAGACGGTGCCGCAGCCGACCTGCGACGCCTTCAAGTACGGCGGCAGGAACGGCTACCTGGACCTGTTCACCGGCGACTCCTCCTACGCCAAGCAGTGGAAGTTCACCGACGCCCCCGACGCCGACGCGCGCGCCGTGCAGGCCGCCTACTGGGCGGACCTGTGGGCCAAGCAGCAGGGCAAGGGCGGCGAGGTATCCACGACGGTCGGCAAGGCCGCCAAGATGGGCGACTACCTGCGCTACGCGATGTACGACAAGTACTTCAAGAAGGTCGGCAACTGCGCCGGGCCGAGCACCTGCCCGGCCGGGACCGGCAAGGACGCCTCGCACTACCTGCTGTCCTGGTACTACGCCTGGGGCGGCGCCACCGACACCAGCGCGGGCTGGGCATGGCGCATCGGCTCCAGCCACACCCACGGCGGCTACCAGAACCCCCTGGCCGCCTACGCCCTGAGCAACAACGCCGACCTCAAGCCGAAGTCGGCGACCGGGCAGGCAGACTGGGCCAAGTCGCTGGGCCGTCAGCTGGAGTTCTACCGCTGGCTCCAGTCCAGCGAGGGCGCCATCGCGGGCGGGGCCACCAACAGCTGGGCGGGACGCTACGCGACTCCCCCGGCCGGCACGTCGACCTTCTACGGCATGTACTACGACCAGCAGCCCGTCTACCACGACCCGCCGTCCAACCAGTGGTTCGGCTTCCAGGCGTGGTCGATGGAACGCGTCGCCGAGTACTACCAGCAGACGGGGAACGCGAGCGCCAAGGCGGTCCTCGACAAGTGGGTCGACTGGGCGCTGTCCAAGACCACGATCAACCCGGACGGCACCTTCCGCATCCCCTCCACCCTCCAGTGGTCGGGCCAGCCCGACACCTGGAACGCCTCGAGCCCCGGCGCCAACACGGGACTCCACGTCACCGTCGCCGACTACACCGACGACGTCGGAGTGGCCGCCGCGTACGCCAAGACCCTGTCGTACTACGCCGCCAAGTCCGGTGACGCGGAGGCGAAGACGACCGCCAAGGCGCTCCTGGACGGGATGTGGGCCAACAACCAGGACGCCCTCGGCATCGCGGTCCCGGAGACCCGCACCGACTACAGCCGCTTCAACGACAGCGTGTACGTCCCGAGCGGTTTCAGCGGCAAGATGCCCAACGGCGACGCGATCAACTCGTCCTCGACCTTCGCCTCGCTGCGCTCCTTCTACAAGAACGACCCCGCCTGGTCGAAGATCCAGGCCTATCTCGCGGGCGGCGCCGCCCCCGTGTTCACGTACCACCGCTTCTGGGCCCAGGCGGACATCGCCCTGGCCATGGGCTCGTACGCGGAGCTTCTCGAATAGCCCCCGCCGAGCACTCCGCGGTGCGGGCGGTGTTCGTCCGCGGGCCGGCCCCGGCCGGCCGTGCGGCACCCCGCGCCCCCGGCCCGCCCCGCGGGACCCGGGAGCACGGGGGGACGCCGCCCCACGGCGGAGTCGCTCGAAGGCTCCGCGTACGTGGCTCCGTCACCTGACGACGGGGCCCAGGCCGGGCGGCCCCCATCCGCACAGGGGGCCGCCCGGCCGTCGCACGTCCCGCACCTGCTCCTGCGCCCGCACCGATCTTTCCGCACCGATCTCCTCCCCCCCATGCGTTCCGCGAGGAAGGACCCCACCGTGCGAAGAACCCGCATACTCACGGCCGTGCTGGCGCTCGCCGCCGGCCTGATCGCGGGCAGTCCGCCCGCGCTCGCGTCGGACGGACCCCGGACGACGCTCGCCGCCGAGTCGTACACCTGGAAGAACGCCCGCATCGACGGCGGCGGCTTCGTGCCGGGCATCGTCTTCAACCGCAAGGAGAAGAACCTCGCCTACGCCCGCACCGACATCGGCGGCGCCTACCGCTGGCAGGAGTCGAGCAAGAGCTGGACGCCGCTGCTGGACTCGGTCGGCTGGACGGACTGGGGGCACACCGGCGTGGTGAGCCTGGCCTCGGACTCCGCCGACCCGGACAAGGTGTACGCGGCGGTCGGCACGTACACCAACAGCTGGGACCCGGGCAACGGGGCCGTGCTGCGCTCCGCCGACCGGGGCGCGAGCTGGCGCAAGACGGACCTGCCCTTCAAGCTCGGCGGCAACATGCCCGGCCGGGGGATGGGCGAGCGGCTCGCGGTCGACCCGAACAAGAACAGCGTGCTGTACCTGGGCGCCCCCAGCGGCAGGGGCCTGTGGCGGTCGGCCGACTCCGGCGTCACCTGGTCGCAGGTGACCGCGTTCCCCAACCCCGGCAACTACCAGCAGGACCCGTCCGACACGAGCGGGTACGCCTCCGACAACCAGGGCGTCGTCTGGGTCACCTTCGACGAGTCGACGGGTACGGCCGGCACCGCCACGAAGACTGTCTACGTCGGCGTGGCGGACAAGGACAACGCCGTCTACCGCTCGACGGACGCGGGCGCGACCTGGACCCGGCTGGCCGGGCAGCCGACGGGATACCTGGCGCACAAGGGCGTGCTGGACGCCGTCAACGGCTACCTGTACATCGCCTACAGCGACAAGGGCGGCCCCTACGACGGCGGCAAGGGCCGGCTGTGGCGGTACGCGACGGCCACCGGGACGTGGACGGACATCAGCCCGGTGGCGGAGGCCGACACGTACTACGGCTTCAGCGGGCTCACCGTCGACCGGCAGCGGCCGGGCACCGTCATGGCCACCGCCTACAGTTCCTGGTGGCCCGACACGCAGATCTTCCGGTCGACCGACAGCGGCGGCACCTGGACGAAGGCGTGGGACTACACGTCGTACCCCGACCGGGCGAACCGCTACACCATGGACGTCTCCGCCACGCCCTGGCTGACCTGGGGAGCGAACCCGGCCCCGCCGGAGCAGACGCCCAAACTGGGCTGGATGACCGAGGCGCTGGAGATCGACCCGTTCGACTCCGGCCGCATGATGTACGGCACGGGCGCGACGATCTACGGCACGGAGAACCTCACCCAGTGGGACAGCGGGGGCAAGTTCACCCTCAGGCCGATGGTGCGAGGGCTGGAGGAGACCGCCGTCAACGACCTGGCGTCTCCCCCGACCGGCGCCCCGCTGCTCAGCGCGCTCGGCGACATCGGCGGCTTCCGCCACACGGACCTGACGAAGACGCCGTCGATGATGTTCACCTCCCCGAACTTCACGACGACGACGAGTCTGGACTTCGCCGAGAAGAACCCCGCCACGGTGGTGCGGGTCGGCGACCTCGACTCGGGCCCGCACGTGGCGTTCTCGACGGACAACGGCGCCAACTGGTTCGCCGGGACCGACCCCTCGGGCGTCAGCGGCGGCGGGACGGTCGCCGCGGCGGCCGACGGCAGCCGGTTCGTGTGGAGCCCGGCGGGCGCGCCCGTGCAGTACACCACCGGCTTCGGCACCTCGTGGCAGGCCGCGAGCGGCATCCCCGCGGGCGCGGTCGTCGAGTCGGACCGGGTCGACGCCAAGGTGTTCTACGGCTTCAAGTCCGGCCGCTTCTACACGAGTTCGGACGGCGGCGCGACGTTCACCGCGTCCGCGGCGACGGGACTGCCGAGCGGCGACAGCGTGCGCTTCAAGGCACTGCCCGGCGGGCGGGGCGACGTCTGGCTGGCGGGCGGGGCGAGCGACGGCGCCTACGGGCTGTGGCACTCGACCGACGCCGGCGCGACCTTCGCCAAGCTGTCCACCGTCGAGCAGGCGGACACGATCGGGTTCGGCAAGGCGGCGACGGGCGCGTCGTACCAGACCCTCTACACCAGCGCGAAGATCGCCGGAGTGCGGGGCATCTTCCGCTCGACGGACAAGGGGGCGACCTGGACCCGCGTCAACGACGACGCCCACCAGTGGGGCTGGACGGGCGGGGCGATCACGGGCGACCCGAGGGTCTACGGGCGCGTCTACGTCTCGACGAACGGCCGGGGCGTGATCTACGGCGACACCTCCGACACCGGCGGCGGGGACGGCGGAGGCGGGGGCACCGACCCCACCGACCCCACTCCGACGGGTGCCTGCGCGGTGACGTACACCATCACCAACCAGTGGTCGGGCGGCTTCCAGGCGGACGTGAAGCTCACCAACACCGGCACGAGCGCGTGGTCCGGCTGGAGCCTGGGCTGGACGTTCCCCGACGGGCAGACGGTCTCCCAGCTGTGGAACGCCGACCACACCCAGTCGGGCGCGGCGGTCACGGCGAGGAACATCGCCTGGAACGGCAATGTGGCGGCCGGTTCGTCGGTCGGCTTCGGCTTCACCGGGAACTGGTCGGGCTCGAACACGAAACCCGCCGCGTTCAGACTCGGCGACCGCAGCTGCGCGGTGGGCTGACCCGGGAAGCCGGACCCCGCCCCTGCCGGGTCGGGGACGTCACCCGGCCCGGCGCGCGCCCGCGAGCGGGCCGGGAAGCGGTCTGCGGAACGCCCTGAGCGTGAAGACGGGGTCCGGGCGGGGCCGGTCCTGGTCGGGCAGGGCCGCGAGGCGGGCGGCGAAGCCGTCGGCGAGCGGGTGTCCGGGCGGGAGGGTGACGAACCATCCGCGCCGCAGGTCCGCGATGGCCCGGCGAGGGCTGCGGCCCTGCCCCCGGCCGGGGAAGCGGGCCTCCCCGGCCGGGACCAGGCCGCACTCCCGGGCGTAGGACTCCACCACCTCGGGGGCGTCCGGGGCCGGCCGGGGCGGACGGGCCGCCAGGACGACATCGATGTCGCTGCCCACGTTGTGCGAGGCGCCCTTGTCGACCGTGGTGACGTAGACGCCGCCGGGCCGCAGCACCCGCGCGCACTCGGCGACGATCCGCCGCGCGTGCGCGGGGTCCTCGACGAGATGGAGCAGCCACACACTGCTCACGGCGTCGAACTCCGCGTCCCGGAAGGGGAGTCGGCGAGCGTCCGCGAGGACGACGGCGCCGGGCAGCCGGGCGGCCGCGTGTGCGGCCATGGCGCCGACGCGGTCCACGCCCGTCACCCGCAGCCCCTCCCGGCCGGACGCGAGCCGCCGGGTCACGCTGCCCGTGCCGCAGGCGACGTCCAGCAGGCTGCGCGCCCCGGCCGGCAGGAGGCTCAGCACACCCTCCGCGGCGGCCGCCGCGCGGGGTTCGCCGCCGCGCGAGACGTCGTACCGTTCGGCTTCCTCGTCGTAGTCCAGCATGCCGGTTCCCCGTTCCCCGTTCGGTCGCCGCCGTCGTCCGCCCCGCGCTGCACCCGTCGTCCGCCCAGCCGTGCCGCCTGCCCCGGACCGCCCGCTCAGCGCGCGCCGTGCGCGGAGGCCGCGGCCTCCACCCGGCGGGCCAGCTCCACGTCCAGGCGGGTGACGGCGCCTCCCGCGCTGTGGGTGTGCACCGCGAGGGACACCGTGTGGTAGCCCAGGGTCAGGTCGGAGTGGTGGTCCAGTTCCTCCTGGATCCGTGCGACATGCACCACCAGGGCCGTGGCGGCGAAGTGGGAGTCCAGCCGGTACGAGCGGGTGAGGCTGTCGCCGTCGAGGGACCAGCCGGGCAGCTCGGACAGCCGCTCCTCGATCTCCTTCCGCGACAGCGGTTCGACGGACATGTCCCGGCTCCCTTCCTGGATGTCGCGCACCTGTCCAGCGTGCCACAGGAACGCCGTACCGGCCCTGGTCATAGCCGCGCCCGCGGCCGGCGCACCGCGCTCCTTGACGCCGGGCAGCCTCGGCCGCGCACCGCGCCGCCCTCCTGGACTACGGTCGTGACCATGACGACCGCCGCGACCGGTACGAACGCCGTCCCCGCCGTCCCCGCCGACCGCGGTGTCGGGCCGCTGCTGCGGGCCTGGCGGGAGCGCCGCCGGATGAGCCAGCTGGAACTGGCGCTCGGCGCCGACTCCTCGGCCCGCCACATCAGTTTCGTGGAGACCGGCCGCTCCCGGCCCAGCGAGGAGATGGTGCTGCGGCTCGCCGAACGCCTGGACGTGCCCGTACGGGAACGCAACGCGCTCCTGCTGGCCGCCGGGTACGCCCCGCGCTACCCGCAGACCCCGCTGGACGATCCCGCGCTGGACGCGGTGCGCTCCGGCCTGGAGCGGCTGATCCGGGGCTACGAGCCCTACCCGGCGCTGATCATGGACGCGCACTACGACGTGGTGGCGGCCAACCGGGGCATCATGATGCTGCTGGACGGCGTCCCGGAGTCCCTGCTCGCGCCGCCGCTGAACGCGATGCGCCTCACGCTGCACCCCGAGGGTCTCGCGCCGCGCATCCGCAATCTGCGCGAGTGGCGCGGCCACCTGCTGGCGCAGATGGAGCGGCAGATCGCGCTGTACCGCTCGGCGCCGCTGCGGGAGCTGTACGACGAGGTTGCCGCTTATCCCGTCGCCGACGGGCTGTGCGGCCCGGCCCCGGCCACCCGGACCGACGAGACCGGGAGGGGCGAGGAGAGCGCGGAGAGCGCGGAGGGCGAGGAGACCGAGGCGGTTGCGTATTTCGCGCTGCCGCTGCGGATCGAGCACGAGGGGCGGGTCCTCTCCTTCATCTCGTCCGTCTCCACCTTCAACACCCCCATGGACGTGACGGTCGCCGAACTCGCCGTCGAGACGTTCCTGCCGGCCGACCCGGCCACGGCGAAGTACCTGCATATGACTACGAACTGACGCTCAGTCATATCTGTGGGGTGAGGAATGTTCGGCTCCGTTCCCGTCGGCCGGAGGCCCGGAACGTGACACACTGGCCGGTGTGCCCGAACGCTTAGGGGAGACGTGGCGTGAGTGAACGGCGGCCCGCGCCCACGGTGGGGCAGGTGGTGCTCGGCAGACGGCTCCAGGAGCTGCGCGAGGCGGCCGGCCTCAGTCGCGAGGAGGCGGCCCGCTCCCTGCGCGTCGCTCCGGCGACGGTGCGCCGGATGGAGACGGCCGACGTCGCGCTGAAGGTCCCGTACGTACAGGTGCTGCTGGAGGCCTACGGCGTCCCCGAGGCGGAGACGCAGGCGTTCGTCTCGCTCACCGAGGAGGCCAACCGGCCCGGCTGGTGGCAGCGTTACCACGATGTGCTGCCGGAGTGGTTCAGCCTGTACGTCAGCCTGGAGGGCGCGGCCCGGCTGATCCGCTCGTACGAGCCGCACTTCATCCCCGGGCTGTTGCAGACGGAGGACTACGCGCGGGCGGTGCTGGAGGCGGGCACGGTCGGGCGGACCACCCCGCGGTCCATCGAGCGCCACGTGTCGCTGCGGATGGCTCGCCAGCGCCTGCTGGAGAGCGAGGACCCGCCCCACCTGTGGGTGGTGATGGACGAGACGGTGCTGCGCCGCCCGGTCGGCGACGACCCCGCCGTGATGACCGGACAGCTCGACAGGCTGGTGGAGTTCGCCGAACGCGACCGGATCACCCTCCAGATCTCCGAGTTCGCGACGGGACCGCATCCGGGGACGTCCGCCCCGTTCTCGCTGTTCCGCTTCGCCGAGCCCGAACTGCCCGACATGGTCGTCGCCGAGTACCTGACAGGCGCCCTGTACCTCGACGACCGCAAGGAGGTCTCCGCCCACCTGGAGGTCCTCGACCACATGACGACGCACGCCGCGTCCGCGTCGCGCACCGAGGAGATCCTGCGGGAGGTCCGCGCCGCCCTCTGAACCGCGGCCCGCCCGCCCGGCCGTCGGGGTGTGTGAAGGCCTCGTGCGGCCCCGCCGTCACCCGGGCGGCCCCGGTAGCATCGGTGACCGCGAGTCGACGGCGGTTTCACGATCGGTGCGGCGGGGGCAGCGGGCATGGTCAAGAAGTACGTCGTGTCGCCGCACGGGGGACGCGGCGGACACCGGGACATCGGGTCCGCGCTGCGCGCCGCCGCGGCGCGCGGGCGGCCGGCGCGCGTGGAGATCGCGCCCGGCCACTACGAGGAACACCTCGCCGTGCGCGGGGAGATCGAACTGGTCGCGCTCGGCGAGCCGGGCACCGTGGTGGTGAGCGGCCCCCGGGGCACCGTGCTCGACGCTCTCGGCCAGGTCGTGGTACGCGGGCTGGTCCTGGTGGGGCGGGACGCAGCCGCCGGCGTCGTCGACTGCCAGGGCGGCTCCCTCGTGCTGGACAGCGTGGAGGTGCGGGCCCACGACGGGGTGTGCGTGCAGGTGCGACCGCGCGCCGCGGCCACCCTGACCGACTGCCGGTTCCGTTTCGGCCGGGTTGTGTTCGCCGGCTCCGCCGGGCACGTCGAACGGTGCCGTTTCGCGGACTGCGCCGACAACGCGCTCGCCGTGATCCAGAACGCCCGGGTCACGGTGCGGGCCGCTCACGTCGACGGCGCCCGCATCCACGGCGTGCGGGTCAGCGACGCGTGGGCGCACCTCGCCGGGTGCGAGGTCACCGGGACCGAGAAGGCGGCTCTCATGGCGGACACCCGCGCCGAGATGGTCGTGGAGGACTGCCGGGTCGACGCCGTGCACATGGCGGCGCTCGCGTACGTCGAGCAGTCCCGCGGCTCGGTACGCGGCACCCGTGTCACCGACGCCGAGAACGGGGTTCTGGTGGCGAGCGGCGCCGACCCCTCGGTGCACGGCTGCGTGTTCGCCGACTGCCGCGACACCGGCGTCCACGTCCAGGACGCGGGCCGGGGCGCCTTCGAGGACTGCGAGATCCTCGGCGCGGGCAACGTCGGGATCCTGTCCACCCGCGGCGGCGCCCCCCGCGTCACCGGGTGCCGCGTCACGGGCGGCAACGTCGGCATCGCCGTCACCGACAAGGCCCGCGGCCGCTTCACCGGCACCACCGTCTCGGACCTGACCGGCGTCGCGCTGCGGGTCTGGGACGAGAGCAAGGCCGTCTTCGAGCGGATGGGCGTCGAGCGCTGTCCGTTCGGCCTGGAGACACGCGGAAACGGCGGGACGGCGGCCGAGCTGACCGACACGGTGATCCAGGACTTCGACATGGCGGCCGTGGCAGCGGTCGGCCAGTCCCGGGCCGTCGTGAAGAAGCTCCGCGCGGAGCGCGGGCTGGTGGGCTTCAGCGTCGGCGAGGAGGCTCAACTGCACCTGCACGACTGCGAGGTCACGGCGATGACCACCGGCGGGGCGCTCGCGCACGGCTCGGCGCGGCTGGTCGCCGTGAACCTCGGCGTCACCGACGCCCAGTCGTTCGGGCTGTGCGCGACGGACTCGGCGTACGTGGACGTCGCGCACAGCCGTTTCGACGGCTGCGGGGCCACCGGCATGCGCTTCGACGGCTCCGGCGGCGGCCGGCTCGTGGAGTGCTCGGTGACGGGCACGGGGGCCACCGCCGTCCAGCACAACGACCGCGTCGACCTGACGACGCTGCGCACCACCCTGCCGGTCGTGCGGATCGCCGAACCCGCCCCCGCGCCGGTGTCCGTCGTCAACAACTACTACGGTCCGGTGTTCCACCAGGCGGTCCACCACGCCCAACTGGCGTGGAACAACAGCACCGTCGTCCAGCGGCAGACCAATCACGGCGATGAGGACGGAGTCGGCGGATGAGCGACCCCCAGCAGGTGAACAACTACGACGGGCCGGTGTTCCACGGCGGCGTGTCCAGCTCCCAGTTCGCCTGGAACAACGAGACGGTCACCCAGAACCAGCAGCTCAACGGCCCCGTGGCGCCGGGCCACGAGGCGCTCGCGGCGCTGGTGGGCGAGCTGCTGCGGCAGCTTCCCGGCGCGGGCCTCCCCGACCGCGAGCGCGAGGACGCCGAGGCCGCCGCGCAGGAGGTGCTGGCGGAGGTCACCACCGGGCAGGATCCGGAGCCGGGCCGGCTGCGCCGCGCGCTGAACGGTCTCAGGGGAGCCCTGGCCCCGGTGGCGACAGGGATCGCGGCGGGCACGGCGGTGGGGGCGCAGGAGTGGGCGCAGGAGGCGATCAGGGGCCTCAGCGCCCTGGTCTGACCCTGGCTCGGCTGCTCCCCCGCCGCGCTGCCGTCCCGGTTCCCCGACCCGGCCCCGGGACCGCTTCCGCTCGGCGTCGGCGGACGCGGCCGGGGCCGGGGCCGGGTGGCTGCGGGACCGCTCAGGCGAGCTTGGCCGAGAGGGTGATCGGGACGGCCTTGAGGGCCTGGCTGACGGGGCAGCCGACCTTGGCCTGCTCGGCGGCGGCGACGAACGCCTCCTCGTCGAGGCCGGGGACCGAGCCCTCGACGGTCAGATGGATGCCCGTGATGCCCTCACCCGGCTGGAAGGTGACGTCGGCGGAGGTCGTCAGCCTGGCCGGCGGGGTGCCCGCGCCGGCGAGGGCGTGCGAGAACGCCATGGAGAAGCAGCTGGAGTGGGCGGCCGCGATCAGCTCCTCGGGGCTGGTCTTGCCGTTCGCCTCCTGGGTGCGGGCGGCCCACGTCACGGGCTGCTGGTCGATGGCGCCCGAGGAGTCGAAGGTCACGACCCCGTTGCCCTCGATCAGGTTGCCTTCCCAGACGGTGTGTGCGGAGCGCGTGGTGGCCACGGTGGTTCCTTTCGCATGAGTGTCCCGTCGGGGGACGGGTCTTCCGTACCCCCATCCGATCACACTCTCGCGCACCGCACCCGGAACACGGGCCTCAGGCGACGTGCTCCTCGGGCGCCGACTCCGTGTCCGTCGCCGGCTCCCTCGTGGTCTGCGGTTGCGGCTCCGTGTCGCGGTGCGGCTCCAGGGGCACCTCGGGGCCGTCGGACTCGCGCAGCCAGCGCCGCAGGATCCGGTGGACGTCCTCCGCGCCCGCCGGCTCCGCGCCGTCCTCGACGGGCGCGGACAGGGCGAGCGGGGAGAGCAGGAAGGGCCTGGCCTGCGCGCCGCCGAGGCCGCCGTGGGAGCCGATCTGCTCCTCGAAGGCGAGGACCTCGCCGTCGGCCGGGTCGTGGAAGGAGTTGACCATGATGTCGGCGGTGTGCGGGAAGGTGTGGGTGCGGCGGACGGCGTCGGCCGCACCCGGCCCGAACACGGCCAGCGGGCCGGGGTCCTCGTCGAGCCGGTCCAGGGGTATCTCCGCGCCGTACGCGCCGAGGACGACGCCGCCGTGCCGCTCGCTGCGCACGAGGAGGAAGCCGATGCCGGGATGGTTGGCCAGCGTGGACAGCAGCGCGGGGTGACGGGCGTCGATCTCCTCCTTGCTCATCCGGTGCGGCACATCGGGGAACGAGACGAGCCCGAGGTTGCCCGAGGCGAGCACGATCGGCTCGCAGTCGCGGCCCGCCGGGCTCCGCCGCCCGCCGCCCTCCTCGACCGGCCGGCGCAGCGCCGCGCGGACGGCCGCACGGGCCTCCGCGCCGCTGTGGGTGCGCTGGGCCCGGCGCGGGACGGGCAGTCCGCAGCCCGCCCGGACCAGGTCGCCGAGGGTGAGGCCGTAGCGGGCGTGGAACGTCTCGCCCGGGCTCTGGCCGTGGTCGGACAGGACGACGATCCGGTAGGGGCGGGGGGCGTGTTCGGCGACGCCCTCGACCAGCGCGAGCGCCCGGTCGAGCCGCCCCAGCACCTGCTCGGTGTCCCGGCCCAGCGGCCCGGAGTGGTGCGCGACCTCGTCGTAGGCCACGAGGTCGGCGTAGACGGCGGTGCGTCCGGCGAGCATGTCGCCGGTGACGGCGGCCACCACGACGTCCCGTTCGACGACGGTCGCGAAGGCGCGCACGAGGGGGTAGAGGCCGCCGCGTCCCACCCGCGGGCGCTCCTTGCGCAGCCGGGCCCGGGTGGACTGGGCGATCTCGCGGACCACCTCGGCGACGAACGACAGGGCCGTGCGCACCGCGTTGGCCGGGTCGGAGAAGTAGGCGAAGTAGCCGGCCCGCGACCGGTTCTCCCGGCTGCGCCGGCGCACGGCGATGGACAGCACGAGCGCCTGCTCGTCGGCGCCGCCGCTGAAGAGGTTGCCGCGGCTCGCGCCGTCGGCGGACAGCAGCCCTCCGTCACCGGTGCGTTCGACCGCCCGGCGCTGGAGTTCGGCGGCGCTGGTGGGGCGGTTGCTGACCATGACCTCCCCGCTGTCCTTCTCGTACCAGCGGAAGGCGGGCACGTCGTGGTTGCTGCCGTGCAGGATGCCCAGTTGGCTCGCGCCGGTCTGGCTCGACCAGTCGGTGCGCCAGGGGGTGAGACGGTGCGTGGCGGCGCCGTCGGCGCCGGGCGTGCGGCCCAGCCACCTGGCGACGGTCGGCATCAGCCCTTTGCGCACGGCCGCTTCGAGGACGTCGTGGCCGACGCCGTCGAGCTGGAGGAAGACGGTGCCGGGCGTGCCGGGACAGGCGGGGCCGCCTCGTCGACGGCGGTCGGCGAGCCGGTACAGGTGGCGGCGGTAGGCGTCGTCGTCGCGTACCGCGAGGGCGCCTCCGGTGGCGGAGGCCACGGCGGACATCACGGCGGCGACGATGACGGCGGTCTCGGGCGCCGCCTCGCTCTGTCCGGACGGGTTCAGCCGCAGGGCGAGCAGCAGCAGCGAGCCGTTGAGGAAGAACACCAGCAGGCCGAGGACCAGGGCCGGCACCAGCAGCAGCAGACGCACCAGCAGCGGCCACACCAAGGCGGACAGCACGCCGAACACCCCGGCGCCGACGGCCGCGGTCACGGCGATGGTGGTGGAGCTGTCGCCGTCGGCGGACTGCAACCGGAAGTCCGGCAGGATCCCGGCCAGCACCAGCATCGTCAGCGTGGAGACGCCCCACACCGTGATGCTGCGCCCGGCCTGGCCGACGGCCCGCCGCCATCGCACCCCACGCACGCCCCGTACACCTCGCGTTCCGGCCCCGACGCCCGTGGAGGCCGCCCTCCACCCTGCCATACGGTCGTACCGGTCACCTCGGGGCGGCGGCTACTGTCCGTCGTAGCCGGCCGTCGGCATGGACAGCCTGCGGTGCACCCGGGCCTTCATCTGCGCGTCGTAGGCCGGCTCGGCGCAGCCGACGGTCTCCACCCGCACCCCGCGGCGCGCGCACTCCGCGGAGAACTCCTCGACGGACGACAGCGCGCTCTCCAGCACCCGGCGGCTCGGCGCGACGAACAGGTCGTACCCGGGCCGGACGCCGTCCCACAGCACGCAGTGGTCGGCGCGCACCCCGCGCACCAGCAGTTCCCGGCCGACGACGTATCCGCGTTCCGCGGCCCACCGCGCGCACATCGCGTGCTGGCTGCGGGAATCCACCAGGAAGGGATCGGCGTCCAGTTCCTCGAGCGGCGTCAGACTCGCGATCGCCGTGACCCGCATGACCCGCGACGGTCCCATGGCGTCCCCCTCACCTCCGGGTTTCGCCGCCGACCCTACTCCTGCCCGTAGGCTTCGGGGGAGTCGCGCGAAGGAGGCAAAGAGGTGCCGGTGGAGATCACGTGGTGGGGTCACGCCACCTGCACGGTCGAGGATTCGAACGTGCGCGTGCTCACCGACCCCCTGTTCGCCCGGCGGCTCGCCCATCTGCGCCGCCGCCGGGGCGCGCTGCCCCCGCCCGAGGCCTGGCAGGCGGACGTGGCGCTCGTCTCCCATCTGCACGCCGACCACCTGCATCCGCCCTCGCTGGCGCGCCTCGCGCCGGGCACGCGCCTGCTGGTGCCCCGGGGCGCTCCGCGCGCCGTGCCCGCGCTGCGCCGGCTGCGTCATCTGCGGCTGAGCGAGGTGGCGCCGGGTGACGAGACGACCGTCGGCGACCTGCGGGTACGGGTCGTGTCCGCGCGGCACGACGGGCGCCGGCTGCCGGTCGGCCGGCACCGCTCCCCCGCCCTCGGCTATGTGATCGAGGGCCGGGCGCGGACGTACTTCGCCGGGGACACCGGCCTGTTCGAGGAGATGGCCGAGGAGGTCGGGCCGGTCGACGCGGCGCTGCTGCCGGTGGGCGGCTGGGGGCCGTATCTCGGCGAGGGGCACCTGGACGCGGGGCGCGCGGCCGAGGCCGTGCGCCGGCTGGCGCCGCACAGCGCCGTGCCGGTCCACTACGGGACGTACTGGCCGATCGGGATGGACGCCGTGCGCCCCCATGAATTCCATGCGCCGGGCGAGGAGTTCGTGCGCCTGGCGGCGGAGCGTGCGCCGGGGGTCGCGGTGCACCGGCTCGGGCACGGGGAGAGCGTGCGCCTGAAGGCCGACCGGTGACCGTGTCCGCCGTGGCCGCGGCGGTCATACCCACGCAGGCCACGCAGCAGGCGCTCGGCTATCCGTCGTTGTTCCTGCTGGTGCTGATCGGGGCGCTGGTGCCCGTGGTGCCGACGGGGGCCCTGGTGAGCACGGCGGCCGTGGTCGCGTTCCACCAGAAGGCGCCGTTCTCGCTGGCGCTGGTGTTCGTGACGGCGTCGCTGGCGGCGTTCTGCGGGGACGCGGCGCTGTACTGGCTGGGGCGGCGCGGGATGCGGTCCAGGAACGGCTCGCGCTGGCTGGAGGCGATCCGCTCACGTGCGCCCGAGGAGCGGCTGGCGCAGGCCCAGGAGAAACTCGCCGACCACAACGTGGCCGTCCTGGTGCTGTCGCGGCTGGTGCCGGCGGGCCGGATACCGGTGATGCTGGCCTGTCTGATGGCGAAGTGGCCGCTGCGCCGCTTCGTGCGGGGCAATCTGCCCGCCTGTCTGGCGTGGGCGGTGACCTACCAGGTGATCGGGATCCTGGGCGGGTCGCTGTTCCCGGAGCCCTGGGAGGGCGTGGTCGCCGCCGTCCTGCTGACCGTGGCCGTCAGCACGGCCCCGAGCCTGTGGCGCCGGCTCCGACGGCCCCGCACCGCCTGAGCCCGCAGGGACGTCCACGCCCTCCGCCGTCGCGAGCCGCGGAGTCCTTCGCCGCAACGACCGCCTCGGTCCTGGTCACTCCAGCACGCGTGAGCCTCCCACGGGCAGGTCCCACAGGTCGTCCCGCTCCAGGCCGGCCTTCTCCCAGGCCGCCCGTACCCGGGTCAGGGGTTCGAGCACCGGTTCCGCGGACAGCACGAACGTGCCCCAGTGCATCGGCGCCATCCGCCGGGCGCCGAGATCGAGGGCGGCGCGGACCGCCTCCTCCGGGTCGCAGTGGACGTCGCTGAGCCACCAGCGCGGGTCGTAGGCGCCGATCGGCAGCAGGGCCAGCTCGATGCCCGGGTGGCGCTCCCCGATGCGGGAGAACCAGTGGCCGTACCCGGTGTCCCCGGCGAAGTAGACGCGCCGTCCGTCGGGCGCGGTCAGCACCCAGCCGCCCCACAGGGTGCGACAGGTGTCGACGAGGCTGCGCTTGGACCAGTGGTGCGCGGGCACGAAGTCGAAACGCACGCCGGACAGTTCGGCGCACTCCCACCAGTCAAGCTCGGTGACGCGGGTGAACCGGCGGCGCAGGAACCACCGGCCGAGCCCGGCCGGCACGAACACCGGTGTGTCGCGCGGCAGTCGGCGCAGTGTCGGGGCGTCCAGGTGGTCGTAGTGGTTGTGGCTGATGACGACGGCGTCGATCCTCGGCAGCTCCTCCCAGGGCACGCCGACCGGGGTGATGCGGGCCGGGGTGCCGAGGATGCGGCGGGACCACACCGGGTCGGTCAGGACGGTGAGGCCGCCGATCCCCACCACCCAGCTGGCGTGTCCCGCCCAGGTGACGGCGATCGTGCGGGCGTCGACGCGGGGCGCCGGGGCGGGGGCGACGGGCAGCCGGGGGATGTCGGCCAGCCCTTCCCTGCCGGGCCGCACCGCGCCCTCGCGGGCGAACCGGGCGAGCGCCTTGAGGCCGGGCAGCGGGGAGGTCAGCCGGTCGTGGAAGCTGCGCGGCCACACCCGCCGCTCCCCCAGCGGCCGCGGCTCACCGAGCGGCGCAACGGCCGGCGCGAGCGGCGACGACGGGGGGCGGGCGGGCGCGGGGGTCAGCGGGGGCAGGGTGGACAGCGGGGCCGGGGCGTCGTCGCCGCGGGCGGTGACCGGGGCGTCGGCGGTGGCGGCCTCCTGGGCGGCGACCGGGCCGGCGGCGGTCTCGGACTGCTGCGTCATCGAGGAGGCTCCCATCGCTGAGCGTCGTCACGGAGATCGTCGAGGACGGACTTCAAGCGCGCCAACGCGCGTTGCACGTGCGGCAGTTCCCACGGCGTGGGCGAGGTGAGGCATTCCGTGCGCTGTGCGTCCGTCCCGTCCAGGAGCATGCCGGTGGACAGCCGGACCCGCAGTGCGCCGAGGTCGTCCCCGAAGCGGTGGCCGCCCGGCGCGGGCATGCCGAGCCGGGCGGAGAGGAAGTCCTCCAGCTCCTGCGCGTCCGTGACCCCGTGGACCGCGAGCGCCTCGCGCAGCGGGCTCAGGTCGGCGTACAGGTGGCGGCCGGCCCTGGGCGGCCGCGCCAGCCCGCCCGCGCCGACCACGGCGGAGTGCAGCGCCTCCGCCACGCGCGCGTGCAGACGCACGGCGGCCGCGACACGCGCGGTCACGGGCTCCGGCTCGGCCAGGGCGTAGGCGGCGGCCGCCGCCACGGGGGCGGCCACGCGCGCGTCGAGGGCGGTGAGCACGTCGAGCACGCGCGCGTGCAGGTCGTCGCCGGCCGCCGACGCGGGGAACCGGGCGACCGCCGCGGGCCAGCCCGCGGGGAGCAGCGCACCGGCGAGGTCGCTGACGACGGTGACCCGCTCGGGCAGCATCTCCGCCGGACCGACCAGCACCGTCTCGTGCGGGCTGTGCACCGTGTCGCGCCAGGTCTCGTCGCTGACCAGGTGCAGGCCCTCGCCCGCGGCTGCCTCCACGACCTCGTGCAGCACCTCGGGGGGCGCGACGGTGGCGGTGGGGTCGTCGGCGACGGACAGCACCAGCAGCCGCGGGTCGCCGCCCTCGTCGCGGACCCGGCGCACCGTCTCCAGCAGCGCGAAGGGGTCCGGGACGCCGCCGCACTCGGCGGGCGTGGCCACATGGAAGACGGGCCGCCCCAGCAGCCGTGCGTACGGCGCCCACCAGGCCGCGCAGGGCCGGGGCACCAGGACGTCGCCGCCGAGGGCGGCGGTCAGCGCGAGCAGCAGGGACGGGGCGCCGGGGCCGGCCGCGACCCGGCCCGGCCCCGCGGGAGCGCCGCGCCGGGACCAGTAGCCGCGGGCCGCGTCGAGGAGTGCGGGGCCGCCGCCGACCGGTTCGCCCTCGGCCCGGCCCGCCGCGCGGGCCAGCACCGCGGCCAGTTCGGGCAGCACCGGCAGTGCGTCCGTGGGAGGCGGCGGGCCGTAGCGGACGGGTCCGTGTCCCCGCCCGAAGGCGAGGTCCGGGGCGGGGGCGTCGTCCGGCGGGCGGACGTGATTCCGGGAGGGCTCGCTCTCCCCCGGTTCCGTCCGTCGCATCGCGTCCTCCGCGCAGTCCGTCCCTGCTGCCGTGCCCGGCGACCCGTGCCGTCCCGGCGGCGGGACCGCGCGCGGGGCGCGTGGTGCGTGACGTCCCGTACGGGACTCGGCGCTCGCGGGGGGCCGGATCCTCGTACGAGGCGGGTCGTGCCTCTGGGGGGTGAGTACCCGGTGGGGCAGCCCCTCATGACCGCCCGCGCGCGTTGCGCCTGTCACACCGGGGGGCGGGCCGGGCCGGGAGCCGCGGTCAGGCGTCACCCGCGGGGTCCCGGCGGCGCAGTCGGTGCACGGCGGCGCCGAACGCGCCCGCGATCAGCAGCGCGCCGGCGGCCAGCGCGGGCACGGAGTCGGTGAACGCGCCGCCCTCGCCCGCCCGGACGCCGTGGTCGACGGCGGCGGGGGTGCAGGAGGCGTCCGGGGAGGCGGCCCCGCGCTGCTGCGGCTCGGGCCGGGCGCACGGGCGGGCGGTGGCGCAGGAATCGGGGTGGGGCCGTGCGGCGCCCGGAGCCTGCGCACACGGCCGGGCGGTGGCGCACGACTCGGTCGCGGCCGGTGTCGCACAGGGCTGTGACCAGCCGTTCGCGATCTCCACAGTGGCGCTCCAGGGCTTGCCCTGGGCGCCGGGCGCGGCCGGGCAGGTGCCGTCGACGGTCCACCCGGCGGCCGCTGCGGCCGCGCCCGCCGCCACGGTCGCGGCGGCCGGGTCCGGGCCCGCCTCCAGCTCGTCGGCGGGGGCGATCCGGGCGGTGCCTCGGTAGGCCGTCCCGGCCTGCGGGTCGTCGCCGGGGACCTTGCTCAGTTCGACGGTGCCCCCGGCGAAGGCCTGCGAGGTGGCCTCGAGGCTCTCGGGCACGGGGGCGGTGAGGGGGCCGCAGGCGACCGACACGCTGACGCTGTCGCCGGGGGCGGCGCTGCCCGGGCTGACCTCCGCCGACGGGTCCGCGGAGGCGGCCGGACCGGCGACGGCCAGGACCGTGCCGGCCAGGGCCAGAGCGGAGAGGAAGTGGGCGGTGCGACCCATGGGACGGCTCCTTCGGCCGGTGGCTGCTGCGGGGCGGGGCGTCGCCGCCCCACGGCCATCACAGCCCCGGAGGGCCCGGACCGCGCGCGGCCGGACGCCATTGGCGGGACGGACACCCCCGTGCGGGTGACCTCCGGGCCCCGCCCCCGGCACCGGGCCCGGTCGCCCGAGGCGCGCTCTCCGCCCCGGCTCCCGCCCCTCACCGGTCGCGGCGGGAGCCGGTTCAGCCCGCGTCGTTCAGGATCTGCTCCCGCAGCCGGTCGCAGCACCGGCTGATCAGCCGGGACACGTGCATCTGCGAGATGCCCAGCTGCTCGGCGATCCGGCTCTGCGTCATGTCCCCGAAGAACCTCATGTACAGGATCGTCCGCTCGCGCTCGGACAGCGCGGCCAGCTCGGGCCCGACGGCCACCCGGTCGACGACCGTGTCCAGCGCCGGGTCCGCCTCGCCCATCGTGTCGGTGAGGGAGTACCCGCCGTCGCCGCCCGGCAGCTCCGCGTCCAGCGACAGCGCGCTGAAGCTCTCCAGCGCCTCCAGTCCGGTGCGGACCTCGTCCTCGCTGAGCTGCGCCCGTTCGGCGAGTTCGGCGACGGTGGGCCGCCGGCCCGAGGCGGTCCCGGCGAGTTCCTGGCCCGCGCAGCGCACCCGGTTGCGCAGCTCCTGGACGCGGCGGGGCACGTGCAGGGTCCACATGTGGTCGCGGAAGTGCCGCTTGATCTCGCCGGTGACGGTGGGCACGGCGTAGCTCTCGAAGGCGTGCCCGCGCGCGAGGTCGTAGCGGTCGACGGCTTTGACCAGGCCGAGCGCAGCGACCTGGCACAGATCCTCCAGGTTCTCGCCGCGGTTGCGGAAGCGGCCGGCGAGCCGGTCGGCCATCGGCAGCCAGGCCTCGACGATGCGGGCCCGCAGGGCGTCGCGCCGGGGTCCCGGAGGAAGGGCGGCCAGCCTGCCGAAGTCGGCGGCGGTGTCGGGGGTGTCGTCGTGCGGATGGTGCTTCGTGTGCGCTCGGTTCGGCATGAGACGCAGCAACTCCCTGGAGCCTGCTTCGGATTCGGCCGGTCTCCGTGGGAGCGGTCGCGGCCCGGCCGGCCCGCCTCGTGGGGCCCAGGAGGCCGGGGCCCGCCACGGACGTGCCTCCGGTCCGAAGCACTGTGGCCGCGCCTGCCCCGGGCGCACGCCTCCAAACACCGCCGAGGTTTTCGGACGGGCTTCGCGGTCACCCGTGCCGGTGCACGCCCCGCCCCCGAATTTCCGCCTTTTCCCCGTCAGGGAGGTCCCGTTCATGGCCGCCACGGTCTCCGAACACCTGGTGAGACGCCTGCGCGAGTGGGGTGTCGAGCACGTCTTCGGCTGCCCCGGCGACGGAGTCCACGCGCTGCTCGCCGCCTGCGACGGCGCCGGCGACGCGCCACGCCTCGTGCGCTCGCCGCACGCCCGCACCTCCGCGTTCCGGGCGGCGGGCGACGCCCGGTTCGGCGGACGTCCGGGAGTGTGCGCGGCGGCGTCGGGACCGGACGCGGTGCACCTCCTGGACGGCCTGTCCGACGCGAAGCAGGACCGCGTGCCCGTCCTGGCGGTCGTCGGCCACCGTCGCACGGACCGAGACGGCCCGCACGGGCCGGACGCGGACCCGCGCACGGATCCGTACACGCTGTTCCGGGACGTCGCCCCCGACTTCCTGGAGACGGTGACGGCCCCTCAGGACCTGGCGGACGTCCTGGACCGGGCGCTGCGCACCGCGTACGCCCGCCGCTGTCCGGTCGTGGTCGTGGTCCCCGAGGACGTGATGGAACTCGACTGCCCCGAACCCCCGGGGCCCCCGCAGCCCCCGGCCGACATGGGTGCGGCGCCGGACGGTACCGGCCGGGACGGGCGGACGGCGTCCCCCTCCGCGGAGGCGCTGGAGCGTGCCGCGGAGATCCTCAACTCCGGTGACAAAGTGGCGATCCTGGTCGGACCGGGCGCCGCCGGCGCGGGCGAGGAGGTGCGCCGGATCGCCGGACTGCTCGGCGCCGGCGTGGCCGAGGAACTGCCCGGCAAGGGCGTCGTGAGCGACGAACTCCCCTATGTCACCGGCCCGGTCGGCCCGCTGGGCACCCGTCCGTCCTACGAGCTGATGCGCGACTGCGACACGGTGCTGGCGATCGGCTCCTCGGTCACGCACCCGCGGTTCCTCCCGGACCTGGGCGGCGGTGTGCGCAGCGTCC
The DNA here is from genome assembly GCF_043200075.1 of Streptomyces sp. NPDC048481. Taxonomy (NCBI): domain Bacteria; kingdom Bacillati; phylum Actinomycetota; class Actinomycetes; order Kitasatosporales; family Streptomycetaceae; genus Streptomyces; species Streptomyces sp. NPDC048481. Next base: position 201,752 of record NZ_JBICXC010000006.1, read on the forward strand.
GGATCGACGTCGAACCGGCTGCGTCGCAGGTGGCACAGGTGTCGGGCCAGGCGTCGAGCGCCTCCTCCGGAACGCCGGACGAGCCCTGCGAGTCCGGCGAGCCCGAGCCCTACGACGTGGAACTCGTCGCGGACGTGCGCGAGACGCTCAGCCGGCTGATCCCGGCGATCCGGAGCGGGGAACGCGGCCGCGAGTGGCTCGACACCGTATGCGACAACGTGCGGCGCTGGGAGGAGGTGCTGGACCGCCGCGCGCGGCTGTCGGCCGACCCCGTCAACCCGGAGCTGGTGGCCCGCCTCCTGGACCCGCTGCTGCCGCCCGACGCGATGCTGACCTGCGAACCGGGCAACCTGGCGGCCTGGTACGCCCGCCATCTGACGCTGCGGTCCGGCATGCGCGGCGCCCTCTCCACCGGCTCCGGGGCGAAGGGCTGCGCCGTGCCGTACGCGATCGGCGCCAAGTTCGCCCGCCCGGACCGGCCCGCGATCGCGCTGGTCGACGACGCGGCGATGCGGCTCGACGGGCTCGAGGAGCTGTCCGCCGCGGCGGGGCACCGGCACCTGTGGCAGGACCAGCGGCTGGTCGTCGCGGTGTGGAACGACCACGGCCCCGACCGGGGAGCAGGTCCCGCGTACGCGGAGTTCGCGCGCTCCCTGGGGCTGACCGGCGTGCTGGTGGAGACGCCGGAGGAGGTGGAGGCGGGCTGGCGCACGGCCCTGGCGGCGGACGGCCCGGCGGTCGTGGAGTTCCTCACCGATCCGTCCGTGCCGCCGGTGCCGGCGCACGCCACCTGGGAGCAGCTGGGGGCCGCGGCCGCGGCGGTCCTGAAGGGCGAGCCCGACGCGGGCTCGGTGGTCCGGCACGCCTTCAAGGCGAAGATGCAGGAGTTCCTCCCGGCCCCGGAAGCGGGCTGACGCCAAGCGCGACGCGGGACGGCGGGATGCGGGGCTGTGGGCTGCGGGACGCGCAGGTCGGGAGGGTCTCCCGAAGTGCCCGGCGTGGATCCCGTGTCGGCCTCTCCTCCTCGGGTACGCGGTGGCCACCCGAAGATCTGGAGGGCGAACCATGCAGCGAGGCAGTGACCGGCTGAGCGTGCACCGGGACGACGAGATGAAGCACGAACTGCAGGGCCTGCTGAGGTCCGGACACCCCACCCGCACGGAGGAGTGGCACGACCCGGAGCCGTCCGCCGAGGACGACCCCGAGGTGTGGGGCGGCCCGGTGGTGCCGGGAAGCCCTCTGGCGTCGCTGGCGGTGGTCCGTCTGGAGCTCGCCCGCTTCCTGGGACGCGGCTCGTTCCCCGCCGGGCCGGGCGCGCTGGTGGTCGCGCTGCGCCGCGAACATGCTCCGGACGCGCTCGTGGACGCGGTCCGGGAACTCCCGCACACGCAGCGTTACGGCAATGTGCAGCAGCTGGCCGAGGCGCTGGTCGACGCCCGCCGCTGATGCGGCCCGGCACCGGCCACGCGGCCGTTTCCCCCCACCCCTGATGACACGGAAAGGACGTTGAACCCCATGCGCATCGCGTTTCTGACGGCACCGGAAGGCGTCGAGCAGGTCGAGCTGACCGAGCCCTGGCAGGCGGCGGTGGACGCGGGTCACGAACCCGTCCTGGTGTCGACCGACCCGGGCAAGGTGCAGGCCTTCAACCACCTCGACAAGGCCGACACCTTCGCCGTGGACGAGGTGGTCGGCGAGGCCTCCGCGGAGTCCTTCGGCGGGCTGGTCCTGCCGGGCGGCGTCGCCAACCCCGACTTCCTGCGCGCCGACGACAAGGCCGTCGCGTTCGTCAAGGCGTTCTTCGAGCAGGGCCGCCCGGTCGCCGCGATCTGCCACGCCCCGTGGACGCTGATCGAGGCCGACGTCGTCCGGGGCCGTGTGCTGACCTCGTGGCCGAGCCTGCGGACGGACGTCCGCAACGCCGGCGGCGACTGGGTCGACGAGCAGGTGCGGATCTGCGAACACGGCCCGAACAAGCTGGTCACCAGCCGCAAGCCGGACGATCTGCCGGCGTTCTGCGAGGCCTACCTGCGGGTGTTCGCCGCGGAAGGCGACTGACGGACGAGCGGGGCGATCAGGAAGACCGGATCGTCCAGGCCGCAGACGCCGCCGCGGAGGACGTCGAGGCCGTCGAAGAGGACCGGGAAGAGGCGCCGGCGAGGGCACACCCCTCGCCGGCGCCTCCTCGCTCTCGTCGCGTCCGCGCCCTCGTGCCGTCCCGCACCGGCCGGGCCTCGCGGGCGCGCGTCACGCGCCGCCGGCGCCCGCCGCCGTTCCCGGTCCCCACTTGCCGACGGGGGCGCCGGCCGGGCCGCGCCCGTTCGCCCCGGCGGTGCGCTCCCGGGCGCCCTCGCGGGTGCGGCCCGGTGAGACGAACCGGCTCGGATTGCGGCGCAGGTACTCGCCCTCCAGCCGGGCCATGCGGTCGTTGTGGGCGCGCAGCGCGTCGTTCGAGCCGTAGAGCAGCGTGTCGTGGCGCGTGCGGTGGATCGTCTCCAGCTCTCTCATGAGCTGCTGGTCGTCCAGCCGGTCCGGGTCGACTCCGGTCATCGTGGTGCCCCGCTCGTCGTGTTCGTCCATACGCTTCGGGTACCCGCCCCCGGACCGTCCACCGGCACCGCCCGGGCGGGCAGGAGCCGGGAGGCAGCCTTGGATCTCGCCTTCCGGCCTCGGGCCTCGCGGCCTTCCGGCCTCTTGCAATCCACTGTACGAACATTCCGGCTGCCGGGCCTCGCCGAGGAGTGCGCAAGCCGGCGAGGCCCAGGACGGGCCGTCCCGGGCCCGAGCGGTTCCGGGACGGCCCCAGGTCGTGTTTCGCCCTAGCGGGCCCGCTCCACGCGCCGCTCGTCCCAGACCGGCTCCGGGGTCTCCCGGACTCGGCCGTCGCTGCCGAAGACCAGGTAGCGGTCGAAGGAGCGGGCGAACCAGCGGTCGTGGGTGACGGCCAGCACCGTCCCGTCGAAGGCCTCCAGCCCCTCCTGGAGCGCTTCGGCCGACTCCAGGTCGAGGTTGTCGGTGGGCTCGTCGAGGAGCAGCGCCGTGACGCCCTGCAGTTCGAGCAGCAGGATCTGGAACCGGGCCTGCTGGCCTCCGGACAGCCGGTCGAAGGTCTGTTCCGCCTGCTGGGTCAGCTCGTAGCGGCGCAGCCGGGACATGGCCGCCCCCCGGTCCTGGGAGTGCTCGCTCCACAGGATGTCCAGCAGGGTGCGGCCCTGTAGCTCGGGGTGGGCGTGGGTCTGGGCGAAGTGGCCGGGCACCACGCGCGCGCCGAGCTTCCACATGCCCGTGTGCGCCACGCTCTCGCCGGCCAGGAGCCGCAGGAAGTGGGACTTGCCCGAGCCGTTGGAGCCGAGGACGGCGACCCGCTCGCCGTAGAAGACCTCCAGGTCGAAGGGCTTCATCAGGCCGGTGAGTTCGAGCCCCTCGCAGGTGACGGCGCGCACGCCGGTGCGGCCGCCCTTGAGGCGCATCGTGATGTCCTGCTCGCGCGGCGGCTCCGGCGGCGGACCGGCCTCCTCGAACTTGCGCAGCCTGGTCTGGGCGGCCTGGTAGCGCGAGGCCAGCTCGTGGCTGATGGAGGCCGCCTGGCGCAGGCTCAGCACGAGTTTCTTCAGCTGGGCGTGCTTCTCGTCCCAGCGGCGGCGCAGTTCCTCGAAGCGGGCGAAGCGTTCGCGGCGCGCCTCGTGGTACGTGGCGAAGCCGCCGCCGTGCACCCAGGCGTCGGCGCCGGCCGGGCCGGGCTCGACGGAGACGATCTTCTCGGCGGCGCGGGACAGGAGTTCGCGGTCGTGGGAGACGAACAGGACCGTCTTGCGGGTCTCCTTCAGCCGCTCCTCCAGCCACCGCTTGCCGGGCACGTCGAGGTAGTTGTCGGGCTCGTCGAGGAGGAGCACCTCGTCGTGCCCGCGCAGCAGCGCCTCCAGCACGAGCCGCTTCTGCTCGCCGCCGGACAGGGTGCGCACGAGGCGGAACTGGGCCTTGTCGTAGGGGACGCCCAGGGCGGCCGTGGTGCACATGTCCCACAGCGTCTCGGCCTCGTAGCCGCGTACCTCGGCCCAGTCGGAGAGGGCCTGCGCGTACTGGAGCTGCGCGGCCTCGTCGTCGACGGTCATGATCGCGTGCTCGGCCTCGTCGACGGCCCGCGCGACCTCGCGGATGCGGGGCGGGGCGACGGACACCAGCAGGTCACGGACGGTCGTCTCGTCCCGCACCGAGCCCACGAACTGGCGCATCACGCCCAGGCCGCCGCTGACCGTGACGGTCCCGCCGTGCGGTTTCAGCTCGCCCGAGATCAGCCGCAGCAAGGTGGTCTTGCCGGCGCCGTTGGGGCCGACCAGGGCCACGACGGCCCCTTCGCCCACCCGGAAGGAGACGTCGCCGAGCAGCGCCCTCCCGTCGGGGAGGTAGTACTCGAGGTGCGCGGCTTCCAGATGTCCCATGAGGACGCATTCTGCGGGCCGCCCGCCGCCCGCGGCAAACCGATATCGGTGCAGGCCGGGGAAGCGGCCGGCCCCGGCGGTCAGCCGCCGGCGTGCTTCACGGGCTGTCCGGCCGGTCCGCCCTCCCCGGCGGGGGCGACCGTGGCGCCGGCCCAGGACAGCGCCTTCCAGCCGTCCACGGGCGAGCCCTCCAGCACGACCGTGCCGGTGTTGGCGAGGCGGTGCTCGGCGGCGAAGGGGACGTCGACGTTGTGGGCACGGGCCGCCGCCCAGGTGCGGATCGCGGCGCCGTGGCTGACCAGCACGGCGGTCCGCGCGCCGCTCGCCGCGACCTCGGCGACCACGGTGTCGTAACGCGCGAGGAACTCGGTTCCGCTCTCGCCGCCCGGCATGCGCAGGTCCCTCTCGCCCGCCGCCCAGGCGAACGCCGTGCGCATGTACAGGGCGCCGTGCTCCGTGTCGCCGGGCAGTGCTTCGAGGTCCCCGGCGGAGATCTCCCGCAGTCCGTCGCGCACCAGGACGTCGAGGCCGCGGGCGGCGGCCAGCGGGGCGGCCGTGAGCTGGGTGCGGACGAGGGTGGAGGCGTAGAGGGCCTCGACGTCCTCGTCGGCCAGGGCCTCGGGCAGGGCGGCGGCCTGGCGGGCGCCCAGCTCGGTGAGTCCGGGGCCGGGCACGGCGGTGTCGAGGAGGTAATCCACGTTGGCGGGGGTCTGGCCGTGACGGACGAGCAGCAGGCGCATGCGGGGGAGCCTCCGGTGTCGAGGCCGTCTCCGCGCCGGAAACGGCCACCTCAGCGTACTCGGCGCCCTCGTGGCGGCTGCTCCCGGGCTGCCGCCCCGCCGCCGCGGCGCAGGGCCGCACCGTCCGCACGGCGGTGAGTGGCTGACACACCGTCAGTCCACATCTCAGAATGATCTGTCTCACCATGCGGCTGTCGGCGTAGCGTGGAATCACCGGGGGCCGGGCCGGCCGGACCCGGCCCGTCGAGAAGGGGAGCCGTCATGCCGAAAGCGCAGGAGACCGCCGTCTACACGCACGGGCACCACGAGTCCGTGCTGCGTTCGCACACCTGGCGGACCGCCGCCAACTCCGCGGCCTATCTGCTCGGCTCGCTCAAGCCCCACATGCAGATCCTGGACATCGGCTGCGGCCCCGGCACCATCACCGCCGACCTGGCCGCCCTGGTGCCCCAGGGGCACGTCACCGGCGTCGACCACGCGCCGGGGATCCTGGAGCAGGCCCGCGCCACGGCCGACGAGCGAGGCCTGGCCAACGTCGGCTTCGAGGTCGCGGACGTGCACGCCCTGCCCTACCCCGACGACACGTTCTGCGTCGTCCACGCCCATCAGGTGCTCCAGCACGTCGGCGATCCGGTGCAGGCGCTGCGGGAGATGCTGCGGGTGACCAGGCCCGGCGGCTACGTCGCGGTCCGCGACTCGGACTACGCGGCGATGACCTGGTACCCCGCCGTGGCGGGCATGGACGACTGGCTCGGGCTCTACCGGCGGGTGGCCCGCGCCAACGGCGGCGAACCGGACGCCGGACGGCGGCTGAGGTCCTGGGCGCTGGCCGCCGGGTTCACCGACGTCACGGCCACGTCGTCCACCTGGACCTTCAGCACTCCCGGGGAGCGCGCCTGGTGGAGCGGTCTGTGGGCCGACCGCACCGTGGCCTCGGCCTATGCGGACCTCGCCACCCGGGGCGGGCACGCCACGGCGGAACAGCTGCACGCCGTGGCGGCGGCCTGGCGGGAGTGGGGGCGGCGGGAGGACGGCTGGTTCGCCGTCCTGCACGGGGAGATCCTGGGCCGAAAGCCCGGCGGGGACGAGACCGGTGAGGCGGAGGGCGAGGAGCCGGAGGCAGCGGCCGGGAGCGCCGCCTGACCTCGTCCGTTCCCGCCCGGCGGGTTCACTCCCGGGGAAGCAGCGGTCCCAGGGGCCCGAGGTCCAGGTTGAGGTCCTCGGGCCGCAGCCCGTACCGCTCGCGCAGCTCGGTCATGCGGTCGTCCAGCAGCATCAGGGTGAGCCCGATGCGCTCCTCCTGCTCCTCGCTCAGGTCGCCCTGGTCGAAGCGGCGCAGCGCCTGCCGTTCCATCAGCTGGCGCAGCAGCTCCACCACGGTCAGCACCAGTTTGACCAGGTCGCGCTCGACGGTGTCGGGCTCCAGGTCGATGTGGTTGCGTCGGTCCGTCACGGTGACTCCCCCCAGGGCGACGGCACCTGCTCGTTCACCGAGCTGATCAGGGCGTTGAGGTCGATGCGGACGAGGTCGACGTCCGCGATGCGCAGCGTGATGTCGCCCGTGATGACCACTCCCCCGGCGAGCAGCCGGTCGAGCAGGTCCACCAGGGCGACCTCGCGGCGCTCCACGACGGTCATGAGCCCCCCTCGCCGAGGTCGGCGCCCGCCGGAGCCGACGGGGGATCCTGCGCCGTCGTCGCGTTCCCGGCGTCGTCCACGAAGGAGTACGCGGCCCAGGGTCCGGTGAGTTCGACGCGCAGGCCGGGCTCCTCGCCCTTGGTGCCGTCGACGAGTTCCACGAACTCCTCGGACCGGCCGCGCGGCACCAGGTAGGCGGCGTTCAGGACGTTCTGTCCGGACGCCTTGGAGAGCGCCGGGTTCTGCGGCGCGTGCAGCCGGGCCCCGTCTGCGTGCGCGGACAGTTCGGCGTGCAGCCGGCCCGCGAACTGCTCCGCACGCTGCCAGCTGTCCTCGTGCGCCCGGCTCTCCATGCGCCGCCGGCGCAGGTAGTCCCGGCCCGAGGCGGGCTTCGCCGCCGTCTCGGCGGAGGCGGCGGGAGCGGCGGGCTCCCGCTCCACGTAGACCTTCACGCCCCACTCGACGCGGCCCTCCAGCCGGTCCAGCGTGCGCAGGAAGTCCGCCTCGCGCTCCTCCATCATCACGCGGACGCCGCTGTCGTCACGGAACACCGTGGCGAGCCGCAGCGGCAGCGGCGTGGTGACGGCCGTCAGCGCGTCGATCACCTGCTGGTGGGCCCTGGCGGTGTCGGTCAGCCAGTCGAGGTCCTCCAGGTGCCGGTGCAGGGGCGCCTCGGCGAAGTCGGCCTCGGGGACATGGCTGACGACCGCGATCAGACCGCGGTGGGCGAGCAGCCGGGGCGGATCGCCCGCCACACCCTTCAGGGCCGTCTGCAACGGCGCGCCGAAGGGCCGGCAGACGGCGTAGACGTACCGCAGTCCCGTCACGGCGACTCCTTCCTGACGTCACGGGAGGCGGACTCCCGGGCATCCTCCGGGGCGCGACCCAGCTCCAGTTCCTCCAGCCGGGCCAGCCGTTCACGCAGCTCGGCGTTCTCCCGCGCGAGTTCGTCGCGACGGGCGCCGGAGGACAGCGCCGGGTCGGTCTCCCACCAGTCGATGCCCATCTCCTTCGCCTTGTCGACGGACGCGACGATGAGGCGGAGCTTGATGGTGAGCAGCTCGATGTCGAGCAGGTTGATCCGGATGTCGCCCGCGATCACGATGCCCTTGTCGAGAACGCGTTCCAGGATGTCGGCGAGGTTGGCCCCGCCGCCCTGGCCGTACGGCTCCGGCAGCCGGCTCGACATGGTCATCTGCGGCTCCCGCCCTTCGCGTCCTCGTACTCGGGCTCGGCCTCCTCCTCGGGCTCACCCTCTTCCTCTTCCTCCTCGTACTCGCCCTCGGGCTCCTCCTCGGTCTCTTCCTCGGGCTCGCCCTCCTCGTCCTCCTCCTCGTACTCGCCCTCGGCCTCCTCCTCGGGCTCGTACTCCTCATCGTCCTCCGGGGCGTCGTCCGCGGCATCCCGCGCCTCGGCGTCCTCGTCGGGCTCGCCGTTCTCCCCGTTCTCGTCGGAGTCCTCGGCGTCCTCGGCGTCCTCGGACTGCTGGTTCTCCTCCTCCTCGGCGATCGCGTCGTCGTGGGAGCGGACGACCTCGCCGTCACGGATCTCGCCGCGCCAGCTGTCCTGCGCCTCACCCTTGATGGTGATGAAGCGGGCGAAGTTCTTCAGGTCGAGGCGGGCACGGCGGCCCTGGGCGCGCCAGATGTTGCCGGTCTTCTCGAACAGGCCCGTCGGGTAGTACTCGATGACCAGCAGGATGCGGGTCAGGTTCTCGCCGAGCTCGTGGAAGGAGACGACGCCCTTCGTGGTGCCCTTGGCGCCCTCCGACGTCCAGGCGATCCGGTCGTCCGGCACCTGTTCGGTGGTCTTCGCCTTCCAGCTGCGGTTGGACCAGAAGACCTTCGCCTGCCAGTCGCTGGTGGTGTCGTCGGCGCGGTTCGCGCTCTTGACGCCCTTGGCGAAGGTGCTGAAGTCCTGGTACTGCGTCCACTGGTCGTAGGCGGTGCGCAGCGGCACGCCGACGTCGATCGTCTCCATGATCACGGTCGGCTTCTTGCCGGCGCTCTTCTTGCCCTTGCCGCCCTTGCCGCCGCCGATGTTCTTCAGGGCGCCGGTCACCTTGTCCTTGGCGCGCGAGGCGCCCAGCTCCAGGGCGGAGCGGACCGGGCCCTTGCCCTCGGCGATCTTCTTGCCGCCGTCCAGGGCGAGTTTGGCGAACCCGGGGCTGTTGCCCTCGGCGATGTCGTTGAGCTTGTTCGTGGTCTCGCCGAGCTTGTTGCCGACGCCGGTGAGCAGACGCGTGGCCTGCGCGGCGAGGTACTCCTGCACCTCGCCCTTGAGCCGGTCGGCCGCCTCGCTCTGGGCCAGGCCCGAGAGGGGGTTGCCGTTGCCGGACGCCTTTCCCGCGGCGGAGGTCGCGGACTTCGCGGATCCGAGGGTGTCGGTCATCGGTCACCGCCTCCCTTCGAGCGCCGGGCGCCGGAGCCGCCGCCGGAGGCCGGCCTGGACGCCGTCTTCGCGGCCGTCTTCCCGGCCGACGCGGTCTTCTTGGCGGCCGTCCTGCGGGCCGGGGTCTTCTTGGCCGGCGCCTTCTTCGCGGGGGCCTTCTTGGCGGGCGCCTTCTTGGCCGTCTTCTTCGCCGCCGGCTTCCTCGGCGGTTCCTCGTCCTGCGAGTCCTCCTCGTCCTGCGAGTCCTCCTCGTCCTGCGAGTCCTCCGCCCGCTCGGGCTCGTCCTCGTCGTCCTCGTCGTCCTCGTCGACGTCCTCGGCGTCCTCGTCCTCGGTGTCCCGGGGCTCGTCGTCCTCCTCGTACTCCTCGTCCGCCTCCAGGTCGTCGTCCTGCTCGTCGTCCCGGTCGTCGTCCTTGCTGCGGCCCTTGCCGGGCACGGCGCCGGCGAGCTGGTCGCGCACCTCGGCGGTGCGGCCGTGCAGCCGGTCCGCGAGCGCGTCGATCTGCCGCTCGACCATGGCGCCGGAGGCGGCCTTGCCGACTCCGCGCAGGTCCTGCCGCAGCTGGTCGCCGATCTCCTTGAACTGCGGGTTGTCCCGCAGCTGCTGGGAGACCAGATCGGCGATGCCCTTCGGCGTCAGGTTGAGCCGCTTGCCGGCCACCAGGGATCCGACGGCCACCGCCATTTTCAGTTTCTTGGTGCGGCCGAGCAGATATCCGGCCCCGACAGCGAGGCCCAGTCCCATTCGGTTCATCTTGCTGTCCCGTCGTCCGATTGCGTGGTGCCGCGTGCGCTGGTCTCCAGCCGGTCCAGGAGCTCGTCCTCCTGTCGGTCGAACTCCTCCTCCGTGATCTCCCCCGCCTCCAACTGCTGTTCGAGGCGGGAGAGTTCAGCCCGGATCGTGGAAGGGTCGTAGTAGATCCGTTCGGCCTCGCGGAGCACCTGCTTGATCACCCATCCACTGCCCCGGACCGGAGCCAGCGGCAGCAGGAAAACCTCTCCGAGCAGTCCCACGACGCACCTACTCCCCGGTGATCGTCTCCGCGGGCTCGGACGGTCCGGGCTCGACGAAGCTGTAGGGCGGAAGCGGCCCGTTGAGGCGCACGTCGAGGTGCGGATGAGCCTGGCGCAGCTCGTCCACCGCCTCCGCGAACCGGGCGGCCTCGTCCCTGGCGACCAGGAACGACACGTTGGCCAGCCAGCCCGTGGACTCGGGGCCCTGCGCGACGGCGGCCGCGAGCGGCTCCAGCGCCTGCTGGACGACGCCCGCGTCCTCGGCCTCCTGGGCCTTGACGGCGGCGGCCACCATCTCGCCGAGCTGGATCTTCTGCTCGTAACTGCCGCCTCCCGCCTTGCGGTTGGCCTCGGCGAGCGCACGCAGCTCGGGGCTGCCGGCCATGACGTGGTGCAGCACGGCCTCCTCGATGTGCGTCGCCTTGACGTTGTACTCGACCTTGCCGTCGAGAGCCCTCAGCCGCTCGTGGTAGTGCTCGGCGCGCTCCGCCAGCACACCGGTCACGGCGCTGTCCTCGGGGGCGACGCTGCCGAACCGCATGGGCAGCACGCAGCCGCCGGCGCCCGCCTCGGCGAGCACGTTCTGGTGCGCGAGCAGCTCACGCCGCTTGGGGCGCAGTCCCTCGGGCGCGTCGCTCACGATGGCCGCCAGGTCGCCCTCCTTCAGCACCCGCACGGGCATGGCCGGGTCACCGACGCCGCCCAGGCCCTCGGGAAGGGCAGGGTGCGAGCCCGCGGTGATGCCGTAGACGTAGGTGCTCACTCCTGCTCCTCCTTCCGGCGCGAAGCCGTGCTCTTGCGGGCGCGCGGCCTGGACTCGCGCTCCGCGGAACCGTCGTCACGCGCCTGCTTGAACGCGTCGGATATGGTCTCCGCGGCACCGGACAGGGCGCCCTTGGACTTGCCGCGCGCGCCCGACTCGGTGACCTCGCCGACGATCTCGGGCAGGCCCGGGCTCTTGTTGGGGCCGGACTCCAGGTCCAGCCGGTTGCACGCCTCGGCGAAGCGCAGATAGGTGTCGACGCTGGCCACGACGACACGTACGTCGATCTTGAGGATCTCGATGCCGACCAGGGAGACCCGCACGAACGCGTCGATCACCAGCCCCCTGTCGAGGACGAGCTCCAGAACGTCGTAGAGACCGCTCGAGCCGCCTCCGCCACCGGACTGCTGTGCCGGGACTACGGTCATGCCGACCGCACCTCCTTGCTTCGTGATGGATGATCGGGAATCAGAAGGGATCTTCGGTTGAGTGTTCGGGGGCGGCCTAGCGGCCGCCGGCCCGGTGCGCGTCGGCCCGCCCGCGCTCATAACGGCGAACGCGCCGATAGCCGGTGAGCTGTCCGTCCGGGTCGAGCTCGACCTGGTAGGTCGCCATGAGGCTCATGGTGTCGGGGACCCGTTCCAGTTCGAGCACCTCGACCTCCAGGGACCAGCCGTCCTCCGTCTGCGCGAAGGAGGACACGCTCTCGGCGGTCATGCCGGTGAGCTCCGCCAGCTGGGCACGCGCCTCGCGAAGCACCTCCATGGGGCGCGGCCGGTCGTTCGTCACGATGTGGTCCTCGCCCTTCATGTCGTTGTCCTCGTCGGCTTCGTCGGCCTCGTCGGCTTCCGGCCCGTCGTCCTCGGACTCGTCGTCCTCGAGTTCCTCGTCCTCGAGGTCCTCGAGTTCCTCGTCCGCCTGTTCGCCGGTGTCCAGCTCTTCGCTCTCCGCCTCTTCGGCGTCCTGCTCTTCCCGCTCCTCGCCTTCGAGTTCCTCGGCGTCCGCCTCTTCGGCGTCCGCCTCGGCCTCCGCTTCCTCCGCACCGGCCTCTTCGGCGTCGGCGTCCTCCGCGTCGGTCTCCTCGGCTTCCAGCTCTTCGGCGTCCTGCTCCTCCCGGTGCGCGGAACGGCCGCGCCGGGACGTCTCGCTCGCGGGCCCTTTCTTCCGGGTGTTTCGTGAAGTCCGCGCACTCGATGTGTTCTCTGTGGAGCGCGCTGTGTTCTTTGTGTTCGCCATGGCCACCTCTCCTTCCGTGTGGCCGTAAGCCTCATGGCCAAACCTTCACGAGCCGTCCAGTGCGCGAAGCCGCCGCCGGGCCGGGTTCAGGGAGCGTCCGCGGCCGGTCAGCGCGGCCCAGGGGCGGGAGCGGGCCTGCTCCATGGCGTCGGCGACCGTCCAGCGGCGCGGGCCCAGCTCGGGATCGTCGAGCTGGGCCCAGCTGATCGGGGTGGCGACGGGCGCGCCGGGCAGGGCGCGCACCGTGTAGGGGGCGACGGCGGTCTGCGCGTAGGCGTTGCGCTGGATGTCCAGGTAGAGCCTCTCGCCGCGGTCCTTCTTGCGGGCGGCCGTGGTCAGCCGGTCCGGGTGCTCGGCCACGAGCCGCTCGGCGACGTCCCGGGCGAACGCGCGCACCTCGTCGAAGTCCTCGCCGCCGTCGACCGGCACGACGACGTGCAGCCCGCGCGAGCCCGTCGTCATTGGCCCGGAGGGCAGCCGCAGCTCGTCGAGGAGCTCGCCCAGCCACCGGGCGGCCTCGCGGACGGCGGCGAAGGAGGCGTCGTCGGCCGGGTCGAGGTCGAAGACCAGCAGGTCCGGGCGGTCGACCCGGTCGGCCCGCGACAGCCACCGGTGCAGGGTGAGGCACGCCTGGTCGGCCAGGTGGACGAGGGTGGCGGTGTCGTCGCAGACGGTGTGGCGGACCGTGCCGTCCTCCTTGGCGACCTCGGTCCGCCTGATCCACTCCGGATAGTGCTCGGGGGTGTTCTTCTGCATGAACCGGGGGCCCTCGATCCCGTCCGGATGCCGTTCCAGCATCAGCGGGCGGCCCCTCAGGTGCGGCAGCATGAACGCGGCGACGGACCGGTAGTAGTCGACGACGTCGGCCTTCGTGTACCGCTCGTGCCGCTGGGCTCCCTCGCCGGCCGGGAAGAGCACCTTGTCCGGCCGGTGGACCTCGACGGTGCGGCGGCCCGCACGCACCGTCCGTACGCCGCCGCCCGCCTGTGCGCTCACGGCGCGATCGCCTGCTCCACCAGCAGCCGGACGGACGCGGCGATCGACTCGGCGTCGATCCCGGCGGCGTGCAGCTGCTCGTCGGGGGCGGCCGACCCCGGCATGGTGCGGACGGCGAGACGCACCAGGCGGGGCGTGGGCCGTCCGTCGAGGAAGGCGTCGAGGACCGCGTCGCCCAGGCCGCCCTGCTCGTGGTGGTCCTCCACGCTCAGCAGGCAGCCGGTCTCCTCCGCGGCCCGCCGCAGCGTCTCCCGGTCGACGGGCTTGACCGAGTACAGGTCGATCACCCGGACCGCGATGCCCTCGCCGTCGAGCGCCTCGGCCGCCTTCAGCGCCTCGTGCACGGTGACACCGGCCGCGACGACGGTCATCCGGTCCCGTTCCGAGGAGCGCAGCACCTTGCTGCCGCCGACCGGGAACTCCTCGTCCGGGCCGTACAGGGCCGGGGCCTTGCCGCGCGAGGTGCGCAGATAGCGGACGCCGTCCAGGCCGGCCATCGTGGCGACGAGCCGGGCGGTCTGGTTGGGATCGCACGGGTACAGCACGGTGGAGCCGTGCACGGACCGGAACATCGCCAGGTCCTCCAGTCCCATCTGCGAGGGGCCGTCCTGGCCGATGGCGGACCCGGCGTGCGAGCCGACCAGGTTCACGCCGGAGCCGCTGACCGCGGCCATGCGGACGAAGTCGTGGGCCCGGGTCAGGAAGGCGGCGAACGTGGAGGCGTACGGCACCCAGCCGCGTGCCGCGAGGCCCACCGCGGCGGCGACGAGCTGCTGCTCGGCGATGTAGCACTCGAAGAACCGCTCGGGATGCTCCTTGGCGAAGACCTCGGCGCGGGTGGAGTCGCTCACCTCGCCGTCGAGCGCGACGACGTCCTCGCGGGCGCCGCCGAGTGCGGCCAGCGCCTGGCCGTAGGCGTCCCGGGTGGCCGCCTCCTCGCCCTTCTCCCAGCGCGGCAGGTCCAGGCGTCCGGTCGGCACGGAGTGCAGCATGCGCGTGTCGGCCGGTTCGCGCACCTGCACGCGCAGGTCGCGCACGCCGCCCAGCTCCTCGATCGCCTCGTCGGCGTCCGGGAGCGGCTTCCCGTGCAGTCCCTCGCGGTCCTGGACGGCCTCCACGCCCCGGCCCTTGAGGGTGCGGGCGAGGATGACGGTGGGCTGGCCCTTGGTGGAGGCCGCCTCGCCGTACGCGCGGTCGATCGCGTCCACGTCGTGGCCGTCGACCTCGACCGTGTGCCAGCCGAACGCCTGGAAGCGGCGGGCGTAGGCGTCGAGGTCGTGGCCGTGCCGGGTCGGGCCGCGCTGGCCGAGCCGGTTGACGTCGACGATGGCCGTGAGGTTGTCGAGGTGCTCGTGGCCCGCGTGCTCGGCGGCCTCCCACACCGAGCCCTCGGCGAGTTCGCTGTCCCCGCACAGCACCCAGACGCGGTAGCCGGTGTGCTCCAGCCGCTTGCCGGACAGCGCGATGCCGACGCCCACGGGCAGGCCCTGGCCGAGCGAACCCGTGGCGGTCTCGACCCACGGCAGCCGCCGCGGGGTGGGGTGCCCTTCGAGCCGGCTGCCGAGCTTGCGGAAGGTCAGCAGCTCCTCGTCGTCGACGGCCCCGGCCGCCTTGTAGGCGGAGTACAGCAGCGGGGAGGCATGGCCCTTGGACAGGACGAAGCGGTCGTTGCCGGCGTGGGCGGGGCGGTCGAAGTCGTAGCGGAGGTGGTGGGCGATGAGCACGGCCATCAGGTCCGCGGCGGACATCGACGAGGTCGGGTGCCCGGATCCCGCGGCGGCGGAGGCGCGCACGCTGTCCACCCTCAGCTGCTGTCCGAGTTCGATGAGTTCGGCGGTGTCCATCGGGTCACCGGTCTCCTTCCGCACGCTCGCCGGCGTTCCCGGCGGGCTCGCCGCCCGGCTGGTTCCTCGCCGGCTCGCCGCCCGGCTGGTTCCTCGCCGGCTCGCCGCCGGGCTGGTTCTTCGCCGGCTCGGCCGGCTCGTCGCCGCCCGGGGCCGCCGGTCCGGTGCTGTGCTGCCCGACCTCCGGGGTGGGCGCGGTGATCGACTGGGAGCCGTCCTCGGGCGACGACTGCCCGGTGCGGGGGCCGTCCTTCCCGCTGGTGTGCCGCCCCACCTCGGGGGTCGGCGAAGTGATCGACTGGGAGCCGTCCTCCGGGGAGGGGCGCCGTCCGCCGGACCCGCCGGTCGTCTGGTTCTCGTCGTTCACGTGGTTCACGTAGCTCACCTGGTCTCTGTCGTGGTGGGTGTTCGGTTCGTCCGCGTCGCCGGCGTCGTCGCGCCGGGCCGGAAGGTTGTCGGTGGACGCCCGCGGGCGTCCGGGAGCGGGGCGGGCCCGGGCGGCGCGGAGTGGCGGGGCGCCGGATCCGGCCGCGCGAGGCCCGGCCGGCCGACCGTGTCGCGGATCCGTTCGCCGGGCATCGCGGCGAGCCGGCGGGCACGTGCGGCCGCCCCCGCCAGGGGGCCGGGCAGACGCACGCCGAGCGGGCCGGCGGTCGCCCGCGTCCCGCCGAGATCGACGGCGCACCCGGGCTCCCGGTGCCGGTACGGCCGCGGACCGCCCGGGCCGCCGAGGGACGCGGCGACGTCGAGTCCGGCGACCTTCCCCTGCCGCCACGCGTGCCACGCGGTCGCCGGCGTGTACTCCCCCGGCCGGTCGAGGTCGGGCACGGCGGCCGCGTCGCCGCAGGCGAACACCTCGGGACGGCCCGGCGCCTGGAGCGTCGGCTCCACGAGCAGCCGGCCCCGCTCCAGAGGCAGTCCGAGCGACCGCGTCAGGGGACCGGGCCCCGCGCCCACGCACCACACCAGCGTGCGGCTCTCCACGAACTCGCCGTCGCTCAGCAGCACGCCCTCGGGCGTGGCCTCGACGACCGAGGTTGCGGTGCGCACCTCGACGCCGCGGGCGCGCAGCACCCGTTCTGCGGCGCGGGAACAGGGTTCCTCCAGTCCGGGAAGGATGCGGTCGGCGTCGTCCAGCAGCAGCCAGCGCGGCCGGACGTCCGTGCGGGCGGCAAAGTCCCGCACCAGCGCATCGGTGAACGGCTTGCCCCGCGCGGCGACCTGGACGCCGGTATGACCCGCGCCGGCGACGACGAACGTGCACCGCGCCACCCGGTCGGCCGAGTCGGCGCCGGAAGCGGCCGACTCCACCTGACGCACGAGGTGATCGCGCAGGGCGAGCGCCTCCGTCAGATCCCGGCACCCGTGGACGTGCCCGGCGGCTCCCGGGACGGGCGCGGACCCGCCGCCGCCCGTGGCCAGCACGAGCCGGTCGTAGCCGACGGCGAACTCCTCGCCCTCGGGGCCGGTGCCGCGCACGGTGCGCGCGTCCAGGTCCACGCGGTCCGCCGCGCCCAGTACCAGGCGGACGCCGCGCAGGCCGTGCGACAGCGGCACGAAGGCCCGGCGCGGTTCCAGCGCGCCGGCCGCCACCCTGGGCAGCAGGGGCGGGTACAGGAAGCGGCCGTCCGGGTTGAGCAGGGTGACGTCGGCCCGCCCGTGAACCGCCCGCACGAGGGTGCGGGCCGCCCGGAACCCGGCGGGGCCCGCTCCGACGATCACGATGCGGGGTCGACTCACGCTGGCCTCCGGCGGGATTCGGACGGTTGTCGTACGAGGGCTTCCGCGTCCCCCTGGCGGGGTCGGCCAAACGTGCGCCGGTTTCCCGTCCGGGCGTCGGGTACCCGGTGCGGGACCGGAGTCACCCATGTCGGAGGTACCCCCCATGCCCGAGTACGGCTACTTCCTGTCCTGCGAGGAGTTCGGCCCCGCGGACCTGATCGAACAGGCGCGGATGGCCGAGCAGGCGGGCTTCCAGGCGCTGTGGATCTCCGACCACTACCACCCGTGGAACGACGCGCAGGGGCAGAGCCCGTTCGTCTGGTCGGTGATCGGCGCGTTGTCGGAGGCGGTGTCGCTGCCGATCGAGACGGCCGTGACGTGCCCGACCGTGCGGATGCACCCCGCCGTGGTGGCCCAGGCCGCCGCCACGGCCGCCGTGATGACGAACGGCCGCTTCCGGCTCGGCGTCGGCTCGGGCGAGGCGCTCAACGAGCACATCCTGGGCGACGTCTGGCCGCCCGCGAACGTGCGCCTGGAGATGCTGGAGGAAGCCGTGCAGGTCATGCGGCGGCTGTTCACCGGCGAGGAGGTCAGCCACTACGGCACGCACTACAAGGTGGAGAACGCCCGCCTGTACACCGTGCCCGACGAGCCGGTCCCGATCGACATCTCCGGGTTCGGACCGAAGGCGACGTCGCTGGCGTCCCGGGTGGGCGACGGCTACATCACGATGATGCCCGAGGAGCCGATGGTGGAGCAGTTCCGCAAGGGCGGCGGCGGCGCGAAGCCGGTCAGCGGCGGTACGAAGGTCTGTTACGGCGCCGACCGCGAGGAGGCCGTGCGTACGGTCCACCGGCTGTGGTCGAACCAGCTGCTGCCCGGGGAGATGGGCCAGATCCTGCCGACCCCGCGCCACTTCGAGCAGCTGGAGCCGCTGATCAGCGAGGAGATGGTCGGCGAGAACACGGTCTGCGGCGACGACGTGGACGAGCACGTCGCCGCGCTGACCGCCTTCGCCGACGCGGGCTTCGACCGGATCTACGTGAACCAGATCGGGCCGGACCAGCGCGGCTTCTTCGACTTCTACCGCACCAAGGTGCTGCCCCGCCTCCAGTGAGCCCCGGCCTATGCGCAGGCCCCGCGGCAGTGCTGCCGCGGGGCCTCGGTCGTGCGGGGGGCGGGTCGTGCCGCGGGGTCCCGGACGCCCGGTCAGCCGTGCGGGTGCGGGTCCCGCGGGTCGACGCCGTGCCCGTGCGGGGCCTCGCCCCGCCGCGGCAGCGGGGCGCCCGGCGCGACCGGCGGCATCGGCGGAACCGGCGGGTACGGCCGCGCGGCGCCGGACGGCCCGGACGGCGCGCTCCCGGCGAGGGGCCCCTGGGCCCCGCCCGGCCGGGCGGGGTGCGGCCTGGCCGCGCGGCGCACCAGGTAGGCGGCCACGCCGAGGACCGCGGCCGTGATCAGCGCGGCGGCCCAGTCGGGCAGACCGATGCCGAGGGCCAGGCCGGCCGCGACCGCCACGGCGGCGCCGGCGTAGAGGGCGAGTGCGCCGGAGGCGGCGTACAGCATCGCGGTGCGGCGCTGCTTGCGCGTCTGCTCCCGCAGCTCCTCCCGGATCGTCTCGCGCGCCACCTGCGTCAGTTCGTCGACGAGTTGCCTGTCCAGATGCTCCATGTGGTCGATGCGCTCCATGGGCGTCGGGTACCCGCGGTGACGAGGCCTCACGCCCGCCCGGCGGCGGGCGCCGTGCGGGCGGCGCAGGGATCGCGTGAAGGATCACCGGGTCGCCGCCGCCCCAACCAGGCTCGTGCGCATGGACATTCTGGGAGCCACACTGCGTGTCTGCGTCGACGACCTGGATGCCTCGGTCGCCTTCTACGAGCGGCTGGCCGGCACCGCCGCGCAGCGCTTCGAGCGGGGCGGGGTGCGCGTGGCCGCGGTCGGCTGCTTCCTGCTGATGAGCGGGCCGCCGGCCGAGCTGGAGGTGCTGCGCAAGGTGGCCGCGACGATCGCCGTCACGGACGTCGACGAGACCCTCGAGATCCTCACCGGGCTGGGCGCGGACGTCATCGCGGGCCCGGTGCCGACACCGGTGGGCCGCAACCTGATCGTCCGGCACCCGGACGGGGCGGTGTACGAGTACGCAGACCGCCGCGGACGGTGAGCCGTGCGGCGCGCGCCGGAAATTCCGGGCGCGCGCCGGCCGCCCGCACGTACAGTCGCTCCTTCGACGGCCGACGCGAAGGAGCGACAGTGAGTGAGCAGCACACCTACCGGGTGATCGTCCGCGGTGCATGGGACGGTCTCACCGAGGAGGCCCGTGCCCGTCTGCTCGCCGAGGCCGACGACCACGGCCTGACGAGCATGCGGTTCACCGAGGAGGGCACGCTGTCGTACCAGCGGTCGCCGCTGAAGCACTTCTCGATGCGTTTCGTCGTGGTCTCGGACGCGGCCGACGGCGACGAGATGGCGGGCGCGCTCGCCGAGGAACGCGCCGAGACGGCGCTGCGCGCGCTGGGCTGCGGCTTCACCGGCCTGAGGTCGACGGTCACCGACCTCGACACGATGAAGATCAACCGGAAGTCCGCATCTCGGCGGTGATCGCCCACCGCTCGTGGTCGCGCCACTCCCCGTCGATGTGGATCATCTTCGGGGAGAACCCCTCGTGCCGGAACCCGCAGGAGCGGGCCAGGGCGATGGAGGCCGTGTTGCCGGGCTGGGCGTTGATCTCCAGCCGGTGCAGTCGCATCGGCCCGAAGGCGTGGCCCACCACCAGATCGAGTGCCTCGCGCATCAGGCCCCGGCCGGCGGCGTGCGCGAAGGCGCCGTAGCCGAGCGCGCCGCACTGGAACGCGCCCTGCACGATGTTGTTGATGTTGACGAACCCGGCGATCGCCCCGTCCTGCCGGGAGCACACGAGGAAGCCGGCCTTCGACGGGTCCTCGATCAGCCGGCTCGCGTAGGCGGTGTACGCGTCGGCGGTGGACGGCGGGAACAGCCACGGGCGGTGCAGGTCCACGCTCTCTCGGGCCCGGGCGGTGAACTCGGGCCCGTCCGCGAGGGTGAAGTGGCGCAGCCCCACGCGGGGCCCCTCGGCGAGGTACGCAGATCCGGTGTGCGGCATCGGGCCAGCGTACGACGCGGCCGCTTCCGGCGGGTTCCGGGCCCAGGAGCCGCCGATGGATCACCGCGCGGGCGCGGGGGGGGGCCGGCGCGCACGGCCGCGCCGGTCGGGCGGCCCCACGACGGGGACGAGCAGCCGGATGCCGGTGGCGCGGTGGGGCGGGGCCGGCCTCCGGGTGACGCGGCGGCGTCAGCGCAGCGCGGGGGCGTCGAGGGTGAGCGTGCCCTCGTCTGCGTCGAGTACCGCGCCCACGCCGAAGGGCACGGTCAGCGCCCCCTCGCAGTGCCCGAAGCCGAGTTCCTCGACCACGGGGACGCCGAGGCCGCCGAGCCGGTCGGCCAGGACGGGGCGCAGCGCCTCGTAGGGGCCGCACCGGTCCCAGGAGCCGAGCGCGACGCCCGCGACGCCGTCCAGCCAGCCGGTGCGCAGGAGCTGGGTCAGGGCGCGGTCGACGCCGTAGGGCGGTTCGCCGACGTCCTCGATCAGCAGCAGTCCGCCGCGGGCGCCGGACCGGGAGTGGGGGGTTCCGTAGCCGGTGGCGAGCAGTGTCAGACAGCCGCCCAGGGTGACGCCCCGCGCGCGGCCCGGCGCCAGCGGGACGCCGGCGGAGCGCAGGGTGCGGACGGTCTCGGGGGCGAAGAGGGTGGCCCGCAGATGGTCCTGGGCGCGGGCGCTCTTGATGAAGTCGATGCCCGCGGCCACCGGTCCGTAGAGCGTGGTCAGGCCCAGGCGGACGGCGAACGCCTCGTGCAGTGCGGTGCTGTCGCTGAAGCCGACGAACACCTTCGGCCCGGCCGCCGCCATGGCGTCCCAGTCGAGCAGGTCGACCAGGCGCTGGGCGCCGTAGCCGCCGCGGGCGCACAGCACGGCGTCGACGCGGGGATCGCACCAGGCCTGCTGAAGGTCGGCCGCGCGGTCGGCGTCGGCGCCGGCGAGGTGGGGCAGGGTGCGGTGCCGGTCCAGCACATGGGGGGCGACGACCGGGTCGAGGTCCCAGCCGCGCAGCAGGTCGAGACCGGCCTGAAGCCGTTCCTCCGCCACCGGCCCGCTGGGCGCGACGACGGCGATCCGGGCGCCGGGGGCCAGCCGCGACGGCCGTACCAGTTCCTTCACCGCACAAGCTCCAAGTTCGCCGCACCGGGCGGGTTCAGCCCGAAGACCTGAGCGTACAGCGACAGCTCGGCCTCCAGGGCGCGGACCGTCGTCGAGGCCCGCCGGAAGCCGTGCCCCTCGCCCTCGAACGCGAGGTAGGCGTGCGGGACGGGCCGCCCGGCGGGCCGGGTGAGGCGTTCGAGGAACCGTTCGCACTGGGCCGGCGGGCAGATCACGTCGTCGAGACCCTGGAGGAGCAGGAACGGGACGGTGATCCGGTGGGCGTGCTCGACGGGCGAGCGCTCCGCGTACCGGGCGGGCACGTCGGCGAGGCGTCCCACGAGGCTGTCGAGGTAGTGCGACTCGAAGTCGTGGGTCCCGCCCGTCGCCCAGCCCACCAGGTCCAGCACGGGGTAGCGGATCGTGCCGCAGGCGTAGACGTCGGTGCCGGCCAGGGAGGCGGCGGCGGTCCAGCCGCCCGCGCTGCCGCCGCGGATCGCCAGCCGGTCGCGGTCGGCGGCGCCCTCGTCGGCGAGGGCCAGGGCGACGGCCGCGCAGTCCTCCACGTCGACGACGCCCCACTGCTCGCGCAACCGCTCCCGGTAGCGCCTGCCGTACCCGGTCGACCCGCCGTAGTCGACCTCCGCCACCCCGATGCCCCGCGAGGTGAAGTAGGCGATCTCCAGGTCCAGGACCAGCGGGACGCGGTCGGTGGGCCCGCCGTGGGCCCGCACGACGTACGGCGGCAGTTCATGGCCGGGGGCGACGACGCCGGGGTGGTGGGGCGGGTAGACGTGCGCGTGGACCTCGCGGCCGTCGGGCCCGGTGAAGGTGCGGATCCGGGGCTCCGGGTAGTGGACCGGGTCCACCGCGTCGTCGTGCGCGGCGCCGATCACCCGGGCCCGGCCGGTGCGGGCGTCCAGCTCGACCACCTCGTAGGCGCTGCGCGGGCTGGCCGCGACCGCGACGACGGCCTCGCCGCGCACCGCGAGGGTGGGGGCGAACTCGGTCCACGGTCCGGCCGCGTCGACGAGTTCGCCGCTGTGCGGATCGAGGACGCCCAGCGCGGTGGACCCGCGGCCGTGGACGACGGCGACCAGGCCGTTGTCCAGCGGTGCGAACCAGCTCTGCCCGAGCTTCCAAAGGGCTCCGCCGAACTCCTCCGCGCGCGGGCACAGGGGTTCGTCGTCGCGGTACAGGTTCCACCAGCCGCTGCGGTCGCTCGTGTAGAGCAGGCCCTCGCCCGTCGTGCGCGCCGCCGCGTCCGCCGGCCACTGCCCGCCGCTCGCCGGCCGGGTCCAGTCGACCTGGGCGATCGACTCCCCCGGCCCGCCCGCCACCACGCGTGCGTCGCTCAGGCGGCCGTCGGCCGTGACGTCGGCGACGACGACGTCCGTCCCCTCCCACGGCATCAGCGGATGGTCCCAGGCCAGCCAGGCCGCCCGCCGCCCGTCGGGCGAGAGGCGCGCGCCGGTGACGAAGCGGCGGCTGTCGTCGGTGAGTTCGCGCACGGCCGTGCGGTCGCCGGCGGCCCAGCCGTCCAGCGGCACGGCGGCCAGCACGCGGCGCAGGTCGGTGGGTCCGTCGCCGGTGAACTCCTCCAGCACACACCAGATCTCGCCCCGCTCGGGCAGCAACCGCGGTTCCGCCCAGCGCAGTCCCCCGCCCACGGCGGACACGGGCGTGAGCGGACGCGGCTCGCCGCCGCGGCCGGGCTCGTACGCGTACAGCCGCTGGTCGTCGAAGTGCGTGAACACCACGAGGGGCCGGCCCGCCGCGACCGTGCCGGCCCAGGGATGGCCGCCGTACTCGACGACGCGGCTGCGGACGTTCCAGGGAGCGGGCAGGACCGACTCCTCGACGCCGTCCACGCGCCGCCGCATCAGGGTGCGGCGCCCGTTCTCGGCGGGCCGGGGCGCGGTCCACCACACCTCGTCGCCGACGAAGCCCACATGGTCGGGGCGTCCGTCGTGGGCGGCGGCCAGGGCCGCGTCGATCGGCGACGGCCAGGAGCCGTAGGGCAGGACCCGCACGTCGTCCCCCTTCCGCCTAGGCCGACCGCAGGAACCGGTCGAGGACGCGGACGCCGAAGTGCAGCGCCTCGACCGGGACCCGTTCGTCCACGCCGTGGAAGAGCGCCTGGTAGTCGAAGCCCTCGGGGAGCTTCAGCGGCGCGAAGCCGTAGCCGGTGATCCCGAGCCGCGAGAACTGCTTGGCGTCCGTGCCGCCGGACATGCAGTACGGCACCACGTGCCCCTCGGGCGCGAACTCCTCGACGGCGGCCCGCATCCGCGCGTACAGCGGGGCGTCCACCGGTGCCTGGAGGGCGACTTCGCGGTGGTGGAACTCCCAGTCGACGTCGGGGCCGGTGAGTTCGTCGAGGGTGGCGCGGAACTCGTCCTCGGCGCCCGCGAGGAACCGGCCGTCCACGAACGCGACGGCCTCCCCAGGGATCACGTTCACCTTGTAACCGGCTTCCAGCATCGTGGGGTTGGCGCTGTTGCGCACGGTGGCCTCGACGAGGGCGGCGGCCGGCCCCAGCTTGTCCAGCAGGGCGTCCACGTCGTCCAGGTCGGGGTCGACGCCGTACAGCGCGGCGAGTTCGGTGAGCGCGGCGGCGACGGTCGGGGTGAGCCGGGGCGGCCAGACGTGCTCGCCGATGCGGGCGACGGCCGCGGCCAGCCGGGTCACCGCGTTCTCCCGGTTGACCTTGGAGCCGTGCCCGGCGCGGCCCCGGGCGGTGAGCCTGAGCCAGCCGGTGCCGCGCTCGCCCGCTGCGACGGGGTAGATCCGGCGCCCGGCCCCGTCGTGGAAGGTGAACCCGCCCGATTCGCCGACGGCCTCGGTGCAGCCGTCGAACAGGTGCGGGTGCCGGTCGGCGAGGAACCCGGCCCCGTCCGCGGCGCTGGCCTCCTCGTCGGCGGTGAAGGCGACGACGAGATCGCGCCGGGGCCGCACGCCCTCACGGGCCCAGGCCCGCAGCACGGCCAGGATCATCGCGTCCATGTTCTTCATGTCGACCGCGCCGCGCCCCCACACCACCCCGTCGCGCACCTCGCCGGAGAACGGGTGCACGCTCCAGTCGGCGGCCTCGGCGGGGACGACGTCCAGATGGCCGTGGAGCAGCAGCGCGTCGGCGCAGGGGTCGGCGCCCTCGACGCGGGCGACGACGTTGGTGCGGCCGGGAGTGCGCTCCAGCAGGACCGGCTCGATTCCCGCCTCGGCCAGCAGCGCGGCGGCGTACTCGGCGGCCGGCCGCTCGCGGCAGTCCCCGCCGCCCCGATTGGTGGTGTCGATGCGGATGAGGTCCGAGGTGAACCGGACGACCTCGTCCTCCGCCTGTGCGTCAGCCATGCCGCTCCCGTTCCCCTTCCGCTGCTTCGCCGCCGCTCCCGGCGTTCCCGGCCGCTCAGCCATACTGCTCCTCGATCGCGGCCGAGACGATCGTGGTGACCGCCTTGAAGGTGCGGATCGTCTCGTACATGGTGGCGCCGGTGTACGCCGCCTTGCGTTCGCCGGCCTGCTCGACGCCGGGCACGACGGTGGCCGCCGACGCGAGATGCTCGGCGTCGAACTCCACCTCCACGGTGAACGGCCCGGCGTCCACCGGTTCCTGACGGACCGCCAGCGCGGTCGCCGTCTTCGCCGCGGCCCGGATGTCGGCGGCGGTGCGGGACGGGGTGCGGCACACGGCGGCGTAGCGCGAGACATGGTCCTTGACGGCGACCTTGGGCGCCTGCGGCGCGTAGCCGAGGGCGTCCTCGCAGGTGACGTCGTCGCCGGTGACCAGGACGACCGGCACGCCGTACTCGGCGACGACGTGCGCGTTGAGCAGCCCTTCGCTGGCGCGCACGCCGTTCAGCCGGACGCCGGTGATCGAGTTGGCGAGGTAGGTGTGGGCGAGGACGCCCTCGGCCCCGGCGCCCGCGTGGTAGCCGACGAAGGCGACGCCGTCGACGTCGCCGTACTGGACGCCCTCCACCATGGAGAGGGCCTTGTGCCGTCCGGTGAGCATCTCGACCCGCTCGTCGAGCCGTTCGAGGAGCAGGTTGCGCATGGTCCAGTGGGCCTCGTTGACCAGGACCTCGTCCGCGCCGCCGTCGAAGAAGCCCTGCGCGGCGGCGTTGACGTCCGAGGTGAACATCGGCCGGCAGCGCTCCCACTGCGGGGTTCCGGGCAGCACGTCGGCCGGCCAGGTGACGCCGGTCGCGCCCTCCATGTCGGCGCTGATGAGGATCTTCACGTCCGCCTCCCGCCCTCTTCGGGCCGCCGTCTTCGGGGCTGTCCTCCAGGAGGCCCGAGCCTAACCGGCCGTCCCGCGCGGGAAGACGTTGGCGCGGCCGGGCCGCGACGTGCTGTGATCGGCGCGCACACACCGACACAGCGGCGCCGCGAGTCAGCCGGCCGGCGAACCAGCGCAACGGCGACCGGGCCACCCGGCCGCACGCGACGCGGCCGCACCACGGACGGGGACCTGCCATGACCACCCACACCGCACTGCCTCCGGAGCGCTTCGAGGCCGAACGGCCGCATCTGCGCGCCGTCGCCTACCGCATGCTCGGCTCGCTCGCCGAGGCGGAGGACGCCGTGCAGGAGACCTGGCTCCGGGCGGCGGCCGCGGACGTCGCCGCGGTGGACAACCTCGGCGGCTGGCTGACCACGGTGGTGGGCCGGATCTGCCTCAACATGCTCCGCTCGCGCAGGACCCGGCCCGAGGTGCCGCTCGACGACCGGCCGGCCGAGCCCGTCGCCGGCCCGGGAGAGGGCGGCGACCCCGAGGAGGAGGCGCTGCTCGCCGACTCGGTGGGGGTGGCGCTCCTCGTCGTCCTGGACGCCCTCGCCCCGGCGGAACGGCTGGCGTTCGTCCTGCACGACCTGTTCGCCGTCCCCTTCGACGACATCGCCCCGCTGATCGAGCGCACCCCGGCCGCCACCCGGCAGCTGACCGCCCGCGCCCGCCGCCGGGTGCGGGGCGGCGGGACGCCGGCCACCGACCCGGCCCGCCGCCGTGAGGCCGTCGACGCGTTCCTGGCCGCGACCCGCGCCGGCGACTTCGAGGCGCTGCTCGCCCTGCTCCACCCGGACGTGGTCCTCACGGCCGACCGCTTCGTGGTTCCGACGCCGCAGCCGGTCACGATGAGCGGCGCCCGGACCGTCGCGCAGAGCGCGATGGCCGCGACCGGCCGGGCCCGGTTCACCGGAGCGGCCCTGCTCGACGGCCGGGTGGGCCTCGTCATGGCCCCGCAGGGCCGGCTGCGGGTGGCCCTGCTGTTCACCGTCGCGCCCGACGGGATCACCGGCATCGACGTCGTGGCGGACCAGGAGCGGCTGGCCGCCCTCGACGTCGCGGTGCTCGACGCCGGGGACGACCCGCTGGCCGCGGACGACTGACGCGGGACACGGGGGCGGGGGCGGCCGGGGTTCCCGGCCGCCCCCGCCCCTCCCGGCCCGGTCAGAAGGCCAGGACCAGGGAGGCCACCGCGGGCGCCGCGTACACCAGCGGGAACGCCACGTGCGAGAACCAGCGGGCCCGCGCCACGGTGACGGCGGCCCCGAGGAAGTACAGGACGAGGCCGATCGCGGCGAGCACGCCGATCACGGGCACGAACAGCCCGGCCAGCAGCCCGGCCGCGCCGGCGGCCTTGGCCGCGGCGAGCCACGACCACCACGAGCGCGGCACTCCGTAGTCGGCCAGCGGCTTCACCGTCCACTCGGCGCCGAAGAAGAGCGAGCCGGCCGAGAAGGCCGCCATCGCGGCTCCGACGGCGGTGACGACGACGTAGGCAGTGGACATCTCGGGCTCCTCATCAGGGGTTCGTGCGTTGCTTCATCCCCCTGACACGGCGCGGCCCGCGGATGTGACAGCCGACGACCCCCTTTTCGTGTGACGGCGCTCACACCTTCCGCGGTGGGGCCGCTCACTCCTCCCGGGCGGTCACGAACCACCGGGACGGCAGCTCGATCCGGCTGCCGTCCGGCGTGAACTCGGTGGTGGCAAGCGGCAGTTCTCCGCAGGCCAGCAAGGTCAGGCCGGCCGCCCGCAGATGGCCGGGCACCGCGTCGTCGGCGACCTCGCCCGGAGCGATGCCGTGCCGGAGGACCGGCGCCAGCTTGGGCGGCGGCCCCGCCGGATCCTGCGCCAGCGCGCCGAGGACGGGCCGGGCGGTCTCCGACAGTTCCACCAGGAGGGCCCGGCCGCGCCGGCCCAGCAGCGCGGCGATCCCGTCCACCAGCGGCTGCCGGTCACCGGGTTCGCACTGGTGCAGCACGCCCCGCACATACACGTTGGCGTCCCCCGCTTCGGCGTGCAGTGCCTCGACCCCGGCCTTGTCCGTCGCGTCCAGCAGCCGGTAGGCGGCTCCGCGCCCGGGATCGGCGCGGCGGGCGTGGTCGAGGGCCGCGGCGGACAGGTCGACGCCGATCACCTGGTCGAAGCGGTCCGCGAAGTAGCGGGTCTGCGTGCCGTTGCCGCAGCCGAGGTCCACCAACGGCAGTTCGGGGTCGGTCAGATGGGGTTCGAAGAGGGCGAGGTGCAGGGCGGCGGTCACCTTCGCGTCCGCGTCCCAGAACACCCCGCCGGGCTCCCCGGGTGCCTCCCGCCAGAAGCCTTCCCACGCCGCCCGGTACCGACTGTCCACGCTCATGCCCAACTCCCCAGGACGCAAGGCCGATCCGTCGTCAGCGACGGGCGGATACGGTCTACCGCCCCGCGGCCGCCGCTACAAGCGCGGTACCCGTTCCCGCCCGCAGCATCCGGGATCCGCGCGCCGCTTCCCGCGGGGCGGCCGGAGCGGGGCGGGCGGGCCGCCGGGCGGACGGCCGCGTCCGGGCGAGGGGCGGTGGAGGGGGCGGCGGAGCGGATTCAGCGGTGCGGCAGCGCCAGTTCGAACCAGACCGACTTCCCGTCCGCCGTGCGGCTCGCACCCCACTCGCGGGCCAGCGCGCTCACCACGCGCAGCCCGCGCCCGGATTCGTCGCCGGGTCCGGCGCTCAGCAGGTCGGGCAGCTCGTGGTCGTCGTCCTCGACCTCGCAGAGCAGGGTGTCGCCGCGGACGAGCCGCAGTCCCGCGGGACGTCCGCGGGAGTGCCGCACGGCGTTGGTGACGAGTTCGCTCACCATGAGTGCGGCGGTGTCGGCGAGGGCGTCCAGTCCCCAGCCGTGCAGCCGCTCGCGGACCGCGGCACGGGCCCTCGCGACCTCGGCCGGGTCGGGCGCGAGGAGCAGTTCGGCGACGTCTGCGGGCTCGATGCCGCCGAGCCGGGCCATGAGCAGGGCGACGTCGTCCTTGCGGTCACCGTGACCGGCCCGCGAGAAGGCCGCGGCGAGGGCGCGGACGATCGTGTCGCAGGCGTCGTCCATGGAGGCGGCCGGATGGGCCGCGGACTCGCACAGGGCCGCCAGCCCCACGCCGATGTCCTCGCCGCGCATCTCCACCAGCCCGTCGGTGCACATCACGAGCCGGTCCCCCGGCTCCACGCGCACGCGGACAGCCTCGAAGGGCACCCCGCCGACGCCGACGGGCGCGCCGGTGGGCAGGTCGAGCAGCTCGCTGCGGCCGTCGGCGGCGCGCACCAGCACCGGCGGGATGTGTCCCGCGTTGGCCAGGGTCAGTTCGCCCGCGATCGGGTCGTACACGGCGTACAGGCAGGTCGCCAGATAGGTGTCGCCCAGGCGTTGCGCGAGATCGTCGAGGTTGCGCAGGAGCTGGGCGGGCGGCAGGTCGAGCGCGGCCAGGGTCTGCACGGCCGTGCGCAACTGGCCCATCATCGCGGCGGAGTTGAGGCCGTGCCCCATGACGTCGCCGACGACGAGCGCGGTGCGCGCGCCGGGAAGTTTCACCGAGTCGAACCAGTCCCCGCCGACCCGGCCCAGCAGGGTGCCCGGCAGATAGCGGGTGGCGAGGTCGCAGCCGGTCCTGCGCGGCGGGATGTGCGGCAGCATGCTGTCCTGGAGGGTCTCCGCGACGCTTTCCTGGTGGGTGTACATGCGCGCGTTGTCGAGCACCAGGCCTGCGCGGGCTGCGAGTTCGGCGCCCGTGACGCGGTCCATGTCGTTGAAGACGGCGCGCTCGGGGTGGCGCAGCAGGATCATGAAGCCGAGGACGACGTCACGGGCCTTGAGCGGGACGACGAGCATGGAGCGGCCGGTGATCAGGGGCCGGATGTCCCGCTTCTCGAACTGCGAGGCGATGGCGTGGCCCAGCTGCTCGCTGATCCGGGGCACGAGGACGGGCTCGCCGGTGGTCATGCACTGGAAGAACGGGGTGTGGGCGGGGAACGGCATGGCCTCGCCCACGGGCACGACGTCGTCCCAGCGGCCGGGTTCGTCGGTGTGCTCCAGGGCGACGCGGTGCCACAGGGTGGTGGTGTCCGGCACGCCGCGGGGGAATCCCTCGCCGGCGACGACCTGTTCGCGCAGATACGTGCCGGCGACGTCGGTGAAGCGCGGGACGACGGCGCGGCTGACCTCGACGATGGTGCGGGACAGGTCGAGGGAGGTGCCGATCCTCCCGCTGACCTCGTTGAGGAACTCCAGCCGTTCGCGGACGGCGGCGTGTTCGAGGTCCTCGCCCTCGTCGGCCGGGTCCTGCGGTATCGGGAGCCCTTCGGCGGCGGCGCGGGCGGCGCGCGCCTGTCGGGCCCTGCGTTCGACGCGCCGGGCCACGCCCCAGTCGGGGGTCACGGGCACCCGGTCGTTCTGGCTGAACTCCATGACGGGGTATCCGAGTTCGAGGACCTGGGCGACGATGCGGGCGCTTTCGCCGACGCTCATGCTGGGCAGGATCTCGGGCAGTTTGCGGGCGAGGTCCTCGGCGCCGGGGAAGTCGGTGTGCAGGGCGAAGCCGGGGGCGATGCGTTCGACGGCCGACGGGTTCGCGGGCTCCTCGGGGCGCAGGGCGGTCGCGTCGGCGGCCAGCACCAGCAGCCGTTCCGTGCCCGGTCCGACCAGCGGGTAGGCCCACCACAGCACGTCGGCGCGCGCGTGGCCGGCGTCGGGGGCGGGCACCGTCAGCCGGGCCCGGCCGGCGGCCGGGTAGCCGAGCCCGCGGCCGAGGGAGGAGTCGAGGCCCGGGCCCACGCCGTCGGCGGCGGTGTACTCGCCGTAGGGGTCGTCGGCGAAGTCGGCGAAGTCGTCGTCGGGGTCGGGGAGCGCGCCGGAGACGGGGAGCAGGTCGATGGCGGGCTGCCCGATCGCCTCGTCCTTGGCGACGCCGAACAGCCGGCGTGCGCCCGCGCTCCAGTGGGAGACCAGGCCCTCGCGGTCCACGACGACGACGGCGAGGGGTACGCGCCCGGCGCCGGCGGGTGCGTCGGCGCCCTCGGGACGCGGCGATCCCCGTTCCGGCCCGTCCGTCGCCTCGCTCGCGGTTCCGCGGCGGGGAGGCGCGTCCCTCTCGGTGCCACGGTCCATGGCGCAGGCCCTCTCTCCCCAGAGCTGTGCAAGATCTGTCCCGCCGTCCCCACCGTACGGCGCACGCCGCTCGATGCGGGCGTCAATCCTGGAATTGGTTTCGGCGCGGTGCGCCGGGGTACGCCCTTCGTTCCGCCCGCGCCCGCGCGCCGTCAGTCCTCCTGGCCGAGCCGCAGGTCGCGTTCCGTGCGACCGCCTCCGGCGACCCGCAGGACGGTGGCGACCGGCGGGTAGCCGGCGGCGATGACGGTGTACTCGCCGCAGGACAGATCGCCGAACCCGAACGTGCCGTCGGCTCCGGTGGTGAGGGTGGCGACGACGTTGCCCGCCGCGTCGAGCAGGGTGACGCGCGCGTCCTCGACCGCCCGTCCGCCGGTGGCCCGGACGGTGCCGCGCAGCAGTGCGCCACCGGCGAGTTCGACGTCCCGGCGGGTCTCGCGGGCGGCCTGGACGGTGACCGGCACGGCGGCCGGGCGGTGGCCGGGGGCGCCGGCGGCGAGCGTGTAGTCCCCGGCGACGAGCCCGGCGAGGAGGTAGCCGCCGTCGCGGCCGGTGCGGGCGGAGGCGACGACCTCGCCGCGGGCGTCGGTGAGGGTGACGGCGGCGTCCGGCACCGGGTCGCCGCCGGCGGTGACGACGCTGCCGGTGAGCCGGCCGGCCCCGCCGAGGACGATGTCCAGCTCGACGGGGTGCTCGCCGACGGTGACGGACACGGCCTGGGGCTGGTGGCCGCCCGCCGCGGCGATCAGGACGTACGTGCCGCGGTCCGGCGCGGGCAGGGTGTAGCGCCCGTCCTCGCCGCTGGCGCCCCGGCCGGTCTGCACGCCGCCCGCGTCGACGAGGGTGAGCGCGGCCCGGGGCACGGCGCTTCCGTTCGGATGCCGCACGGTGCCGTGGACGAGGGCTCCCGCGGCGGTCGGGGCGGGCGGCAGGGCGAGCGGGGTCGCGGGCGCGGGCGCCGTCCCGGCTTCGTGGGGGGACACGAGCGGTTTCTCCTTGAGGAAGAAGGCGATGAACAGTCCGAGGACGAGCACCGGCACGAGCCAGAGGAAGATCCGCGGCATGGCGTCCGCGCAGGCGGCGACATACGCGTCGCGCAGCGGGGCGGGCAGCGCGCGGACGAGTTGCGGGGTGAGCGACTCGGGGGCGGGCAGCGCGGTCGCGGACCCGGCGGGCAGGCGGGTGCGCAGGCCGTCGGCGAGCCGGTCGGCGAACAGGGCGCCGAAGACGGCCGCGCCCACGCTGCCGCCGATCTGACGGAAGTAGGTGTGGGCGCTGGTCGCGGCGCCGAGGTCGCAGGGGCGCACGGAGTTCTGCACGGCGAGGACGAGGACCGGCATCACGAGGCCGATGCCGGCGCCGAGGACGGCCGTCCAGAGGCCGTACTGGAGCCGGGGGGTGTCGGCCTCCAGCCGGGACAGCAGCCACATGCCGAGGACGGACAGGGCGCTGCCGATGACGGGGTAGATCCGGTAGCGGCCGGTGTGGGTGATGAGCTGTCCGGACAGGATCGACGCGACGACGACGCCGCCCGTCATGGGCAGCATCAGCAGGCCGGACTCGGTGGCGCTCGCCCCGTCGACCATCTGGAGGAAGGTGGGCAGGTAACTTGCGGCGCCGAAGAGGGCGACCCCGGTCACCAGGCCGACGAGGGCGGTGACGTCGAAGACGGGGTCCCGGAACAGCCGCAGCGGGACGAGGGGTTCGGCGGCCCGGCCCTCGACGAGGACGAAGCCGACGGCCGCGGCGGCCGCCCCGGCGGCGAGGGAGTGGACGACGGCGGAGTTCCAGGCGTACTCGGTCCCGCCCCAGCTGGTCAGCAGGATCAGGCAGACGGAGGCGGCGGCGAGCAGCAGGGCGCCGAGGACGTCGAAGCGGGGCGGGGCTGCGGGCTTGGGCAGTTTCAGCACCACGGTGACGACGGCCAGGGTGAGCAGCCCGAACGGGACGTTGACGTAGAAGCACCAGCGCCACGAGAGGTGGTCGGTGAAGTAGCCGCCGAGCAGGGGTCCGGCGACCGAGGCGACGCCGAACGCGGCACCGATCAGGCCCATGCAGCGGCCGCGCCGCCGGGGCGGCACGATGTCGGCGATGATCGCCTGGACGCCGGTCAGCAGCCCTCCGGCGCCTGCGCCCTGGACGGCGCGGAAGGCGATCAGGCGGTCCATGGTGTCCGCCCGCCCGGCGAGCGCCGAGCCGAGGACGAAGACGACGATCGCGAACTGGAAGACGCCCTTGCGGCCGAGGAGGTCGCCCAGTTTGCCGTACACGGGGAGGGTGACGGTGGCGGTGAGCAGGTAGGCGGTGATCGCCCACGACATCCGGTCCAGGCCGTGCAGTTCGCCGACGATCCTCGGCAGGGCGGTGGCGACGATCATCTGCTCCAGCGCCGCGAGGAGCAGCGCGAGCATGAGGGCGGGGAAGACCAGCCGCTCCCGGCGCCGGGCCGCTCCCGAGGGGCCGGCGGCCGCCGGCGGGGCTTTCGCGGGAGTCGCCGTGACCGGCTCGTCCAGCAGCGAAGTGGTTGCGCCCATCAGCCGTTCCCCTCGTCGCACCCGCCACACGGTTGTCGCGTCAAGCGACAACCACGGGCGAGTGCGACGGGTTACGGCGCCGTCCCGGTCACGAGGGGGAACCACTCGATCCGGTGACGATGATCAACGCGCCGGGGGACGCGGGGCGTTGGGCTACTTCTCGACCTCGGCGGCGAGGTTGGCGAGGACGGCGTCGTGGATCCGGCCGAGGCCCTTGGGGGCGAAGGTCTTCTCGAAGAAGCCGCCGATGCCGCCGGCGCCGTTCCACGTGGTGGTGACGACGACGCGGGACGCGCCCTCGCCGGCCGGGGTGACACGCCAGACCGTGACCATCGAGGAGTTGCGGTCCTTCTCCACGAGTTCGCCGTCGGCCGGTTCGGAGACCTCCAGGAGGCAGTCGCGCACGCGCTTGCTGGTGGCCTGGAGCTTCCAGTGGACGAGGGTGCCCTCGCCGTCGCCGCCCTCGCGCACCTCGTACTCGCTGAAGTGCTCGGTCAGCAGCTTCCCGCGCGTGCCGCTGTAGTCGGCGATCGTGTCGAACACCTTGTCCGGGTCCGCCGCGACGACCCGCTCGGTGGTGGCCTCGACCTGCGCCATGGGGTTCCTCCAGGTCCGTGTTGCTCAGGGTTGCTCAGGGGTGCCTCAGGTTCGGGGCAAGCCAACCACCCCGGTCCTCGGCCGCCCAAATCGGGGCCCGCGAAGCGATCGCGGGCCGATCGCAAACCGGTCGGGAAAGGTCCGCCGCACGATCATGGGAACAGATGTTCTATTGTGGGGGCAGTGCTACCGAGGAGGCGTCATGCGCTGGGAGAACCTCGCCGTGGAGACCCGCCACGACCGGCCGGCGGACGCCGCGCTGTTCGGCGCGGACACGGTCACGACCAGGACGTTCGACACGCCCGAGTTCGCCGGCATCACCTTCCACGAGATCCGCGCCCGGTCGATCCTCAACCGGGTGCCGGGCGCCTCCCGGATGCCGTTCGAGTGGACGGTGAACCCCTACCGCGGCTGCACGCACGCATGCGTCTACTGTTTCGCCCGCCGCACGCACAGCTATCTCGACCTCGACACCGGGATCGGCTTCGACACCCAGATCGTCGTCAAGGTGAACGCGCCGGATCTGCTGCGCCACCAGCTCGCCTCGCCCCGCTGGACCGGCGAACACGTCGCGATGGGCACGAACGTCGACTGCTACCAGCGCGCGGAGGGCCGCTACCGGCTGATGCCGGGCATCCTGTCCGCCCTGCGCGACCGGGCCAACCCCTTCTCCATCCTCACCAAGGGCACCCTGATCCTGCGCGACCTCGACCTGCTGCGGCAGTCCGCCGAGGTGACCGACGTCGGGGTCTCGGTCTCCGTGGGCTTCACCGACACCGAGCTGTGGCGCACCGTGGAGCCGGGCACCCCCGCGCCGCAGCGCCGGCTGGACGTGGTGCGCACCCTCACCGACCACGGCATCGGCTGCGGGGTGCTGATGGCGCCGGTCATCCCCTTCCTGGGCGACGAACCGGCTCAACTGCGCGCCACCGTCCGGGCGATCGCGGCCGCCGGGGCCACCTCGGTCACCCCGCTCGCCCTGCATCTGCGCCCCGGTGCCCGCGAATGGTTCATGGCCTGGCTCGGACAGCACCACCCCCACCTGGTGCGCCGGTACGAGCGGCTGTACGCGGACGGCGCCTACGCCCCGAAGTGGTACCAGCGCCGGATCACCCGTCAGGTGCACGAGCTGGCCGAGGAGTACGGCATCGGCCCCACGCGCACGGGGACACCGCGCCGCATCCGCCCGCCCGCCCCGGCCGAGCCCCCCGCCGCACCGGGACCCACCCAGCTCACGCTGCTCTAAGAGGCGTTCGAGCGCATCCGGGTACTCGAACGGGTCAATAAGCCGCAGAACAGGTATTTCCCGACGATCTTTCCGGGACGATCCGGCAAGGGCCGTGACCCGCGCGGTCCGCCTTCGCCGGCCCTTTCGTCCCGGGAGCAGTCCATGAACACACGCGCAGCCGTGCTGTGCGCCGCCGCCGCAGTCGTGGCCGGGACGGTCACGGCCGTGCCCGCCGGCGCGAGCCCGTCACTCCCCGCCTCCCCCGTCTCGGCCGCGAAGCTCGCCTGGAAGAGCTGCGGCATCGCCGACCGGCCGGCCCTGCAGTGCGCGTCGTTGAAGGTGCCGCTCGACCACGCCCGGCCGGACGGCAGGCAGATCACGCTGGCGCTGTCCCGTGTGCCGCACACCGCGAAGACGTACCAGGGCCCGCTGCTGGTCAATCCGGGCGGACCGGGCGGCCAGGGGCTGAGCCTCGCCGGGTTCGTCGCCTCCGCGCTGCCCAAGGCGGTCGCGGCGCAGTACGACGTGATCGGCTTCGATCCGCGCGGGGTGGGCAGGAGCACGCCCGCCCTGAACTGCCGGCCGGGCCACTTCGCCCCCGTCCGGCCGGACTCCGTGCCGGTCACCGAGGCGATCGAGCGGGCCGGCCTCCAGCGCGCCCGCTCCTTCGCCGAGGCCTGCGGCAAGAAGTACGCCGACGTCCTGCCGTACATCGACACGATCGACGCCGTCCGGGACATGGACGCGATCCGCGCCGCGGTCGGCGCCGAGCGGCTCAACTACTTCGGCTACTCGTACGGCACCTACCTCGGCGCGGTGTACGCCAAGCTCTACCCGCAGCGGGTGCGGCGCCTGGTCCTGGACTCGATCGTCGACCCGACCGGCGTCTGGTACGAGGACAACCTCACCCAGGACCTCGCCTTCAACGACCGCCACCGCGCCCTGATGGCGTGGATCGCCCGGCACGACAAGGCCTACAAGCTGGGCGTCGACCCGGAGCGGGTCGAGGCGAAGTGGTACGCGATGCGGGCGGCGCTGGCGAAGAAGCCGGCCGGCGGCAAGGTGGGCGCCTCCGAGCTGGAGGACACGTTCATGCCCGGCGGCTACTACAACGGCTACTGGCCCCACCTCGCCGAGGCGTTCGCGGCCTACGTGAACGCCGGGAACACCGCCCCGCTGGTCGAGGCGTACGAGAACTTCGCCGCGGTCGACGCCGCCGGCGACAACGGCTACAGCGTCTACACCGCGGTGCAGTGCCGGGACTCCTCCTGGCCCGGCGACTGGGACGAGTGGCGCTCCGACAACTGGTCGGTGCACGCCAAGGCGCCCTTCATGACGTGGAACAACGCCTGGTACAACGCGCCGTGCGCGTTCTGGCCGACCCGGCCGCAGACTCCGCCGAACGTCGTCAACGGGAACCTGCCGCCGGTCCTGCTGTTCCAGGCGACGAACGACGCGGCGACCCCGTTCGAGGGCGGTGCGACGGTCCACGCGCTGCTGCGGGGCTCCAGCCTGGTGGTCGAGGAGGGCGGGCAGAACCACGGCATCACGCTCAGCGGGAACGCCTGCCTGGACAAGCACCTGGCTGCGTACCTGGCCGACGGCGTGGTGCCGCGCGGGAGCGGTGAGGCGGACGCGGTCTGCCCGGCGCAGCCCGACCCCGAACCGCTGGACTCGAAGGTCGCCCAGCGCTCGGCCCACGGCACGACGCTGCACGGCCTCCTGGGCTTCCGCGGCTGACCGGCGCCCCGGGCCGGCCGGGGCGGGGGCGTCGTCGGGCCGCGGTCATCATGGACGCATGAGCGAACCGACCAGGACGACCGCCCCCGACGGCGCCGCCCCCGCGACCCGGTACTCCGGCGCGGCCCCGGTGGTGCGCGAGATGACGCTCGCGGACGTCGGGCGGGTCTCGGAGATCCGTGTGCGCGGCTGGCAGCGGGCCTACCGCGGCCTGATGCCGCAGGCGTACCTGGACGCGCTGAGCGTCGCCGAGGACGCCGAGCGGCGCCGGGCGGGCTTCGGGCGAGGCAGGCCAGGCGTGGTGAACCTGGTCGCCGAGCGTGCCGGGACGGTGGTGGGCTGGGCAGCCCTCGGCCCCTGCCGGGACAGCGAAGTCCGCACGCCGGACGCCGAGTTGTACGCCCTCTACGCGGCCGTCGACCACTTCGGCACCGGCGTCGGACGCGCGCTCCTCGGGGAGGCCGCGCGGCGGGCCGAGGCCCTGGGGCACCCGGCCATGCGGCTGTGGGTGCTCAGGGACAACCTCGCGGCCCGCCGCTTCTACGCGCGAGCCGGGCTTCCCGCGGACGGTGCCGAGGAGTCCTTCGAGGTGGCGGGCGTCGCCGTGCCGGAGGTGCGCCACGGGGGCGGTCTGCCCCTGAAGCGGCCCTAGCCGACGGTCATCTGAGGCGCCGTCAACGCTGACGGGGGATCCGCGCGAGGGCCTGCACGGCCGCCTGCGCGAGCACCGGATGGGCCAGGGCGTCGTTGAGCACCGGGCGGGCCCGGCGGTCGCCCAGCGCGCCCAGCCCTTCGACGCAGGCGAGGGCCACCCTCCGGTAGGGGTCGTGCGGGCGCAGCCGCCGTTGCAGCGTCGTGATCAGAGCGGGCACCGACTCGGGTGCGCGCAGTTCCACGAGCAGCCGGACGGGGTGCAGGGCATAGGCGACGCGCAGTTCGTTGGTGGCCAGTGCGGCCGCGGCCCGGGCGGTGCGGGGGTCGCCGAGGCGGGCGAGGGCGTGGGCGGCGGAGGCGCAGCGCGGGGGGTCGCGGTGGTTCAGCAGCAGGACGAGCGTCTCGAAGGCCCGCCGGTCTCCCGCGAGTCCGAGCCGGAACGCGGCCAGCTCCCTGGCCCACAAGGGCTGTCCGGGCTCGGTGAGAACGTCCGCCAGTTCGTCGGGGTCCGCGGCGCCCGCCAGCCGCTCGTACGCGGCCGTCGCGCCGGACTCGTGCCGTAAGCGCTCCGTGAGGGATCGCAACTCTTCGTCCATGCGCCGAGCGTAGGACAAGCGCCGGTGGCGCACGGAGCGCGGCGGCGCACGGGAGCACGACCGGGCGCACAGCCCGTGCCGTCCCCGCGCCGGGGAAGACCGCACGACGGTCCGACGGCGGTGCCGCCTCGACGTCCGAGGCCTGACCGGTGCGGGACACGTCACAGAACGGATCGGCGGAAGAGGGCTGGCGCGCTCGTTACCCACCGGTTAAGCTCATACGAGCGAGACACCCACTCGCACCTCCTCGTGGCGGCCTGGTGACGCAGTCGCCGCGAGACGTCGGTTCGGTACCACGTGTACCGCTGTACGACCCGGCCACGGGACAGGGCCGGTCGGATCCGCCGTTCGGCCCCGGGCGTGTGCACGCCCTCGGCCACGGCACCGGGCGTGTGCGCTCGCAGCCCGGCACAACACCCGCATTCCTTTTCCGTGCACCCGGTGCGCCCGGGCCTCGCAGAGGTCCCTCGGGCGTACCGGGGCGCGTTCCTTCAGTCGTCACCCTCTTCCTGGAGTCCGCGATGGCCACTCCCCTGTCCGACACCCCTCTGTCCCCGCTCCGGACGATCGCCGTCATCGGCCTCGGCACCATGGGCACCGGCATCGCCGAGGTCCTCGCCAAGGCCGGCCGTGAGGTGATCGGCGTCGACGTCAGCGAGGCCCAGGCCGCGCGGTCCGTCGCCGCGCTGGAGACGTCCACCGCCCGCGCCGTGCAGCGCGGGCGGCTCACCGAGCAGGAGCGCACGGCCGTCCTGGGCCGCGTCCGCGTCTCCACCGACCTGCGCACGGCCGCCGAGGCCGACCTCGTGATCGAGGTGGCTCCCGAGTCGTACGAGATCAAGCAGCAGATCTTCCGTGAGCTGGACTCGGTCGTGCGGCCCGAGACCATCCTGGCCACCGGGACCAACGCGCTCTCCGTCACCCGTCTCGCCGCCGAATCCGCCCGTCCGGAGCGGGTGTTGGGCCTGCACTTCTTCAACCCGGCGCCGGCGATGAAGCTGGTCGAGGTGGTCTCCTCGGTGCTGACCGCGCCGGCCGCCGTCACCGCCGTCACCGAGCTGGCCGTCGACCTCGGCAAGGAGCCCGTCGCGGTGGGCGACCGGCCCGGCTTCGTCGCCGACGGCCTGCTGTTCGGCTACCTCAACCAGGCGGCCGCGATGTACGAGGCCCGCTACGCCTCCCGGGAGGACATCGACGCCGCGATGCGGCTGGGCTGCGGACTGCCGATGGGCCCGCTCGCCCTGCTGGACCTGATCGGCGTGGACACCGCCCGCACGGTCCTGGAGGCCATGTACGCCGAGTCCCACGACCGGCTGCACGCGCCCGCCCCCATCCTCAAGCAGCTCAGCGAGGCGGGCCTGACGGGCCGCAAGGCGGGCCGCGGCTTCTACACCTACGACTCCCCCGGCAGCGCGACGGTCGTTGCGGACGCGCTGACGCCGTCGTCCGGCGGGACCGGCGCCGCGGGCCGCGAGGTCTCCTCGGTCGGGGTCGCGGGCTCGGGCACCATGGCCTCGGGCATCGCCGAGGTCTTCGCCAAGGCCGGCTACGACGTCGTCCTCGCCGCCCGCAGCGAGGAGAAGGCGCAGACCGCCAAGGCGCGGATCGGCAAGTCGCTGTCCCGCTCGGTCGACAAGGGCCGGCTGACCGCCGAGGCCGCCGCGCAGATCCTGGACCGGATCACCCCGGCCGGCTCCTACGACGCCTTCGCCGACGTCGACCTCGCCCTGGAGGCGGTCGCCGAGGACCTGGAGGTCAAGCAGCAGCTGTTCGCGGCCCTGGACAAGGTCTGCAAGCCCGGCGCGGTCCTCGCCACGACGACCTCCTCGCTCCCGGTCGTCGCCTGCGCCCGCGCCACCTCGCGCCCGCAGGACGTCATCGGCATGCACTTCTTCAACCCGGCACCGGCGATGAAGCTGGTCGAGGTGGTCCGCACGGTGCTCACGGCCGAGGACGTCCACGCCACGGTCCGCGAGGTGTGCGCGCGGATCAAGAAGCACGCCGTCGACTGCGGGGACCGCGCGGGCTTCATCGTGAACGCGCTCCTCTTCCCGTACCTGAACAACGCGATCAAGATGGTGCAGGAGCACTACGCGACCCTCGACGACATCGACGCGGCGATGAAGCTGGGCGGCGGCTACCCGATGGGCCCCTTCGAGCTGCTGGACGTCGTCGGACTCGACGTCTCGCTCGCGATCGAGAAGGTCCTGCACCGCGAGTTCCGCGACCCGGGACTGGCTCCGGCCCCGCTCCTGGAGCACCTGGTGGCCGCGGGCTGCCTCGGCCGCAAGACCGGCCGTGGCTTCCGCGAATATGCCCGCCGCTGACGGGCTGGGCGACCGCCGCCCGGCGCGCGGGGACTGGGGCGGGCTGCTCGGGCCCGCCGGCCGGTCCCCGTCCGCCGGGGCCGGGGCAGGACCCGGACCTGCGCACCGAGCTGCGCGCATGCAGTACGTTCAGGTCATGTCCCAGCCCGCCAGGTCCTCACGCACACCCGTCACGCCCGACGCGCCCGAGAGCGCCGCGGGCAGCCGCGCGGCCGCCCAGCGGCTCAAGATGCGCCGAGAACTGGCGGCCGCGGCCATGGAGCTGTTCTCCACCAAGGGCTACGAGGCGACCACGGTCGACGAGATCGCGGCCGCGGCCGGGGTCGCGAGGCGCACCTTCTTCCGGCACTTCCGCTCGAAGGAAGAGGCGATCTTCCCCGACCACGACGACACCCTGATCCGGGCGGAGGCCGTTCTCAACGCGGCCCCCGCGCACGAGCACCCGCTCGACACGGTGTGCCGTGGGATCAAGGAGGTCATGAAGATGTACGCGGCCCGGCCGGAGATCTCGGTCGCCCGCTACCGGCTGACGCGCGAGGTGCCCACCCTGCGCGAGGCGGAGATCGCGTCGGTGGCCCGCTACGAACGCCTCTTCACCCGCTACCTGCTCGGCCACTTCGACGAGCACGCGCACGACGACGACGCCAACGACGACCCGCTGCTGGCCCGGGTGGCCGCGTCCGCCGTGGTCACCGCCCACAACCACGTGCTGCGGCGCTGGCTCAGGGCCGACGGGCAGGGCGACGTCGAGGCCCAGCTCGACCACGCCTTCGCGATCGTGCGCCGCAC
Organism: Streptomyces sp. NPDC048481; assembly: GCF_043200075.1. Lineage (NCBI taxonomy): Bacteria > Bacillati > Actinomycetota > Actinomycetes > Kitasatosporales > Streptomycetaceae > Streptomyces > Streptomyces sp. NPDC048481. Next base: position 242,626 of record NZ_JBICXC010000006.1, read on the forward strand.
GTTCGGCACGGGCATCGGGGCCGGACGCAGCGGCGGGGGCGCCCCGCAGCCGGCTCCGGCGTCGGTCTCCGCGCACGGCGAAGTGCTGGTGACGGTCGCCCGGACCGACGCCCCGCTGGACGAGGTCATGCGCACCATCGAGCAGGCGCTCAAGGAGCGCTGAGACCTCGCGGGTCCCCTCGGGTCCGCTTCCCGCTGTGATGACGGCCACCCCTCGGGGTGGCCGTTTTGGCATGTCAGAGGCCCTTTTGGCGCGGAATTCCGAGCCCGTTCGATCGATCATCGCTCATATGTTGCGTAAAGATTTCATCTGAGTGGAACTTCTGGCACTCAGTGCCTTGCGAGGTGACACGCGGTGTCATACGTTGAAGGTGTCCGGGCGGCCGGCGTGCAGCGATCACACGTACGCCGGCTGTCCCCGCAACCTCATGGGTCGCGCGCCCGGACGCCTGCGTCACAGGCAACCTCCCGCGCCACAAAGCGCCGCCGAACAGCACACCGCCGAACCGACGGCACCTTCCATCACACCCTCAGCAGCACCGCCGTAACCCTCAGCGCCCCTCCCTCAGGGCGTTCACCGCCGGAGGCAACACCGTGACCATGCAGAAGATCCTGGACGCGATCCAGTCGCCGGACTCGACGTCGGCCGACTTCGCCGCCCTGCCGCTCCCCGAGTCCTACCGCGCGATCACCGTGCACAAGGACGAGGCGGAGATGTTCGCGGGCCTGGAGACCCGGGACAAGGACCCGCGCAAGTCGATCCACCTGGACGAGGTGGCCCTGCCCGAACTCGGCCCCGGCGAGGCCCTGGTGGCCGTCATGGCCTCCTCGGTCAACTACAACTCCGTGTGGACCTCGATCTTCGAGCCCGTCTCGACGTTCTCCTTCCTGGAGCGCTACGGCAGGCTCAGCGAGCTCACCAAGCGGCACGACCTGCCGTACCACGTCATCGGCTCCGACCTCGCGGGCGTCGTCCTGCGCACCGGTCCCGGCGTCAACGCCTGGCACCCCGGCGACGAGGTCGTCGCGCACTGCCTCTCCGTCGAGCTGGAGTCCTCGGACGGCCACAACGACACGATGCTCGACCCCGAGCAGCGCATCTGGGGCTTCGAGACCAACTTCGGCGGGCTCGCGGAGATCGCGCTCGTCAAGTCCAACCAGCTGATGCCCAAGCCGGACCACCTGAGCTGGGAGGAGGCGGCCGCCCCCGGCCTCGTCAACTCCACCGCCTACCGGCAGCTGGTCTCCCGCAACGGCGCCGGCATGAAGCAGGGCGACAACGTCCTGATCTGGGGCGCCAGCGGCGGCCTCGGCAGCTACGCCACCCAGTTCGCGCTGGCCGGCGGCGCCAACCCGATCTGTGTCGTCTCCTCGCCGCAGAAAGCGGAGATCTGCCGGTCCATGGGCGCCGAGGCGATCATCGACCGCACCGCCGAGGACTACCGGTTCTGGAAGGACGAGAACACCCAGGACCCCAAGGAGTGGAAGCGCTTCGGCAAGCGCATCCGCGAACTCACCGGCGGCGAGGACATCGACATCGTCTTCGAGCACCCCGGACGCGAGACGTTCGGCGCCTCCGTGTACGTCACCCGCAAGGGCGGCACCATCACCACCTGCGCCTCGACCTCGGGCTACATGCACCAGTACGACAACCGCTACCTGTGGATGTCCCTGAAGCGGATCATCGGCTCGCACTTCGCCAACTACCGCGAGGCCTGGGAGGCCAACCGGCTGATCGCGAAGGGCAAGATCCACCCGACGCTGTCGAAGGTGTACTCGCTGGAGGACACCGGCCAGGCCGCCTACGACGTGCACCGCAACCTCCACCAGGGCAAGGTCGGCGTCCTCGCGCTGGCACCCGAGGAGGGCCTGGGCGTGCGAGACGAGGCCAAGCGCGCCCAGCACATCGACGCCATCAACCGCTTCCGCAACATCTGAGACACCCGGGGTCATAGATGACTGAGCGTCAGTCCGCCGAAGGAAAGCGGGAGAAGGACCGGCCGTGGCTCATGCGCACGTACGCCGGTCACTCCACGGCCGAGGCGTCCAACGAGCTGTACCGGCGCAACCTCGCCAAGGGGCAGACGGGTCTGTCGGTCGCGTTCGACCTGCCGACCCAGACCGGGTACGACTCCGACCACGTCCTCGCCCGCGGCGAGGTCGGCCGGGTCGGCGTGCCGGTGGCCCATCTCGGCGACATGCGCAGGCTGTTCCAGGACATCCCCCTGGAGCAGATGAACACCTCGATGACGATCAACGCCACCGCCATGTGGCTGCTGGCGCTCTACCAGGTCGTCGCCGAGGAGCAGGGCGCCGACGTCACCCTGCTCCAGGGCACGACCCAGAACGACATCGTCAAGGAGTACCTGTCCCGCGGGACGCACGTCTTCCCGCCGGGACCGAGCCTGCGCCTGACGACGGACATGATCGCGTACACGGTCTCCCACATGCCGAAGTGGAACCCGATCAACATCTGCAGCTACCACCTGCAGGAGGCCGGGGCCACGCCGGTGCAGGAGATCGCGTACGCGATGTCCACGGCGATCGCCGTGCTGGACGCCGTCCGGGACTCCGGGCAGGTGCCGGCCGAGAAGTTCGGCGACGTCGTCGCCCGCATCTCCTTCTTCGTGAACGCGGGCGTCCGCTTCGTCGAGGAGATGTGCAAGATGCGCGCCTTCGGCCGCATCTGGGACCAGGTCACCCGTGAGCGCTACGGCATCGAGAACCCCAAGCAGCGCCGCTTCCGCTACGGCGTCCAGGTCAACTCGCTGGGGCTGACCGAGGCGCAGCCGGAGAACAACGTCCAGCGGATCGTGCTGGAGATGCTCGCCGTGACGCTGTCGAAGGACGCCCGCGCGCGTGCCGTGCAGCTGCCCGCCTGGAACGAGGCGCTAGGGCTGCCCCGGCCCTGGGACCAGCAGTGGAGCCTGCGCATCCAGCAGGTCCTCGCCCACGAGAGCGACCTGCTGGAGTACGAGGACATCTTCGACGGTTCGCACGTGATCGAGGCCAAGGTCGCCGAGCTGGTCGAGGCGTCCCTCGCCGAGATCGGGCGGATCCAGGAGATGGGCGGCGCGATGGCCGCCGTCGAGTCCGGCTACCTCAAGTCGCAGCTGGTCTCCTCGCACGCCGAGCGCCGGGCCCGGATCGAGTCCGGGCAGGAGAAGATCATCGGCGTCAACATCTTCGAGACGACCGAGCCCAACCCGCTGACCGCCGACCTCGACACCGCGATCCAGACGGTCGACCCGGCTGTCGAGGCCCGCGTCGTCGCCTCCCTTCAGAACTGGCGCGACACGCGCTACCAGCCGCCCTTCAACCACCCGCGCCCCTGCAAGGCGCTGGAGAAGCTGAAGGAGGCCGCGAAGGGCACCGCCAACCTCATGGAGGCCACCCTGGAGTGCGCCCGCGCCGGGGTCACGACCGGCGAGTGGGCCGGGGCGCTGCGCGAGGTGTTCGGCGAGTTCCGCGCACCGACGGGCGTGTCGTCCGCGCCGGTGGCGGTCCCCGCGGAGGAGGGTTCGGCCATGTCCGACGTGCGCCGCAGGGTCGACCTGACCGCGAAGGACATGGGCGTGGGCAAACTGCGCTTCCTGGTCGGCAAGCCGGGCCTGGACGGTCACTCCAACGGCGCCGAGCAGATCGCCGTGCGCGCCCGTGACGCCGGGTTCGAGGTGGTCTACCAGGGCATCCGGCTGACGCCCGAGCAGATCGTGGACGCCGCGCTGGAGGAGGACGTCCACGCCGTGGGCCTGTCCATCCTCTCCGGATCGCACGCCCAGCTGGTGCCGGACGTCCTCGAACGGCTCCGTGTGGCCGGTGCCACAGACATCCCGGTGATCGCCGGTGGCATCATCCCGAACGGGGACGCCGAGCAGCTCAGGGCCGCGGGCGTCGCCGCGGTCTTCACCCCGAAGGACTTCGACATCACCGGAATCATCGGCCGCATCGTCGACGAGATCCGCAAAGCGAACAAGCTCGACCCCCTGGAGGTCCCCGCATGACTGTCAACCGTCTTCGTCCGCGGCGCTCCTGTCTCGCCGTTCCGGGCAGCAACCCCCGCTTCCTGGAGAAGGCGCAAGGTCTGCCGGCCGACCAGGTCTTCCTGGACCTCGAGGACGCGTGCGCGCCGCTCGCCAAGCCCGAGGCCCGGCACACCATCGTCAAGTTCCTCAACGAGGGCGACTGGACGGGCAAGACGAGGGTCGTGCGCGTCAACGACTGGACGACCGAGTGGACGTACCGCGACGTCGTCACGGTCGTCGAGGGCGCCGGCCCCAACCTCGACTGCATCATGCTGCCGAAGGTGCAGAACGCCCAGCAGGTCGTCGCCCTGGACCTGCTCCTGACGCAGATCGAGAAGACCATGGGCTTCGAGGTCGGCCGCATCGGCATCGAGGCGCAGATCGAGAACGCGCAGGGCCTGAACAACGTCAACGAGATCGCGCAGGCCTCGCCGCGCATCGAGACGATCATCTTCGGCCCGGCCGACTTCATGGCCTCCATCAACATGAAGTCGCTGGTCGTGGGCGAGCAGCCGCCCGGTTACCCGGCGGACGCCTACCACTACATCCTGATGAAGATCCTGATGGCGGCCCGCGCCAACGACCTCCAGGCGATCGACGGCCCCTACCTGCAGATCCGCAACGTGGACGGCTACCGCGCGGTCGCGCAGCGCGCCGCCGCGCTGGGCTTCGACGGCAAGTGGGTGCTGCACCCGGGCCAGGTCGAGGCGTCCAACGAGATCTTCTCGCCGTCGCAGGAGGACTACGACCACGCCGAGCTGATCCTGGACGCCTACGACTACTACACGTCCGAGGCGGGCGGGAAGAAGGGCTCGGCGATGCTCGGCGACGAGATGATCGACGAGGCCAGCCGCAAGATGGCGCTGGTCATCTCCGGCAAGGGACGGGCGGCCGGCATGCGGCGCACGTCGAAGTTCGAGACCCCCGACAACTAAGGAGCGCTGGGCGCGATGCAGTTCGGACGCACCTACGAGGAGTTCGAGGTCGGGGCGACGTACAAGCACTGGCCGGGCAAGACGGTCACCGAGTACGACGACCACCTGTTCTGTCTCCTCACCATGAACCACCACCCCCTCCACATGGACGCGAACTATGCGGAGAAGACGACCGATTTCGGCAAGAACGTCGTCGTGGGCAACTACATCTACTCGCTCCTGCTCGGCATGTCCGTGCCGGACGTCTCCGGCAAGGCGATCGCCAACCTGGAGATCGAGTCGCTCAAGCACGTCGCGCCGACGTTCCACGGCGACACGATCTACGGTCAGACCACCGTGCTGGACAAGTGGCCGTCCAAGTCGAAGAACGACCGCGGCATCGTGTACGTCGAGACCAAGGGCTACAAGCAGGACGGCACCCTGGTCTGCGTGTTCCGCCGCAAGGTGATGGTGCCGACCGAGACGTACATCAAGGAGCGCGGCGGCGAGCAGCCCGGCCGCCCGGAACTTCAGGAAGGCTGATCGATGGCCCGCCTCGCCCAGACCGCCGGTCTGACCGACGTCCAGCAGGAGATCCTCTCCACCGTCCGCGACTTCGTGGACAAGGAGATCATCCCGGTCGCGACCGAGCTGGAGCACCGCGACGAGTACCCGCAGCAGATCGTCGACGGGCTCAAGGAGTTGGGCCTGTTCGGCCTGATGATCCCCGAGGAGTACGGCGGTCTGGGCGAGTCGCTCCTCACCTACGCCTTGTGCGTGGAGGAGATCGCCCGTGGCTGGATGTCCGTCTCGGGCATCATCAACACCCACTTCATCGTGGCGTACATGCTCAAGCAGCACGGCACGCAGGAGCAGAAGGACCACTACCTGCCGAGGATGGCGGCCGGCGACATCCGCGGCGCGTTCTCCATGTCGGAGCCGGCCCTCGGCTCGGACGTGTCCGCGATCACGTCGAAGGCGGTGAAGGACGGCGACGAGTACGTCCTCAACGGCCAGAAGATGTGGCTCACGAACGGCGGAACCTCGTCCCTGGTGGCCGTTCTGGTCAAAAGTGACGAAGGACACCCCGAGGGCACGGCGCCCCACAAGTCCATGACGACCTTCCTCATCGAGAAGGAGCCCGGCTTCGGCGAGGTCCGCCCCGGCCTGACCATCCCGGGCAAGATCGACAAGATGGGCTACAAGGGCGTCGACACCACCGAGCTGATCATGGACGGCCTGCGGCTTTCCGCCGATCGGGTGCTCGGCGGGGTCACCGGACGAGGTTTTTACCAAATGATGGATGGGGTCGAGGTTGGCCGCGTCAATGTCGCGGCGCGTGGCTGCGGCGTCGCTCAGCGTGCCTTCGAACTCGGCGTCCGGTACGCCCAGCAGCGGCACACGTTCGGCAAGCCGATCGCCCAGCACCAGGCCATCCAGTTCAAGCTGGCCGAGATGGCTACCAAGGTCGAGGCCGCCCATGCGATGATGGTGAACGCCGCACGCAAAAAGGACTCGGGAGAACGAAACGACCTCGAAGCAGGGATGGCGAAGTACCTCGCCTCCGAGTACTGCAAGGAGGTCGTGGAGGACTCCTTCCGGATCCACGGCGGGTACGGCTTCTCCAAGGAGTACGAGATCGAGCGCCTCTACCGCGAGGCCCCGATGTTGCTGATCGGTGAAGGCACCGCCGAAATCCAGAAAATGATCATCGGGCGCAGATTGCTCGAGGAGTATCGGTTCCAGGGCTGATTGTCCCGGTTGGGGGTGTTTTCTTCGAGAAGAAGATCACACCCCGTCAACTTTCCCCGGCCGTCGACTCCGCTTCCTGGCTTACCCAGTTGTGGCCCCGAACCGCTACGATCGCGGAAAGCCGCCGTCCCCCCGTCGAAGCGCGGCATCATCCGCTACGAAGGTCATCCATGCCCCACAGCCAAACCTCTGCACACCGCGACAGCCTGGTAGGCGCACGCCTCGCGCGCGGAGCATCGCCGTGGCTCCTGCCGACCGTCGCCACCGCAGCCGTCAGCCTGCTGCGCGCCCGCCGCTCGGGCGCCGCCAAGGCCGTCGCCGTGCCCGCCACCGCTCTCGCGGCGGGCATGCTGTGGTTCTTCCGCGACCCGGAGCGCGAGATCGCCCCGGGCCGGGTCATCTCGCCCGCCGACGGTGTGGTGCAGAGCATCATGCCGTGGAAGGACGGACGCACCCGGGTCGCGATCTTCATGAGCCCGCTCAACGTCCACGTCAACCGCGCGCCGCTGGCCGGCACCGTGACGTCGGTCGAGCACATCCCCGGCGGGTTCGTGCCGGCGTTCAACAAGGAGAGCGAGAACAACGAGCGCGTCGTCTGGCACTTCGACACCGAACTCGGTGACATCGAGATGATCCAGATCGCCGGAGCCGTCGCGCGCCGCATCGTCCCCTACATCCCCGAGGGCACGAAGGTCGAGCAGGGCGAGCGGATCGGCCTGATCCGTTTCGGCTCGCGCGTCGACGTCTACCTGCCCGAGGGCGTGGAGGTCGCGGTCGAGGTGGGGCAGAAGACCGTGGCAGGGGTGACTCGCATTGACCGTGATTGACCCGGAGACCCAGGCGGGCTGGGTGCCCGAGGCCGACGACGTGGACGACGACGAGGAGATGCCCCTCTCGCTGCGTCTGTCGATAGCGGACACCCTCACCCTCGGCAACGCCACGTGCGGCTTCATGGCGGTGTACTTCACCACCACGGGCATCCTGATCCCGCACCTCACCGGCAGCCAGGAGTCGGGCATGGCCCGGCACAGCGCCGCCACGGCGGTCATCCTGATGCTCTGCGCGGCCGTCTTCGACCTCTTCGACGGCCTGGTCGCGCGCAAGCTCCGCTCCTCGCCGATGGGCGCCGAGCTGGACAACCTGTCGGACCTGATCAGCTTCGGCCTGGCCCCGGCGTACTTCGTCCTGGTCTACGGCATGGTCGCCGACGACGCGCACCAGCGGGTCGCGGCGGTCGGCGCGATCGTGGTGCTGCTGGCGGTGGTGCTCAGGCTCGCGAGATTCTCGTGCGTCACCGTCAAGGACGGCACCTTCCAGGGCATGCCGTCGCCGTTCGGCGCGCTCACGGTCGTCTCCATCGTGCTCCTCGAGCTGCCGTTCGCGGCGACGCTCATGGCCATCCTGGGCACCGCCTGGCTGATGGTGAGCCGGGTCGAGTACCCGAAGCCGCGGGGCCGCCTCGCCGGCGCGATGCTCGCCTGGATCGTGCTGTCGATGGGCCTGCTGGCGGCCTGGGCGTTCGACGCCCCGAGCGGTCAGCTCCTGCTCCAGACGGGCTGCGCGCTGCAGCTGGTCATGGGCGCGGTCATCCCGCTGTTCGCCACGGCCCGCCGGGTGAACAACTTCCGCGACAACCGACGCGAGGCCCGGGCGGCGCAGCTGCCCTGACCTTGTCACGGCGTATGACGGGTGTGGCCCGGACCATCGAGGTCCGGGCCACACCCGTTTCTCGTTCAAGGACGTCCGTCGTGTGCTCTTGACCCGTCAACTACCCGCGATCCGCGCGCGGTTGCGGAGAGTGAGGAGGAAGAGGACCGGGGAAAGGGGGGATTATGACACATTCGCCCCTCTTCGCACCTTTCGGAGCTGAGCCATGCCCTCACTCGTCCTCAGAGAACATTTGGTGCCGCACGTCTCGAAGATCCCGGCGAACTACGGGGATCCGGTGCAGCTCCCCGTCAGGGAGTACGACGGCATCCACGGCGACAACCCCCACAAGCCCGTCCTCATGCTGCACGGCCGAAGCGTCCCGGCACTGGCGGGGTTCGACCTGGCGCCGGTGCCCGGGGGCCGCGCCACCCGGTACAGCTGGGCCCAGGAACTCGCCCAGGACGGATACGACGTCTTCCTCATGGATCTCCAGGGCTCCGGCCGGTCGCCGCACCCGAGGGTGATGGACGAGCCCTGCAACGCCAATCCGACGCAGCAGCAGTCGGTCCTCGTCCCCCATCCGCTCCCGGAACCGTGCTCCGCCCTGCCCCCGTACCCCCACGAGCTGGGCAACACCGAGAGCGAGACCGCGGAGCTCGAGACGGTGGTCCGGTTCATCAGGGACCTGCCCGGACTGGACAAGCCGGTACGGTTCGTCGGCTGGTCCGCGGCCGCACTCGTGATGGGCCCGTACGCCCTTCAGCATCCCGGGGACGTCGAGAGCATGTTCCTGCTCGCCCCGATCTTCCCGCCGAAGGGGCGCTGGTCGGAGAAGCCCGACGATCCCTTCGGACGCCCGCCGGACGCCGCGACGCTGCCCGTGTCCAGGCCGGCGAACATGTTCGGCTTCCCGATGCACGTCGCCGGCAAGACCGGCTTCAAGGCGTCGCTGGCGAGCACCCCCGCGTTCTGGGAGCCCGGGGTGGACGAGCGCGCCTGGGACGCCTGCGTGCAGGACGACCCCGTCACCGCCAAGTGGGGACACGAGGAGGCGCCGGGCGTCTACGAGGGCGTCCTGCGGTACCGGAACACCTACTCCTGGGGCTGGAACAGCCGGACCGCCCCGCACGAGGACCCGGCCGGGACGCGGGTCCTCGGCACGAGGATCCCCCTGCTCATCGTCCACGGCGAGCTGGACCGGACCGCCAACAGCCCCGCGACGTTCCCGGACGTCCTGCGCTTCTCCGTGCCGGCCCTCTACGACGCCGTCAAGGGAGCGAAGACGCTGATGTTCTGCCTGGCCGGCGCGGGTCACTCCCTGGTCTGGGAGACGACCGCGGAGACCGTCCACACCATGTCGAGGCAGTGGTTCCACAACGGCAAGGTGGAGGGCCTGGGCCACGGCAGCTACTTCCGGCAGACCGACGGCGAGCTGATCCCGCTCCCCTAGGTCAGGAAGTCCCGGCCGATCCGCTCCGCGACGCGCTCCAGGATCGGTCCCGCGTCGGCGATGCAGGCCGCCACGTCCGGCTCCTCGTCGGTCAGGGGGTAGGCCCGGCGGATCCCGGCCCGTCCCAGTGCCTCCGGCGGGAGCTGGAGGCGGCCGCACACCGCGACGACGTCCTTGCCGGCCGCGCGGGCGGCCGCGGCCACGCCCGCGGGAGCCTTGCCGTGCAGGGTCTGCTCGTCGAGCGAGCCCTCCCCCGTGATGACCAGCTCGGCCGGCTCCAGCGCCGCCGCGAAACCCAGCACGTCGAGCATGACCTCGATGCCGGCGCGGAAGCGGGCGCCCACCAGCAGCGCCCCGTAGCCGATGCCGCCCGCGGCGCCCGCGCCTGGCGCCGCCGCGTACTCCGCGGCCCTCGGGCCCGCCTCGGCCTCCAGGATCTTCGCGAAGTGGACGAGCGCCGCGTCCAGCGTCCCGACGTCGTCCGGCGAGGCGCCCTTCTGCGGCCCGTAGACGGCGGGCGCGCCCTTCGGACCGGTCAGCGGGTTGTCGACGTCGCTCGCCAGGACCAGCTCCACGGCCGGCAGCCGGGGGTCCAGCCCCGACAGGTCGGCCCGCGCCAGGTCCGCGAGACCGCCGCCGCCCGGCGCCACCGGCTCGCCGTCCGCGTCGAGGAACCGCGCGCCGAGGGCCGACAGCATGCCCGCGCCGCCGTCCGTCGTCGCGCTGCCGCCCACGCCGAACACGATCGTCCGGACGCCTTCGTCCAGCGCGGCGCGCAGCAGCTGCCCCGAGCCGTACGTGGACGCCGTGAGCGGGGCGAGGACGCCCTCGGGGAGCCGTTGCAGCCCGCTCGCCTCGGCCATCTCCACCACCGCCGTGTCGCCGCGCACCGCGAACGCCGCGGTCACCTCGTCGCCGAGGGGTCCGGCGACCCGCACCTCCCGGCGCTCGAAGCCGGCCGCGACCGCCGCGGCCACGGTGCCGTCACCGCCGTCGGCGACGGGCAGGGCCGTCACCTCGACGTCCGGTACGGCCCGGCGCAGCCCCGCCGTCACCCGCTCGGCGACCTGCACGGCCGTCAGCGAGCCCTTGAACTTGTCCGCGGCCACGAGCACCCGTCGGGTGCCCTGCGTTGCAGCGTCCGCCACCTTGCCATCCCCTTGCTCTCCGGGCCCCGCGCACGTCAGGGCCAGTCGCGCCGCTGTGACCTTAACCGCACGACGCCCCCGCCGTCATGCGGCGCCCGCACCCTGGACGCGCCCGCCGGAGCGGCGCGGACCGGCCCCGGACCGGGGAAGACCGGGCGGGATGCGCCGCGATCGGGTAGACCGGAGGAATGACCGCTGTGGCCGACGGACCGGAGCTCGCCGACCGCGTCCTCGGAGGCTGGCTGGGCCGGATCGCGGGCAACATGCTCGGCAAGCCGGTCGAGCAGGGCGAGGTGTGGACCCGCGAGCGCATCGACCGCTTTCTGCGGCGGGCCGGCGCCCTGCCGCTCACCGACTACTTCCCCGAGCCCGCCGACGACGAGGACACCCGGCTGCTGCGCCCGGAGTGGCGTGAGTGCGTACGCGGCCGGATCCACGGCAGCTGCCGCGACGACGACGTCGACTACGCGATCCTCGGACTCGACCTGCTGGAGACGCACGGCTTCGGCTTCACCACCGAGCAGGTCGGCGAGCTGTGGCTGCTGCGGCTGCCGTATCTGCAGACGTTCACCGCCGAGCGGGCCGCCTACCGCAACCTCACCGCCGGACTGAAGCCGCCGCTCACGGCGACGTACGACAATCCCTGGCAGGAGTGGATCGGCGCTTTGATCCGCGCCGACATCCACGGCTGGACCTGCCCGGGTCGCCCCCGCCTCGCCGCCGCCCGGGCCCGCCGCGACGCGGTCCTCTCGCACACCGGCAACGGCGTGTACGGCGCGATGTTCGCGGCGGCGCTGGTCTCCGCGGCGTTCACGGCGCCGACGGTGCGCCACGCGCTGGACGAGGCACTCGCCGTCGTCCCCGCGGGCAGCCGTCTGGCGCGTACGGTGCGCCGGGTCGCCTCCCTGCACGCCGCCGGTCTGAGCTGGGAGGACGCCCTCGCGACGATGACACGGGAGACCGCGGGCGCGCACTGGATCCACGTCGTCCCGAACGTCGCCGTCCTCACCGCGGGACTGCTCTACGGCGGCGGCGACTTCACCGCGACGATCGCGCTCACCGTGCGCGGCGGCCTGGACACCGACTCCAACGGGGCGACGGCCGGTTCGGTGGCCGGGGTCCTCGTGGGGGCCTCGGCGATCCCCTCCCGGTGGACCGAGCCCCTCCAGGACACCGTGCGCAGCGCGGTGTCCGGTTTCGACGGCTCACGCATCGGCGATCTGGCGCGCCGGACGCTGCGGCTGGCCGAGTCGCGGGGCGCTCACGGGGAGGACCCGCGGGACGCCGGACCGGCCGGGGCGCCGCCGTCTACCCTTCCCTGATGAGCACTTCCAGCAGCGACTTCGCCGCCTACGTCGCCTCCCTGCCCCGTGTCCTGGCCGGCGCGGCCACGATCTTCCGTGACGCCGGGGGGCGGGTCCTTCTCGTCGAGCCCAACTACCGGGCGGGCTGGGCCCTGCCGGGCGGCACGATCGAGTCCGACGAGGGCGAGAGCCCGCGCGCCGGGGCACGCCGCGAGACGCTGGAGGAGATCGGCCTGGACCGCGAGCCCGGACGGCTGCTCGCGGTGGACTGGGTGCTCGGTGCGCACCGGCCGCCGCAGGTGGCGTACGTGTACGACGGCGGCGTCCTGGACGAGGACGATCTCGGGGCGATCCGGCTCCAGGAGTCGGAGCTGTTGTCCTGGCGGCTGGTTGCGCGCGAGGAGCTGACCGGCTTCCTGCTGGGCTCGCTGGGCCACCGGGTGCTGGCGGCGCTGGACGCCCTCGACGACGGCTCGCTGACCGCCGAGCTGGAGAACGGCCGCCCGGCGGGCTGAACGCCGCCCCGCCGATATCCGCTCGCGACGGCGGCGCGCCCCGCCCTACGCTCCCCTTCATGAGCAAGCCCCTTGTCGCCCTCCTCAGCGGGGCCGGGATCTCCACCGACTCCGGCATCCCCGACTACCGCGGTCCCGACGGGCTGTGGCGGCGCGATCCCGAGGCCGAGAAGCTCGTCACATACGCGTCCTACATGGGCGATCCCGAGATCCGCCGGCGGTCGTGGCAGATGCGTCTGCGGGTCGGGGCCCTGTCGGCCGGGCCCAACGCGGCGCACCGCGCGGTGGCCGAACTGGAGCGTTCGGGGACGCCGGTGCGGGTGATCACCCAGAACGTGGACGGGCTGCACCAGCTCGCGGGCATGCCGGCGCGCAAGGTGTTCGAGCTGCACGGGACGGCACGGCGCGTGGTGTGCACCGCGTGCCACGAGCAGGGCCCGATGCGGGACGCGCTGGCGCGGGTCGAGGCCGGGGAGGCGGATCCGCCGTGCGGGCGGTGCGGCGGTGTGCTGAAACCGGCGACCGTGATGTTCGGTGAGCGTCTCGACCCGGTGGTGCTGGGCCGGGCCGCCGCCGTCGCCAAGGCGTGCCAGGTCTTCCTCGCGGTCGGCAGCAGCCTCCAGGTGCATCCCGCCGCCGGGCTGGTCGGCGTCGCCGCCGACCACGGGGCCCGGCTGGTCGTCGTCAACGCCGAGCCGACGCCGTACGACGAGATCGCCGACGAGGTCGTCCGGGAGCCGATCGGGACGTCGCTGCCCAGGCTGCTGCGCGAGCTGGCCGGTTCCGGCGCGGTCTGAGCCCTCGGGGGCGCATCGCCGGCGGGGGTCCGCCGGCCCTCCCCCGCCGACGCGCTTCAGAACAGCGTGCCCCCGGAGGGTGCGCCCCGTTCGAAGTCCAGCAGGCGCTGTTTGCGGTCCAGGCCGCCGCCGTAGCCGGTGAGGCCGCCGCCCGCGCCGATCACGCGGTGGCAGGGGACGATGATGCCGACGGGGTTCCTGCCGTTGGCCAGGCCCACCGCGCGGGAGGCGGCGGGGCTGCCTAGGGCTCTGGCGAGTTCGCCGTAGCTCCGGGTCTCGCCGTACGGGATCGACCGCAGCCGGTCCCAGACGCTGCGCTGGAACGGGGTTCCGTGCAGGCGCAGTTCGAGGGTGAACTCCTTCGACTCGCCGGCGAAGTAGGCGGCCAGCTGTTCCTCGGCCTCGTCGAAGGGGCTGTCGTCGCGGGGGCCGAAGTCCTCCTGGGGCGGGCGGTGGCGCTGTCCGGTCATGTAGAGGCCGCACAGGACGCCGTCGTCCGCGACGAGGGTGAGGTCTCCGTAGGGACTGTCGACGACGGTGTGCTGTTTCACGGAACGTCCTTATACCGGGAGGAAGTTGACGGGGTGGCTGTCGGTCGCCCACAGGTACTGGACGGCGTACGCCCGCCAGGGCCGCCAGGCGGCCGCGCGGGCGGTGAGCGCCGCCGGGGTGGCGGGCAGGCCCAACTCGCGTGCGGCGCGCCGGATTCCGAGGTCGGTGGGCAGGAAGGCGTCGGGGTCGCCGAGGGCGCGCATCGCGATGACGTCGACCGTCCAGGGGCCGAAGCCGGGCAGTGCGAGCAGCTGTTCGCGCGCCTTCGCCCAGTCGCTCTCCACTCCCAGCTGGAGTGTGCCGTCGGCCAGCCGGCCGACCAGGCCGGTGAAGGTGGCGCGCCGGGCGCGGGGCATCGCCAGGGAGCCGGGGTCGACGGCGGCGAGCGCCTCGGGAGTGGGGAACAGGTGGGTGAGGCCGCCTTCGGGGTCGTCGACCGGATCGCCGTGGGCGGCGACCAGCCGGGCCGCGTGGGTGCGGGCCGCGGCGGTGGAGACCTGTTGGCCCAGCACGGCGCGGACCGCGAACTCGGCCTCGTCGACCGTGCGCGGCACGCGGCGGCCGGGGGCCTTGTCCACGAGGGGCGCGAGCAGCGGGTCCGTGCGCAACTGGTCGTCGACGGCGACCGGATCGGCGTCCAGGTCGAGCATGCGCCGGCACCGGCTGATGGCGACGGTGAGGTCGCGCAGGTCGCTGAGGGTGAGACGGCAGCCGATGTGGTCGGGGCGCGGGGTGAGCGCCACGACGCCGTGCCCGTACGGCAGCCGGAGCGTGCGGCGGAACGCGCCGCCCCGCCACTCCTCCACCCCGGGGACGCCGGTCGCGGCCAGATGCCCGAAGAGGTTGTCCGGGTTGAGGGGGGCGCGGAACGGCAGGCGCAGGGCCAGTGTGCCCGCGCCGGCCGCGGGAAGCTCCGGTGTGCGGTGCGGGACGCGGGCGCGCAGTTCGGTCGGGGTGAGTGCGAAGACCTCGCGCACGGTGTCGTTGAAGGTGCGCACCGAGGAGAAGCCGGCGGCGAACGCGACGTCCGCCATGGGCAGTTCGGTCGTTTCGACGAGGAGCCGGGCGGTCCGGGCGCGCTGCGCCCTGGCCAGCGCCAGGGGGCCGGCGCCGACTTCGGCGAGGAGCTGGCGTTCCACCTGGCGGCTGCTGTAGCCGAGCCGGGCGGCGAGGCCGGGCACGCCCTCGCGGTCGACGACGCCGTCGGCGATCAGCCGCATGGCGCGGGCGACGAGGTCGGCGCGCTGGTTCCACTCCGGTGAGCCGGGGCTGGTGTCGGGACGGCAGCGCTTGCACGCGCGAAAGCCGGCCTGCTGGCAGGCGGCGGCGCTCGGCTGGAACACCATGTTCCGCGGCTTGGGCGGCACGGCCGGGCAGCTGGGCCGGCAGTAGATGCCGGTGGTCAGCACCGCCGTGTAGAACCAGCCGTCGAAGCGCGCGTCCTTGGACCGGACGGCGCGCACACAGCGCTCCCTGTCGGTGTACATCCCGTTCCGCATGCGTCCAGGATCGCCCCGCGGCCGCCGCGTCGCTGGCGGGAATCCGACATCGACGCCGGGCGTCCCGCACCGGCGCAACGCTCACGTCACGTCACGTCACGTCGGGGCGGGTGGCGCCGGCCGGCCAGGTCGTCAGGGAGTGGATCACGAACACGTCGATCGCCATGAGGGTGAGCGACCAGAGCGGCGCGTGGGGCAGGAACAGGAACTGGGCGACGAGACTCAGGGCGGCGAGGAGGACGCCCGGGTGGCGGGCGCCCCTCACGCCCTTGAGCAGGGCCGCGCCGGTGACGGCCGCGAGGGCGCCGAACACGATGTGGATCCAGCCCCAGCCGGTGAGGCCGAGATCGTAGACGGAGGAGCCGACGCGGGCGTACACGTCGTCGTCGGCGACGGCCGCGATGCCCTGGAGGACGGCGAGGACGCCGCCGCACAACATGAGGACGCCGGCGAAGACCACGCCGTCGGGCCGGCGGGCGGGAGGAGCCGGCCGGGGCGGGCCGCCGCGCGGGACGGACCAGGCGGTGCCGATCTCACCGTGCGGGCCGTCGGCGGCCGGGCGGCCGTGCGGGTTGCCGGCCGGGCCGCCGTGCGGGGAGGTCGGGCTCATCGGGCGTGCTCCTCTCGGCGGCGCCGGAACGCGAGGAGGTCAGCACATCGCGGACGCGCGGCGGCGGCGAGCGCGGCGGGCCCGTCCGGGTGAACGGGCCCGCCGTGCGCGTGCGCGGGAGCTACATGTTGATCATGTGGCCGGCCAGGCCGTGGACGGCCTCCTTGACCGCCTCGCCCAGGGTGGGGTGGGCGTGCACGTTGCGCGCCACCTCGTGGACGGTGAGGTCCCACTGCTGGGCCAGGGTCAGCTCGGGAAGCAGTTCGGTGACGTCGGGGCCGATGAGGTGGCCGCCGAGGAGTTCGCCGTAGCGGGCGTCGCTGATCAGCTTGACGAAGCCGGTGGCGTCGCCGAGGCCGTGCGCCTTGCCGTTCGCGGTGAACGGGAACTTGGCGACCTTGACGTCGTGGCCGAGTTCGCGGGCCTGGGCCTCGGTGTAGCCGAAGCTGGCGATCTGGGGCTGGCAGTAGGTCGCCCGCGGGATCATGACGTAGTCCAGCTCCATGGTCTCCGCGTCCGCGAGGGTCTCCGCGGCGATCACGCCCATCGCCTCGGCGGTGTGCGCGAGCATGAGCTTGGCGGTGACGTCGCCGATGGCGTAGATGTGCGGCACGGAGGTGCGGCAGCGGCCGTCGACGTCGATCGCGCCGCGGTCGGTGAGCTTGACGCCGGTGTTCTCCAGCCCGTACCCGGTCACGTTCGGGGCGAAGCCGATCGCCTGGAGGACCTTGTCGGCCTCCAGGACCTGCTGGGCGCCGTCCTTGCCGGTCACGGTGACCCGCACCTGCGGACCCGACTCGTCGATGGACTCGACCCGGGTGGAGGTGAGCACGTCGATGCCCAGCTTGCGGTACTGCTTGGCGAGCTCGGCGGAGACCTCGGCGTCCTCCAGGGGCGCGACCCGGTCCAGGAACTCGACGATCGTGACCTTCACGCCGTAGTTGTGCAGGACGTAGGCGAACTCGATGCCGATGGCGCCCGCACCCGCGACGACGATCGACCGCGGGAGGTCGTCGGCGAGGATCTGCTCCTCGTACGTCACCACGCGCGCACTGCGCTTGGTGCCGGGGAGCAGCTTGGGGGTGGCGCCGGTGGCGATGACGCAGTGGTCGAATCCGAGGGTGCGGGTCTCCCCGTCGTAGCCGGTCACCCGGAGGGTGTGGTCGTCGACGAAGTCGCCCCGGCCGTCGAACTCGGTGATCTTGTTCTTCTTCATCAGGTAGTGGACGCCCTTGACCCGGCCGTCGGCGACCTTGCGGCTGCGCCGGTACGCCTCCCCGTAGTCGAAGGAGACCTGCCCGTCGACCTTGATGCCGAAGGTCTTCGCCTCACGGGTGACGATGTGGGCGAGTTCGGCGTTGCGCAGCAGCGCCTTGGTGGGGATGCAGCCCACGTTGAGGCAGACGCCGCCCCAGTACTTCTCCTCGACGACGGCGACGCGCTTGCCCAGCTGGGCGGCGCGGACCGCGGCGACATATCCGCCGGGCCCGGCGCCGAGCACCACGACGTCGAAGCGTTCGTCCTGCTCGGGCATGAAGTCTTCCTTTTCCGTGAAGTCCGCGAATCCCTCGGAGTGGCTGTCGTACATCCCGACCCTACGAGATCCCGCCGCGGTCCGAGTGCCCGGGCCGCGGGACGCGGGCCCCCCTGCGCCCGCGTCCCGTGCCCCCGTGACGGCCCGGCCCCTCCCGCTCTCGTCTGCCGCCGGGCGAGACCGCTACGACGTCGCGGTGGGCCGCCGGGAGGCTCCGGTGGCCCCGGCGACGTCGGTCAGCGGCCGCAGCCGGTAGGTGTACGCGTAGTCGCGGTCGGCGAACAGCTTGTACTCGTCGTGGGTGTGCGCGCCCCAGCTGTTGTCGCCGCCCACGCCCATCTGACGGTGGTTCAGGCGCAGGACGACCTCCTTGCGCGGGGTGAGCTGGTAGTCGTGCCGCGCCCCGACCGACAGGTCCTCGGGGGTGAAGTGCGAGGCGTTGACCTCCAGGAGCGGTTCGCCGCTGACGAGCAGGCCGGCGCCGTGGGCGTCGGTGAGGGCGGCCCAGCGGACGTCGGTCTTGTTGCCGCTCTCCTGCGGGCGCAGATAGGGGGTCCGCTGGGCGGTGACGGCGCCGGAGTACAGGCCGACGTCGGTGGCGTCGTTGCGGTCCCAGTGGTTCTCCTCGGGGCCGCGGCCGTAGTAGTGCAGGTGCTCCAGGCGGGCGGGCAGGAAGAGCAGGGTGCCGACCTCCGGGATGTAGGGCAGGTTCGGGGCGCCGGGGTGGAGCGTGTTGTCGACCTTGATCTCGCCGTTGCCGAAGACGGTGTAGACGGTGGTGCAGGCCGAGGGCGTCGTCGTGGGCAGGGTGCCGGTCACCTTGATCTCCACGGCCCGGTCGCGCAGCGCGCGGACGCGCACCTCGGTCACCGTGCGGCGGGCGCCGGCGTCGCGCCAGGTCTGGTTGCGGGTGTGCTGGCCGTTGCCGCGGTCGTTGTCGGTGGGGGCGCGCCAGAAGTTGGGCGCGGGCCCGGAGACCAGGAGGGGGACCCCGCCGGCCCGGTAGGAGGTGATGAGGCCGCTGCGCTTGTCGACGGTGACGGTGAAGTCCCGGCCCGTGACGGTGACCGTCGTGGCGCCGTCCCGGTGGCGCAGGGCCGGGACGGAGCCCAGCGGCACGGGGGTGACGGCGGGTGCGCCGGCGTCGACGGGGAGCTGCCGGCGGGCCACCTCGTGGCCGGCCTTCGCCCACTTGGCGTTCTCCCTGGTGGTGAACGACAGGTTGAGGAAGTACTCCGTGCCCGGGGCGGGGTCGCGCGGCAGGCTGAACGGCACGGTGACGTCCTTGGCCGACAGCGGCGCGACGTCGAGCTGGGCGCGGCTCAGCCGTCCGTGCTGCACCGCCTTGCCGTCGGCGACGAGTTCCCACCGGCCGTCGAACGCGCGGACGCCGGTGAAGAGGTACTCGTTGGTGAGGGTGACGGCCGCGCCGGGCACGAGGGGGCGGCCGTCGGCGGGCTCCGCCTGGATCGCCTGGTAGACGCGCTTCACCTCGGCGGACTTGCCGGTCGGTGCGCGGTCGGCGGTGACGATGCCGTCGCCGGAGAACGCCCCGTCGTTGGGGTTGTCGCCCCAGTCGCCGCCGTAGGCGCGGAAGGTCCGCTCGCGAGGCCGCTTCTCGGTGAAGGCGACGGTGGCCGCGTCGAACCAGAACCGCACGCCGTCGTCGCCGGGACCGCGTCCGGCGTCGGCCAGTTCGGCGGCGGTCAGCGCCCGGGCGTACACCCGCGCCCGCCGCACGGTGCCGCTGAACTCGCGGGTCGGGTTGTCGACGTCGGTGGCCAGGGACAGGGGCGCGGTGTTCACGGCGGGGCGCACGGTGGTGGTCCGGGTGGCCCGGCGCACGCCGTCGGCGTACAGGGTCACGGTGCCCGCCGTCGCGTCGAAGACGCCCGCCACATGGTGCTCGGCGCCGGTCCAGCCGTCCGGCAGCGGCCAGTCGGCGGCCGCCCACTGGCCGCTGCCGTAGATGAAGAACTCCAGTCTCGCGTCGGACTGCTTGAGGGCGTAGTGGGTGTCGCCCTTGGCGAGGATGGGCTGGTGGTAGCCGGTCACCCCCGGCGTGACCCAGGCCTCCAGCGTGAGGGAGCCGGTGAGGTCGAGGCGCTCGTCCCGGGCGAAGACGGTGCCGCCGCTGACCCCCTTGTCACGGGTGAAGGCGCCGCTGGGGGCGACGATCTCCCCGCGCAGCGCGGCCGGTCCGGCCTCGGTGAACAGCTTGCGGGTCGGGGTGGGCCAGTCGAGGGCCTGGTCGGCGAAGTCCCAGATCCAGCCGCCCTGGAGCACGTCGTGGCGGCGCACGAGGTCCCAGTACTTCGTGAAGTTGCCGCTGGAGTTCCCCATGGCGTGCGAGTACTCGATCATGACGTACGGCCGGGCGTCGCTCGTGTCCGCGGCCCGTGCCGCGACGCGGGCGGGGCTGTCGTACATCTCGGAGCGGATGTCGCTGATCCCGGGGCGGTCGTCGCCCTCGTACTGGATGACGCGGGTGGTGTCGTAGGAGCGGATCCAGTCGTGCATGGCGGTGAAGGTGCTGCCGCCGCCGGCCTCGTTGCCGAGGGACCAGATGACGACCGACGCGTGGTTCTTGTCGCGGTGGACCATGCTCTGGGCGCGGGCCACGCAGGCGGCCGTCCACTCGGGGTGGTCGCCGGGGTACTCGCCCCGGATGCCGTGGGTCTCCAGGTTGGTCTCGTCGACGAGGTACAGGCCGTACTCGTCGGCGAGTTCGAGCCACTGGGGGTTGTTGGGGTAGTGCGAGGTGCGGACGGTGTTGATGTTGAGCCGTTTGATGACGCCGATGTCCTCGACCATGTCCGCGCGGGTGAGGGCGGAGCCGTGCCGGGGGTGCATCTCGTGGCGGTTGGTCCCCCGCAGCGACACCGGCTTGCCGTTGATGCGCATCAGGCCGTCCTTGAGGGCGAACTCGCGCAGGCCGACCCGGTGGGAGAGCGTCTCGATCACCGTGCCGGCCGGGTCGCGCAGGCGCAGGACGGCGGTGTACAGCTCGGGGTGCTCGGCCGACCACAGGCGTGGCGAGGGCACGGCCCTGGCGGCCCGGACGGTCTTCTCGTCGCCCCCGTCGAGGGCGACGGCCTGTTGCAGGGGGCGCGGCCACACCGGGTGCCCGCCCGCGTCGTAGAGCTGCGTCTCGACGGAGTAGCGGCCGGCGCCCCGGCCGCCGTAGTCCCGCACGCTCGCGGTGACCGCCAGCTCGGCGGCCCGGTGGTCGTCGCTGAGCGGGGTCTCCAGCCGGAAGTCGCGCAGGTGCACGGACGGCGCCGACCAGAGGTAGACCGAGCGGAAGATGCCGCTCAGCCGGATCATGTCCTGGTCCTCCAGCCAGTCGCCGTCGGAGTAGCGGTAGACCTCGACGGCGATCCGGTTGACGCCCGGCCGCAGGTGCGCAGTGATGTCGTACTCGGCGGGGTCGTAGGAGTCCTCGTGGTAGCCGACCATCGTGCCGTTGATCCACACGTAGTGCGCCGACTTGACCCCCTCGAAGTGGAGGAACGTCCGGCGTCCCGCCCAGCCGCGCGGGACGGTGAAGGTGCGCCGGTACTGGCCGACCGGGTTGCGGCGGGTGGGTGCGGCGGGCGGCCGGGCCTCCTCGCCGAGGCCGTTGGGTCCCCACCAGGGGTAGGTGATGTTGACGTAGATGGGGCGGTCGTAACCGTGCAACTGCCAGGCGGAGGGCACGGGGATCGTGTCCCAGCCGCTGTCGTCGAGGTCGGTGCGGTGGAAGTCGGCGTCCCGGTCGGCGGGGCGGTCGGAGTAGGCGAATCTCCAGGTTCCGTCGAGGCTCAGGCGGTACGGGGAACGGGTGCGGTCGGCGGCGAGGGCCTGGGCGAGGTCCGCGTACGGCATGAGCGTGGTGTGCGGGGCCTCGGCGCCGAGGCGGAAGAGGTCGATCCTGCCGTTCCACTCGGGCGGGGCGTCCGCCGCGACGGCCCGGTGGCCGGTGGAGGGGGCGGACAGGGCGAGCGCGCCGAGGACGGCGGCCGACCCTTCCAGCAGACGGCGGCGGCTGACCGCCGGCCTCGGCGTGCGGTGCGGTTCCGCCGGGCGGGGGCGGTCCGTTCGGTCCATGGACGACTCGTGCGAGTGGGTCATGACACGACCTTCCTCAGGGCGAACCGTGCGGCTCCGCACGGACGGGAGGGTGCGTCAGATCTTGTCCACTCCTGTTGGATAAACGAACACAGACGCGCCGCGATGGCTGAATATCAACTCTCTTCGGCGGAACGCCACTTGATGCACCCGCGCATCCCGGTCACTTTTGGTGACTCCCGTCAGTACACGTCCCGCACGTACCGCTTGTCCGAGGCGAGTTGCTTCACATGGGCCGCCGCCTCCGCCTCGCCCAGACCGCCGTGGACGACGGCGACGTCGCGCAGGGCCCGGTCCACGTCCTTCGCCATGCGGGAGGCGTCGCCGCAGACGTAGAGGTGGGCTCCGTCCTGGAGCCACGACCACAGCTGGGAGCCGTGCTCGCGGATGCGGTCCTGGACGTACACCTTGGCCCGCTGGTCGCGCGAGAAGGCGGTGTCGAGACGGGTCAGGGAGCCGTCGGCGAGCAGAGCGGTCAGCTCCTCCTCGTAGTAGAAGTCGGTCGCCCGGCGCTGCTCGCCGAAGAACAGCCAGTTGGGGCCCCGGTGCCCGCGCGCCCGGCGTTCCTGGAGGAAGCCGATGAAGGGCGCGACGCCGGTGCCCGGCCCGACCATCACCATCGGGGCGGCCGGGTCGGCGGGCGGGCGGAAGTGCGGGGAGCGCTGGACGTGGACGGGGACCTCGGCGCCGGCAGGCGCGTCGGCGAGGAACGGCGAGCAGACGCCCTGGCGGGGCCGTCCGGCCAGGTTCTCGTAGCGCACCACGGACACCGTGAGCGAGACGAGGTGGGGGTCGGTCAGCGGGCTGGACGATATGGAGTACAGCCGCGGCTGGAGCCGCCCCAGCAGTTCGGCCCATTCCTGGGCGTCGGCGCGGACCCCGGATTCCGCCACGACGTCGACGGCCTGGCGGCCCCACGACCACTTGGCCAGCTCGTCCCTGTTGTCGGGGCGCAGCAGCTTGCGCAGTTCGCGCGGGTCGCGGGTGCGGTCGGCGGTGAAGCGGAGCAGGGCCGGGGTGATCCGGGTGATGTCGAGGTGGCGCAGCAGCGCCTCACCGAGGGGGGCCTCGCCGACGGCGTCGAGCCGCACGGGCGTGTGCGCCTCCAGCCCGGTCGCGGCCAGCCACTCCGCCACCAGGGCGGGCGAGTTGAGGGGCCGTACGCCGAGCGCGTCCCCGGCCTCGTAGAGGAGCGGGGTCTCGCTGTCGCGGGTGTCGAAGGTGAAGCGCCGGACCTCCTTGCCGGAGCCGGGGCGGCTCAGCAGCCGGTTGCCGGTGAGGCGGGCGATGACGGGGGCGGGACGCCGGGACCGGGGCGCGGCCGCGGGGGCCGGGCGGCCGGCCGCCGGGACGGCGGCGGAGGCAAGGGCCGTGGGGGCAACGGGCGTGGGGCGGGAGAGGGTGGCGGTGGGCGGGGTGAGCGCGGCGGACGGGTGCCCGGCCGGGGCGGCCGGTCGCGCGGCGCGGGGCCCTGCGAGGGCCTCGGGCCGCAGCTCCGTGGCCTCCTTCAGCGCGGTGAGCACCTGGTCCAGCCAGGCCTCCGCCTCCGTCTCGTAGTCGGGTTCGCAGTCGGTGCGCGGGGCCAGCCGGAGCGCGCCCAGCTCGTCCATCCGGTGGTCCAGCCGTCTGCCGTGCCCGCAGAAGTCGTCGTAGGAGGAGTCCCCGAAGGCGAGGACGGAGTAGCGGCGGCCCGCCAGCCGTCCGGTGTCCAGCGCGGCGAGGCCGTCCCAGAAGCCGGCGCCGTTGTCGGGCGCGTCGCCGTCGCCGAAGGTGCTGGTGATCAGCAGCAGGTCGGCGTCGGAGGGCAGGGCCGCGGGGTCGGCCTCGTCCATGGCGATCAGGGAGGCCGCGTGTCCGCCCTCGGTGATCCGGGTGGCGGTGGCGGCGGCGAAGTCCTCCGCGGTGCCGGTCTGCGACGCCCAGAGGATGACGACCTGCCGCGCCGGGGCGGCCGCGGGGGCGGCGGCGCGGGAGTACATGCCGGCCAGGGCGCCGTTGACCCAGTCGGCGTGTTCGGGGCTGAACGGGGCGTCCGGCGGCAGGACCGGGACTCCCGGAGCGCCGGCCGGGATGCCCGCGAGGAAGCCCACCAGATAGCGGCGTTCCGGTTCGGTCAGGACCGGCGGCGGGGCCGGCTCCAGGCCGAACACGGCGGCCGCCGGGGCAGGGACGCCGGTGGGGACGAGCGCTCCGCCGAATGCCGCCTGCGTGCCCGTGCCGGGGCCGTGGGCCGAGTCCGCAGCGGCCGGCACGCGGGCCCCTGCGGCGAGGGGGGCGGCCGGTGTGGCCGGCGCCCCGTCCGGCGGGAGCTGCACGGACACCGGTGTCGACACCTTCGTCAGGGACACCGCGCACACCTTGAGTTCGGGCTGGAAGGACAGCGGGTCGACGGCGTCGCCGGTGACCGCGTTCACGCTGAGGTACTCGCCGAACAGGTCGTTCCAGTGGAAGGGCGCGAAGCAGGAGCCGGGCAGCACCCGGTCGGTGACGACGGCGGGCAGCACGGCCCGCCCGCGCCGCGAGGCGACCTCGACGGAGTCGCCGTCGGCCAGGCCCAGCGCGGCCGCGTCCTCGGGGTGCACCTCGACGAACGGGCCGGGGTCGAGCTTGTTCAGCCTGGCCACCCGGGCGGTCTTGGTCAGGGTGTGCCACTGGTGCTGAAGACGGCCGGTGTTCAGCACGAACGGGTAGTCCTCGTCGGGCATCTCGGCGGGCGGGACGTGCGGACGCGGATGGAAGACGGCGCGGCCGGACGGGGTCGGGAAGGTGGGCGAGCCGTCGTCGTTCACGTACCGGACGGGGTTGCGGTCGGGGCCGTCGGCGGCCGGGGCCGGCCACTGCACGGGGCCGGAGCGCAGCCGGTCGTAGGTGACGCCGCGCAGGTCGTACCCGGTGGCGGGATTGTGCGCCTGCTTGATCTCCTCGAAGATCTGCTCCGCGCTGTCGTAGGAGAAGCCGCTCTCGTACCCCATGGCGCGGGCGACGGCCGCGATGAGCCGCCAGTCGGCCATGGCCTCTCCCGGCGCGTCGGCGGCGGGGCGGGCGAGGGTGAGATTGCGTTCGCTGTTGACGAGGACGCCCTCGGTCTCGGTCCACAGGGCGGCGGGCAGGACGACGTCGGCGTAGGCGTTGGTCTCGGTGTCGGCGAAGACGTCCTGGGTGACGACGAACTCGGCGGCCTCCAGGCCCTCGATGACCGTCCTGCGGTTGGCGACGGAGGCGACCGGATTGGTGCAGATGATCCAGCAGGCCCGGATCTCCCCGTCGGCCAGCTTGCGGAACATCTCCACGGTGCCCTTGCCGACGCCGTCGGCCCTGATCGTGCCCGGTGCGAGTCCCCACATCCGCTCGACGAAGGCGCGATCGCCGTCCACGAGGACGGAGCGCTGTCCGGGCAGCCCCGGCCCCATGTACCCCATCTCCCGGCCGCCCATGGCGTTGGGCTGGCCGGTCAGGGAGAAGGGGCCGCTGCCGGGGCGGCAGATGGCGCCCGTGGCGAGGTGGAGGTTGATGAGCGCGTTGGTGTTCCAGGTGCCGTGCGTGGACTGGTTGAGGCCCATGGTCCAGCAGCTGGTCCACTCCTGCGCCTCGCCGATCAGCCGGGCGGCCTCGCGCAGGTCGGCCTCGGGGATGCCGGTGAGCCCGGCGACGGTGGCCGGCGGATAGTCGGCGAGGAAGTCCGGCATCGCCTCCCAGCCCTCGGTGTGCGCGGCGACGAAGTCGGGGTCGGTGTGGCCGTTCTCGTGCAGCAGGTGCAGCAGACCGTTGAGCAGGGCCAGGTCGGCGCCGGGTCTGATCTGGAGGAACAGGTCCGCCTTGGCGGCGGTGGCGGTGCGGCGCGGGTCGACGACGATCAGTTTCGCGCCCGCTTTCACCCGGTCCATCATGCGCAGGAAGAGGACGGGGTGGCAGTCGGCCATGTTGGAGCCGATGACGAGGAAGACGTCCGCCCGGTCGAGGTCGTCGTAGGAGCCGGGCGGGCCGTCGGCCCCCAGGGACAGCTTGTAGCCGGTCGCCGCACTGGCCATGCACAGCCGGGAGTTCGACTCGATGTTGTTGGTGCGCAGGTACCCCTTGGCGAGCTTGTTCGCCAGGTACTGCGCTTCCAGGCTCATCTGCCCGGACACGTAGAGGGCGACGGCGTCGGGGCCGTGCTCGTCGACGATCTTCCGCAGCCGTCGCGCCGTCTCGGCGATCGCCGCCTCGACGGGGGCGGCCTCCGGTTGCTCGCCGCGGTCCGCGCGCACCAGGGCGGTGCTCAGACGGCCGGGCGCGGCGAGCATGTCGGCGGTGGTCGCGCCCTTGGTGCACAGCCGGCCGAGGTTCGCCGGATGCCGTTTGTCGCCGGACGCCTTGAGCACGGTGCGACGGCCGTCCGGCCCGGAGCCGATGTCGAGGACCATGCCGCAGCCGACACCGCAGTACGAGCAGACCGTGCGCACGCTCGTCTCGGTCGCGCTGTCGGTCCGCGGGTCCGGCGCGGCCACGGGCGCCCCTTTCTGTCTGACGATCAGCCTGGTGAGAGCCTCTGCAAGCCTCTGTGACGGTACGAACCGTGCATTACGCAGGTGTCTCCCGGACCGGCGGCCGGGGGTTAAGCCCGGCGCACAGCGCGCGCCGGCCGGTTGTGAGCGCCGCCCGTCCGTCCCGAGGGGGGCGGACGCGGCGGGTCCGTGAGTCGGGACGACCCTTTGCCGACCCCTTATGGCATGGTCGCGTCAAATCTGTCACGCTTCCGGCAGCCGTCGCGCACCGCCCTCCGGCACACCCACACCGTGAGGGACAGCAACCGAGCAGGCCGGAGACCCGGCCGCCGCAAAGGAGCCACGTGTGAGACCCACGCCCCGCAAGGCCCTCGCCGCGAGCGCACTCCTCGCCGCGCTGGCCGCCCTGTCGCTCCCCGCCACTCCCGCGACAGCCGCGTCCGCTGCCGCTTCGACCGCACGGGCCGCCGCCGTGCCCGCCGCCGCGCCCGCGGACACCGCACCGGCCGCGGCCGCGGACGCCTGCACGCCCGCCCAGGTCGTCGCCAACGGAGGCTTCGAGAGCGGCGTCCCGCCGTGGACGCAGTCCGCCACCCGTGTGATCACGAGCCGTACCGGCGAGAGCGCCCACGGCGGCGCCGCCTTCGCCTGGCTGGGCGGGGTCGGCAGCGCCCACACCGACACGCTCTCCCAGAGCGTCACGATCCCCTCCGGGTGCGCGGCCGCCACCCTCACCTTCTGGCTGCACATCGACACCGCCGAGACGACGTCGTCCACCGCGTACGACAAGCTGACGGCCAAGATCGGCACGACCACGCTGGCCACCTACTCGAACCTCGACAAGAACACGGGCTACCTGCTCAAGTCGTTCGACGTGTCGGCCTTCGCGGGCCGTACCGTCACGCTCGCCTTCACCGGCACCGAGGACTCCAGCCTCCGGTCGAGCTTCGTCCTCGACGACATCGCGCTCGACACCTCCGGCGACACCGTGCCGCCCGCCGACTCCACCCGCACCCCGGCCGCGCCGTCCTACACCGTCAGCCTGGCCTCCGACGCCGCCGGCACCGTCTGGACGGGCCACGAGAGCGCGACCTTCACCAACGCCTCCGCCTCCCCGCTGACCGAGGTGTACCTGCGGCTGTGGGACAACTACCACGGCACCTGCTCGGCGATGCCGGTCACGGTCTCCGCCGTCACCGGCGGGACCGCGGGTGCCCTCTCGGTGGGCTGCACGGCCCTCCAGATCACCCTCGCCTCCCCCCTCGCCCAGGGGCAGAGCGCCACGATCGGCTTCGACCTGGGCATCACGGTGCCCAGCGGCGCCGACCGGTTCGGCCACGACGGGGCGTTCAGCTTCATCGGCAACGCGCTGCCCGTACTGGCGGTCAGGGACGGGGCGGGCTGGCACCTGGACCCGTACACGAACAACGGCGAGTCCTTCTACTCACTGGCCGCCGACTTCAAGGTCACCCTCGACCACCCGACGAGCCTGCTGGTGCCGGCCACCGGGACCTCGGTCGACACGCCCGGCTCCAGCGGACGCACCGTCACCACGGCGACCGCCTCCCAGGTGCGCGACTTCGCGTGGGCGGCCGGACCGTTCAGCAAGATCTCCGGAACCTCGGCCGCGGGCACGGCGGTCAACGTCTACTCCGTCTCCGGCATCAGTTCGGCGAGCGCCCAGTCGATGCTCACCACCGCCAAGTCGGCCGTGGACGCCCACGCGGCCCGCTTCGGCGCGTATCCGTACGGTGAGCTGGACGCCGTCATCGACAACAACTACTGGTTCGGCGGCATGGAGTACCCGGGGTTCGTCCTGGACCTCGTCAGCACCACGGCGCTGACCCACGAGATCGCCCACCAGTGGTGGTACGGGATCGTCGGCGACGACGAGTACGACAGCCCCTGGCTGGACGAGTCCTTCACCGACTACGCCACCGACCTGGCGCAGGGCAAGACGGGCAGCGGCTGCTGGAGCGGCGTCTCGTGGGCCTCGTCGGCGGAGAAGATCACCAACTCCATGGCCTACTGGGACGCCCACTCCTCCCGGTACTCGACGGTCGTCTACGGCTACGGCAAGTGCGCGCTGCACGACCTGCGGCGGCTCGTCGGCGACACGGCGATGGCCCGGCTGCTGAAGGACTACGCCACCTCGCACTGGTACGGCGTCTCGACCACGGCCGAGTTCAAGGCCGCCGCCCAGGCCGCCACGACCACCGACCTGACGTCGTTCTGGACGACCCACCGCATCGAGGGCTGACCCCCGGCGTCAGCCGGCCTGCCGGGCGAAGGCCTCGTAGGCCGGCTCGTCGAAGAGGACGAACCTGACCTCCTCGACGTCCGTCCGCGCGGCCCGGACCGTCTCCACGGCGATCCGGGCCGCGTCGTCCATCGGCCAGCGGTAGACGCCCGTCGAGACGGCCGGGAAGGCGACGGTCCGTGCGCCCTTCTCGTCCGCGACCCGCAGCGACTCGCGGTAGCACGAGGCCAGCAGGTGCGACCGGTCCTCGGTGGCGCTGTACACCGGGCCCACCGTGTGGATCACCCAGCGCGCGTCCAGATTTCCGGCGGTCGTGGCGACCGCCCGGCCGGTGGCGAGCCCCCTGCCGTACGAGGAGGCGCGCAGACGGCGGCAGTCGGCGAGGATCTCGGGGCCGCCCCGGCGGTGGATCGCGCCGTCGACGCCACCGCCGCCGAGCAGCGAGGAGTTGGCCGCGTTGACGATGGCGTCGACGGACTGGCGGGTGATGTCGCCCCGGACCAGGGTGATCGTGGTCATGACCGTGTGTATACCCCACCGGAGCCGCCGCCCGCCGTCATGGCCGAGGTCATGCCCGCCGTCATGGCCGCCGCAGCCTGCGCCACACGGCCTTCGCCGCGTTGTGGCCCGACATGCCGTGCACGCCCGGTCCGGGCGGGGTGGCCGACGAGCAGATGAACACGGCCGGATGCGGAGTCGCGTAGGGGAACGCGGTCAGCCGGGGGCGCAGCAGGGCCTGGAGCCCGGAGACCGCGCCGGTGGCGATGTCCCCGCCGACGTAGTTGGCGTTGCGGGCGGCGAGTTCGGCGGGGCCGGCCGTGGCACGGGCGAGGACCCGGTCGCGGAACCCCGGCGCGAAACGCTCCAGTTGGCGTTCCATGACGTCGGTGAGGTCGCCGGTCCAGCCGTTGGGCACATGGCCGTACGCCCAGAAGACGTGTTTGCCGGCCGGCGCGCGGGTGGGGTCGACGACGCCGGGCTGCACCGTGATCATGAAGGGCCGGTCGGGCGCCCGGCCCTCGCGTGAGACGGCCCGCAGGGCGGCGCCGATCTCCGCGCTGTCCGCGCCGATCTGCACGGTGCCGGCGCTCCGGGCCGCCTCGGCCGTCCACGGGACCGGCCCGTCGAGCGCATAGTCGATCTTGAAGACGCCGGGTCCGTACGTGTACCGCTCGTAGTGGTTGCCGAAGCCCGCGATGCGGGCGAGGGCGGTGGGCGAGGTGTCGAAGACGTAGGCGCGGGCCGGCGGCAGGTCGTCCAGGCGCTTGACCTCGTAGTCGGTGTGGACGCTGCCGCCGAGGTCCTCGAAGTAGGCCGCGAGCGCGTCGGAGAGGGACTGGGAGCCGCCGCGGGCCACCGGCCAGCCGCGTGCGTGCGCGGCGAGGGCGAAGACCAGGCCGACGGCGCCGGTGGCGAGCCCGGTCAGCGGGGCCATGACATGAGCGACGAGTCCGGCGAAGAGGGTCCTGGCCGGCTCGTCGGCGAAGCGCCGCACGAGCCAGCTGGACGGGGGCAGACCGGCCAGGCCGAAGCGGGCCAGGGTGACCGGGTCACGCGGCAGCGCGGTCAGCGGCAGCGACATGAAGTCGCGCACCAGGGTGTCCCACTTGGGCAGGAAGGGCTCGACGAGGCGGCGGTAGGCGCCCGCGTCGCGCGGACCGAAGGAGGCGGCCGTCTCGGCGACCGACCTCGACAGCACCGCGGCGCTGCCGTCCAGGAAGGGGTGGGCCATGGGCAGTTCGGCGTGCAGCCACTCCAGCCCGTAGCGTTCCAGGGGCATGGCGCGGAAGGCGGGCGAGTTCACGGCCAGGGGGTGTGCCGCGGAGCACGGGTCGTGCCGGAATCCGGGCAGGGTGAGCTCCTCCGTGCGGGCTCCCCCGCCCACGGCGTCCCGCGCCTCGAACAGCGCCACGGAGAAGCCGCGTCTGGCCAGCTCCACCGCTGCGGTCAGCCCGTTGGGCCCCGCTCCCACCACGACCGCATCGAGCATCGACGGCACTTCGACCCCTTCGTCAGCCGGTGACCCCCGTCGACCGGCGGCCCCCGCGCTCAGGATATGCCGGGGGTACGACGACACCGGCGGCGCGGTGGCCGAACCGGCCGGGGAGGAGCCGAACAGGCCGGAGTCGCGAGACCGGCGGGAGGGACCTGAGGGACCGGACCGGACCGGGCCGGCGCGGGCGCCCTCCGCCTGCCCGGCACAGACCGTCCCCGAGGAACGAGCCGGCCCGAGGCGTGAACCGCCCTCGGACGCGGACCGCCCCGGGGACGCGAGCCGCCCTCACCCATGAGCCGGCGCCGGGCGGACGGGCCGCATCGCCGGTGACCCCCCACTGCCGGTGAGCGGTCACTGCGGTCCGTCCCCCCAGGGATCACGGCCTCGCGCAAGCCCTGGCCCCCGCCGGGGCCGGTGCCCCCGGCGCGGCGGACGGCCCCGCCCGGCAGGGCTGACGGCGGCCCCCGCTCAGGAAGCCTCGCGGAGGGACTCGGTGTCCGAGAGGAGCCGCATCACGCGTCGGGCCGTCGCCTCGTCCCGGGCCGCGGTGAAGGGCAGGGAGTTGCCGCCGGTGATGCGGAACGGCTCGCCGCCGAGGGTGAGATGGGCGCCGCCCGCCTCCTCGACCAGCAGCAGTCCGGCAGCGTGGTCCCAGGCCGCCTCCCAGGAGAACGCGGTGGCGTCCACCTCGCCCCGGGCGACGGCGAGGTACTCCAGCCCGGCCGAACCGCAGGGGCGCGGGGCCACGCCGTCGCTCCACAGCGGCAGCAGGGCGCGCTTTTGCTCGTCGGTCGTGTACAGGGGGTGCGAGGTGGCCACCCTCAGGGCGCGGCCGGGCTCGGGCGGTCCGGCGAACAGCCGCTCGCCGTCGAGGAAGGCGCCGCCGCCGCGTACCGCCGTGGCCAGTTGGTCGCGAGCCGGGGCGTAGGTCCAGGAGGCGAGCAGCACTCCGTGCCGGACGAGGGCGACCAGGGTGCAGAAGCCGTCGTCGCCGTGCACGAACTGACGGGTCCCGTCGACGGGGTCGACGATCCAGACAGGCGTGTCGCCCTGTATCGCCCGGTACGTGGCCGGGTCGGCGTGCACGGCTTCCTCGCCGACGACGACCGATCCGGGCAGCAGGGCGCCGAGGGCCGAGGTGAGGAACAGTTCGGCGTTGCGGTCGGCGTCCGTCACCAGGTCGTGCGGGCCGGCCTTCTGGTCGATCTCGTGCTCCGCGAGCTGCCGGAAGCGGGGCATGATCTCGGCCGCGGCGGCCGCGCGGACCGCCTCCTCCACGTCGGCGTGGTGGCGGGCGAGAAACTCGTCGATGGTTTCCTTGTCTTCGATCATGCCTCCATGAGAGCACGCCCCACTGACAATCCCCGCCCGCCCGGTGCATCCCAGGTGGAATCGGGATGAAGAGCGGGGGCGTGAGCGGCGCGCGCGGTCAGCGGCCGACCGCGTATCCCTGCATCCCGCGCGGGTTGGCGGCCGCCGACAGCACGCCGGACGCCGGGTCGCGGGCGACCGCGCACAGCCGGCCCTCGGACCAGGGGTCGCCGAGGGCGACGTCATGACCGCGCCGCCGCAGCTCCCGGACCACCTCCGCGGGCATGCGGGACTCCACCGTGACGCTGCCCGGCCGCATCCCGCGCGGGTAGAACGAGCCGGGGAAGGCGTCGTTGTGCCAGTTCGGGGCGTCGATCGCGCCCTGGAGGTCGAGGCCGCCCCGGACTGAAGGGCGGAGCGCGACGGCGAGCAGGAAGTGCAGCTGCCACTGGTCCTGCTGGTCTCCGCCGGGGGTGCCGAAGGCCAGTACGGGCGTCCCGTCGCGCAGGGCGAGCGAGGGAGTGAGGGTGGTGCGCGGGCGGCGGCCGGGCGTCAGCGAGTTCGGCAGCCCCTCCTCCAGCCAGGTCATCTGCAACCGGGTCCCGAGCGGGAAGCCCAGCTCGGGCACGACCGGGTTGGACTGGAGCCAGCCGCCGCTGGGCGTGGCGGCGACCATGTTGCCCCAGCGGTCGGCGACGTCCAGGTGGCAGGTGTCCCCGCGGGTCTCTCCGGAGACGGTGACCTGCGGTTCGCCCGGCACGGGGGACGTGGGGGCCTTGGCGACCGTCGGCTCGCCGGCGCCCATGGGGCTGAAGCCGGGATCGTCCGCGGCCACCACGTGCGCGTGCGCGCTGAGCCGGGGCGCGCGTCCGCCGGGGCTGCCGGGCCGCAGCTCGTACGACGCCCGGTCGCCGATCAGCCGCCGCCGGCGGGCGTTGTAGTCGGCGTCGAGCAGGTCGGCGAGCGGGACCTCGGCCGCGTCGCCGTACCAGGCCTCGCGGTCGGCCATGGCGAGTTTGCAGCCCTCGATCAGGAGGTGGACGTAGTCGGCGGAACCACGGGCCGGCAACTCGGGCGCCAGCAGGGCGAGTTGCTGGAGCAGGACCGGTCCCTGGCTCCAGGGACCCGGCTTGCAGACAGTCCAGCCGTTCCAGTCGTAGGTCGTCGGCGCCTCGTACGTCGCGGACCAGTCCGCGAGGTCGGCGGCCGTGAGGGTGCCGGTGTGGCGTTCACCGCTGGTGTCCAGGGTGGGCCGGGCGGCCTGCCGGACGAGCGCCTCGGCGACGAATCCGGTCCGCCACACCTCCCGGGCGGCGTCGATCCGCGCCTCCCGCCCGCCCGCGCCGGCGGTCTGGGCGAGCAGCCGCTTCCAGGTGGCGGCGAGGGCGGGGTTGCGCAGCAGCTCCCCTGGCCGCGGCGGCCTTCCGCCCGGCAGATAGACCTGTGCCGACGAGGTCCACTCCGTCTCGAAGAGGTGCCGCACGGTCTCGACGGTCGCGCCGACGTTGTCCACGGGCGGGTGCCCGTGCTCGGCGTAGCCGATGGCGTACTTCAGCACGTCGCCGAGGGACTTGGTGCCGTGGTCGCGCAGCAGGAGCATCCAGGCGTCGAAGGCGCCGGGCACCGCGGCGGCGAGGGGTCCCGTGCCGGGCACGAGGTCGAGACCCAGTCCCCGGTAGTGCGCGACGGTCGCGCCGGCCGGCGCCACGCCCTGCCCGCACAGCACCCGCACCTCGCCGCCGGCCGGGGCGAGGAGGATCGGCACCTCGCCGGCGGGCCCGTTGAGGTGCGGTTCGACGACGTGCAGGACGAAGGCCGCCGCGACGGCCGCGTCGGAGGCGTTGCCGTCGTCCTCCAGGACCGCCATCGCCGACTGCGCGGCCAGCCAGTGGGTGGCGGAGACCATGCCGAAGGTTCCCTGGAGCGTGGGCCGGGTGGTGAACCGCATTGCTCGCCGTCTCCCCGTGGTGCGTCGTCGGTGCCGCGTCACCGTCTCGCCGTGGCGCGTCGTCGGAAACCCGTCACAGTATGCCTGAGCACGAAAGCACCACTTCTTGCTGTTTTGCCGTATTTGATACCGATGGACCGTCAATGCCGGGGAACTGGCGCGCCCTTCGTCACCGCCCGTGCACGCAGCGAGTTTTCGCTTCCGCCCCACAGGGAGTCGTGTGACACTGGCGTCCACCGTCCGCACTGCGGACCCCGTCCGCACCGTCCCCCACGAAAGTGCGCCGTGCGCTCTCTCCCACTGCCGCTCGCCCTCACCGCGCGCCTGTCCCCCGTGGCCGTGCTCGCCTGCGCGGGCTGGGCGCTGACGTCCGGACCGCTCACCGCCACACAGGACACCGCGGCCAAGGACACGCAGAAGACCCAGTCCGAGAAGGCGTCCGAACCGGCCACGACGGCCGTGTCCAAGACGTACGGGACCGCGCCCGCCCCCTGCACGAGTCTGGCGGCGAAGACGATCACCACGCTGGTGCCGGGCGTCAAGCCGGCCGGCAAGGAGATCCCGTCCACGGACGCCGGCCTGCGCCGCACCTGCTCGTGGAACGCGCTCAAGGGGTACGACTACCGCTGGCTGGACATCTCCTTCGAGATCACGGACTCGGACGAGGAGGCGCAGAGGTCGTACAAGGAGCGCGTCGAGGAGAAGAGCGGCGGCGGGGCCGTGCCGGGGCTCGGGAACGCGGCCTACTCCGTGGTCAATCTGACGACGGAGGACAAGCAGCAGACCCGGGAGGGCGTCGTCATCGCCCAGGTGGCCAACGCGCTGGTCGTCGTCAACTACAACGGCAGCGACTTCGAGTCGAAGAAGGCGCCCTCCACCGACGAGATCAACAAGGGCGCGATCAGGGCGGCGAAGGAAGCGGCGGCCGCCCTTCAGAACGGGCCGAAGGCCTGAAACCCCGCCCGCCGCGCGTGCGGCGACGGCCGGAGGAGCGTGCTCGCTCCTCCGGCCGTTCTCCGTGCGCGGGCCGTCCCGCGGGTCAGGCGGCGGCCTCCTCCCGGCGGCCGCGCAGCAGCATCAGGGCCAGGTAGACGACGGTGGAGGTGCCCAGGCCGACCGCCCAGCCGTAGTCGGCGAGGGGTTCCAGCGCCGGGACGGGCCGGCCGTCGATCAGCGGCTTGAGGCTGGCGCCGCCGACGGCGAGGACGCCGCCGGTGACGAAGGCGACCACGGCCCGCCAGTTCCAGCCGGCCTCGTACCAGTAGCGGCCGCCCGCGCGGTACAGGTCGGCCAGGTCGAGCTTGCCGCGGCGCAGGATCCAGTAGTCGGCGATGAGGATGCCGGCGACCGTGCCGAGCAGACCGCCCACCAGGCCGAGCCAGGTGAAGATGTAGCCCTGCGGGTCGGAGTACAGCTTCCACGGGAAGATCAGCACGCCCAGGACGCAGGTCGCCAGGGCGCCGGTGCGGAAACTGATCCTGCGGGGCGCGATGTTGGAGAAGTCGAAGGCGGGCGAGACGAGGTTGGCGGCGACGTTCACCGACAGGGTCGCCACCAGCACCGTCACCAGCGCGAACAGCAGCCCGAAGACGTTGTCCGTCTTGGCGGCGAGCTGCACCGGGTCCCAGACGGCCTTGCCGTACACGGCCTGCGAGCCGGAGGTGACCAGCACCGACAGCAGCGCGAACAGCGTCATCGTCGTGGGAAGGCCGAGCGCCTGCCCCCAGGTCTGCGCCTTCTGCGACCGGCCGTAGCGGGTGAAGTCGGGGATGTTCAGCGACAGCGTCGACCAGAAGCCGATCATGCCCATCAGCGACGGCCAGAACAGCTTCCAGAAGTCGCCGCCCCAGCCCAGCTCGGAGGGCTGGTCCAGCAGCGGGCCGAACCCGCCCGCTTTGTCGCTCATCCAGACCAGCATCACGAGCGCGCCGACGAGGACGAAGGGCGCGGCCCAGTTCTCGAAGCGGCGGATGGTCTCCATGCCCCGGTAGATGATCGCGACCTGGATCGCCCAGAAGATCGCGAACGACAGCCACATGGTCCACGGGTGGCCGCCGACCGTCCCGGCGTCGGACCAGCCGTTGCCGATCAGCTTCCCGGCGAGGAAGAAGATCGCCTCGCCGCCGATCCAGGTCTGGATGCCGAACCAGCCGCACGCCACCAAGGCGCGTACGACGGCCGGCAGGTTGGCGCCGCGCACGCCGAAGGAGGCGCGGGCGAAGACCGGGAAGGGGATGCCGTACTTCGGCCCCGCGTGCCCGGTGAGCAGCATCGGGACGAGCACGATGAGGTTGGCCAGGCCGATGGTGAACACCGCCTGCTTCCAGTCCATGCCGACGGCGATCAGACCGGAGGCCAGTGTCCACGACGCCGTGTTGTGGGCCATGCCGACCCACAGCGCGGAGAAGTTGTACGTGGTCCAGGTGCGCTTCTCCACGGGGACCGGGAGCAGGTCCTCGTTGGCGTAGGGGCCGCTGGGCGGCGGTGAGCCCGGGGCGAGCTCCACGCGTCCGTCGGGACGGGTGACTTGGCCGGCCAAGGGTATGGCCGTGGGAGCGGTGTCGGTCATGAGCAGGCCAATCAAACGAGGGGCGGATCCGGAAAGGCCGTGCGGGGTCTCCGGGTCCCCTCCTCCGGGGAGGTGGAGGAGGGAAGAACAGGAGTGGGGGGTTGGGGAGTTGCTCCTGAGGACGAGTGGGCGGGCCCCTGGGGACGGGCCGGGTCAGCCGCTGACGGCGGGGATGACGGTCGCGCCGTAGGCGTCGATGGTGGCCTCCTGGGCGTCGTGCATGTCGTAGAGGGCGAACTGGTCGACGCCCAGGTCGCGCAGCGCCGTCAGCTTCTCGATGTGCTTGGCGACCGGTCCGATGACGCAGAACCGGTCGACGATCTCGTCGGGCACGAACGCGGTGTCGGGGTTGTCGGCCCGCCCGTGGTGCGAGTAGTCGTACCCCTCGCGTGACTTGATGTAGTCGGTGAGTTCGTCGGGGACGGCGGCGGAGTGCGCGCCGTACTTGGACACGAGGTCGGCGACGTGGTTGCCGACCATGCCGCCGAACCAGCGGCACTGCTCCCGCGCGTGGGCGAGTGCCCCGGGCGAGTCGTCCTCGGTGACGTACGCCGGGGCGGCGACGCAGATCTTCACCTCGGACGGGTCGCGTCCGGCGGCGACGGCGGCGTCCTTGACGGCCTTCACCATGTACTCGGTGAGGTAGAGGTCGGCGAGCTGGAGGATGAAGCCGTCGGCCTCCTCGCCGGTCATCTTCAGCGCCTTGGGGCCGTACGCGGCCATCCACACGGGGAGACGCGCGTCCTCCTTGATCCAGGGGAACCGGACGACCGTGCCGCCGAGGTCGGCCTCCCCGCCCGAGCCGAGCGCCCGGATGACCTTCATGGCCTCGCTGATCCGGGCCAGGGTGTTCGGGGCGCGGCCCGCGACGCGCATCGCGGAGTCGCCGCGGCCGATGCCGCACACCGTGCGGTTGCCGAACATGTCGTTGAGGGTGGCGAAGGTGGAGGCGGTGACCTCCCAGGTGCGGGTGCCGGGGTTCGTCACCATCGGGCCGACCGTCAGCCTGCTCGTGTTGGCCAGGATCTGGCTGTAGATCACGAACGGCTCCTGCCAGAGCACGGCGGAGTCGAACGTCCAGCCGTACGTGAAGCCGTTGTGCTCGGCGCGCTGCATCAGCTCGACGACGCGTGAGGCCGGCGGGTCGGTCTGCAGGACGAGTCCGAAGTCCATGTGCGCTGCTCCTAGTCGAGGTACTGGCAGGTGGAGCGCGGGGTGTAGACGCCGTGACCGGCGCGTCCGGTGTACTCCCGCTCGGTGATGACGAGTTCGCCGCGCGAGAGGACCGTCTCGACGCGGCCGGTGAGCCGTTTGCCCTCGTACGCCGAGTAGTCGACGTTCATGTGGTGGGTCTCGGCCGAGACGACCTGTTCGGCGTGCGGGTCGTAGATGACGACGTCGGCGTCGGCGCCCGGGGCGAGGGTGCCCTTCTTGGGGTACATGCCGAACATGCGGGCCGGGGTGGCGCAGGCGATCTCGATCCAGCGGCGGCGGCTGATGTGCCCGTCGACGACGGCCTGGTGGAGCAGGTCCATACGGTTCTCGACGCCCGGCAGGCCGTTGGGGATCTTCGAGAAGTCGCCACGGCCGAGTTCCTTCTGGCCCACGAAGCAGAAGGGGCAGTGGTCGGTGGAGACGACCTGGAGGTCGTTGGTGCGCAGGCCCCGCCACAGTGCGGCCTGGTGTTCCCTGGGGCGCAGGGGTGTGGAGCACACGTACTTGGAGCCCTCGAAGCCGGGCTCGGCGAGGTTGTCCGTGGACAGGAACAGGTACTGCGGACAGGTCTCGCCGAAGACGGGCAGCCCTTCGTCGCGGGCCCGCGCCAGTTCCGCGACGGCCTCCGTCGCCGACACGTGCACCACGTACAGCGGGGCCCCTGCGACCTGCGCGAGCCTGATGGCGCGGTGGGTGGCCTCGGCCTCCAGGAGGGCCTTGCGGACCTCGCCGTGGTACCTCGGGTCGGTCTCGCCGCGGGCCAGTGCCTGCTCGACGAGGACGTCGATGGCGATGCCGTTCTCCGCGTGCATCATGATCAGCCCGCCGTTCTCGGCGGAGCGCTGCATGGCGCGCAGGATCTGGCCGTCGTCGCTGTAGAAGACGCCGGGGTAGGCCATGAACTGCTTGAAGGAGGTGACGCCTTCCTGCACCAGCAGGTCCATCTCCTTGAGCGTGTCCTGGTTCACGTCGGAGACGATCATGTGGAAGCCGTAGTCGATCGCGCAGTTGCCCTCCGCCTTGGCGTGCCAGGCGTCGAGGCCCTCGCGCAGGCCGCGCCCGACGCTCTGCACCGCGAAGTCCACGATGGTCGTCGTGCCGCCCCAGGCGGCCGCCCGGGTGCCGGTCTCGAAGGTGTCGGAGGCGAAGGTGCCGCCGAAGGGCAGCTCCATGTGGGTGTGGACGTCGACCCCGCCCGGGATGACGTACTTCCCGGTGGCGTCGACGACCCGCTCGGCGGTCCAGGCCGCGGCGGCCGGGGTGCCGGAGGCGGCGAGGGCGGCGATCCGGCCGTCCTCGATCAGGACGTCGGCGTGGATCTCGTCGGACGCGGTGATGACGAGACCACCCCGGATGACGGTACGGCTGCTCATACTCCCTCTCCTGCCGTGTTCAACACTGGTGTCGTGCCTGGAGGGCGCCGCCGGTCCGGTCCCCGCGCATCGGACCGGCGGCGGCTGCGGCCGGTTACGGCGCGGTCAGCGGGGGGTAGGCGTCGGGGCGGCGGTCCCGGTAGAACTGCCAGCGGTCGCGCACCTCGCGCAGCTTGGCCATGTCCAGGTCCCGGACGACGAGTTCGCTCTCCTTGTCGCTCGCCACCTCCCCGACGAACTGGGCCTCCGGGTCCACGAAGTACGAGGTCCCGTAGAAGTCGTTGTCGCCGAGCTCCTCGACGCCGACCCGGTTGATCGCGCCGACGAAGTACTCGTTGGCGACCGCGGCCGCCGGCTGCTCCAGCTGCCACAGGTAGGCGGACAGGCCGCGCGAGGTCGCCGACGGGTTGAAGACGATCTCCGCGCCCTCCAGCCCCAGCGCCCGCCAGCCCTCGGGGAAGTGGCGGTCGTAGCAGATGTAGACGCCGACCTTGCCGACGGCCGTCTCGAAGACCGGCCAGCCCGCGTTCCCGGGCCGGAAGTAGAACTTCTCCCAGAAGCCCTTCACCTGCGGGATGTGGTGCTTGCGGTACTTGCCCAGGTAGGAGCCGTCCGCGTCGATCACGGCGGCGGTGTTGTAGAGGACGCCCGGCTGCTCCTCCTCGTACATCGGCAGCACCAGGACGATGCCGTGCTCCTCGGCGAGCGCCTGGAACCGGCGGACGATCGGACCGTCCGGGATCCGCTCGGCGTACTCGTAGAACTGCGGGTCCTGGACCTGGCAGAAGTACGGCCCGTAGAACAGCTCCTGGAAGCACAGGATGCGAGCGCCCTGCGCGGCCGCGTCGCGGACCGCCTGCTCGTGGACCTGGATCATCGATTCCTTGTCGCCGGTCCAGGCCGTCTGGAAGACGGCGGCACGGATCACTTGGCTCATCGGGACCTCCGGTCGCTCGGTGTACGAGGAGCCTAGGAAGCGAGCCGGTCCGCTTTGAGTTGCACGCTGTCACGCCTGAGGGCGTCCGGCGTGCCACCGTGTCACGTCTTCGACGCCCCATGCATCACCACCGTTTTCCCAGGTCGTTCCATGTTTCCGGGTCGTTTCCCCGGGCGAGGGTCAGCTGTGCTGCGCGTCGTGCGCGAGGAGCGCGATGTGCACCGAGGCTGCCTGTTCGAAGTCGTCGAGGTCCACGCCGAGCCGGCCCTCTATGGCCTCCAGCCGGCGGTACAGGGCGGGCCGCGACACATGGTGGAGCTGTGCGGTGCGGGACTTGTTGCGGCCGGTGGCCAGATAGGTCCGCAGGACGGCGAGCAGGTCGTCGCCGGCCGCGCACAGCAGCCCGTCCAGCTCGCGCTCGGCGAACGACTGCACATGCGGGTCGTCCCGCAACAGCCGCACCAGGCCCCGCAGATGGACGTCCCTGAGCCGGACGACGGCCGGGAGGTCGAGCGCGGCCGAGGAGTCGGCCACGGCGTCGGCGACGTGCTGGGCCTCGCGCAGCCCGGCCGGCACCTCGTCCCACGCGGTGCGCGGGCCGGCCGCGGCGACGACGGTGCGGGGCTGCCCCGGCCCGGTGCGCAGCCGGGCCGCGAAGCGGACGGCCAGCGCCTCGGCGTCCTGGTCGCGGGCGAGGCTGAGCAGGACGGCGGTGGCTCCGTCGGCGAGTTCGGCGACCAGCCCGGGCAGGCCCAGCAGCCGCAGCGTGCGTTCGATGCGGGCCGGGCCGCGGTCGCGCACGACGAGCGGCACGAAGGTCCGCCGGTTGACGGGCAGGCCGGCCGCCCGGGCCCGGGGCAGCAGATGGCGGGCCGGCACGACGCCGGAGACCAGGTCGGTGAGCAGGCTCTGCGCGGACTGCTCCTCCCACGAGTGGGCGGCGGCCCCGCCGAGCATGCGGTGCAGGACGAGGGCCTCGGCCGCCCGGTCCGCGAGCAGCCGTCCGCCCGCGGTGTCGCCGCGGTGGCCGCAGAGCATGATCTGCCCCCACCGCTCGCCGCGTCCGCCCAGTTCGGCGCGGATCCAGCCGTCGCCCTCGCTGCCTCCGGCCTGGCGGGCGATGCGCTCCCAGTCGCGCAGCACGTCGTCGACCGCCGAGCGCTCCCCCGCCGTGGCCAGCACCCGGTGGGCGAGGTTGGTGACGACGACGGGGCAGGCGGCGTGCTGGGCGATCTCGTCGAGCAGCCGTTGCAGCGGGGCGCCCGCGGTGATCAGTGCCGTCAGCGCGGTCCGCACGGCCTCCGACAGGCTGACGGCGGCGAACTTGCGCCGCACCAGCCGGGACTGGACCTCCTCGGTCAGCTCGGCGAAGGGGGACGGGCGGTGCAGGACCACCATCGGCAGTCCGCACCGCTCGGCGGCGCGCCGCATCACGTCCGGCACGGTGGGGAAGGCCCGGCCGAGGCCCAGCACGACGGCCGCGGCCTCCGCGCGGTGCAGGGAGCGGACGTACTCGGTCTGCGCGGTCTCGTCGCCGGCGAGCAGCACCCCGGTGGTCAGGACCATCTCCCCGCCGCTGAGCATCACGCCGACGTCGGCCGCCTCGGCGACGTGCACCCAGCGCACGGGCCGGTCGAGCTGGGACGCGCCGGCCACCACCTCGGGCTCCCCCGCCAGCACCCTTTCCAGGGCCAGGACCTGACGGACCGACAGTGCGGGCTCCAGCGGCTCCACGGGACCCCAGGGATCCAGGGCGATGGTCATGGCGTGTGTTCCCTCGGCTCAGGCCTTGCGTTACTGCGTGCTCCTCAGCGCGCCTTCGAGGACGGCGGCGCCCTCCTCGGCCTCCGCCACGGTCAGGGACAGCGGCGGGGCGATGCGCAGCGCGCTCGTGTCGTGGCCGCCGCCCTTGCCGATCAGCAGGCCCCCGGCGCGTGCGGCCTCCAGCACGGCGGACGCGCGGTCGGGGTCGGCCAGGCCGGTGCCGGGACGGGTCAGCTCGACGCCGATCATCAGCCCGCGCCCGCGCACCTCCCGCACGCCCGGGTCCTGGGCGGCGACGGCCCTCAGCCGCTCGATGAGCAGGCCGCCGACCCGGCGCGCGTTGCCCTGGAGGTCGTGTTCCAGCAGGTAGGAGAGGTTGGCTAGGGCGGCGGCCATGGTGACCTGGGTGCCGCCGAAGGTGGAGATGCTGTTGGCGTCCAGGCAGTTCATGATCTCGGAGCGGGCGACGACCCCGCCGACGGACATGCCGTTGCCGATGCCCTTGGCGAAGGTGACGATGTCCGGCGGACCGTTGCGGGCGTGCGCCTGCCAGCCCCAGAAGTGGTCGCCGGTGCGGCCCCAGCCGGTCTGCACCTCGTCGGCGATCCACAGGACGCCGTGCGCGTCCAGCACCTCGCGGAAGGCCGCGTACAGGCCGTCGGGCGGCGACGTGAAGCCGCCGACCCCCTGGACGGGCTCGGCGATCAGGGCCGCGGGCGCGCGGGTGTGCCCCAGCAGGTCCTTCAGGTCCGCGACGCAGGCGTCGATGAACGCCGCGTCGTCGAGGTGCGCGAACGGGCCGCGGCCGCGCACCCCGCCGTGCACGTACAGCGTCTGGAGCGGGGAGAGCGAGGTCGGCGACCAGCCGCGGTTGCCGGTGATGCCGACCGCGCTGAAGGAACGCCCGTGGTAGCTGTTGCGCATGGCCAGGACGGTGTTGCTGCGCCGGAAGGCCGTGGCGAGCAGCAGCGCCGTGTCGTTGGCCTCGGTGCCGGAGGTGGTGAAGAAGACGCGGGCGTCGGGGATGCCGCTGACGTGCGCGATCCGCTCGGCCAGCTCGACCATGGGCCGGTTGAGGTAGAGCGTGGAGGAGTGGACGATGCGCCCGGCCTGCTCGCTGACCGCCTTGGTGACCTCGGGCAGCGCGTGCGCGGTCATCGTGGTGAGGATGCCGCCGAAGAAGTCGAGGTACTTGTTCCCCTCGGCGTCCCAGACGTGCCGGCCCTCCCCGTGGGTGATCTCCAAGGGGTCCTCGTAGTAGAGGGCCAGCCAGTCGGGCAGGACGACGCGGTGGCGGTCGTGGAGTTCGCTCACGGCTGCACCAGCCCGTCGTAGGCGTCGGGGCGGCGGTCCCGGTAGAAGGCCCACTGCCGGCGAACCTCCTCGACGAGGTCGAAGTCGAGGTCGCGGACGACGAGTTCCTCGTCCTTGTCGCTCGCGACGTCGCCGACGAACTTGCCGCGCGGGTCGACGAAGTACGAGGTCCCGTAGAAGTCGTTGTCGCCGTACTCCTCGACGCCGACGCGGTTGATCGCGGCGACGAAGTACTCGTTGGCGACGGCGGCCGCCGGCTGCTCCAGCTGCCACAGGTGGGCGGACAGACCACGGTGGGTGGCGGACGGGTTGTAGACCAACTGCGCGCCCTGGAGGCCGAGTTGCCGCCACCCCTCGGGGAAGTGGCGGTCGTAGCAGATGTAGACGCCGACCCGGCCGACAGCGGTGTCGAAGACGGGCCAGCCGGCGTTGCCCGGCCGGAAGTAGTACTTCTCCCAGAAGCCCTTCACCTGCGGGATGTGGTGCTTGCGGTACTTGCCGAGGTAGGAGCCGTCCGCGTCGATCACGGCGGCGGTGTTGTAGTAGAAACCGGACTGTTCCACCTCGAAGACCGGGACGACGACCACCATGCCCGTCTCGCGGGCCAGCTCCTGCATGCGGCGCACGGTCGGCCCGTCGGGGACCGGCTCGGCCCAGCGGTAGTGCTCCGGCTCCTGGACCTGGCAGAAGTAGGGAGCGTTGAAGACCTCCTGGAACCCGATGATCTTCGCGCCCCGGCGGGCCGCCTCGCGGGCGTGCTCCTCGTGTTTCGCCACCATGGACTCGGTGTCGCCGGTCCAGGTGGCCTGGACCAGTGCGGCACGTACGACGTTGGCCATGAGCTGCTCCTTCGACAGGACGTCAGAGCCTCTACGCCCGTAGACGAAGGTCGTAGAGGGACGAACGTAAGCCTCCTGGACGGGCTTGCCAAGACCATCGTCGTCAACCCGCGGAGACGATCGCGTTTCACACTCCTGTGGGTGAGTCGCACGGCGTCCGGCCCAGCGCGGACCACGTGGGCGGCACGGGCGGACCACGGGAGCGCGCGCGGGGCGGTCCGCACGGCCGCTCCCCGGACCCGACGTCTCCCGCGGGCGCGGCGCCCCGCCCGGGCGGTTCAGGCGGTGAATCCGGCGACCCTGAGCGCGTGCACCAGATCCCACCGGCGTTCCTCGGAGACGGCGCGGGCGGCCTCCAGCAGCAGCGGAACGAGGGCCCGCGGATCCGGGGCCGCGCTGCGGGCGGCCTCCTCCGGAGGCCGGACCCGGACGTAGGCGTCGAGCAGGGCGCGGGCCTCGCGCCGCCGCCCCTCCCCGACCAGGGCGAGGACGGCCTGCCCGATCTCGGCGGCCGGACGGGCGACGCCCTGCCGCAGGATCTGCTCGCCGTCGTCGGCGCGCCCCACCGCGGCCAGCGCGTCGGCCGCGGCGACGAGCCGGCCGGGCGGCAGGGAGGCCGCCTCCCAGAGCAGGGTGGTCCAGTCGGCCGCGAGGCCGGTGCGCTGCAACTCCGCCGCGAGCAGCGGGACACGGGCGGCCGGCCAGCCGGCCAGCTCCACCAGCAGGGCGTGCGCCTCGCCGCTGCGCCCCTCGGCGCGCAGCCGCACCAGCCGCTCCACCGCCTCGACGGTCTCCCGCCGCGCGGCCGCGTCCAGCGGCTCGCGCCGCGGCTCGGCGTCACGCTCCACGCGCTCGGCGCGCCCGGCGGCGGCTCCGGCGAAGCGGGCGCCGCGCAGCGTGCGGCGGGCGGGCGCGGGCGCCGTCGGTTCCGCGGCGGGCGGCACGGCCACAGGGGCCGCGTCGTCGTCCGCCAGACCGGCGAACCGGGCACTGCCCCGACGCCGCTTGCGCGGTTCGGGCACGGGGTCCGGCGCGGCGGCGTCACGGACGACGGGGGGCGAGCCGC
The DNA here is from genome assembly GCF_043200075.1 of Streptomyces sp. NPDC048481. Taxonomy (NCBI): domain Bacteria; kingdom Bacillati; phylum Actinomycetota; class Actinomycetes; order Kitasatosporales; family Streptomycetaceae; genus Streptomyces; species Streptomyces sp. NPDC048481. Next base: position 287,562 of record NZ_JBICXC010000006.1, read on the forward strand.
CGTCGCCGGCACGCTGAGGGCCGTCGTCGAACCCCGCGTGGGCGTCATGGCCGGACGGGGCGTCGTGGGCGTCCGGGGTGGCGTGACCGGAGGGGGTCTCACGGGCGGCCGGCCGGTCGGGGTGGGGTGGTGGCGTCGGGGCGGCGGGGACGGCGGGGACGGTGGGGAGACGGTCCAGGGCCGCCATGCGGTGGCGCAGCTCGGCGCAGCGGGCGGTGGCGCGTTCGTGGTCGTCGCGGGCCCAGGCGAGGTCGAGGCGGACGGCGTCGGCCTGTTCGTGGGTGGCCGCTGATTCGAGACGGCGGCCGAGGCCGGCGAGCCGGTCGGCGGCGTAGCGCTGCTCGCGGAGCATGACGTCGAGCCGGTCCCCGAGGGCGTCGCGGCCGCCGGGACGGGCGTCGTGGGCGGCGAGCGCGCCGGCGTGCAAGGACCGCAGACGTCGTGTCTCCTGCTCGGCGACCTGGGAACCGTATGCGGCCGCGACATCCTGGAGGAGAGCCTCCACCACGTCCCAGGGCGGCACCTCACGTCCGTCCAGGCAGGCCCGCATGCCGTCCGGGTCGCGCTGCCAGAACACCGCGCACCAGCCGGCGCCCTGGTCCAGGCGTGCCAGCAATCCGTTCAGGTGGTTCACGAACTCCCGCACCCGGCCCGGGAGTTGATGCACAGTCATCGCTGGACTCCCGCCCCGACCGGAACACTCCGCTTCGTAGCGAACACCAGTTGTGTTACAGCGGGGCTACGGGGAGTTTTCGAAGCGGACGCGACCCCGTCACCGTGCGGCCCCGAGCCGGGCGAGGCCGCGGGGATCCCGGCGTCAGGCCGGGGCGAGCGCGCACAGCCCCGCCAGGTCGTCCATGGACAGACCGAGCACCCGGGCCAGGGCGGCGACCGTGAAGAACGCCGGGGTCGGCGCCCGTCCGGTCTCGATCTTGCGGAGGGTCTCGGCGGAGATGCCCGCGCTCGCCGCGATCTCGGTCATGCTCCGGCCGCCGCGCGCCTCGCGCAGCAGCCGTCCGAGCCGCTCGCCGCGCTCGCGCTCTTCGGGGGTCAAGGGGGTGCGCACCATGACACCATTCTAATACCGGTATAGTAATTGGAATGGTAGAGCTGAAGACGGACACATCGATCGACGCCATGTACGAGGCGGGCCAGGTCGTGGCGCGAGCCCTGACAGCCGTGCGCGAAGCCGCCGACGTGGGCGTGACGCTGCTGGAGCTGGACGAGGTGGCACACGACGTGCTGCGGGAGGCGGGGGCGTCGTCGCCCTTCCTCGGCTACCGCCCGTCCTTCGCTCCGACGCCCTTCCCCGCGGTGATCTGCGCGTCCGTGAACGACGCGATCGTGCACGGCGTCCCCACCCGGCACCGGCTGCGCGACGGCGACCTGGTGTCGATCGACTGCGGCGCCGAGCTGAACGGCTGGGTGGGCGACTCCGCGATCAGCTTCACCGTGGGACGGGCCCGTCCGCAGGACGTCCGGCTCGTCGAGACCGCCGAGCGCGCGCTCGCCGCCGGTATCGGGGCGGCCCTCGTCGGCAACCGCGTGGGCGACATCGCGCACGCGATCGGCACGGTCTGCCGGGGGGCCGGGTACGGGATCATGGACGACTTCGGGGGCCACGGCGTGGGCCGCCACATGCACGAGGACCCCGCGATCCCGAACGAGGGCCGGCCCGGCCGGGGCCTGGCGCTGCGCCACGGCATGGTCATCGCCATCGAGCCGATGCTGATCGCCGGCGGCGGCGACGACTACCACGTCGCTCCCGACGGCTGGACCCTGCGCACGAACGACGGCTCCAGAGCGGCCCACACGGAACACACGGTGGCCATCACGGACAACGGCCCCCGCGTACTCACCCGACGGGGCTGAGCGGCCGGGGACGCCCCGGCCACGCGGGTTCCCCTGCCACGCCGGCCACGGACGCTCGCGTCGCCCCGGCCCCGCCCGGAACCCACGGCCGCGCGGACGCCCCGGGCTGTCGCATCGCCGCGGAGCGCCGGGCGCCCGGCCGGACGCGGAGGGCCTCGGGGCTCCGTGGCGGGGCTCCCGATGGGCCTCCGGCTCGCAGGGGTTCCTGGGCGTGCCCGAGGTCGGCGGGCGTGCGAAGGTGGGTGTGTCCGCCCCAGCCGAGGGCGCCCGGCAGCGCATCGCACGTCCATGGAACGGAACGCCATGACCAACGGCTTCGACGCCCCGGAGGGCTACGGCGACTACGGAGACCCCTACGGCGAGTTCCTGGCCCGCTTCTTCGGCGGCCCGCGCCCCGGCCCCCGTCAGATCAACATAGGCCGGCTCCTCAGCCGGCCGGCGAGAGACCTCGTCCGCGGCGCGGCCCAGTACGCCGCCGAGCACGGCAGCAGGGACCTGGACACCGAGCACCTGCTGCGCGCGGCCCTCACGGCGGAGCCGACCCGCACCCTGCTCAGCCGGGCCGGCGCCGACCCCGACTCGCTGGCGACGGAGATCGACGAGCGCTCGGGCCCGGCCCGGCACTCGCCCGGCGAGGCTCCCCCGCCCACCTCGCTGGCGCTCACCCCGGCCGCCAAGCGCGCCCTGCTGGACGCGCACGACCTGGCCCGTTCCCGGGGCGCGGGGCACATCGGCCCCGAGCACGTGCTCAGCGCGCTGGCCGCGAACCCCGACTCGGCGGCCGGGCACATCCTCAACGCGGCCCGGTTCGCCTCCACGGGCATGCCGCCCGAGCCCCCGGAGGCCCCGGCGGCGGCCCGTGCCGCGGACCGGCAGCAGGCGACCGGAACGCCCACCCTGGACAAGTACGGGCGCGACCTCACCGAACTGGCCGCCCGGGGCCGGATCGACCCGGTGATCGGCCGGGACGACGAGATCGAGCAGACCATCGAGGTCCTCTCCCGGCGCGGCAAGAACAACCCGGTGCTGATCGGCGACGCGGGCGTCGGCAAGACCGCCGTCGTGGAGGGACTGGCCCAGCGGATCACGGAAGGGGACGTGCCCGACGTCCTCCTGGCCCGGCGGGTGGTCGCCCTGGACCTCACGGGCGTGGTCGCCGGCACCCGCTTCCGGGGCGACTTCGAGGAGCGGCTGAACACCATCGTCGACGAGATCCGCGCCCACTCCGACGGGCTGATCGTCTTCATCGACGAGCTGCACACGGTCGTCGGTGCGGGCGGGGGCGGCGAGAGCGGCTCGATGGACGCCGGCAACATCCTCAAGCCGGCGCTGGCCCGCGGCGAACTGCACATCGTGGGCGCGACGACGCTGGAGGAGTACCGGCGCATCGAGAAGGACGCGGCGCTCGCCCGGCGGTTCCAGCCGATCCTCGTGCCGGAGCCGTCGGCCGCGGACGCGCTGGAGATCCTGCGCGGGCTGCGCGACCGCTACGAGGCCCACCACCAGGTCCGCTACACCGACGGCGCGCTCGACGCGGCGGTGGGGCTGTCGGACCGCTATCTCACCGACCGCCGCCTGCCCGACAAGGCGATCGACCTGATCGACCAGGCGGGCGCCCGGGTCCGGCTCGGCGCCCGCACCAAGGGCACCGACGTGCGGGCCATGGAGCGCGAGGTCGAGCAGCTCGTCCGGGACAAGGACCAGGCGGTCGCGGACGAGCAGTACGAGGAGGCCACCCGGCTGCGCGACCGCGTCGCGGAGCTGAAGGAGCGCATCGCGCGCGCCGGCGACGAGGTCACGGTCGACGAGGGCCGGGATCTGGAGGTCACCGCGGAGGCGATCGCCGAGGTCGTGTCCCGGCAGACCGGCATCCCCGTCGCGAGCCTGACCCAGGAGGAGAAGGACCGGCTGCTCGGTCTGGAGGAGCACCTGCACGAGCGGGTGGTCGGCCAGGAGGAGGCCGTGCGGGTGGTCGCGGACGCGGTGCTGCGCTCGCGCGCCGGGCTCGCCAGCCCGGACCGGCCGATCGGCAGCTTCCTGTTCCTCGGCCCGACCGGCGTCGGCAAGACGGAACTGGCCCGCGCGCTCGCCGAGGCCCTGTTCGGCAGCGAGGAGCGCATGGTCCGCCTCGACATGAGCGAGTACCAGGAACGGCACACCGTCAGCCGTCTCGTGGGCGCCCCGCCCGGCTACGTGGGACACGAGGAGGCGGGGCAGCTCACCGAGGTCGTCCGCCGCCACCCGTACTCGCTGCTCCTGCTGGACGAGGTGGAGAAGGCCCACCCGGACGTGTTCAACATCCTGTTGCAGGTCCTCGACGACGGCCGGCTCACCGACTCCCAGGGTCGCACGGTGGACTTCACCAACACGGTCATCGTGATGACCAGCAACCTGGGCTCGGAGGCGATCACCCGGCGCGGCTCCGGCATCGGTTTCGGGCCCGGCGGCGCGGACGCCGACGAGGAGGCCCGCCGCGAGCGGATCCTGCGGCCGCTGCGCGAGCACTTCCGGCCGGAGTTCCTCAACCGGATCGACGAGATCGTGGTGTTCCGTCAACTGACGACCGATCAACTGCGGCGGATCACCGACCTGTTGCTGGAGAAGACGCGTCAACTGGTGCGGGTGCAGGGCCTCACGGCCGACTTCACCGCGGCGGCCGTCGACTGGCTCGCCGAGCGCGGATACCAACCCGAGTACGGGGCAAGGCCGTTGCGCCGAACGATCCAGCGTGAGGTCGACAACCGGCTCTCCCGGCTGCTGCTGGACGGCCGTGTCGCGCAGGGCGACCGCATCACGGTGGACGTCGAGGACGGGCGGCTCGCGTTCCGCACGCGGCCACCCGTCCCCACCGCCGAACTCTGAGCGCTACCGCGCCGGGCGGACGACCTGGGCCGAACCGCCGCCGCGCCGCACGGTCTCGGCCGCGGCGAGCCACTTGCCGTTCGGCAGCCGCTGCACGCCCGTCGCCGCGCCGATCTCGGGATTGAGCTTGAAGGAGTGCCCGAGGGCCTCCAGGCGCGCCCGCGGACCGGTGGGGCTGGTGTCGTCGTAGAGGGCCGGCTCCAGTTCCGTCTGGGCCGCGTTGCGCTGGCTCGCGCGCGGGGCGGCGATCGCGTCGACCAGCGGCAGACCGCGGTCGAGGAACTCGGTGAGGGTCTGGAGCACGGTGGTGATGATGGTCGCGCCGCCGGGCGAGCCGAGCGCCACGACGGGCCTGTCGTGCCGGTCGAGCACGATGGTCGGCGAGATCGACGAGCGCGGCCGCTTGCCCGGGCCGGGCAGGTTCGGGTCGTGGACGGCCGGATCGGCCGGGGCGAAGGAGAAGTCCGTCAGCTCGTTGTTGAGCAGGAAGCCGCGGCCGGGCACGGTGATGCCGCTGCCGCCGGTCTGCTCGATGGTCAGGGTGTAGGAGACGACGTCGCCCCACTTGTCGGCGACGGTGAGGTGCGTGGTGTTCTCGCCCTCGTAGGTCGTGGGCGCCGCGGGGCCGCCGGCGCCGCAGGCGGCCGGGTGGCGCGGATCGCCGGGCGCGAGCGGGCTGGTGAGCACGGCGTCGTCCTTGATGAGGCAGGCGCGCGAGTCGGCGTACCGTTGCGACAGCAGCTGCCGGGTGGGGACGTCCTCGAAGGCGGGGTCGCCGACCCAGCGCCCGCGGTCGGCGAACGCGATGCGGCTGGCCTCGATGTAGCGGTGCAGGTACCGCGTCTCGCTCGCCTTCGCCAGGTTCGTGCGCTCCAGGATGTTCAGCGCCTCGCCGACCGTGGTGCCGCCCGAGGACGAAGGCGCGATGGAGTAGACGCCGAGGCCGCGGTACGAGGTCTTCGTGGGCGCCTGGAGCTTGGCGCGGTAGGCGGCGAGGTCCTTGGCGGACAGGTCGCCGGGCCGGGCGTTCCAGCCCGAGGCCGGGTCCACGGGCGGGTGGTTCACCGTGGCGACGATGTCCTTGCCGAGGTCCCCGCGGTAGATCGCGTCGACGCCCCTGGCGCCCAGCTCCTTGTAGGTGCGGGCGAGGTCGGGGTTCTTGAAGGTGGAGCCGACGACGGGCAGCCGGCCGCCGGGCAGGAACAGCTTCGCCGTGTCCGGGAAGGCGCGGAAACGGGCCTCGTTGGCGGCGGTCTGGGAGCGGAAGGTGGCGTCGACGGTGAAGCCGTCGCGGGCGAGGCGCTCGGCGGGCCGCAGGACGGCGCCGAGCGGCCGGCTGCCCCACTTGCCGAGTGCCGTCGCCCAGGTGGCGGGCGTCCCCGGGGTGCCGACGCCGAGACCGCTGGTGACGGCGTCCGCGAAGGCGAGCGGTTTGCCGTTCTCCAGGAAGAGTCCGGAGTCCGCGGTCAGCGGGGCGGTCTCGCGGCCGTCGATGGTGTGCACGGTACGGGACTCGGCGTCGTAGTAGACGAAGTAGCCGCCTCCGCCGACGCCGGAGGAGTAGGGCTCGGTGACGCCGAGGGCCGCGGCGGTGGCGACGGCCGCGTCGACGGCGTTGCCGCCCTTCCTCAGCACCTCGATGCCGGCGGCCGTGGCGTCGGCGTCGACGCTGGCCACGGCGCCGCCGTAGCCGACGGCGACCGGCGTCTTTCCGACCGCCGCCGCCGCGGGGGCGGGTGGCGCGGCGCTCGGCGGCGCCGCGGCCCCCACGGCGACGACGGCGGCCGAGACCGCCAGGACCGACAGTTTCCGCGGGACAGGGCGACGCATCCGTACCTCCAGTCCGAACCGTCCGCGCAGCGTAACCACATTCGAGGGGCCTCGACAGACTCCTTCAAGGCACTGTCATACGACTGCCACACCTCGAACACGGGTACGCCTGGGGTCCGTCGGCCCGCTAGCATGCGCGCCCATGAACGACGACGTGCGCAACATCGTCCTGGGTGTCATCGCGGCGGGCCTCAGCGCCGCGCTCGGCTGGGTGGCGCGGACTTATCTGTGGAGGCGCGGACTCCGGCGCAAGCAGGCGTTCTTCGGGCTGCCGGACAACTCCGAGTCGCTGCTCGTGGTGAACCGGGAGGCGGGCGGCGCCGAGCTGTCGGTGATGCGCAACGACGTGTTCGCCCTGCTGGAGCTCTCCGCGCTCATCAAGGACTGCCACGCCCATGCCCAGGTCGTCGGCCACGACACGGCCCGTCAGGGCTTCGGTGACCGAACGGAGTTCTGTGTCGGGGGGCCGTCCTCGAACCGCCGTATGGCGGCGCACCTCTCCTCCCTGCTGCCGGGCGTCCGGGTGAACGCCGACGCCGAGCCCGGCCCGGACCGCGGCGCGTTCCGGATCGGCGGCGAGGACTACCGGGTCGATCCGGGCGTCACCGAGTACGTGCTGCTGGCCCGGCTGACGGTAGGTCAGCGCCGCGGGGAGCGGCCGGTGTTCCTGTTCTGCGGGCAGCGCGCGATCACCAACCAGGCGGCCACCCGCTATCTCGCCCGCCATCACGAGCGGCTGGCGCGCAAGTACGGCGACAGCTCCTTCGTCCTGCTGCTGAAGGTCGTCAACTCCCAGGCGTACGGCCCCGATGTCGTCGAGCTGGTCGACGACGTGACGCGTGCGGCCAGGGCCCCGCTGCCTGCGACGACAATCGTTACTCCCACGTAACTTACCGACGGGTTACCCGCGGTCGCCCTTGCGGTTACCGTCGGGTCACTTTGTGACGTGGGAAGTTGAGGAGTGAAATCGTGGGACAGCACCGCAGGGCTCTTCGCACGACCGCCGCGGGCGCCGTCTCCGCCTCCCTGATCGCCGGCGGGGTCCTGGGACTGGCGCCCGCGGCCCACGCCGCCGGGAACGGCGTGCGCTACGTCGACATCGCCGGGGACGGCGGGACCGTCCTGAAGGCGAACGTCGTCACCCCGGCCGGGGCCGACGGCACCCGCCGCTACCCGCTCGTCGTGCTGCCGACGAGCTGGGGCTTCCCGCAGGTCGAGTATCTCGCCCAGGCCCAGCGGCTCGCCGACTCGGGCTATGTGGTGCTCGGTTACAACGTGCGGGGCTTCTGGCAGTCCGGCGGAGAGATCGACGTGGCGGGCCCGCACGACGTGGCCGACGCCTCCAAGGTCCTCGACTGGGCCCTCGCCCACACCCCCGCCGACGCCCGGCACATCGGCATGGCGGGCGTCTCCTACGGCGCCGGTATCAGCCTCCTGGCGGCCGCCCACGACCCGCGCGTGCGGGCCGTCGCCTCGCTCAGCGGCTGGGGCGACCTCATCGACTCGATCTACTCGGGCAGCACCCAGCACCTCCAGGCCGCCGCCGTCCTCGACACGGCCGGCACGGCCACCGGGCGGGAGAGCGCCGAGTCGCGGGCCGTCCTCTCCGCCTTCCGCTCCGGCGACCTGACGAAGGAGAAGGACCTCATCGCCTGGGGGAAGAAACGTTCCCCCGCGACCTATGCGGACCGGCTCAACCGCAGCGGCGCGGCGGTGCTGCTCGCCGGCGCCTGGGGCGACACCGTCTTCCCGCCCCGGCAGTCCGCCGCCTTCTACGAGCAGCTGACCGGCCCGAAGCGGCTGGAGTTCCGCCCTGGCGACCACGCGACCGCCGAGATCACCGGACTGTTCGGGCTGCCCAACGACGTGTGGACGGACACCGAGCGCTGGTTCGGCCACTACCTCAAGGGCGAGGACAACGGCGTCGACCGTGAGGCGCCCGTGCGCCTCAAGTCCCGTACGGGCGGCGGGTACGAGGGGTACCCGGACTGGAAGTCGGTGAGCGCCGCACGCGGCAGGATCGCCCTCGCCGGCACCACCACGCTCCACACGAACGTGGACTCCGGCGCGGACGGCGGGACGGTGTTCCTCTCCGGCATCCTCGACCAGTTCGCCAAGCTGCCGCCGGTCGCCGCGATCCCGCTGCTCCCCCGCCGCTGGGCGGCGGTGTGGCAGTCGCCGAAATACGCCACGGTCCAACGGGTGCGGGGAGCGGCGACGTTGCACACCACCGTCACCCCGACCGAGGAGAGCGGCACCCTCGTCGCCTATCTGTACGACGTGGGGCCGCTCGGCCTCGGCAAGCTGGTCGACCACGCGCCGTACACCTTCCACGGACGGACGCCCGGCACGCCGTTCGGTCTCGACCTGGAGATGCTCTCCACGGCCTACGACGTCCCGGCGGGGCACCGGCTCGCCCTGGTCGTCGACACGGTCGACCCGCTCTACATGGAGCACAACCCCTCCGGCGCGCGGCTGACCTTCTCCTCGCCGGCGAGCGACCCGTCGTACGTGTCGGTCCCGCTGCGCGAGCAGTGATCTCCGGCCGCTGCCGGGGCGGGCGCGCCCCGTGGCTGCCGCCGTCCGGGTTCAGTGCTTGAGGATCTTGGACAGGAAGTCCTTGGCGCGGTCGCTGCGCGGGTCGGTGAAGAACTCTTCGGGCGTGCGGTCCTCGACGATGCGGCCGTCGGCCATGAAGAGCACCCGGTTGGCGGCTGAGCGCGCGAAGCCCATCTCGTGGGTGACGACGACCATGGTCATGCCGTCGCGGGCCAGTTGCCGCATCACCTCCAGCACCTCGTTGATCATCTCGGGGTCGAGGGCCGAGGTGGGCTCGTCGAAGAGGAGCGCCTTGGGGTCCATGGCGAGGGCGCGGGCGATGGCCACGCGCTGCTGCTGGCCACCGGAGAGCTGCGCGGGGTACTTGTCGGCCTGGTCGGCGAGGCCCACCCGGTCGAGCAGTTCGCGCGAGCGCCGGTCGGCGTCGTCCTTCTTGCGCCGACGGACCTTCACCTGCCCGAGCGAGACGTTCTGAAGGACCGTCTTGTGGGCGAAGAGGTTGAACGACTGGAAGACCATGCCGACCTCGGAACGCAGCTTCGCCAGGTTCCTGCCCTCCTCGGGCAGCGGTTGCCCGTCGAGGGTGATCGTGCCGGACGCGATCGGCTCCAGCCGGTTGATCGCACGGCACAGCGTCGACTTGCCCGACCCCGACGGGCCGATCACCACGACCACCTCCCCCCTGCCGACGGTGAGGGAGACGTCCTGCAGAACATGCAGCTCCCCGAAGTACTTGTTGACGTCACGCAGCTCGATCAGCGGATCGACGGCCATGCGCAGCCCTACTCACTCTCAGCTGTGTCGTGGTCGCCGCAAACTATCCACATAAGGACAGGGTGAAGAAGCGACACGCATTTTGCGGCGATTAGCCGTATTTACGGCAGTGACGGAAGCCGGCCCGCACCCGCTTCAGTGTTCGGCCACCTCGGCGTACAGCTGGGACAGTTCCGGGGTCCCGGTCGCCGCCCACTCGAACCCGGCCGCGACGACGTCGATCTCCCGCCCGGACGTCAGCCGGACGACCGCCTCCCCGCCGGGCCTGATCACCCATGCGGCGCCGGGCACCGTGCGCACCACGACGGTCCCCAGATAGAGCCCCGCGTCATGGCCGAACCACGGCAGGTTCTCCTCGTCCTCCCGCCAGCGCGGCGGGAGCTGGTCCAGCGCCTCCAGCGAGTCGGCGCTGTCGTCGAGCCCGATCCCCTCCCGGGCCGCGTGGGAGCGCAACACCTCGCATTCGGAGAGGAGTTCGGCGATCCCCTCGGGGTCCTCGGCCAGCACCGCCGCCCGGCGCTCCTTGCTCTTGTTGCCCAGGAAAGGGATGTTCATAAGCCCAGAGTGACACCGGCCCGGGCAGCCGCACCACAGGCGCGCGGGCGCGGGCCGGCTCGCTCCACGCGGCCCGGCACGAGGGCGGCCGGGCCACCGGAGGGCCGGCGTCGTCCAGGACCTGTCGTTCGGATCAGCGCGCAGGGTATCGGCGGGGCTTGTCGATGCCGGTGAGCGGGGGCCCTAGACGTCCAGGTCGACCACGACCGGGGCGTGGTCCGAGGCGCCCTTGCCCTTGCGCTCCTCACGGTCCACATAGGCGTCCTCGACCGCCTTGGCGAACGGCTCGTTGCCGTACACCAGGTCGATGCGCATACCGCGGTTCTTGGGGAAGCACAGCTGGCGGTAGTCCCAGTAGGTGAACGGGCGGTCGTACTTCAGGGGGCGCGGGACGACGTCGGACAGGCCGGCCTCCCGCAGGGACGCCAGCGCCGCCCGCTCGGCCGGCGTGACATGGGTGGCGCCCTCGAAGGCCGCCACGTCGTAGACGTCGTCGTCGGTCGGGGCCACGTTGTAGTCGCCCAGGACCGCGAACGGGCGGCTGCCCGCCGCGTCCCCCGCGACCGCGGCCCTGAGCGCCTCGAACCACTCCAGCTTGTAGGCGTAGTGCGGGTGCCCGACCTCGCGGCCGTTGGGCACGTACACCGACCAGACGCGCACCGGACCGCATGTCGCCGAGATCGCGCGGGGCTCCGGCGCCCCGTCGAAACCCGGATCGCCGGGCAGGCCCTTGACGACGTCCTCGACGCCCACCCGGGAGATCACCGCCACGCCGTTCCACCGGCCCGTGGCGTGCACCGCGGCCTCGTAGCCCAGTTCACGCAGCTGTTCGAGCGGGAACTGCGCCTCGGCGACCTTGGCCTCCTGGAGGCACAGCACATCGGTGCCGCTGCTCTCCAGCCAGGCCAGGAGCCTCGGCAGGCGGGCGGTGATCGAGTTCACGTTCCAGGTCGCGATGCGCATGTCCCACAACCTACCGGGCGCCACCGACACTCACAGGGCCGTGCTCTCCCCCGGCGCCAGCCGCAGGTGCTCCGCGCCGCCGAGGGCTCCGATCTGGTTGTCGTAGATCGGGCGGGCGAGGTCGGTGAGGAGGGCGTCGTGGATGTCGTAGGCGCGCTGCGGCTTCACCTCGCGCACGTAGTCGATGACCTCGGAGATCTTGCTCCAGGGGGCCATCACCGGCAGCATCAGCGTCTCCACGGGCCGGTCGGGGACCGTCAGCGCGTCACCCGGGTGGAAGACGCGGCCGCCGTCGACGAGGTAGCCGACGTTGGTCAGGCGCGGGATGTCCGGGTGGATCACGGCGTGCAGTTCGCCGTGGACCTGCACGTCGAACCCCGCCGCGGTGAACGTGTCGCCGTGGCCGACGGTGTGCACGCGGCCGGGGAAGGCGGCGGAGAGCTTCTCCGCGACGGACTTCAGCGTCCAGACCTCGACGGCCGGGTCGGCCTCCAGGACCGTCCGCAGCCGCTTCTCGTCGAAGTGGTCGAGGTGCTCGTGCGTGACCAGGATCGCCTCGGCGCCGAGGGTCGCGTCCTGCTCGCTGAAGGCGCCCGGATCGAGGACGAGGGTGCGGCCGTCCTTCTCGAGACGGACGCAGGCGTGCGACATCTTGGTGAGCTTCATGCGTCCATCCTGCACCCGGGCCGCGCCGCCCCTCACTCGGTGGGCGTCGTCTCCTCCCGGACGACCTGCTGCGCCACCCGGAACGCGCTGTTCGCCGCGGGCACCCCGCAGTACACGGCCGCCTGGAGCAGGATCTCCTTGATCTCGTCCGGGGTGAGGCCGTTGCGCAGCGCGGCCCGCGTGTGGGAGGCGAGGTCTTCCAGATGACCGCCGGCGACCAGCGCGGTGAGCGTGACGCAGGAACGCGAGCGCCGGTCGAGGCCGGGCCGGTCCCAGATCTCGCCCCAGGCGTAGCGGGTGACGAACTCCTGGAAGTCGCCCGAGAAGTCGTCGGCCCCGGCCAGCGCGCGCTCGACGTGGGCGTCGCCGAGGACCTCGCGGCGCACCTTCAGACCCGCGTCGTAGGGGTCCGGGCGGCCCGGGGCGCGCGAGGGCTGCGGGTCCGGGGCCGGAGCGATCTCGGCGACGGCGAACGGCTGCGGGGGCTGCTGCACCTGCTGGGACTGCTGGGGCGGGTTCGGCAGCATCCGGACGGGGATGCCGGGGATCGCGGTCTGCCCGGTGCCGGAGTCGTAGGCGGGCTGCCAGGCGGTGGAGAAGTGCCGGACCAGCAGGTCGGTGACGGCCGCGGGCTGCTCCACCGGGACCAGGTGCGAGGCCCCGGGCACGACGGCGAGGCGGGAGTCCGGGATGCCGGCCACCAGGGTGCGCGCCTCGGCGGGCCCGGTGACCTGGTCGTCGGAGCCGACCAGGACCAGGGTCGGGGCCCCGACGCGACCGATCTCCGCCCGCACGTCGAACGCGGCCAGCGCCTCGCAGGCCGCGATGTAGCAGCCGGGGTCGGTGGTGCGCACCATCTGCACGGCCCACTCGGTGATCGCGGGCTGCGCGGCCGCGAAGCCGCTGGTGAACCAGCGGTCGGGCGAGGTGCGGGCGATGGGGTCGAGGCCGTTGGTGCGCACGATCACGCCGCGCTGACGGAACTCGTCGGCCGTGCCGAACCGCGGCGAGGCGGCGATCAGCGCGAGGGATGCGACGCGTTCGGGATGGCGCAGGGCCAGCTCCACGCCGACCGCGCCGCCGAACGCGCAGCCCGCGTAGCCGAAGCGCTGCACCCCGAGCCCGTCGAGCGTGGCGAGCAGCCGCGCGGCGAGGTCGGCGACGGAACCCGCCGGATAGGCCGGCGCGCCGCCGTGCCCCGGCAGGTCGAACCGGAACACCCGCCACTGCTGGGCCAGTTCGGGAACCTGGCGGTCCCACATGTGCCAGGTGGTGCCCAGCGAGGGACCCAGGATCAGGACGGGAGCCTCTTCTGGCCCGTCAAAGCGGTATTGCAGGGTGTTCGACGGTGTCTCACTCACGCCCCAGACCCTCTCACGTATGACGGACGCGGTCACAGGGGGGTGTCGACGGGCACCCCTCTGACCAGGTCGAAGACCTCGCGGACGGCAGTATGCCGCGCCGGACGGCGGACGGCCGCACGGCGGCGGTCACCCGCACACCGCGTTCACGGAACGCGTGAGCGGACGCCGTCCGGCACCCCCTCCGGATCCCGCCCGGGACCGCACCGGACAACCGTCCCACGGGTCCTGCCCGTTCGGCACGACTCGATCAATCCCCGACGGGTTCGTCCCGACCGGTGTTCGATCCGGGTCACGCGGGCTGCCAAGCGGGCGACTTCGGGCCCACTCGTGACCGGCGTGCGCGCGGATCCCCCGCCGGTCGCCGACCGGGGATCACCCGACCGCCCCGACGGCGTACAGCGCGCCCGGTGCCGCCATGGCCGCGCCGATCGCACGGAACGCCAGGGTGTTGCCGCGCTCGAGCCGCTGTCCGGCCCGGCTGCCCACCCGGGCCGCGAAGGCGGGCCCGAAGACGGCCATGACCGCACCGCTCACGGCGATGAGCAGACCTGCGACGGTGTGCACCGTCTCCTCCTCCGTGTCGGGGGCAGGCGCGTCCGACGCCACGCCTCCCCTTGTCCTGCCGTCCTGCGCCGTCCCTACCTATCCCTTCAGGCCGAGGTCGGTGCCTGGTCGGTGCCGTGCCGGTCGATCGCCTGTCGACCGCGCGCCGTTGCCGGGACGCACTCCGCCGGCCGGGAGGCGTCGAGGCGGGAGCGCGTCGGGTTCGTCGTGCCGACCGGCCCTGCGGGTGCGGTCGTTGACGGATCGGCACCGCAGGCCGGCCGTTTCCGAACCGTGATGATCTCGGTCGCCGGGTCCCTCACCTGCGCTGCCGCACGCGGTGCCACGGTCTGCACACTCGATGTATACACCCCATGTATACACGGTGTGTAGAGTACGGTCGTGGCCAGCTGCCGAGGGGTCGACTCCTCCTCGGCCGGGCCCTGTTCGCCGGAAACCGACCACCGCCCGACTCGACAGACTCCGTGAGGCCGTGACCCGATGACCCCTTCTCCCCCCGGCTCCCTGCTCGTCGCCGAGGACCTGCGCAAGGCCTACGGCCCGACCATGGCGCTCGACGGCGCCGGCTTCTCCATCCGCCCCGGCGAGGTCGTCGCCGTCATGGGCCCCTCGGGATCCGGCAAGTCCACGCTGCTGCACTGCCTCGCCGGAATCGTCCAGCCCGACTCCGGAACGATCTCCTACGACGGGCGTGACCTGACGTCGATGAACGACGCCCGGCGCAGCGAACTGCGCCGCTCAGAGCTCGGGTTCGTGTTCCAGTTCGGCCAGCTGGTGCCCGAACTGACCTGCGTGGAGAACGTCGCCCTGCCGCTGCGGCTGAACGGCGCCTCACGCAAGGAAGCCGAGCGGACCGCGCTCGGCTGCATGCAGCGCCTGAAGGTCGACGACCTCAGGGCCAAGCGTCCCGGCGAGGTCTCCGGCGGCCAGGGGCAGCGGGTCGCCGTGGCCCGTGCGCTGGTCACCGGTCCGCGCCTGCTGTTCGCGGACGAACCCACCGGTGCGCTCGACTCCGCCAACGGCGAGCGCGTGATGGAGCTGCTCACCGAGGCGGCCCGCTCGGCCGACGCCGCCGTCGTCCTCGTCACCCACGAGACGCACGTGGCCGCCTTCGCCGACCGCGAGGTCGTCGTCCGCGACGGGAAGTCCCAGGACATGGAGCGCGCCGTATGAGCACGAGCGGCGAGCAGCTCCCGCCCCGGCGCGGACGAGCGTGGGAGAGGGCGGCCGCGGACCTGGCCCTGGGGGCCCGCTTCGCGGTCAGCGGCGGGCGTGAGGGCTGGGTGCGGATGACCCTCACCGGCGTCGGCGTGGGCCTCGGCGTGGCACTGCTCCTGCTGTGCACCGCCCTGCCCAACGTGTTCGCCGCCCGCGACCGGGTGGAGGAGGCCCGCTTCGACGACACGTTCCTGTCGTCCGAGAAGGCCCCGCCGAAGGCCGACGACACCTTCCTGATCGCCGGCACCGACACCACGTGGCACGACGACGACATCCGCGGCCGCCTCGTCGAACCCGAAGGCCGCCGGGCGCCGCTGCCGCCGGGCGTCGACGGCTACCCGGCCAAGGGCGAGATGGTGGTCTCCCCCGCGCTCAAGGACCTGCTCGACTCGGACGGCGCCGCGCTGCTGCGGGCACGTCTGCCCTACCGAATCACCGGCACGATCGGCGAGAGCGGCCTCATCGGCTCGCACGAACTGGCCTACTACGCGGGCGCCTCGGGGCTGAAACCCGCGGACGGCTCCCCCGTGCACCGGCTGAACCGGTACGGCCGGCCCGACACCCCGGACCCCTCGGACGCGGCCGAGAAGACCGACCCGGTGCTGCTGCTCATGATCCTCGTCGTGTTCGTGGTGCTGCTGGCCCCGGTCGCCGTGTTCATCGCCGCGGCCGTCCGCTTCGGCGGCGAGCGCCGCGACCGCCGGCTGGCCGCGCTGCGCCTGGTCGGCGCGGACAGCCGCATGACCCGGCGGATCGCGGCGGGCGAGGCACTCGCCGGAGCCCTGCTCGGCCTGGTCGTCGGCACCGGCTTCTTCCTCCTCGGCCGTCAGACCCTGGGCTCCACCGAGGTGCTGGGCGTGAGCGTCTGGCCCAGCTACCTCGACCCCTCCCCCGCGCTCGCCGCGCTGGTCGCGGTGGCGATCCCGGTCGCCGCGGTCCTCGTCACGCTGCTCGCGATGCGCGGGGTCGTGGTGGAACCGCTCGGCGTCGTGCGCGCGGCCAGGCAGCGCCGCCGCCGGCTGTGGTGGCGACTGCTGCCGCCGCTCGCCGGCCTCGCGATGCTCTACCCGTCGATCGGCAAGGGCCGCGAGAACGGCGACTACAACAAGTACCTCGTCACCGGTGGCGTCCTGCTGCTGCTGACCGGCATCACCGCGCTGCTCCCCTGGGTCGTGGAGGCGGTCGTCGACCGTCTCGGCAAGGGTCCGCTGTCCTGGCAGCTCGCCGTACGGCGGCTGCAACTGAGCAGCGGGACCGCCGCCCGCATGGTCAACGGCATCGCCGTCGCCGTGGCCGGAGCCATCGCCTTGCAGATGCTGTTCACCGGAACGCAGAGCCAGTACGTCAAGGCCACCGGCCAGGACCCCGGCCGGGTCCAGATGCAGGTCGACTTCAGCGACCGCAAGCCGTTGTCCGGTGTCGAGCGCGCGTTCACCGGCACCAAGGGGGTCCGGGCCGCGGTGGCTCTGGCCATGTCCCAGTACGGGGACGCGCGTCGCGACCCGGAGAACACCAACGGCCTGACGGTGGGCGGCTGCACGGCCCTGCGCGAACTCGCCACGCTGCCCTCCTGCAAGGACGGCGACGTGTTCGTGACGCGCACCAGGACCGGCTACACCGACAACCGCAACGACGCCGAGATCGCCGTGGTGAAGCCCGGACGCCGTCTCTACATCGACCCCTCGTACGGCGACTCCACCGAGCGCGGCATCGAGGCGCCCTGGACCGTGCCGGCCAACGTGCGGGTGGTGGACGCGCGCAAGGACTCGCTGGGGGACTTCAACAGCCTGCTGGTCACCCCCGCCGCGCTGCCCGCCGAGGCCTCGCCCGCGCTGTACTCGGCCGGGGTCTACCTGCGACTGGACCCGGCGGTCTCCGAGTCACGCGAGTACGTGCGCAACGTCGTCGCCCGGATCGACCCCCTGGCGCACGACTACAGCTGGTCCGCGACTCAGGAGAACGCCAGGTACGCGTCCATCCGCACCGGCCTGTTCGTCGGCTCCGCCTTCGTGCTGGCGCTGATCGGCGCGAGCCTGCTGGTCTCCCAGCTGGAGCAGCTGCGCGAGCGCCGCAAGCTGCTCTCCGCGCTGCTCGCCTTCGGCACCCGGCGCCGCACGCTGAGCCTGTCGGTGCTGTGGCAGACGGCCCTCCCGGTGGGGCTCGGCCTCGTCCTGGCCGCGACGGTGGGCGTCACCCTCGGCACGGTGCTGCTGAAGATGACCCGTACACCGGTGGCCATGGACTGGCCGAGCGTCCTGACCATGACGGGCGTGGGCGCGGCCGTGGTCGCCGTGGTGACCCTGCTCAGCCTGCCGCCGCTGCTGCGGATGATGCGCCCGGACGGCCTGCGCACCGAATGACCCGCCGCCGCACAACCCGGGGTGGGCTCCCCCTGGGGGCCCACCCGGGGCTCGGGCTGCGGGGCCGGGGTTTTCGGGGCCGGGGTTTTCGGGGGCGGGGCGTGCGGGTCAGAGGTCGTCCGAGGCGCCGAGGCCCGTGAGCGCGCCCACCGGGTCGGAGTCGGGGGTGCCTCTGGGCCACCAGTCGTCCTCGCCCGGTTCCGACTCGTACGCGTACCACAGCCCGTCCTGTCCGTAGCGGAGCTGGACGTGACCGCGCGGGTGGGTGAGGTGGTTGCGACGCGGGCGGAAGGCGGGCAGGTCGGCGGCGAGCAGCAGCGGGCGGGCCCGGTCGAAGCGGCCCGCCGGCGGATCCCAGGCCTCCTCCAGGACCGTCAGCCCGTCCGGGCCGCCCTGCCGCCAGGCGGCCACCGCGCGCGCCAGCTCGGAGGGAGTGCGGCCCGCGGCGGAGGCGAGGGAGGCGTAGAGGGACCGGGTGGCGGCGGTGAGCCCCGAACCGGGACGGGACGCGGCGAGCCGTACCGCGTCCTGCCAGAGCGTCAGTGCGCCGATCCGGTCGCGGCCGGTGGTCAGCAGGGTGTGCGCGCGGGCCGCCGCGTCCGTCGCGAGGTGGTCCAGCGCGAAGGCGTCGGGCCCGTTCGGGGCGGACGGGTAGGCCGGGGGCTGCTCGGGGTGCGCCGGCGGGGGCAGCGGGGCCGGCAGGGGCGGGAGCCGCCGTTCGGCGAGGACTTCCGCCGCTCGCACGCCCGCCAGGGGCTCCGGTTGCCCGTCCTGCTCCTGCGCGGCGCGCGCCGCGCGGACGGCGTTGCGGCGCGACAGCGCGTCGAGCACCTCGCGTTCCCCGCGGCCGCGCAGCAGAAGCAGCACGAAGGGGTCCGCGTCGAGGAGACGCGCCGTCTGGTAGCAGAGGGCGGCCGCGTGCTTGCAGGGGTGACCGCGGTCGGGGCAACTGCACTGCGGTTCCAGGTCGCCGGGACCGGGCAGCAGCGGCACACCGCAGTCGGCGAGGGACTCGGGCATCTCCTTGTCGAGCAGCGCCGCGATGTGTCCGGGGCGCTCGACGGCGGCGTCCAGGAAACGCTCCCAGGCGTCGCCTCCCAGGGTGCGCAGCCGGACCTGCACCCGGTAGGGGCGCGGACGGCTGCCCTGCACATACGCCAGGACCAGCCCGGGGGTGACCGTGATCGCGTCCACGTTTCCCTGCTCGGCGTAACCGCGTCCGCGCGCCAGCCGCTTGACGTCCAGGGCGCCCTCCTCCAGCGCGGCCACCCAGGCGTTGCCCCACCAGGTCCCGGCGAAGGCACCGCCGACGCGGGGCGGGAACGCGGGGAACGTACGGCGGTGATCGCCGTCCCGCGAGGGGGCGGCCATGGAACGCGGCGCCCGGGCCGCCTCGACGGGCGGGGCGGGGACATCGCCCTCGGTGTCCGAAGGGGTCGCGGGCGGCGGGGCTGCCGCCGCCGGGGCCGTGCCCGGCTGGGGCGAAGGCGTGGTCTCCGAAGGCACGGTCTTCGACGCCTCGGTCGCCCCGGACGCGGCCGGCGGACGTCCTGGGCGTGCAGACGCGAGCGGATCGGTGACGTGAGGAGGGGGCGGGCCCGCCGGGACGCCCGGCACCGCCGCCCTCGTTCCGGCGGTCGGAGAGCCGTCGGCCGGCTCCGCGACCGTGGACGGCACGCCGGTGCCGGGGCCGGGGTCGGCCGGCTCGTCGGCCGGCATCCGGAAGGCGCCCGCGAGCACGTCCCTCACCGCACGCGCGCGTTCACGGGCCACGGGATCGGGGGCGTGACCCTGGATCCGGTCTCCCGCAAGGCGGCGCTCGGGGCGCGGGCGGGGGCGGGGGCGGATGCGGGCACCGGTGCGCGCGCTCTCGCGCTCACGCCCGGCTCGTTCCCCCGCCCGGCCCGTTTCCCGTGATTCGGTCGTCGTTTCCGTCGGTTCCGTCGTCTCCCCCGCCTCCGCCTCCTTCGCATCCTGCCGGGCCTGTGCGCGGGCCGCGCGCAGCGCCTCGCGGGCGACGTCCCCGGGGCGCGGCCCGGCCGGGAGACGTGAGGACGGCGAGGTGGGCGCGGCGGGCAGGTCGTTCCCCTCCGGCGCCGGGTGCCCGTCGGCGGTGTGGTCACGTGCGGTGGGCCCCGGGGCGTCGAGGGGCGAGGAGTCGGCGGTTGACGGCGCCTGCGGGGCGGAGGCGGCGGCCGGGGCGGGAGCCGCGGGCGGTGTCGCGGGGTTGCCCGCGGTGCGGCGCAGGGCCGCGCGCACCGCGTCGGCCGGGCTCGGCGCCGAGTCCTCGTACGAGCGGTCGGTGCGCCGCCCCCCGGTCGCGGGCAGGGGTCCTCCGTCCGCCCGGCTCCCCTGAGGCTGCGCCGACGTGCCTTCCCTCGCGGAGAGTGTCTCCGGCGACTGCCCCTGCGTCCGCTTCACGCTCCGGCTCGGCTGCGGTTCCCCTCGGCGTTCCTTGGCCGCCCTCAGCGCACGGCGCACCTCGTCGGCCGGGCTGCCGGACCCCTGCCCCTGACGCGACCGTTGCGTGCCGGTCCCGTTTCCGTCCGTCTCGTCCGCGCCGGTCTCGTCCACGTCGATCCCGTCCGCGTCCGGCTCGCCCGCTGTCCCGAACGGGCCGCTCAGGTCGGTGGGCGCGACGGGGTGCCCCCCGTGCCTCCGGAGCCGCTCGCCCCCGCTCTCGTTCTTCTTCTGGTTTTCGTTCTTCTTCTGGTTTTCGTTCTTCTTCTCGTTCTCGGTCTCGTTCTCCGGCATCACGCCTCCCTCCGGAGCCTGACCAGGTCGGACAGTTCACGGTCGGTGAGTTCGGTGAGGGCCGACTCGCCGGTGCCGAGGATCGCGTCGGCCAGGGCGCGCTTGGCCTGCAGCATCTCGGCGATGCGGTCCTCGACCGTGCCCTCGGTGATCAGGCGGTGGACCTGGACGGGCTGGGTCTGGCCGATGCGGTAGGCGCGGTCCGTGGCCTGTTCCTCCACCGCCGGGTTCCACCAGCGGTCGAAGTGGACGACATGGCCCGCGCGGGTCAGGTTGAGGCCGGTGCCGGCGGCTTTCAGGGAGAGGACCAGGACCGGGGTCGCGCCGTCCTGGAAGCGGTCCACCATCCGCTCCCGTTCCGGCACCGGCGTGCCGCCGTGGAGCATTTCGACCGGGACCGCGCGGGCGGCGAGGTGGGCGGTGATCAGACGGCCCATCGTGACGTACTGGGTGAAGACGAGGGCCGAGCCGTCCTCCGCGAGGAGGGTGTCCAGCAGTTCGTCCAGCAGGGCGAGCTTGCCGGAGCGGGCGGCCAGGGCGTCGCCGGTCGAGGCGGCGGTCTCCTTGAGGTAGAGCGCGGGATGGTCGCAGATCTGCTTGAGCGCGCCGAGGAGCTTCAGCACCAGGCCACGCCGCGCGATGCCGTCCGCCGTCTCGATCGCCAGCAGGGACTCGCGCACGACGGCCTCGTACAGCGCCGCCTGTTCGCGGGTGAGCGGCACCGGGTGGTCCGTCTCGGTCTTGGGCGGCAGCTCGGGCACGATGCCCGGGTCGGACTTCCTGCGGCGCAGCAGGAACGGGCGCACCAGGCGGGCGAGGCGCTCCACCGCCTGGTCGTCCTCGCCGTTCTCGACGGCGCGCGCGTGCCGGGCGCGGAAGGACTTCAGGGGGCCGAGGAGGCCCGGGGTCGTCCAGTCGAGCAGGGCCCACAGTTCGGAGAGGTTGTTCTCCACGGGCGTGCCCGTCAGGGCCACGCGCGCGGGGGTGCCGATCGTGCGCAGCGCCTTCGCGGTCGCCGAGTAGGGGTTCTTGACGTGCTGGGCCTCGTCCGCGACGACCATGCCCCAGGCGCGGCCGGCGAGGGCCGGGGCCGCCGAGCGCATCGTGCCGTAGGTGGTGAGGACGAAGCCGCCCGGCAGGTCGGCCAGGCTGCGGTCGGGGCCGTGGAATCGGCGCACGGGCACGCCGGGCGCGAAACGGTTGATCTCGCGCTGCCAGTTGCCCATCAGGGAGGCCGGGCAGACCACCAGGGTCGGTTCGGTGCGGTCCCGCTTGAGGTGCAGGGCGATGACGGTGATCGTCTTGCCGAGGCCCATGTCGTCGGCGAGACAGCCGCCGAGGCCGAGGGACGTCATCAGGTCCAGCCAGGCCAGTCCGCGCAGTTGGTAGTCGCGGAGCGTGGCGTCCAGACCGGCGGGCGGCTCGGCGGGCGGCACCCCGGCGGTGAGGCGGTCGCGCAGGACGGCCAGGGCGCCGACGGGCACGGCCTCGACGCTCTCGCCGTCGACCTCGGCGGTGCCGGTGAGGGCGGCGGACAGGGCGTCCACCGGGTCCAGCAGGCCCAGTTCGCGCTTGCGGGCCTTGCGCACGAGCGCCGGGTCCACCAGGACCCACTGGTCGCGGAGCCGGACGACCGGGCGGTGCGCCTCCGCCAGCATGTCCATCTCGGCCTCGCTCAGCGGATCGCCGCCGAGCGCGAGCTGCCAGCGGAACTGCAGGAGGTCCTCGCTCTCGAAGAACCCGGTGCCGTCGGTCGCCGAACCGGGGGCGGGCCGCACCACGGCGGCGGCGCTGAGATCCTGCGCCAGGTCCCTCGGCCAGTGCACGGCGACCCCGGCCGCCGCGAGCCGGGTGGCCGCCACCCCGAGCAGGTCGTTCAGCTCGTCCTCGGACAGGGCCAGGACGTCCGGCGTGTCCTGTTCGGCGAGGCGGGCGAGGGGCGGCCAGACGCGGGCGGCACGGCGGACCGCGAGAGCCGCGTCCACACGGGCGCGTGCCCCGAAGGCGGCGTCGGCCTCGCCCGCCCACAGCGCCGCCGCGTCCGTCACCAGGGTGGGGTCGGCGAGGCTGTGCACCTGCACGATCGCCGCGCCCGCGCCGCGCGAGCGGCCGTCGTCACCGGCGTCGAACATGTCGTACGCGGACAGGTCGAGGCGCAGCGAGACGCGCACGCCCGCGTCCATGCCGGCGGCGACCTCGGCGGCCCAGTCGTGCGCGCCCGGCAGACGGTGGGGCCGGCGGTCGGCGAAGGGTTTCCCGCAGGCGTGCGGCGCGGCGGGGGTGCGGGGCAGGGTGTCCGCGACCGCGTCCAGGAAGGACCGCATGAGCGCCTCCGGCTGCGGCAGCCGGAGCGCGCCCGCGCCGGGGAGCGGCACGGCGTGGCCCTCCGCGGGGAGCGCGGCGGCGATCGCGCGCAGGTGGGCGATGTCCTCCGGGTCGAGCGGGCCGGCCCGCCAGGCGTCGTGTCCTGCGGGCGTCAGGCCGGGCAGCAGCCGGCCCCGGGCGGTGAGCCGCAGGGCGTGCAGCGCGGCCGCGCCCCAGCAGGCGGTCGCGGGGTGGGAGGCGGGGTCGTGGCGGGCGCGCACGAGCAGCGGGAGCGCCTCGTCGAGCGGCAGTGACAGGGCGGGGACCTGCCCGCGGCGGATCGAGGAGCCGTGCCGGCGGACCACGGTGAGTTCCGTGTGCTCCGCGTCCGCCGCCGGGGGCAGCGGGGCGTCGGCCGGGTCCCACAACGCGATGCGGCCCTCGCGCGGAAGGGAGCCGGGCAGGAAGACGGCGGCGAGCCGTACGCGGACGGAGCCGGGCTCCGCCCGCGCGGTGCCGTCGAGCAGCGCGCTCATGCCTTGTGTCCACCTCCCGCCCGTGTGTCGGATCAGTCGTCTTCGACTCTACGGGCGGCCTCTGACAATCGGCCCCGGCAGCCGGCGGTCCCCGCTCCGGACGCCTGCGCGGTTCTCCCGGGCGCCCGCGCGGTCCCCATCGCGGCCGCGTAGGTGAGGCAGGAGGGCGCACGGGCGGACGGGCCCGCACGTCCGCGGGCCGCTCACGCCGGGCCGAACGTCGCGTCACGGAATGTGTGTGACGGGACGTCTGTCACGGGACGGTGCGTGAGACCACGTAGACGAAGGGGTACGTCGCGTTGCCCGTGTTCACCACCACGTCCAGCGTCGGGTCGGGGTTCTTCCGGCCGCGGACGAGGCCGAAGAAGTCGCCGGGGCGGGAGCCGGGGCCGGAGAACTTCCAGCCGGTGATCTCCTGGTCGCGGGCGCTGATGGCGATGTCGCCCTTCTTCAGGTCCGCGCGGCTGACGCCGATGTTCGCGAGGAACTCGTCGAGGCCCACGTGGGTCGTCTGGAACTGGACGTAGAGGCGGCTGGTCTTCCAGTTGTTCGTCTCGTAGTAGGCGACCTGGTTCGACGGATGCGGGATCGGCACCTGGTACAGCCGGCGCTGGATCTTCGAGGGCCAGCCCTCGGTCAGGCCGGTCGCCGAGTACTTCTCCTCCTTGTCCTTGCCGCTGTCACGGCTCTGGTTGGCGGAGATCACCAGATAGCCGGCGGGCACGCCGATGAGCAGCACGATGATCAGCAGGGTGATCGCTCTGCGGCGGATCACGTGACGGCGGTCCTCCGGAGGGCGGGAGGGCTCGGCCGGGGACGCGCCCTGGTGGGGCAGCGAGGGTGTCATGCGAGGTCCGAGGTGGTACGGGGCGGTGCGGCCGGTCAGGCCGTCGCCGGGGCGGGACGACAGGGCCGTCAGGCCGTGTCCTGGGTGCGGCGGGCCGCCTCGGTGAACCGTTCGAAGCGCTCGAAGCGCTCCACGCGCCGCCGCTTGGCCCGCCGGAAGCGGCGGGCGACCAGACGGGCCAGGTCGGCGGCCCCGACCATGCCGGCCTCGGGGCCGAGCTGGGCGCGCACGATCCGCGCCTCGGGACGGTAGCCGCGGCCGGTGAGCTGGCGCTTGAAGGCGTCGCGCGCGGGGCTGATCAGCAAGTCGTCGGCGGCCGATACGCCGCCGCCGATCACGAAGCAGGACGGGTCGAGCGCGGCGGCCAGGTTGGCGATGCCGACGCCGAGCCACTGACCGATGTCCTGGAGCAGCTCGATGCACATGGCGTCGCCCTCGCGGGCCAGCTCGGTGATCATCGGGCCGGTGATGTCGCCGATGTTGCCCTTGACGTGCTCGATGATCCCGTAGGCCACCGGGGAGTCGGCCGCGGCCAGCTCGCGCGCCTCCCTGACCAGCGCGTTGCCGGAGCTGTACTGCTCCCAGCAGCCGCGGTTGCCGCACGGGCAGCGGTGGCCGCCGGGGACGACCTGCATATGGCCGAACTCGCCGGCGACGCCGTACTTTCCGCGCTTGACCTGGCCGTCCTCCAGGATGGCGCCCCCGATGCCGGTGCCGAGCGTGATCATGACGAGGTGGTCCTCGCCGCGGCCCGCGCCGAAGCGCCATTCCGCCCAGGCCGCGGTGTTGGCGTCGTTGTCGACCAGGACGGGCACCGACAGGCGGCCGGAGAGCCGGTCGCGCAGCGGCTCGTTGCGCCAGGACAGGTGGGGGGCGAACAGGACGCGGTTGCGGTCGGCGTCGACCCAGCCGGCCGCGCCGATGCCGACGGCGTGCACGTCGTGCCGGTCGGACAGGTCCAGGACGAGTTCGGCGATCGTGTCCTCGACGACCTTCGGGCTCTTGGACTTGTCCGGGGTCTCCGTGCGGAGCTTCTCCAGGATGTTGCCGTCGGCGTCGACGACCCCCGCCATCACCTTGGTGCCGCCGATGTCGATGCCGACGGTCGGCACGCGGGGCGCGGTGAGGTGCGAGCGGCGCTCCCTCGTACCCACCGTGCGAAGTGCGGGGGCGCGGCGGGAGCCGATGGGGGCGCTGAAGTTGCCGTAGGTGCTCATCGCCGCCGATTCTGCCTCACCGCCGTGCCGGGTGCCGAGCGGGGCGACGCGCACGCGACGAAGCCCACGCCGGCGCCGCACACGTCGCCCGTGCGGTCCGTTCCGGCTCCCACCGCGCCCGCCTGCGCTTTCGGACGGAGCCCTTCACGCGCCGGGGCGACGCCGTGCCGCTCGCCGGCGTCGCCCCGGCCCGAGAGACGTCGCCGGCGGGCCCCCGGCAGCGCGGCGATCGTCACGGGCGGCCCGGCGGGTGTGGTCGTCGGCAGGCCTGCGGCCCGGCGGACGTCGTCCGGCCGGACCGCCCGCGGCCGGCCGAGGGTCGTCTGATTTGTCAGGACAAGGTGACCGCCGCAGCCGTCGGCGGGGACGGAGTCCGGGCGGCCTCAGGGGCGCACGAGCAGCTGGAACTCGAAGGAGTAGCGGGTCGGCCGGTAGATGTGGTCGCCGAACTCGACCGCGCGGCCCGTGTCGTCGAAGGTCGTGCGCTGCATGGTCAGCAGCGGTGCGCCCTCGGCCTCGGCGAGCCGTTCGGCCTCGGCGGGGGTGGCGGCGCGCGCGCCGATCGACTGGCGGGCGCTGTGCAGGGTGATGCCCGCGGTCCGCATCAGGCGGTACAGCCCGGTGGCCTGCAACTGGTCGGTGTCCAGGTCGAGCAGGCCGGACGGCAGGTGGTTGCACAGGTAGGCCATCGGCTCGCCGTGCGCCAGCCGCAGCCGCTCCACCCGGTGGACGTCGCTGCCCTCGGCGACCGCGAGCGCGGCCGCGACCTCGGCGGACGCCTGGACCACGGTGTTGACCAGGACCGTCGTCGCGGGCCGCTGGCCGGCCGCCTCCAGATCGTCGTAGAGGCTGCTCAGTTCCAGGGGGCGCTTGACCTGGCTGTGCACCACCTGCGTGCCGACTCCCCGGCGGCGCACCAGCAGGCCCTTGTCGACCAGCGACTGGATCGCCTGGCGGACGGTCGGCCGGGACAGGCCGAGCCGTGCCGCCAGCTCGATCTCGTTGCCCAGGAGGCTGCCGGGGGTGAGCGATCCGTGCTCGATCGCGGCCTCCAGCTGCTGCGCCAGCTGGAAGTACAACGGCACCGGAGAGGTTCGGTCCACACGTAGTTCCAGCTGCACGGTCGGGTCCACTTCTGGTTTCGGCACGGCCCGAGCGTAGCTCCGGTACCGGTTGACGGGAAGTCGTGTAGTTCGGTTGTCCGGACATACGCATTGACAGGTGCGGCCGGTGCCGCCACTTTGGTCTCATGCGCATCGGGGTCATCGGGACGGGCCGCATCGGCACCATTCATGCGAACACACTCAGCCGTCACCGCGAGGTCGGATCCCTCATCCTGACGGACGCGAACCACGCGCGGGCGCAGGAGCTGGCGCTGCGCCTGGGCGAGACGGCCGCGCCCGGGGTCGACGAGATCTTCCGGTGGGGCGTGGACGCCGTGGTGATCACGACGGCGACCTCGGCCCACGCCGAACTGATCGGTCGGGCAGCACGCTCGGGCCTGCCGGTGTTCTGCGAGAAGCCCATCGCCCTCGACCTGGCGGGGACCTTGCAGGCGATCGCCGAGGTCGAGACCGCCGGAACGATCCTTCAGATGGGCTTCCAGCGCCGCTTCGACGCCGGGTACACGGGCGCCCGGGAGGCGGTGCGCTCGGGCCGGCTGGGCCGGCTGCACACGATCCGGGCGCTGACGTCCGACGAGTCGGCGCCGCCGGCGGCCTGGCTGCCGGTGTCCGGCGGGATCTACCGGGACGCGCTGATCCACGACTTCGACTGTCTGCGCTGGGTGACCGGGCGGGAGGTGGCCGACGTCTACGCCGCCGGGTCCGACGCCGGGCCCGCGATGTTCCGCGAGGCGGGCGACGTCGACACGGCGGCGGTGCTGCTCACCCTCGACGACGGCGCGCTCGCCACGGCTACGGCGACACGGCTGAACGGCGCGGGCTACGACGTCCGGATGGAACTGGCCGGCGAGCTGGACCAGATCGTCGTGGGTCTGGACGACCGCACGCCGATCGCGTCCACCGAGCCCACCGGCCCGCCGGCCGCGGACAAGCCGTGGTCCGGTTTCCTGGAACGCTTCGGGCCCGCGTACGAGGCGGAGCTGAACGCCTTCGTGGAGGTGGTCAGGGGTTCGCGCCCCAATCCGTGCGACGGTCGCGAGGCCCTTCAGGCCCTGCGGATCGCGGAGGCGTGCGAGGTGTCCCGGCACGAGCGCAGGGCCGTCGCCCTCGCGGAGGTTCCGGCGGCGACGTCGACGGCGGGGTGAGCGCGAGGGCGTGGCGGCGATGCTCGTCGGGCCCGGCGTCGCGCGGTCGCACGGTGGGCCGCTCGCCGGACCTGCCCGGCCGGATGCGCGGCCCCGTGCGGTGCGGGTCTCACCCCGGGGGCGGCGTGTGCGGCCGGTGTCCGCCGGGCCCGCGTCACCCGCCCCCGGCGTCGTCCGCCCCCTCGTCGAGGAGACCGGCGTCGTAGGCCAGCAGCGCGATCTGCACCCGGTTGTCGAGGCCGAGCTTGGCCAGCGCCCTGGAGACGTGCGCCTTGACGGTGGCGACGCTCATGAACAGCTCGGCGGCGATGTCCGCGTTGGACAGGCCCCGGCCGACCGCGACGGCCACCTCGCGTTCGCGCTCGCCCAGGGCCGCGAGCCGCACGCGCGCGTGGGCGCGCCGCGTGTGGGCGGTCGAGCCGGCCGCGTGCGCCATCAGCTGCCGGGTGACCGTGGGCGAAAGGACCGGATCGCCGGCGGCCACCCGGCGGACCGCGTCGACGATCTCGGCGGGCGGGGTGTCCTTGAGGACGAATCCGGCCGCGCCCGCGCGCAGCGCCCGCAGCACCTGTTCGTCGGCGTGGAAGGTGGTGAGCACCACGACCTGCGGGGCGTCCGCGCGGGCCCGCAGTCGTTCCGTGGCGGTGATGCCGTCCACGGCGGGCATCCGGAGGTCCATCAGGACGACGTCGGGGCGGGTGCGCTCCACGAGCTCCTCCGCCTCGCGGCCGTCGGCGGCCTCGCCGACGATCTCGATGTCGTCGGCGCCTCCCATCATGAGGGCCAGACCGGCCCGCACCAGGGGATCGTCGTCGACGAGGAGCAGTCTGATCGCAGTCATGGGGTCACGTAATCACGGTTGCGGCCCGCGGGTCGCCGTCCCGGGGACGAGCCGCTCCCGTCGCGCCCGCCGGCCGCAAGTTCCTTTCCTTTCCGGTGAGTTCAGGCCCAGGGCAGCCAGGCGCGGACTTCGAACCCCCCGTCCGGGGACGGGCCGTGCTCCAGGTGCCCGCCGGCCAGGGTCGCCCGCTCGGTCAGGCCGATCAGCCCCTGGCCGGAGCCCGGGACGGGCGGCACGTCGCCCTCGGGAGCCGGGTTGCGCACGGTCACCACGAGGCCTGCGCCGGGCCCGCCCTCGACGCCGACGGCCGCCTCCGCACCGGGGGCGTGCTTGCGGGCGTTGGTGAGCCCCTCCTGGGCGATGCGGTAGGCCGTGCGGCCGACGGAGGCGGGGACGGCCCCCGCGTCGGCGACCCGCAGGTCGAGGGTGACCTTCATGCCGGCCTCGCGGGACTCGGCGACCAGCGCGTCGAGGGCGGCGAGCGTCGGCTGCGGACGCCCCGTGTCGTCGGGTTCGCCGGCCCGCAGGACGCCGATGATCTCCCGCAGGTCCTGGAGCGCCTCGTGGGCGCTCTCCCGGATCACGCCGGCCGCTCGCGCGATCTCCTCTCGGGGCGCGTCGGGACGGAACTCCAGTGCGCCGGCGTGCACGCTGAGCAGGGTCAGCCGGTGGGCGAGCACGTCGTGCATCTCCCGGGCGATGGCCTCGCGGGCCAGCCGCTGGGCCTGCTCCGCACGCAGCCGCGCCTCCGTCTCGGCGCGCCGGGCCCGGTCGCGCAGGCTGAGCATCAACTGCCGCTTGGAGCGGACGAACATGCCCCAGCCGATGGCGGTGACGGTGAACAGCACGGTCCACGCCACCGCCGGCCCGTAGGCGAGGGTGGGGTCGGGGCGCGCCCACGCGAGGAGCGGGATCAGGGCGATCTCGGCGCCGCCGACCCAGGCGATGTACCGGAACGGCCGGTGCACGGCGAGAGTGAAGAGCGCGACCGTGCACGCGCCGGCCGACGTCGTCGACAGGAAGCCGAGCGGGACCAGCGTGGCCGCCAGGGCGAACGGCCACCGGCGGCGCAGCCACACGGCCGCGCAGGCGAGCAGGCCCAGACCCTCGTCCACCGCGGCGAACGCGCCCGGGAGGTCGCGCTCGTCAGGGAACGAGTCCGCCACCACCAGCCCGACGGCCACCGCCAGCAGGAAGCAGCAGGTGTCCACCGCCCAGTCCCGTGCGGTGCGCCGGTGCGGCCGCCCGGGATGCCCGGCGTCCCGGTCCAGTCCGGCGACCAGGGCGGACGGCAGCAGCCACCGGCGTCCCGTGAACCCCGGTGCCGCCCGCGCCGCCTCGTCGTCTGCCCTCATGGCCGACAAATCTACGCAGCGCGCGAGGGCGTCACCTCCCCGTGGACGCGATCGCCTACCTAAGCGACGCAAGCACCGACCGAAGTCGCGCCGACGGCCTGCTTCCGGCCCGATGGGTCACCCGCGCTCGCGGAGGTACGCCTCCAGTTCGGCCGATCCGGAAAGCATCGCCCGGCCCCGCGCGGACACCCGGGTCCGCCAGTCGAAGAGGGCGGCCTCCAGCGGCTCCGTGCCGTCGGCCTCCCGTACGCGGGCGATCAGCGGGGCGATCTGCTCCAGCAGGTATCCGCCCCGACGGAGCTGGTGGGCCAGCCGGGCCTCCCGCGCGTCGGCCTCCTCGTAGACCCGGTAGCCGGTGCGCGGGTCGCGGCGCGGGCGCACCAGGCCGGCCCGTTCCCAGGCGCGCAGCGTCGCGGGCCTGACGCCCAGCTCCGCCGCCAGTCGCCCGATGAACCCGGCCGCCTGATCGCGGCGCCCGTCGGCCTCGGGTGCGGGCCGCCGCTCCGGAGCGCGCAGGGCCCGCTCCACCGCTTCCAGGGTCCGCCGGTCGTCGCGGAGGCGGACATGGCTCTCGTCGACGAGCCGCAACGCCTCGTCCACGGCGCCCTCGCCGATCGCCCGCATGATCGCCGCCGCCGCAGCACGGCCGTGGCCGGGGACCAGCGCCAGGAAGGCGCGCAGCGCCGCCGCGTGCAGCGAGGTGTACGTGCGGTAGCCGTGCGGGGTGCGCTCTGCGGCCGGGAGGATGCCCGCCTCTTCGTAGTTCCTGACGGCCTGCGTCGACAGGCCGTGCGGGCGGGCCAGGTCGACCGGCCGAAGCCGCTGCCCTTTTTGAAGCTTTGACCCCATCGTCCTGCCGAAATCGTGCGAAAGTTTCCACCGGAACTTCAACGATAGCGTTTTCGGCATGGCCCACGATTCCTCCGGTTTCACCGCTCCGACCGATCCGCCCGCCCCGCACGGCCCGGCCGCCTCGGCCGCCTCGGCCGGTCCCCTCGGCTCCACTCACTCCGCCGACCCCGCCGACCCCACCGGCCCCACTGCCGTCGAAGCTCTGGCGCGGCCCGTGGCGGCCGCCGGCGTCATGGAGCTGCTTCCGGCTCGGCCGCGGGTGCTCGCGCTGGGCGAGCCGACCCACGGCGAGGAGACGCTGCTCGGCGTGCGCAACGACGTCTTCCGCGGACTCGTCGAAGAGGAGGGCTACCGGACGATCGCGATCGAGAGCGACTGCCTGAAAGGCCTGGTCGTGGACGACTGGGTCGCCTCGGGCACGGGTTCGCTGGACGAGGTCATGGAACGCGGCTTCAGCCACCCCGACCTGGGGCTGGGCGCTTCCGCGGCCAACCGCGAGCTGGTGCGCTGGATGCGCGGGTTCAACGCCGGGCGGCCCGCGTCCGACCGGGTGCGCTTCGCCGGGTTCGACGGGCCGCTGGAGATCACCCACGCCGCGAGCCCCCGCGAGGCCCTGACCGCCCTGCACGCGTATCTCGCGGCGTGGGTGGACGCGGACCTGCTGCCCTGCGCGGCGGACGAGCTTGACGTCCTGCTGGGCGCCGACGACCGGTGGACCGAACCGGCCGCGATGACGGATCCGTCCCGCTCGACGGGGCGGTCGGCCGAGGCGGGCCGGCTGCGGCTGCTCGCCGACGATCTGACGAGCGTGCTCGACGCGCAGTCGCCGCACCTGATCGCGGCGACCTCGCGGGACGCCTGGGAGCGGGCGCGCCTGTACGCGCGCACCGCGACCGGCCTGCTCCGCTACCACCACGCGATGGCCGACGCCTCACCCGCCCGGATGGCGCGGTTGTGCGCACTGCGTGACGCCATGATGGCCGACGGCCTCCTCGCGCTCGCCGCCCGGGGCCCGGTCCTCGTCCACGCCCACCACGCCCATCTCCAGCGGGAGAAGAGCTCGATGCGGATGTGGCAGGGGCCGGTGGAGTGGTGGAGCGCGGGCGCGCTGGTCGGCGCGCGGCTCGGCGGGGAGTACGCCGTCCTGGCGACCGCTGTGGGCACCCTCCGGCGCCGGGGAGTGGGCGCGCCGCCCCCGGACACCGTCGAAGGGCGCCTGTACGCGCTGGGCCGGGAGCGCTGTCTGGTCGACGCGGCCGGGTTCGCCGCCTCGCTCGGCGGGCCGCCGCCCGTCGCCCGCGTCTCGCCCTGGTTCGGTTACGCGCCGCTCGACCCCGCCCGGCTCGGGACGTACGACGGGATCGTGTTCGTCAGGGACGTGCCGCACGGGCGGGCCGGGTCCGAGAGCGCGTAGGAGCCGCGGGGAGCGGGGAGGGGGCGGCCGTCGGGGCACGGGGCTGCGCGAGCCCGTGCGTGGGCGGGGCCGCCGTTCAGCCCGCGTCGGTGGAGAACAGGCCGCCCGTCGGGCCCTGCTTGTCGCCGCCCTGGGCCTTCCTCAGCGCGTTGGCGAGGCTCTCGATGGTGAGGGACTGGAGGATGACGCGGCCGCTGCCCTCCAGGGTGGCCAGCGACAGGCCCTCCCCGCCGAACACCGCGTTCATGATCCCCTGCCGGTCGAGACCGCCGACCCGCTGGACGCCGTACCGGATGCCCTCCTCGAAGGCGACCACGCAGCCGGTGTCGACCTCGATGCGGCCGCCGAAGTCGGACGGGTCCAGGTCGATGAAGTTCCCGGCGCCGGCGATGATCACCGTGCCGCGGCCGGTGAACTTCTCCAGGACGAAGCCCTCGCCGCCCTTCCTGCCGGTGCGGCCGCCCTGGAAGGCGATGCCGAAGTCGACGGTGGACTCGGCGGCCACGAAGGCGTCCTTCTCGGCGAACCACGCGCGCGTGCCGTCCAGCTCCAGTGCGCGCATCTCGCCGGGCAGCACGCCCGCGAAGCCGACCGTGCCCTCGCCGCCCCGGGCGGTGAAGTACTGGAAGGCCAGGGACTCGCCGGCCAGGGCGCGCTGACCGGCCTGCATGGCGGTGCCCATCGCCTGACGCAGCATGCCGCCCATGCCCCCGCTCCCGGCGCC
The DNA here is from genome assembly GCF_043200075.1 of Streptomyces sp. NPDC048481. Classification (NCBI taxonomy): domain Bacteria; kingdom Bacillati; phylum Actinomycetota; class Actinomycetes; order Kitasatosporales; family Streptomycetaceae; genus Streptomyces; species Streptomyces sp. NPDC048481. The sequence goes on from NZ_JBICXC010000006.1 coordinate 320,262, forward strand.
GCCCTGCGGTGGCCGGCCGCCCCCGCCCGACGGGCCGCCCAGGCGGGTCTCCATGGTCACGTCGACCGTCTTGAACAGGAACTTCCCGGCCTCGCAGTACACGGTCTGGCCGGGCTGGAGGCTGACGACCGCCATCTGCATGGCGTTGCCGACGATCTCTTGCTGAAGGCTCACACAGGAAGAACGCCGGAAGCGGAGGAAAGAGTTCCGCACCGGCGGAACTCGACGTCCGTTCGCCGCCGGTGCCGCGGGTCCGCGGAAGCTGGGATGGGCCCATGACGAACCACGAATCCTGGACGACCACCACCCCCTCCGCGCCGGTCCACGGCGCGCTGCACGGCAGGGCCGCCCTGGTGACCGGCGGCAGCCGCGGCATCGGAGCGGCGACGGCGCTGCGGCTCGCCCGGGAGGGCGCGGACGTGGCGGTGACGTACGTGAACGGCGCGGAGGCGGCCGAGGAGGTCGTACGGGCCGTGCGGGCCCTGGGGCGGCGGGCGCGGGCGCTGCGCGCGGACGCCGCGGACCCCGCCGAGGCGGCCGGGGCCGTGGAGCGCGCGGCGCAGGCGCTCGGCGGCCTCGACGTGCTGGTGAACAACGCGGGCATCGGCGTCCTCGGCCCACTGGAGGAGCTGTCCCCGGCCGACGTCGACAGGGTGCTCGCGGTGAACGTGCGCGGGGTGTTCCTGGCCTCGCAGGCGGCCGCCCGGCGGATGGGCGGGGGCGGCCGGATCATCACCGTGGGCACCTGTATGACCCGGCGGGTGCCGGGCCCCGGCGGCACCCTGTACGCGATGAGCAAGGCGGCCCTGATCGGGTTGAACAGGGCCCTCGCCAGGGAGCTGGGACCGCGCGGCATCACCGCGAACCTGGTCCATCCCGGTCCGATCGACACGGACATGAACCCGGCGGCCGGGCCCCTCGCCGCCGGTCAGGCGTCGTCGACGGCGCTGGGCCGCTTCGGCACGGCCGAGGAGGTCGCGGCGACGATCGCGCACCTCGCGTCCGCCGCCTACGTCACCGGGGCCGAGTTCGCCGTGGACGGCGGCTTCACGGCGTGACACCGGGAGGGCCCGCCGCGCGACCGTCCGGCCGGGCACGGCACGGGCGGGGCCGGTTCAGCCGCTCAGTTCCTGGTGGCGGGCGGTCAGGGCCGCCGTGCCCGCCTCGGTGAGGGAGCCGAACAGGCGCAGCCGGGAGATGCCGCCGTCGGGGTAGATGTCCAGGCGCGCGTGGGTGCCGACGGCGGGGGCCGGCAGGACGAAGCGGTGGTTGGTGTCGGGCTGGAGCCGGGTGCGTGGGAGGACCGGCGTCCACTCGGCGTCCTCGCCGTCCCTGACCGACACCGAGGCCCAGCCGGCGCTGTTGCCCTTGAGGTACGCCGTGTCGATCTCGATCGCGCGGATGCTCGCCTGGGCCGTCAGGCGGTAGCGGATCCAGTCGTTGCCCTGGTCGCGGCGGCGGCGGGTCTCCCAGCCGTCGTCCATCTTGTGGGAGCGGCCGGGCTGGACGGTGTTCGAGGCCGGGGAGTAGAAGAGGTTCGACGCGTCCTCCGCGCGGCCCCCGTTCTCCAGGGCGACGACGTCGAACGTGCCGAGGACGGCCAGCCACGCGGGGTCGGGGACGATCTCGCCGTGCACCCGCAGCCGGGCGATGCCGCCGTCGGGGTGCTGGTTGATCCTCAGGTGCGTGAAGCACTGCTCCACCGTCACCGGGAACCCGTTGGCCGCGTGACCGCCGACGGGTGTGCGCGGGACGAGCGTCGTCCACTTCACGTCGTCGCCGAGGAGGTCCTGCGGGGACGGCGAGCCGGGCAGCCGGGCGCCCTCGATGGACACCGCCTGCGGGTAGTTCCCGCGGAAGTGGGCCGTGTCGACGACGATGCCCCGGATCACCCCGGGCGCGCCGAGCCGGACGAGCGCCCAGTCGTGGTCGTCGGGGGCGGGCCACGGGTGTTCGGCGTCGGCGCCCCGCCTGCGGCGGGTCTCCCAGCCGTCCATGATCTTCCCCTTGTGCCCGAAGTGCTCCGGGTCGAACACGGCGGGGCCGGGCAGCAACAGGTTCTCCCGCTGGGCGAAGAACTCGTCGTTGGCGGCGACGACCGCGGCGCCGAGCCGCCGGTCGGCGAGGTCGGTGTGGCGCGTGAAGGGGAGGTCGGCGGTGCGGTAGTCCGCGTACGGGTCGCCGCCGCCGTAGGGGTTCGCGTCGCCGGTGAAGCTCTGTATCGCCGTCACGGTGATCAGGTCTGCCTTTCGGTGGTCGGCCGGTGCGGGTACCGGTGCGGGACGTCGCGGTGCGCGCGTCAGGGGGTGCGGGTGAGGAGCCGGCCCTTCGGTTCGGTGAACTCGCCGCCGGCGAAGACGCGTTCGCCGCGCAGCCAGGTGGACTTCACGACGCCGTACAGGGTCCGGCCGGCGTACGCCGTGACCGGGTTGCGGTGCTGGAGGCCGGCCGGGTCGACGGTGAACGACTCGTCAGGGGCGAGGACGGCGAAGTCGGCGTCGCGGCCCGCCTCGATCCCGCCCTTGCGGGAGAGACCGGCCAGGGCGGCGGTGCGGGCGGACATCCAGCGCACCACGTCGTCCAGGCCGTGGCCCCGTCCGCGCGCCTCGGTCCACACGGCCGCGAGGCTGAGCTGAAGGCTGGAGATGCCGCCCCAGGCGGTCGCGAAGTCGGCCGTCTTCAGGTCGGCCGTGGACGGGGAGTGGTCGGTGACCACGCAGTCGATCGTGCCGTCGGCGAGGGCCTGCCAGAGCCGGTCCTGGTTGGCGGCCTCGCGGATGGGCGGGCAGCACTTGAACTCGCTGGCGCCGTCGGGCACTTCCTCGGCGGCGAGGGTGAGGTAGTGCGGGCAGGTCTCCACGGTGACGCGGACGCCGTCGGCCTTGGCGGCGGCGATCAGCGGCAGCGCGTCCCCCGAGGACAGGTGGAGGATGTGCACGCGCGCGTCGAGCCGTCTCGCCTGGGCGATGAGCTGGGCGATCGCGGTGTCCTCGGCGTCGCTCGGGCGGCCGGCGAGGAAGTCCGCGTACCGGGGGCCGGGCCGCTGCGGCGCGGCCGCCAGGTGGTGCGGGTCCTCGGCGTGCACGATCAGCAGGCCGCCGAACCCGGCGATCTCGGCGAGGGAGCGGGCCAGGGCATCCTGGTCGAGGTGGGGGAACTCGTCCACGCCGGACGGGGAGAGGAACGCCTTGAACCCGAAGACGCCGCCGTCGTGCAGGGCCCGCAGGTCCTTGACGTTGCCGGGCAGCGCGCCGCCCCAGAAGCCGACGTCGACGTGCGCCTTGTCGGCGGCGACCTCCTGCTTGACGCGCAGGTGGTCGACGGTGGTGGTGGGCGGGAGCGAGTTGAGGGGCATGTCGACGAGGGTGGTGATCCCGCCGGCCGCCGCCGCGCGGGTGGCGGTCCAAAAGCCCTCCCAGTGGGTGCGACCGGGGTCGTTGACGTGCACGTGGGTGTCGACCAGGCCGGGCAGCAGGACGTCGTCGCCGAAGTCCTCCACGCGGGCGCCCCGCGGTACGGGGGCGTCGTGGGGCAGGACGGCGGTGATCGTGCCGCCGGCGACCGCGACCGCGGCGGGGCGCGTCCCGCCGGGGGTGACGACGCGCGCGGAGCGCAGCACCAGCTCGGCCTCGGACGCCTCCGCCGCCTCGAATGTCCGGGACACCGGGACCCCTCTCTGTCGCCGCTCGCCGCCGACTGCCGCCCGACGGAATTCAACGTTCTGTTGAAGGAGTCTTCACTCCCGCCTCCCGGCCGTCAAGAGCACACTTCTCCACAGTGCACCCGCCGTCGGCGCTCTGGACGTTTCCGTAAAGCGGAATTACTCTTCCGACAAGCAGAACGTAGTCACGTGCCAGCGGGGAGTCAACCGACCCCCCGGTAGGCTTCAGCTCTTCCCGCCGGTTTCGAAAGGAACGCGCCCGTGCCGACGTCCAGCGCCAGCACCACCGACTCCGCCAAGTCCGCAGGCGGAGGGGTCCAGTCCCTCGAGCGCGCCTTCGATCTGCTGGAGCGGATGGCGGACGCGGGCGGCGAGGTCGGCCTGAGCGAGCTGTCCGCGAGCAGCGGGCTCCCGCTGCCCACCATCCACCGCCTGATGCGCACCCTGGTCGCCTGCGGTTACGTCCGCCAGCAGGCCAACCGGCGCTACGCCCTGGGCCCGCGGCTGATCCGGCTCGGCGAGTCCGCGTCCCGGCTGCTGGGCACCTGGGCCCGCCCCTATCTGGCGCGCCTGGTCGAGGAGACCGGCGAGACGGCGAACATGGCGCTGCTCGACGGCGACGAGATCGTGTACGTGGCGCAGGTGCCGTCCAAGCACTCGATGCGGATGTTCACCGAGGTCGGCCGGCGCGTCCTGCCGCACTCCACCGGCGTGGGCAAGGCCCTCCTCGCGGGCCTGCCGGACCACGAGGTGCGCGCGCTGCTCGCCCGCACCGGCATGCCCGCCGCGACGGAGAAGACCATCACCACCCCCGACGGCTTCCTCGCCGCCCTCGCCGACGTGCGGCGGGCCGGGTACGCGGTGGACGACAACGAGCAGGAGATCGGCGTCCGCTGCCTGGCCGTCCAGGTGCCGGACTCCCCCACCGCGGCGGCCGTGTCCATCTCGGGACCGGCGGGCCGCGTCACGGAGTCGGTCACGGAGCGGATCGTGCCGGTGCTCCAGCAGGTGGCGGTGGAACTGTCCCAGGCCCTGGCCAGCCAGGGGTCGGGGGCGCCGAACCCGTAGGCCCTGCCGGGGCCCGGCGTCCGGATCTCCGCGCGGCGCGCCCGGCGGTCACCGGCCGCGGGTCAGCACCTGCGTGGTTCCCCGAACCGGTCCACGGCGGCGCGCACGTCCGCCAGGCTCCCGGCCAGTGCGCTCACCGAGCCGACGGAGCCCGCGATCAGCAGCAGGGAGCGCCGTAAGCGGCTGATCTCCGGGACGCCGTGGGCCGCCATCGCGGCGAGTGCGGCGAGTTCGTCCTCGGCGATCACCCGGTCGGGGAACTCGGCCCGGTACGCGGCGAGTTCACGGCGCAGCCGGGACACCGCGGTCCGCAGTCCCGCCACCCGATGATCCTCGTCGCCGCCGGTCACTGCCCTTTGTCCCGAGATCCGCAACACAGCTCTCCCCCCTCGCGCGCACGCGCGCGTGGACGCCCTCGTCCGCCCGCCCCGCGCCCCCGTGACGGCGGCCGGCGCCGAAGGACGCGCGGGTCAGTAAACGCCACCGGACGGCGGGCGCGCCACAGCGCGTACCGAATTTCAGCCCTGGGAGAGCGCGCGGCCGACGTCCCGTCAGGTATGCAGGACGCATGACGGACAGGGAAGCGCGGGGCGGGAACGAGGTCGTCGGGCTGCTGCTCGCCGCGGGCGGCGGACGGCGTCTCGGCGGGCAACCGAAGGCGCTGCTCGCGTATCGCGGGCGGCCGCTGGTGGAGCACGCGGTGGGGGTGCTGCGCGCGGCGGGATGCACCCGTGTGCACGTGGTGCTGGGCGCGGCCGCCGACGCCGTGCGCGAGCGGGCGCGGCTCCCCGGGTGCGTGCTCGTGACGAACCCGGAGTGGGAGTCGGGCATGGGCACGTCGCTGCGGGCCGGGCTCGGCTCGCTCGCCGGGACGGGGGCGCGGGCCGCGCTGGTCTGTCTCGTCGACCAGCCGGGCATCGGGCCGCAGGCGGTGGCGCGGGTGCTCGCCGCCGGAGGGGACGCGTCGGCGCTGGTCTCGGCGGCGTACGACGGCGTGCGCGGCCATCCGGTCCTGCTCGGAGCCGGCCACTGGGCGGGCGTGGCGGCGACCGCGACCGGCGACCGCGGGGCCCGTGCCTATCTGAAGGAGCACGCGGAGGCGATCACGCTCGTCGAGTGCGGGGACGTGGCCCGGCCGTTCGACATCGACACGCCCGGCGATCTCGTGCACCTCGAGTGAGGACCCTGGCACTGAGCGCCACGGTGTCTCGTCCCGGAGAGTCTCGACATCAACAAACCATTGAACTTCCACGATGAGGAAACTACTATCCACTGTTCAGAAGGGTCCGGTCCCGTCCGGGACCGCGCCCGCCGTACCCGCTTCGACCGGCACCCGGTGCCACCGCTGAAGGAAGTGACCGCTCATGTCCGCACCAGCGCCGTCCCCGCTGGCCATCGTCGACGCCGAGCCCCTGCCGCGGCAGGAGGAGGTCCTCACCGAGGCGGCGCTCGCCTTCGTGGCCGAGCTGCACCGGCGGTTCACCCCGCGCCGTGACCAGCTCCTCGCCCGGCGCGCGCAGCGGCGTGCGGAGATCGCCCGCACCTGCTCGCTCGACTTCCTCCCGGAGACGGCCGCGATCCGCGCGGACGACTCCTGGCGGGTCGCCCCGGCCCCCGCGGCCCTGAACGACCGGCGGGTCGAGATCACCGGCCCGACCGACCGCAAGATGACGATCAACGCCCTCAACTCCGGGGCCAGGGTCTGGCTCGCCGACTTCGAGGACGCCTCGGCGCCGACCTGGGAGAACGTCGTCACCGGTCAGCTCAACCTGTCCGACGCCTACACCCGGACCATCGACTTCACCGACCCGGCGTCCGGCAGGTCGTACGCCCTGAAGGACGAGGGCGAACTCGCCACGGTGGTCGTGCGGCCGCGCGGCTGGCACCTGAACGAACGGCACCTCGTCGACGCGGACGGAGTCCAGGTCCCCGGCGCCTTCGTCGACTTCGGCCTGTACTTCTTCCACAACGCGCGGCGGCTGATCGACCTCGGCAAGGGTCCCTACTTCTACCTCCCGAAGACCGAGTCGCACCTGGAGGCCCGCCTCTGGAACGACGTGTTCGTCTTCGCACAGGACCACCTGGGCATCCCGCAGGGCACCGTCCGCGCCACCGTCCTCATCGAGACGATCACGGCCGCGTACGAGATGGAGGAGATCCTCTATGAACTGCGCGACCACGCCTCGGGGTTGAACGCCGGCCGCTGGGACTACCTGTTCTCCATCGTGAAGAACTTCCGTGACGGCGGCCCGAAGTTCGTCCTCCCGGACCGCAACGCGGTCACCATGACCGCGCCGTTCATGCGCGCGTACACCGAACTCCTGGTGCGCACCTGCCACAAGCGCGGCGCGCACGCGATCGGCGGCATGGCGGCGTTCATCCCGTCCCGCCGCGACGCCGAGGTCAACAGGGTCGCCTTCGAGAAGGTCCGCGCCGACAAGGACCGCGAGGCGGCCGACGGGTTCGACGGCTCGTGGGTGGCCCATCCCGACCTGGTGCCGATCGCCATGGAGTCCTTCGACAAGATCCTCGGCGACCGGCCCCACCAGAAGGACCGGCTGCGCGAGGACGTCCACGTCGAGGCGGCCGACCTGATCGCCGTCGACTCCCTGGACGCCGGCCCGACCTACGCGGGACTGGTCAACGCCGTGCAGGTGGGCATCCGTTACATCGAAGCCTGGCTGCGCGGCCTGGGCGCGGTCGCCATCTTCAACCTCATGGAGGACGCGGCCACCGCCGAGATCTCCCGCTCGCAGATCTGGCAGTGGATCAACGCGGGCGTCGAGTTCACGCACGAGGGGGAGACGGTCAGGGCCACTCCGGAGCTGGCCCGTGAGGTCGCCGCCCGGGAGCTGGCCGCGATCCGCGAGGAGACCGGCGAGGAGGCCTTCGCGGCCGGCAACTGGCAGCAGGCCCACGACCTGCTGCTGACGGTGGCCCTCGACGAGGACTACGCGGACTTCCTCACCCTGCCGGCCTACGAGCGGCTCAAGGGCTGAGCCCTCCGGCCGGGGTCCCGGACCGCCTCGTCGCCCGCCCGCACGGCGGACACGCCGCCCGTGCCCGGCCGCGGGGACAGCTCGGTCATCCCAGATGAACCGACCAGTCCTGTTCCGCGGCCGGCTTGCCGTGCAGGTCGGGGACCCGCTTGAGCCAGTCCGGCCGCTCCCGCCGCGTCCTCGCCGCGCGCACGGCCTCCTCCGCGGCGAGTTCGTCGCGGCTGGGGAAGTCGGTGGGCAGCCACGCCGCCGAGGCCCGCACCCGCGCGTGCAGGTGGTCCACGTACGCCCGGCGGACGTCGTCCGGGCCCGCGAAGCCTTCCTCGCCCGCCAGCCAGTCGTCCGGGACGGCGGCCGTGATCTCCCGCAGGAGGTCGCGGGTGACCCGGCCGGCCAGCTCCGCGTCGGCGGCCCGCACGTCGGGCCCGTACGAGCCGAGAGCGTGGTGGCGGAAGTCGTAGGACTTCGCGGGCGCTGTCGTGTCCCAGCGGTGGTGGAAGACGAGCGCCGCGCCGTGGTCGATGAGCCACAGACGCGGGGTCGCCGTGCCGGACGTCGGCCAGACCATCAGGTTCGAGCTGTGGACCGTGCGGTCCACGTTGACGGTGAGGGCGTCGAGCCACACGATCCGCCCGGCCTCCAGCGGGTCCACCGGGAACACCCCGGCGACCTCAGGCGTGAAGTCTCTCGCCCCCGGCAGGAAGTCCATGCCGAGGTTGAGGCCCGCGCTCGCGCCGTGCAGGTCGCGCACCTCCTGATGGGGCTCGTCGTCGGCGATGGCGGGATCGAAGCGCACGAACACCAGCTCGGGGAACCGGAGACCGAGGGCGCGGGCCAGCTCGCCGACGATCACCTCGGCGACCAGCGCCTTGCGGCCCTGCGCGGAGCCGGTGAACTTCACGACGTAGGTGCCGAGGTCGTCGGCCTCCACGACCGCGGGCACGGAGCCGCCCGAGCGCAGGGGCTCGACATAGCGCGTTGCGGTGACCGTCCTCATCATGACGCGAGCATAGTGACCGGCCGTGACGGCCGAGGGGAACGGCCGGCCGGCCCCTCGCCGACGGGTGTCCGCGGCCGAGCAGAGCCCGCCCGTTCCATGGTGGGCTTCACCACAATTTGCCCATTTATGAACATAGACCTGTCTATAAGTGGTTCTTCATGGTGATTGCACTCCCCTGCGAAAAGCGCCGGGGATCCACGGAAAGTGACACGGGAGAAGCTTTTTATGACGCTGCGTGAACGACACACCCGGCTGACGGCTACGGCGGGCGTACTCGGCGGCGTACTCGCGGTCACGGCCCTGGGCGGCACGGGTGCCGCCGTCGCCGCCGGAGGCGGTTCCGGGAACCGTCCGGCGTCGCACGCGCGGGCGACGGCCCCTGCGGACCCCCAGGGCGCCGAGGGCACGAAGGCCACCAAGGACCCGAAGGACTCGCAGGAGGCCTCCGACGCCCGGATCCGGATCACGCCCGGCGACGGCGTCCACGGCGTGCCGACCGACGCCCCGGTCGGGGTCACCGTCAGCCACGGCAAGCTCACCAAGGTGACCATGACCGCCGTCGCGACCGGTACCGAGATCGCGGGCTCCGTGTCCGCGGACGGCGCGTCCTGGAAGCCCGACGGTCCCCTGGCCCGCGCCACCAGGTACCAGATCGCCGCCGAGGCCGACGACGCCCAGGGCCGTTCCGCCACCGGCTACGCCACGCTGACCACGGTCTCCCCGGCCAACGACTTCATCGGCCACGTCTCCCCCATGGACGGCTCGACCGTCGGCGTGGCCATGCCGGTGCGGGTCGACTTCGCCGGCGCCGTCCAGGACAAGGCCGCCGTGCGGTCGGAGATCCAGGTCGTCTCCAGCAGCGGTCAGCGGGTGGTCGGCCACTGGCTGAACGACCACCGCCTGGACTTCCGCCCCGAGCACTACTGGAAGGCCGGCTCCACCGTCACCGTCACGCTCACCCGCCAGGGCGTGAGCAAGACCGTCACGTTCACGGTGGGCCGCAGCCAGATCAGCACCGTCGACGCCAAGACGAAGCGGATGACCGTCGTCCGCGACGGCAGGACGATCCGTACCGTCCCGATCTCGTCCGGCAGCCGCGAGCACCCGACCTACAACGGCCGGATGGTGATCTCCGAGAAGTTCCGCCAGACCCACATGAACGGCGCGAGCGTGGGCCTCACGGAGAAGAACGGCAAGCCCTCGTACGACATCAAGGCCGTGCCCCACGCCATGCGGCTGACCGACTCGGGCACGTTCATCCACGGCAACTACTGGGGAACCGACGCGGTCTTCGGCAAGGTCAACACCAGCCACGGCTGCGTCGGCCTCCGGGACGTCCGGGGCGGCGGCGACGCACGGCAGCCCGCCGCCTGGTTCTTCGACCACTCGATGGCCGGCGACGTCGTGATCGTCAAGAACTCCACCGACAAGAGCCCGCTGGCCGCGGACAACGGCCTCAGCGACTGGAACATGCCGTGGAGCGAGTGGATCGCGGGCGGCCCCGCCGCCTGACCCCGCCCGCGCCGCCGATCAGGCCGGGGCGAGCGGGCTGGGCAGCGGCAGATAGCGGGCGTCGGCGCCGTCCGCGCCCGTCCACCGCAGCAGCAGGTTGGTCTTGCCGGGCAGGGTCGGCGAGGCCAGCAGCCCCGCGACCTCGGGGAGGTCGTGGCGGGCCAGTTCGCGGCGCGCCGCGGGCCACGGGTCGAAGCCGGGGCTCCGCTCGGCCAGGGCTTCGGCGACCTCCCACAGATGGTTCACGACCAGGCAGTACACCAGCCGCTCCCAGCCTGCCGCCCGCGTCACGTCGGGGAGCAGTTTGACGCCCTCGGCGTCCCGGAACAGCGCCTGCACGGGCAAGCCGTCCGCGTCCACCGCGACCAGCGTGTTCTGCAGATGGGCCTCCAGGACGACGCCGTGGTCGGCGAAGGCCGCCAGGGCGGGCGGCACGACCGCCCCCAGATAGGCCTCCCACCAGGCGGCCGGGTCCGGCGCGGCGTCCAGCGGAGAGCCGTCGAAGCCCTCCACGAGACCCGCCGCGAGCAGCGGGGTCGCGCCGGGCGCCAGACGGCCGTCGAAGCCGTCTCGGACGAGCACGGCCAGCTCCTCGAAGGCGAAGGCCGCGGTGCGGTAGCCCCGGTCGCTCAGCCAGACCGCCGGGCCGCCCGCCGACGCGAGGGCGCGGGCCGCCGCCGCGTCGGTGCGGCGCAGCCGCAGCAGGTCGTGGCGCCACAGCCGGCGGACGTCGTTGGTGATCCGCACGTCCAGGCTGAACTTCAGGCACAGGTCCCGCTCGGGCGCGTACACGGTGCGCACGGCGGCCGTCGGCCAGACGTCGAAGCCGGTCGTGCCCAGCCGGACCAGGCGGCCGTCCGCGAAGGCCGGCGCGAGCCGCGGTCCGGCCAGGCCGAGCTGCCAGGGATGGGCGGGCAGCAGCCGGTAGCCGCGCGGGGCCGTGCCGAGGGCGTCCAGCGCCGAGACGTCCCCCTCCTCGACGACCGCGTCCTCGCGCAGCCCCAGCAGGACCAGCGGGAACCGGGCGTGCGCCTCGGGCGCGTAGGGCAGCCAGCGCGCGGCCGGGCCGCCGCCGCGCGCCTTGGGCGCAGGGTGGTGGGGATGGCCGGTGAGGAGCGACTGCTCGGAGCGCAGGTAGCCGCCGTCCGGGGGACCGGCCTGCGCACGAGCGGTGAGCAGGGCGGCGACCACGTCCCGGCTGTCGGTCATCTCCGCGGGCAGTGCGGGGTTGGCCGCTCCGGTGTGCCGGCGCAGCGTCGTGGCGACCAGTTCGACCAGCTCGGCATGGCCGAGGCGGCGCCAGGAGCCGGCCTCGTACAGCTCGGGCTCGGCGGGCCGGCGCCGGCCGCGGACCCGCAGCAGGCCGCCGCCGGGCAGCCGGTACCGGAACCGGCCGTCTTCCGGGGCCGGGGACGGCAGCGGTTCGGCGACTTCCCGCAGCAGGCAGTTGAGCAGCGGCGCGGCCGCGAGCGCGTCGGCGCGCTCGGCGACGTCCGCGGCATGCGGCACGGCCCCCGCGGGCGGCACGGCCCCGGCGGGGGCTGCGGCCACGGCGGGCGGGGGGATGAGGTCCACGCGATCCACTGGTTCCCTGGTTCCCTACGGTTCTTCCGGGCGGAGAAGATCAGTATCGCTGTCGTCGCACCCCCTGTCGTGACGTGGTACCCGCACCCCCAGGAGCCCACCCGTGCATCGTCCCCCCACCGCTGAGGCCGAGCTGGCCGCGGAACTGGCCGTCGTGCGCCCCGCTCTCGGCCCGCGGTTCGCGGCCGAGCTGCCGGGAGCGCGGGCGGCCGTGCTGACCCGGCTGTGGCGCGGGCTCGCCCACGAGCCGCTGCCCTGGATCGCCGGCCGTGAGCAGGCGGGCGGGCAGCCGGGCCGGGGAGAGCTGCTGCTGCGGCTGCGCGACGGCCGCAGGCTGCGCGGCCCGCGCCCGGATCCGTACGCGAGCGCTGATCAGGTGACGCGGGTGTGGCTGGACGCGGCGGCGTACGACGACCCCGCATCTCTGATGACGGCGCTGTCCGTGCCGCACGGTACGGGCTTCGCCGCCGAAATCGGCCACAGCGTCGCCTCGTCGGCGCTGTCCCGGGCCGGGCAGGACCCCCTCGACGCCCCCTCGGCCGATCCGCGGCGGTGGCCGGCGCGGGACTGGGAGTGGGAGCAGCGGGTCGTCGACGGCCACCCGTTCCACCCCAACTGCCGTTCCCGGCCCGGTTTCTCGGTGGCCGAACAACTGGCGTACGGGCCGGAGCACCGGCCGGCGGTACGGCTCGGCCTGCTGCCGGTGCCGGCCGCCGAGTGCCTGGTGTCGGGCGACTGGCCGGAGCGGCTGCGCGACGGGACGCGCCTGCTGATCCCGGTGCATCCGTGGCAGGCGGCGCACGTGCTCAAGCGGTCCTGCGCCCAGGGGGTGACGGCGCGTCCGCTGATGTCGCTGCGCACGCTGGCGCTGCCCGAGGGCCCGCACGTCAAGACGGCGCTGAGCACCCGGCTGACGTCGTCGGTGCGGGACATCTCCGTCGGCTCCGTCGCCGCCTCGGCGGCCCTGTCCGAGTTCGCGCAGAGCCTGACGCCGTACACGGACGGCCTGCTGCACCTGACCCGTGGCCTGGGCGCGGCCACCGCCCACTCCCCCGACCTGGCGGCGGTGCTGCGCGAGTCGCCGGACGTGTACGGCGCGCCGGGCGAGCACGTGGTGCCGGTGGCGGCCCTCGCGGTGACCGGGCTGCCTCGTTCCCCGCTGTGGCTGGCGCGGTTCGCCCGGCTGGCGCTCGGCGTGGGACTGCGGCTGCTGGAGCTGGGCGTGGCGCTGGAGGCGCACGGGCAGAACCTGCTGGTCGTGCTGTCGGCGTCGGGGAGCCCGCTGCGGCTCGTCTACCGCGACCTGGCCGACATCCGGGTCAGTCCGGCCCGGCTGGCCCGGCACGGCGTCGCGCTGCCGGACGGGGTGCCGGCCCGGATCCGCACGGACGACGTGACGGCGCTGCGGCGCAAGCTGTTCGGTTCCCTGGTGGCCGGTGCGCTGGCCGGGACGGCTGGCGGCGGCCCCGCTCTGGGTGCGGCCCTGGAGGCGGCCGTACGGGATCTCCCGCGCACCCCGGACCTGGCGGCCCTGTGCGAGGAGCCGCTGCCGGCGAAGGCGCTGACGTTGATGCGCCTGTCGCCGGGGGCGCCCGGCGACCAGTGGGCGCTGCTGCCCAACCCGCTGCGCGGGGACGGAACCTGACCCCGTTTTGTGGCGGGACGCATCTGATCAATAGGATCCGCCGATGATCAGAACACAACGGCTGGCGGCGGGCGTCTGCGCCCTGCTCGCCGCACTGGCGGCCGGGACGGTCTTCCCGGCCGGGGCGGCCGCGGACGAGACCACCGCCACCGCGCCCAAGGTCGACCTGGTCCTCGACGTCAGCGGATCGATGCGGACGAAGGACATGGACGGCGGGACGCGGATGGCCGCGGCCAAGCAGGCGTTCAACGAGGTGCTGGACGCCACTCCGGAGAACGTCCTGCTCGGCATCCGGACCCTGGGCGCGAACTACCCGGGCGACGACCGCAAGACGGGCTGCAAGGACACCGCTCAGCTCTACCCGGTCGGCCCGCTGGACCGCACCGAGGCGAAGACGGCGGTGGCCACGCTGTCGCCCACCGGCTGGACGCCGATCGGCCCCGCGCTGCTGAAGGCGGCCGACGACCTCGACGGCGGCACCGGTTCCAAGCGGATCGTGCTGATCAGCGACGGCGAGGACACCTGCGCCCCGCTCGACCCCTGCGAGGTGGCCCGCGAGATCGCGGCCAAGGGCATAGGCCTGACCATCGACACCCTGGGCCTGGTGCCCAACGTGAAGATGCGCCGGCAGCTCAGCTGCATCGCCGAGGCGACCGGCGGCAGTTACACGTCGGTCGAGCACACCGATCAACTCACCGACCGGGTCAACCAGCTGGTGGACCGGGCCGCAGACCCCGTGGTCACTCCGGTGGCCGTCGAGGGCGCGGCCTCCTGCGCCGCGGCTCCCACGCTGAAGTCGGGTCTGTACACCGACCGCGAGGAGTTCGGGCGCCAGCGCTGGTACAAGGTGGACGTCGAGCCGGGCAAGGAGCTGCGCGCCTCGGTGAGCGTGGCGGCGGACCGGGCGGTGAACCCCGACCACGCGGTGCTGCTGCGGGCGGTCACGACGCACGGCCGGGAGATCGTGCGGGGCGAGGCGGCCGGCAACGGGCGCACCGACGTCGTCTCGACCGGGCTGCGCTACCCGAAGGCGGACGACGACGACGCTCCCGCCGAGACGGTGTGCGTGCAGGTGACGAACTCGTACTCGGTGGGCGCCGGCGTGAAGACCACGCCGGGTCTGCCGCTGGAGCTGACCGTGGACGTGGTCGACGGTCCTTCGCCGGCGAGCGACGTGGCCGCCTTCGGTCTCGGGCGCGGCTGGTGGCTGCTGGGCGTCCTGGTGCTGTTCGGATTCCTCGCGGGTGTCCTGTGGGGCTGGCTGTCACGCTGGCGGGTCGCGGTCTGGAGGACCAACTGATGCGGATCACACGGGTGACGACCGGCGTCCTGCCGGCGCTCGGACTGGCTCTCGGCCTGGCCCTCGGTCCGGCGGTCGCGCCGGCCGCCGCCGACGCCTCTCCCTCGGCGAGCCCTTCGGGCGACGGCTCCGCGCCCACCGAGGCGGGCACGTCGTTCCGTACGGCGACGGAGATCGACCAGGGCGAGACGGCCACCGCGAGCGGTTCCGCGGGCGACTACCTGTACTGGTCGTTCCCGGCCGACACGGGCCAGCGCCCCACGGTCGAGGCGACGGTGAAGCTGCCGAAGTCGCACACCGCGCAGACCTGGCAGGTCGACGTGTACGACGGGCTGCGGCGCCGCCAGGCCTGCCAGTACGGCGCGCAGACGCGCACCGCGGCGGCGGGCACCGCCTCGGTCGAGCTGGCCTGCGTGCTGCGCACGGTGCGCGCGTGGGCGGAGCCGTGGGCCGACGACCCGCTGCCGGGCACGTACTACGTGCGTCTGACGGCCCTCGGCCTCACGGCGGGCGACCTGGGTCTGCCGGTCGACGCCACGCTGCGGGTGGAATCCAAGGACATCGGCGGCGCGGCCGCCGTGGACGGTTCGCTGGCGCAGCCGCTGGTGCCCGGCGCCGCGGTCCGGTCGAAGGACGCGGAGAACGGGACGGACGCGAAGGGCGGCTCGTCGGGGCCGGCCGTCCTGTCGAGCATCGAGCCCGACGACGGCTGGTCGTCCGGCTGGTGGTCGGACCGCTGGGTGTGGACCGCCGTCGGCGCCGTCCTGGCCGCCCTGGCGGGCATCGGCGGATACACGCTGACGCGCGGATCGGGACGGCCGCGGCACGTGCCGCCGGGCGCCTGACGGACCGTCCGGCCTGCGCCTGACGTCATGTCACAGCCCTTTCGGGGCACGGTCGAAGGGGCCGCCACAGCACGGTGGCGGTCCCTTCGCCGTCCCCCGCGGGGTTTCCCGGCACCCGCGCCCTCGCCCTGGTGCCGGACCCGCCCCGTCCTCGCCCTGGTGCCGGACCCGCCCCGTCCTCGCCCTGGTGCCGGACCCGCCTCTCCCAGGACCTCAGGCGTCCCGCAGCTCCTTGGCCAGCGGCCCGTCGCCGCTCACCGTGATCCGCCCGGAGCGCACCGCGTCGAGCACCGTCAACTCCCCCTGGGCGACGGCCGTGCAGATGTCCGTGCCGAGGTCGAGCCGGGCGTCCGGCGCCACCGGGGCGGGCCCGTAGCCGTACACGGGACCGTCCTGTGCGCCGACGAACAGGTGGAAGTCGCCCTCGTCGAGGCGCACTTCGACGACGCCCTCGCCCGGCAGCCCGCGTACCAGCGGCAGCGCGAACCAGTGCGCCCGCAGCGCGTCGGTGGGCCGCCGCTCGCCGAGTTCACGCTCGCCCCACGCGCCGAGCGCCTGGAGCACGGGCAGCAACTCCCGTCCGCGCTCGGTGAGTTCGTACACGTAGGCCGCTCCGGGCGGGGGCAGCCGGCGCCTGGTGGCCAGCCCGTCGCGTTCCATGTCCTTCAGCCGTGAGGCGAGGACGTCCGTGCTCACGCCGGGCAGGTCGGCGTGCAGATCGGTGTAGCGGCGCGGGCCGGCGAGCAGTTCCCGGACGATCAGCAGGGTCCAGCGGTCGCCCACGACGTCGAGGGCACGGGCGGCGGAACAGTACTGGTCGTAGCTTCGGCGCGGTGACATGGCACGCAGTCTAGACATGTCGTTGGACTTTCCAAGCTGGAACTTGGTAAAACCAAGCAACACATCAACCGGAGGGGCGAGCGCGCATGGAGTTCCGGCAGTCGAACAAGCTGAGCGAGGTCTGCTACGAGATCCGCGGCCCGGTGATCGAGCACGCCGACGCGCTGGAGGCGGCCGGCCACAGCGTCCTGCGCCTGAACACCGGCAACCCCGCGCTGTTCGGCTTCGAGGCGCCGGAGGAGATCCTCCAGGACATGATCCGCATGCTGCCGCAGGCGCACGGCTACACCGACTCGCGCGGCGTCCTGTCCGCCCGCCGCGCGGTGGCGGGGCGCTACCAGACGCTGGGCCTGGAGGTCGGCGTCGACGACGTGTACCTCGGCAACGGCATCTCCGAGCTGATCTCGATGGCCGTGCAGGCGCTCGTCGAGGACGGCGACGAGATCCTCATCCCGGCCCCCGACTTCCCCCTGTGGACGGCCGTCACCACGCTCGCCGGCGGCAAGGCCGTCCACTACCTGTGCGACGAGCAGGCCGACTGGTACCCGGACCTGGACGACATGGCGTCGAAGATCACCGACCGCACCAAGGCCGTGGTGATCATCAACCCGAACAACCCCACCGGCGCGGTCTACCCGAAGCAGATCATCGAGGGCATCCTCGACCTGGCCCGCCGGCACGGCCTGATGGTCTTCGCCGACGAGATCTACGACCAGATCCTGTACGACGACGCCGTGCACCACTCGGTCGCCGCGCTCGCCCCCGACCTGGTCGTGCTGACCTTCTGCGGCCTGTCGAAGACCTACCGGGTGGCCGGCTTCCGGTCGGGCTGGCTCGTGGTCACCGGCCCGAAACAGCACGCGAAGAACTACCTGGAGGGCCTGACCATGCTGGCCTCCATGCGGCTGTGCGCCAACGCGCCCGCCCAGTACGCCATCCAGGCCGCGCTCGGCGGACGCCAGTCCATCCACGAGCTGACCGCGCCCGGCGGCCGCCTGCACGAACAGCGCACCGTGGCCTGGGAGAAGCTCAACGAGATCCCCGGCGTGTCCTGTGTGAAGCCGAAGGGCTCGCTGTACGCCTTCCCGCGCCTGGACCCCAAGGTGCACAAGATCCACGACGACGAGAAGTTCGTCCTGGACCTGCTGCTGCGGGAGAAGATCCAGGTCGTCCAGGGCACCGGGTTCAACTGGCCCGCCCCCGACCACTTCCGCATCCTGACCCTGCCGCACGCGGACGACCTGGAGGCCGCGATCGGGAGGATCGGCCGGTTCCTCAGCGGGTACCGGCAGTAGCGCCGGCCGGCTGTGCCAGCCTGTGTCCCATGGGTGATCTCTTTCTCGTCCGGCACGGCGAGACCTCCTGGTCGCGTTCCGGACGCCACACCGGCTCCACGGACGTCCCGCTGACCGACCGCGGCCGCGCACAGGCGCGCGCGCTCGCGCCGCTGATCGGCGCGCAGCGGATCGGGGCGGCGTTCGTCAGCCCGTTGCAGCGGGCGCGCGAGACCGCGGAGCTGATCGGGCTGTCCGGCTTCCGGCTCGACGCGGACCTGCGCGAGTGGGACTACGGCGGCTACGAGGGCGTGACGACCGCCGAGATCCAGCGCACCAGGCCCGACTGGTTCCTCTTCAGCGACGGGGTGACACCGGGGCCGCCCGACCACCCCGGGGAGACGGCCGAGCAGGTCGGGGAACGCGCCGACCGGGTCCTGGCCAGGGCCGACGAGGCGCTCGCCGGCACCGAGGGCTGCGTGGTGCTGGTGGCGCACGGGCACTTCCTGCGGGTGCTCACCGCCCGCCGGCTGGGACTGCCCCCGTCGGCCGGGGCGTTGTTCCAGCTCGCGACGGGGACGCTGTGCCGGCTCGGCACGGAACACGGGCGACCGGTGATCGCCGCCTGGAATGTCAGTCCCCCGACGTAGCCTCGGACCCACCGGGGCGAACGGCCCGGGACCGGGAAGGAGCACGCCGTGACACGACCGCCGACCGCCGCGCAGCGGCGCGTGATCGACGCCGCCGATCCGGTCTCCGGTCGGCTGA
This sequence comes from Streptomyces sp. NPDC048481, assembly GCF_043200075.1. Lineage (NCBI taxonomy): Bacteria > Bacillati > Actinomycetota > Actinomycetes > Kitasatosporales > Streptomycetaceae > Streptomyces > Streptomyces sp. NPDC048481. The sequence goes on from NZ_JBICXC010000006.1 coordinate 338,758, forward strand.
AGGGCACACCGGCGCAGCTCACGGCCCTGGTCCGGCACGGGCTGGCGTTCCGGCACCCCCGGCCGCCGCACGACCACTTCCTGACGCCCGCGGGCCACCGCGTGCGGGAGGCGGCGCCCGGCCCTCCGTCCGGCGGGCCCGCGGCCGGCGCCCCCGAGGCGGTCGCGGACAGCGGGGTGTTCGCGGCGCGCGTCGGCGGCGAGGAGGACGGCGCGGACGGCGGCCCCGCCCGGCTGCGCGAGGTGCGCGGCGCCTGGCAGGGGCTGCTGGAACTGCGCCGGATGACCAACCCGGACGGCGGGACGGACCGGCCCTGCGGCTGGGAGCGCGCGCATCTCGTGCGGGCCGCCGCCCTCGCCGTGGAGGCGGCCGGCCACCGCCCCGCCGGCCCCGGCGGGAGGGACGGCTACCGGGTGCGGGCCACCCCGCAGCCGGAGGCCGTCGCCGTGCACGCGCCGGACGAGGCGACGCTGCGGGCCTGCGCGGCGACCCTGGAGCAGGCGGGCTGGCAGGTCGGCGAGCACACCGAGCCCCGCACCCGGGCGCGCTATCTGCTGGCTTCCCCGCGCCGCGCCTGAAGGTCGTGCCAAGATCGATGTCCGGGGCATCGACGTCCAGGACATCGATGTCCGCGGCTTCGACGTCCGGGGCACCGATGCCCGGGACCTCGGCGCCGCCCGCGAGAAACCCACCAGCAGGCCACGAGAAGTCCCACGAGAAGGGGAGACAGTGAGCGATCCGTTCTCCGTCCGGGTCACCGTCCGCGGATACGAGACCGACGTGCAGGGACACCTCAACCAGAGCGTGTACCTCAACTACGCGGAGCACGCTCGCTGGTCGCTCCTGCACGCGGCGGGCATCACCCAGGCCGAGCTGCTCGGCAGGGGCGTGGGCCCCGTCGCCCTGGAGACCACCATCCGCTACCGCCGCGAACTCCTCGCCGGTGACGAGGTCGACGTGTCGTGCGTGTTCGAGTGGAGCGGCGGCAAGACGTTCCGCATCGAGCAGACCGTCACCAAGGCGGACGGCACGGTCGCCGCGGAGATCACCGCCGTCGGGGGCCTGCTGGACCTGACGGCCCGCCGCATGGTCGCCGACCCGCAGAACATCTTCAGGGAACTCGCCTTTGACCCCGAGCTGTTCGGGCTCTGACCCCTCCCCGGGCACGGGCCGGGCATCCGCAAATTCGGGTGCCGCTGCGGCCGCGCGGCTGCGATCATCGGGCCCCATGTCCGCACGACGCGTGAAACCCGACCTCTGCATCTCCGTCGACGTGGAGGCCGACGGCCCGATACCCGGCCCGTACTCCATGCTCAGCCTGGGCGCGGCGGTCGCGGGCCGGCTGGACGGCGACGGGTTCACCGCGGCCGATCCCACCCGGCTGACCTTCTACCGCGAACTGCGGCCGATCTCCGACGGGTTCGTCCCCGAGGCGCTCGCCGTGAGCGGTCTGGACCGGGACCGCCTGCTCCGGGAGGGGCTCGACCCGGCCCTGGCGCTCGCGCAGTTCTCCCGGTGGGTGGGCGAGGTGAGCGGCGACGCGCGGCCGGTGATGTGCGCCTACCCCGCATCGTTCGACTGGACGTTCCTGTACTGGTACCTGATCCGGTTCACCGGCCGGAGCCCGTTCGGGCACTCCGGCTGCCTCGACATGAAGACGCTGTACGCCGCCAAGGCGGGTCTGCCGCTGCGCGCGGTGGCCAAGCGGACGATGCCGGCACATCTGCTGCCGACGCGCCCGCACACGCATCACGCGCTCGACGACGCCGTCGAGCAGGCCGAGCTGTTCGCGAACCTGATGGCGTGGCGGGGGCCCGGCTCCCGCGGGTGACTTCCTGGGCCGCTGTCGCCGGCCGGTGCGGGCCCTGGGACGGGCACGCCGGTGCGGGCACGCCGGGGCGGGCCGGGGGCCATGACAGCGGGGGCCGGTCCCGGGGCGCGCGGTGAACGCGCGCCCCGGTCACGGCGTCCGGGCCAGGGCCGTCCCCCTCGCCCGGAGTCCTCGGGGCCGCTCAGCCCTGCGCGGCGATCCGCGCCAGCCGCTGCGCCTGCGCGCGGGTCGAGCGGGCGACGGCGTCCTCGTCGATGTGCAGCAGCCGTCCGTCCTCGACGATCTGACGGCCGTTCACGAAGGACGCGGTGACGGGGGCAGCCGCGCCGAAGACGAGGGCGGTCACCGGGTCGGCGATGGAGGCGTGCGCGAGGGTGTCCATCCGCCACAGCACCAGGTCGGCCAGCTTGCCCGGCTCCAGTGAGCCCGTCTCCCGGGCCCGGCCGAGGACCCGGGCCCCGCCGAAGGTGCCCAGGCGCAGCGCCTGACGGGCGTTCAGGGCCGCCTCCCGGTGGGCGCCGAGGCGGTTGATGAGCAGGGCGTTGCGCAGTTCGGTGTGGAGTTCGCCGGACTCGTTGGAGGCCGTGCCGTCGACGCCGAGGCCGACCGGGACGCCGGCCTTCAGCATGTCGGGGACGCGGGCGATGCCCGCGGCGAGCCGGGCGTTGGACGACGGGCAGTGGGCGACGCCGGTCCCGGTGCGGGCGAACGCGTCGATGTCGGAGTCGTTCATGTGGACGCAGTGCGCCATCCACACGTCCTCGCCGAGCCAGCCGGTGGACTCGAAGTAGTCGGTCGGGCCCATGCCGAACAGCTCGTGGCAGAACTTCTCCTCCTCGACCGTCTCCGAGCCGTGGGTGTGCAGCCGCACGCCGAGCCGGCGGGCCAGTTCGGCGCCCTGGCGCATCAGCTCGGTGGAGACCGAGAACGGCGAGCAGGGGGCGACGGCGACCTGGGTCATCGCGTCGTAGGAGGCGTCGTGGTGGCGGCGGACGGTCTCCTCGGTGGCGGCGAGGGCGTCGTCCAGCGTCTCGACCGCGAAGTCCGGGGGCAGACCGCCGTCCTTCTCGCCGCGGTCCATGGAGCCGCGGGCGAGGGTGAAGCGCACGCCGATGTCGCGGGCGGCGCCGATGACGGCGCCGGACAGGTCGCCGGAGCCGCGCGGGAAGACGTAGTGGTGGTCCATGGCGGTGGTGACGCCGCCGCGGGCCATCATCGCCAGGGAGCCCTCGGCGGCCGCCCGGACCATCTCCTCGTCGATGCGCGCCCACGTGGGGTAGAGGGCGACCAGCCAGTCGAAGAGGTTGTGGTCGGTGGCCAGGCCCCGGGTGATCCACTGGTAGAAGTGGTGGTGGGTGTTGACAAGGCCGGGAGTGACCAGGTGCCCGGTGGCGTCGATGCGGCGCCCGACGTTCTCCAGGTCCCGGGGGGCCGGGCCCGCGCCGAGCGACTCGATGCGGTTGCCCGCGAGGACGACGTGTCCGTCCGCGTGCTCGGTGTCCTCGGCGTCGACGGTCGCGATCGCACAGTTCTCGATGACGATGCGCCGGTCTGCTGCCATGGTTTCGTCCTTTTCCCTCGGTGGACCCGCGGTGGGCCTCGCCGGGCCCTCGGTGGACCCGGATGGAGCGGGCACGGCATGACCCTGGAGGAGTTGAGTGCCGCGGCCGGGGACCGGCCCCGGCCGCGGGTGCCGCAGGAGAGTTGGGTGGGAGTGAGGGGCGGGGGTGCGGCGGGTCCGTCAGAGGTTGGTGAGGTCCGCCGGTATCCGGGCCTGGCAGCCGTCCCGCAGGACGGTCCCCTCGATCAGGCCGTAGGGCCGGTCGGCGGCGAAGTACACGGCGCCGTCGGCGGTGTCGTTCTTCAGCCCGAACGGCTTCAGGTCGACCAGGAAGTGGTGCTTGTTGGGGAGCGAGAAGCGCACCTCGTCGATCTCGTCGCGGTGCTCGACGATCCGCGCGCCCATGGCGTAGAGGGTCTGCTGGAGGGAGAGCGAGTACGTCTCGGCGAAGGCCAGCAGCAGGTGCTTCCTCGCCTCCGTGTACGACGCGTTCCAGTCCGGCGCCGGCCGGGCGTCGTCGGTCCAGTTGTGGCGCCAGCGGGCGGTCACGTCGGTCGCCAGGATCCGGTCGTGCGTCTCGGGCAGGGTGGTGTACTCGTCCTTGACGTAGCCCCAGAACTCGGAGTTCGTCGAGTTCATGACGGTGAGGTCCTTGAGCCCGGAGACGACCTCCCAGGTCGAGCCGTCGTAGGTGATCTGGGCCAGACGGGTCTCCTGGCCGCGGCGGACGAAGGAGTGCTCGTCCGTGCCGGGCGTCGCGATCCGCTCCCAGGAGTACTCCTCGACGCGGATGCGGGCGGTCCGGATCGGCTCCTGCGAGGTGACGAAGTGGCGGGCGAGGTGGATGCCGAACTGCTCGGCGGACTCGATGCCGTGCTCCTTGGCGAACGCGTACACCGTGTTCTTGGTGGTGTCGGTCGGCAGGACGTTGGCGTTGGATCCGGAGTAGTGGACCTCGTCCATGTCGCCGCTGAGCGCGACGGACACGTTGAGGTCCTTGATGTGGTGGGTCTCGCCGTCCCGCGTGATTCTGACGACCCTGTTCTCGGCCTTGCCGTACTGGTTCTGGCCCAGCGTCACGGGGCGGGCGGGGCGTGAAGCGTCGGTCATGTCTGCTAGCTCCCTCGGTATACGGAGTAGCCGAACGGGTTGAGCAGCAGCGGTACGTGGTAGTGCTCGCCCGGCACGACGGCGAACGTGATCGCCACCTCCGGGAAGAACACGCCGGCGGCACCGCTGTCCCGATTCGCGGGGGCGTCCTGCTGCGCATCGGCTCGCTGGTTGTCTCGGTGCTCGAAATACGCCTCCACGGCGAAGTCGAGCCGTACGTGGGTGGTCCCCTCCGGCAGCGCCGGCAGGTCCTTGCACCGGCCGTCCGCGTCGGTCGCGGAGCCGCCGAGCGCCTGCCAGTCCGCTCCCCGGCCGCCGCGGGCCGCGAGCCGGACGGCGACGCCCGCGGCGGGGCGGCCGACGGAGGTGTCCAGGATGTGGGTGGACACCGAAGCGGTGGTGCTGGTGCTCATGGTGTGTCTCGGTCCTCTTCGACGAGTCGGGCCAGGCGGATGCGGTTGATCTTGCCCAGTTCGCGGCGGACGATCTCCCGCTCCCGTTCCGGCGGGTTGCCGATCCGCTCCCTGACCGCGTCGAGCATCTCCTCGGCGGTGCGGCCGGTGGCGCAGATCAGGAAGACATGGCCGAACCTCTCCTGGTAGGCCAGATTCAGTTCGAGCATCTGCGCCCTGAGCCGGTCGGAGGCGCCGGCCATGCCGCGCTGCTCGCGCGCCGAGGCCGGGTCGCCGGGTTTCGGGCGGCCGATCGGCGGATGTCCGGCCATCGCCTCCGCCAGGTCGGCGGCGGTCAGTTCGGCCGTGGCCGCGTCGCCCGCCTCGTACAGTTCGTCGGCGGACGCGTAGGGGCGGGCCGCGAGCACTCGGCTCGCCCACGCCGGGGAGGCGCACGCCTCGAGGAGCGCGGCGCGGGCCGCGGACTCCTCCAGGCCGTTGAACCGGGCCAGGCCCGGGAGCGGGGAAGTCGACGTCACGGGAGCCTCCGTGGCCGCGGAGAACGGCCTTCGTGCTTGAGCGGGCTGCGGCCAGCTAACGCCCCCGCGCGACACCACGTCAACACTTTGTTGAAAATTCTCGGCGAGAGGCGCTCCGCGGGCAGGGCGGACCGGGGGTCCGGTCAGGCGCCCTTCTCGCGGTTGAGGTAGTTGTAGACCGTGAAGCGGCTCACCCCGAGCGCGCTCGCCACGGTCTCCACGCCGTGCCGCACGGAGAAGGCGCCGCGCGCCTCGAGTATCCGCACGACCTCCTGCTTCTCCTTGCGGTCCAGGTCGGCGAGGGGTCTGCCCTTGCGGCGCTCCATGGCGGCCAGGATGTGGTCGAGGGAGTCGGCGAGCTGGGGCAGGCGCACGGCCACGGACTCGATGCCCTCCCAGGTCAGGACGACGTCCTCGGCTCCGGCCTCGTCCGGCGGGAGCATCTCGCCGCCCATCGCGTCGACCAGCGGCTTGACGGCCGCGATGAAGGCCGCGTCGCCGCCGGCGCTCACCGCTCCTCCCCGACGACGTTGACCTGGAGCGAGACACGGGTGGCGCCCGCACCCAGGGACTCGCGCAGCAGGGCGTCGACGGCGGCCAGCACCGCGTCGGCGGAGCCCTCGACGGTGTTGCCGAAGGGCCCGACGTCCACCGCGTCCAGGTCGGCGCGCTCGATCACCTCGCGGGCGGCCAGCGCGTGCGCGGGCGCCTCGTCGAGGTCGAAGGGCTCGGTGGTGAACTCCACTTTCAGTCGCATCGCGCCCCACACCTTCCTGAACGGGTCCCGGCCGCAGACGCCCGGACCCCCGACCTTAACGGACCGGACGGACGATCACCCGGGAGTCCGGATTCCCCCTGGCCCGCCCGGAGCCGGCCGGCGGCGCACGCGTCGGGCACCCCCTTGACAAGCCGCGACCCACGACGGCAACCTTCCGTTAAGCAGAAACTAACTTCCGCAATACGGAAACAAGGCGGAAGCAGTCGACACGGAAGGGAGCGCGGAACCCTCATGGGATTCGAAGACCAGCGCTTCAGCGTCAACCTGTCGATCCTCTTCACGGAACTCCCGCTCCTGGAACGTCCCGCGGCCGCCGCCGCGGCCGGGTTCGGCGCGGTCGAGCTGTGGTGGCCCTGGATCGACTCACCCACCCCCGAGCAGTCCGCGCTCGACGCCCTGAAGCGGGCGATCGACGACGCGGGCGTACGGCTCACCGGCCTCAACTTCTACGCGGGACGCCTCCCGGGCCCGGACCGCGGCGCCCTGTCGCTGCCCGGCGCCGAGTCGGAGCGGTTCCGCGCCAACATCGACGTGGCCGCCGACTTCGCGCAGACCCTGGGCTGCGGGGCGCTCAACGCCCTCTACGGCAACCGCGTGGCGGGCGTGGACCCCGCCGAGCAGGACGCGCTCGCGCTGGAGAACCTCGTCCTCGCGGCCCGGGCCGCCGACCGGATCGGCGCGACCTTGCTGATCGAGGCGCTGAACCGGCCCGAGTCGCCGCTGTACCCCCTGGTGAGCGCGGCCGCCGCGGTCGGGATCGTCGACAAGGTCAACCGGGCGACCGGACTCGGCAACGCGCGGTTCCTGATGGACCTCTACCACCTGTCCATGAACGGCGAGGACCTCCCGGCGGTGATCGAGCGCCATGCCGCGCTGACCGGCCATGTGCAGATCGCCGACGACCCGGGCCGCGGCGCGCCGGGCACGGGCACGCTGCCGCTGGAGGACCTGCTCGACCGGCTGGCGAAGGCGGGCTACGACGGCTGGGTCGGCCTGGAGTACAAGCCCGGCGACCGGACGGGCGCCGAGGCGTTCGGGTGGCTGCCCCGTGAGGCCCGCCCCGCCCGCGGACCGCGCCGGTGAGGCCCGCCGCCGCGAAGCCCGCCGCACACACCCCCGCACCGAGAGGCGTTTCGTCATGAGCAGTCTTCCCAAGGTCGCCTGGATAGGCCTCGGCATCATGGGCTCCCCCATGTCCGAGAACCTCGTCAAGGCGGGCTACGACGTCACCGGCTTCACCCTGGAGCAGGACAAGCTGGACCGGCTCACCGCCGCCGGCGGCACCGCGGCCGCCTCGATCGCGGACGCCGTGCGCGACGCCGACGTCGTGATCACCATGGTCCCGGCCTCCCCGCAGGTCGAGGCGATCGCCTACGGGCCGGACGGCGTCCTCGAGAACGCGAGGCCGGGCACGCTCCTGATCGACATGTCCTCGATCACCCCGCAGACCTCGGTCGACCTGGCGAGGGCCGCCGCGGACAAGGACATCCGGGTGCTGGACGCCCCGGTGTCCGGCGGCGAGGCCGGCGCGATCGAGGCCGTGCTGTCCATCATGGTCGGCGGCGACCAGGCGGACTTCGACCGGGCCGAGCCGATCTTCGACGCGCTGGGCAGGACCGTCGTGCTGTGCGGTCCGCACGGCTCCGGGCAGACCGTGAAGGCCGCCAACCAGCTGATCGTCGCCGTCAACATCCAGGCGTGCGCCGAGGCCGTGGTCTTCCTGGAGAAGTCGGGCGTGGACCTGAAGGCGGCGCTGGACGTCCTGAACGGCGGCCTCGCCGGCTCCACCGTCCTGACGCGCAAGAAGGACAACTTCCTCGCCCGCGACTTCGGGCCGGGCTTCCGGATCGACCTGCACCACAAGGACATGGGGATCGTCACGGACGCCGCCCGCAACGTCGGCGCGGCCCTGCCCGTCGGCGCGCTCGTCGCCCAGCTGGTCGCGAGCCTGCGCGCGCAGGGCGACGGCGGCCTGGACCACTCGGCGCTGCTGCGGGCCGTGGAGCGGCTCTCGGGCGCGCGCGTCTGAGCCCGGCCACAGAAAGCTTCCGGGCGGCGTCGTCGTCGACACATGTCCTGTCGCGCCCAGCGACGACCGCCGCCCGGAACCCCGCACCGACTGAACCCCACCGGCCGCACTCCCGCGGCTCCCGGTGGACGAGGAGCCGGTCCACGCGCTCACGCGAGGGCCGGCCGCACGAACGGCCCGCACCGCGGGGACGGCCCGGATGAGGGGTGACCGTCCCGGCGGGTGCGGGTCCGGTGAGGACCGCGGCGGCGTGCGAGCCAGTGCGGTGGTGAAGGAAGCGAGCGCCCTTCTCGACCTGAGGGAAGGCGTCCCGGTTCCGTCGCACCCGCCGCGGTCCCCGCCCCACCGAGCCCCGTCCGGCGGCGCGAACGTCCTGTCGCGCCCAGCCTCGCGCCGTCGGACGGCCACACGGCCCGTCACGACGCGCCCCCGCCGGCCCCCGCCGACGGGGGCGCCCGCACGCCCGCACCCGGCACACCCGCCCGTCCGGCGGCCGCCCCGCCGGCGCACAAGGCGTCCGACGTGCGGATCGCGCCCGTCCGCAGGACGCTGGGGGCATGGGCGATCCCACGCGACCTCCGCACATCGTGGTGCACCCCCCGGCCCTGGACGGCTCCCGCCGGGTCACCTCCGGCGACGCGGTGCTCGGCCTCGCCTCGCATCTCGACGACGTCGTGGAGATCCTGCGCCTGGCCGACCTGGACCGGATCGAGGTGGAGGAGGACGACCTCATCGAATGGCAGGGCGGCGGCCCCGACGACTGGCCCGGACTGTCCGAGGAGCACGGCAGGCCTCCGGACGGGCGATAGACAGGGGGCGGGCGCCCGGTGACCGCCGGCAGGGACGCCACGGGGACGCCGGAAGGGCGGCCCAACCTCAAATCAACCTCTGAACGCTGTTCCGGGGGCTCCAACCGCCCCCGGAGTAGGGCACATTGTGTTCACGCGGGACCCGCCGGCACGGGGGCGGCAGGCCCCGCGTGACGGGGAGGACGACGGGACGGGGGACGTGCCGTCCCTCCCCGCACCGACACGGAAGGGGCGGCCCGCGCGGGCCGCCCCTTCCGTGTCGGCGTCCGCGCCGCCGCCGTCGCTCCCGCTCAGACCTTCAGCGCCCGGACCGACGTGGGCGCGTGACCCGGCTCGGTGGCGAGTTCCTCGAACTCCACGACGGCACCGATGTCGTTGGTGCCGCTCATCGAGATGTTGGTGACCCGCTCCAGGACGGCCTCGACGACCACGGGCACCCGGAACTCGGCGGCGAGCTTCTTCGCCTCCTCGAAGGCCGCGCCCAGCTCAGCGGGGTCCGTCACCCGGATCGCCTTGCAGCCGAGGCCCTCGACGACCTTGACGTGGTCGACGCCGTACACGCCCAGCTCCGGCGAGTTGACGTTCTCGAACTCCAGCTTGACCTGGAAGTCCATGTCGAACGCCCGCTGCGCCTGTCGGATCAGGCCCAGATAGGAGTTGTTGACGAGGACGTGGACGTACGGGATCTTGTGCTGCGCCCCGACCGCCAGCTCCTCGATCATGAACTGGAAGTCGTAGTCCCCCGAGAGGGCGACGACCTGTGCCTCGGGGTCGGCCTTGGCGACGCCGAGCGCCGCCGGGATCGTCCAGCCGAGCGGCCCGGCCTGGCCGCAGTTGATCCAGTGCCGCGGCCGGTAGACGTGCAGCATCTGGGCGCCGGCGATCTGCGAGAGGCCGATGGTGGTGACGTAGCGCGTCTCGGGGCCGAAGGCCTTGTTCATCTCCTCGTAGACCCGCTGCGGTTTGATCGGGATGTCGTCGAAGTGCGTCCGGCGCAGCAGGGTGGCCTTCTTCTCCCGGGCCGCGGCCGCCCAGGCGGACCGGTCGGGCAGCGCGCCGGCCGCCTTCGACTCCCGCGCCGCCTCGGCGAAGAGGCGCAGAGCGGCCTTGGCGTCCGAGGCGATCCCGTAGTCGGGGGCGAAGATCCTGCCGATCTGGGTGGGCTCGACGTCGACGTGCACGAAGGTGCGGCCGGCCGTGTAGACGTCGATGCGCCCGGTGTGGCGGTTGGCCCAGCGGTTGCCGATGCCGAGGACGAAGTCCGACTCCAGGAACGTCGCGTTGCCGTAGCGGTGCGAGGTCTGCAAGCCCACCATGCCGGCGTTCAGCTCGTGGTCGTCGGGGAGGGCGCCCCAGCCCATCAGCGTCGGGATGACCGGAACGCCCGTCAACTCGGCGAATTCCCGCAGGAGTTCGGAGGCGTCCGCGGAGATGACGCCGCCGCCCGCGACGATCAGCGGCCGCTCCGCCGCGTTCAGCATGCGCAGCGCCTTGTCGATCTGCGCGCGGGTCGCGGCCGGCCGGTGGACGGGCAGCGGCTCGTAGGCGTCCGGGTCGAACTCGATCTCCGTCTGCTGGACGTCGACCGGGAGGTCGATCAGCACCGGTCCGGGCCGGCCCGAGCGCATCAGATGGAAGGCCTGCTGGAACACCCCGGGGACCTGCCCCGCCTCCAGGACGGTGACCGCCATCTTGGTCACCGGCCGGGCGATGGAGGCGATGTCGACGGCCTGGAAGTCCTCCTTGTGGATCACGGCGGTCGGCGCCTGGCCCGTGATGCACAGGATCGGGATCGAGTCGCCGATGGCGGAGTACAGCCCGGTGATCATGTCGGTGCCGGCCGGGCCGGAGGTGCCGATGCACACGCCGATGTTGCCGGGGTGGGTGCGGGTGTAGCCCTCGGCCATGTGCGAGGCGCCCTCGACATGGCGGGCGAGGGTGTGGCCGATGCCGCCGGAGGCCGCGAGCGCCGCGTAGAACGGGTTGATCGCCGCGCCGGGGACGCCGAACGCGCTGGTGACGCCTTCGCGCTTGAGGATCTCGACTGCCGCACGGGCAGCGGTCATACGAGCCATGGAGTACTCCTGCTTCGACTGCTTCAGCTGCTTCAGCTGTCGGATTCGCTCTCCCGTCGCGCCCCGCGGTGAGCCCTTCCTCTGTCCGCCCTTTCCGCATTTCCGTATCGCGGAAAAAGTTTTCTACTATCTGGAAGCAATGTAAGTGGGTGCGCAAAGGTCGTCAAGAGACGGACAGGAGCGGACCGGAGGAGGACGATGGGGGCCATGTCCGAGAGCGTGCCGGTGCGCTGCCCGGCCTGTCGGCGCGAGCGCCTCTACACCGTGCCGTCCTACCCGTGCGCGTGCGGCTCCCCCGTCACGCCGGTGCCCGACCCGCACACGGCGCCGACGGCCGTCGCCCACCGGGCCTGGGACGACGAGTGGGTCGTCCTGGCCTGCCACGCCTGCGGGCGCCGCGACCAGTGGCCACGGCCCGAACTGGGCTGCGCCTGCGGAGTGCTGCTGCGCGTCCCGGTGACCGACCACGCGGCCGAGTCCGGGTCCGACACCGAGACCGTGACCGAGACCGCCACGGAGCCCGAGTCGGAGTCCGCGCCCTGCGGGGAGCGCGAGCCCGTCGCGGGGGCGCGGGACATGGGTGATCCAGGGCCGAAGGAAGGTTCAGGGCCGGGGCAGACGGCGGGGCCGGGGCGGCCGACGGAGGCCGGCGACGGCCGGGTGTCCGTGCCTGCGCCGCGCCGGCGCGCATTCCGGCCCGTCGCCATCCGTACCGCGCGGGACGTCGTGACGGCCGCGGCGCTGTATCTGAACTGGCTGGGGCACGGGGACATCCGGCGGGCCGACCAGCGGCCCACCTCCGGCATCGGCCTCGCCGCCCGCGGGCTCGTCGCCCAGGTCGACCCGAGCGTGCACCCGGCCTCGCCGCGGGACGTGGAGTGCCTGTGGCTGACGGCGATGACGGAGTCCGCCGAGTGCGTGTACTTCTCCCTCGCCGGATACACCGACGACGCCCGGGAGAGCGCCGACCGGCTCCGTGTGCCGCTGTTCGTGCTGGACCTCACCGGCGCCCCGCAGCCGGTCAACGCCACGGCCGGCGCCCTCGCCGCCGCGGACGCCCACGAGAGCGGGGACGCCGACGGCGGTGCGGACGCCCACGGCGGGCGGGGCGGCCGCGGCCGGGGGCGGGACACACCGCCGCGAGATGCCTAGAGCGCGTACTTCTCGCGCAGTTCGATCTTGCGCACCTTCCCCGACACGGTCATGGGGAAGGCGTCCAGGATCTGGAGCCGGCTGGGGATCTTGTAGTGCGCCAGGCGGTCCCGGCAGTACGCGTGCAGTTCCTCCAGCGTGAGCGGGTCCGCGGGATCGCCCGGGATGACGCAGGCGAGGACCTCCTCGCCGTACTTCTCGTGCGGGACCCCGACGACCTGGACGTCCCTGATCTTCGGGTGGCCGTAGAGGAACTCCTCGATCTCCCGCGGGTAGATGTTCTCCCCGCCCCTGATGATCATGTCCTTGATGCGGCCGACGATCTCCACGTAGCCGTCCTCCCGCATCACCGCCAGGTCCCCGGTGTGCATCCAGCGCCCCGCGTCGATCACCTCGGCTGTCTTCTCCGGCTCGTTCCAGTAGCCGAGCATCACGCTGTAGCCGCGGGTGCACAGTTCGCCGGGGAGGCCGCGGGGCCGGGTCACGCCGTCCACCGGGTCCACCACCTTGACCTCGATGTGCGGCAGTACGCTGCCGACGGTGCCGGTGCGGTGCTCGAGGTCGTCGTCCCGGCGCGTCTGGGTGGAGACGGGCGAGGTCTCGGTCATGCCGTAACAGATCGACACCTGCGCCATGTTCATCTCCGCGACCACGCGCTTCATCACCTCCGCCGGGCAGGGCGAGCCCGCCATGATGCCGGTGCGCAGCGAGGAGAGGTCGTAGGCCGCGAAGTCGGGCAGGTTCAGCTCGGCGATGAACATGGTCGGCACGCCGTACAGCGAGGTGCAGCGTTCCTGCTGGACGGCCTCCAGCGTGGCCTTCGGGTCGAAGGAGGGGGCCGGGACGACGACGCAGGCGCCGTGCGAGGTCGCCGCGAGGTTTCCCATCACCATGCCGAAGCAGTGGTAGAAGGGCACCGGGACGCAGATCCGGTCCCGCTCGCTGTAGGCGATCGACTCCCCCACGAAGTAGCCGTTGTTGAGGATGTTGTGGTGGGAGAGGGTGGCGCCCTTGGGGAAGCCCGTCGTTCCCGACGTGTACTGGATGTTGATCGGGTCGTCGCAGGACAACTCGGCCGCGCGGGCCTGGAGTTCCTCGTGGCCACCGGGCGTGGCGCGGCGCAGCAGGGCGTCCCAGCCCGGATCGCCGATGTAGACGGTCTCACGCAGGTCGGGGCATCTGCCGCGCACCTGCTCGACCATGGCGCGGTAGTCGCTCGTGCGGTGGCTGAGCGAGGCGAACAGCACCGAGATCCCGGCCTGGTCGAGGACGTACTCGACCTCGTGGGTGCGGTAGGCGGGGTTGATGTTCACCATGATCGCGCCGATGCGGGCGGTTGCGTACTGGACCAGCACCCACTCGGGGCAGTTGACCGCCCAGATGCCGACGCGGTCGCCCTTGGCGACGCCGCTCGCGAGCAGCGCGCACGCCAGCCGGTCGACGTCCGCGGCGAAGGCGGCGTACGTCCAGCGTCGGCCGGAGGGCACGTCGACGAGGGCCTCGCGGTCCGGCCAGGCGGCCACCGCCCGGTCCAGGTTCTCGCCGATGGTGTCCCCGAGCAGGCTCGTGGTGCTCGTCCCGTGCGCGTACGCCGGGCCGGGAGCGCCCGCGGCCGGGCTGTCCGGCGCGGAGGGGGAGCCGCTCATCGGAAGTCCTCCTCGCGGTACTCGTCGGCCGAGCCCGCCGCCGTGGCCTCGCGCAGCTCGATGCGGCGGATCTTGCCGCTGACCGTCTTGGGCAGCGGGGCGAACTCCAGCCGTCGCAGGCGCTTGTAGGGGGCGAGGACCTGGCGGGAGTGCTCGAACAGCGCCTTCGCGGTGTCCGGGCCGGGCTCCCAGCCCTCGGCGAGGACGATGTACGCCTTGGGCACGGCCAGGCGCAGTTCGTCGGGGGCCGGGACGACGGCCGCCTCGGCGACCGCCTCGTGCTCCAGCAGCGCGCTCTCCAGCTCGAAGGGGCTGATCTTGTAGTCGGAGGCCTTGAAGACGTCGTCGGCCCGGCCGACGTAGGTGAGGTACCCGTCGTCGTCGCGGCTGCCGATGTCGCCGGTGCGGTAGTAGCCGCCGGCCATCGCCTCCGCCGTGCGGTCGGGGTCGCCGTGGTAGCCGGTCATCAGGCCCACCGGGCGGGCGGACAGGTCGAGTGCGATCTCGCCCTCCCGGGCGCCCGGCGCGCCGGAGACCGGGTCGAGGAGTTCCACCCGGTAGCCCGGGCTCGGCCGGCCCATGGAGCCGGACTTCAGTTCCTGGCCGGGGCTGTTGGCGATCTGCACGGCCGTCTCGGTCTGGCCGAAGCCGTCCCGGACGGTGACGCCCCACGCGCGCCGCACCTGTTCGATGACCTCGGGGTTGAGGGGCTCGCCCGCGGCGACGGCCTCGCGGGGCGGGGTGCGCAGCTGGGTGAGGTCGGCCTGGATGAGCATGCGCCAGACGGTCGGCGGGGCGCAGAACGTCGTCACGCCCGCGCGGTCCATCTCCGCCATGAGCCGGGCCGGGTCGAAGCGGGTGTAGTTGTGGATGAAGACGGTCGCCTCGGCGTTCCAGGGGGCGAAGAGGTTGGACCAGGCGTGCTTGGCCCAGCCGGGCGAGGAGATGTTGAGGTGCACGTCGTGGGGCTTGAGCCCGATCCAGTACATCGTGGCCAGGTGCCCGACCGGGTACGAGGTGTGGGTGTGCTCCACCAGCTTGGGGCGGGCGGTCGTGCCGGACGTGAAGTACAGCATCAGCGGGTCGTCGGCGAGGGTGGGGCCGTCGGGCGTGAAGCCGGCCGGGGCGCCGTAGGCGTCCTCGTAGCGGTGCCAGCCCTCGGGGGCGCCGCCGACCGCGATGCGGGTGTAGTCGCCGGGGACGTCGTCGAACTTGCCGGCGTCCTCGGCGCGGACCAGGACGTGCCGGACCCGGCCGCGTTCGACGCGGTCCGCGAGGTCGGCGGGGCCCAGCAGCGGGGTGGCGGGGATGACGACCGCGCGCAGCTTCATGGCGGCCAGCGCGGTCTCCCACAGCTCGGCCTGGTTGCCCAGCATGACGAGGACGCGGTCCTCGGCGGCGACACCGCGGGCGCGCAGCCAGTTGGCAACCCGGTCCGAGCGCTGCGACAGCTCGGCGAAGCTGAGCCGCGTCTCGCGGCCGTCCTCCTCGACGATGTGCAGGGCGGTGCGCCCGTTGCCCTCGGCGATGGCGTCGAACCAGTCCAGGGCCCAGTTGAAGCGCTCCGGCCGGGGCCACGCGAAACGCTCGTAGGCGGTCGTGTAGTCCTCGCGGTGCTCCAGCAGGAAGTCGCGGGCTGCGCGGAAGCGCTCCGTCGCCGTCGTCATCGGTCCTCCTCGCTCTCTTGCTGTCTTGCCCGGGGCCGTGGGAACGCGCTCGACAGCGGCGCGTCCCTGCGGCACACTCCCGTGGCGCCGGACCATTGCGGGCGGCTCTCTGCCATCGTGTAATCCGTGATGCAGGTCTCACTACCCCCGAACGGGGGTGTGCGGCGCGACGGCGCGCGGAAAGGGCGGCAAGGTGGCGGCGGACGCAGCCGGAACGGCTCAGATCGGCGGGGCCCTGATGCGGCTGCGGCGCGCGACCGGGCTGCCGGTCGCCTTCGGCGGGCTGGTGGAGCCGGGGCGGCAGCGGATGCGGATCAGCGAGTTCAGCGGGGAGGCCGGGCTCGCGCTGCGCGGGCTGGCGGTGACCTCGGGAAACGGTCTGGGCGGCAAGGCGGTGGCGCTGGCCCGGCCCTGCGCGGTGACCGACTACTCGCTGTCGCGGCAGATCAGCCATGAGTACGACGCGGCCGTCGCCGAGGAGGGGCTGCGCTCGGTGCTGGCGATCCCGGTGGTGGTGCGCCGCCGGGTGCGCGGGGTGCTGTACGGCGCGCTGCGCACGGCGCAGCCGCTGGGCGAGCGCACGCTGACCGCGGCGGTGCAGGCCGCGCGGGACGTGGAGCAGGCGCTGGTCGTCCAGGACGAGGCGCGCGATCTGCTGGCGGCGGCCGAGGAGCGCGCGGCGGCCGCCGGGCCGGGCCGGGGCGGGGGTGCGGCGGCCGGCTGGGAGCAGGTGCGCGAGGCGCATGCGGCGTTGCGCGCCCTGGCCCCGCGGATCGCCGACCCGGTGCTGCGCGCGGAGCTGCTCGACGCCTGCGGGCTGCTCGCGCCGGGCACTTCGGGTGAGCCGGAGCGCCCGGCGGTGGTGCTGGCCCCGCGTGAGCTGGACGTGCTGGCGTGCGTGGCGGCGGGGGCGACGAACGCCGCGGCCGCCGAGCGGCTGGGGCTGCGCGCGGAGACGGTGAAGGGCTATCTCAGGTCGGCGATGCGCAGGCTGGGCGCGCGCACCCGGGGAGAGGCGGTGGTCGCGGCCCGCAGGGGGGGTCTGCTGCCGTAGCGCGAGGGCGCCGCGCCCCTCGGGGGGCGGTGCGGCGCGACCGCGGCGGGCGCCTCGCGGGGCGCCGGCGAGGAGCGATCACATCAAGCCAGGGAGCCCCCTCACGACAAGCGATTATTCACTCACCGTCACGATGAATTTCCCTGTACGCCAGGTTGTTATATCCCTCACCACGCCGCGCCTCCGAATTTCAAAGAGTCGTTGCCTAGAATTTGGCCCGGACACGACACTCGGAGGGGAGCGGTGACCGTGCGACGGGACTTCAAGGAGCCTGCCCGATGCCGCCCCGACCTGGTCATCGGCAGGGACGAGCTGTACGCGGCCGCCCGCGAGCAGCTGACCCGCGGCGGCAGTGTGCTGCTGCACGGCCCGGCCGGAATAGGAAAGTCGACCGTGCTGCGGGCATTGGCCGCGGATTACGGCGACGCGGCGCGCACCGTGCTGCGCTGCTCGGCCACCGAGTCGGAATCGCACCTGCCGTTCCTGGCCCTGGCCGATCTCTTCGGGCTGGTCCTCGACGAGGTCTCGGACAAGCTGCCCGCCGCCCAGCGCACCGCCCTGGAGTCCGCGCTGACCGGCCGGGGCGAGTCGACCCTTCAGCGCGACGGCCTCGCGCTGCGGCTCGCCGTCCTGTCGGCGCTGCGCGCCCTGGCCGCGACGCGCCCGGTCCTGCTCGTCGCCGACGACCTGCAGTGGCTGGACTCGGCCAGCGCCGAGCTGCTCGGCTTCGCCGCGCGCCGCCTCGGCGACACCCCCGTCCAGCTGCTCTGCGCGGTCCGGACCGAGGGCCAGGAGTACGACCGCCATCTGCGCGCCTCCCCGCCCGACACCCTCGCCGTGCGCCTCAACCCGCTCTCGAGCGCCCAGGTCTCCGCGCTGCTCGACCACCGCGGCTACACCGACCTGCCCCGCTCGACGATGCGGGAGATCCACCGCACCAGCGGCGGCAACCCCCTGTTCGCGCTGGAACTGGGCCGCGCCCTCGGCGAGAACCCGACGCCTCCCCGGCCGGGCGAGCCGCTGCCCGTGCCGACCTCGCTGCGCGACCTGGTCCTCAGCCGCCTCGACATGCTCTCCGCGGAGGCCCGGCGCACCCTGCTGGTCGCCAGCGCCGGCGCCCGACCCACGCTGGCCCTGCTGCACGCGGCCGGCCGGGAGAACGCCGAGGCGGAGACCGCCCGCGCCGCCGAGCTGGGACTGCTGACGACCGAGCCCGAGGGGCCCGCCGTGCGCTTCACGCATCCGCTGATCTCGGCGGCGCTGTACGCGGAGGCCCCCGCCCAGGAGCGGCGGGCCGCGCACGCCGCGCTGTCCACCGCCGCGTCCGACCCCATCGAGCGGGCCCGCAACCTCGCCCTCGCCACCACCGGCACCGACCCCGAGGTGGCCGCCCGGCTCGCCGAGGCCGCCGCGCTCTCCCGGGACCGCGGCGCTCCCTCGGTCGCCGCCTCGCTCGGGCTGCTCGCCGCCCGGCACACCCCGCAGGACGGCACGCCCGCCGCGGACCGGCACCGGTTGCAGGCCGCCGAGGACGCGATCACGGCCGGCGAGGTGGACCTCGCCCGCGACATCGCGCGCGAGGTGCTGACGCGGGCCACCGTGGCCGCCGACCGGATCCGTGCCTGGGAGGTGGTCATCGAGGCCGCCGGGCAGGCGCTCGGCGACGTCGACGCCGTCTTCCCGCAGGCCCTGGCCGACGCCGGGGACGATCCCCGGCTGCTCGCGCTGGTCCGCTACCACCTCGCCTGGCGCAAGCTGATCGTCGAGGGCGACTTCTCCGAGGCGCGGCAGGAGGCCGCGCACGCGGCGGAGCTGGCCGCCCGCGGCGGCGACCGGCGCACCGAGCTGATGGCCCTGTCGTTCCAGTCGTCCACCGAGACCCTGATGGGCCACCCCAACGCGCCCGCGACCATCAAGCAGGCGATGAAGGAGCCGCAGGACCCGTACGTGGCCTGCCACCACAACGGCGTCGGCGCGGCCAGGTTCCGCTGGCTGATGATGAGCGACCAGCTGGCCGAGGCCCGTTCGACCATCACCGCCCTGCTGCGCGAGGTGCGCCGGCGCGGCATGGTCGAGAGCGAGGTGCACTTCCAGCGCTTCCTCGCCGAGACGGAACTGCGCTCCGGGCACTGCGGGCGCGCCCTCGACCTGGCCCGCGAGAGCCTGCGGCTGGCCCGCGACTCCGGCATCGGCCTGGGGGCCTCCGCGATGCTGGCCTCCCTCGCCGAGGCCTCGGGCGGCGACGTCGACCGGGCGCTGGCGCTGGCCCGGGAGGCCGCGGAGCGCGCCGAGGAGGACGGCGACCAGATGTACCTCTCGCGCGCCCTCGCCGCCCTGGGCCACGCCCAGCTGGTGGCCGGGGACGCCGCGGGCGCGGTCGGCTCGCTGCGCCGGGTGCGGGAGCTGGAGGCCGGGCTGCGCATCACGGACCCGGCGCGCGGCCGCTGGCAGGGCGACCTCGCGGAGGCGCTGGTGCGGGTGGGCGAGCCCGGCGAGGCCCAGGACGTCATCGACGTCACGCGCGAGCACGCGCTGCGGCTGGACCGGGAGAGCGTGCTGGCCGTGCTGGACCGCTCGGAGGCGATGGTGCGGGCCGCGCTCGGCGACCACGAGGCGGCGCTGTCCCGGCTGACGTCCGTTCAGGACCGGCTCGCCAAGCTGGGATACGGCCTGGAGGAGGCGCGGGCGGCGTTCGCGCTGGCCCGGCTGCGCACACTGCGGCCGGGGGCGGGGCCGGGGCCGACGTCGTACGACGAGGCGGCGCGGCTGTTCCGGCGGTGCCGGGCGCTGCCCTGGCTGCGTCAGGTGGAGCGGGCCGCCGCGGAAGGCGCGGCCGCGCAGGCGCAGCGGCCGGCCGCCGTCGGCCGGCCGCAACAGCCGTCCGACGTGCTGGAGGGGCTGGCCGCGATGGAGCGTCAGGTGGCCGCGCTCGTCATGGAGGGCGCGACCAACCGGGAGATCGCCGCGCGCCTGTTCATCAGCGTCAAGACGGTCGAGGCGACGCTGACGCGGGTCTACCGCAAGCTGGGGATCCGCTCGCGGGTGGACATCGTCCGTCTGGCGGCAGGACGTCACGCGAAGTGAGGAATCGGCGGGACAACGCTCCCGCAGCGGCTACCTACCCCTAGTGGGTTTCTCCTGGCCGGTGCGCCGCGCGCGGCGGACGCACCGAGCGGTCCCGGGGCGACGGCTGCGGCCGCGGCCTCGCGCCCGCTCGGCCGACCGAGGGTTTTCCCTGCCCCAACTCCCTTAGGGGGTTCCCTCATTGGGGGCACCCGTGACCGAGCCCTAGCGTAGGGGACGTGCCGCTCGCCCGGGCACACGGGGGTCGGTCCCGCGGCCCCCGTGCCACCCCCCACACCCGCGCGACCCCCCACCGGCCGTCTCCATCGAGGAGTTCCATGCTCGGGCTCAACCGCGTGAAGAGGACCGCAGCAGTGGTCGCGGCGACCGCCGCCGCTGCGGTCCCGGCACTGCTCAGCGCCCCCACCGCTGTCGCGGCGCCACAGCCGATCGTCGGCGGCACCACCACCACGACCACCGCCTATCCGTTCATGATGCAGATCACCGACGCCTCGCAGAACCAGTTCTGCGGCGGGACGCTCGTCTCGCCGACCAAGGTGGTCACCGCCGCCCACTGCATGGCCGGCGAGACCACGAGCAGCGTGCGCGTCGTCGGGGGGCGCACCTACCTGGACGGCACCGACGGCACGGTCGCCCGGGTGAGCGGCATCTGGATCCACCCGGACTACACGGACGCCACCAGGGGCGACGACGTGGCCGTGCTGACCCTGGCGACGTCGATGCCCTACACCGCGGCGCCGTACGTGTCCTCGTCGCAGACCGGGGTGTACGCGGCCGGCACGAGCGCCCGCGTCCTGGGCTGGGGCACCACGTCGGAGAACGGCGCCTCGTCCAACCAGCTGCGGACCGCGACCGTCCCGGTCGTGTCCGACGCCGACTGCACGAATTCCTACGGTTCGGACTTCGTCCCGACCGACATGGTTTGCGCCGGATTCACCTCCGGCGGCACAGACACCTGCCAGGGCGACAGCGGCGGTCCCCTGCTCATCGGGGGCGCCCTGGCAGGGATCACTTCTTGGGGCGAGGGCTGCGCGGAGGCCGGTCACCCGGGTGTCTACACCCGGCTGACCGCCTTCTCCGACCTGGTGACCGAGCAGGTCACCCCGTAGCCGGCGCGCGCCCGGCCCCGAAGAACTCCTGACGGTCCCTCGCACCCGGGGACCGCTCGGGGAACGATCAGGGGGCGCTGCGAGCCTCCACGAGCGGCCCGCAGCGCCTCCTCTCCACTCCCCCGCCGGCCCGCCGGCGGGGGTTTCGCCGTGCCGCCCGGCCGGTCAGTCGCCGGCGGCCCGCACCCGGCCGAACCGGATGTCGAGCGACTCCCCCGGATGCAGCACGGCCAGCGTCCGCTCGCCCTCCGCGAGGACGTCGGCGCGCTGCGCCCGGGTGAGGTCGATGAAGGGCTCGACGACCAGGGCGTCCGGCCCCGGTTTCCACACCCCGGCCAGGAATCCGTCGACGAGGAGGGTGCGGTGGGCCTGGTTGCCCTGCCAGCTGCGGCCCCACTGCCCGGGCGGGATCACCCGCGTGCGGTCGGCGTGGGAGAGCAGCAGGTTGTCGAACTCGGGGAGGAAGCGGGGCGGGGCCGGGGTCTCGGGGTCGGGGCGGGGGGCGTCGGGCAGGTCGAACAGCTCGACGCCCTGCTCGTCGCGGAAGACGAGCAGCCGGGGCCGCAGCCGCTCGAAGGCCTCACGCAGCCGGGTCAGCCCGGCCCAGGTCTGCATGTCCTTGACGGAGGCCGGGCCGAACGCGGCCAGATAGCGCAGGACGACGTCGTCCGCGGCGGGCGCGGGTTCGGCGGGACGGCCGAGCCAGTGCTCGGCGGTGGTCAGCGCGACCTGTCCGCTGCGGCCCCACAGTCCGCGCGGGGTGACCTGCACCAGGGGCAGCCGGCACCGGGCGGCGACGGCGAGGGAGGCCGGGTCGGCCTCGGGCCACACGGCGTGCAGGGCCTCGCGCAGTTGCGCCATGGTGCGCGGTTCGCTTTCCACGAGGTCGCGGGCGAGGGCGGCGAGCCGGTCGAGGTCGACCCCGGCGAGACCCTTGCGGAAGTGGATCAGCTCGCGGTCGCGGGCGGGCTGCACGAACGGGCGCAGGCTCAGGCAGTCGTCCGCGGTGTGGGTGTGGATGGTGGAGCGCATGCTGACGATGCGGACGACCTCGCGGTCGGCCATAAGGGTCGACAGCTCCTGCGGGACGAAGCCGTCGAGGCGCGCGGCGAGGGCGTAGTAGGGAGGCTTCACGTTCTGCGCCTGAAGACCGACCAGACGGTGCACGGCGTCTGCGGCCGACAGGGCCGAGCGGCGCAGCAGCGACTGCCGGTCGAGGGTGGCGCGGTTGAGGGCCCGCACGCCGAGCACGGGGGCCGCCACGGACGTCGTCTTCGTCATGACGTCAACCTAGCGGCGATCTAGGACCGTTTCCGTCCTAGATGCTGTCCGATGCGGTGGGTGCCCGCGGCGCGGTGCGCGGCGGCCGGGCCGGCCGGCGGGAGGTGCGGCGGACCAGGGCGGTGCGAGGACGGCAGCGGCACAGGACGACCAGCGGGGCGGTCACCGGTCGTCACCTCGGAGGAGGCGGCGCAGATACGCCTCGTCGGCGGGGCCGAGCTGGGCGACGAAGCGGGCCAGGACCGCCTGCCGGTCCGTGCCGCGGTCGAGTTCCCCGTGCATGCGCCGGGCGGTCAGACCGGCGGCGTCCTGCACCGGGAGGTAGACGTAGCCGCGGCCCTGCCGCTCGCGGCTGACGACGCCCTTCTCGTGCAGGCGGGTCAGTATCGTCGCCACGGTGGTCCGCGCGAGGCCGGAACCGAGTTCGGTCTGCACCCGCCCGGGGGTGAGCGGGGCCCCGGCCGCCCACAGCGCCGCCATGACGGCGGCCTCCAGCTCGCCGGCCGGCCGCCGCTCGTCCCTCGCACCGGCATCGGCATCGGCATCGGCATGCGTACGGGCATCGGCATCGGCACCGGTCATGGGAGCGTTCCTCATTCCGCCGTCGTCTACAGTGCGGTAGACCGTCTACACGGTTGTAGTCGGTGGCCGGACGTCGTCGTGCGACCGTCGTGCCCTCGGCACGCCGCCGCCGTCCCGCCCGTCCGGCACTGCGACAGTCCCCTGGTCCGCGAGAAGGATGAAGAGGCTCCCGACGATGACCACAGCCACGCACCTATCGTCGCAGCTCGCCGTCAACCTGCCGCACGTCCGGTCACCGTTGTCCGCCTCCGGCGTGCCCGGCCCGGTCTCGGCGCCGTTCATGCAGAGCGCGGGCGGCACGCGGACGGTCGTCGCCTTCGACGGCTCGTCGCTCGACGGCCCCGCCTACCTCGACGTGGTCGGCCTCGCCCGGCACGCACCCGCATGGCTCGACGACACGGTGTCCGCGTGGTCCGCGTACGGGCTCGCGCTGTTCGCGGTGCTGATGGCCGTCGGCTGGTGGCGGGCCCGGCGCGCGGGCGCCGCCGCGGCGGTCACGGCGCTCGCCGCGCCGGTCGCCGTGGTCGCCGCGTACGGGATGAACGCCGCCCTGAAACTGCTGGTGCGCGAGGACCGCCCCTGCCGGAGCCTGCGGGCGGCCACGCTGGAGGCGTGCCCCGCCCCCGGCGACTGGTCCTTCCCCAGCAACCACGCGGCCATCGCCGCCGCCGCGGCCGTCGCCCTGTTCTTCGTATCGCGCCGGCTCGGCGCGTGCGCCGCGGTGGCCGCCTGCGCGATGGCGGCCTCCCGGGTCTGGGTCGGCACGCACTATCCCCACGACGTGCTGGCGGGGCTCGTGACGGGCGCGGCGGCCGCCCTGCTCGCCATGTCGTCGCTGCGGCGCGGGCGGGCGGAGGCGTGGGCGGCGCGACTGGCCGCCACCCGGCTGCGTCCGCTGCTCGCGGCGACTCCGTGACGCGCGGTGGCCGCACCGCACGGGCCGTCGGCTGCGCCCTCGGCGCGTGGACGGCGTTCGGCGTCCTCACCCTGGTCGTGGTGGGCCACGACGGCATGCCACTGTTCGCGGACGCGGGCCTTGTGTCGTGGTCCGTCGCCCACCGGCCGGACGTGGCGGTGGCGTTCGCGCGCGCAGTGACGGCCACCGGAACGGGTGTCGTCCCGTACGCGCTCGCCGCGTCGGCCGGAGCCGTCGCGGGCCGCACCCCCGGGCAGCGCGCGGCGGCCGTCGCCCTCTGCCTTGCCTGCCTGGGAGCGGGCCAGGCACTGCGCCACCTGGTGATGACGCTCGTCGCCCGGCCACGGCCGCCCCAGCAGGACTGGGCGACGCACGCCTCCGGGTGGGCGTTCCCGTCCGGCCACACCGTCACGTCGGCGCTCACGGCGGGGCTGCTGATCATCGCCGTCTGCGTCCGCGCCCCCCGCGGACGGACCCTCCTCGCCGCGGTCGCGGGGTGCTGGGCGGTGCTGGTCGGGCTGAGCCGGGTCTACCTCGGGGTGCACTGGTTCACCGACGTCCTCGGCGGCTGGCTGTTCGCCCTCGGCTGGCTGGGCCTGTGCCTGGGCGCCGCGAGCCGGTGGCCGCCGAGGGGACCGCACTCCGACGGCGTGCGCGCCGCAGCGTGACGCTGCCTCCCTGAGCCTTCCCCGTGAGAGTTTCCCGACGACACCCAGAAGGCCGGAATACCCCCCAGGGGTATACGGTTGACAGCAGTGGCCCGGATGCCGGGCCGCAGTCGAGGGAACACGTTCGAAGCAGCGGGGAGCAACGAGCACCCCGAGGGAAGGGGCAGGCCATGAAGGACAGCGCCCATGACACCGGCGCCGCGCCCGAGCACGCGGGCCACGTCGAGCACGTCGAGCAGGCAGCCGCCGACGGCGCCCGGAGTCACCGCCACGGTGGCGGCCCGCACGAGGGAGGGCCGCACGGCGGAGCGTCGTGGGCGACGGCGGTGAAGGCGACCCTGCACTGCCTCACCGGGTGCGCCGTCGGCGAGATCGCCGGCATGGTGATCGGGACCGCGCTCATGTGGAGCAACGTGTCCACGATGGTGCTGGCGATCGCGCTGTCGTTCCTGTTCGGCTACTCGTTCACCCTGTTCGCGGTGCGCCGGGCGGGCCTGGACCTGAGGTCCGCCGTCCGGGTGGCGCTGGCCGCCGACACCGTCTCGATCGCCGTGATGGAACTGGTCGACAACGGGATCATCGCCCTGGTGCCGGGCGCCATGGACGCCCACCTGGCCGACGGGCTGTTCTGGTCGACGCTGCTCGGCGGCTTCGCGGTGGCGCTGCTGGTCACCACTCCCGTCAACAAGTGGATGATCGGCCGCGGCAAGGGCCACGCGGTCGCCCACGCCCACCACTGAACGCCGGCCGGATCACTCGTCCTGCGTGCCCGTGCCCTCCTCGGCGCCGCCCTCGACCCTGGCCACCAGCGCCGCGTACGACAACTGCAGGGCGTCCGCCCCGGCCAGGGCCGCGAGCGCGCCCATGGCGGTGCGCGTGGCGCGCGGCCACAGGAGCTGGCCGGCGGTCAGGGTCGAGACCATCCACACGCTCAGGCAGAACGGGCAGGTCAGCAGCTCGCCGACGGCGTCCTTGCCGGTGCCGGAGCGCGCCTCCTCGTGCAGTTCGGCCGGACCCTGCGGGCCGACGTAGCGGGTGAAGGGAGCCCGCAGCGGACTGGTCACCGACGCCTTGCTCAGCAGCCGGCTGAGCCGGAAGGCCGCCACCGAGGTCAGCGCCACGTCCCACGGCGCGGGCCGCTCCGGCACCGGCCGTCCCAGCAGCCGCACCGCCGTCGCCCACGCCGAGGTGTACACGCCGAACCCGGCCACGGCCGCGAGGTAGCCCTCCAGCGGCCGTTCCTGCCCCGCCGAGTAGTCCCGCTTCGTCCGCCGCAGGAATCCGTGCAGACTCCGGGCGAGACCGTGGTCAGTCGCCGTTCCCATCAGCCGCCTCCCCTTCCGTCCGCTTCTCCTCGCCGTCCGTGTGGACGTCCTGCGGGCTCCCGTCGTCCTCTTGGTCGTGCCGGCGCAGGCGGACCTCCAGGTGCCCGTCCACCATCCGGGTGTCGAAGGCGGGCTGGGGCGCGGTGGCCGGCCCGCGGACGTTCAAGCCGTCGGAGAGGCGGAACACGCTGCCGTGCCAGGGGCATTCGACGCACCCGTCCGCGACGGCGCCCTCGGACAGGGGCCCGGCCAGATGGCTGCACCGGTCGGCCAGCGCACGGATCTCCCCGTCCGGCTGGTGCACGACCACGATCGGCACGTCGTCCACCATGCGGCGCACGGCCCGCCCGACGGGGAAGTCGGCCGCCCCGCCGACGCGGTGCCAGCCCTCGCCGACGAGGTGCGCGACCTCCTCCGCGTGGTTGGCGCCTGCCGCCTGGCGGTAGGCCAGATGACCGCCCAGCATGCCGCCGACGCCCACCGCCGTCAGCCCCAGGAACCCCAGGGTCCGGCCGGCCGCGGTGCGTCCCCGCAGCCGGCAGGCGAGGGAGGCCGCGTACAGTGCGACGGCCGTCGTGTTGGCGACGGCATGGACCAGTCCCACGCGTTGCTGTTCGTGATGCAGTTCCGCCCAGTCGGCCGCGCCGGTCAGGGCGGCGGGCGCGGCCGCCGCCAGCCCGAGGCCCACCAGCGCGTCCGCGCCGCGGGAACGGCCGGGCAACAGGTCCAGCACGGCCGCGGACAGCCAGCTGCCGACCGGCACCTGCACCATCAGGGGGTGCACCGGGTGACCGAGCCAGGTGCCGTGCAGGACGTCCCGGCCGCGCCCCAGCGGCAGGTCGCGCACGCGCGCGGCGACGGCGTCTATCACGGCGTCCGCCCGGGAATCCCGTTCGACGCGGTCCAGCATCCGCAGGGCCCGGTTCTGTCCTGTCCGCAGGCGAGGAGAGGTAGCGCTCATGGGCAGCCGGGTCCCCCTCAGAATCCCGGGCAAACGACCCCGCGGGAGTGCACTCGCCCGGAAAGCGACCCGCCCCCGGACGAGCGGCGGCACGGCCCGCCCACCGTGCCGCCCTGCCGCTGAGCGGGGCGCGGCGCCCGATCGGCGCCGCGCCGTCGACGCGTGACGCGCCGCACCAGAACCCCGCCGGACACCGCCTAGCGGCGTACCACCCGCAGTGAGCGCATCGACGGATCGGCCGCGTCCGGGATCAGGACGCCGTGTTCCACGCCGCTGCGCAGATAGTCGAGGACCTCGTCGGTGATCACCTCGCCGGGGGCGATCACGGGCACTCCCGGCGGATACGGGCTGATCATCTCCGCGGCGATCCGGCCGGCCGCGCGGTCCGCCGGCACATGGTCGGCCTCGGCGAAGAACGCGTCGCGCGGCAGCATCGCCTGCTCCAGCTCCAGCGTGGCGGGCGCGGGCAGGTGGACCGGCGGCCGCCGCTCGATCGAGCCGGCCGCCTCGACGAGGGCGCGCAGGCCGTCCACCAGCACCTTCTCGGTCTCGTCGTCGTCGGCGCAGGTGATCGAGGCGCTCACCCGGCAGGTGTCGGAACCGCCGAGATCGACGTGCCGGTGGGTCCGCAGCCACTCGGTGGCCTGCATCCCGCTGATGCCGAGCCCGCGCACGTCGATCACGATCTTCATGGGGTCGTAGGAGGCGGCGAGCCGCTCGTCGACGACCTCCTGGCCCATCGGCCGCAGCCCCGGCAGCTCGGCCGCCGCCGCGCGGACGCGTTCCGCGCGGCGCAGCGCGCCGGCCACGAGCTCGTGCCCCTGTTCGGCCATCTGCCGGCGCCAGCCGTCGAGCGTCGCGTACACGAGGGACGACGCGCTGGTGGTCCCGAGCAGGTCCTCCCGCTGTTTGAGGACCTCCGGCGACACCCGGTCGTACTGCAGGTGGAAGACGGAGCTCTGCTCCACGGCGCCGCCCATCTTGTGGACGCTCGTGACCACCAGGTCGGCCTCCGCGTCCATGCCTGCCCCAGGGCGGCAGCTCCGGGTGGAAGGGGAAGACCGCTCCCCACGCCTCGTCGACGATGAGCGGGACGTCGTAGTCGTGGCACACCCGGGCGACGCCCCGGATGTCGGCGCAGGTGCCCCAGTCGGTGGGCGTGATCAGCAGCATGCCCTTGGCGTCCGGGTGCTCGCGCAGCCGGCAGCGTACGTCGTCGGGCTCCGGCGGGTGGGCGATGTGCCGTTCGACGTCGAACTTCGGGCGGACCCAGACCGGCTCCACGCCGTTGACGATGACGGCCGCCATGACCGTCTTGTGCGCGTTGCGGGACAGCAGCAGCTTCTCGCCGGGGCCGGCCACCGCCAGCATCGCCGCCTTGACCGACAGGGAGCTGCCGCAGGTGGAGAAGAACGCCTGTTCCGCGCCGACCGCGTCCGCCATGAGTTCCTGGGCCTGGCTCAGCACGCCCTGCGACTGGCGGCGATCGTCCAGGCCGTTGAGGGAGAGGACGTCCGAGCGGAACACGTCCGCCCCGACGATCTCCGCGACCCGCGGGTCGACGCCCCGGCCCTGCTTGTGGCCGGGCGGACCGTAGGCGATGTCCCCCCGACGCCGGAACTCCTGCAACGCCTCCAGAACGGGCGCCCGCGAGTGGTCCATCGTTGCTCCTCACTGGTCGCCGGGACGGCGGGCCCCGGCGACGGCGGCGTTCCTCGTCGCTCCGACGCGGACCCGGTCCGAGTGCACCCCGGACGTCCCCCGAAACCCGGTCCGGAGGGCTGGTCCCGGAGGGCTGGTCCCGGAGGGCTGGTCCGTGGGTCACACGATCAACGCCACCGCCATCGCGATCAGGCCGGCGGCCACCAGCACCACCACGACCGCGATCAGCGCGAGCGGCATCGCGGCCCATCCCCTGCGCTGTTCGGGCGGCTCCGGATGGGAGATGCCGTACGTTCCGCCCTCGGCGGGCGGGGTCTCGCCGGGGGGCACGCCGCCGCCCGGGTCGATCGACGGGGTCCGCGTCGGGTCCGGGTCGGGAGTCGTCATGGCGTGTGCTCCGTTCGGGTCGGTCGGTCGGTGGGCCGGGTCAGTGGTCGGCCGGTCCGGTGCCGGGGCGGTGCGCTCACCGCCGTGCGCCTGCCGAGTACCCGGGGCGGCGCGCTCACCACACGGCCGGGCCCGCCGGGTGCGCCGGTGCGTCCGGCGCCCGCCGGGCGGAACGAAGTCGGGGCCGGCAGGTGCGTAGCGCGTCTCGCGTGGCACTTGCTTCTCATGGAGTGGATACGAAAGGCGGCCTGGCCGGTCCGGCGCGCCGCCGGCGCGGTCGTGCCGACGGCACGCCGGGCCTGGGAAGGACCGGGCCGCGAGCGGGACCTGGTGGTGCAGGCGAGCAAGGCGGCGCTGGCCGCGTGGCTGGCCTGGGCGGTCGTCGGCTGGTGGCTGGCCGCGCCGATGGCGTTCGTGGCGCCGTGGGTGGCGGTCGTCCTCGTGGAGTCGACGGTGTACCGGTCGGTCGCGCACGGACTCCAGCAGCTCGCCGCGATCGCGGTGGGGACGGCGACCGCGACGGCGGTCGCGCTGCTGCTGCACAGCACGATGATCACGATGGCCCTGGTGCTTCCGGCCGTGCTGCTCCTGGGACAGTGGCAGCGCCTGGGGAGCCAGGGCGTCTACGCCGCCACCGGCGCGCTGTTCGTGCTGACCAGCGGCCCCGTGACGGTGGCCGCCTCGGCCGCGCGCATCGCGGAGGCGGTCTTCGGCGCGGTGGTCGGCGTGGCCGTCAACGTGCTCATCCGCCCTCCGGTGTACCTGCGTGACGCCCGCGCCGCGCTGGAGGACGCGGCCGGCGAGGCACAGGAGATCCTCGACGCCGTGGCCGACGGCCTGGCGGGCGGCGAATGGGACGGTCTGCCCGTCGGGGAGTGGCACGAGCGCGCCCTGCGTCTGGGCCGGCTGGTCGACCAGGCACGGTCGGCGATCGGCTGGAGCCGGGAGAGCATGCGCGTCAACCCGCGCGGGCGCCGCACCCGGCCGCGCCTCCCGGCCGACGAGACCTACTCCGACGCCCTGGGCGTGCTCGACTACGTGGCCCTGCACACGGCGGGCGTGACCCGGACCGTGCGGGAGATCACGGAGAGCGAGAGGGCGGCCCGGCCGGCCCCGGAGCTCACTCGCGCGTACGCCGAGTTCCTGCGGCACACCGCACGTGCCGTCCGGCTCTACGGACGGACGCTGGCCGACCCGGACCTTCCGGACGGCCACGACGACGACGCGGCGGAGGAACTGCGCGAGGCCGTCGCCGAGCTTCAGCGCACGCTGAACGACCTGCGCAGAGGGCTGCCGGGAGCCGTGCCCGACGACCCGGACGCGCTGGTCACCTACGGAACGCTGCTGGCCCAGGCGCACCGCCTGGCCGACCTGCTCACCCAGGACTGACGCGGGTTCCGGCAGCCCAGGGGGTTCGGGCGGTCGGCTCAAGGCCCAGCGGCCCCGCCGGACCCCCCGGCCTGACGATCGGCTCTGGTTCGGGGGCCCGTGCGGTGGAACCCGGGTCCGGCAGGAACGTGCCGCCGTCCACCAGCAGGAGGCTCCGTTGACCAGCCCGCCGTACAGCCGTGTGCATGACGAGGTCGCCCGGCGCGCGGACGGCCTGTGGGCCGTCGCCCGCGCCCTGCACGCGGACCCCGAGACCGCCTTCGCCGAGCATCGCGCCGCCGCCCTGCTCACCGGCGAGCTGGAGCGGGCCGGGTTCGAGGTGCGCAGGAACGTGGCGGACCTCCCGACCGCGTTCACCGCGTCCTCGGGGCACGGCCGGCCCGCCGTGGCGCTGCTGCTGGAGTACGACGCCCTGCCCGGACTCGGGCACGCCTGCGGGCACAACCTGATCGCGGCGGCGGGCCTGGGCGCCGCACTGGTCGTGGACGCCGTCCGGGACGGCGCCGCCGGCCGCGTCCTGGCGGTGGGCACCCCGGCCGAGGAGGGCGGCGGCGGCAAGGCCCTCCAGGTGCGCGCCGGGGTCTTCGACGACGTCGACGCCGCCCTGATGTTCCATCCCGGCGTCCACGACTGGGCGCGGGCGCCGCTGACCGCGCAGGAACAGTACCGGGTCGCCTTCCACGGCCGGGCCGCGCACCCCACCGGCAATCCGACCGAGGGCGTCGACGCTCTCGCCGCGCTGATCGAACTGTTCAACGTGCTGTCGGCGCTCGGCCGGCGGCTGCCGGAGGCCTCCCACGTCCAGGGGATCGTCACCCACGGCGGGACCGCGACGAACATCGTGCCCGACCGGGCCGAGGGGCGCTTCGGGCTGCGCGCGGCGACCACTGCGGCCCTGGACGAGCTGGCGGCACGGCTGCGCACCTCGGCGCAGGGGGTCGCGCTGGCGACCGGAACGTCCGTCGAGGTTGAGCGGGCGAGCGTGCGCTACGAGCACTTCCGGGACTGCGAGCCGCTGTCCGAGCGGTTCGCCGGCCATCTGTCCCGGGCCGGGATCACCCTCACGCCGCCCGAGCCCGGCGTGTACCTGGGGTCCTCGGACATCGGCAACGTCAGCGGACGGGTGCCCGCCGTCCATCCCTTCGTCGCGATCATGGACTCCGACGGCAGCGACCACACCCCCGAATTCGCCGCCGCCGCGGCCTCCCCGCGCGCCCGCCGGGTCCTGACCGCCGTGGTCGAGGCGCTGGCCTGCACGGCTCTCGACGTGCTGGACGACGCCGGCCTGCGCGCCGAGGCCAGGTCCCGGCACGGCGACGGCCCCGGCCTCGACGCGGGCGGCTGAGGCCCGGCCGGTCCGTCACGGTCACGCCTGGGGCCGGCCCTCCGCCCGTGGCCGGGTGCGGGGGCGTCGGTATGCTCGCCGCCATGTCCACGGCAGCCAGGTCGGCTGCCGTGCGACCGCTCCCGCCCGAGCCGTCCGACCACCCCGAGAGCAGTGAGAACAGCACCGTGACCAGCTACGACTACGAGAAGGACGGCGCGGCGATCTACCGCCGGTCCTTCGCCACCATCCGTGCGGAGGCGGACCTCGCGGGCCTCCCCGCCGACGTCGCTCAGGTGGCGGTCCGGATGATCCACGCCTGCGGCATGGTCGACCTCGTCCGCGACCTCGCCCACACGCCCGGCGTGGTGGGCCGCGCCCGTGAGGCCCTGCGCGCCGGGGCGCCCGTCTTCACCGACGTGCGGATGGTGGCCAGCGGCGTGACCCGCAAGCGGCTGCCCGCCGGCAACGACGTGCTCTGCACCCTGTCCGAACCGTCCGTCCCGGAACTGGCGGAACGGCTCGGCACCACGCGCAGCGCCGCCGCTCTGGAGCTGTGGCGCGACCGGCTGGAGGGGTCGGTCGTCGCCGTCGGCAACGCGCCGACCGCCCTCTTCCGGCTCCTGGAGATGATCGGGGAGGGTGCGCCCCGGCCCGCCGCGGTGATCGGTGTGCCGGTCGGGTTCGTCGGGGCGGTCGAGTCCAAGGAGGCGCTGATCGCCAACCCTTACGGACTGGAGTACCTCGCGGTGCGCGGGCGCCGGGGCGGCAGCGCGATGGCCGCCGCCGCCCTGAACGCCCTCGCCAGCGAGGAGGAGTGAGCGCCCGGAGAGCTTGATCCGTCGCGCGAGCACCCGACGTCGACGCCGGCGCGCGCGGCCACGGCCGCAGGACCCCGGCACGGGCAGGCGCACTCCGGCACGGGTCAGCGTGCTCCCGACCGGACCCGTGCCGGCGGGGCCCCGGCCCTGGTCCGGTCGGGGGGCGTCAGCGGGCCTCGGGTCGGGGGTCCTCTCCGGCCGGGCGGCCCGGCTCGCGCTGGGCCCGGATCCAGCGGACGGCGTCCCGCGGGTCGGGTGCCACGGGGACGCCCGTGGGCGCCGGCGGTCTGCGCACCACGACCACGGGCAGCCCCGTCTCCCGGGCGGCGGTCAGCTTCGGCGCGGTGGCGGCGCCGCCGCTGTCCTTGGTCACCAGGACGTCGACGCGATGCCGGCGCAGCAGCTCGCGCTCCCCGTCGAGAGTGAAGGGGCCCCGGTCGAGCAGCACCTCCAGGGCGGACGGGCAGGGCGGCTCGGGCGCTTCGACCGAACGCGCAAGGAACCACAGGCCGTCCAGTCCGGCGAAGGCCGCCAGCCCCGTCCTTCCGGTGGTGAGGAAGATCCGCCGGCCGAGCGCGGGTAGCGCCGCGGCCGCCTCCGCCAGTGAGCCGACCTCGTGCCAGCGGTCGCCCTCCACGGGCGTCCAGCCGGGACGGCGCAGCGCGAGCAGCGGGACACCGGCGACGGCGGCGGCATCGGCCGCGTGGAAGCCGATCGTCCCGGCGAAGGGATGGGTGGCGTCGACGATCGCGTCGACGGCGTGCTCGCGCACCCACGTCACGAGCCCTTCGACGCCGCCGAACCCACCCACGCGCACCTCGCCCGTCGGCAGCCGGGGAGCGGTCACCCGCCCGGCGAGCGAGCTGGTGACCGTCAGGTCCGGCTCGCCGCCGAGGAGTTCCGCGAGCCGACGGGCCTCAGCGGTCCCGCCGAGTATCAGTACGTGCACGAGAGTCCGGTTCCGATCATGAGCGGCGGCGGGTCGGGGCGAGCGCGCCCACTCAAGCACACCGGGCCGCGGGGCGCCGTCGACGGCATGCGATCGGCGGGAGCCGCGGACCGGGGAACAGGCGGGCGGCGGCCGGGGCCGGGCCGGCGGCGGCCGGGGCGGGCGGCCGGGGGTCCGGAGGTAAAGGCCGAGGCTCAAGGGGGGCAAGTCGCGGTCGCGACGGCGGGAGGCGGGACCAGGACCTCCCCGGCCGGGCTCCCGGGGCGGCGGTCGCGGGCCGCGGTCCGTTACCCCGCGTTCACGCCGTGTCGCCGTCCGGAGAAACAAACGGTTCCTACCGTGTCCGCTCATGGATCCGGGCCCACCCCTCCCCGGATGCCGAGGACGCCGACCGGGAGTCCCCCCACCGCCCACCTCCCCGAAGGGCCGCCCATGAGCGCCACCGAGACACCCCAGCCGCCGCAGTCGTCGCCGACGGCCACCGCGCCGCACCCCCGCCCCGGCTCCCCCGCCACCCAGGCCACGAAGGAGACCCTGGAGGACTACACCCTCCGCTTCGCGCCCCGCAGTTACCGCCGCTGGACCCCGATGGTGGTGGCGACGACCGCTCTGGGCGGCATCGCCTACATGGCGGACTTCTCCATCGGCGCCGGCATCGGCCTCGCCCACGGCACCGGGAACGCGCTCGTCGCGATCGCCGTCGCCGCGGTCGTCATCTTCGTCACCGGATTCCCGCTCGCCTACTACGGCGCCCGCTACAACATCGACCTCGACCTGATCACCCGCGGGTCCGGCTTCGGCTACTACGGCTCGGTGCTGACCGGCGTGATCTTCGCCAGTTTCACCTTCATCTTCTTCGCGCTCGAGGGCTCGATCATGGCCCAGGGCCTGAAGCTGGGCCTGGGGCTGCCGCTGTGGCTGGGCTATCTGGTCTCCACGCTGATGGTGATCCCGCTGGTGATCTACGGCATGAAGGCGCTGAGCAAGCTCCAGGTGTGGACGACGCCGATATGGCTGCTGCTGATGGTCGCGCCGCTGGTCTACCTCGTCGCCACCGACCCCGGCACCGTCGACCGGTTCCTGGCCTACGCGGGAGCCGACGGGGACGGCGGGGTGCACACCGCTCCCGTGCTGCTCGGCGCGGGCGTGTGTCTGTCCCTCATCGCGCAGATCGGCGAGCAGATCGACTACCTGCGCTTCATGCCGCCGAAGACGGAGGCGAACAAGCGCACCTGGTGGACGGCCGTGGTCATGGCCGGGCCGGGGTGGGTGGTCCTCGGCGCGCTGAAGCAGGCCATCGGCGTCTTCCTCGCGGTGTACATCCTGGCGGAGGTCGGCCCCGCCGCGGCCACCGAGCCGATCCAGCAGTTCCGCGGGGCCTTCGACGCGATGATGCCGTCCTGGCTGGTCGTGCCGCTGGCCGTGGCGCTCGTCGTGATCAGCCAGATCAAGATCAACGTGACGAACGCCTACTCCGGATCGCTCGCGTGGACGAACTCCTTCACCCGCGTCACCCGGCACTACCCCGGCCGCCTGGTGTTCGTGCTGGTCAACCTGGCCTTCGCGCTCGTCCTGATGGAAGCCGACATGTTCAGCTTCCTCAACGACATCCTCGGCTTCTACTCGAACTGCGCCATCGCCTGGGTCGTCACCGTCGCCACGGACATCGGCGTCAACAAGTACCTGCTCCGGCTGTCCCCGCTCGCGCCCGAGTTCCGCCGGGGCATGCTGTACGCCGTCAACCCGGTCGGCGTCGTCGCCTTCCTGGCCGCGTCCGGCCTGTCCATCGCGATGTACTTCCACGCCCTCGGCGACACCCTCCAGCCGTACTCCCCCGTCGCCGCCGCCGTCATCGCGTTCGTCCTCACCCCGCTGACCGCGGTCGTCACCAAGGGCCGTTACTACCTGCGCCGTTCGGACGACGGCATCGCCGAGCCGCTGCTCGACGCGGACGGCAACCCCAGCGCCACGACGTACGACTGCCATGTCTGCCGCCTGCCCTACGAGCGTCCCGACGTGGCCGCCTGCCCGACGCACGACGCGGTCGTCTGCTCCCTGTGCCTGAGCACGGACACGGTGGGCGACCATGTGCTGCCCGCCCGGCCGTCGACCGCCTGAGCCGCGCCGCCGGACGGGGGGGCCCGCCCCGCCGCCCGGCCTGGCTCCCGGCCTGGGGCACTGCGTCCCCTGTGGTAGCTTGCCGGGGCCCGAACGGCCGCTGTCCGCACGGCGATCGGCCGCCGATCGCCGACGGCGACGTCTCGGCACGGAGGCCGGCGACCCGCGCGCCGGTGGAGGAGCATCACGTGACGATCCGTGTCACCTTCGTCTCGCCCGCCGTGAACGCGTCGCTGCGGCTGGCCCGTTTCGACGACGGAGCCCCGATCGACGACGTCGGGGCGGCCCGCGCCCGCGCGGCGACCGGTGCGCTGCCCACGGGCGGGCGGGTCGTGACGTCTCCCACCGTGCGCTGCCGGGAGACGGCCGCCGCTCTGGGCCTCGCCCCGGGAAGGTCTGCCGGCTCCCCGGATGCGGCGCGACCGGTCGAGCCGTCGGAGCCGGTCGAGCCCGTGGAGTTGGCCGGGCTGGACGTGGGGCGCTGGCGGGGGCTGACCCTCGCCGAGGTGGGCGCGGCCGAACCGGAGGCGGTGGCGCGCTGGCTCGCCGATCCCGGTTCCGCGCCGCACGGCGGGGAGTCCGTCGAGGACCTGTGCGCGCGGGTCGCCCGCTGGCTGGAGTCGTCGTCGCGGGAGGGCCGTACCCTCGCGGTGGTCGAGCCGGAGATCGTGCGGGCGGCCGTCGTCCACGTGCTGGGAACGCCCGTGACGGCCTTCTGGCGGCTCGACGTGCCGCCGCTCACGGCCACCTCGGTCAGCGGGCGCGACGGCCGCTGGAACCTGCGGACCGGACAGCCCCTGCACCCGGACGAGGGCTGTCGCGAAGGGGCGTGACGCCGCGTCATCGGTCGCCGGAGGGGCGGGCGGGGCGCGGGTGCGTGCGAGTGCGGGCCGTCGCCGTCGCCGTCCGCCGTCGCGAGAGGGCCCCCGGGTGGTCCCGGAGGCCCTCTTGTCGTGCCGGTGCGGTCGACCCGCCGTGCGGACAGGTCAGTCGGTGGCGGCGGCCGTCGTGGTCGTGCTCGCGGGCCTCGTCGCCGGGCGGGGATTCAGCAGCCGCTCGGCCAGTTCGCCGAAGGCGAGGCCGAAGGCCGCCCACGTCGTCGCCTGCATGGCGAGCGACGAGAGGCGGAACCGCCACAGCAGCGTGGCCGGGAAGTCCGCCGGCACCTCGTTGACGGCGGGCAGGAACCCGTACGCCAGGCCGATCAGGACGACGAAGCCGGCCACGGACACCACCGTGGCGTTCCAGTTGCCGAGTCTCGGCGCCAGCCGCTTGCCGGCGATGACCGCGGCGATCGCCAGGAGCACGCCGAGCACCATCATCAGGAAGTACAGGGTGGTGCGCTTGGCGATCGTGTCGTGGTCACCGACGGCGGGCGGGTTGGCCGGGTACTTGAGAAAGGGCACGACGTACACGGTGAGCAGTGCGGCCCCGGACAGCAGCAGCGCCGTGGCCCGGGGGCCGAAGCGTCCGACGCGGCCCAGGGCGAAGCAGTAGGCCATCGCGGCGATGCCGCCGAAGGCCACCCCGTAGACCAGGACGCCAGTGGCCAGACCGGCGGTGGACTGCAGGCTGCGGGAGACGAGTTCGACCTCGTGCTCGTGCGCGGGGGCGTGGGACTCCTCGAAGCCGATCGCGCCGTCGACGCTCGGCTCACCGAGGAAGTACGCCACCACCAGGGCGAGCACGCCGGCCCCGAGGCCGGCGAGCATGCCCCGGACGAGCAGGTTTCTTACCGTTGCGGAATTCATGCGGGTGCGGCGCCCCTTGTCAGTGGCAGGGGAAGCCGAGCAGGTGACGGGCGTCGTGCACCCACTCGTGGACGCCCTCTCCGGAGACCACGGCCGTGGCGCCCTGCTCGGCGCCGACGAAGTAGAGCAGGACCAGCATGAGGACGCCGAAGAAGACGGCCCAGGGGGCGATGTCCCTCAGCGGCAGCTTGGCGGGTACGGCAGGGCTGATGGCGGTCGGCTGGGCGACATGCTGCGCCATTGGCAGGGCCTCCTCTGGGAGTTCGCGTCCCATCTCGGTGGTGCACAGGACGACGGCCCCGGGTCTGACTCGCGATGCGCGCCCTCGCGGGGCGGCGCACCGATCACAGTGGCGCGACCGTGCCGGATTCCCACCGGCTTCCGTGACTTCCGTCGTCGATATCAGAGCGACGGTACCGTGTGTCGCGTCCATGGCCAAGAGCGCATCGCCTGGCGTGACGGTGTTCTCGGCCGCCGGGTGGCCCGGATCACCCGCCCGCGCCGGAGCCAGGCGGACCGCGGCGGCGCGCGGCGCGGCGCGGCGCGATCCACTGGTGGGGCGGCGCGACCGGTGCCAGAGTCGGGGCCATGTCCCTCGACGTCGTCGCCCTCCGGTCCCACTTCCCCTCCCTCGCGCACGGGTTCGCCTTCTTCGACGGACCGGGCGGGACGCAGACTCCCGCGCCGGTCGCCGAGGCGATCGCCCGGACCATGACCGGGCCGCTGTCCAACCGCGGCACGGTCAGCGCCTCCGAGCGCAACGCCGAGTCGGCGGTCGCCGGGTTCCGGGCCGCCTACGCGGATCTGCTGGGGGCTGCCGCGAACGGCGTCGTGCACGGGCGCAGCGCCACGCAGCTCACCTACGACTTCTCACGGCACCTCGCCAAGACCTGGCGGCCCGGCGACGAGATCGTCCTGAGCCGGCTGGACCACGACGCGAACGTGCGCCCGTGGATACAGGCGGCGGAGCGCGCCGGGGTGACCGTCCGCTGGATCGAGATCGACGAGGCGACCACGGAACTGGACCTCGGCTCCTACGAGCGGGCGCTGTCGTCCCGGACGCGGCTGGTCGCGGTGACAGCGGCCTCGAACGTGCTGGGGTCCGTGGTGCCCGTGCGCCTGATCGCCGACCGGGCGCACGAGGCCGGCGCACTGGTCCACGTGGACGGGGTGCACTACGCCGCCCACCGCCTCGTGGACGTGCGGGCGCTGGGCGCCGACCTGTTCGTCTGCTCGCCGTACAAGTTCCTCGGCCCGCACTGCGGTGTGCTCGCCGGGTCGCCGGACGTCCTGGAGGCCCTCGCGCCGGACAAGCTGCTGCCCTCCAGCGACGCCGTGCCGGAGCGCTTCGAGTTCGGGACGCTGCCCTACGAGGTGCTGGCGGGCGCGACCGCCGCGGTGGACTTCCTGGCGGACCTGGGCGGCGGTGCGCCGGACGCGCCCCGCAGGGAGCGGCTGCGGCGCTCGCTGGACTGCCTGCACGAGCACGAGAACGCGCTGCGCGCCAGGATCGAGCAGGGGCTGCGCGCGCTGGGCGACGACGTCACCGTCCGTTCGAGGGCGGCGGACCGCACGCCCACGCTCCTGATGACCCTGGAGGGCCGGGACTCCCGGGAGGCGCAGGCGCATCTGGCGGCGCGGGGCGTGGTGGCCCCGGCGGGCTCGTTCTACGCCCACGAGGTCTTCACGGCGCTGAAGCTGCCGGACCCGTCGCTGCGCGTGGGCCTCGCGCCGTACAACGACGCCGAGGACGTCGACCGGCTCCTCGACGGGCTGTCCTCGTTCCTGCGCACGGCGTCACCGCGTGCGGCCGGGTGAGCGGCGGGGTGGACGGCCGGGTGAACAGCCCGGTGCGCGGCGGCGCACGGCGTTCACCGGACACGCCTCAGACTTGCATCGTTCGCTTTCTTGAATCGTTCGTGTTTATGCCGTAGGTTCGACGTCATGACAGCCCCCCGTACTCCGACCACCGCCGAGGAGCTGCGCGGTGCCGGCCTGCGGGTGACGGCCGCCCGGGTCGCGCTGCTCGAGACCGTCCGCGAGGGCGATCACCTGGACGTCGAGGCGATCGCCTCCGGGGTCCGCGGCCGCGTGGGCCACATCTCGGTGCAGGCCGTGTACGAGGCCCTGCACGCGCTGACCTCGGCCGGGCTGGTGCGCCGCCTGGAGCCGCCGGGCAGTCCGGCCCGGTTCGAGGGGCGCGTGGGCGACAACCACCACCATCTCGTGTGCCGCTCGTGCGGCGTCGTCGCCGACGTCGACTGCGCGGTCGGCCACGCCCCCTGCCTGACCGCCGTCGACGACCGCGGCTTCGCCATCGACGAGGCCGAGGTCATCTACTGGGGCCTGTGCCCCGACTGTTCGCCCGCCCGCACCTGACCACCCGCAGCACCTCGACCTGCGGTTTCGTGAGCATGTGATCCGACCAGTCCAGAAGGATTCCCCCATGACCGAGAACCATGACGCGATCGTGACCGAGCCGAAGGCGGCGGAGGCAGGTGGCTGCCCGGTCACGCACGACCGCGCCCTGCACCCGACCCAGGGCGGCGGCAACCGCCAGTGGTGGCCGGAGCGGCTCAACGTGAAGATCCTCGCGAAGAACCCGGCCGTGGCGAACCCGCTCGGCGAGGACTTCGACTACGCCGCGGCGTTCGAGGCGCTCGACCTCGCCGCCGTGAAGGCGGACATCGCCGAGGTGCTCACCACCTCGCAGGACTGGTGGCCGGCCGACTTCGGCAACTACGGCCCGCTGATGATCCGCATGGCCTGGCACAGCGCGGGCACCTACCGCATCAGCGACGGCCGCGGCGGCGCCGGCGCCGGCCAGCAGCGCTTCGCGCCCCTCAACAGCTGGCCGGACAACGCCAACCTGGACAAGGCCCGCCGTCTGCTGTGGCCGGTCAAGAAGAAGTACGGCCAGTCCATCTCCTGGGCCGACCTCATGATCCTCACCGGCAACGTGGCCCTGGAGCAGATGGGCTTCGAGACCTTCGGCTTCGCCGGCGGCCGCGAGGACGTCTGGGAGGCCGACGAGGACGTCTACTGGGGTCCCGAGACCACCTGGCTCGACGACCGGCGCTACTCCGGCGACCGCGAGCTGGAGAACCCGCTCGCCGCCGTGCAGATGGGCCTCATCTACGTCAACCCCGAGGGCCCCAACG
Organism: Streptomyces sp. NPDC048481; assembly: GCF_043200075.1. Taxonomy (NCBI): domain Bacteria; kingdom Bacillati; phylum Actinomycetota; class Actinomycetes; order Kitasatosporales; family Streptomycetaceae; genus Streptomyces; species Streptomyces sp. NPDC048481. The sequence continues at coordinate 378,889 of NZ_JBICXC010000006.1, forward strand.
GCAACCCGGACCCGCTGGCGTCGGCCCGCGACATCCGTGAGACCTTCCGCCGGATGGCGATGAACGACGAGGAGACGGTCGCCCTCATCGCGGGCGGTCACACCTTCGGCAAGACGCACGGCGCGGGCCCGGCGGACCACGTCGGCGACGACCCCGAGGCCGCCTCGCTCGCCGAGCAGGGCCTCGGCTGGAAGAGCAGCTTCGGCACCGGCAAGGGCGGCGACACCATCACCAGCGGTCTGGAGGTCACCTGGACCTCCACGCCCACCCGGTGGAGCAACGGCTTCTTCGACAACCTCTTCGGCTTCGAGTGGGAGCTGACCGAGAGCCCGGCCGGCGCCAAGCAGTGGGTCGCCAAGGACGGCGCGGGCGCGGGCACCGTCCCCGACGCGCACGACCCGTCCAAGCGCCACGCCCCGACGATGCTCACGACCGACCTGGCGCTGCGCTTCGACCCGGTCTACGAGCAGATCTCGCGCCGCTTCCACGAGAACCCCGACCAGTTCGCGGACGCGTTCGCCCGCGCCTGGTACAAGCTGACCCATCGTGACCTGGGCCCGAAGTCGCTGTACCTCGGCCCGGAGGTCCCGGCGGAGACGCTGCTGTGGCAGGACCCGCTGCCGGAGGCCGAGGGCGAGGTCATCGGCGCCGAGGACATCGCGGCCCTCAAGGCCAAGCTGCTCGACTCGGGGCTGACGGTCTCCCAGCTGGTGTCCACGGCGTGGGCGTCGGCGTCCTCCTTCCGCGGCAGCGACAAGCGCGGCGGCGCCAACGGCGCCCGCATCCGCCTGGAGCCGCAGCGCGGCTGGGAGGTCAACAACCCGGACGAGCTGGCGCAGGTGCTGCGCGTCCTGGAGGGCGTGCAGGCCGAGTTCAACGCCGGCGCGAAGAAGGTCTCGCTGGCCGACCTGATCGTCCTGGGCGGCGCGGCCGCCGTCGAGAAGGCCGCCAGGGACGCGGGCCACGACGTGGAGGTCCCCTTCACGCCGGGCCGGGTGGACGCCTCGCAGGAGCAGACGGACGTCGAGTCGTTCGCCGCGCTCGAGCCGACCGCCGACGGGTTCCGCAACTACCTCGGCAAGGGCAACCGCCTGCCGGCCGAGTTCCTGCTGCTCGACCGGGCGAACCTGCTCAACCTGAGCGCGCCCGAGACGACCGTCCTGGTCGGCGGCCTGCGTGTGCTGGGCGCCAACCACGGCCGGTCCGCGCACGGCGTCTTCACCGAGACCCCCGGCAAGCTGACGAACGACTTCTTCGTCAACCTGCTCGACCTCGGCACGACCTGGTCGTCGACGTCGTCCGACCAGACCCTCTTCGAGGGCCGCGACGCCGCCACCGGCGAGGTCAAGTGGACCGGCACCCGTGCCGACCTGGTCTTCGGCTCGAACTCCGAGCTGCGCGCGCTGGCCGAGGTCTACGCGAGCGACGACGCGAAGGAGAAGTTCGTGAAGGACTTCGTCGCCGCGTGGGTCAAGGTCAGCGAGCTGGACCGGTTCGACCTGGTCTGATCCCGCGACACCCGTACGACGAGAGCACCACACCCGGGGCGCTCGGCCCGGTCCACGGACCGGACCGGGCGCCCCGGCGCGTCGCTGCACTGTCCGAACCATTGACGAGACCATGCGCGCCCCCTATCTTCTGGCCGAAGTTACGAACCGTGTTCGAAATAACGAACATGGTGAACAGGTCGCTTCACGGACAAGGGACGGTCCCGTATGCCCCGGATGCACCGCCGCAGATCCCTGCTCGTCTGCGTGCTGGCCCTCCTCGTCGCCCTGGTGGCGGCCAACCAGCCGGTGTCCGCGGCCGACGGCCGCCCGTACGCCAACCCGCTCAAGTCGGCCAAGGGCGCCGACCCCTGGCTGGAGTACTACAACGGCGACTACTACCTGATCACCACGACGTTCACCGGCGTCCTCGGCATGCGCAAGTCGCCCACCCTGGCCGGGCTCGCCACCGCACCCACCGTGCAGGTCTGGTCGGACACCACCGCGACCCGCAACAACAACATCTGGGCGCCGGAGATCCACCGGTTCAACGGCCACTGGTACCTGTACTACTCGGCCGCGCCGAGCGGCGCCGCCTGCTGCGACCTCCAGCGCACCCAGGTCCTGGAGAGCGCGGGCGCCGACCCCCTGGGCCCGTACACCCACAAGGGGACGCTCACCGGCTCGAATCTCGACCCCGGCGGCTGGCTGATCGACGCGAGCGTGCTCCAGGCGAACGGCAGGCTGTACCTGGTGGGCAGCGGCTCCGTGAACGGCAGCAGGCAGAGCCTGGTCATCGCGCCGATGACCAACCCGTACACGCTGGCGAGCAGCGCCTTCACGGTCATCTCCAGCCCCACGCTGAGCTGGGAGACCTCGGGCGCACCGGTCAACGAGGGGCCCGAGCCGCTCTACCACGGCGGACGCACGTTCCTCACGTTCTCCGCGAGTTACTGCCAGACCGCGGACTACAAGCTCGGCCTGCTGGAACTGACCGGCGCCGACCCGCTCAGCCCGGCGTCCTGGACCAAGAAGCCGACGCCCGTGTTCCAGCGCAACGACGCGGGCGGCGTCTACGGACCGGGCCACAACGGCTTCTTCACCTCGCCCGACGGCACCGAGAACTGGATCGTGTATCACGCCAACTCCTCCGCGAGCGGCGGCTGCGGCAACGGACGCACCACCCGCGCCCAGAAGTTCACCTGGAACGCCGACGGCACGCCGAACTTCGGCGCCCCGGTCGCGCTCGGCACGACGCTGCCCGGCCCGTCCGGCGAGACGGCGACGACCCCGACGTCCTACACCCTCGTCAACCGCAACAGCGGCAAGTGCCTCGACGTGTCCGGCGGTTCGGCCGCCGACGGCGCGAACATCCTCCAGTGGGCCTGCAACGGCGGGGCCAACCAGAAGTGGCGGATCGAGGACCAGGGCGACGACACCGGCCGGCTGGTGAACGTGGCCACCGGGCGGGTGATGGACACCGCCGACTGCTCCACCGCGGACGGCGCGGACCTGCGCCAGTGGTCGTGGCTGAACAACAGGTGCCAGCGCTTCCGGCTCGTCTTCACCGCGAGCGGGGACTACGTCCGCCTCGTCGGCGAGAACAGCGGGAAGGTCGCCGACGTGGCGGACTGCGGCACCGCCGACGGCGTTGACGTACGGCAGTGGACCTGGCTGAACAACACCTGCCAGCAGTGGCGCCTCGTACCCACCACCTGACCCCCCGCACCCCCTCCCCCTTCCCCCAGGAGAACCCCTTTGAGACGCAACGCCGTTCGGCTGATACTGGCCGGCCTCGTCGCCCTCGCGGCCGTGCTCACCGGCGTGGCCGCCCCGGCCCAGGCCGCCGTGCCCGACTCCCCCGCGGTGACGTACACCAACCCGATCGCCGAGAAGCGCGCCGACCCGCACATCTACAAGCACACCGACGGTTACTACTACTTCACCGCCACCGTGCCCGAGTACGACCGCATCGTGCTGCGCCGGGCGACGACCATCCAGGGCCTGTCCACGGCCCAGGAGGTCACCATCTGGACCAAGCACGCCGGCGGGGTGATGGGCGCCCACATCTGGGCCCCGGAGATCCACTTCATCGACGGCAAGTGGTACGTGTACTTCGCCGCCGGCTCCACCAGCGACGTGTGGGCGATCCGCATGTACGTCCTCGAAGGCACCGGCGCCAACCCGCTCACCGCGAGCTGGGCGGAGAAGGGCCAGATCAAAACCACGTGGGAGAGCTTCTCCCTCGACTCCACCACGTTCGTCGTGAACGGCGTCCGCTATCTCGCGTGGGCCCAGCGCAACCCGTCCGAGGACAACAACACCAGCCTGTTCATCGCGAAGCTGGCCAACCCCTGGACGATCTCCGGCACTCCGGCGGAGATCTCGCAGCCGACGCTGTCCTGGGAGACCGTGGGCTTCAAGGTCAACGAGGGGCCGGCGGTGATCCAGCACGGCGGCAAGGTGTTCATGACGTACTCGGCGAGCGCGACCGACTCCAACTACTGCCTGGGCATGCTGACCGCGTCCGCGGGCGCCGACCTCACCGACCCGGCGTCCTGGTCGAAGGGCACCCAGCCGGTCTTCCGGACGAACGCCGCGACCTCGCAGTACGGGCCGGGCCACAACTCGTTCACCGTCTCCGAGGACGGCCGGTCCGACATCCTCGTCTACCACGACCGCAGCTACAAGGACATCACCGGCGACCCGCTGAACGACCCCAACCGCCGCACCCGGGTGCAGAAGGTGTACTGGAAGGCCGACGGCACGCCCGACTTCGGCATCCCGGTTGCCGACGGGGTGACCCCGCAGCGCTTCTCCTCCTTCAACTACCCGGACCGGTTCATCCGCCACTGGGAGTACCGGGCCCGCATCGAGGCGAACGTCAGCCCGCTCGCCGACTCGCAGTTCCGCGTGGTGAGCGGTCTCGCCGGGACCGGCACGGTCTCCCTGGAGGCGGCCAACTTCCCGGGCTACTACCTGCGTCAGAAGAACTCCGAGGTGTGGCTGGAGAAGAACGACGGCACGTCCGCGTTCGCCTCCGACGCGACGTACCGCCGGCGCGCCGGGCTCGCCGACTCCGCGGGGATCTCGTACGAGTCGTACGCCTTCGCGGGCCGCTACATCCGTCACTACAACTACCTGCTGTACGTGCAGACGCCGAGCACGGCCACGGACAGGGCGGACGCGACGTTCTACGCCCAGTGAGACGCCCGCCGTTCACGCCCGCGTGAGGCGCGCGACGGCATGACGCCGAGACTATACATGAGGTGTATACCTTCTCTGTATAGTCTCGGCATGCTTTCTCCGCTCAAGAAGACGAAGAACACGGGGGCCCGGTTGCGTGCCCTCGCCGTGCCGGCGGCGGCCGCCTGCCTGGCGGCCGCGCTCACCGGCTGCGGCGGCGCCGACACCACCCTGCCGAGCAGTGCCCGCGCCCGTCCCGCCACCACCTCCCAGGCCGCCCGCGGCGGCCCCGTCGACTGCCGGGAGGTGAAGTGCATCGCCCTGACCTTCGACGCGGGCCCCAGCGAGCACTCCGCCGCGCTGCTGGACATCCTGAAGGAGAAACAGGTCCCGGCGACCTTCTTCCTGCTCGGCGCACGTCACGCGGAGAAGTACCCGGACCTCGTCAGACGCATGGCCGCCGAGGGCCACGAGGTGGCCAGCCACACCTGGGACCACAAGATCCTCACGGAGCTCGAACCCGACGGGATACGCGAGGAGCTGCGGCGCACCAACGACGTCATAGAGCGCCTGACCGGCAGGCCCCCCACCCTGATGCGGCCGCCGCAGGGCCGCACGAACGAGACCGTGCACGAGATCTCCCGCGAACTGGGCCTCGCCGAAGTGCTGTGGACCGTGACGGCCAAGGACTACACGACGACCGACTCCGCCCTGATCCGGCGCCGGGTCCTCGCCCAGGCCGACCGGGACGGCATCATCCTGCTGCACGACCTCTACGACGGAACCGTGCCGGCCGTGCCGGGCATCATCGACGCGCTGAAGGAGCGCGGGTTCGTGTTCGTGACGGTGCCCCAGCTGCTGGCGCCCGGGGAAGCGGTGCCGGGAGAGGTCTACCGCTGAGACCCCGCGCGGACGCCGGGCGCCGACGCCGCAGACCGGCGGACCGGAGGGCGCTCCCCCCTCCCCGCGTCCCGCGCGCCTACGATCGCCGGGTGGCCGTCTTCCAGCTCGAACGCACCGTACCGCTCCCTCCGGACGACGCCTGGCGCCGGCTGACGCGGTGGTCCCGGCACGGCGACGTGGTCCCGCTCACCCGCGTCACCGTGCTCACTCCCCCGCCGACCCGTGAGGGCACCGTCTTCGTGGCCCGCTCGGGCCTCGGCCCGCTGTCCTTCGACGACCCGATGGAGGTCACCGTCTGGCAGCCGCCGGCCGCCGGCGCTGCGGGCCACTGCCGGCTGGAGAAGCGCGGCCGGGTCGTCCTCGGCCGAGCGCGGATCGAGGTACGGCCGCGACCCGACGGGCGGACCCACGTGCTCTGGCACGAGGAGCTGAGCGTGCGCTTCCTGCCCGCCTTCCTCGACCCGCTCCTCGCGGCGACGGCCCGCACCGTGTTCGGCCGCGCCGCCGACCGCCTCCTGCGCACCCCCTGACGGACCCGGCCCGCCGTCCGTGGGGCCGCCCTCAGGCGACCGAGCCGATGCGGCCGGCCGGGCGGGCCGTCGTGTCGTGATGGATCGGGGTGTGCGCGCCGGCGAGGGACGCTCCGCTGCCGCCGCGCCGGTCGGCGACGATCTGCGCGGCGATCGACAGGGCCGTCTCCTCCGGGGTGCGCGCGCCGAGGTCGAGGCCGATGGGGGACCGCAGGCGCGCCAGTTCCAGGTCGGTGACGCCGACTTCGCGCAGGCGCCGGTTGCGGTCCAGGTGGGTGCGGCGCGATCCCATGGCGCCGACGTAGGCGACCGGCAGCCGCAGCGCCAGCCGCAGCAGCGGGACGTCGAACTTCGCGTCGTGGGTGAGGACGCACAGCACCGTGCGCGCGTCCACCCGCGTGCGCTCCAGGTACTCGTGCGGCCACTCGACGACGATCTCGTCGGCCTCGGGGAAGCGGGCGGCGGTGGCGAAGACCGGGCGCGCGTCGCACACCGTGACGTGGTGGCCCAGGAACTTGCCGACGCGCACGAGCGCCCCCGCGAAGTCGATCGCGCCGAACACGATCATCCGAGGCGGCGGCACGGACGACTCGACCAGGACGGTGAGCGGGGCGCCGCAGCGTGAGCCCTGCTCGCCGATCTCCAGCGTGCCGGTGCGGCCGGCGTCGAGGAACGCCCGCGCCTCGGCCGCGACGGTGCGGTCCAGTTCGGGGTGGGCGCCGAAGCCGCCCTGCCAGGCGCTTGCCGTGAAGGCCGCGCCCGCGGGCGGAGCGTCGTCGTGGGCGTCGTCCGCGCGGACGAGCAGGGCGCGGCCCACCAGGCCGGGCGGACCGCTCACCACGCGGGCCAGCGCCGCCGCCGTGCCGGACGCCGCGGCCCCGAGGGCGGCCGCGATCACCGGGCGGGCCGGATCGGCGGCGCGTACCGGGGTGACGAGGACGTCGATGACTCCGCCGCAGGTGAGTCCTACGGCGAAGGCGTCGTCGTCGCTGTAGCCGAACCGCTCCAGGACCGGCTCCCCGTCCTGGAGCGCCTGCCGGCACAGTTCGTAGACCGCGCCCTCCACACAGCCGCCGGAGACCGAGCCGATCGCCGTGCCGTCGGCGTCCACCGCGAGGGCGGCGCCGGGCCGGCGGGGCGCGCTGCCGCCGACGGCCACGACGGTGGCGACGGCGAAGTCACGGCCCTGCGCGGCCCACCGGTCGAGTTCCTCGGCGATGTCCAGCATGTCTCGGTCTCCTTGAACGCGGTCGTGCGGAGGACGGGTACCCCCGCCGGGCGGGGGCAAGAGCGGGCGACTTCTAGTGCACGCCCAGCCAGGCCTCGATGGGGTGCAGGCAGAAGTAGACGAGGAAGATCACCGCAAGGCCCCACATGAAGGCCCCGATCTCGCGCGCCCTGCCCTGTGCCGCCTTGATGGCGACGTAGGAGATGACTCCGGCGGCGACGCCGGTGGTGATGGTGTAGGTGAACGGCATCAGCACGACCGTCAGGAACACCGGGACGGCGGTCGCCCGGTCCGCCCAGTCGACGTGCCGGGCGTTCATCAGCATCATCGCGCCGATGACGACGAGGGCGGCGGAGGCCACCTCCTGCGGGACGATCGCGGTGAGCGGGGTGAAGAACAGACACGCCGCGAAGAAGGTTCCGGTGACGACCGAGGCGAGGCCGGTGCGCGCGCCCTCGCCGACGCCCGTCGCCGATTCGATGAACACGGTCTGGCCCGAGCCGCCCGCCACACCGCCGATCGCCCCGCCGGCGCCGTCGATGAACAGCGCCTTGGACAGGCCCGGCATGCGGCCCTTGGCGTCGGCGAGCCCCGCTTCGGTGCCGACGCCGATGATGGTGGCCATCGCGTCGAAGAACCCGGCGAGGACGAGTGTGAAGACGATCATGCCGACGGTCATGGCGCCGACCCGGCCCCAGCCGCCGAACTCCACATGTCCGAAGAGCGAGAAGTCCGGCATCGAGACGGCGCTGCCGTGCAGTTCGGGGGCGCCGCCCGCCCACTGGCGGGGGTCGACGACCCCGGCCGCGTTGAGGATCGCCGCGACGACCGTGCCGGCGACGATGCCGATGAGGATGGCGCCGGGGACGTTGCGGGCCTGGAGCATGAAGATCAGCAGCAGGGTGCCCGCGAACAGCAGCACCGGCCAGCCCGCGAGTTCGCCCGCGGGGCCGAGGGTGACCGGGGTCGCTTTGCCCTGGTGCACGAACCCGGACTTGTAGAAACCGATGAGCGCGATGAACAGGCCGATGCCCATGGTGATGCCGTGCTTGAGGGCTAGCGGGATCGCGTTCATGATCATCTCGCGCAGGCCGGTGACGACCAGCAGCATGATGACGACGCCGTACATCACGCACATGCCCATCGCCTGCGGCCAGGTCATCTGGGGCGCGACCTGCGAGGACAGCACTCCGGAGACGGACAGGCCGGCGGCGAGGGCGAGCGGCACCTTGCCGAAGAAGCCCATCAGCAACGTGGTGAAGGCGGCGGCGAACGCGGTCGCGGTGATCAGGGCGTTCTGGCCGAGGGTGTCGCCGGCCGCGTCCTTGCCGGACAGGATCAAAGGGTTGAGCAGCAGGATGTACGCCATCGCCATGAAGGTGGTGACGCCGCCGCGCACTTCGCGGGCGACCGTGGAGCCCCGCCCGGATATGTGGAAGTACCGGTCGAGCCAGGACCGTCCGGCCGGGACGCGGGAGCCGTCGCCCGCGTCGTCGGCTGTGGTCCTCGGCTCCAGTGACTGCTGGGTCATGGGCCATCTCCCAAGGTTCAAAGGGACACCCGCGTGGCGTCCGCGCCGGGTGCGGGATTTGGGAATGGACGACCCGGGGGACGGCCCGAGACGAACAAGGTGGACCGGGGGCGCGAGGCCCCCGGGGAACTGCTGGTCGTGGCCCCGGGAGGGGTCACGTTCCGGTCAGGTGCTCCGGACGTACGGGCGTGCGGTCGAGCTCCAGCCCGGTCGCGTTCCGGATCGCCGCGAGGACGGCCGGGGTCGACGACAGGGTGGGGGCCTCGCCGATGCCACGGAGCCCGTAGGGGGCGTGGTCGTCGGCGAGTTCGAGCACGTCGACCGGGATGGTCGGCGTGTCGAGAATCGTGGGGATCAGGTAGTCGGTGAAGGAGGGGTTCCTGACCTTCGCCGTCTTCGGGTCGACGATGATCTCCTCCATGACGGCGACGCCCAGGCCCTGGGTCGTGCCGCCCTGGATCTGGCCGATGACGGACAGCGGGTTCAGCGCCTTGCCGACGTCCTGGGCGCAGGCCAGCTCGATGACCTTGACCAGTCCCAGTTCGGTGTCGACCTCGACGACCGCGCGGTGCGCGGCGAAGGAGTACTGGACGTGCCCGTTGCCCTGCCCGGTGCGCAGGTCGAACGGCTCGGTCGGCCGGTGCCGCCACTCCGCCTCGACCTCCACGGCCTCGTCCCCGAGCACGTCGACGAGGTCGGCCAGGACCTCGCCGCCGTCGGTGACGACCTTGCCGCCCTCCAGGAGGAGTTCGGCGGTGGCCCAGGCGGGGTGGTGGGAGCCGAACCTGCGGCGGCCGATCTCCAGGACCTTCTCCCGCACCAGCTCGCAGGAGTTCTTCACGGCGCCGCCGGTGACGTAGGTCTGGCGGGAGGCCGAGGTCGAGCCGGCGCTGCCGACCGCGGTGTCGGCGGGCTGGATGGTCACCTGGGCGACGCCCAGTTCGGTGCGGGCGATCTGCGCGTGGACGGTGACGCCCCCCTGGCCGACCTCCGCCATGGCCGTGTGGACGGTCGCGACGGGCTCCCCGGCGACGACCTCCATGCGGACCCTGGCGGTGGAGTAGTCGTCGAAGCCCTCGGAGAAGCCGACGTTCTTGATGCCGACCGCGTAGCCCACCCCGCGTACGACTCCCTCGCCGTGCGTGGTGTTGGACAGGCCGCCGGGCAGCTGCCGTACGTCCGCGCCCTCGCTGCTCTCCCACTGGCGCTCGGGCGGCATGGGCATCGCCTTGACGCGGCGCAGGAGTTCGGCGACCGGCGCCGGGGAGTCGACCCGCTGCCCGGTGGGCAGGAGGGCGCCCTGTTCCATGGCGTTGCGCTGCCGGAACTCCACCGGGTCCAGGCCGAGTTCCTTCGCGACCTTGTCCATCTGCGCCTCGTAGGCGAAGCACGCCTGAACCGCGCCGAAGCCGCGCATCGCGCCGCAGGGCGGGTTGTTGGTGTAGAGGGCGATGGCCTCGACGTCCACGTCGTCGACGACGTAGGGGCCGATGCCGAGCGAGGAGGCGTTGCCGACGACCGCGGGCGACGCGGAGGCGTAGGCGCCGCCGTCGAGCACGATGCGGCACCTGACGTGGGTCAGCCTGCCGTCGCGGGTGGCGCCGTGCTCGTAGTACAGCTTGGCCGGGTGGCGGTGCACATGGCCGAAGAAGGACTCGAAGCGGTTGTAGACGATCTTGACGGGTTTTCCGGTGCGCAGGGCGAGCAGACAGGCGTGGATCTGCATGGACAGGTCCTCGCGGCCGCCGAACGCGCCGCCCACGCCGGCCAGCGTCATGCGCACCTTGCTCTCGGGCAGGCCGAGGACGGGGGCGATCTGACGCAGGTCGGAGTGCAGCCACTGGGTGGCGACGTAGAGGTGGACGCCGCCGTCCTCCTCGGGCACCGCGAGGCCGGACTCCGGGCCGAGGAAGGCCTGGTCCTGCATGCCGAAGGTGTACTCGCCCCGGACGACGACGTCGGCGCGCCGGGCCGCCGCGTCCGCGTCGCCGCGCACGATGGGCTGGCGGTGGACGATGTTGGGGTGCGGGACGTGGCCGATGTGGTGGTCGTCGCGGTTCTCGTGGATCAGGATCGCGTCCGGCGCGGTCGCGGAGGCCTCGTCGGTGATGACGGGCAGTTCCCGGTACTCCACCTTGATCTTGGCGGCGGCGCGGCGGGCGGTCTCCGGATGGTCGGCGGCGACGATCGCCACCGGCTCGCCGTGGTGGCGCACCTTGCCGTGCGCCAGGACGGGGGTGTCCTGGATCTCCAGGCCGTAGTTGCGCACCTCGGTCGGCAGGTCGTCGTACGTCATGACGGCGTAGACGCCCGGGGTGGCCAGGGCCTCGGAGGTGTCGAGGGAGACGATCTCGGCGTGCGCGACGGTGGAGCGCAGGATCTGGCCCCAGAGCATGTCCTCGTGCCACAGGTCGGACGAGTAGGCGAACTCTCCGGTGACCTTGAGGGTGCCGTCGGGGCGCAGCGTGGACTCCCCGATGCCGCCCCTGGTCGGGGAGCCCTGGGTGACCTCGACAGGGGTGCCGAGGGGGGCGCCGCCGGTTCGGGCGGGGCCGCGGGTGGGTGAGGGCATCGTCAGACCGCCTCTCCCTGCCGGGCGGCCGCCAGGCGGACCGCGTCCATGATCTTCTCGTAGCCGGTGCAGCGGCACAGGTTGCCGGAGAGCGCCTCGCGGATGTCCGCGTCGGTCGGGTTCGGGTGGTGTTCGAGCAGTTCGTCGGCGGCCACCAGGAGGCCGGGGGTGCAGAAGCCGCACTGGACGGCGCCTGCGTCGATGAACGCCTGCTGGATCGGGGCGAGTTCGCCGCCCTCGCCGGCCTGGGAGTCGGCGCCCCGGGCCTGCCACGCGCGCGCCTCGTCGAGCGAGGTGCCCGGCGCGGCCGGGGCGTCGCCGCGGGAGCCGGTCGCGCGGTCGTCGCGTTCGGCGCGCCTGCGGGCGTGGTCGGCGAGGCCTTCCACGGTCACGACGTCGCGGCCCTCGGCCTGGCCCGCGGCGACCAGGCAGGAACAGACCGGCACGCCGTCCAGACGGACCGTGCACGAGCCGCATTCGCCCTGCTCGCAGGCGTTCTTCGAGCCCGGGAGTCCGAGCCGTTCGCGCAGCACGTACAGCAGGCTCTCGCCCTCCCATACGTCGTCGGCTTCCTGCGGGCGTCCGTTGACGGTGAAGTTGACGCGCATCACGCGGCTCCCTTCGAGGCGCGGCGGGCGCCGCGGTACGACTCCCAGGTCCAGGTGAGCGTCCGGCGGGCCATGACGCCGACCGCGTGGCGGCGGTAGCTCGCGGTGCCGCGGACGTCGTCGATCGGGTTGCAGGCGGCGGCGCACAGGTCGGCGAACTGCTTGGCGACCGAGGGGGTGATGATCTTCCCGTTGTCCCAGAAGCCGCCCTCCTCGAGGGCCGCCCCGAGGAATTCCTCGGCGGTCGCGGCCCGGACGGGGGTGGGGGCGGCGGAGCCGATGCCGGTGCGCACGGTGCGGGTGTCGGGGTGCAGGGCGAGGCCGAAGGCGCAGACGGCGATGACCATGGCGTTGCGGGTGCCGACCTTGGAGTACTGCTGGGGGCCGTCGGCCTTCTTGACGTGGACGGCGCGGATCAGCTCGTCGGGGGCGAGCGCGTTGCGCTTGACGCCGGTGTAGAAGGCGTCGATCGGGATCCGGCGCGAGCCGCGCACCGACTCGGCCTCGACCTCGGCGCCGGCGGCGAGCAGGGCCGGGTGGGCGTCGCCCGCCGGGGAGGCGGTGCCGAGGTTGCCGCCGACGCCGCCGCGGTTGCGGATCTGCGGGGAGGCCACGGTGTGCGAGGCGAGCGCGAGGCCGGGCAGCTCGGCGCGCAGGTGCTCCATGATCCGGGAGTACGGGACGGAGGCCCCGAGCCGCACGCTGTCCTCGCCGACCTCCCACTCGTACAGGTCGCCGACGCGGTTCAGGTCGAGCAGGTACTCGGGCCTGCGGTGGTCGAAGTTGATCTCGACCATCACGTCGGTGCCACCCGCAATCGGCACAGCCGTGGGATGCGCTGCCTTCGCGGCGAGCGCCTCCTCCCAGCTGGCGGGGCGAAGGAAGTCCATGACCGGCTCTCTTCTTCGTCTCGTGAGTCTCGTGAGTCGTCTCTATCGAGCCAGAATCGGGTGCGGCGGGCCCGGCTCGTTCATGTGCTGTTCACGCGGAGTGGGGCCAGTACACAGCGGCTTGCTCCGACCGGGTCAGTCACGGAAACCATGAAGGAGTTGGCTGGTCCCTTCGGGCATCTTGTAGATTCGTATGAACGGGGGCCTTCCGTGACCTCCTGGTTTTCCTGCGGAAACACGGACGACGGCCCGGCGATCGAAGAACGCGGTTTCTGACGTCCCGCCGCGGCGGCCCGGGCTCCGGGGCGGGACCGGCGGCGGGCCTTCTCCCGTCGCGTCCCTCAGGATTCATCGTAGATTTCGAGACAGAGAACGGCGGCGACGAGATGCGGCTGCGCGCACTTCTGGACACCGATGCGCTGGGCCTCGGGCTCCTCGGCGGCGAGGACGAGCTGGACCGCACGGTGCGCGGGGTCATGACCACCGACCTGCGGGACCCCAGCCGCTACCTCTCCGGGGGCGAGCTGGTGCTGACGGGCCTGGCCTGGCGGCGGGACGCGGCGGACTCCGAGCCTTTCGTACGGATCCTGGTGCAGGCCGGCGTGGCCGCGCTCGCGGCCGGCGAGGCCGAGCTGGGCGACGTCCCGGAGGACCTGGTCGCGGCCTGCGCCCGGCACCGTCTGCCGCTGTTCGCGGTGCACGAGTCGGTGGCCTTCGCGACGATCACCGAGCACGTCGTGCGGCAGGTGTCCGGCGAGCGCGCCGGCGACCTCGCGGCCGTCGTCGACCGGCACCGCAGGATGATGACCTCGGGCCCGGCCGGCGGCGGCCCGGACGTGGTCCTGGACCTGCTCGGCTCCGACCTGGACCTGCGCGCCTGGGTCCTGTCCCCCACCGGGCGGCTCATCGCCGGCCCGAAGACGGCGGGTCCGGGCCTCGCGGCCGAGGTGTGCGCCAAGCTCGCGGCGGAGCAGCTGGCCGCCGTCCGCACCGGCCGGCGCGGCCCGCACCGGGTGATCGTGGGGCAGACGACGTTCTCCCTGTTCCCGATCCGCTCCAGCGGCGGCCGCCCGCCGCACACCCCCCGGGTCCCCCCGTCCCCGCAGCCGTCGCGGACCGCGCACGGTCCGGGGGCGGCGGGCGCGCCCGGTGCGCGGGACGTGCGCGAGAGCGTGCTGTCGGACTGGCTCCTGGCCGTCGAGGCGGACGCCGGCGACTGGGCGGACGAGCGCCTCGACCTGCTCCAGGGCGTCACGCAGCTCATCGCCGTCGAACGCGACCGCCGGGACGCGGCGCGCACGGTGCGCCGCCGTCTCGCGCAGGAGGTGCTGGAGCTGGTCCAGACGGGAGCGGCCCCGGCGGAGATCGCGGCCCGGCTGCGGGTCGCCGCGCCGGTGCTGCTGCCGGGGCTGGGGGCCGCGCCGCACTGGCAGGTGGTGGTGGCCCGGGTGGAGTGGGAGAACGGCGCCGCGGAGGCCGGCCCGGTCGCCCAGTCGCTGCTGGAGGAGATCCTCGTCGACCCCGGGGCCACCGGTCCCGAGCCGTCCGACCGCATCGCCGTCGCCCATACGGGTGACGAGGCCATCGCCCTCGTCCCCCTGCCGGCCATGCCCGCCGAGCACGAGGGCGGCGAGACCGGCGTCCTCGCCGACGCGCTGCTGGCCACCGTGCGGGAGCCGCTGTCGGCGGGACTCGACGGCGACGGGCGGCTCACCCTGGGCGTCAGCGCGGCCGTGCACTCCGCCGAGGGGCTGCGGGGGGCGCTGGAGGAGGCACGGCACGCGCGCCGGGTGGCCGCCGCCCGTCCCGGCCGGGTCTGCGCGGCGGGGCACCAGGAGCTGGCCTCGCACGTCCTGCTGCTGCCGTTCGTCCCCGACGACGTGCGCCGGGCGTTCACCGCCCGCCTCCTGGACCCCCTGCGCGACTACGACCGGCGCCACCGCGCCGAACTGATCCCGACCCTGGAGGCGTTCCTCGACTGCGACGGCTCGTGGACCCGCTGCGCCTCCCGTCTGCACCTGCACGTCAACACGCTGCGCTACCGGGTCGGGCGGATCGAGCAGTTGACGAGCCGTGACCTGTCGCGCCTGGAGGACAAGTTGGACTTCTTCCTGGCCCTGCGCATGAGCTGACGACGCCCGGCCCCCGGTCGCCGCCCCTCGCCGGCGACTCGGCGCGCACCTGGGAGGACACCGAGTCCCACGACTTTGTGAAATCCTTCACCCGCCCCCTTGGCCCGGTACCTCGATCCGTGCTGAGATGCGGCCACCACTCATAGCTCGACGGCGCGCTCGGGGAGGGCAACGTGGCGCATTCCGCCATGTCTGGTACCGGAACGACCTCAGGTGACGATCCCCTCCAGACCGCGGTATGGCGGCTGCGCTCGCGGGCCTGCTGGGCCGACGCGGCGGCCCTTGTCCCACCCGGCACGGCCGCGGGCGCGATGCAGCGGGCCGCGCTGCTGGTGGAGCGGTGCCTGTACACCGAGCAGGGCTGGCAGGACGCCGAGGACGCGCTGCGCACGGCGGAGGCCCTGGCCCACGACGACGAGGAGCGCGGCGCGGCCGCCTGTGAACGCGGGCAGCTCGCCTACGCCGCCACGCTGCACGGGGTGCGCGACCGGGCGGACGAGGCGCGGGCCGCGCTGGGCCGGGCGGCGGCGCTGATCCCGCCGGATGCG
Source organism: Streptomyces sp. NPDC048481 (assembly GCF_043200075.1). Lineage (NCBI taxonomy): Bacteria > Bacillati > Actinomycetota > Actinomycetes > Kitasatosporales > Streptomycetaceae > Streptomyces > Streptomyces sp. NPDC048481. The sequence goes on from NZ_JBICXC010000006.1 coordinate 394,504, forward strand.
ACGGGCCGGGCGCTGCTGGACTTCCGGCGGGGCCTGGTCGCGGAGAACATCTCGCGTTCCCCACAGGCCGCGAAGGCCGCGTACCGGCGCGCCCACACGGCGGCCGCCCTGCACTCGGACTCCCTGCTGCTGTCCTTCACCTGGCGTCACCTCGCCGGCCTCGCCCTGCGCGACGGCGAGATCGCCGAAGCCCGCCACGGCTTCGCCGAATCCCTGCGCATCCGCGAGGAGTTGGGCTATCTCGTCGGCACCGCTCCGGCGCTCGTCTCGCTCGCGGACGCGGAGGTGGAACCGGAGGCGTCACGGCTGCGGGAGGAGGCGCGGCGGCTGTTCCGGCTGCTGGGCGGCGTGCCGACCTGGCTGGCCCGCCAGCTGGCCCCGCCGGCCGCACCGAGCCCGTCGGGCGTGTGAGGATCCCGGCCCGGCCCGACGGCGGCATCCGCACCGCCGGCCGCACAGCCGCCCGCACGGCAGCATGCGGCCGCGAGGAGCGGCGGACGTTGCGCGCGGGACGGGGGCGGGCCGGTCAGCCGGCCGAGCCCGCGCAGTGGTCCCGGGTCAGTTTCTGCACCACGTCCAGCTCGCCCGCCGTCAGCGCCTCCAGCAGGGACAGGTGCTCGGCCGCGTCGGCGACGAGGTCGGCCCGTCCGCGCCGCGCGGGCGCGCCGGCCAGCGGCCACTGCGACCGCCGGTGCAGATCGTCGGCGACCGCGACCAGCTGCTCGTTGCCGGAGAGGGCGAGCAGCGCGCGGTGGAAGCGCCGGTCGGCCTCCGCGTAGGTGGCAGGGCATCCGGAGGCCGCCGCACGCACGCCGGCCTCGGCGAGGGGCCGCAGCTCCGTCCACCGCTCACCGGGCACCGTACGGGCGAGCCGCAGCATCACGGGCACCTCGATCAGCGCCCGCACCTCGGCCAGCTCGGCCAGCTCACGGGCGCCGCGCACGACCACCCGGAACCCGCGGTTGGGGACGACCTCGACGGCGCCCTCCAGCGCGAGCTGCTGCATCGCCTCGCGCACGGGGGTCGCGGAGACGCCGAAGCGTTCGCCGAGGACCGGGGCGGAGTACACCTCGCCCGGCAGCAGTTCGCCCGTGACGAGCGCGGTGCGCAGGGCGTCGAGGATCTGACCGCGCACCGACGCCCGCTGGATCACGGGGCGGGAAGGCGCCGGAGCCGCTCCCGCCCGCGCGAGACCGGGAGCGGGGGACGCGGACGGAGCGGGGGGCCCGCAGGACGCCGAAGGGGAAAGAGGAGACGGAGCGGGGGCCTCGCCGTGCGTGTGCTCGCCGCGCGCCGCGTCCGTCGGCCCGCACCGCTCGCGGTCCGCGCCCTCGCCGTATCCGCCGCTGAACGGGGACGGACCGGGGCGCGCCTGCGCCGGCACCCGGGGGCGGCCGCCGCCGTCGGGCACGGCCGGGGTCTCCAGACCGGTGGAGCCCTGTGTGCTCCGCTCCACGAGGCCTCCTCCGGCGTTGTCGGTACTTGGGGTCATTACGACGGGTTGTTACTCGTCCGTCAAGCACCTTAGGCGTACCCGGCGTCTCGGGGGAAAACGGGGGTTCTCCACCGGCCGGGGCACGGGGGCGGCCGGACCGCAGGGACGGGAGCAGGTAAGGTAAGGCTAACCTGTTGAAGCTCCCGGAACGGCGGTACCGGCATGCCCCCAGCCCCGTCGGCCACGGCTCCGTCGGCCGCCCTCCCGCCGTCCGCCGCTCCACCGGCCGCCGCCCCGTCCGTCACCGCGGAGGCCTACGCCCGTCTGACGCGGGTGCTGCCGAGCCTGACGGTCAGGGAGCCGGCGCCCGCGGAGCCCTTGCCCCGGGGCGGCGGATGGGTCACGGCGGCCGCCCTGGCCGAGGGCGGCGCGGCCGTGGAGACCTTCCTGGCCTGGGACGACGCCCAGGTCGTCCGCGACCACGGCCGCAGGGCGCGCCCCGACGTGGTGGCCGGCTTCGGGCTGCACCGCTACGCCTGGCCCGCCTGTCTGCTGATCACCGTGCCGTGGTTCCTGCACCGGCGGGTCCCCCGGCTCCTCGTGACGGACGTCTCGTACGACCGCAGCGGGGGCGGCATGCGGATGGCCGTCCGCCCGCCCTCCTCCTTCGCGTGCCTGCCGGGCGACCCGGCGGCCCGCACGCCCGGCGCCCGGGTGGTCCCGGACGAGGAGGCGCTGCGCGCGGAGGTCCGGGCGGCGGTGGCCGAGCACCTCGAGCCGCTGCTCGCGGCCTTCGGCCCGCGCGCCCGGCGGCGCGGCCGGGCCCTGTGGGGCATGGTCACGGACGAGGTCGTCGAGGGGCTCTGGTACGTCGGCGGGCTGTTCGGCGACGACGAGGGTGAGCGGGCGCGTCGGGAGCTGGAGCTGCTGCTCCCGGGGGCCACCCGTCCCTACGTCGGCTCGGCGGCCTTCCGCGAGCTGACCGGCCCCGACGGCGAGCCCCTGCCCACCCGGGACCGGGCGAGCTGCTGCATGTTCTACACCGTGCGCCCGGAGGACACCTGCGTCTCCTGCCCGCGCACCTGCGACGCAGACCGCGTCGCCAGGCTCACCGCCACTGCTTCCGCGGCGAGTTGACGTCGCCTCAGCCGCCGCCGAAGGCGACCCCCGGAGCGAAGGCGCGCCGCACGTCCCGTAAGATCACCCGAACGAGACTCCCGTACGGTCACAGGCGATTCACATATTCCTCACGCGTCACGGGAACTTTCCGTGGAACCACCCTTACGGGTAGTCTTATTCGAACTCAACTCCCGCCCCTCAAGCGGCAGTTCGAGCAGAACGTCGCCCTGGGCATCCCCTTGCACCTCCTTGGCGGCCTCTTGCCCCGAAACCCCCTGAGGCACGGCGGGATTGGGCCACTATGGCGGGCGTTACGCCCTATCCCAATGCAAGGGACCCCAGATGAGACTTACCGACATATCGCTGAACTGGCTGCTTCCGGGCGCCGTACTGCTCCTGGGCATGCTGGCGGCGGTTGCGGTGCTCGCGCGCGGCAAGCGCTCCTCCGGGGCGAGCGCGAGCGCGGACGACTCGTGGGAGCGCACCGAGGAGCGCCGCAGGCGCAAGGAAGCCATATACGGGACCGCTTCCTACGTCCTCCTGTTCTGCTGTGCGGCCGTGGCCGCCGCCCTCTCCTTCCACGGCCTGGTCGGTTTCGGCCAGCAGAATCTCGGCCTCACCAACGGCTGGGAGTACCTGGTGCCGTTCGGCCTGGACGGCGCGGCGATGTTCTGCTCCGTCCTCGCGGTGCGCGAGGCCAGCCACGGCGACGCGGCTCTCGGCTCCCGGATACTCGTATGGACGTTCGCCGGTGCGGCGGCCTGGTTCAACTGGGTGCACGCGCCCCGCGGCCTGGGCCACGACGGCGCCCCGCAGTTCTTCTCCGGCATGTCCCTCTCCGCGGCCGTGCTCTTCGACCGGGCCCTGAAGCAGACCCGCCGGGCGGCCCTGCGCGAACAGGGTCTCGTGCCCCGTCCGCTGCCGCAGATCCGCGTCGTGCGCTGGGTCCGCGCCCCCCGCGAGACCTACAAGGCCTGGTCGCTGATGCTGCTCGAGGGCGTGCGCAGCCTGGACGAGGCCGTCGAGGAGGTCCGCGAGGACAAGGCCCGCAAGGAGGAGACCAAGCTGCGCCGTCGCGAGCAGCAGCGGGTCGAGCGGGCGCAGTTGAAGGCGATCAGCCGCGGCCACGGCCGCTTCCCCGGCCGCGGCGGCGGCCGTCAGGTCGAGGCCCAGGCCGCGCTGGAGCGGGCCACGGCCGAGCGTGTCCCCGCGGAGCCTGCCATAGCGAACTCGGCCGAGCAGCTGCCCGTTCGGTCACGGCCCTCCCTCCAGCCCGTCCGCCACGGCTCCGAATCGACGACGGTCGACCTCACCGCGGAGGACGACACGATGGCGCTTCCGCGCCTCGACTCCCTGGAGCGCAAGCTCAAGGACCTGGAGCAGCAGTTCGGCTGACGACCGGACGGGAATGACGGGAAGGGGGCGCGACCACCACGGTCGCGCCCCCTTCCCGTGCCGCGTGCGGTGCGCCGACCCACGCTCCGGTGGGTCCGGTCCGCTCACGCGGCTCCGGCGCCCAGTTCGAACCAGACGACCTTTCCGCCGCCCTGGGCCCGGACGCCCCAGGTGTCCGCGAGGGACTCGACGAGCACCAGACCCCGCCCGTGCGTCCCCTCGTCGGGGGCCGGCGCGCTCGGCCGGGGCCGGCGGGCGACGCAGTCCCGCACCTCGACCCGCAGACCGGCCGACGAGACGGTGGCCGTCAGGAGCGCGTCGTCGTCCGTGTGCACCAGCGCGTTCGTGACGAGTTCGCTGGTCAGCAGTTCCGCCGTCTCGGACCGGCCGGGCTTGCCCCACCCCCGCAGCAGCTCCCGCAGCGCCCGGCGCGCCTCGGGCACCGCCCGCAGGTCCGCCCGGCCGAGCCGGCGATTGAGCTGCGCCGCGCGATCCCGGTCCGCCGCGTCCCCGGCGGCGTCGTCCCCGGTCTCCCCCGGCTCTCCGGTCGCCGAGCCGTCCACGACCGTCGTCGCGCCGCTTCCCCGTGCCTGCCTCTCCATGACCCCCGCCCGCGTGCCGATGTCGGTTTCCCCCTGCTCGAACACGTTCACGGGGATCCTTGCCCGGTCGGCACCGCGCCAGTCATGTGGAATCGTCAACGACCGGCTGTTCGGCCATGTTCGGACGCGCCGCCGAGGGCGTCCGCACGGCGCGGGGCGGGACGACAGCGTTGTCCGGAGCTTGGCGGAGCCGCCCGCGCGAGCGCCGCACCCGGGTTCCGGCGCGCGGGAGCGGGGCGAGGCACGGACCTCTGCGGCCGATGCGCCGCCGGGAGCGGCGGGCGCGCACGGGGCCGCGTGACGGTCGCCCGACGCGGCCTCGGCGGACGGCCGGGCGCGCGGGCCGGCCCGCCGCCGTCCGCGCCCGACGCCGGGAGGGAGGGCGAAAGCCCTGGTCGAGGCACTGGCCGAGGCACCGGTTCCCGTTGACTCGACGGCGGCGTGCGGGACGGCCCCGGCGACGGGCGGACGCGGCCGCCGGGCGCGGAGCCGCCGAGGGCTCACCAGGGCGGCCGGTCCGTGAGCAGGCCGCACGACGGCGCGGGCAGGCCCCCGGAAGGCGTGCACCGGCGCGGAGCGCTCCCGGCGTTCACCTCCCGCGCGAGCCGAGGTGAGCCGGGGCGCCGGCCCGTCCGGCACGGCCTCCCGCCTGGCCGTTTCGCGCCCCTGTCGCGTGCGTGTCCGGGTGGCCGGGGACCGCCGGGGGTCGTGCCGGCTGCGGGCGCGGGCCTACCGACCTGGTCGTAGACGCGGCGCGCAAGCGGCGATCGCCGGAAGCCGGACACGCACACGACAGGGGATCCGCGGGCCGGCGTCCGGGACGTGCCCGGCCCGCCGGCCCGCGGATCCCCTTCGGGTTCCGGCGCCCCGGTCCCCCGGTCCACGAGGTTGGCCTGAACTCTTCGGTGACCCCGCGACCCCCGAGGCGGCGGTCAGCTGCCCGCGACGCCCTTCGTGCCGATGTGGAAGATCTTGTGGCTCTCGCGGTTCACGTCCACGATCAGCTTCGTGGTGGTGTTCCTGCTCCAGGTGAGGGTGACGACGGCCTCCGTGTGCCCGGTGGCGCCGTTGTCGGTGACCTTCCAGGCGAGCGGGACGTTCTGGGCCCGCAGGACACCGTTGGCGTGGTTGGCCTCCTCCCAGGCGTTCAGCTCCTTCTGGAGGGCCGGCGTCAGGTAGTGCGCGCGCAGCGCGTCCGCGAGGTCGCCGCCGCCCTCGTCGGTCACCGCGTCGATGTAGGCGCCGTAGAAGTCGGCGACGCGGGTGATGTCGTCCGACGACTTGCCGCTGACGCTGCGCGGGCCGCCGGCGGACGCCTGCGCCGTCACGCCGAGCCCGAGGACCAGCGCGAGGCCGGCGGCGACCGCGGTACGGCGGGTGGCGCGCAGACGCGCGGTGCTCTTGACGGCCGTGCCGGTCTCGGTGGCGCCGGTCGTGCTGTTGATGACGTCGTTCGTCATGTCCGTGTTCCCCGTGTCTCTCATGTGGTCGAGCGGTGATCGGTCGAGTGGTGATCGGTGGTTCGGCCGTGCGGTGGTCGTGCCGGTTGCGGCGGGGCCGCCGCCTCTCCCGACCCCCGTGGCGGGAGGGGCGGCGGCCCGCTCTTCTCGGCGGTCTCGTCACGCACGGTTCGTGCGTCGCGTCCCCGTCGGCGTGGGCGGCCGGCCGCGCCCGTGCTCCAAAACGTCAGCGGAGCCTGTCGACGGCGGTGACGGTCGTCTTCCTGAACGCCTTGACCGGGGCGTCGGCGAAGTCGCCCATCTGGCGCCAGTCCACGACCGTCACCCTGGTGCCGTCCCGGCCGACGGAGATGAGCCGGATGTCGCTCGCGCCCGAGGACGTCTCGGTGTGCAGGCCGTAGACGTGGGCGCCCTCCTCGACGTCCAGGCGTCCGTAGTCCCTGAGCGTGGCCTCGACCTCCGGGTCGGCCCGCTCGATCCGCCGGGCGCAGGACCGGATGTCCTGGTCGACCCGCGCGTACCGCCCCTTGGCCGCGGCGACGCTCGGCGTCCGGACGGCGATCTGACGGGCGCTCGTGTCGAGGTCGGTCCGGAAGTCGCGGTACCAGGAGCGGGAGCCGTCGCCCAGCGCCCTGCCGAGGCACAGGTCCAGCTCCACGTCGGGCGCTGCGCCGGCGGTGATCCGGCCGGCGGTCCAGGGGGCGCCGGGGCGGACGGGGAGGTCCGGGGCGGAGAGGAAGCCGGGCCGCTGGGAGGCGGGCCCGTTCGCCGCCGGGGCGGGCGAGGCGCCGAACGCGGTGCCCGCGGCCGTCAGTGCGGTGAGCCCGCCGAGCGTGGTGATCATCATGGCGGTTCGAAAGCGCTTGGGCATGGGTGTCCCCCGTGAGTGAGTGCCGGGTGAGTGCCGGGTGGCTGCATGAGTGCGGGTCGGCGCCGAGGGGCCGGCCGGTCGGTTCCGGCCCGGTCGGTGCGACACCAAGAGCATCGGCGGTTCCCCCGCCGGGCTGCAACGGTCTGCGCCCGATCGGCGGCGGTGGAACCATCCCAGGCCATCTGACGTGCAGGTATATGAGTGCCTGGGATGACCGCCCGGGCCGGACGAGCGCGGGGGACCCGGTGTCGACCGACGACTGTGTGAGCGATGTGACGGAGTTCGCGGCACTGCTGACGGAACTGAAGGGGCGCACCGAGCGCAGCTACGGCTCGCTCGCCCGTCGCGTGGGCATGAACACCTCGACGCTGCACCGCTACTGCGCGGGGGAAGCGGTTCCCCAGGACTTCGCCCCGGTCGAACGGCTCGCCGAGTTCTGCGGGGCGACGCCCGAGGAACGCCTCGAACTGCACCGGCGGTGGCTCCGGCTGGCGGCGGCGCGACAACGCCCCCGGAGCACGACGGCCGCGGCGTCACCGCACCGGGCGGAGGCACCGGGGCAAGCCCCGGACGCCCGGCACAGGTCGCCGGACCCGCACGACCCGCACAACCCGGACGACCCGGACGACCCGCACGACCCGAACGACCCGGATCACGCGCAGGACCCGTCCGACGCAGCCGAGCGGGATGAAGCACCGGCGGCGGGCGGGGTCCGGGAAACACGGGCGGCGTGGGAGGCGCGGGAAACGCGGGATCCGGCCCCGGGGCGGGCGCCCGCGCGCCCTTGGTACCGCCGCCGCCGTACCGCTGTCCTCGCCGGCGCCGCGTGCGCGCTCCTCATCACCCTGGGCACGCTGGCCGCACTGCCCGGAGGAGGCGGCGGACACCGCCCTCCCCGAGCCTCGGACGACGCCGTCCGGTCCGCCGCGGTGCCCGTCGTGCCGTCCCCCGGGGCCGCCCCCGCCCGATCCTCCGCACCCGGCCGGGCGAAGACGACCGCCCCCACCGGTTCCGCCGAGCCCTCGCCCTCGCCCTCCCCCGGACGCACCAGGACCTCGCCCGTGACCGAGGCCGCCCCGGCCGGCGGCGGAGCCGCGGCGGTCCCGGCCGCGGGCGTGCCGCTCACCTGGACCGCCGACTCGCAGGTCTGGGCGCAGGGCTGCGGCCATGACTACGTCATCTACAGGCCGCCGGCGCAGGTTCCGCCTCCCCCGATGGCGCAGGACGCCGGGGCCTGGGCGTCGGCGCAGGGCGCCGTGCACGGACGCGAGACCAATGTGGAGATCACGCTCCAGGGACGCGGCTCCGCCGCCGTCGCGCTGACGGCGGTGCGCGTGCGGGTCGCCCGGCGAGCCGCTCCCGCCCCCGGCACCGCGTACGCGATGGACCAGGGCTGCGGCGGCTCGCTGAGCAAGCGCTACTTCGCGGTGGACCTCGACAGCGACCGGCCCGTGGCGCGCTCGGTCGCCGGCGACGACGGGGAGAGGACGATCCCGGCGGTGCGCCTGCCCTACCACGTGTCCGGCAAGGACCCCGAGGTGCTGCTGGTCACGGCACGGACGCAGACGTGCGGCTGCGACTGGTACCTGGAACTCGACTGGTCCTCCGGGGGCCGCACCGGCACGGTCCGCGTCGACGACCACGGCCGTCCGTTCCGCACCACGAGCATCAAGGGGCTGCCCCGCTACTGGTACGCATCGGACGGCGGCGGAGCACGGCGGTGGGTCCCCGCCACCGACTGACCCGCCGGCCCCCACCGGCCCAGCGGCTCACCCGCCGCCGGAGTGGGCCGGTACTCAAGGCCGGGGCATGTGGCGCAGGTTGGAGCGGGCCATCTGGAGCATGCGTCCCACTCCCCCGTCCAGGACGATCTTCGAGGCCGACAGGGCGAAGCCGGTCACCATGTCCGCGCTGATCTTCGGCGGGATGGACAGCGCGTTGGGATCGGTGACGACGTCGACCAGGGCCGGACCCTTGTGCCGGAAGGCGTCCTTCAGCGCGCCGGCCAGCTGCTTGGGCTTCTCGACGCGGACACCGTAGGCGCCGCAGGCGCGCGCGACCGCGGCGAAGTCGGGGTTCTTGTTGGTCGTGCCGTACGAGGGCAGACCGGCGACCAGCATCTCCAACTCGACCATGCCCAGCGAGGAGTTGTTGAACAGCACGACCTTCACCGGCAGGTCGTACTGGACGAGGGTCAGGAAGTCGCCCATGAGCATGGCGAAGCCGCCGTCGCCGGACATCGACACGACCTGGCGGCCGCGGTCGGTGAACTGCGCGCCGATGGCCATGGGCAGGGCGTTCGCCATGGAGCCGTGCGAGAAGGAGCCGATGACCCGGCGGCGGCCGTTGGGGGTGAGGTAGCGCGCGGCCCAGACGTTGCACATGCCGGTGTCGACGGTGAACACGGCGTCGTCGTCCGCGAGTTCGTCGAGGACGGACGCCACGTACTCCGGGTGGACGGGAACGTGCTTGTCGACCTTCCTCGTGTAGGCCTTCACCACCCCCTCCAGCGCGTCGGCGTGCTTCTTCAGCATCCGGTCGAGGAAGCGCCGGTTGTCCTTGGTCCGCACGCGCGGGATGAGACAGCGCAGCGTCTCGCGGACGTCCCCCCAGACGGCGAGGTCCAGTCTGGAGCGGCGGCCGAGGTGTTCGGGCCGCACGTCGACCTGGGCGATCCGCACGTCGTCGGGAAGGAAGGCGCTGTAGGGGAAGTCGGTGCCGAGGAGGATCAGCAGATCGCACTCATGGGTGGCCTCGTAGGCGGCGCCGTAACCGAGGAGACCGCTCATCCCCACGTCGTACTGATTGTCGTACTGGATCCATTCCTTGCCGCGCAGCGCGTGTCCCACCGGGGACTTGATCTTCCCGGCGAACTCCATCACCTCGGCGTGCGCGCCGGCTGTTCCGCTGCCGCAGAACAGGGTGACCTTGCCGGCCGCGTCGATCATCTCGACGAGCGCCTCGATCTCGGCGTCGCCGGGCCGGACGGTGGGGCGGGCGGTGACGAGGGCCGTTTCGACGGCCTTCTCCGGCGCGGGCAGGTCGGCCACGTCGCCGGGCAGGGACACGACGCTGACGCCGCCGCGGCCGACGGCGTTCTGGATCGCGGTGTGCAGCAGCCTCGGCATCTGCTTCGGGTTGGAGACCAGCTCGCTGTAGTGACTGCACTCGCGGAACAGCTGGTCCGGATGGGTCTCCTGGAAGTAGCCCAGGCCGATCTCGCTGGAGGGGATGTGCGAGGCCAGGGCGAGCACCGGGGCCATGGAGCGGTGGGCGTCGTACAGGCCGTTGACGAGGTGGAGGTTGCCCGGCCCGCAGGAGCCCGCGCAGGCGGCGAGCCGCCCGGTGATCTGGGCCTCCGCGCCCGCGGCGAAGGCGGCGCTCTCCTCGTGGCGGACGTGGATCCAGTCGATGCCCCGGTGGCGCCGCACCGCGTCCACGACGGGGTTGAGGCTGTCCCCCACGACGCCGTAGAGGCGCTTGACCCCCGCGCGGGCCAGGATGTCCACGAACTGTTCGGCGACGTTCTGCTTGGCCATGGACCGACGCATCCCTTCGGTTTCCCGGGTCGATGCTCTCCACAGTGGCCGCGGTGGCGCGCTCACGCCTCCCAGACGGCCGCGGCCGTACGGTCGTCGGCGTAACCCTTGACCCTGACCTGGGTGTCGGCGAGGAAGGCGGCGAGGCCGGGCGGGGCCGGGTCCGACCAGCGCTCCGTCAGGTGCGCGGAGAGTTCCGGCTCACCGCGCAGGGGGTCGGCCATGCCGCCGGTGCACATCAGGAGCGTGTCACCCGGGCGGGCTACGGAGGCCCGGAAGCGGAACGGCTCGCGGGGCGGTCCGGGCTCCGGGTCGTACGGGTCGGGCGGTGTGGGGACGCCCAGGTCCATCGTGAGCCGGTCCCCTTCGGGCGTCTCGGCCGGGCGCGACCCGAACCCCACGACCGGATCGCCCGCGACCTCGCTCACCTGCGGTTCGATGTCCCGCCAGACGCCGCCGCGCAGCCGGAACAGTCCGCCGCCGCCCACCCCGAAGAAGACGCGGGTGCGGCATTCGGGGTCGGCGGGCAGCAGCAGACAGCGCAGGGTGGCCGCGTACTCCTCGGGTTCGAGTCCCTGCTCGGCGGCGCCGGCCCGCAGCCGCCCGAGGCTGCGGTCGGTGAGCCGGTGCAGCCCCGACTTCAGATCGCCGCGCCGGGACGCCCTGATGTCCTCGGCGAGCCGGACATGGCTGCGGCCCACGGCGCGTCCGATCCACCGGCACACCTCGGCGGCCGCACGGTGCGCGCCCGGAGTGGCTCTGGCGCCCGTCGCCATCGCGACCAGGACGAGCGCGTGCTCGCCCGTCCCGAAACGGGCGGTGAGCAGCGAGTCCCGGCGCGGCTCCCCCCGGTACCGGGCGGAGTCGCCGCGCACCGACGCGGCGCGCAGCGCCCAGGACCCGTAGCGGGCGCCCTCCAGGACGGTGTCGGCGACCAGGTCGTCCAGCTCGTCCGGATCGGCGGCGGGCAGGGCGGTGGGTTCGGCGTCGTAGGTGGGCGGGCCGGAGCCGACGTGGTCCGTGGCGGCGGGCGGTGCCGGGATCGTGAGGACGGTGGGCGGGTGGCCGGGCGGAGCGGGCTCGGCCTCCGTGTCCGGACCCGGCTCCGGGGACCGGGCGGGGGCGTACGGCGCGGCGCCGGCCGGGGTGAACGAGGGCGACCGCCCGTCGGTGTGGGCGGTGGGGGCCGTCGGGGGCGGCGGGGCATGGGGAGGCACGGGCGGCGGGGCGGCCGGGGGTACCGCGGGGGCGGAGGCCGGCGCCGGGGTGCCGGGAGGCGCCGGTGCACGAGGGTCCGGCGGTGCGTCAGGGGCGGGTGGTACGACGGGGGCGGCGGCGGATCGGGGCCCGGCCGTCCGTGGCGCCTCGGGCGGAGTCTGCGGCGGGGACGGCGGACGGGGTGGAGGCGGCGGCCGGCGGGCGGGGTCCGCCGCGGGTGACGGGGGTGACGGGGGTGGCGACTCGGGCCGCCGGGGGTCCGCGGCCTCCGTCCACGCCGGCGCGTCGCCGTCGTCCGCGGAAGCGGGTGCGGAGGCGGATGCGGAGGCGGATGCGCCGTGGACGTCCCCGTAGCCGTCCCCGTGGAACGGCTGCTCGGCGAAGCCGGGCGGCAGCGGGCCCGGCGGGAAGCCGGTGGGACCGGCCGCCCCGTCCGACGGCGGTTCCGGCCGGAGGCCCCCGCCCACACCGCCCCCACCGCCCTGCCGGTCCGGCCCGCCGACCGGCCCCGCGTCCGGCGGGGCGGGGGCCGCGGGCGGGCCGGTTCTGGGCTGCGGGACGGTGGCCTTCCGCGGCACGGGCGGGGGCGAGGGCGGAGTCGGGGGCGGGCCCTGCGGCGTCCACCAGTCGGCCCGGGCCTCGGCGCCGGACCGTTCGGCGCGCGGCGAGGGCAGCGCACCGGCCGGGCCGGACGCGGGCCTGCCGTCGTCGGCGCCGTCCACCGCATCGCCGGTCGCGTCGCCGGTGGTCCCGTCCGTCGCGTTCGTGGTGCGCACCGCTCCGGCCGCCGAGGCGAAGCGGTCGTCCAGGGAGTCGGCGGCGGGCGCGGGCCCGGTGTCCTCGGTGGCGTCGTCGTACAGCTGCCGCCACCAGTCGTCCTCGCGACCGGTGGGCCTTCCCCCCTGCTGGCTCATGCCGACAATTGTCCACCGCACGGGCCGCGAGAGAACGGGGCATCCGGAAAATCCGCCACGCCACGGGTGTCGAACAGTCTGGCGAGGGCGTCACCGGGCGAGGCGGGTACGGGGCCCGGTGAGGCGCGAGGGGGGTCGCCGGGCGATTCCACCCCCCACGGGAGAACCGCCCGGCGACTGCGGTGACCTGGGCTCGAGTCCCCTGGTGCGCCCCTGCGCGGCAAGAGCCCGGATCACGTCTCGCGGACCCGGAGGCGCGGCGCGGTGGCCGGGCCGCTCCGGGTGTGGACGGCGGATACAAAGCCCCACCCTGGACGATCGATGGATGATCATATGTTTCCGCCGTGGCCACACATTGGCAGAGTGACCGCCGGTACGGCGATGATGTGGGGCGGCGGGTTCGCGCCGTGGCCGTTTCCCGCCACTCACGAAAGGTGAGGAGGCCGGCCGTCGCCGACGGGACCCGGCGAGGAGGGACGCCACCGCGATGCTGGGAGCGATCGGGCTCGACGAGACGCACGAGTCGGCCTACCGGGCCCTCGTGTCGGTGGGCGCGGCGGACGTGCCCGACCTCGCACGGCGGCTGGCGCTGAGCGAGCACGACACGGAGAGCGCGCTGCGCCGCCTGGAGCGGCACGGGCTGGCCGCGCAGTCCTCGGGCCGGCCCGGACGCTGGGTCGCCGCCCCGCCCGGGGTGGCGCTGGGCGCTCTGCTCACCCACCGGCGGCACGAGCTGGACAAGGCGGAGCTGGCGGCGGCACGGCTCGCCGAGGAGTACCGGGCGGCCGCCGCGGAACCGGCGGCGCACGACCTGGTCGAGGTGGTGACGGGCGCCGCCGCCGTCGCCCAGCGCTTCCTTCAGCTCCAGCTCGGGGCGAGCGACGAGGTGTGCGCCCTGGTCACCGGCTCCCCGGTGGCCGTCACCGGCAGCGAGAACGACGCCGAGGAGCTGGCCGCCTCCCGGGGGGTGCGCTACCGGGTCGTGCTGGAGCGGGCGGTCCTCGATCAGCCGGACGGCATGCGGGAGCTGACCACCGCGCTGGCCCGGGGCGAGCAGGTGCGGGTGGTGGACACCGTGCCGACGAAGCTCGTGGTCGCCGACCGTTCGCTCGCCCTGGTGCCGTTGACCGGCCGCTCGGCAGAGCCCGCAGCGCTGGTGGTGCACGCCAGCGGGCTGCTCGAACTGCTGTCGGGACTGTTCGAGTCGGTGTGGCGGGAGGCGCTGCCCCTGCGCCTGGGCTCGGCCGGCGTCGCCGAGCGGGACCCGGGCACGCCCGACGCCGGCGACCTGGAGGTCCTCTCCCTGCTGCTGGCCGGGATGACCGACGCGAGCGTCGCCAAACAGCTCGGCCTGGGGCTGCGGACCGTGCAGCGCCGGGTGAAGGTGCTGATGGAGCTGACCGGCGCGACGACCCGGCTGCAACTGGGCTGGTACGCCCACGAACGCGGCTGGGTGACCCGCGAACGGTGACGCCACCGCCCGCAGGTGTGCGCACGGCCGTTCAGCCGCCCGCCTTGACCTGCGCGTTCTCTCCGGTTCGGGCAGGCTGGGCAGATGGGAGTGTGGGAACTCCTGCTGGTCGCGGTGGTCATCCTGCTCGGCCTGTGCGGAGTGCTGGTGCCCGGCGTCCCTGGATCGTGGCTGGTCTGGGCGGCGGTCCTGTGGTGGGCGCTGGACGACCCGCGCCCGGTCTCCTGGTTCGTCCTGGTCGGGGCGACCGTGACGCTCCTCGTGTCCCAGGCGGTGCGCTGGGCCCTTCCCCCGCGCCGGCTGCGCGCGAGCGGCGCGACCCCGCGGATGGCGGCCTACGCGGGAGCCGGCGCGTTCGTCGGCTTCCTCCTGCTTCCCGTGCTCGGCGCGATCCCCGGCTTCATGGGCGGCGTCTACCTCTCCGAACGCCTGCGCCTGGGCCGTCGCGGCGAGGCCCGCGCGGCCCTGCGCACGGCGATGCGCTCCGGCGGCTGGAGCGTGCTGGCCGAGCTGTACGCCTGCCTGCTGATCGCGGGAGCCTGGCTGGGCGCGCAACTGTGGGGCTGACGACGACGGGCGGCGGCCCGGCGACCGGCCGGGCGGCCTTGTCGTCACACCGGTGGCGCCGGGAGCACCCCTTCGAGGGTCAGCAGCCGGATCTTGCGGTCCAGGCCGCCCGCGTAACCGGTCAGTGTGCCGTCGGCGCCGATGACCCGGTGGCAGGGCCGCAGGATCAGCAGCGGGTTCGCCCCCACGGCGCCGCCGACCGCGCGTACCGCCATGCGGGAGGTCCCGACCCGCGCGGCGACCTCGCCGTACGTCGTGGTCGCCCCGTAGGGGACCGAGTCCAGGGCGGCCCAGACGAGCTCGCGGAACGCGGTGCCGTCGCTGCGCAGCGGCAGCGTGAACTCCTTGAGGTCGGCGGCGAAGTAGGCGTCGAGCTGCTCCCTCGCGGACCGGAAGGGCCCGGGGTCGTGCCGCCAGTCCGCCAGGACGCTGCGCCCGCGCTTCTGCCCGGGCACGGAGAGCGAGGTCAGCGCGCCGTCGGCGTCGGCGGTCAGCAGCAGCGTGCCGAGCGGGCTCTCCACCCGCGTCCAGTACGCCGTCGGGTCCGCCGCCCGCTCCCGGGGCCGCGCCCGCTCCGGCGTCCTCGGCCGCTCCTCCGTCTCCGCCCGCGGGTCCGGGCTCGGTTCCGTCGGGCCGGTGGGGTCCGTCCGCTCCCGCGGTCCCGGCGGTTCGGCCGGGTGCGGCATACGGTCCGGCAGGGTCAGGTCGGTCATCGTTCCTCCGCGACGCGCAGATGGTGCAGGGCGTAGGTGCGCCAGGGGCGCCAGGTGTCGGGGACGTCCGTGCCGGGCGGCGCGACGTCGGGGTCGCCGAGGGCGCGGGCGCGGATCGCCGCGACCGTCCGGGCGTCCAGGCCGGGCAGGGCCAGCAGGGCCGCCTGGACGTCGTCCCGGTCGGCGCCGGGGTCCAGCCGTACGGCGCCGTCGGCGAGGGCGGCGACGAGCGGGCCCAGCGGCCCGCCGGGCTCGGACTCCGCCAGGACGGCCGGCTCGGGGAAGAGGTGGGTGAGGGTCCCGCAGGGCGCGTCGAGGGCCTTGCCGTAGACGCGCACCAGCCGCTCGGCCCGCGCCCGCCCGGCCAGCGCGCGCACCGCGTGCTCCTCCGGGTCGGCCGCTCCCGGCGCGCGCAGTCCGGGACGGGCGGCGACCAGCGGGGCGAGCCGCGGATCGGCGCCGAGCCGTTCGTCGACGGCGTACGGGTCGGCGTCGAGGTCGAAGAGCCGCCGCAGCCGCTGGACCGCGGTGGTGAGGTCGCGGGGGTCGGTGAGGTGCAGGCGGGCCGCGAGCCAGCCGCCGGGGTTGACGGCCGAGGCCCGGCCCGGGTTCCCCGCGCGCTCGTCGACGGCGACGATCCCGGTGCCGTACGGCAGGCGCAGGGTGCGGCGGTAGGTGCGCCGTCCGGCCGGTCCGCTCACCTCCTCCACGCCGGCCAAGGCCTCGCGCTGGAGCAGGTCGAACACGGCCCGCGCGTGGTACGGGCCCCGGTGGGCGAGTCGCAGCGGGATCCCGGCGGCGGGTGTGGCGGTGCGGTGCTGGGCCCGTACGGCGGCCCGCAGTTCGGTCGGGGTGGAGGCGTACACGGTCCGCACGGTGTCGTTGAACTGGCGGACGCTGGCGAACCCGGAGGCGAAGGCGATCTCGGTGACCGGCAGGCCCGTCGTCTGCAACAGGACCCGCGCGGTGTGCGCGCGCTGCGCCCTGGCGAGCGCCACGGGTCCCGCGCCCAGCTCGGCGGTGAGCTGCCGCTGCACCTGACGGGCGCTGTAGCCGAGCCGGCCGGCCAGTCCGCCGACGCCCTCCCGGTCGACGATCCCGTCGCCGATCAGACGCATCGCCCGGCCGACGACGTCGGCTCGCGCGTTCCACTCCGCCGAGCCGGGCACGGCGTCCGGGCGGCACCGCCGGCAGGCCCGGAACCCCGAGCCCTGCGCGGCGGCGGCCGTCGCGAAGAACCGCACGTTGTGACGTTTCGGCGTCACGGCCGGGCAGCTGGGCCGGCAGTAGACGCCGGTGGTCCGGACGGCGAAGAAGAACTCGCCGTCGAACCGGGCGTCCCTGCTCCGGACCGCTTCGTAGCGGGTGTCCTGGTCCGTCATGGCTCCCAGTCTCGGCCCGCGACGACACACGTGCTAGCGGAAATCGGACGTGACGTCCGTGACGCCGGCACGGCGCCGTCGTCGCGTTCCGCCGACCCGGCCGCCCGCCGCCGGCCCGCCGGCGGCCGGTCAGTGAGGCGGCGCGGGCCGCCACGGGCCGCGGCCCCGCTTGGCCTCTCCCGCGGCACGGGCCTCGGCATGCCTGCGCTTCCAGTCCTGCCGGAACCCGGCGCGCACGCGCGCGTCGGACTTGGCGACGATCCACTCGTTCTCGCGGACGAGTTTGCGGTAGCTCTCCAGTCTGCGCGGCGGCAGTTCGCCGTCCTCGACGGCCTCGCGCACGGCGCAGCCGGGCTCGGCGTCGTGGGCGCAGTCGTGGAACCGGCAGCCGCGGGCGAACTCCTCGATCTCGGAGAACACCCGGCCGACG
This sequence comes from Streptomyces sp. NPDC048481, assembly GCF_043200075.1. Classification (NCBI taxonomy): domain Bacteria; kingdom Bacillati; phylum Actinomycetota; class Actinomycetes; order Kitasatosporales; family Streptomycetaceae; genus Streptomyces; species Streptomyces sp. NPDC048481. Next base: position 411,620 of record NZ_JBICXC010000006.1, read on the forward strand.
CCCTGGCCGGCATCCCAGAGGCCGACGCCGCGCAGTCCGGGCGTGTCGATGAGGACGCCGCCGCCGGGGACGGGGAGCAGGTTGCGGGTGGTGGTGGTGTGCCGGCCCTTGCCGTCCATGTCACGGGTGGCCCGGACGTCCATCATGTCCTCGCCGACGAGCGCGTTGGCGAGGGTGGACTTGCCCGCGCCGGACACCCCCAGCAGCACGGAGGTGCCCTGCCCGATCAGCGCGGCCAGTTCCCCGACTCCGTCGCCGTCCCGGGCGCAGACGGTCAGCACGGGCACGCCGGGCGCGCCGGCCTCGACATCGTCGACCAGGTGGGACAGCGCGACCGGATCGGGCACCAGGTCGGCCTTGGTGAGGACGACGACGGGCTGGGCGCCCGACTCCCAGGCCAGTGCCAGGAACCGCTCGACCCGGCCGAGGTCGAGTTCGACGGCCAGGGACACGGCGACGACGGCGTGGTCGACGTTGGCGGCGAGGATCTGTCCTTCCGAGCGCTTGGAGGAGGTGGAGCGCACGAAGGCGGTACGCCGCGGGAGGATCGTGCGCACGTACCGCGGATCGCCGCCTTCGGGGTCGACGGCGACCCAGTCGCCCGTGCACACGACCTTCAGGGGATCGCGGGGCACGACGAACTCGGTGTCGGCGCGGACCACGCCGGCCGCCGTCACGACGTCGCACAGACCCCGGTCGACGCGCACGACACGGCCGGGCAGCAGATTCTGCTCGGCACAGGGAAGGAACGCGGACTCCCAGCCCTCGTCCCAGCCGTAGGCGACGAGAGGATGCGAGGAACCCGCAAAGCCCGAAGAGCCCGAAGTCCCTGAAGAAGCCGGGGAATCCGGGAAATCCGGAGAAGACGGGGACGCCGGAGAACCGGAAGAAGCCTCGGAATCGCGGGGAACCGAGGAAGAGGAGAAATGCAAGGGGGACCCTTCACAGGGGCGGCCCCGGCAGCGCTCCGCCTCCGCACGGCAAACACGTCACGTGCGGAAATGAGAAGAACAGAGCGGAGAATTCGGTCAGCCGGAGACCGCGGAGGTGGAGTGGACGAACGTCCGGTCGCTGCGCACAGCGCCCTTGGCAGTGACAGTCATCGGTCACACCCCCTGTCTCGCACGGCTGACGGCGGCGGCCGGCCCGGCCCCGCTCGGAACTCCCTCAGCGTACGGACGCCGTCGACGGGTCGCCACTCCTTTTTCCGGAACACGAACGGCGACGAGAACCGCACGAGCGCGCCGGGAACCGGAACGAGAAAAGGCAAGGAGACAACCCGCTCCCTGCCACTCTCAACGTATAGCGCGGCGGGGGGCTTGCCGCAAGGCCCCCGTCGTCACCGAGAATTCCGGGCCGGGAACGACGTCAGGGAAACGGGGTAGCGATGATCGACGTCATCGTCGTCGGCGGTGGACCGACCGGGCTGATGCTGGCGGCCGAACTGCGGCTGGCCGGCGTGCGCACGGTCGTGCTGGAGAAACTGGCCGCACCGACCGGGGAGTCCCGCGGCCAGGGCCTGCATGTGCGCAGTGTCGAGATCATGGACCAACGCGGTCTGCTGGACCGGTTCCTGGCGATCGCCGGGACGTTCTCGGTGGGCGGGCACTTCGGGGGCATCGCCAAGCCGTGGCCGGAACGGCTGGACACCGCGCACCCCTACGGGGTCGCCGTCCCCCAGCCGGAGACCGAGCGGCTGCTGACCGAACGGGCCCTGGAACTCGGCGCCGGGATCCGCCGCGGTCACGAGGTCGTGGGGCTCGGCCAGGACGAGGCCGGGGTGAGCGTCGAGCTGGCGGACGGCACGCGGCTGCGCTCGCGGTATCTCGTGGGCTGCGACGGCGGTCGCAGCACCGTCCGCGGGCTGCTCGGCGTCGGCTTCCCCGGCACCCCGGCCACGGTCGAGACACTGCTGGGCGAGATGGAGGCCACCGAGGATCCGGCGGTCGTCGCGGCCGTCGTCGAGGAGGTGCGCAGGACGCAGCAGCGGTTCGGGGCCGTCCCCCTCGGGGGCGGGACGTACCGCGTGGTGGTGCCCGCCGAGGGGGTGCGCGAGGACCGGGCGGCCGCGCCGACGCTGGAGGAGTTCCGGGAGCGGCTGCGGGCCGTGGCGGGGACCGATCTCGGCGTGCGCGCGCCGCGTTGGCTGTCCCGGTTCGGCGACGCGGCCCGGCAGGCGGAGCGTTACCGGGTGGGCCGTGTGCTGCTGGCGGGCGACGCGGCGCACGTGCATCCGCCGACCGGCGGGCAGGGGCTCAACCTCGGCGTCCAGGACGCGTTCAACCTGGGCTGGAAACTGGCCGCCGAGGTGAACGGCTGGGCTCCGGAGGGGCTGTTGGACAGCTACCACGCGGAGCGGCATCCGGTGGGCGCCCGTGTCCTGGCCAACACCCGGGCGCAGATGGCGCTGCTGGGGACCGACCCGGGCGCGACCGCGCTGCGCGAGCTGCTGTCCACGCTGATGGACTTCGAGGAGGTGAACCGCCACCTGACCGGGATGATCACCGCCGTCGACGTCCGTTACGACCTCGGCGAGGGCCATGAGCTGCTCGGCCGCCGGCTGCGCGACGTGCGGCTGGGGCGGGGGCGTCTCTACTCGTTGACGCACGCCGGCCGCGGTCTGCTGCTCGACCGGACCGGCCGGCTCTCGGTGCGGGGCTGGGCGGACCGGGTCGACCATGTCGTCGACGACTGCGAGGAGCTGGACGTCCCCGCCCTGCTGCTGCGGCCGGACGGTCACATCGCATGGGTCGGTGAGGACGGGCGGGAGCCGGCCGGCGCGCTGGAGCGGTGGTTCGGCGCGCCCGCCGCCCTCCCCGGGACCTGACGCCGGCCGGCCGGGCGGCCCCGCCCCGGGAAGGCGGCCGCCCCGGCCGGCCGTCGTCCGCCGTCCGCTCAGGAAGCGGTGCAGGTCTTGCCGTTGAGGGTGAACGCGTAGGGCGCGGAGTTCTTCTGGTGCCAGGAGGCGAGGAAGCCGAAGGTGAGCGTGCCGTTGGCGGACACGGTCCGGTTGTAGTCGGCGTTGGCCGCGGTGACCCGGGAGCCGCTCTGGGCGAGGCTCGCGTCCCACATCTGGTCCACCCGCTGGCCGTCGCGGAAGGACCAGGCCACGCGCCAGGAGTCGAGCGCCTGGGCGGTGGTCACGGTGACGGTGGCCTGGAAGCCGTCGGGCCACTGGTTGACGAGGTCGTAGCGGACCTCGCAGGCCGCCTCCCGGCCGCTTCCTCCGGCGGCCGCGGTGGACGAGGAGGTGCCCTGGGGCTCGGTGTCGGGCTTGCTCGCGCCGTCGGCTGCGGTGCCGTCCGCCGACGGTGTGCCGTCCGCGGAGGGCGCGGGGCCGGACGAGGACGGCGCGGGACCGTCCGCGGAGGCCGCGGGCGAGGAGGCGGACGGCGGGGCGGAGCGCGGCCCGGCCACGGGGCTGCTGTCCGTGGGGCTGCCCTTGGCGAGGGCGTCGCCCCCGCCGTCGCCGGGCATCATCGAGACGGCGAGCGCCAGTCCGGAGACGAGAACGGCGGCGGTGAGCAGCGCGTTGCGCCGTACGCGCGCCCGGCTCGCGGCGGCCCGGACGGCCGCGCCCTCCGGGTCGGCGGTGTCGGGGCGTCCGGGTCCGAGGCGCACCTCGGCGGCGCGCCGTCGGCGTTCCAGGTAGGCGAGGCCGCCCCAGCCGATCACGCCCTGGGCGAGGGCCGCGGGCAGCCCGCCCCCGTGCAGTCGCAGACAGGCGGCGGCCTCCGCGCACTCCACGCAGGTCGCGAGGTGGCGGGAGAGGTCGGGCGGGGTGTCGGCGGCGGGCGAGCGGGTGACGGCGTCCAGCAGCCGGACGTAGCTGCGGCACTCCGCGTCCATCGGCGTGTCGAGATGGTTGCGGTGGCAGCGGTCCCGGAACAGGCCGCGGACCTCGTTGAGTTCCTCGACGGCCGCGGACGGGTCCAGGCCCTGGCGGCGGACGACGGCGTGCAGCGGCAGCGCCTCCACCTCCGCCAGCCACAGCAGGGCGGCGTCCGGTTCCTGCATGTCCCTCAGGCCGCGCAGGGCGATGGGGCGGCTCAGCGGGGGTCCGACGTAGCGTGCGGCCTTGCCGGAGTTCAGCCACAGGCGCAGGTCGGGGTCGAGTTTGTGGCCTTGGCCGCGGGCCTCCCAGGCGGCCGCCGTGGTGCGCACGGCGGTCAGCAGCAGGGGGATCCGGGGCAGTCGGGACGAGCGGCGGCCGCCGCCTCGCGCGGTGCCGTCCTCGGCGGCGCGGGCCTCGCGTATGCCGAGTGCGAACGCCTCTCGGGCCAGCTGGTTCGCCTCGGTCGAGCCGGACGTGCACAGGTCCGCGTACGACAGGACGGCGTCCCAGCACTCGGAGAACAGCGCGGCCTCGGCGGCGTCCTTCGGGGTCGGCAGGTCGGGCATGGGTCTCCTGCATCCACAAGCAAGGTCAACTCACCATGACGGCAATGGAGTTGGGGGGAACCTCGCGGCAGGGGCAGAGCTTTTCACGTTTCTCGCACAACTGACAAGCGCCCTGTTCAGATGTCATGTCAGGACAGCAGGACAGGGCGCAGAGGCGGCCGCGTCCGCCGCTGCGCCCTGGTGTACGGACGCGGGCCGCCCCGTGCTCACCGTCGGCGCGTCTTTTTTCGGACCTGTTGCGAAAACCCTCTCGCGACGAGCCGTTCGGGGCGGTCGCGCCGGACTATACGGCCGCCTCGTCCCGCGCCGGAAGGCTGTCCATGAAAGAGCTCACCGAGAACACGGCGCGGCCGGGTCCGGGCGGGCCGTAGCCGGGCGGCGAGGCGAGGCCGAACTCCTCCATGGTGGCGCGGTAGGCCTGGAGCAGCCTGATGTGGTACTCCAGCGGCGCGCCGTTCGGGTTGGCCTTGCCGAGCGGGGTCGTCGGCTCGGGGCACCAGGTGGTGAAGCGGGGCGTGATGCCGTGCGACATGAAGAAGCGCAGGCCCTCGGTGGTGGACGCGATCGCCTCGTCGACCGTCTTGAACCCGAAGGGCTCGGCCATCTCGACGCCCGCGACGAAGTTGGGGATCACGTTGCGCGCGCCGAACACCTCCGCCGAGTCGAGGATCCGCTTGTGCCACTCGTCGCGGCCGACGTAGCGCTCCTTGCCCGGGCAGTACATCTTGAACAGGTACTCGTCCCACACCTCGTAGTTGGGGTGGTAGATCTGCACGCCGTGGTCCTTGAACCGCTGCACGTCGTCCTTGGGCAGCGCCTGGGCGACGACCTTGCCGATCCAGCGGCCCGGGAACCGCTCCTCGATGGCCTTGGCGTACTGCCCGTAGAAGTCCGCCTCGTCGCGGCCGGCGACGGTCTTGGTGATCGCGCCGCCGGTGAGCGTGTAGGCGGTGGACGCCTTCTGGGTGTCGTAGCGGTCGATGATCTCCAGGGCCTCGAGGACCTCCTCGACGTCCTTCACACCCGTGTAGGGCCGCCCGGCCGCCTTGTGCTGGCGCCAGTTGTGGTTGATGTCGCAGTACTGGCACTCCTCCTTGGCGCCGAAGTACTGGCACACCCGGAAGACGGTCAGGTAGATGAGGTAGCCCCACTGGATGGTGGGCGCGACCTCCATGACGGACTTCCCGTTGGAGAGCTTGTGGCGGTAGTACTCGGGCATCGGCGGCACGCCGACGTCGGCGATGCGTTTCCCGTCGAGGTACAGACCGAGCAGGCCCTGGTCGTCGGCCGCGACACGGTAGGGGGAGGCGGGGTTCACCCGGACCGAGACGACCGTGCGCCGCAGGTCGTAGGGGCCTCCCGTGAGGATGATCTCCTCGGGCGGGCGGCGCAGGGCGGCCTCGCCCAGTTCGGGCAGGGTGCCGTGGTCGAAGGAGAAGATGAAGTACGACTTCGGCTTGACCTCACCCGACTCGTTGTCGCTCAGGGCGGAGGCGTCGAAGGCCACGCCTCCGCGCAGGAGGTCCTCCTTGATGACGGCCTCCCGCGGCACATGCGGAAACCGCTCCATCAGATCCTCGACCAGCGCGGTACGGCTGTCCATCCGACTCTCCTCCCGGCTCAGGCGTACGACTCCTCACGGTATGCCCCGGCCGGCGCGGGGGTGGGGGCGGGGGGCCTCGTGTTGCGGGCAGGGTAGGTTCGACCTGGGAACCGAGGGTTCCCGATCTTCCTCGGAAGGGGCGAGCAGCCGCATGACGCAGACCGTGACCAACTGGGCCGGCAACATCGTCTTCACCGCGCGCGAGGTGCGCCGCCCGCGCTCCCTGGACGAGCTGCGCACGCTGGTCGCGGGCAGCGCCCGGGTGCGGGTGCTCGGCAGCGGGCACTCGTTCAACGAGATCGCCGAGCCGGGCGCGGACGGGGTGCTGCTGTCACTGGACGGCCTGACCGGCGGGATCGACGTCGACACGGCGGCCCGCACGGTGCGGGTCGGCGGCGGCGTCCGGTACGCCGAGCTGGCGCGCCGGGTGCACGAGCACGGGCTCGCCCTGGCGAACATGGCCTCCCTGCCGCACATCTCGGTCGCCGGGTCGGTGGCGACCGGCACCCACGGGTCCGGGGTGGGCAACGGTCCGCTGGCCTCCTCGGTGCGCGAGGTGGAGATCGTCACCGCCGACGGCTCCACCGTCGTCGTCGGGCGCGGCGACCGGCGGTTCGAGGGCGCCGTCACCTCGCTGGGCGCCCTCGGCGTGGTGACCGCCCTCACGCTCGACCTGGAGCCCGCCTATGAGGTGGAGCAGCATGTGTTCACCGAACTCCCGCTGGACGGGCTCGACTTCGAGGCGGTGGCGGGAGCGGCGTACAGCGTCAGCCTGTTCACCGACTGGGGTGCGCCCGGATTCCGGCAGGTGTGGGTGAAGCGGCGCTCGGACGAGCCGTTCGGCGGCTTCCCGTGGGCCGAGCCCGCGGTGGAGGCCCTTCATCCGGTGCCGGGGATGCCGGCGGTGAACTGCACGGCGCAGTTCGGCGAGCCCGGGCCGTGGCACGAGCGGCTGCCGCACTTCCGCGCGGAGTTCACCCCGAGCAGCGGCAACGAGCTGCAGAGCGAGTACCTGCTCCCGCGTGCGCACGCGCTTCAGGCGTTGCGGGCGCTCGACGGGATCCGGCGGACGGTCGCCCCCGTGCTCCAGATCTGCGAGGTGCGCACCGTGGCGGCCGACGGGCAGTGGCTGAGCCCCTCCTACGGCCGGGACACGGTGGCGCTCCACTTCACGTGGATCGAGGACACGGCGGCGGTGCTGCCCGTGGTGCGGGCCGTGGAGGCGGCGCTGGAGCCGTTCGAGCCGCGTCCTCACTGGGGCAAGGTCTTCGAGACGCCCGCCGGCGCGGTGCGCGGCCGCTACCCCCGGATCGACGACTTCACCGCCCTGGCGCGGGTGCTGGATCCGGCCGGAAAGTTCAGCAACGCCTTCGTGCGGGATGTCCTGGGCGGCTGACGTCCGAGGGGGCCGCCGACTTTATAAAGCCCCTTTCCTAACCCCTTGTCGAACGTCGTGGCACGCCATAGCCTGGCGCGGCGCCGGTGCCGTCGCAGTGCTGGCCCGCCCGGCATGCGAAGGGACGGCAGGGATGAGGGGGCACGCTCCATGAAGCGCGGCACGTCACGGGACATCCGCACGGCGAACCGGTACGAGGTGCTGCGCCAGATCATCGCCGCGTCGCCCACCTCGCGGCAGGAGCTCGCGGCCGCGACCGGCCTCTCGCTCGCCACGGTCGCCACCCTGGTCGGCGAGCTGCTCGACCTCCGCATGATCACGGAAGTCGGGTTCGAGGACTCGGCGGGCGGCCGCCCCCGGGGACTCGTGGCCGTCAACGCGTCGGGGGGCGCGTTGATCGGCGTGGACATCGCGGAGACGTACGTCCACGTCGAGCTGTTCGATCTGGCGCTCAACGTGCTGGCGCGCGCCGAGGAGAACATGCGCCCCGGTGAGAGCCGTCCGCAGCAGGTGGTGGGTCATGTCGCCGCGGCGGCCGGCTCGGTGGTCGCGCAGGCCGGGGTCGAGGCCGCGCGGGTGCTCGGCGTCGGGGTGAGCGTGCCGGGCCAGGTGGACCGGGCGACCGGCGTCTCGGAGTACGCGCCCAACTGGGACTGGCACGACGTGCCGTTGCTCGACCTGCTCGCGGAGCACATCGCGTACCCCCTCTACCTGGACAATCCGCTGCGGGCCGGCGCGGTCGCCGAGCTGTGGTTCGGGGCGGCCCGGGGGCACGGGGACGCCCTGGTGGTCAACCTCGGCACGGGCGTCGGCGCCGGTCTGGTGCTCGGCGGCGAACTGCACCGGGGGGTGAGCAACAGCGCCGGCGAGTGGGGGCACACCACCCTCGTCCTGGACGGCCGGCTGTGCCGTTGCGGCAACCGCGGCTGCGTGGAGGCGTACGTCGGTGCGCCGGGCATCATGCAGAACCTCGGCGAGCTCTTCCCGGACAGCGCGCTGCTGCATCCCGACGACCAGACGGCCACCATCGACGCGCTGGCGGCCGGGGTCGCCGCGGACGAACCGGAGGCCGTCCAGGTGCTCCGCGAGACCGCGCGGTATCTCGGGGCGGGCATCGCCAACCTCGTCAACCTGCTCAACCCCGAGGTGGTCGTGCTGAGCAGCTGGGTCGCCGCCAGGCTCGGCGAGCCGCTGGTGCGGGAGGTGCGCGAGGCGGTGGCACGCCATGCGCTGAAGCGGCCGCTGGCGGCCAACCGGATCGTCGTCAGCCCGATCCCGACCGATCCGGCCTGCCTGGGAGCGGCGACGTTCGCACTGGAGGGGGCGCTGCGGTCGGTCGGTCAGCGCAACGTCAGACGCACCGCCTCCGCGGGAGGGCGCGGCCGCGCGGCCGCGGCCGGATGAGCGGGAGCAGCCGTGTGCGGCGGCCCGCCGAAGGCCACGAGAGCGCGCCGGTGACGCGCATCCGGAGTCGGCCCCGCGGCCCACTCGGATCCGCCGGGGCCGGCGCGGCCCCCGGGATCGCGGAGATCCCCGAGGCCCCCGGGGTCCCGTCCGGGCGGTAGCCCGCCCGAGGACCTCCCTCGGACCGAGGGTCGCCGGCCCCTGACACCGGCGGCCCTCACCTCTTTTTCCCGGCCCTTTCCCGCCTTTTCGCCGCGCTCCGGCAGGTCGCCTGTTCGCCATACCGAACCGATCGCAACGCTTCGAACAGACTTCGTCCAACCCCTTGCCGAAGCCTTAGCCGAAGGTTAACGTCCGGCTCCGCAACGCCATTTGGGCCATCCGGCACCCAAGCCGTCGAGCCGCAGCCGTACTCGAGACAAGGACGTCGCCATGTCGGCAATGAGCAACAGCAACTGGTCCCGCCGATCCCTCTTCCGGGCCGCGGCGGGCATGGCCGCGGCCGGCACGCTCGCCGCCTGCGGCAGCAACAACGGCAGGAGCGGGGGGTCGGGCTCGGGCGTCGACCTGACGCAGTTCTTCCACGCGTACGGCGAGCAGGGCACCGAGCAGGCGATCAAGAAGTACGCGAAGGCCTACGACAAGGCGAACGTGACCACGCAGTGGATCACCAGCGCCGACTTCGAGAGCAAGCTCTTCGCCACCCTGCTCACCAAGAACGCGCCCGACGTCTTCGAGTTCCACCCGCAGATCCAGATGGTCAAGAGCGGGCAGGTGGCGGACCTGACCGACATCATCGATCCGGTCAAGAGCGACTTCAACCCGGCCGACATCAAGTCGCACACGGTCGACGGGAAGATATACGGCGTCCGCATGATCGACGACCCGCAGTTCTTCTTCTACCGCAAGTCGATGCTGGAGAAGGCCAAGGTCCAGGTCCCGACCACGCTCGACGAGCTGATGGAGGCCGCCGACAAGCTCACCACCGGCAAGGTCAAGGGCTTGTACATGGGCGACGACCTGCACAGCGTCATCGACACGATGATCTGGTCGGCAGGCGCGGACCACCTTGACGAGAAGAACGAGATCGCCTACCACACCCCCGGCGTCATCGAGGGCATCAAGAAGATGCGCAAGCTGTTCACCAGCGGCCATCTCCTGCTCGGCGCACCGACCGCGTCCTGGGACCCCTCCTCGCTCAACCAGGGCCTGTGCGCCATCCAGTTCTGCGGCATGTGGGCGATGCCGGCCATCCAGAAGGCGCTCGGCGACGACTGGGGCGTCTTCCCCTTCCCGAAGACCGTCGACTCCGGCAAGCAGTCGGTCTACAACGGTGGCTGGTCGATGTTCGTCAACGCCAAGGGCAAGAACGTCGACGCCGCCAAGGAGTACGTCAAGTGGCTGTGGATCGACCAGAAGAAGTACCAGGAGGAGTGGGCCACCTCCTTCGGCTTCCACATCCCGCCGCGCACCTCGATCGCGCAGACGGCCACCAAGCTCAAGTCGGGCAACGCCGCCGAGGGCGTCCGGCTCTTCAACGAGTTCGGGCACTTCGACAACATCGGCTGGACCCAGGCCATGCGCACCTCCCTCGAGGACGTCTTCGCCAACTCCGTCCGCAAGGACATGGACCCGGAGGCCGCGCTGGACAAGGCCGACGCGGCCGTCAACCGCGAACTCAAGAAGCTGTTCGGATAGGCCGCGGGACGGACTGCGACATGTCGACGACCAAGACGCGCGACCTCGCGCGCCCCGCCCCGGCGAAGGCCTCACCGGCCAGGCCGCGGCGGGGTCTGCGGGGCAGCCCCGCGTTCAACTTCTGGCTCTTCTGCGGGCCGTTCCTCATCGGCCTGGCGATCTTCGTGTACGCGCCGATCCTGTGGAGCATCTGGCTCAGCTTCTTCGAGGCCCGCTTCACCGTCACACCCGACAAGTTCGTCGGTTTCGAGAACTACACGTACATGCTGACGGACGACGACTTCGTCGGCTCGCTCGTCACCTTCACCGTCTTCGCCGCGTTCATCGTGCCCACCACCTGGGCGCTCTCACTGGGCCTTGCGCTGCTGGTGAACCGGTTGCGCTTCATGCGGGCGTTCTTCCGCTCGGTCTTCTTCCTGCCGACCGCGTGCAGCTATGTCGCCGCCGCGCTGATCTGGAAGATGTCGATCTTCAGCGGGGTCCGCTTCGGCCTCATGAACACGGTCCTCGCCTGGTTCGGGATCGACAACATCGCCTGGCTGGTCGACCCCAACCCGCCCTGGTACTGGGTCGTCATCGTCTCGGCCCGGCTCTGGCTCCAGTCCGGCTTCTACATGATCCTGTTCCTGGCCGCGCTGCAGAACATCCCCGGCGAGCTGTACGAGGCCGCAGCCATCGACGGCGCCAAGCCGGGATGGCAGACCTTCCGCCACATCACCCTGCCCCAGCTGCGCGCCACGTCCACCGCCGTGATCCTGCTGCTGCTCATCGCCGCCTACCAGGCGTTCGACGAGTTCTTCAACCTGCTGTCGAAGACCACCTGGGGCCGCCCGCCGCTCGTCGAGCTGTACTACAAGGCCCTCGGCGAGAGCCAGGACTACGGTTCCGGCAGCGCCGGCGCGGTCATCCTGACCGTCCTGATCTGCGCCGTGACCCTGCTCCAGGGCAAGTTCCTGGGCTTCGGAAGGGGGGACGAGTCCAAGTGACCACCACGACGCCCGAGGTGGGCGAGTCCGCACCGCCCCCACCGAAGCCCCGCCGGGGCGGGCGCGGCGGCGTGATGAGCTCCACCGGGCTCTACATCGCCACCGGGACCGCCGCCTTCTTCTTCCTCGTCCCGTTCTACCTGCTGGTCCGCAACGCCCTCTCCACCGACACCGAGATCACCGGCGAGAACTGGAAGTTCTTCCCCACGGACATCCAGTGGGGCAACGTCAAGGAACTGTTCACCGACGAGACGGTGCCCTTCGGCCAGTCCCTGTGGAACTCGGCGGTGGTGGCCACCCTGCACACCGCCGGCGTCCTGCTGGTCTGCTCCCTGGCGGGCTACGCCCTGGCCCGCATCCCGTACCGGCACGCCAACAAGGTCTTCTACGCCGTCCTGGGCACCCTGATGGTCCCGACGGCGGTCACCTTCGTCCCGAGCTTCGTCCTGGTGTCGTCGCTCGGCTGGGTGGACACCTACCGGGGTCTGATCATCCCGGGCCTGTTCAGTGGTTTCACCTGCTTCCTCTTCCGGCAGTACTTCCTCGGGTTCCCCAGGGAACTGGAGGAGGCGGCGCGGGTGGACGGACTCGGATACTGGGGCGCGTACTGGCGCATCGTGGTGCCCAACTCACTGAACTTCTTCGCGGCGATGGCGACCATCACGTTCATCAACGGCTGGAACTCCTTCCTGTGGCCGCTGGTCATCGGCCAGGACCCGGGCTCGTGGACCGTCCAGGTCGCGCTCTCCAACTACATGACCAACCAGACCGTCATCTTCCACCTGATCTTCATGGCGACCGCCTTTTCCATCCTCCCCCTGGTGTTCGTGTTCCTCTTCCTCCAGCGCTGGCTGGTCCAGGGGATCGCACAGACCGGCATCAAGGGCTGACCTAGGAGTTCGATGACCTTGCGCACCTCCCCCTCCCTCGGTTCCGCACGGGCGGGGGGACCCCCGTCCGTCGACTACGTCGAGAGCGTCTCGCCCGGCTCGGGGGCCCTTCCGCCCCGTGCCTGGTACGCCGTCTCGGACGCGAAGTCGTACTCGCTGAACGGACGCTGGCGGCTGCGCCTGTCGGCGACCGCCGACGCCGAGGACGACGCGTTCGCGGCGCAGGGGTACGACGCCGGGGACTGGGCCGAGGTCACGGTCCCCGGCCACTGGGTGCTCCAGGGAGACGGCGCGTTCGGGTTCCCCGCCTACACCAACCACCTCTACCCCTTCCCGGTCGACCCTCCCCGGGTGCCGACGGAGAACCCGACCGGCGACCACCTGCGCGTCTTCGACCTGCCCGACGGATGGCCCGACCTCGACGACGGCGGCGCCGTGCTCCGCTTCGACGGCGTCGAGTCCTGCGCTCGGGTCTGGCTGAACGGCACGGACATCGGCGAGTTCAAGGGGTCCCGGCTGGCGCACGAGTTCGCGGTGGGCCATCTGCTCAAGGCCCGCGGCAACGTCCTCGCCGTCCGGGTCCACCAGTGGTCGGCGGGCTCGTACCTGGAGGACCAGGACCAGTGGTGGCTGCCGGGCATCTTCCGTGACGTGACGCTGCTGCACCGCCCGGCGGGCGCCGTCCTCGACTTCTTCGTGCACGCCTCCTACGACCACGTCACGGGCGAGGGCCGGCTGTGCGTCGACTCCGACGTGGACGGGCGGGTCGTCGTGCCCGCCCTGGGCATCGACGTCCCGACCGGCCGGGCGGCCACGGCGGCGGTCCGGCCGTGGACGGCGGAGACGCCCACGCTCTACGACGGCGAGCTGGTCACGCCCGGCGAACGGGTGCCCCTGCGCATCGGCTTCCGCACCGTCGAGCTGGCGGACGGTCTGATCAAGGTCAACGGGCGTCCGGTCCTCTTCAAGGGCGTCAACCGGCACGAGTGGCATCCGGAGACGGGCCGCGCCCTCGACGTGGAGACGATGCGCGAGGACGTGCTGCTGATGAAGCGGCACAACGTCAACGCCGTCCGCACCTCGCACTATCCGCCGCACCCGGCGTTCCTCGACCTGTGCGACGAGTACGGGCTGTGGGTGATCGACGAGTGCGACCTGGAGACCCACGGCTTCGTCGAGCAGGACTGGCGGGACAACCCCGTCGACGACGACCGCTGGACCCCCGCCCTCCTCGACCGCGCGGCCCGCATGGTCGAACGGGACAAGAACCATCCGTCCATCGTCATGTGGTCCCTCGGCAACGAGGCCGGCACCGGGCGCGGACTGACCGCCATGGCCGAGTGGATCCACGCCCGCGACTCCTCGCGCCTGGTGCACTACGAGGGCGACCTCGGCTGCCGTGACACGGACGTCTACTCCCGCATGTACGCCTCCCACGAGGAGGTGGAGCGGATCGGACAGGGCCTGGACGGCGGCACGCACGGACGGCGCGAACTGCCCTTCATCCTCTGCGAGTACGCGCACGCCATGGGCAACGGCCCCGGCGGACTGGCCGACTACCAGCGGATCTTCGAGGCCCACGACCGGCTCCAGGGCGCGTTCGTCTGGGAGTGGATCGACCACGGCATCCGGCACCCGGAGCTGGGATACGCCTACGGCGGCGACTTCGGCGAGGAACTGCACGACGGGAACTTCGTCTGCGACGGCCTTCTCTTCCCCGACCGCACCCCCTCCCCCGGCCTCGTCGAGTTCAAGAAGGTGATCGAGCCCGTCGCCCTGGAGGCCACCGCACAGGGCACGGTCCGCGTCACCAACAAGCACGACTTCGCCGGCCTGTCGGCGCTGGCGTTCACCTGGGCCTTCCAGGCGGACGGCGAGACACTCGCCTCCGGGACCCTCACCGTGCCGCCGCTCGCGCCGGGCGAGTCGGCCGACGTCGCACTGCCCGAGCCGCCCGCCGGCGTCCCGGCCGGCACGGAGACGGGATGGACCGTCCGGGCCGTATTGGCCGAGGACGCCGCCTGGGCGGAGCGGGGGCACGAGGTCGCCTGGGGCCAGGTGGCGGCGGCGCCACGGACGCCGCCCTCCCTCGGGCCGGCGGTCGCGCCCGCCGCCGGGGACCGGCTCGTCACCGTGGGCCCCGCCTCCTTCGACGCCCGCACCGGCGAACTGCGCGCCCTGGGCCCGGTGGCGGTGACCGGACTGCGGCTGGACGTGTGGCGGGCGACCACCGACAACGACGACGGCGCGGCCTGGCAGACGGACGTCCGTCACAGCGAGCTGTGGCGCAAGTTCGGCCTGCACCGGATGCGGCACCGGCTGGACGCCGTCGAAGTCGGCGATGACGCTGTGACGGTGCGGACCCGGGTGGCCCCGGCCGGCTGGGAGATCGGCCTGTCCACGGCCTACCGGTGGACGTCGGACGGCGACCGGGTGCGGCTGACCGTCTCCGTGACCCCCGAGGGCGACTGGACGTTCCCGCTCCCCCGCCTCGGCATCCGCTTCGGCCTGTCCGCGGCGGACCGGGTGACGTGGTTCGGCGGCGGCCCCGGCGAGGCGTACCCGGACAGCAGGTCGGCGTCGGCCCTCGGCCGGTGGCGGTCGACCGTCGACGCCCTCCAGACGCCGTACGTCCGCCCCCAGGAGAACGGGGCCCGGGCCGACGTCCGCTGGGCGGAGCTGGGCGGACTGCGCGTCGAGGGGGACCCCGCGTTCTGGTTCACCGCGCGGCGCTGGACGACCGAGCAGCTCGACGCCGCCGCCCACCGCACCGACCTGGTCGCGGGCGAGACGGTGTGGGTCAACCTCGACCACGGTCAGCACGGCCTCGGCTCCCAGTCCTGCGGCCCGGGCCCGCTGCCCCGGTACTTCCTGGACGCGGCGCCCGCCCGCTTCTCGTTCGTCTTCACGCCCACCGCCTGACCGGTCGGCCGACCCGTCGGCCGGGCAGCCGGCGGGTCGGCCGGTCAGTGGGCCGGCCGGGCCGGGGTGTTCCCGCCTGGAACCTCTAGGATCCTGGCTGAACCCTGCCGGTCCCCGCACCCAAGGCGGTCCCCATGCCACGAGTCGGCCTGACCACCGACCGCCTCGTCGAGGCCGCCGCCGAGCTGGCCGACGAGGCCGGTTTCGAGAACGTCAGCCTCTCGGCGCTGGCCCGCCGGTTCGGAGTCAAGGACGCGAGCCTGTACTCCCACGTCGGCAGCCTGCGCGAACTGCGCACCCGGCTGGCCCTGTTCGTCGGCGCCGAGATGATCGACCGCATCGCCGCGGCCGTCGTCGGACTGGCCGGCAAGGACGCGCTGGCCGCGTTCGCCGGCGCCTACCGGGACTACGCCCTGCGGCACCCGGGCCGGTACGCCGCGACCCAGATCCGCATCGACCGGGAACTCGACCGGGAGCTGACCGTCGACTCCCCGGCCCTGCGGCGCACCGGGGAGATCACCTACGGGATGCTCCGCGGCTACGGCCTCGACGAACCCGACCTCACCGACGCCGTCCGTCTGCTGCGCAGCACCTTCCACGGCTACTGCCTGCTGGAGGCGGGCGGCGGCTTCGGCGCGCCGCGGGACGTGCGGCGGTCGTGGGACAAGGCGATCGACGCACTGCACACGGCCCTCACCCACTGGCCACGGGAGAGCGAGACCGACGAACGGCCGCCGGACGAGCACCGGGCGACCGCCGGGTGATCCGCGGGTGGGGGAGGGTGGCCCACGGCTGTTCGCGTCCGGTCGGCGGCGGTCGGTGCCGGTCGGCGCAGTGCTGCCGTGTCAGCGGCCCGCGGGAGTGGGGGCGGCGAGTTCCAGCGTCTGCGCGTACGTCGGCGTGCGGCCGCTCACCGGTCGTCCCGCGCCGATCTCGTCCAGCGCCTCCAGCGCGGCGCCGAGGGCCCGCCGGTAGAGCAGTGAGCCGAGGCTGACGCGGGCGACGCCCAGGCTCGCGAGGCGGGCGACGGTGGGGCCGGTCGGCGAGTAGAGGATGTTGAGCGGGACGCCGATCCGGCCGACGAGCGCGGCGATGCGCCGCTCGTCCGCCAGTCCGGGGACGAACACGCCGTCCGCGCCCGCCTGTTGATAGGCGTCGAGCCGGGACAGCGTCTCGCCCTCGTCGTGTCCGCCCAGCCAGTACGTGTCCGTGCGCGCGTTGACGAAGAGGCCGGGCGCGGCCGCTTTGACGGCCTCGATCTTCGCGGCGTGGCGGTCGACGGCGCCCATGCCGTCCTCGAGGTTGACGCCGGCCACGCCCGCGGCCGCCAGCCGGCACGCGAACTCGGCCACCTCGTCCGGGTCGTCGCTGAACCCGTTCTCGGCGTCGACCGACAGCAGGAAGGGCTGCGTGCCGAGCGTCAAGGCCAGTTCCAGCGTCCGGTCCCGCGTCGCGCCGGTCCCGTCCGGCAGGCCCGCCGCCGCGGCCGCCGCGAGACTCGTCGTTCCGACCGCCGGGAAGCCCTGCCGTGCCATGGCCACCGCGGAGGCGTGGTCCCAGGCGTTGGGCAGGAGGAGCGGGACGTCGCCGTGGTGCAGGGCGGAGAAGGGGCTCGTGGTCACACCGGGTGCAGGCATGCCGCTCATGCTGGCCGCGACTTTGTTCGGCGGACGCCGAACCGTCCCCGCCCGCCGTCGCCCGCCCGCCCCCAGCCCGCCCCGTCGACTCAGCCGGCTGCCCGTTCCGCCGCGCTGCGCTCCACGCAGAACTCGTTGCCCTCCGGGTCGGCCAGGACCGCCCATCCCGTGCCGTCCGGCCTGCGGTGGTCGTCGACGAGGGTGGCTCCGAGGGCGAGCAGGCGCTCGACCTCCTCCTCGCGGGTGCGGTCCTGCGGCTGAAGGTCGAAGTGGATGCGGTTCTTCCCCTTCTTGGCCTCCGGCACCGTGACGAAGAGCAGGCCCGCGTCCTCGATGAGCGCCTCCTCGTCGCCCGGCCGGTCGTCCTCGTGGCGAGGCCGGCCCAGCACCTCGGACCAGAAGCCGGCGAGGGCGTAGGCGTCGGAACAGTCGATGGTCACGTGCCGGAGGGCGGAAGTCATGCGGGGATTGTCGTGGAGGCCGGGACACGGGGCAACGCAATTGGGGCGCTCCGGCGACGTCCGGGAGGGGGCGCCCTGCGGTCCCGCCGACCACCCGCCGGCCCTCGTCTCCCGGCCCCCGGCCCCCGATCCCTGCGGCCGTCTCACCGCGGGGCCACGGACCACGGCCCCGGTTGCGACCCCGTTTCCGTCCCCGCGTCCGAGGCCGTGGGCCGGAAACGGAACCGCTGCTGCGGGCCGTCGGGCCGGCGGACGGTCAGATCCCGGGCACCGTCGGCGGTGGCCTGTCCCACCTCCACCGACACCGAGTCCGCGAGGGGCCGGGGGTCCTGCTCGGCGGTCAGACGGGCCAGCGCGACGAAGAGCGTCGGCCCCTCCCCCACCGCCCCCGAGAGCACGCAGTCGCCCGCGGACCCCGAGTCCCCCGTCAGCCCGTGCACGCCCACCAGCTCGGCCCGTTCGTCCGTGCCCTCCGCCGGCGCCCAGCCCGTGATCTGCACGGGCGTCCCGGGGGGCGCGCCGGACACCAGGTGGGCCCGGACCTCCACCGCTCCCTCGGCGACCACCAGGCTGGTGACCGTGGCGCCGGAAGCCCGCGTGTGCCGGGAGGCCGCCCAGCCCGCGCCGACGCCGAGGGGGACGATGCCCTCGCGGTGCGGATCGCCGCCGACCGTGACGGAGTTGTCCGGCGGCGAGACCCGTGGCCGGGTGGCCGTGGAGTAGGCGAAGCGCGTGTAGAACGGGTCGTAACGGACGTCCTCGGAGCCGTGGTTGTGCAGCCGCACCAGGCCGTCGGAACTCGTCGACTGAAGCAGCCAGTTGGGGGCGGCGACGGGAGTGACCGCGCTCTCCCGCTCCGCGGGCCCCGCTTCCTCGCGCGCCGTCCACACCGGGTGGTCGGACGGCAGCAGCAGGCCGAGGAAGCCCTTGCTCGCCCAGTAGGGGGAGGCCGGTCCGGAGTACCCCTGCAACACCGACTCGTCGGGTCCGTGCCAGCCGAGCGTCAGCAGCCCCCGCTCGTCCACCGCGTCGCGTTCCAGGAAGTACTTCAGCGCGCCCGAGGCCAGCCGGCGGGTCTCGCCGGGCGGCAGCGGGGTGTGGCCGGTCAGGGCGCCCAGCCACAGCGGCGCGGTGGTGGCGAACCGGTAGGTGAGGGAGCGGCCCTGGTGCAGGGGCGCGCCGTCGCCGCCGAACAGGCGGGCGTAGTCGCCGAGATGGGCCGTGAGACGGCTTCCGTAGCGGGCGAGCAGGTCGGGGTCGTCGGCCAGCCAGGCGTGCAGGACCGGGTAGAGGTGCATCGCCCAGCCGTTGTAGTAGTCGAAGGCGCGGCCGGGGCCGTCGGTGTACCAGCCGTCGCCGGCGTACCACTGCTCGATGCGTTCCAGGCCGCGGTCGACCGCCTTGCGGGAGGCCTCCGGCTCGTGGCCGATCTCCGCCAGGAAGCCGCCCACGGTGACCGGGAACAACTCCCAGTTGCAGGGCCACGGTTCGGCGGTCAGCGCGTCGCCGAGCCAGTGCGCGGCGCGCTGCCGCACGCCGTCGTCCAGCCGGTCCCAGAGCAGTGGGCGGGTCAGGCGCAGGGCGAGGGCGATCGACGCGGCCTCGACGAGGGGCTGGCTCCGGTCCCCGATGCGGGGCCAGACGCCGGCCACGCCGGCGGCGAGGCCGCTCGCATAGCGCTCCAGCGCGCTCTCGTCACGGCGGAAGGCGGCCAGGAGGAGGGTGCGGGCGTACCCCTCCAGTCCGTCGGAGAGGCGTCCGGACCAGCTCGTCCGGGAGCCGGGGAAGTGGTAGAGGGCGCGGTCGTCGGTGGCGTGGGGTTCCGCGGCGGCGAGCAGGGCGTCGGCGGCCGCCTCCCAGTGGGCCCGGGTGTATCCGGTGCGCGGGCTGCGGGCGGCGTCGGGCGGGGGGAGCTGCATCTGTCGTTTCTTTCCTCGGCGACCGGTCGGCAAGCGGGGAGGGCGGGGCGGGAGCCGGGAGCGCCCGGGCTCCGGGCGTGGGCGGGACCTGGGGGCGTCCCGGTTCCGGTCGGGGCGCCCCCAGGCGTTCATCCCACGCGCACGGCGCCCTTCGGCACCAGGTGCCGGGCTACGAGTCCGTCGCGGACCAGGCCCGCGAAGACCGTCGCGCCGTACGGGGAGGTGTGCGTGTTGTCGCGCTTCTCGTTGTAGAGGTAGAGCGCCTTGGAGCCCTCCACGCCCGCGGACTCCACCAGCGCCTTGGTCTGTGCCGTCAGGTCGATCAGCGGTACGCCCCGCGCGGCGGCGACCGAGCGGACGACCGCAGGGTGGTCGACGCCGAGTCCGTTGACCAGCAGGGCCGTCGGGTTGTTCAGTGTGCCGTCGGCATTGAACCACCGGCGCACGACGGGGGTCACCAGGACCGGCCGCCCGCCCTGCTTCCTCACCCCCGCCACCAAGGTCTCGAGGTTCGTGCGGTACGTCGTCTCGTCGGTCGTCTTGTCGTTGTGGGCGAGCTGGACCAGGACGAGGTCGCCGTGACGGATCAGCGGCCGGACCGTGTCCCACAGCTGTGGGTTCCCCAGATAGGTGACCGTACTCTCCCCGGAATCGGCGTAGTTGGCGACCGAGACGCCCTTGCGCAGGTACTGCGGCAGTTGCTGGCCCCAGCCGGTGTACGGCTCCGCGGGCTGGTCGCACACGGTGGAGTCGCCGACCAGGAAGATCCGCCGCGCGTGCCGGGCGGGAGTGACCCTGACGTCGGCCAGTGCGGGCGCGGCGCCGCCGAGCGCCAGGTCCAGTCCGGGGGCGCCGTCCGGGCCCGTCGGTTCGCCCTCGGGGGTACGGACGTCGACCGTGAAGGTGCGCGCGGTGCGGGCGCCGGCGGGGACGGCGGTCTCGGGCAGCACGGCGCGCCGGGTCTCCGCGGTGACGGCGGTGCTCGACGCGGCGGCGCCGCCGAGGACGACCCGCACGTCGTAGGAGCCGGGCGGGACGTCGAAGTGGCACGCGGTGGCGGTGCAGTGGTCGATGCCGAGGGGCGCCCGGCCGGTGTGGGCGGAGGCGGGGAGGGACGCCGGACCGGTGCGGGCGGACGCGGGGACGGACGTCGGACCGGCCGTCAGGGCCAGCGCCGCCAGTACGGCCGGGGTGAAACGTCTCACGTGCGGCTCCTCCGTTGGGGGACAGGGGGTGGCGGCAGGACGGTACCGCCTTCGGCAAGCGCTTTCTAGACCTCGACAGGTATTCCCACGATCACCGACATCGCAGGCGTGAAAGCCCTTTCGCAAAATCGATTCAACTGTCACCCTCTCAGGCACCCGCGCCGCCGGCTCGGCCGCGCTCGCCGGGCCGCTCGCCGTCCCGGCCGCCGCGGCGTCGTTCGGCTACACCGACGACGGCGCGGACTACGTCGTCGACACCGGCGCCGCGCTGGTCTTCAAGGTCAGCAAGACCACCGGCGACCTCACCTCGCTCGTCCACCGGGGCGTCGAGTACCAGGGCTACGGGGGCAAGAACTCGCACATCGAGTCGGGCCTCGGCAGCTCCACGGTGAGGATCTCCCAGTCCGGGGCGACGATCCTGGTCTCGGTCACGCACGGCACGCTCAAGCACTACTACGCGGCCCGCAGCGGTGAGAACAACGTCTACCTGTGGACCCACAAGGCCGACGCGTCCGTCTCCGCGACCCGGTACATCCTGCGGGTCGGGGCGGGCTTGTTCCTGAACGACGAGCCCGACTCGTACACCTACACGACCAGCACCGTCGAGGCCTCCGACGTCTTCGCCGAGCCGGACGGCCAGACCCGCTCCAAGCACTACTCCCGGCTGCGGGTCATGGACTACGACCACGTCGGCTGGGCGAGCGGCGGCGTCGGCCTGTGGATGGTGCGCAGCAACCACGAGAAGGCCTCCGGCGGCCCGTTCTACCGTTCCCTCCTGCGCCACCAGAGCGCCGACGGCGGCGGGTTGTACGAGATCCTCTACTACGGCCAGAACCAGACCGAGGAGCAGCGTTTCGGGCTCCAGGGCCCCTACGTGATCGCCTTCACGGACGGCGGCGCGCCGTCCTCCGCGCTCTTCTCCCGGAACCTGACCACGCCCTGGGCCGACTCGCTCGGCATCTCCGGCTACGTCGGCGCCAGCGGGCGCGGCCGGGTCGCGGGCGTCGGCATCACCGGCCGCGACCCGGCGTATCCGTACACGGTGGGCCTTGCCAACTCGGCCGCTCAGTACTGGGGTCCTGCACGCGCCTCGGACGGCTGGTTCTCGATCGCCGGGGTGCTGCCGGGGACGTACACGCTCACCGTCCACAAGAGCGAGCTGGCCGTGTACAGCACACAGGTGACCGTGTCCGCCGGCGCGACGACCACCCTGAACTCCATCGCCGTCCCGTCGTCGAACGACCCGAGCAACGCGCGCGCCGTCTGGCGCGTCAACGACTGGACGGGCACGCCGAGCGGCTTCAAGAACGCCGACCTGATGACGTACGCGCACCCCTCGGACGTACGGGCCGCTCCCTGGACCGGCAATGTCGTGATCGGCAGCGGCAGCGAGACCTCGTCCTTCCCCTGCTACCTCTGGAAGGACGTCAACAGCGGTCTGCTGGTGTACTTCCGGCTGACCGCGGCCCAGGCCGCCGCCGCGCACACATTGCGCATCGGCGTGACGACGGCCTACGCCAACGGCCGGCCGCAGGTCGTCGTCAACGACACGTGGACCTCGCCGGTCCCCTCCCCGCCCGCCCAGCCGACCACCCGGTCCCTGACGAACGGGTCCTACCGGGGGAACAACCACACGTTCACCTACAGCGTCCCGGCGAGTGCGTGGCTCACGGACACCGGCCGGTACAACGTGCTGAGGATCAACGTGGTGAGCGGTTCGGGGGCGGCCGCCTATCTCAGCGCGGGCACCGCGATCGACGCCCTCGACCTGCTGGACTGACGACGCCGTCCACAATCCCGTGAGCCCGTGAGCCCGTGACGCCGTCACGTCGTGAGCCCGTGGGCCCCGGTCTCATGTGCCGCGCGTCCATTGCTGGTTGGCGCCCCCGTTGCACGCGTACGTGATGACGGCGGCCCCGTTGGCGGTGGACGCGCCGTTCACGTCCAGGCACTTTCCGGTGGCGCGGGACGTGAGGTTCACATAGCCGCCGGACGTCACCGGCGACCACTGCTGGGCGGTGACGGCCGCGCCGCAGTCCTCCTGGGTGACGGTGCCCGCGTTCTCCTGCACGCACAGGGAGCTGTTCCTGACGACCAACTGGTAGTAGCCGCCGCCTACGGGCTTGAACCAGTACCTCTGGTTGTTGCCGCCGTTGCAGTCGTACTGCTTGATCTGGGCCCCCGCCCGCAGGGACTGGCTGGTGACGTCCGCGCACCTGCCGCTGTGCCGGGCGACGAGCGTGTTGTACACGGCGCTCGTGCCGGTGACCGTTCCCGCGGCCGTGTCGACGGTGATCTCGGGGGTCCACGACATCGACATCGAGGTCGACGTGGGGAACGCGAGCGGCAGCCAGACGTAGCGGGAGTCGTTGACGGTGCCGCCGAAGGAGTTGCCCCAGCGGTCGCCCAGGTAGAGGTAGGAGGTGCCCGAGCCGCCCTGGACGGGCAGGACGTACGCGGTCTGCGAGCCGTACGCGGTCGCGTCCCCGACGTCCTTCATGGCCGTCCAGGGGCCGGCGAGGGAGGTCGCCGTGGCGTACTGCTGCTGGTTGGGGTTCCAGCCGGTGGCGGCCGAGGTGAGCATGAAGTAGACGCCGTTGCGCTTGAACAGGGCCGGCGCCTCCCGGTGCCCGCCGTGCCAGGGGTCGGCGACCAGACTCGCGATGCCGGTGTAGTCGGCCGTCAGCCGGTAGATCTGAAGGTCGTAGTTCTCGCGTGCGGCCGAGATCATGTAGCCGGCTCCGTCGGTGTCCACGAAGACCGTGATGTCCCGGGACATGTGCTGGCCGAGCGGGCGGAAGCTGCCCTGCCAGCTGTAGTTCCCGTCGACGGTGTCCGACACGGCGACGGCCGCCCGGGCCTCGCTGTAGTCGACGCCGTTCTCCTTGTGCATCCACATCACGAACTTGCCGGTGGCGGCGTTGTACATCACCTTCGGCCGCTCGATGTTGGCGGTGGCCAGCTCCGAGGCGCTCGACCGGGTGAGGACGTGGTTGCGGAACTCCCAGTTCTTCAGGTCGGTGGAGCGGTAGGCGTCCACGTACCGGAAGGTGTTGTCGGCGTTGCGGTCCTCGCCGAACCAGTAGTAGTAGGAGCCGACTTTGAGGACGCCTCCGCCGTGGGCGTGCACCGGATCACCCGAAGTGTCGGTGAACTGGACGCCGTTGGCGATCGTCACGGGCGCCGCCTGGGCGGGTCCCGCGGTGACGAAGGCGCCGATCAGCGCCAGGCAGAGGGCCAGCAGGGCCGTGTACGCACGTCTCATCTCACGCACTCTCCTTCAGAGGGTCGCGGTGGGGGGGATGGCGGTGGGGGTGAGGGGGGTGGGGGCAGGGGGTGGCGGGTGGGGGGATCACTCGGAGGCCGCCGGCGTCCGGTCCGGCGATGCCGGGCCGCGGACGGTTCGCGGGGTAAGCGGTTGCCCCTCGAGAGAGGGGTGCGTTCGGAACTGCGAACGGCATGTGGAATGACGAACGCCGAAAAGGTAAGGGCGCGTTACGAGCAGGTCAACGGGTCCGACAGGACTTGGCAGAAAGCCCTTTCCGGAATTTTCCGGCCGGACGGTGGTTTTCCGGGGCGCGCAAAGCGGCCGCCGCGACCGAGTAGAAAGATTTCTGTTATCCGACCCGCCGTGGCGCGTCTCCCAGGTGTGCGCAGCCCTCTTCACACCTCGACCGCGGCCGCCGGCGCCCTCGCAGCCGTCGCGGCCCTCCTCGCCGTAGCCCCTCCCGCCGTCGCCGCGGGCGTCCGCGATGTCACCGCCGACGTGCTGGCCGACCGGGACGTGACGCTCGCCGGCGACTCCGCGGTGACCGTGCCCGCCGGGACGACGACGTACAGCGGCGTGTTCCGCGGCCAGGGAACGCTCACCGTCCGGGGCGGGGGGACGCTCGTGCTGAGCAAGGACAGCGACTTCACCCTGCCCGCCGCGCGCCGGCGGCAGGTGGTGCGCACGCAGGGCGGCAACCACCCGTACACCACGGTCGGCGCCCCCGACCCGCCGGCGATCACGGTGGAACGCGGGACGACCTTGCAGTACGGCGTCGGCGGGGCCACCGGGCTGATCGGGCACTTCCCCTACGACACTCCCGGCTACCGGCTCAACCAGCTGAACATCCGCGTCGACGGCACGCTCCGCCTGTCGCTGACCCGCACGTTCAACATCGGCACCATCAGCGGCTCGGGCCTGGTCACCCAGCCCCGCAACATGTGGGGCACCCTCGACCTGGCCGGCGCCCACCCGTTCTCCGGGGTCATCGACAACGGCACCGGCATGGCGGTCGGCCGGCCCGAGTACCCGGTGTCGCTGCCGCACGCCCGGGCGATCCTCAACCAGGGCTCCTGGATCATCGACACCCCGCTGCACCAGACGGTCACCCTGCGCCAGAACTTCTACCAACGGCAGTACGGCAGCGACGTCAACGTCCACACCCGGCCCGGCAGCAAGGTCGTCCTCACCGGCCAGTACAGCTACAGCGACCGGGGCGGCGACACCGCGCCCGCGCTCAGCGACCCGGGCCTCAACTGGCGTGCGATACCCCACCAGTTGAACAAGCGCGGCACGAACATCGAGGGCGCGGACGTGCGGTGGGGCGACGGCACCACGCACGACATCTTCATGCCGGGCACCCGGGACACCGTCTACATCAACCTGCACGAGGCCTCCGGACGCCGGTCGCTGCTGACGTTCGACTACGACGGGCCGGTCACGCTGGGGGCGCCGATCGGCGGCGGCAGGTACCACGACACGCTGGCCGCGCCGGGCGCGGGCGACGTCGTCATCGCGGGGACCAAGGGCAACGACGTCACCTTCGCCGCCGCGCAGTACTACGACGGCTCGACGACCGTGCAGAAGGGGGCGGTCCTGCGCCTGGGGTCGGCGCGCGGGGACGGCTCCCTCCTCACCGGGACCGACCGGCGGCGGATCGTGAACGACGGGACGCTCGTCGTGCACAACGCGAAGAAGGCGGTCTCCCTGTCCCGCGTCGGCGGCGGCGGCTCGCTCGTGCAGTCCGGGGCCGCGACGACGACCCTCACGGGATCCGCGGTGACCTACACCGGGACGACCACCGTCGAACGCGGAACCCTCGCGCTCGCCGACGGGGCGACGCTGGCCAACAGCAGGGCCGTCCGGCTGACGTCCGCTGCGGCACGGCTCGACACCGGCGGCTCGGCCCTGCGGGTGACGAGCACGCTGAGCGGCAGGGGAACCGTACGCGGCGCCGTGACGAACGAGGGCGTCGTCACCGGCGGCCTGACGGTGTCCGGCGCCTACACCCAGCGCGCCGAGGGCCAACTGGTGCTGACGTCGGCCCCCTTGAAGGTGTCGGGCAAGGTCACCCTGGCCGGCGGCCTCGACCTGTCCGGCGCACGGACCGCCCCCACGGGGACCGGTTCCGGCGCCCCGTCGGGCAGCGCCGCCGCCCCAGGGCGCACCGCGGCCGCTCCCGGCAAGGCCTCCGGAACGGCGGGCCGCGACCCGCTGCCCGCCGTCACCGTCCTGGAGCACGCCGGAGGCACACCCGTGAGCGGCACCTTCGACGGCCTGCGCGAGGGAGCCGAGGTGAGACTCCACGACACCGTCTACCGGATCACCTACAGGGGCGGCGACGGCAACGACGTCGTCCTGACGGCGACGGCCGCGACCCCGCCGGCGGCCGGGGACGGGCGGGGGCCGCAGGGAGCGGTGACGGCCGAGGCGCACGGCGCCGGCGCGGGCGGTTCCTCAGCGTTCGGATGGTGGCCGTACGTCCTGTCGGCCGGACTGCTCGGGGCGCTGCTGGTCCCGAAGACCAGGCGCTCACGGAGCGCACCGCGCGGCAGGGGCGGCCGGCACTCCGCACCGAGGCGGTAGACCCGGCGGACCGAAGCCGCGCGCCGGCCCCCGGCCGCGCGGCCCCCGCCCCTGTCCGTCCATCATGTGGTCGTGCTGCTCACGCACTGGACACATCGGGCTGTGCCCCGCCCGTTCGACTAGCGTCGTGGCATGACCAGCGACACCCCCTCCCCCCTCGCCGAGACCTCCCTCGCCGCGGCGCTCACCGCCGCGACCGTCGTCCTCGACGGCGGCATGTCGAACCAGCTGGAGTCCGCCGGGCACGACCTGAGCGACGAGCTGTGGTCGGCACGGCTGCTCGCCGAACAGCCCGAAGCCGTCGTCGAGGCGCATCTCGCCTACTTCGAGGCCGGCGCGGACGTGGCGATCACCTCCAGTTACCAGGCCACGTTCGAGGGTTTCGCGAAGCGCGGCATCGACCGCGACGAGGCGGCCCGGCTGCTCACGCTGAGCGTGGAACTGGCCCGGGAGGCGGCCCGGCGGGCAGTGGACGGCGGGGTCACGCGTCCGCTGTGGGTGGCCGCGTCGGTCGGACCGTACGGCGCGATGCTCGCGGACGGCTCCGAGTACCGGGGACGCTACGGCCTGAGCGTCCAGGAACTGGAGCGTTTCCACCGCCCCCGTCTCGAGGTGCTGGCCGGCGCCGCGCCCGACGTGTTCGCGCTGGAGACGGTTCCCGACACCGACGAGGCCGAGGCCCTGCTGCGCGCGGTGCGCGGACTCGGCGTGCCGGCCTGGCTCTCGTACTCGATCGCCGCAGACCGCACACGCGCGGGGCAGCCGCTGGAGGAGGCGTTCGCCCTGGCGGCCGACGCGGACGAGGTGATCGCGGTCGGTGTGAACTGCTGCGCGCCCGAGGACGTCGACGCCGCCGTGGCGACCGCGGCCCGGGTGACGGGCAAGCCCGTCGTCGTCTACCCGAACAGCGGCGAAGCCTGGGACGCAAAGGCCCGGGCCTGGAACGGCCGCTCCTCCTTCCTTCCGGAACAGGTGCTGGGCTGGCGGGAGTCGGGGGCCCGCCTCATCGGCGGCTGCTGCCGCGTCGGCCCCGGCGCGATCGCGTCGATCGCCGAGACGTTGTCCGCCGCGTAGACCGGCCGGGCGCAGCGGGCGCTCCACGACGTCACTCCGGCGAAGGCGCGCCGCCCGCCGACGGCCGACTCCGCCGGGCGGCCGGTTTCCGCACCGGGCGGCCGCCCGCCCCGTACGCTCAGCGTCCTCGTATGCCTCCGGCCCGGCGCAGTCGGCGCACCGCCGATCTCAGCTCCGCGCGGCGTGCGGCCTTCCCGGGCGCCGGGTCCCGCGTCGGCGTCGCCTCGACGGGCCCCTCCGGGGCCGGTGCTTGCGTCTCGGCCGCCGTCCACAGCGCCAGCTCACGGTCCCGCAGCCCGTACGCGGTGTAGGCGACGGCTTCCCCGGTGGCCGGGAGGTCGCCGCGCCCGGTGCGTGGGCCGCCGGCCGGCTCCCCGGCGCCCTCGCCCACCGCCTCACCACCCCCGTCGGCCGCCGTCGCGCCCCCGCCGTCGGTCTCGCGCGCCACCGCGTCGAACACGCCGAGCCCTTCCCGCACCCCGCCGGCCACGCCCACACCCGCGTCACCGGTCCCGCCGATCTCACGCACGCCCGTCACGCCCGCCTCACGGGTCTCGCCGAAGACGCGCACCGGATGCGTGGCGTCCCAGGCCTCCCAGCCCGGGCTGCCCGTGCGCACGAACCGGGTCCACGCCTCGTGCATCGTGTCGGCGAGCGCCTGCGGCGCTCCGTCGCCGGCGAGCTTCGCGGACTCGGGCGTCTCTCCGGTGTCGAAGACGAAGCCGAGTTCCAGCGCATGGCAGGCGCCGAGTCCGGGGCGCAGCGAGGGCCAGGCGAACTCGTACACGTAGGACGTCCCGGGCCGGGCGTCGGCGAGTTGCCGCAGCGGCAGCCGCAGCAGTTTGTCGGTGACCATCTGGCCGACGAGTTCGGCGGTGCCCGCCTCCGGGCGCAGGGCTCGGTAGCCGCGGGGCACCTCAGGGCCGCAGTGGCAGCGGGCCATGGCTCCGGCGAGAGCGACGGGACCCATCCGGTCGACGCGCTCCACCAGGCCGCCCGGCGCGAGCCAGAGCCGGTACTCGTCGCGGGTCCAGCCCACGAGCAGGTCGGCGCCGCGGGCCGCGTCTGCGTCGACGAGGGCCCGCAGGGGGTCGCGCGGGACGAGGTCGCCGTCGACCACGATGCCGAAGGCGGGGCCGCCCAGTACCGGGCTGCTCAGCCTGCCGACCTCGGCCTGGGTTCGCAGCAGCAGGTCGCGGTCGACGCCGGCGAAGGCCTCGGCGGTGGCGGGGATCTTCAGCCGGTTGGCCATGCGGCGCACCATGCGCCGCACCTTGTCCCGCTCGAAGGCCTCCGGGGGGCCGCTCTGGAGGACGGCCCGCCGGAAGAGTCCCTGGGCCTGCGGAGCGGCGATCAGTGCGCCCACGCTGATGGCGCCTGCCGACTGGCCGGCCAGCGTGACGCGGCCGGGGTCGCCGCCGAAGGCCCCGATCGCCCGGTGGACCCATTCCAGGGCGGCGAGCTGATCGCGCAGCCCGGGGTTGGCGGGGGCGTCGGGGAAGAGTCCGTAGCCCTCGACGCCGAGCCGGTAGTTGATCGACACGAAGACGATGCCGTCGCGGGCGAACCTCCCTCCGTCGTACACCGGAACCGCCGAAGAGCCCCTGGTCAGGGCGCCGCCGTGCAGCCATACGAGCACGGGCAGGCGGGCGCTCGGGGAGGGGTCCGGCGTCCAGACGTTGAGGTTGAGGCAGTCGTCGCCCGCGATGACGGGGTCGGACAGGTACCGGGCGAAGGCCTCGGAGTACGGGGGTTTCGGCGGCGTCGGTCCGAAGTCCCCCGCGTCGCGCGTGCCGTCCCAGCGCTCGGGCGGGACGGGCGGCCTGAACCGGAGCGGCCCGAAGGGCGGCGCCGCGTAGGGGATCCCCCGGAAGGCGGCGACGCCGTTCTCTTCTCGCCCGCGGACGGCCCCGTAGGGGGTCCGGACCACGGGACGGGCGGACGACGCCCCGAAGGCGTCGTCCACAGGGTTCGTCCGGTCTGCCGCCACCTGCTCACCAGCCCTTCGCCGCGCTCTCACGCACCGGTAACAACAGAGCACCACACCCACGCCGGGTATTCCGGCGCTCGCCCCCGCGGGAGGGCTGTTCGGGTTCATCGGCACACGGGGCGTGCGGGCCGCGACCGCGACGGCGGCAGGTCACGGCCGCCACGGCCACGACCTGCTCGACCCGAACCCGCCCCCACCCGACCGATTGACCGTGGCCGCGGCGCGGACTTACGGTGGGAGCGAGTCGCAGAAAGCGCTTCCTACGGCGCTTCCCCCGCAGTTTCCAGGCATCCCGGGAGAGACATGCCCAGCGCCTCCTTGCCGAGGGCCGTGTTCGCCATGGATCCGGTGCACCTGCCCCTGCTGTTCCCGGAGCCGCTCATGGCCCGGCTGCGCCGCACGGCCGAGATCGACACCGCGCTCGTCGTCGACGACCTCTCCGACCCGGCGGCCGCGGCGGCCCTGGCCGGCGCGGAGGTCCTGATCACCGGCTGGGGCTGCCCCCGTCTCGACGAGGACGCCGCCGCCGCGGCCCCCCGGCTGCGCGCGGTGCTCCACGCCGCGGGCTCGGTGCGCTCACTGGTCGGCGAGGCGCTGTGGGAGCGGGGGGTGGCCGTCTCCAGCGCGGTCACCGGCAACGCCGTCCCGGTGGCCGAGTACACCCTCGCGATGATCCTGCTGGCCGGGAAGGACGCCTTCGCCCACCGCGAGCGGTTCCGCCGCACCCACGCCCAGCCGACCCCCGCCGAGACCGCCGGCACGGGCAATCTCGGCCGCGTGGTCGGCGTCATCGGCGCGTCGCGGGTGGGCCGGCGGCTGCTGGAACTGCTGCGCCCCTTCGACTTCGACGTCCTCCTCCACGACCCCTACGTGGACGAGGCCGAGGCCGCCGGACTCGGCGCGAGGGCGGTCTCCCTGGAGGATCTCCTGCGGCACAGCGACATCGTCAGCCTGCACGCGCCGGACATCCCCGAGACCCGTCACCTGCTCGACCGCGCCCGCCTCGCCCTCGTGCGCGACGGCGGCATGCTCGTCAACACGTCCCGGGGCGCCCTGGTGGACCACGTCGCCCTCACCGACGAGCTGGTCGCGGGCCGGCTGCACGCGGTGCTGGACGTCACCGACCCGGAGCCGCTGCCGGCCGACTCCCCGCTCTACGACCTGCCGAACGTCTTCCTGACCCCGCACATCGCCGGATCCCTCGGCAACGAGCTGGAGCGGCTCGGCCGCATCGTCGTGGAGGAGCTGGAACGGCTGGCCGACGGGCTGCCCCTCGCCCACGAGGTCCGCCACGCCGACCTCGCGAAGGTGGCCTGAACCTCGCGGCGGCCACCCGACCGCCCACCCCGCGCGACGCCCGGCACAAGCTCACGCTCACCGGAGCCTTTGCCGGGCCACCGCACACCACCGCCTCCACAGCCCGCGCGCACGCCACCCGTCCCCCGCCCCGGCCGCCGCCCCGCCCCGGCCCGGTCGTCCGGGCCCCGTCCGCACCCCTTCCGGCCGCCGTTCCCGGCCGTGCGGGCCGCCGGGCCGGCGGTTCATGATCCCGCGTCACCGCGCGTCTTCCCGCCCGCACTGGGGCACACCTAGGATAGCAAGCGCTTTCTGCGGGCGGTCGGGCTCCGGCGCCGGCCCCTCGCAGCACTGGTCGAACTTTCGCTGGCCCTCGGGCGGGCCGGAGAGGTGGTTCCCGATGGTGCGCACGGCGGGTGCGGGCGCGACGGCCGGGCCGACCCTGGCGGTCGTGGCCCGAGAGGCGGGAGTGTCCGTCCCGACCGCCTCCAAGGTGGTCAACGGGCGCGAGGACGTGGCTCCCGAGACGCGGCGCCGGGTCACGGAGGCGCTGAACCGGCTCGGCTACGTGCGCAGACCCCGGTTCGACGCGTCCAGGCCGCCCCGGCAGGTGGATCTCGTCGTGCACGCGCTGGACAGTTCCCGGTCGGGCGCGGTCCTGCGCGGCGTCGAGGAGGCGGCGTACGAGGCCGGTCTGGATCTGGTCGTCTCCGCCGCGCTCTCCCGCACCCGCGCCGGGCACCCGCAACGGGGCTGGCTGGACCGGCTGGCCGTGCGCGGTTCGGCCGGAGTCCTGTTCGACGTAGCGGAGTTGACGCAGTCCCAGTACACGTGGCTGGCGCAGCACCGCATCCCGTTCGTGATGATCGACCCGGTCCTGGAGCCCCCGGCCGGGGTGATGTCCGTGGGCGCGGCGAACTGGCAGGGCGGGGTGACGGCGACGGAACATCTGCTGGCCCTCGGGCACGAACGCATCGCGGTGATCGCCGGTCCGAGGCGCAGGATGTGCAGCGGCGCCCGCGTGGCCGGTTACCGCTCCGCCCTCGCCTCGGCGGGCGTCGCACAGGACCCCGGGTACCTGCGCGACGGCGGCTTCGACGAGACCCTCGCGTGCCGGCGCATGCGCGAGCTGCTGGACCTGCCCGCGCCGCCGACGGCCGTGTTCGTCTGCTCCGACCGCATGGCCCTGGGCGTCTACCGTGCCCTGGCGGAGCGGGGGTTGCGGATACCGGACGACATCAGCGTGGTCGGCTTCGACGACCTGCCCGAGTCCCGCTGGACCACCCCCGCTCTGACCACGGTCCGTCAGCCGCTGGCGGAGACGGCGGCCACGGCGCTGCGCACGCTGGTGCGGATGATGGACGGGGAGCGGCCGGAGGGCACGCGCACCGAGCTGTCCACGCGGCTGGTGCAGCGCTCCAGCACGGCGCCGCCGCGGACCTGACGCCCCGCGGACGCTCCCCTGCTGCGCGTCCCCTTCCGGCCTCCCCCTCGCCTCTCACTCCGCTCTCGCTCTCCTTTCACCACCGGCGCGGGAGAGCGCACCGGCGGGTCACGGGTGCGCCGTCACCGCTGCCTCCGGTTCCTGCGCCGTACGCCCGGCCGCCGCCTCCTGCCGCGGGGCGGGGCCGGGATGCGCCGCCGCCGGGCGGCGGTGCGCGATGTTGCCCTCCAGGAGGCGGGTCGCGGTCGCCACTCCGACCCCGTTCGCCGCGTCCGGCGCGGGCAGCCGCCCGTCCGTGCGCTTGAGGTCCGCGAGGGCCGAATGCATCGCCTCGTGCGCGGCGAACAGACAGGGGGTGCTGTAGATCGCCACGTCCACGCCGAGGTCGGACAGTTCGCCGAGGGAGAGGCGGGGCGACTTGCCGCCGGCGATCTGGTTGAACAGCAGCGGCTTGCCGCCGGTCACGGCGCGGATCCGGCGGATCCACTCCACGCTGCGGACGCCGTCGACCAGGACGACGTCCGCGTCGGTGGCGGCGAGCGCCTCGGCGCGGCGCAGGATGTCCTTCTCGTCGGTGGCGTCCGTGCGGGCGACGACGACCAGGTCCGCCCGGGTCGCCAGCACCATGTCCAGCTTGGCGAGGTACTCGTGCAGCGGCAGCACCTGCTTGCCGTCCGCGTGTCCGCAGCGGCGCGGCCGTTTCTGGTCCTCCAGGACGACGCCGGAGGCGCCGATGCGTTCCAGCCCCTCCACCACGTGACAGGCGACCTCGGGGTCGACGTAGCCGTCGTCGATGTCCACGAGCAGGTCGTGCCGCGGGAACGCGCCCCGCAGCCGCTGGACGAACGCCATCATGTCCGGCCAGGCGATGAAGCCGATGTCGGGCAGCCCGTAGTAGGAGGCCGCGAATCCGAACCCGGAGACGAACATCCCGTCGTAGTGCTGTGCCGCGATCGACGCCGAGTACATGTCGTACACGCCGATCAGCGGATGCGTCCCGGGGCCGGCGATACGCTCCCGCAGCTTGGTCCCGTAGGTCACGGCAGTGCTCCTCCTGGATGTCCCCTTGCGGAACCTCTTTCCGCAAGGGCGTCTCGGAACAGGCTTCCGGGACAGAGGATCCCGACGCTCTCGCGGACACCGTCCGCCGTGCGGCCCCGGTCACCCCGATGGCGCAAGCGGTTCACCGGAGAAACGTCACTTGTCACCGCTCGACGCCGGCCGCCCACCGCAGCCCGCCCCGCAGGTGGGCGAGGAAGCGGGGGTCCCGGTAGGCGTCGGCGGCGTGCCCGAGCGCCGTGTAGAAGACGCGTCCCCGTCCCTGGTCACGGCACCACACCAGCGGATGGTCGGCCCCCATCCCCCCGCCTTCGTACGACGACTCGTCGGCGACGGCCAGGACGCGTACCCGCTCGCGCGGATTGCTCCGGAAGTCGTACCACTCGTCGGTGAGGCTCCAGACGGGCGGCAGCGGGCGGGTCGCGGGGTGCTCGTGGTCCTCGACGACCGCCCTGCCCGGCTGGTACTCGGGGTGGCGGGCGAACCGCGCGCCCAGGAGCTCGCCGTAGTACGGCCAGTCGTCCTCGGTGCAGGCCGCCGCGTGCACCCCGGCGAAGCCGCCGCCGGCCTCGACGTATCCGGCGAGCCGCTCCCGTCCGGCCGGGGTCAGCACCTCGCCGCTGGTCGACAGGAAGACGACGGCCGCGTACCCGTCGAGGGGGGCTTCGAGGGCCGCGGGCTCCTCGGTGTGGTCGACGGCGAACCCCTCCAGGGCCCGTACGGCGGCGACGGCGGCCGGGATGGAGTCGTGGCGGTAGTCGGCGGTGCGGGTGTACACGAGCAGCCGAGCGGTCATGCAGCCCGACCCTATGGGGACAGGGATCCGCCGCCCAGTGCTCCGCGGACGGCACGACGTGTCCGTTTCCTTCAAGCCCGCGCACCCCGGTCCTGCCTACCGTGGCCCCATGAACGCACGATTCGATGCCATCGGCCTGGTCGTCTCCGACATGGCCGCCGCCGTCTCCTTCTATCGCAGGCTCGGGTTCGCCTTTCCCGAGGGCGCCGAGCGGGAACCGCACACGGAGGCCGGGCTTCCCGGCGGGCTGCGGCTGCTGCTCGACACCGAGGACACCGTCCGCTCGTTCCATCCCCGCTGGCAGCGCCCGTCCGGCGGCGGCCGCGCCTCTCTCGTGCTGCGCTGCGACTCGCCCGCCGACGTCGACACGGTCTACGCGGACCTGGTGGGCGCCGGCCACCACGGCGAGCTGAAGCCGTTCGACGCCTTCTGGGGCCAGCGGTACGCCGTCGTGCACGACCCGGACGGCAACGGCGTCGACCTGTTCGCGCCGCTGCCCGGATAGCGGGACCGCGCGAGTGCTCCCTCACAAGGCGCGTAAGCCGGCCCGGTCACGCGCCCGGCCGCCGGTGTTCCGTCACGGCGATCCGTGCGGGCGACCGTCCGGACCGCGCCGCCCTTGCCGGCTCAGCAGTTCTCCCAGCGTGCGACCGGTGAACTCCCGGACGTCGCGTGACAGGTGGGCCTGGTCCGCGTAGCCGGATGCCACCGCCGCCCGCGCGTACGGCACGCCCGACCGGGCCAGTGCGAGAGCCCTTTGCAGCCGCAGGATCCGGGCCAGCGTCTTGGGGCCGTAACCGAAGGCGGCCAGGGAGCGGCGGTGCAACTGGCGGGCGCCGAACCCGAGTTCGTCCGCCGTCGACGCCACGGAGCGGCCCGCGGCGAGGGCCGAGACCAGTGTGCGCAGATCGGTGCCGGGCGGCTGGGCACGCTCCAGGGCCAGCGCCTCCAGAGCGGACGCGGGATGCGGTGCGGCGGCGATCCGGCCGCTCAGGCGCCGCACCTCGCGCGCCGGCCACAGCTCCGCCAGCGGCACCCGGCGGTCGAGCAGTTCACGGGCGGGCACGCCGAGGAGCGCGGGCGCCGTTCCGGGATAGAGGCGCACGCCCGACCAGCGGGCGGCGGGGCCTTCGGGGAGGTGGGCCCGCGTGTCCGGTCCCGCGACGAGCAGCTCGTCCTCGTTCCACAGCAGGTCCATGCAGCCGTCGGGCAGCACGGGGAGCGCGTCGGCCCGGGACGACGGAGTGTGCGTCCACACGACGGCCCCGCTCAGCCGGGAGGCCCGCTCCTGGTACACGCGTGCCAGGTTACGCCCGCGGGCGGCAGGGCCACGGTGCCGCGGCCTCCGGCCCGACCGCGTGCGTCCTGAGGTCCACAAATCCTCGCAAGGTCACTTCTCCGGGGGCCCGTCCTCTTCCTCTCCCCCGTCCGCGCCGTTGACGCCGTTCGCCTTCGAGGAGTTCTTCACGTGGGCGCGGAAGCGTCCCGTCACGTCCTCCGGCGGGAGGAAGCGCGACCACCTCTCCGGGAACTCGGACGGCATGTCGGGATCGTCCGGGTCGTCGTCCTCGTGGGTGTGGACCGCGGCCATGCGCGCGACGTACTCCGCGGCCTCCTCCTGGCGCAGCCGCTCGTTGGCGGCGCGGGCGGCGGCCGTCGCGGCGGCCGGCCAGACCCGGTCGATGGCCGCGTTGACGGCGGCCCCCACCAGCACGGCGAAGGCGGACACGCCGATCCACAGCAGGACGGCGACGGCGGCCGCGAGGGAGCCGTAGATGGTGGCGCCCTCGATCGTGCTGGTCAGGTAGATCCGCAGCAGGAAGCTGCCCAGCACCCACATGGCGAGGGCGACGAGCGCGCCGGGGACGTCCTCGATCCACGGGGAGCGCACGGGCACGGAGACGTGGTAGAGCGTGGTCAGGAACGCCACCGACAGCACGATCACCACCGGCCAGTACAGGACCTGCACGACGGTCGTCGACCACGGCACGATCCGCACCACCGCGTCGGGTC
Source organism: Streptomyces sp. NPDC048481 (assembly GCF_043200075.1). Taxonomy (NCBI): domain Bacteria; kingdom Bacillati; phylum Actinomycetota; class Actinomycetes; order Kitasatosporales; family Streptomycetaceae; genus Streptomyces; species Streptomyces sp. NPDC048481. The sequence continues at coordinate 447,668 of NZ_JBICXC010000006.1, forward strand.
CCGCGACCATCAGCGGCAGCGCGACCGAGCCGATCAGCAGGGCGGCGACGAACAGCAGGAACGCCACCAGCCGCGTCTTGACGATGCCGCGCACGCCGTCCAGGCCGTACATCACGGTGATGGTGTCGATGAAGACGTTCACCGCGCGCGATCCGGACCACAGGGCGAACAGGAAGCCTATGGAGATGACGTCGGGGCGGCCGCCCTTCAGCACGTCGTCGAGGATCGGCTGGGCGATCTGCCGCACGCCCTTGTCGGACAGCACCGTGCGGGAGGCCTCGATGAGGTTGGTCTCCAGGCTGGTGATGGTGTCGGTGCCGGTCCAGTCGTCGACGTAGCCGAGCAGGCCGATGAGGCTGAGCAGCAGCGGAGGCACGGACAGCAGGGTGAAGAAGGCGGCCTCGGCGGCGAGCCCCAGGATGCGGTACTCGACGCAGGAGTTGACGGTGTCCTTCAACAGCAGCCAGGCGGTCCGCCGCTTGGAGACGTTCCGGTACAGGGCGCGCGCCCGGTGGAGACGCCCGGCGGGGCTCCCGGGTTGCTCGGGTGACTGACTTGCTGGCTGCACGCCCTAAAGGTATCCGCCGTTCGGGGTCGCACTCACCTCCGGCGAGGCGGCTTCACCGGGTCGGGGAGCCCGGCGCGGGCTCCGGGCGGCCATGACCGCCGTACCCGGGGGTAGGTTCGGACCATGGCAGGCAGCACGCACACCGTGACCAACCAGCCCCCGCCCCTGACCGGCTACGACGTGTACGGCTCCGACCGGGCGCTCGTGGCGGCCGTGGAACGGCACCTGGATCCGCGTTCGGCCGACGAGGCGCACGGGGAGTTGTCGGCCCTCGGCCGGGCGGCCGGATCCGCTCAGGTGCAGGAGTGGGCGGCGCAGGCCGACCGGAATCCGCCGGAACTGCGCACGCACGACCGCCACGGTCACCGCATCGACGAGGTCGACTTCCATCCGGCCTGGCACCGGCTGCTCGGCAAGGGGGTCGGGGCCCGTCTCACGGCCGCCTGGGACCGTCCGGGCGGGCATGTGCGGCGGGCGGCCGGGTTCCTGGTGTGGACGCAGGTCGACGCGGGCACCTGCTGTCCGCTGTCGATGACCCATGCCGCGGTGCCCGCGCTGCGCGCCGACCCGGAGCTGGCCGCCGAGTGGGAGCCCCGGCTGACGTCGGCGATCTACGACCGTGAGCTGCGGCCGGCCCGTCTGAAGGCCGGTGCGCTGTTCGGAATGGGGATGACGGAGAAGCAGGGCGGCAGCGACGTCCGGGCGAACACGACGGTCGCCACCGCGCTCGCCGAGGAGGGGACGTACGAGCTGACCGGGCACAAGTGGTTCTGCTCGGCCCCGATGTCGGACGGGTTCCTCGTGCTGGCGCAGGCCGGGTCCGCGCGGGGCGGCGGCGGGCTCACGTGCTTCCTGGTCCCGCGGGTGCTGGAGGACGGCGCCCGCAACGTCTTCCGGCTCCAGCGGCTCAAGGACAAGCTGGGCAACCGGTCCAACGCCTCCGCCGAGGTCGAGTTCGACGGGACGTGGGCGCGGCGGGTCGGCGAGGAGGGGCGCGGGGTGCGCACCATCATCGACATGGTCGCGGCGACCCGGGTGGACTGCGTGCTCGGATCGGCCGGGCTGATGCGGCAGGCGGTGGCGCAGGCGATCCACCACTGCACCCACCGTGAGGCGTTCGGCGGGAAGCTGGTCGACAAGCCGCTGATGCGCAACGTGCTGGCCGATCTGGCGGTGGAGTCGGAGGCGGCGACGGTCCTCGGGCTGCGGCTGGCGGCTGCCTACGACGACGGCGGCGAGCAGGAGCGGGCGCTGCTGCGGATCGCGGTGCCGGCGGCCAAGTACTGGGTGACCAAGCGGTGCGCGCCCGTGGTGGTCGAGGCGTCGGAGTGCCTGGGAGGCAACGGGTACGTCGAGGAGTCGGGGATGCCCCGGCTGGTGCGCGAGTCGCCGCTGAACTCGGTGTGGGAGGGCGCGGGCAACGTCCAGGCGCTGGACGTGCTGCGGGCCCTGCAACGGGAGCCGCAGGCGCTGCACGCCTATCTGCGGGAGGTGGCTCTGGCACGCGGGGCCGATCACCGGCTGGACGCGGCGATCAAGGCCCTGCTGACCGACCTGGCCGATCTGGACGGCGCCGAGGGGCGGGCCCGGCGGCTGGCGGAGCGGTTCGCACTGGTGCTCCAGGGTGCGCTGCTCGTGCGGTTCGCGCCGCCGCAGGTCGCCGACGCGTTCTGCGCCTCGCGGCTGGGCGGGGACGGCGGCGCGGCCTTCGGGACGCTGCCGCACACGCTGGACCTGGCGTCGGTCGTCGAACGGGCCGCGCCCCGGCCGTGACGGCCCCCGGCCGCTGAGGCCCCCGCACTGACCTGCTCGAACGTGCGGAACGCCGACGGAAGCAGGAAGCGGGGGTGGTGCTGCGCCGACACGGCACCACCCCCGCCGCGATGGCCCTGCGAGGCCAGAATCGCCGCTCGGGACGACGTGGCTCAAGTTTCAAACAGTTGCGGGACGTCCACCAGGGTTGCAGGGGGTTGCAACTTGTCGGGGGTTGTCGACCGGACTGGGCCCGTCCGGCGCGCGCGGGCGGCAAGATGGGGGCCTTCAGCGGAGACCGGAAACCGTCGGCGCGCGCTCGTGACATCCGGTCGTCGGCCTGCGTGCCCCCGGGAGGCCCAGTGGTGATGCCGATGAACGTGCCGCAGCTCGCGGCCGTCGACGCCGCGCGGGCGGCACGGATGCTCAACGAGGTGCGCGACGCCCGGCTGTCCGGCCGGCCGCCGCGCGTGGCGCCGCGCCCGGTGATCGAGCAGTCCTGGGAGCGCATGCTGCGCAGCGGGGTCGACCCGGAACACGATTTCCGCTCCGGCCTGCTCAGCTCCGACGAGGTGCGGCGACGGCGCGAGGAGTCGCCGTTGCGGGAGGTGCTGCCGGTGCTGCGGGAAGGGCTGCTGTCGGTCGCCGACGTGGCCCACCACATCATGGTCGTCGCCGACGAGGAGGGCCGGGTGCTGTGGCGGGAGGGCTGCAACCCGGTGCTGCGCAAGGCCGACGGGCTCGGCTTCGAACTGGGCGCGGACTGGGGCGAGGCGGTGGTCGGCACCAACGGCGTGGGCACGCCGGCGGTGGTGCGCCGGCCGGTGCAGGTATTCGCCGCCGAGCACTTCGTGCGCTCGCACACGGCCTGGACCTGTGCGGGCGCCCCGATCACCGATCCGCGCAACGGCCGGCTGCTCGGGGTGGTCGACGTCAGCGGTCCGCTGGAGACGATGCACCCGGCCACGCTCGCCTGGGTCGACTCGGTGGCCAAGCTCGCCGAGGCCAGGCTGCGCGAGAGGCATCTGGGGGCGCTGGAGCGGCTGCGCGCGGTGGCGGCGCCGGTGCTGGCCCGGCTCGGCGGCCGGGCGGCGGCGGTGGACGCGGACGGCTGGACGGCGGCGGTGACCGGGATGCCGTACACGAGCCGGATCGCGCTGCCCAAGTCGCCGTCGCCGGGCCGCCGGTGGCTGCCGGTGTTCGGGGCGTGCTCGGTCGAGCCGCTGGCCGGCGGGTGGCTGGTGCGGTCGGTGGACGAGGCCGCCGAGCCGGCGCCGCGCGACGCGACGCGGATCGTGCTGGACCTGGCCCGGCCCGGGCGCTGGTCGCTGACGGTGTCGGGGAACGCGGGTTCGTGGTCGCGGGAACTCAGTCCCCGGCACGCCGAGTTGCTGTACCTGCTGGCCGCGCACCACGAGGGCCGCAGCGCGTCGGGACTGGCGGAGGACCTGTTCGGCGACCCGGCCCGGACGGTGACGGTGCGGGCCGAGATGTCCCGGGTGCGGCGGTATCTGGGCGGATACCTGGACCACCGGCCGTATCGTTTCTGCGAAGGTGCCGAGGTGGAGGTGCTGCTTCCGGCCGACCCGCGGGGCCTGTTGCCCCATTCGACCGCGCCCGCGGTGGTGCGCGACCGCATGTCGGCGCCGGGGCGGCGATGACGCGCCGCCGCTCCTTCGATGACGTCTTCCGCATATTTGCGCGGTCTTCGTCCCCCGGCCCGGTCCACTGCCGTAGCATCCTCTACGGGTCACCCCACCTGCTCCTCGGTCAACGTACGGATCATCAGGCGCAGTTGGCCCGCTCCGGGAGGACGAATGAGACATCGCGGCCGACATCGCCGGCGTAGGCGGGGCAGGGCACTGCGGGCGTTCCTGTCGGGAACGGCCCTCGCGCTGACCGCCGCCGCCACCATCGTCAGCGTCTCCCAGGCGACGATCACCCACGACGGGCCGGGACGCCTGAAGCCGATCGCCTCGTCGGCCGGGACCGCGGGCCTTCGGCTGACGGAAGACCTGGTGCCGCGGGCCGCTCTCGACCGGCTCGCCGCGGGAATGGGCCGACCGGTCGGTGTCGGGGCGGTGCTGGGGGCCGCCGACCGCACCCTGCGGGACGCGGCCGACTGCTCGCCCGCCGAACGCGGGGCCCTGCCGGTCTCCCCCACGGCCACCCGCGCGTACTGCTGGAACACGGACGACACGCGGGGATGGCGGCCGGGCGCGGTCACCACGTCGGGGGACGCGGACGACGACGGCGTCTGGGGCACGAACCGGGTGATCCTCTCCGGCTGGTCGCGCAGCGAGGGGACGACGTCCGGCCAGGGGCTGGCGCGCGTCGGCTTCGTGAACGCGGGCGACCCGAAGCACCTCTCCTACACCTGGGCGCTGCTCGCCGTCCCGGTCGACGGCGGGCGGGACTACCGGGGGCTGGTCTCCCACGTCTCCGGGATGGTCTGGTACCAGGACAAGCTGCTGGTCACCGCCGACGACGGGGACCGGGCCGCGCTCTACGTCTACGACATGAACCGCGTCCAGCGCGCCACGGTGGCCGGGGACGCGGTCGGCCGGGTGCCGGGCGGCTGGTCGGCCCACGGCTGCCGCTTCGTGCTGCCGGCCATCGGCTCCTACCGGCTGGACGGCGGTTCCGGCGCGCCGCGCCCGGCGACGGTCGCCCTGGACCGCAGCACCGCGCCGGACAGCCTGGTCGCCGGCGAATGGACCCTGGGCGACGGTGACCGGGGAGCCCGGCTGTGGCGCTACCCCTTCAGCACCGCCTCCGGTCACGCGGGGCTGCTCGCGACGGACACGGCCGGGCGAGTGCGCGCCTCGCAGGCGTACGAGACGAAGCTGACCGGCGTGCGGGGCGTGCTGGCCTACCGCGACCAGTGGTACGTGACGCGCGCCGCCGGTCCACGCGACCGCCACGGGACGCTGTGGCGCCAGACCGCGGACGCCGGCGAGGAGGGCGACAAGGGGAGCGGCTCCGGCGCCGCCGTGTGCGGATCGGCGAAGACGCACAACTGCTGGAGCCCGCAGACCGAGTCCCTCTCCTACTGGCAGGCGACCGGCGAGGTCTGGACGCAGTCGGGCCGAGCGCTGTTCGCGCTGCCGCTGGCCTCGATCGACAGAACGACGGAGTAGATGATTCCCTGACGGGCATGGCCAACATCCCCGTGACCACCTGGTCCCTGGAGCAGACGGACCCGACGGACCTCCTCCCGGCCGCCGCGCCCGAGGGCGACGTGCGGATCGTCCGCTCCGGGGTCCCCTCCCCCGAGTTCAGCCGTTTCCTGTACGCGTCCGTCGGGGGGGACATCCGCTGGATCGACCGGCTGGGCTGGACGTACGCGCAGTGGCAGGAGCACCTGGCGCGGCCGGGAGTGGAGACGTGGGTCGCCCAGGACCGGGGCACGCCGGCCGGGTACGTCGAGCTGGAACCGCAAGGCGACGGCGTCGTGGAGATCGTCTACTTCGGGCTGCTCCCGGCCTTCCGCGGGCGGCGGATCGGCGGTCGCCTGCTGTCGTACGGCGCCGCGCGGGCGTGGGACCTCGCGGAGCGCTGGCCCGGACTGCCGCAGACCAAGCGGGTGTGGCTGCACACGTGCAGCCTGGACGGCGAGCACGCGATGGACAACTACCTGCGGCGCGGCTTCAAGCTGTTCGACACCAAGGTCGAGGAGCAGCCCGAGGTGCCCGCGCCGGGTCCGTGGCCAGGGGCGTTCCCGGCCTGAACGGCCGCCCCTTAGCGGTTGTGACCTGCGCGGACAAGAGGACGCGCGGTCCATGTGATCGAGGACACCCTTGTCTCGTAGATCGAGACAAGGGTGTCCGCATCGCGGACGAAGCTGGACTGTGTCCAGATCGCCGTGACACGCTTTCGCCATGTCCGGAACTGGAATCGCCTTGGTGAGTCGGCGACACGTCGATCTCGGCCGCATGTCCAGCGCCATCTGTCCGGCGAGCTGACGAGCCGCAGCACCGCCGACTTCTCCGCAAGAGCCTCCTGCCTGCGCAACGATGCGCAAGGCTTTCCCGTGCGCCCGTACGCGCAGGTCAGAGCCGCTTCCCGCCTGTCTTGAAGGACGTATCACCCATGGCCGCCACCCCGCAGAACCCTGCCGCCGCGACTCCCCGCCGCAAGGTGAGCCGTCACCGCGGCGAGGGCCAGTGGGCCGCGGGGCACTTCACACCGCTCAACGGGAACGAACAGGTCAAGAAGGACGACGACGGTCTCAACGTGCGGACACGCATTGAGACGATCTACTCCAAGCGCGGCTTCGACTCGATCGACCCCAGCGACCTGCGCGGCCGGATGCGCTGGTGGGGCCTCTACACCCAGCGCAAGCCCGGGATCGACGGCGGCAAGACCGCGATCCTGGAGCCGGAGGAGCTGGACGACAAGTTCTTCATGCTGCGCGTGCGCATCGACGGCGGGCGGCTGACCACCGAGCAGCTGCGCGTGATCGGCGAGATCTCGCAGGAGTTCGCGCGCGGCACAGCCGACATCACCGACCGGCAGAACGTCCAGTACCACTGGATCCGCATCGAGGACGTGCCGGAGATCTGGAACCGCCTGGAGGCGGTCGGCCTGTCCACCACCGAGGCCTGCGGTGACACGCCCCGCACCATCCTCGGTTCGCCCGTCGCCGGCATCGCCGAGGACGAGATCGTCGACGGCACGCCGGCCGTCGAGGAGATCCACCGCCGCGTCATCGGCAACCCCGCCTTCTCGAACCTGCCCCGCAAGTTCAAGACCGCGGTCTCCGGCTCCCCGCTGCTGGACGTGGCGCACGAGATCAACGACGTCGCCTTCGTCGGTGTGCACCACCCCGAGCACGGCCCCGGCTTCGACGTCTGGGTGGGCGGCGGCCTGTCCACCAACCCCAAGATCGGCGTCCGGCTCGGCGCCTGGGTTCCGGTCGACGAGGTCGCGGACGTCCACGAGGGCGTCGTCTCGATCTTCCGCGACTACGGCTACCGGCGGCTGCGCAACCGCGCCCGTCTGAAGTTCCTGGTCGCCGACTGGGGACCGGAGAAGTTCCGGCAGGTACTGGAGGACGAGTACCTGCAGCGCGCGCTGGTCGACGGCCCCGCCCCGGAGCAGCCGGTCGAGCGGTGGCGCGACCACGTCGGCGTGCACCGCCAGAAGGACGGCCGCTACTACGTCGGCTTCGCACCGCGCGTCGGCCGGGTGGACGGCGCCACCCTGACGAAGATCGCCGAGCTGGCCGAGGCGCACGGCTCGGGACGGGTGCGCACCACAGTCGAGCAGAAGATGATCGTCCTCGACGTCGCGCAGGAGCAGGTCGACTCGCTGGTCGAGGCGCTGGAGGCGCTGGACCTCACCACCCGGCCCTCCACCTTCCGGCGCGGCACCATGGCGTGCACCGGCATCGAGTACTGCAAGCTCGCCATCGTCGAGACCAAGCAGCGCGGTTCCGCGCTCATCGACGAACTGGAGCGCCGCCTCCCGGAGTTCGACGAACCGCTCACCATCAACATCAACGGCTGCCCGAACGCCTGCGCCCGTATCCAGGTCGCGGACATCGGTCTCAAGGGCCAGCTGGTCCTGGACGACCAGGGCCGCCAGGTCGAGGGCTACCAGGTGCACCTGGGCGGCGCGCTCGGACTGGAGGCCGGGTTCGGCCGCAAGGTCCGGGGCCTGAAGGTCACCTCCGACGAGCTGCCGGACTACGTGGAGCGCGTGCTGAAGCGGTTCCAGGACGAGCGCGAGGACGGCGAGCGCTTCGCCGCCTGGGCCGCGCGCGCCGACGAGGAGGCCCTCTCATGAGCGAGCGCGCAGCCCCCTTCTACTGCCCCTACTGCGGCGACGAGGACCTCCGGCCGAGCGAAGCCCCGGCGGGCGGACACGGCGCCTGGGAATGCGCGGCCTGCAACCGCGCCTTCCAGCTGAAGTTCCTCGGGCTGCTCGCCCGGGGCGTTCAGCGCACCGACACGGGAGGGGACGGGATATGACGACCGCTCAGGAAAGCCGCACGACGGACGAGTTGAAGGAACTGGCCGAGCAGGCGGGCCGCGACCTGGAGGACGCCTCCGCGCTGGAGATCCTCCAGTGGGCGGTGGACACCTTCGGCGCCCGGTTCTGCGTGACGTCCTCGATGGAGGACGCCGTGGTGGCGCACCTCGCGTCCCGGGTCCGCAAGGGCGTCGACGTCGTCTTCCTCGACACCGGCTACCACTTCCCCGAGACCATCGGCACCCGCGACGCGGTGGAGGCCGTGATGGACGTCAACGTCATCACCCTCACCCCGCGCCACAGCGTCGCCGAGCAGGACGCCCGGTACGGGCCCCGGCTCCACGACCGCGACCCCGACCTGTGCTGCAAGCTGCGCAAGGTGCAGCCGCTGGAGGAAGGGCTCAAGGACTACCAGGCATGGGCCACCGGCCTGCGCCGCGACGAGTCGGCGACCCGGGCGAACACCCCGGTCGTCGGCTGGGACGAGAAGCGGCAGAAGGTCAAGATCTCGCCCATCGCCCGCTGGACCCAGGACGACGTGGACGCCTACGTCACCGAGCACGGCGTGCTGACCAACCCCCTGCTGATGGACGGCTACACCTCCGTCGGGTGCGCCCCCTGCACCCGCCGCGTCCTGGAAGGCGAGGACGCGCGCGCCGGACGCTGGGCGGGGCGGGCGAAGACCGAGTGCGGACTGCACTGACCCCATGGCCACGAACCCCGCGAACACCCCCGTCCCCACCCCCACTTCTACGAACCGGGAGAACCACGTGACGACCGGAGCCACCGTCTGGCTCACGGGTCTGCCGAGCGCCGGCAAGACCACCATCGCGTACGAGCTGGCCGGCCGGCTGCGCGAGGAGGGCCACCTCGTCGAGGTGCTCGACGGCGACGAGATCCGCGAGTTCATCTCCGCGGGCCTCGGCTTCAGCCGCGAGGACCGGCACGTCAACGTGCAGCGCATCGGCTTCCTGGCCGAACTGCTCGCCCGCAACGGCGTGAAGGCGCTGGTGCCGGTGATCGCCCCCTACGCCGACAGCCGCGAGGCGGTGCGCAAGCGCCACCAGGAGAGCGGGACCGCCTACCTGGAGGTGCATGTGGCGACCCCCGTCGAGGTGTGCTCGGTACGTGACGTGAAGGGCCTGTACGCCAAGCAGGCGGCGGGCGAGCTGACCGGCCTCACCGGGGTCGACGACCCCTACGAGGCTCCCGAGCAGCCCGACCTTCGGATCGACTCCCAGGAGCAGACCGTGCAGGAGTCCGCGGCGTCGGTGTACGCCCTGCTCAGCGAGAGGGGACTGGCATGACGACGACCGTCGCCCAGACCGGGGAGGGTACGGTCAGCCCGTACGCCCTGAGCCACCTGGACTCGCTGGAGTCGGAGGCGGTGCACATCTTCCGTGAGGTGGCGGGGGAGTTCGAGCGGCCGGTGGTGCTGTTCTCCGGTGGCAAGGATTCCATCGTGAT
>NZ_JBICXC010000007.1:0-441631 GCF_043200075.1 Streptomyces sp. NPDC048481
GGCCGGGGACGGGGTATCAACATATCTGGCGTTGATTTTTGGCACGCTGTTGAGTTCTCAAGGAACGGACGCTTCCTTTGTACTCACCCGAACTTATCGGGCTTTCCTCCGGGCGCTTCCCTCCGGTCTTGCGTTCCAAACTCTATCAGGGTTTTTCCGGCCTCCTGACCACCGTCCCGCAGACATGCGGAAGATGATCCAGAGAAAGGATCTGACAAGTTTGGATGCTGCCCGGCGAGCGCGTTTGACCGCTTCGCTCACCCTGAGCAGGAGTACGACAGTACACGGGGCCGCGGAGGCGCCGCAAATCGACTAGGGTAGTGGTCTAGACCACGATCGGTTGTTCTCGTGCAGAACCGGTACACCCTGTGACATACCCTGCTGCACAGTCCGCCGTCCTGGCAGGCAGTAACGGCCCATATACATACAACTCCACCCCGGGAGGTTCTCCATGACCACCGTGACGTCCCCGCTTGCAGGACGCGCCATCGGACTGGCCGCGGTGCCGGATCCGGTCTTCGCCGGGGCCATGGTCGGCCCGGGCATGGCGATCGACCCGCTGCGCGAGCCCTCCGAGGCCGTCGCGCCCGTGGACGGAGTCATCGTCTCCCTCCACCCGCACGCCTTCGTCGTCGTCGACGCCGACGGTCATGGCGTGCTCACCCATCTCGGGATCGACACCGTCCAGCTCAACGGCGAGGGCTTCGAGCTCCTCGTGAACAAGGGGGACAGCGTCACGCGCGGGCAGGGCATCGTGCGATGGGACCCGAGTGCGGTGGAAGCGGCCGGGAAGTCCCCCGTGTGCCCGGTCGTCGCCCTGGAAGCCACGGCAGATTCCCTCGGCGATCTCCGCGAGGACGGCGAGGTCGGGGCCGGCGACACTCTGTTTTCCTGGAAGTGACGCCGACGCCGTCCCGGTCGACGGCACGCAGGACAACCACCGCGGCGGCGGGGCCCGCCGCACTATGGGAGACGGGTGAGATGGAGACAACGCTGCGAGGCGTCGGTGTGAGCCACGGTGTGGCGATCGGCGAGGTTCGGCACATGGGAACGGCGGTGCTCGAACCGCCCGCCAAGCAGAACCCGGCGCAGGACGCGGAGCGCGAACAGGGGCGTGCCCGCAAGGCCGTGGAGGCGGTGGCGGCCGACCTGACGGCGCGCGGCAATCTGGCGGGGGGCGAGGCCCAGGCGGTACTCGAGGCGCAGGCCATGATGGCCCAGGACCCCGAGCTGATGGTCGACGTGGACCGACGTATCGCCGTGGGCAGCACGGCCGAGCGTGCCGTGTACGACGCCTTCGCCGCCTACCGTGAACTGCTCGCCGGGGCCGGCGAGTATCTGGCGGGTCGCGTGGCGGACCTGGACGACGTGCGCAACCGTATCGTCGCCCGGCTGCTGGGCGTTCCGATGCCCGGAGTGCCCGACAGCGACGAGCCGTACGTGCTCGTCGCCCGGGACCTGGCTCCGGCGGACACCGCGCTGCTGGACCCGACGCTGGTGCTCGGCTTCGTGACCGAGGAGGGCGGGCCGACGAGTCACAGTGCGATTCTCGCCCGCGCGCTCGGGGTGCCGGCCGTCGTGGCTCTGCCGGGCGCCGGCGAGCTCGCCGAGGGCACGATGATCGCGGTCGACGGCAGCACGGGCGACGTCCATGTAAATCCCAGCGACGAGAAGAAGGCACGGCTCGAAGCGGCGGCCGCCGAGCGCAGGGCCGCGCTGGCCGCCTCGAGCGGGCCGGGTGCGACCGCCGACGGCCACAAGGTGCCCTTGCTGGCGAACGTCGGCGGACCGGCCGACGTGCCGGCTGCCCTGGACGCCGGGGCAGAAGGCGTCGGACTGTTCCGTACCGAATTCCTCTTCCTCGACGACAGCAAGAACGCGCCGAGCGAGGAGAAGCAGATCGAGGCCTATCGCCAGGTGCTCGAGGCGTTCCCGGAGGGCCGGGTCGTCGTGCGGGTCCTGGACGCTGGGGCGGACAAGCCGCTCGACTTCCTGACTCCGGCCGACGAACCCAACCCGGCGCTGGGTGTGCGGGGGCTGCGGACGCTGCTGGACCACCCCGACGTGCTGCGGACGCAGCTGACCGCGCTGGCGAAGGCCGCCGAGGGGCTGCCCGTGTACCTCGAGGTGATGGCGCCCATGGTGGCGGACCGCACCGACGCCAAGGCGTTCGCGGACGCCTGTCGCGAGGCGGGACTGCGGGCGAAGTTCGGCGCGATGGTCGAGATTCCGTCGGCAGCACTGCGGGCTCGTTCGATCCTTCAGGAGGTGGAGTTCCTGTCCCTCGGGACGAACGACCTCGCTCAGTACACGTTCGCAGCGGACCGGCAGGTGGGTGCGGTGTCCCGGCTTCAGGACCCGTGGCAGCCGGCGCTGCTCGACCTCGTCGCCGTGTCCGCCGAGGCGGCCAAGGCCGAGGGCAAGAGCTGCGGTGTGTGCGGCGAGGCCGCCGCCGATCCGCTGCTGGCATGTGTGCTGACGGGACTCGGCGTCACCTCCCTTTCCATGGGGTCGGCGTCGATTCCGTACGTGCGCAGCGCGCTGGCGAAGTACACGCTGGCTCAGTGCGAGCGTGCCGCGGCCGCCGCTCGGGCGTGCGACAGCGCGCAAGAGGCGCGGGACGCGGCGCAGGCCGTGCTGTCCGGCGAGTAGTCACGGCCGGTCGTCGGCAGGTGGGCAGGGGCGCTCCGCTTTCGGGTGGGGCGCCCCTGGCGCGTGCACGGGTGTGTGGTACGCGGGTCAGTGGGCGTGGCCCGGAGGCCGACCGCCTGGGCCGAGGTCCGGTGGGAAGCAGTAGTCGACGCCTGACTCGGGTGAGATGAGCTCGCCGGACTCGACGTCGGTGCAGTAGGCGTCGAAGACTTCGCCTGCGGTCAGGGGTTCGAGGCCTTCGCCGCGCAGGCGCCAGCCGTAGATCTGGTCGCGGGCGCCCGGGGCGGTGGTACGCATGACCAGTCCGCCCGGGCTCTGGGTGGCGAGGCCGAGGGCGAGGACGGTGGTGAACTCCAGGGCCTCGGCGTCGTCGAGCGGAAGGCCGGTGTCGTCGCTCTCGTCGTCGGCCTGGAGGACGGCGACGAGCGTTTCGGGTGGGGCGGTGACGCTGCAGACGAGGTGCCTGTCCCCCGGCGGCGCGGTGTCGAGAATGCGGGCGAGGAGGTCCGAGGCGCGGGTGAAGGCGGCGCGGCCGATGTCCTCGCCGCAGGTGGCGCAGGGTCCGAGGCGGGCGAGCAGCGTGGCGGCGTATTCCCAGGTGGCCTGTCGGACGGCTTCGTCGACGAGGGTGGGCAGGAGGTCGGCGAGGGGCTGGCCCTCGTAGGGGACGGTGGGGCCGGTGGTCGCGAGTGCGGCCGTGAAACGGGTCCGGTTGGCGGGATCGTCGGCGTCGAGGCCCTTGGTCCTGCAGTAGTCGGCGTAGTCCTGCGGGTCGAAGAGGGCCAGCGTGGTGTGGCTGCCCTGCCGGGCGCGCGTCCTGAGCAGGCCTTCGATCTGCTGGAGGTAGGCGGCGTGGTCGTCGAACGTGAAGGTGCGGTAGCGCCGCATGACGCCGAAGTCGTGTTCGTCGGTGAGGACGCCGATGGTTCCGGCGATCTCCCGGCGCAGGTCGCGCCGCATGGTGTGCTGGTCGGTGTCTGCCACGGTTTTCCCCCTGGTGTGCACGTCGATCAATGCTCACTCACAGTAACCGGCGGCACTGACAGTGAGGGGGGTGAGAGGTCGGCGGCTGACCGGTGCCACACGGAAAAGTCCTGGTCACAGGGGGAGCGGGGGTGGTCCGGGCCTGCGCGGTCGGGCTCGGCGAGGCTCGGACCACCCGCGGTGTTCGGCCGGCGGCCCGGCCGGGGGCGTGGTCAGGATCGCTTGCGGGCGAGGTCCTCGTAGAAGTGCAGGAGGCCGAGGTCGTCGATGGAGCCGGGGTTGACGGCCTTCTCCAGCGGGGTGCCCTGGAGGAGTCGCTTGACCGGGACCTCGATGCGCTTGCCGGTGAGGGTGTGCGGGACTCCCGGCACTTCGATGACCTCGTCGGGGACGTGGCGCGGGGAGAGCTGCTCGCGGATGGCCCGCTTGATGCGGTCCAGGAGCGCCTCGTCGAGGACCGCTCCGGGGGCGAGGTGGACGAAGAGCGGCATCCAGTACCCGCCGTCGGGCTGCTCGACGCCGATGACCAGGGATTCTTTGATCTCGGGAAGGCGCTCGACGACCTCGTAGATGTCCGCCGAGCCCATGCGCACGCCCTGGCGGTTGAGCGTGGAGTCGGAGCGGCCGTGGATGACGACGGAGCCGCGCGAGGTCACCGTGATCCAGTCGCCGTGCCGCCATACGCCGGGGTAGGTGTCGAAGTAGCTGTCGTGGTAGCGGCTGCCGTCCGGGTCGTTCCAGAACCGGACCGGCATCGAGGGCATCGGGTTGGTGACGACGAGCTCGCCGACCTCGTCGATCACGGGTCGGCCGTCGGGGTCCCAGGCCTGCAGGTCGGTGCCGAGGCCGGGGGCCTGGAGCTCGCCGATGTACACCGGGAGGGTGGGGACGGCTCCGGCGAAGCAGGAGCAGACGTCGGTGCCGCCGCTGACGGAGGCGATCCACAGGTCGTCGCGGACCTCGTCGTGCAGCCAGCGGAATCCGTCGGGCGGGAGCGGGGAACCCGTGGTGGCCACGCACCGGATCTTGGAGAGGTCGAAGTCGCGGGAGGGGTGGACGTCCGCCTTGCGGCAGGCCATGACGTACGCGGCCGAGGTGCCGTAGAGCGTGGCCCCTGTGCGTTCGGCGACGCGCCACTGGGCGCCTGTGTCGGGGTGGCCGGGGCTGCCGTCGTACAGGACGATCGTGGTTCCCGTCAGGAGGCCGGAGACGAGGAAGTTCCACATCATCCAGCCGGTCGAGGTGTACCAGAAGAAGCGGTCCTCGGGGCCGAGGTCGCAGTGCAGGCCGAGTTGCTTGAGGTGCTCGACGAGGATGCCGCCCTGGGACTGGACGATGGCCTTGGGCAGGCCGGTCGTGCCGGAGGAGTAGAGCACCCAGAGCGGGTGGTCGAAGGGGACCTGTTCGAAGACGGGCTCCTCGTCGGCGGAGGTCAGGGCCGACCAGTCCAGGGCTCCTTCGGGCGCTTCGGCGCCGAGGAGCGGGATGTGGACCACGGCGCGCAGGGTGGGCAGTTCGGCACGGAGTTCGGCGACGACCGCTTGGCGGTCGTGCTCCTTCCCGCCGTAGCGGTAGCCGTCGACGGCGAACAGGACGACGGGTTCCACCTGCTGGAACCGGTCGAGGACGCTGCGCGCGCCGAAGTCGGGCGCGCAGGAGGTCCACACGCCGCCCACGGCCGCGGTGGCGAGGAGGGCGACGACGGCCTGCGGGATGTTGGGCAGGTATCCGCTGACCCGGTCGCCGGGGCGGACGCCGAGCGCGCGCAGTTCGGCGGCCAGTGAGCCGACCTGGCGGCGCAGCTCGGCCCAGGTGAGCGGGCTCGGTTCGTGGATCTCGTCGACGTGCAGCAGGGCCGGCTCGTCCGGTCGGGTGGCGGCGGCGCGCAGGGCGTGTTCGGCGTAGTTCAGCGTCCCGCCGGGGAACCACTCTGCGCCGGGCATGGTGCGCGTGCCCAGCACGCGCGTGTACGGCGTCGAGAACCGCACGTCGAACCACTGCGTGACGGCTTTCCAGAACGTCTCCAGCTCGTCGACGGACCAGCGGTGCAGCGCCGGATATCCGCCGTCGGAGGGGGCTCCGTGATGCTCGGCCGCCCAGGTCTGGAATGCGGTGACCTGGGCCTGGGCCGTGCGCTGCGGGTCTGGCCGCCAGAGCGGCTCGGGGTTCGCGGTGGGCATGAATCGGCTCCCGGACTGTGCGCGTCGTGTGCGTCGCCCGCGCACGAGCAGGGGGTGGTGCGCGTGACGCGGCTGACACGGACGATGCCATGTGATCGACTTCTGCACCAGGGCGGGTGCCCCGCAGTGCGTGGGGTGAGGGGCGCTCCCGTCCCAGGTGAACGGCAGTTGAACGACCCGCGCGCGGGACGCGGTCAGTGACAGGGTGAGCGGTATGAGCGGTCGTGACCTGGTGCGTTCGGTGAAAGCGGTCGGTTCCGCGGGGGTCGCCCAGGGGTTGCGCACCGTGCGGGCGTCGTGGCGCAGGAGGCGTGCCGACGCGGCCGGGCTGCCGGCACGGGGGCCCGAGCGCGCGCGGGTGCCCGGCCTGCTCCAGGAGGCGCGGCCGGGTCCCGGTGGAGGGACGCTCCGGTTCAGCCGTTCGGAGTTGCGGGTCCGGGTGGCCGTGAACGGGGCCGTGTTCTGGGGGTGGGACGGGGCGGAGCCCGAGCCGTCGTACGCGCTGGCCGGTCCGTGTCCGGAGCCGGACCGGCGCGTGGTGCTGGAGCCGGACAAGGACGGCGGCTGGCGGCTGGTGGCGGAGCGGGTGACGGTGGTGGTCTCCCGGCGGGGCGCCGTCGAGGTGTGCACGCCGGGGGGCGTGGTGCTGCGGCGTGATCTGCCGCCCCGGTGGTGGGAGCGGCGGGAGGGCGGTGCGGCACGGTGGATGCAGCGCTCGGAGGTCGCGGCGGACGCGCGGTTCTTCGGCCTCGGCGGCCGGGCGTCCGGGCCGCGGCTGCGCGACGGGACGTACCGGCTCTGGAACTCCGGTCCCGGGCGCGGGGGCGGTGTCGGAGGCGATCGGGCCCGTCTGACGATGCCGGTGCAGCTGGTGGTGGCCGACGCCGGCTCGCATCTGGTGTTCCACGACTCGTCCTGGGACGGCAGGGTCGTGCTGCGGGAGGGTGAGGTGGGCGCGGGGTCCGGGCACGACCGGCCGGGGGCGTGCGAGGTGCGGATGGACGGCGGGCCGTTGCGCTGCTGGGTGATGGTGGGCACCCCCGCGCGCGTGCTCTTCACCTGGGCCTCGCTCACCGGGGCGCCGGCGGCGCCTCCCGGCTGGGCCCTCGGTCATCAGCACGCGCCGCTCGGGCTCGGCGAGCGGGAGGTCCGCCGGGTCGTCGAGGGCTACCGGAAGCACGGGCTGCCGCTGGACGCGGTCCAGCTGGACGTCGACCACTACGACGGGCACCAGGTGTTCAGCGTCGATAGCGACCGCTTCCCCCGACTGCCGGTCCTGGCGGAGGAGCTGCGGCGGGAGGGGACGCGTCTGGTGTCCGTCGTGGATCCGGCGGTCAAGGCCGCGCCGGGCACCGCCGTGTTCGACGGCGGGGTCGCCGAGGACGCGTTCGTGCGTGGCGCGTCGGGGGAGCTCGTGGAGGGTGTGGGGCTGCCCGGGGAGTCGGTGTTCCCGGATTTCACGCACGCGCGTGTGCGCGAGTGGTGGGGTGGTCTCCATGCCGAGCGGACCGCGCAGGGCTTCGCCGGTGTCTGCCACGACAGGGACGAGCCGACGTCGTTCGCCGCTTTCGGGGAGCCGACGCTGCCCAGGTCGGCCCGGCACTCGCTGGAGGGGCGCGGTGGCGATCACCGCGAGGCGCACAACGTGTACGGGCTGTGCATGGCCCGCGCGGCGTACGAGGGCCTGCGGGGGCTGGAGCCGGAGCGGCGCCCTTTCGTGGTGTCCCGGTCCGGCTGGGCGGGCGTGCAGCGCTACGGGAGTGTCCGGTGCGAGGACGTCGGCACGGGCTGGCCGGGGCTGCGGGCGTCGTTGTCGCTGGTGATGGGCCTGGGGCTGTGCGGGGTGCCCTTCTCGGGGCCGGACACGGCCGGTTTCGACGGCGGTCCTTCGCCGGAGCTGTATCTGCGCCGGCTGCAACTGGGGGCGTATCTGCCGTTGTTCCGCACGCGCGCGGGCGGGCGAGGCGGCGGGCGGCAGCCGTGGGAGTTCGGCACGGAGGTGCTGGCGCACGCGCGTGGGGTGCTCGTCGAGCGTCGCCGGCTGTTGCCGTACTTCGTGACGCTGGCGCATCTGGCGAGCCGTACGGGCGTTCCCTGCGTGCGTCCGGTGTGGTGGGGATCGCCGCGGAACCGGGCGTTGCGGGACTGCGAGGACGTCTTCCTGCTGGGCGAGTGTCTGCTGGTGGCGCCCGTGCTGGAACCGGGCGCCGACCGGCGTACGGTGCGGCTTCCGCGCGGGCGCTGGTACGACACGGCGACGGGCCGGGCGTACGAGGGGCCCGGTGAGGTGGTCGTGGACGCCCCGTTGTCGCGTGTTCCGGTGTTCGCGCGCGCGGGCGCGGTGCTGCCGGTGCGCAGCGACGACGGCGGGCTGGAACTGGAGGTGTGGGCGCCCGCGCCCGGGCGGACGGGCGGGGGTCTGGTGGCGCGGGAGGCTGTCGACGGGCGGGAGGAGCCGGAGATCGAGCGGTACGTCAGCCGCTGGGAGGGCTCGGGGGTCGTCGTGGAGCTGGAAGGTGAGGACGCGCCGCGGAAGCCGTCCCACCCGGTCCGCGTGCGCGGGCTGGGCGAGCGGCGACGTCAGATGTAGCGGCCCTCGAAGAACGCCCGCACCGCGACGGTGTGGAGCGGGAAGGCGAGTTCCTCCGGCCGGTGCAGCAGGAGCCAGCCCTCGGTCTCGTCGGTGGCTGCGGACGCCGGCAGTCGGTCCGCGGGGCGTTCGGGGAGGAGGCCGAACAGCAGCAGGTGACCGTCGGGCGAGCTCATGGCGTCGGCGAGCCGCACGTCGCGGGAGGCGGCCTCGATGCCGGTCTCCTCCATCAGCTCGCGGACGACGGCCTGCCGCCAGTCCTCGCGGTCGTCGATGAAGCCGCCGGGCAGGGCGATGCCTCCGCGCGCGGGGGCGATCGTCCGGGTGATGACGACGAGGGCGGTGCCCTTGGTGTCGTACACGGGCTGGAGCGCGACGGCCACCGGCAGCGGGTTGCGGTAGACCACGGTGGAGCAGACCCGGCAGGTGCGTGGCCAGCCGGTGACGCCCTCGCCGTAGGGCGCTCCGCAGCTCGAACAGTGGGAGCCGCGCGCGGAGTTCGAAGGGGAGTGCAGAGTTTCGGACACGCGGCGGAGCGTATCCGATCTTGGGGAGGGCGGCGTACGGCGGCGGCTCGGCCCCTGGGGAGGTGCGCCGGCGCAGCAATCCGTCGGGGGCGCGCCGGGTCTGCGGTCGTGTCCGCTGTCACCGTGTGCTCGCTGCCGCTCTCTGCCCATTTGCCCGTCACCGTGCCACACTCCTGACGAGTCGTCAGATGACGAGTTCGGGAGGAACCTTGTCGCGGACACGCACGCCCGTCGTCGCCGGATGGTTCACCGGGGAGGGAGACGACTTCGCGCTGCTCGGCACGCGATGTTCGGCGTGCGGCGCGGTCTTCTTCCCCCGTGAGGACGTCTACTGCCGCAATCCGGACTGCCAGAGCGGTGACCTGGAGGAGGTGCCGCTGTCGCGGCGCGGACGCGTGTGGTCGTACACGGACAGCCGGTACCGGCCTCCGTCACCCTATGTGACGGATCTGGAACTTCCGTGGGAGCCGTACGCGTTGATCGCTGTGGAGCTGGAGTCCGAGCGGATCGTGGTGCTGGGACAGGCGGTTCCCGGGATCACCGTCGCCGATCTGACGGTGGGCATGGAGGTGGAGGTCGTCCCGGGCGTGCTCCACGAGGACGCGGAGACGACCTGGACGATCTGGCGATGGCGGCCGACGGGGGTGGCGGGATGACGGCGGAGGTGGCGGTGCTCGGCGCGGGAATGCATCCGTGGGGCAAGTGGGGGCGCGGCTTCGTCGAGTACGGGGTGAAGGCGGCACGCGCGGCTCTCGCGGACGCGCGCGTGGCCTGGCGGGACGTCGGGTCGATCGTCGGCGCGGACACCGTGCGCGGCGGATACCCGGGCCATGTGGCCGGAGCGACGTTCGCCAAGGCGCTGGGGTGGCAGGGGGCGCGGGTGACGAGCGTGTACGCGGCGTGCGCGTCCGGGGCGCAGGCGATCGACGCGGCCCGGTCCCAGATCCTCGCGGGCCGGGTGGACGTGGTGCTGGTGGTGGGCGCCGACGCGGCGCCCAAGGGGTTCTTCCGCCCGGCCGGAGGAGACCGGCCGGACGACCCGGACTGGCTGCGCTTCCGCGCGCTCGGCGCGACCAATCCGGCGTACTTCGGGCTGTACGCGCGCCGGCGCATGGCGGTGCACGGGGATACCCCGGAGGACTTCGCGCAGGTCAAGGTGAAGAACTCGGCCCTGGGAGCGCTGAACCCGTACGCGCGCTACCGCAGACGGGTCACCGCCCAGGAGGTCGCCGCCTCCCCCGTCGTCGCCGATCCGCTGCGGCTGCTGGACATCTGCGCCACCTCCGACGGCGGTGCGGCCCTGGTGCTGTCGAGCATGGAGTTCGCCCGTCGGCACGGGGTGGCGGACCCGGTGCGGATCAGGGCCGTGTCCACCGTGACCCCCCGCTACCCCCGTACGGTGCTCGACCTGCCGGACATCGCGACCGACTCCGCGGGAGAGGCCGCGCCGGACGCCGAGCCGTTCCGCGCGTCGATCGCGCGGGCCGCGTACGAGGAGGCGGGCGTCGGCCCCGAGGATCTGTCGCTCGCCGAGGTCTACGACCTGTCGACCGCCCTGGAACTGCAGTGGTACGAGGACCTGGGCCTGTGCGGCGACGGCGAGGCCGCCGAACTGCTGCGGAAGGGCGCGACCGCGCCGGGCGGCCGCATACCGGTGAACACGAGCGGCGGCCTGGCCTCCTTCGGGGAGGCGGTGCCGGCTCAGGCCATCGCCCAGGTCTGCGAGATCACCTGGCAGTTGCGGGGGCAGGCGGGCGACCGGCAGATCCCGGACGCGCGCGTGGCCGTGACGGCCAACCAGGGGCTGTTCGGCCATGGCTCGGCGGTGGTCGCGGTGCGGTGAGACCCGCGGCCGCGCGCGCGGTGGTGACGGCGGGTCAGGGGTCAGGTGGTGACGGTCTCGCGGCGTTCGGATCCGTAGTCCATCGCGTGCTGGACGACGCCCACGAGGACGTCTCTGACCGATATGCGGTCCCGGGCGTCGCACAACATCACCGGGACGTCGTCGTCGAGGTCGAGTGCCCCGCGCACGTCCTGTTCGGGGTAACGCACCGCGCCCTCGAAGCAGTTGACCGCGATGAGGAACGGTATGGAGCGCCGTTCGAAGTAGTCGACGGCGGCGAAGCAGTCATCCAGTCGGCGGGTGTCGGCGAGCACGACGGCGCCGAGCGCGCCCTCGGACAGCTCGTCCCACATGAACCAGAACCGCTCCTGGCCGGGCGTCCCGAACAGGTACAGCACCAGGTCCTCACGCAGGGTGATGCGCCCGAAGTCCATGGCGACGGTGGTGGTGTGCTTGCCCTCGACGCCGGTGGTGTCGTCCACGGGCCGCCCCGCCTCGGTGAGGTGCTCCTCCGTGCGCAGCGGCCTGATCTCGCTGACGGCGCCGACGAGGGTCGTCTTGCCCACGCCGAAACCACCGGCGACCAGGATCTTGAGCGTGACGGGCTCGACCGGGGGCTTGCCGCGCTCAGAACGCCCGAAGATCATCGATCTCTCTCCTGCTCGATGGCTTGTGGCTCGTGGCTCGATGGCCGGTTCGACGACCGGTTCGGTGGCCGGACGGGTTGATCGGGGGCGGGCGGGGCGCCGGGAGCGGGCCTCGCCTCGTCCGCGGTGTTCACAGGGCGCGCAGGCCGTCGATCACGTCACGCAGAATGCTTTCGTCCGGCAGTTCGGCCGGCGGCACCGGCCGGTTCACATGGACGAACCGCCCGTCCACGAGATCGCCCACCAGGACGCGCACCACCCCGATGGGGAGGTTCAGTTCGGCCGCCAGTTCGGCGACCGACTGAGGCGCGTCCCGGCACAGCGCCGCGATGTCCACGTGCTCGGGCGACAGCGAGGGGTCCGCTTCCGCGTCGTCCGCATGCGGTTCCGCGACGACGACCGCGATCAGGTCGAGACGATGCTGGACCGCACTGGTGGTACGGCCGCGCGTCATGGCGTACGGACGGACGACCGGCCCGGCCTCGTCGTCGAACCAATGACTGCTTCCCTGACCGTCAGTGCTCATGCCGTCCCACTACCCGCCCGAGGGCAGATCGGTGCGCGGGGCGGTGCCCAGATGTACGCCGACCCGCTTGACCAGCAGCGTCATCTCGTACGCCACGAGACCCACGTCCGAGTCGGCGTCCGCCAGCACGGCGAGGCAGCTGCCGTCACCGGCGGCGGTGACGAACAGGAACGCCTCGTCGAGCTCGACGACCGTCTGGCGCACGCTGCCGGCCTCGAAGTGGCGGCCCACCCCCTTGGCGAGGCTGTGGAACCCGGACGCGACGGCGGCGAGGTGCTCGCCGTCCTCGCGGGACAGGTCCTTCGACACTCCCGTCGGCAGACCGTCTCCGGAGAGGACGACGGCCTTGCGGATGCCCGCGACGCGGTCGACGAGTTCGTCGAGGAGCCAGTTCAGCTCACCGTTGGTGCTGGTGTGGCCGGTCGTGTTCGGTGCGGTCATCGACCGTCCCCCTTTGTCGTTCCTTGTGGTGCTGTGCCGCTGTGGGCGTCGTCGCCCGCGGCGTTCTCGACGCGGCCGCGCTGCCAGCCGCGCTGGAGCGAGGCCATGCGGCTGCGTACCTCGTCGGCGTCCCGGTCCGCCGGGTCCGTGCGGTCCTCCGCGCGCGGGGACGGGCCCTGCCGCAGTTGCGGGGCCAGGTTCGCCTGACGCACGCGCCGCGGCAGCGCTCCCGTGCCGGAGCCGGCGTCCGGATCTGCGTCCCCTCGCCGGCCGGCGCCGCCGTCGGGGCCCTCGGACGGGGCCGCGGTCTGCCGTGCGCGCCGCGGAAGCGCGGGGGGCGTGGACGGGTCCCGCGCGCCGCGTCCGGCGTGCTCCTGCCCCGCGAGGGCGTCGTCGGCGTCACCGGCGTGCGGAATGCGGGCGGCCGTGCCGCGCCGGCGTGACGGCAGGGGCGCCGGCGTGCCGTCGTCGACGCGGCGCGGGCCGGGCCGGGCCGCGGGCTCCGGGTCGCTGTCCGCGCGCGGGGACCGCTGGTCGTGGACCGGGCGCCCGTGCGAGCTGACCAGCTTCGGCGTACGGCGCCCGGGGAGCAGCGGCACGGGCGCGGCGGGGACGTCACCGAGCGGTCCGTCGGGGGCACCCGGTGCGGTGGGCGGCCTGCGGTGCTGGCCGGCTTCGGCGCCCGGCTCGCCGGGGTCGGTGAGCGAACGGCGGGGGCGGAACATGACGCCCTGGTCGTCGTCGTCCTCCGCAAGGGGGACCTGGAACTCGCCGAGGGCTCCCAGATCGACGGGGGCCTCGAGTTCGACCGGTCCGTCGAGCAGCGAGGCGGGCACTCCCGGGAGCTGACCGGAGCCCGGGGCCGGCGCGGACCTGCGGTTGTCCGCCGACGCTGTCTCCTTCGGCGGCCTGGGGCGGTCGAGGCGGAAGCCGATGCCGTTGGTGTCGGGGACGTCGTCCGTCAGCAGCGCGTCCGGGATGAAGACGACGGCGGTCGTCCCGCCGTACGGCGAGGGTTGCAGGGAGACGCGGACGTTCTGCCGCTGGGCGAGCCGGCTCACCACGAACAGTCCGAGGCGGTCGGTGTCGGACAGCTCGAACTCCGGGGTCTCGGCGAGCCGGAGATTGGCCTCCAGTAGGGCTTCGGGCGCCATGCCGAGGCCGCGGTCGTGGATCTCGAGCGTGAAGCCGTTGGCCACGCGGTCCCCGTACACCTGGACGGCGGTGTGCGGCGGGGAGAACACCGTGGCGTTCTCCAGGAGTTCGGCGACCAGGTGGGTGAGGTCGGCGACGGCCGGTCCGGTGGCGGCCAGCCGTGGCAGCCGGCGGACCTCGATGCGTTCGTAGTCCTCGACCTCGGCGACGGCGGCGCGCACGATGTCCATGAGCTGTACGGGCTTGCGCCACTGCCGGGAGGGGGCGGCCCCCGACAGGATCACCAGTCCTTCGGCGTGCCGGCGCATGCGGGTGGTGAGGTGGTCGAGGCGGAAGAGGTCGGCGAGTTCCTCGGTGTCCTCGGTGCGGCGTTCCATGGTGTCGAGCAGGGTGAGCTGCTTGTGCAGCAGCACCTGGCTGCGACGGGCCAGGTTGACGAAGACCTCGGAGACGCCGGAGCGCAGTTCGGCCTGTTTGACGGCGGCCTCGACGGCGGCGCGCTGAAGGGTGTTGAGGGCCTGGCCCACCTCGCCCATCTCGTTCTTGTCGTACTCCAGGCGCGGTACTTCGGTCTCGACGTCGACCTGTTCGCCCGCGGACAGCCTGCGCATCACGCTGGGCAGCCGCACCCCGGACGCCTCGTGGGCCTCCATCCTGAGCTGGCGCAGGTCGCGGATGAGGCCCCGGCCGATGCGCACGGACAGCACGAGGGAGACGAGGAGGGCGACCAGTCCGAAGACGCCCGCGACGACCGCCCTGACGATGACCTCGGTCGCCACCGGGCGGACCCGGTCCTGGTAGCGGTCGTCGGCCTGCTCGTCCAGGGCGCCGAGTTCGTCCAGGACGCTGCCGGCCGCGGTGTCCCAGCTTCTCGCGCCGACCCCGCGGGGCGGGTCGCCGGGCGTGGCTCCGACGACGGCCTGTTCGACCCTGCGCAGCGGGGCGGTGGCCGCGTTCTTCCAGAAGCTCTCGTAGCGATCGCGCTCCGCGGTGGGCAGCTGGACGAGGCTGATGTCGTAGAGCACCTCCCGCTGGGCCTTCAGGTCGGAGACCTCACGGATCTCCTCGCGGCTGAGCCGGCCCACGACGAGGGCGGAGCCGAGCAGGGCGTCCTCCCGGGAGAGCAGCTCCCGCGCGTGGGCGACGCCGACGAGGGCCCGGTACTGCTTGTCCATCTCGACGCTGTCGACGACGTCCAGCTTGACCAGCAGGGAGTAGCAGGGGTCGATCAGCTGGGTGTAGAGGGCGAGGGCCTGGGCCCGGGTGACGGTGCGCTCCTCCACGCTGCGGCGCAGGGCCGCGATTCCGTCGAAGGCGTCGAGGACGGCGGTGAGGCCCTCGCTGTCGTCCTGGTCCAGGACGTCGCGCACCTCGGGATCGCGGGCGTTGCCGCGGATCTCGGCCATGGCCTCGTCCGTGGCGGTCCGGGTGCGGCGCAGGGCGGTCAGCGCGTCGGCGGCACGGGGATCGGCGAGGAAGACGAGGGTCTGGCGGCGTTCCTGCTGGACGACGCGGACCGTGTCCTCGATGGGGTAGCCGACCTTCTCGACGAGGGACGAGACCGTGAACAGCCGGCTCGCCTCACGTCCCGTGAGCACCGTGGCGAAACCCCAGATCGCCGTCAGGGAAACCAGCGGCACGAGAAGCAGCGCCACGATCTTCCGGCGGATCGACTTCCCGCGAAAGCGCATGGCCTCCCCCTGCTCGGCCCCCCACAGGCAGGGGGTACACATGTGCGTCAACAAACGGCGCGAGCCTACTACCGACGGGCAGATATCTCGAAGAGCCGTCCCGAAGGCGAACTACCGTACCGAGGGCAGGACATGGTGTGTTGTCCGGCCATTGTGGGAGATTGCCTCCACGGATCCGGACCTCGGGTTCCGGCCGGATCCGAGCGGCCGCACACACGAGTTGGCCAGAATTTTTCGCAACTCGGGAATCTTCCGGGCTGGTCACGCGTCCTATTGATCGGGAAGCGGGGGCGGAACCGGCCACACGAGCCGCATGCCGCACCTGGGCGGCGTAAATCAGCGCAAGCCGGGCAGCCACTGGGGAGCAGGGTCATTCGACCCGAAGGCGAGCGGTCTGCTGGCGGTGGGGAGTGACACGGTGATGGGCACGGCGGAGCGGCGCGAAGCGCCCGAGGACGGCACAGTGGCGGCCGGTACGGCGCTGCGGGAACCCGAGGCACCGGATCGCGGCCGTCCCGCGGACGGGAACAGAACGGTGTACGGACAGGTCCGTGGCGGGGAGCGTGCCGCGTCGGCGGAGCGTGCCGCCCGGCCGGCACGGGTGGCCTACCGGCCGTTGTGGGTCGAGGAACCGGCGCGCCGCCGCCGGATGCCTGATCCGGTGCGCACGGCGGCCGTACGCGCGGTGCTGGTCATCGCCGTGACGCTGATTCAGGCCATGGTCGCCTTCCTGTGCACGATGGCCGGCTCGTGGCTGGCCTTCCCCATGGTGATCAGCAGTGTGGTGAGCACGGTGCTGGCCACTTGGGGCGCGTTGGACGTCTGGGTGACCCGGCAGGTCTGGAACCAGCGCAACGGGGTGGTGTCGACGCCGAGCAGCACCGCGCGTTCCCTGCGGCGCGAGCGGCGCCGGGCCCGCAGGCAGGCACGGATCACCGCGCGCGGGCAGGAGCGGATACGCAGGCAGGCCGGCGCCGCCGGGCGGCTCTCCCACTCCTGAGGGGGCGCTCCTGCGCTCCTGACAGCGGATCACGTTGCCGGAGCCGTGTGGGAGACGGCGGAGGGGACGCGGCTGTGAGGCCGCGCCCTCCGCCGCCGCCCGGGCCGCGACGACGGACCGGGCCGTCATCAGCCGGCGTCGGGTACGGGGCGTTTGTACATCCGGGTCGCCGTGATCTCGCTGTGCACCTGTGCCGTGTCGCCTTCCGCGGGCGCGGACTGCTGGGGCAGGCCGGGGCGCAGGTGCTCCTCGACGCTGATGTACTTCAGGCCCGCCCTGAGGTCGGCATCGTTGCGCAGACGGATGACCAGCGGGAACTCCGCCAACGCCGTCGTGTCGAACAGGCCGGTGGTGTAGAGCAGTTGGACGCCCAGGGCGTCCGACACGGCGCGCTGGAGTTCCAGCAGGTAGGTCGCGTTGGCGCGTCCGATGGGGTTGTCCAGGAACAGCGTGCCGGCGTGGCGGTGCTTGTCCCGGCCCCGGTCGTTGCTGCGGAGGGCGGCCATGGTGCAGTACAGGGCGATCGCCGCGGTGAGCAGCTGACCGCCGGAGAAGACGTCGCCCATCTGGCCGACGGGGACGCGCTCGGCGCGCAGAACGGCGTCCGGCTTGAGGATCTCGACGGCGACGCCCTTGGGCTGGAGCGCCGCCCCGACCCCGCGCAGCAGCAGCGACATGCCGTCGCGTCGCAGGTCGGAGTTCTTCTTGACGGCCGCCCGGGTCGCGTCGTCGATGACCTCGCCGAGCCGTTCCGTGAGGGTGGCCTGGTCGGGCTCCTCGAAGCGGATGCGCAGGAACTCCTGGCCGGACCACTCGCCGAGCCCCTCGGGCAGCCGGGAGAGCCGCTGAGCCGAGCGCAGGGTGGCGAGGGCGGACTCCACGAGTCCCCGCAGCCGGTCCACGATCGAGTCCCTGTTGCGCTCCAGCTGCGCCAACTCGTCGGTGAGGACGCGCAGTCGGGGCGCGAAGGCGTCCGCCCACCTCTTGGCGTGCTCCGGCAGCGCGGAGGCGGGCAGCTCGCGGATCTGCTGGCGGGCGGGGGTGCGCACCTGCTCGTAGCGGGTGGAGTTGGCGTGCCGTACGAGGATGTCGCTCGCCTCGCGGACGGCGGACTCGGCGGCGGACAGGTCCGCGGCGCAGCCGCGCAGGGAGCGGCGGGCCTCGGCGGCCGACTGGCGGGCTTCCTCCAGCGTGCCGGGGTAGGGCTCGGCCTCCTCCTGCTCCTCTTCCGCAGTGTGCTCGCGCAGCAGGTCGCGCAGCATGGCGGCGGTCTCGTCGAACCCGCCCGCCGCGTCCTCGGCGGCCCGGTGGGCGGCCAGGAGTTCGGCGTGCGCCTCGCGCGAGCGCTCCAGAGCCTCGGTGCGGGAGGCGAGTTCGGAGGTCGCGGTGCGCAGCAGCGCCTGCGCGTGCTCCGCGTCGCGGGGCTGGAGCTCCTCGGCGAGATCGGTGTGCGCCGCGCCGTCCTCGGGCGCGTGCCGCTCCGCCTCGCCGCGCAGGCGGCCGAGCTGCTCGCTCGCGGTGGAGACGCGGGTCTCCAGGAGCTGCACCAGTTCCTCGGCGCGTGCGGCGGCGGCCTGCCGGGACGGTCCGTCGGAGCCGTCGGGTGACTGCAGCAACTGCTCCGCGCGCGTGCGGACCTTGTTGCTCAGCCGGTCCAGTTCGGCGCGGGCCGCGCTCTCGTCGCTCTCCGCGCGGGCCTGCTCGGCCCGCAGGTCGGCGCCGACGCCGACCTTCTCGTACAGCTGGGAGGCGGCCCGGTAGGCCTCGCGGAGGGCGGGCAGGGAGGCCCCGGAGGCGTTCGCGTCGTCCGCGGGGACGTCGTCGGGGGCGCCCGCGATCTCGGCGCGCTCGGCGCGCAGGGCCCGCGCGGTGCGGCGGGCGTCGTCGGCGGCCCGCTGCGCGCCGCGCCGGTCCTCGTCGGCGGCGCGGGCGCGCTCCAGGCAGGCCTGGGCGCGGGCCTCCGACTCGGCCGCCTCGTCGGTGAGTTCACGCACCTTGACCTGCCAGCCGGCGCGCTCGCGCAGCCGGAAGGCGAGTCCGGCGAGCGCGTCGGCGGCCCGGCGGGCCTTCTGCGCGGCCTCCTGGCGCTCGTCGCGTGCCTGGGCGGCCTCGGCGGCGGTCTCCTCGGCCTCCGCGCGCACGCTCCGCGCCTCGGCCAGCTCGGCCTCGGTCTCGTCGGCGAACGCGCGGGCCTCCCCCGCGGCCCGCGCCAGTTCGGCGAGGCGCCCGGCGGGACAGCCGGTCCGCCAGGACGCGAGCCGCGCCGCCAGTTCCCGGTCCTTGCCGAGCCGCGCCGCGAGCCGCCGGATGTCCTCGTCCCGCGCGGTCGCCCGCGCACGCAGCGTCTGCCGCTCCTCGTCGGCGGCGTGCTCGTCGTGCATGGCCGGGTTCGGCGGGACGAGGAAGACCTCCCCGCCGTCGGAGCCGGCCGGCGGGGTGGGCGCGAGGAGGGCGGCGGCGGTGCCGACGGCGACGGCCGAGCGCGGCAGCAGCGCGGCCTCGCCGAGCACCTCCCGCGCGCGTGTGTGCGAGCCGGGATCGGTGATGATCACGCCGTCGACCAGTTCGGGGCGGGCGGCGAGCACCCGGGCGTGGTCGGCCGGGGCGACGGCCTGCGCGAGGTAGCGCCAGCCGGGCAGCGCGGGGATGCCGTGCTCGCCGAGGAACTCGACGGTGGCCAGGACGTCCGGGCCGGGCGGCAGCAGTCCGCCGTCGCCGAGGGCGCCGAGGATGCGGGCGTCGTCGGCGGCGGCGGTGCGCAGCTCGAAGAGCTGCCGTTCGGCCGAGGAGACGGCGTTGTCCAGGAGTTCGCGCAGCTCGTCGGCGCAGCGGTCCAGGTCCTCGGGGGACAGCAGGGCGCCGTCGGAGGACTCGCCGTCCTGCCGCGGCTGCGGAATGTGCCGGTGCGGCCGGGCGCCGGTCAGCCCCAGCAGTTCGGCGAGCCGTTCCTCGCCGGCCAGGGAGACGGCGAGCCGACGCTCGGCGTCGTAGGCGCGCTGGGCGGCGGTGGCGGCGTCGGCCGCGCGGGCCGCGGTGAGCTCGGCGCGGGACTCGGCCGAGGCGGCCTCGCGCGCGTGCTCGCCCGCCCGGCGCGATGCCTCCCTTGCGGTGTCCCAGGCGGCGACGGCCGTCTTCTCGGCGTCGCTGGCGGCCAGCGCGGCGCGGGCGGGGTCGGCGTCGGGCGCGCTGTCGTCGAGCCAGCCCGCGCGGACGGCTTCGGCGGTCTCCTGCTCGACCTCGGCGAGACGCTGGCGCAGGTGGCCGACCTCGCTGCGGGCACGCTGGGCGTCGGTGGCGGCTGATGTGGCGTCGCGGTGGGCCGACTCGCCGGCCTCCTGGAGGGCGGCCGACCGCTCCTCCTCCTCATTGGCGAGGCTCTCGGCGCTCTCCGCGGCCGCGTGCAGGGCGCGTACGAGGTCGACGGCGGCCCTGGCGCGCGCGGCGAGGGCGGGGGCGGCGTCGCGTTCGGCCTCCTGGATCGCGGCGGCCACGCGCGCGACGCGGTCGGCGGCGGTGCGGTGGCGCAGCACCGCCTCGGCGGCCTGCCAGGCGGCGTGCAGGGTGCGGGCGTCGGCGAGTTCCCGCTTCTGCGCGGCGGCCGACTTCTCGGCGGCCGACAGCGCCAGCGAGGCGTTCCGGTAGGCGAGTTCGGCGGCGATCAGGGCGCTTCGCCCGCGTGCGCCCTCGGAGTGGGTGACGGCGTAGGCGGCGGCCGTGACCCGCTGGGCGAGGTCGCCGGCCCGCTGTTTCTCCCGCAGTCCGCGCGCGGAGAGCCGGCGGGCCAGCGCGCGGGTGCGCCGCTCGGCGCCGGTGTGGACGTCCCGCGCCCGGGCCCTCGTCTCCGCGGCCTCGACGATCCGGCCCAGCAGGTCCACGGACCCGGCGGTGAAGTCCCGTTCGGCGATGAGCTCGGCGCGCCGGCCGAGCTTGCTGCCGAAGCCGCTGACGAGGTCGGCGAGGCCGTCGGTGTCGCGGGTGTCGGTCACCGCGCGCAGCAGCAGGTCGGTGAAGTCGGAGTCCTTCTTGACGGCGAAGAGGCCGGCCGCTTCGCCTTCGTCGGCGTTCATCTCCCGCTGGTAGCGGAAGAGTTCGGGGTCGAGGCCGAGGTCGCCGAGGTGCTCGATCCACCGGTCGTGGATCTCCTCCCAGTGCACCTCCAGGTGCGGGTACGCCTTGCCCGCCTCGGTGATGGCGTCCCGGAAGCCCTTCATGGTGCGCCGTCGGCCGCGCGCGCCGGAGGCGCCCTCGACGGGCGGGCGCACGGCGGTGGACTCCGCGACGGGCAGGTTGTCCAGGCTCAGTCCGGGGCCCGGCCGGAAGGAGTACCAGGCTTCGGCGAACTTGCGCGGGTCGTTGGAGACCTGGCGGCCGCGCCACTCGCTCGCCTTGCCGACCACGACGCACTCGCCGGTGAGCACGTGCTGCCACTCCAGGGCCACGTGTCCGCAGTCGTCGGCGAGCAGGAACTTGCGCAGCACGCCGGAGCTGGCTCCACCAAGGGTGTTGCGGTGGCCGGGCAGCATGACCGAGAAGATCAGCTTCAGCAGGACGGACTTGCCGCCGCCGTTCTCCAGGAAGAGCACGCCGGCGGGCGCGGGGCGGCGCGGCGGGCCGACGGGCTCGTCCGCGAAGAACTCCGCCTGGGTGGGGGCGGGGTCGGGCACGACGTCGCCGACGCCCCGCAGGTCAAGCACGGTGTCGGCGTAGCGCGCACCGGCGGGACCGATGGAGTAGAGGCGGACCCGGGACAGCTCGTACATGGCGGACTCTCGTAAGTCTTCGGCAGATCGGCGGATCAGGAGTGAGGTGCGCGGACGCGCGAGGGCTAGGAGTGGAAGGGAAGACCGGCGTCGGCCACCAGCTCCAGGTCGTCGCTCTCCTCCGCGGGCAGCAGGGTCGGTGTTCCGTCGGTGACCGGGACGACGCCGAGTTCCAGCAGTTCGGCCATGGCGGCGCTGCCCGCCATGTCGCGCACCTGGAGCTGGTAGCGGGCGGTCGTGCGGTAGGTGCCGCCGTTGTCGTCGCCGGTGCGCTGGAGGAAGCCGGAGTCGGTGAGGAAGGCGACGGCCTTGCCGACGATCCCGGTCGTCGAGCCGGCGAGTCTGCGGGCGTCCTTGGTGGCGCCGGTGGAGCTGCGTCTGGCCCAGATCCGCCAGGCGGCCTCGAGACCGGGTGCGTCGCTCGCGGGGTCGGTGTTCTCGCCCTGTTCCTGCGCGCGCCGCTCGAGGCGGTGACAGGCCTGGCGGACGAAGGAGTCGACCCCGTTGACGCTGACGCGGCCGATGTATCCGTCGTCGGCCAGGTCCTCGGGGCGCGGGAAGGCCATCGCGGCGACGCAGAGGTGGGCGAGGCCGTGCAGGAAGCGGTCGCCGCCGTCGGCGGAGGTGCGGCGGGCGTAGTCGCCCATGCGGACGGCGAACACGGAGTCCTCGGCGGCGGTCACGGCCATGCCCGCGCGGGGGGACACTTCCAGCACGATCAGCCCCAGGCCCGCGGCGACGGCGTCGGCGAGCCGCGCGAACGCGGGGTCCTCGCGGTGGCGGCGCAGCAGGTCGGCGTACTCCTGGTCGCGCGCGGGCTGCAGTTTGGGCTGAAGCCCGAAGGCGACGAGCCGCGCCGCGTCGGCGGCGTCGGCGGGGGTGACGGCGGCGGAGGCCGGTACGGTCGCGGCCTCCGGCTCACTCCGGTCGACGTGCTCGGTCACGGCCTCGGCTCCTTGCTGTCGCGGCTCGCGTGGGCGTGCCGCTGCGTGTGCGTGCGGGTGTGCTGGGGTTCGGTCATGCGGGGTTCGCCCGAAACGGGTGCGTTCCTGCGGTTCGGGGGCGGGCTCATGCCGCCTCCGTGCGGTCCGCGGCCATCCCGGCGGAGTCGAGCAGGGCCGTGCCGACGATGAGGTCGGCGCCGCCGAATTCCGGGTCGTCCAGCTCCGTCCCGTCGTCGACGGCGAACAGCAGCTTCTCCTCGCCCTGACGGTAGGCGGTGCCGACGGCCGGGCTGGCCGCGTGCACGGCCAACAGGGCCACCAGGTACGGAAGATCGGGGTCGGAGCGGCGGGCCTCGGCCAGCAGCCCGGACAGCCGCCGCGGGGCGTCCGCGGGCAGGTCCAGCAGGCGCGTCGCGGCGGCCAGCTGTTCCTCGCTGAAGCGGCTGTCGTCCGGCGTGGCGATCAGGTCGGGTTCGGGCATCTCCGCGCCGAGGTGCTCCCGCTCCTGGGGCGGGGTCAGCAGGAGGTCGACGAGGTCGCCCATGCGCACGGACACCGGGGTGCGCAGCCCGGTGCCGTGCGCGAAGAACGCGTCGGTGACCCGGACCGCCTGTTCCACCGGCAGCGGCAGGAGGGGGGCGACGAGGTGCCCGTAGAGGTCCGTACCCGACGACGTCATGGGGGTGGCGAAGGCCTGCCGGTCCTGCTCGGCGCGGAACAGCGGGCCGGCCTCCAGCAGCCGGGACTGCAACTGGGTGTGGCGGCGGATGCAGTCCTTGACGATGTCGACGAGTTCGGCGGCACGGCGCTTGTTCTCCGCGTCCTCGATCTCGTCGCGTGCCTTGCGGATGTTGGTGAGGATCGCGTTCTCGTGGCGGTAGCGGTCGGCTACGTGGTCCAGGGCCTCGGCGATCATGTCGGGCACCGCGTTCAGCCAGTCCACCGCCCGCACGTTGCGACGGGTGGCCTCCAGGGCGCGGCGGAGCGTCTCGGAGTACTGCACCGTGCGGTAGCGGGCCTGCTCGGCGGCGAGCTGGGCGTCGGCGAGGCGGCCGCGGCGGATGAGCACCTCCAGCTTGACCTCGGCGGCGATCTGCGCGCTGGTGACGTCCGTGTCGAGGGCGCCGACGAGCACGTTGACCGCTTCGTCGGTGGTGCGCAGGTAGACCGCACCGCCGTAGCCGGGGACCTCCTCGATCAGTTTGAAGTCGTAGTCACGGCGCACGTATGTGCCGTCCGGCGCGAACATGCCGTAGGCGGCGCGGAAGCCGCGGTCCACACTGCCGACGTTGATCAGGTTCTCCAGGACCCAGCGGCCCACCCGTTCGTGCTCGGCGACGGGCCTTCGCGGGGCCTGCGCGGCGATGCGGGGCAGCAGACGGGCCACTATCTGGTCGTGGTCGGCACCGGTGTCGAAGTCCATGTTGAGCGTGACGAGGTCGATGGCGGCCAGGGCGATCTCCGCCATGCCGTAGACCGAGTACTCGCCGGCCAGGTTGGCCTTGCGCGCGTCGAGGTCGTGGATCGGCGCCGTGCAGGCGAGCGCGCGCAGCCGCCGCGCCAGCCCCTCGTCGGCGGCCGGACCCTGCGCGGGGCGCGGCCCCGCGCTGAGCTGGGGCGGAACACGGTCCGTCGAAGCAGGCGAAGTCACGGTGCACAGACTAGGTCCTCGGTCTGACATCGACCCAAACGGCGCGGATCGCCTCCGGCGGCCGGGCCGGGGTGCGCGCGGCGGACGAGCGGACGTCCGCGGCCGTGACGCCGGCGGCCGCTGCCCGTCACGTCCGCGTCCGGTGGCCCCCGACGTCTACCCGCGGCCCGTGACGTCCGCGCCCCGTGATCCGTGGCGTCTGCGGCCGGCCCCCTCCCCTCGCCGCGGGTTGCGTGGCGTTCGCGCCCGCCGGGCCGGGACATCCCCGGCGCGTGTGCCGTGGGCGCACGCGGTCCACGGAACCCGTCGTGCGGTGCTCCGCGGCCGCGCCGCTACAGGGCGCGGCCGCGGTCCTCCCCCACCCCTCGCCGGTAGGCGTCGACCACCCGTTCCAGGGAGTCGGCGAGGTAGACCGTGAGCAGTCGTTCGGCGCCCGCCGTGTCCCCCGCCTCCAGGGCCTGGAGGATCTGGCGGTTGCGCTGGAGGTAGGGCTCGTGCAGCCGGCGGGGCTCGTCCACGAGGTGGAAGGCCAGGCGCAGCTCGGCGAAGACGCTGCGCATGAGTTCGTCGGTGCGCGCGCTCCCGGCCAGGGCGACGAGTTCGCGGTGGAAGTGGATGTTGGCGGTGCCCAGGGCCTTCCAGTCGTTCCCGACGGCGGCCAGCTGCCCTTCGGTGACGCTCGCGCGCAGGCCCTCCAGCGCGTGGGGCGGCTCTCCGAGCCCTCGCACGACGGCGCACTCGACGAGGGCGCGGGTGCGGTAGATGTCCTCGACGTCCTCCACGGTCAGGACCCGGACGAACACGCCCCGGTTCAGCTCGTGGACGAGCAGGCGCTCATGGGTGAGCAGCCGGAACGCCTCGCGCAGGGTGTTGCGCGAGACGCCGAGCGCCCCGCCGATGCTGTCCTCCGAGAGCCGAGTCCCGGGCGGGAAGTATCCGTCGGCGATGCGGGTCCTGAGGATGTCGGAAACCCGTTCGGCCGTGCTCGTGCGGCCCAGGAGGGCGCGGTCGTCGGCCAGTCCCGCCAGCTGCTCTGCCATGCCCGGAATTCAATCGCAGACCGGAGAACGAGACAACACGGGTATTGAAGAATCGTTCAACGATCCTCTACCTTCGGTTCCACAAGGCACCGCCCCGTCCTCCACACGCGGCGGTGTGCGTCCTGCACGGCACGGCTCAGTCCCAGCACCCTCCGTCCTCCGTCAGCGAGGTGCACATGAGCACTCCCACTCCACCGCGGGCCCCGAGCGCCGAAGCACGGCCGGCGACGACCGGCCCCTCCCCCGACGACGGCGCCCTGGCCTGGCTGCGCGCCCTCGGACCGCGCGGCCGCCGCGCCTTCGCCGGTGCGTTCGGCGGCTACGCCCTCGACTCCTACGACTACTTCACGCTGCCCCTGAGCATGGTCGCGCTGGCCGCGTACTTCGGCCTGGACAGCGGCCAGACCGGCCTGTTCACCACCGTCACCCTGGTTGCGTCGGCGATCGGCGGCGCGGTGGCGGGCGTCCTGGCCGACCGGATCGGCCGGGTCAGGGCCCTGATGATCACGGTGATCACCTACGCGGTGTTCACCGTCGCCTGCGGCTTCGCGCCCACCTATGAGGCGTTGCTGGTGCTGCGCTCCCTCCAGGGGCTCGGCTTCGGCGGCGAGTGGGCGGTGGGCGCGGTCCTGGTCGCCGAGTACGCGAGCGCGCGGCACCGGGGCCGTACCCT
The DNA here is from genome assembly GCF_043200075.1 of Streptomyces sp. NPDC048481. NCBI lineage: Bacteria > Bacillati > Actinomycetota > Actinomycetes > Kitasatosporales > Streptomycetaceae > Streptomyces > Streptomyces sp. NPDC048481. The sequence continues at coordinate 25,305 of NZ_JBICXC010000007.1, forward strand.
CGGCGCGATCCAGAGCTCGTGGGCCGTCGGCTGGGGCCTCGCGGCGATCGCCTACACGCTGGTGTTCTCGTTCGCCGGCGACGACACGGCCTGGCGGATCATGTTCTGGACGGGTGCGCTGCCCGCCCTGCTCGTCGTGTGGATGCGGCGCCGGGTCCAGGACGCGCCGCAGGCCGCGGCGGTCCGGGAACGCAGCGCCCGGAAGGGCTCGTTCCCGGCGATCTTCAAGGGTCCACTGCTGCGGACGACGCTCTTCGCGGGCCTGCTCTCCACGGGCGTGCAGGGCGGCTACTACACCCTCGCCACCTGGGTGCCGACCTATCTGAAGTCGGAACGCGGACTCTCGGTGGTCGGCACCGGCGGCTATCTGACCTTCCTGATCTCGGGCGCCTTCCTCGGCTATCTCACCGGCGGCTACCTGACCGACCGGCTGGGCCGGCGCCGCAACATCTGGCTGTTCGCCCTGCTGTCGGCGGTGTGCATCCTGGCGTACGCCAACATCCCGAGCGGCGCGGACACCCTGCTGCTCGTCCTCGGCTTCCCGCTCGGCTTCTGCATGTCGGCCATCTTCAGCGGCTTCGGGTCCTTCCTGAGCGAGCTGTACCCGGCGGCCCTGCGCGGCACCGGGCAGGGCTTCACGTACAACACCGGCCGCGCCGTGGGCGCGGTCTTCCCCACCACGGTCGGCTTCCTGGCCGACAGCTGGGGCGTCGGCGGCGCGCTGACTTTCGGCGCGATCGGCTACGCGATCGCCGCCCTGGCGCTCCTGGGCCTCCCCGAGACGCGCGGCAAGGAGCTGGAGTGAACCGTCCCCTCGTCACGCGGGACCGCCGTCCGCCCTCGGGCGGGGACCGTCCCGTCGCGCTCGCCGAGCCGCACGCGCACGCGTGGAGCCCCGAAACCGCCCGGGCCCGCTTCCGGGCGGGCCTGGTCGGCCCCACGGCCGGGATCGCGGCGGGCCACACACAGGTCAACCTGATCTCGGTGCCCGTGGACTGGGCCTACGACATGCTGCTGTTCTGCCAGCGCAATCCGAAGCCGTGCCCCGTCCTCGACGTCACGGACGCCGGCTCCTGGACGACCGTCCTGGCCGAGGGCGCGGACCTGCGCACCGACCTGCCCCGCTACCGCGTGTGGGCGGACGGCGAGCTGGTGGACGAGCCGACGGACGCGCGCGCGTACTGGCGCGAGGACCTGGTGTCGTTCCTGATCGGTTGCAGCTTCACGTTCGAGTGGGCGCTGTCGGGGGCGGGCGTGCCCATCCGCCACGTCGAACAGGGGCGCAACGTCCCGATGTACGTGACCGACCGTCAGTGCCGTCCGGCGGGGCCGCTGCACGGACCGATGGTGGTGTCGATGCGTCCGGTGCCGCCGCGGCGCCTGGCGGCCGCCATCCGGGAGAGCAGCCTGCTGCCCGCGGTGCACGGCGGCCCCGTACACTGCGGCGATCCGTCGGGTCTGGGCATCGCCGACCTCGGGCGGCCGGACTTCGGCGATCCGGTGGACGCCGAGCCCGACGACATCCCGGTGTTCTGGGCCTGCGGGGTGACCCCGCAGGCCGCGGTGACGGCCTCACGCCCGCCGTTCGCCCTCACGCACGCCCCGGGACAGATGTTCGTCACCGACGCCCGCGACGAGCAGTACCGCGTGGCCTGACAAGGAGATACGAAGGAACCATGACCGGGACGCCCGTGACGACCGCCTCGCCCGAGACGACCGCAATCGACCTGAACGCCGACCTCGGGGAGGGCTTCGGGCGTTGGCGGCTGACGGACGACGAGCACCTGCTGTCCGTCGTCACCAGCGCCAACGTGGCCTGCGGCTTCCACGCGGGGGATCCGGTCACCATGCGGCGGGTGTGCGCGCTGGCGGCCGAGCGCGGCGTGACGATCGGCGCGCAGGTCTCCTACCGGGACCTGGCCGGCTTCGGCCGGCGCGCGATGGACGTGCCGGCCGAGGAACTGGCGGCCGAGGTGGCCTACCAGATCGGCGCACTGGAGGTGTTCGCCCGGGCGGCGGGCGCGCGCGTGGCGTACGTCAAGCCGCACGGCGCGCTCTACAACCGGGTGGTGCACGACGAGGAGCAGGCCGGCGCGGTGGTCGCCGGTGTGCTCCTCGCGGACGCCGCGCTGCCCGTGCTGGGGCTGCCCGGTTCGCGCCTGCTGGACCTGGCCCGGGAGGCGGGGCTGCCGGTCGTGCCGGAGGCGTTCGCGGACCGCGCGTACACCGAGCAGGGCACGCTGGTGCCGCGCGGCCGGCCCGGCGCCGTGATCAGCGACCCGGAGGCCGTCGTGTCGCGGTCGGTGAGCCTGGCCCGTTCCGGCCGGGTCGACTCCCACGCGGGTTCCTCCGTCGCCGTACACGCGCGTTCCCTCTGCCTGCACGGCGACACGCCCGGCGCGGTGGAGCTGGCGCGCCGGGTCCGCCGCCGGCTGGAGGAGTCGGGCGTCCGGGTGGAGGCCTTCGCGTGAGCATGCGTGTGCTGCCCGTCGGGGACGACGCCCTGCTCGTCGAGGTCGCCTCGGGCGAGCAGGCCGAGGCCCTGCACGCGGAGCTGCTGCGCCGCCGTGCGGCGGGCCTGCTCCGGGCGCGTGAGATCGTTCCGGCGGCCCGCACGGTCCTCCTGGACGGCCTGAGCGATCCCGGGCGGGTGGCGTCCGAGCTCGCCGTCGCGGTCGTCCCGCCCGCTCCCCCGCGCGAACACACCGTCGTGGAGATCCCCACCCGCTACGACGGTCCCGACCTGGCCGTGGTCGCGGCCCACTGGGGGGTGCGCGAACAGGACGTGGCCCGTGTCCACGCGGCCGCGGAGTTCCGGGTCGCCTTCTGCGGGTTCGCGCCCGGCTTCGGCTACCTGACGGGACTCGCGTCCCGCTACGACGTCCCCCGCCGGGCGACTCCGCGCACGGCCGTACCGGCGGGCTCGGTGGCGCTGGCCGGGCCGTACACGGGCGTGTACCCGCGTTCGTCGCCCGGCGGCTGGCAGCTGATCGGGCGCACGGACGCGGTGCTGTTCGACCCTGCGCGCGAGCCGGCCGCCCTGCTGTCGCCGGGCACGCGCGTGCGGTTCGTCCCGGTCGGCCCGGCGGGAACGGCATGAACGACCGCGCACTGGTCGTCGTACGCGCCGGGGCGCTCACCACGGTGCAGGACCGCGGCCGCCCCGGGTACGCGCACCTCGGGGTGCCCCGGTCCGGGGCGCTGGACCGGCCCGCGGCGGCCCTCGTCAACCGGCTGGTGGGCAACCCGGCCGACGCGGCCGTCCTGGAGACCACGCTCGACGGCTGCGCCCTCGGACCGCGCTCGGACGTGACCGTCGCCGTGGGGGGCGCGCCGTGCCGGGTCGCCGTGGACGGCCGGCCGGTCGCGTGGGGCGCCCCGGTGCGGGTGCCCGCGGGAGCGGTGCTGGAGGTGGGACCGGCCTTGAGCGGGGTGCGCGGATACGTCGCCGTGGCCGGCGGCATCGCCGTCGAACCCGTCCTCGGCAGCCGTTCCACCGACCTGCTGTCCGGTCTCGGCCCCGCGCCGCTCACGAACGGCACGGTCGTGCACCTGGGGCGCGAACCCGCCCCGTACACGCGCGTGGACGTCGGTCCCCAGCCGGCGCCACCGGCCGAGCTGGTGCTGCGGGTGACACCCGGCCCGCGCGAGGGCTGGTTCACCCCCGAAGCCCTGCGGATCTTCACGTCCCGGACGTTCCGCGTCTCCTCGGCGAGCAACCGGATCGGGCTGCGCACGGAGGGGCCCGCGCTGGAGCGCGCCGTGGACGGCGAGCTGGCCAGCGAGGGCATGGTGCTGGGCGCCGTCCAGGTGCCGCCCGCGGGTCGGCCGGTGGTCTTCCTCGCCGACCACCCGACCACCGGCGGCTACCCGGTGATCGCCGTGGTCCGTGCGGCCGACCTCCCGGCCGCGGCGCAGGCACGGCCCGGGACACCGGTCCGCTTCGTGGCCGTGCGCAGACGGTGACACCGGCGCCCGCTCACCGACGAGGCCGCGGGGTCGCCCGCAACGGGTGTGCCGGCCGTCCGCCCGCGCTCTCGCGGTCCCGGCGCACCGGGCGGGACCGCCCTCGGGTCGAGTCCGGCCGGCACGGCGCGGTGAACGGCGTTCCGTCGGGGGCGGCCCGGCACCGCCGGACGTCAGTAGGCCGACCGGAGCGCTCGTGCGCCGCACGCGCGTGAGGAGGGTGCCTCGTCGGCCACAGGGCGATGCCTCGTCGACCGGGCGAACGGCCTTCCGGATCGCACCCGGGCGGCGTCCGGCCGTCGTGTCCCCACGCGCGTGGGGACACGCCTCGTAGGCCCACAGGGGGACAGCGAGGGGTGGAAGCGAGAGAAGGCGACCGGGCGGGCCCGCGCGCCTCGGCTGCCCGGACGGGGCTTGCCGACGCGTGCGCCGCGGGAGCTGCGGCTCGGGCGGGCACGGGACGCGCGACCGACGGGAGGCGCCGCCGGGCGCTGCGGGCTCGGGCCGGCGCGGGAGCTTCGGCGGGACGTCCCGCTTCGGCCGGCGGCGTGCGGAGGAGCAGCGCCTGTCGTCGGTGCGCGCGCTGCGGGCGTCGCACGCCGGCCTCGCACACCGCGCGCGGATCGAACGGATTCCGGCCGAAGGCCGGCGGCCGACAGGTCGCGCGCCCTCCGGCCGTCGGTCATCCGCGGTCCGCCGCCGGGCGGGCCGCCGCCGGGAGTGCTCGGGCGGCGGCCTGGCCCGCGATCACATGGCGGATGCCGCGTCGGGTCCGATCCGGCTCCGTACGGCCGTCTGGACCTCGGCCTCCTCGGCGGGGTCCGCGGCGAGCCGGCGAAGCCGTTCCACGACCCGGGCGTCACCGGTCTCGGCGTGGCGGGCGGCGATCTCGCGGGTGCCCTCCTCGCAGTCCCACAGGCATTCGACGGCGAATCCGGTGGCGTAGGAGGGGTCGGTGGCGGCGAGGGCGCGGGCGCAGCGCCCGCGCAGATGGGACGAGGCCGTCTCGCGGTAGATGTGGCGGAGCACGGGCGCCGCGCAGGCGATGCCGAGCCGCCCGGCGCCGTCGACGAGGGTCCACAGGGTGGGCGCGTCGCAGCCCTCCCCGCGCACGGCCTCGCGCAGCGCGCCGAGGACCAGTTCCCTGTCCTTCGCGCCGCCCCGGCAGGCGAGCATGCGGCCGGCGGCCGCGCCGAGGGCGTCGGGCCGGTGGACCCAGCCCCGGGCCCGGTCGACGGCGGCGACGCTGCGCATGCGTTCGAAGGCGTCGACGGCGGCCTCGACGACGGTCGCCGAACCGGCGGCGACGGCCTGTTCGACGAGGAGGAGGGCGTCCGGGTCGTTGCAGTCGGCGAGGTAGCGCAGGGCGGTGCACCGGGCGCCGTCATCGCCGTCCTTGGCGGCCTGCACGATCTCGGGGCGGTCCTCGGGGCCCGCCACGGCGGAAAGGCAGCGGGCGGCGGGGACGTGCAGCGCGGCACCGCGCTCGACGCCCTGCTGCGCCCATTCGAAGACTGCCCGCACGCTCCAGCCGGGCCGTGGTCCGGTGGGACTCATCTGGCGTTGCCAGCGGTCGAAACAGCCGGCCTCGTGTGCGGCGCGCACGCGGGCGGAGACGTACTCGCGGGGGTCTTCGGCCCACAGCCGCCAGGGCCGTGGCTCGAAGGCGTCCCGCACGGCGGCGGCGAGTTCGGCCTCGCCCTCCGCGTCCGTGGCGAACCTGGCGAGCACCGGTGCGGCGAGGGCGCGCAGTCCGGCGTCGTCGTCGCGCAGGGCCAGCTCGTCCAGGGCCCAGGCCCAGTTGGCGCCCGTGGCGGCGTACCGGCGCAGCAGGTCGAGGGCGTCGCGCCTGCCGTAGGAGGCGAGGTGGCCGAGGACGGCCAGGGCGAGGCCCGTGCGTGACTCCTCGGTGTCGAAGACGTCCTGGACGTCGAAGAGGTGGGCCTCGATCTCGTCCAGCTCGCCGTTGAGGTCGAGGTAGAGACGGGCGTAGTAGAGGGAGCGGTTCTCCACCTGCCAGTCGTGGCGGGGATCCCGCCGCACACAGTGGTTCAGCGCCGCGAGCGCCTCGGCGCGCGGTGCGGTGAGCGCGTGCAGCGTGCCGTCGCCGCGGCCCCTCTGGAGCAGGCCGAGCAGCGTGCCGCTGGGCGCTATGACCGGATCGAACATGGGAAACAGCCTCACATCAAGCGTCGACGCAACCGGGGGACGTGCATTACCTGGCCGCGTGACAACACGTCGGGGCGCCCGCCGTTTCCTGCTTGCTGTAGACCATCTTCCTCTGCCTCTCGTCGGTGGCCCATGCGGACCGCATCACGGCCCGCGCGGTGCGGCAACACCTGCCCAGCCATCGCGTCCGTGAATCACGACGTCATGATGACCCGGCTCTTCTGCCTGCCGCGACCGAAATTTCCGGCGGCCTCGTACCGCCTCCCCCGTGGTGGTCGATTTTCCCGGTCAGAACCTCTTTGCCGGACTGCTCACGAACGGTCCGCGCGGCGCGCGCCGAACAGGTCGAGCAGCTCCGTCCTGTCGAACATGCGGGCCGTGTCGACGGCCGACGGCGTGCCCTGGGAGGGGTCGGCGCCGGCCTCGATCAGGGCTTCGGCGACGTCCGTCTCGCCCTTGAACGCGGCTCCGGCGAGCGGGGTCTGGCCGCGGTCGTTGATGCGGTCCGCCTCGGCGCCGCGGGCCAGCAGGGCCCGGACCGCGTCGGCGTGGCCGTGGTACGCGGCGAGCATCAGGAGCGAGTCGCCCCGGTCGTTGGTGAGATTGGCCGGGACGCCCGCGTCGACGTACGCCACGAGCTCCTCGGTCTGTCCCCGGCGGGCCAGATCGAAGATCTTGGTCGCCAGCTCCACGACCTCCGGGTCGGGGGCTTCGGTCATCGGCCGGACCGCCTCTCGCTACTGCCGTTCAGGTGAATCGCCAGCGTACTGGCTCGTCGGTCACCCGGCCGGTGTCGTACGCGGCAAAGATCACCTGAGCCCCCTTTCGCCGCAATTCTCGTGCTCGGGCAGCCCACCGGACGTGCCGCCGCCTGGGGGAAATCAGCCCTATTTCACCCAGTTGCACCTTTTATCGTATGGATACATCCTGTGAGCCTGGAAGTACTCATGGTGACTGTCCCCCGCGAACCAGGAGAAACCAAATGATCCTGTCCATGTCAGGCGTGGTCCTGCTCGGCATCGTCGTCTTCCTCTTCTTCCGCAAGGACGGCCTGAAGGGGTCGCACGCCATCGTCTCGGCCCTGTTCGGGTTCTACATGGCCAGCACGGCCATCGCCCCGAGCATCAAGGCCGGCGGCGAGAGCCTGGCCAGCCTCCTCGGCGGCATCAAGTTCTGACGCCGCACGTCCCGTCCGCACGCACCTCCAGGAGACAGAAGTGGCCCGGCGCCCCCTCCCCCGCATCCTGAGCACAGGCAGCGCACAGATCGCCCGGAGCCGGGAGCTGGCCCGGACGGCGGCCGACAGTGCCACCGATGTCCTCCATCCGCTGATCACGACGACCCGCGGACTGCGCCGGCTGGCCTCGGCCGGACGGCGCAGATGGACCGAGACCCCCAGGGACAGACGCGGTCCGCTGCTGTTCCTGGCGGCCTCGGTGATCCTGGTCGTGGTGCTCGTGCCGTACGGCCCGCTGCTCGCCGCCGTCACCCTGACGTCGGCGGCGGCCTGGCAGGGCAGGGACCGCACCCCACCGGCTCCCGAAGGCCCTGACGAATCGCAGATCCAGCGACTCCAGGTGCTGTACGAGGCCCTCGTCCCGTACTTCTCGACGGCCGAAGACCCGTCTCCCCTCTACGTCCACGGCGGCGACTGGGAGACGGTCTTCCCCACCCAGGAGTTCGACGACTCGGGCCGCGTGGCCCACCTGGTGATCCGCTATCCGGCCTACTTCCCGGACGGCGAGGCCGCCTCCCGCGCGCGGATCGAGCAGTTGCTCGCCGCGAAGTCCGGCCGCGGCCGCGAGTACCTCTTCGTCTGGGACGAGGAGGGCAACGAACTCACGGTCAGCGTCCTGTCCCCCCTGCCCACCGATATCGCGGCCCAGCGCTTCGTCTCCGCGCCGGGCGAGACGGTCCTGGGCTTCACGGACCCCTCCCGGGTGCAGCGCACCCTCCCGCTCGCCTTCGGCGCGGACCACCGCGACGTCCCGCCGGTCGTGTGGCGCACCGGTATCCGCTCCACCGAGCCGCACCTGCTGGCGGTCGGCCAGCCGGGCAGCGGCACCTCGACCCTCCTGCGCTCCATCGCCCTCCAGGCCCTCCGCCACGGCGACGTGCTGATCGTCGAGGGCGGCGGGACGGGCGAGTACGCCTGCCTGGCCGGCCGCGAGGGCGTGCTGGGCGTCGAGATCGGACTCGACGGCGCACTGGCCGCGCTGGAGTGGGCGACCGGCGAGACCGAGCGCAGGCTCCTCGCGGCGAACGAGGCCCGCCAGGCGGGGCATCCGGCGCCGCAGGACGCCAAACGCCCGCTGTGGATCCTCCTGGACCGGCCCACCGCCTTCACCCACCTGGCCGAGGCCGAGGGCCGCAAGGATCCGCAGTCCCTCCTCCAGGTCCCGCTGCGGCACGGCCGCGCCGCAGCCGTGACCGTGGTCGTGGCCGAGCAGTTCGACGCCCTGGACTCCCTGAGCGACGCGGTGTGCCAGCACACCCGCGCGCGGGTCACCCTCGGCCCCGCCCCGGCGCAACAGCTGACGGCGGTGCTCGGAGCACCCCCGCACACCACCCCGGTCGACGACCTCCCGCCGGGTCGCGGCTACGCCCGGCTGGGCTCCGCGCCGGTCCACCGCCTCCAGGTCCCGGCCACACCGGACCCGTACGACGACGCGACGAGCGACGCGCACCGACAGGCCGTGCTGGACCTCCTCCCGCCGCGCACCGCACCGGCCGACGCCGGGACGGCGTCCGGCACGGAGGCTCCCGTCGAGACGGACGCCCCGGCCGAAGCGGCCACCGCTTCCGGCGCCGAGACGGCCGACGACACCCAGACCACGCCGGACGGCCGGGAGGACACGGGCGCCCCGGAGAACCCGGAGACCCCGAAACGTCCGGACGACGTCCAGGCGTCCGACGACGGGTGGAGCGGCGGGGCTCCGACGCCGGCGCCGGTCGGAACCGCCGTCCCGAAGATCATCGTCACGAAGACCGCACCCCCGCCGCCCAGCACCCCGCCCGCCACCCCGCCGTCTCCGGCGCCGCCCGCCACGGCTCCGCAGCCGGTGGCCGCGCTGACGGCCGGGCCCGCGCGGACGGCCGCCCCGGAAACGGCGCTTCTGGAGCGGCCCGTCCTGGAGCCGGCGGTGCCGGAAGCGGCCGTGGCGGAGCCGGCCGCCGCGGAGTAGCGGGGCGGCCGAACGCCGGCCGGCCGGACCGGGGGCGACCGCGCCCCAGCCGGCTCGCCCGCGCACCGCACCGATCCCATCCCCCGGCCCGGCCCGGCCCGCGTCCCGTCCCCCGGGCCGGGCCGGAGGGCCCGCCGTCCGCCGGCCCGCCCCGGCCGCTCCGTCTTCTTAGTCCCCCGGCCCCCGCACCTCCCGCGGCCGCTGGCTACGCCACGAAGGTGCGCGGTCCCTCGCCGCCCGCCGCGCCCCCGCTCTCCACGATCCGCGCGGCGGCGGCCAGGCGCGTGGCCGCTTCGTCCGCGACGGCGCCGCCCACGGTGAACGGCAGCCGGACGTACCCCTCGAAGGCGCCGTCGACCCCGAACCGCGGGCCGGAGGGGACCCGCAGCCCGACGCGCTCCCCGGCCTCGGCGAGCCGGGACCCGGACAGTCCGCCGGCCCGCACCCACAGGGTCAAGCCGCCCTCGGGGACGGTGAACTCCCACTCCGGCAGCTCTCGGCGCACGGCGGTGACCAGGTCGTCCCGGTTGCCGCGGGCCTGGCGGCGGCGCAGCTCCACGGCCTGCTCCCAGCCCCCGGTGCTGAACAGCCAGTTCACCGCCAGCTGCTCCAGCACCGGGGTGCCCAGGTCGGCGTAGGCGCGGGCGGCCACCAGGCTGCGGATGACGTCCGGAGCGGCCCGTACCCACCCGATGCGCATGCCGGCCCAGAAGGCCTTGCTCGCGGAACCGACCGTGATCACGGTCGAGCCGCCGGGGTCGAAGCCGCACACCGGGCGCGGCATCGCCACGTCGTCGAGCCACAGTTCGCTCATGGTCTCGTCGGCGACCAGCACCGTGCCGGCCGAGCGGGCCGCCTCCACCAGCCGGCGCCGCTGGTCGTCGTCGGCGAGCGCGCCGGTCGGGTTGTGGAAGTCGGCGACGACGTAGGCGATGCGCGGCGCGGCGTCGCGCAGGACCTGGCGCCACCGGTCCATGTCCCAGCCGGCCAGGCCGTCCGCCATCGCCACGGGCACCAGCCGGGCGCCCGCCTCGCGCATGAGCTGAAGGATGTTGGCGTAGGAGGGCGACTCGACGGCGATGCGCTCGCCCCGTCCGCCGAAGAGGTGGCAGATGGCGTCGATGGCCCCCATGGCGCCGGTGGTGACCATGATCTGCTCGGGCATCGTCGGGATCCCGCGCGCGCTGTAGCGGTCGGCGATCATCGCACGCAGCGCGGGCAGGCCCGCCGGATAGTCGCCGTGCGTGTGGGCGTAAGGGGGCAGTTCCTCCAGTGCGCCCTGCACGGCCCGGGTGAGCCAGGGTTCGGGGGCGGGCAGGGCCGCGCAGCCCAGGTCGATCACGGACCCCAGGGACTCGGGGGGCAGCGGTTCCAGGCCGCGGGCCGGGACGGGGTTGCCCGCGGGCACGGCCGTCCAGCTGCCCGCGCCGCGCCGGGACTCCAGGAAGCCCTCGGCGCGCAGCGCCTCGTAGGCGGCGGCGACGGTCGTACGGCTCACGGAGAGGGCGAGGGCCAGTTCCCGCTCGGCGGGCAGCCGGGCCGCGACGGGGACGCGGCCCTCCAGCACCAGCAGCCGGACGCCGTCGGCGAGCGCGCGGTAGGCGGGCGGGCGGCGGGCACCGGGCCCGGCCGGACGGTCCTGCTGGGACTTCAGGAGCCGGGCGAGCTGCGCGGCTCCCACCGCAGAGGTCCACTGCGCCATGTCTACCAGTCCACCTTCCCCGAATTGGCCATGGATGCGGTGCGCTTCCACGCCACAGAGTGTCACGAGTCAGGCCACTGCCACCACCAGGGGGACCCCTTGTCCGAGCCGTCACCGCAGGAGCGGTCCTCGCGGGAACCGAAGGGCCGCGTCGTCCGCAGGCTGCTCCAGCTCTACGCGGGGCTCGCCCTCTACGGCGCCAGCTCCGCCCTGCTCGTGCAGGCGGGCCTCGGCCTGGAACCGTGGAATGTGCTGCACCAGGGCCTGGCCGAGCTGACCGGCCTGTCGATCGGCGTCGTGTCGATCGGCGTGGGCGCGGCGGTGCTGCTGCTGTGGATCCCGCTGCGTCAGCGGCCGGGGCTCGGCACGGTCTCCAACGTGTTCGTCGTCGGGCTCGCGATGGACGCCACCCTCGCGTGCGTCCCGGAGGCGCGCACGATGGCCGCGCAGGCGCCGCTGCTGGTGGCCGGTCTCGTCCTCAACGGCGTGGCCACGGGCCTGTACATCGCGGCCGGCTTCGGGCCGGGCCCGCGGGACGGGCTGATGACCGGTCTGCACCGGCGGACGGGCCGTTCGGTCCGCCTGATGCGGACGTCTGTGGAGGTGGCCGTGGTGGCCACCGGTTTCGCCCTCGGCGGCACGATCGGCGTCGGCACGCTGCTGTACGCGGTGACGATCGGACCGCTCGCCCAGTTCTTCCTGCGCGTCTTCGCCCTTCCCGCGGCGGCGGGCGGCAGCGCGGTCGTTGCCGGCGGGACACCGCGGGGAGCGATACTGCGACCGTGACCAGCCTCGAACGCCATCCCTACCTCGACCATCCGGGGCCCATCCCGTTCGCGCACCGCGGCGGGGCCGGGGCCGGGCGGGAGAACACCGTGGCGCAGTTCCGGCGTGCGGTGCAGACGGGGTACCGCTACATCGAGACGGACGTGCACACCACGCGTGACGGCAGGCTGGTGGCCTTCCACGACACCACGCTGGACCGGGTCACCGACGGCGCGGGCCGTATCGCCGACCTGCCGTGGTCGCAGGTGAGCCACGCGCGCGTGGGGGGCCGGGAGCCCGTGCCGCTCTTCGAGGAGCTCCTGGAGACGTTCCCCGAGGTGCGGTGGAACGTCGACCTCAAGGCGGAACCCGCCCTGCACCCTCTGCTCGACCTGATCGGCCGCGCGCGGGCGTGGGACCGCGTCTGCGTCGGCTCGTTCTCGGAGGCGCGCGTCGCGCGGGCCCAGCGGCTGGCCGGCCCGCGACTGGCGACGTCGTTCGGCACCAGGGGCGTTCTCGACCTGCGGCTGCGGTCCTGGGGCCTGCCCGTGTGGCCGCGCCGCTCGGCGGTCGCCGCGCAGGTGCCCGAGGTCCAGTCGGGCATCCCCGTGGTGGACCGCCGCTTCGTGCGCGCGGCGCACGCGCGCGGGCTCCAGGTGCACGTGTGGACGGTCAACGATCCGGATCGGATGCACCGGCTCCTGGACCTGGGGGTCGATGGCATCATGACCGATCACATCGACGCGTTGCGCAAGGTCATGGAGGACCGGGGCGTCTGGGTCTGACCTCGGGCCCACCGCCCGCACGCGGCTCCGGCACCGGGAAGCGAGGGCGCGGGTGGGCATCGAGACCGTGCGGACGGCGACGTCCGGCGAAGAGGCCGACGGGCGGCGGCGCGAGCAGCGCGGCTGGTACTTCTACGACTGGGCCTGCTCCGTCTACTCGACGAGCGTGCTCACGGTGTTCCTGGGCCCGTACCTGACCTCGGTGGCCAAGGCTGCGGCGGATGCGGACGGATACGTGCACCCCCTGGGCGTTCCCGTCCGGGCGGGATCCTTCTTCGCCTACTCGGTGTCCCTGTCGGTGATCGTGGCCGTCGTCGTGATGCCGCTGGTGGGTGCGGCCGCCGACCGCACCGGCCGCAAGAAGCCGCTGCTCGGCGCGGCCGCCTACACGGGCGCCGCGGCGACGACCGCGATGTTCCTCCTCGGCGGCGACCGGTATCTGCTGGGCGGGGCGCTGCTGATCGTGGCCAACGCGGCCCAGTCGGTGGCGATGATGCTCTACAACTCCTATCTGCCGCAGATCGCCCCGCCGCAGGAACGCGACGCCGTCTCCTCCCGAGGCTGGGCCTTCGGCTACGCGGCCGGGTCGCTGGTCCTCGTCGTGGACCTGGTCCTCTACCTCGCGCACGGCTCCTTCGGCGTCTCGGAGTCCACGGCCGTCCGCATCTGCCTGGCCTCGGCCGGACTGTGGTGGGGCGGTTTCACGCTGATCCCGCTGCTGCGGCTGCGCGACCGTCCGCCCGCCTCCGCGCGGGCCGAGGCGACGGCGCCGAGGCTGCGGCAGCTCGCCGCGACGGTGCGCGACATGCGCCGCCATCCACTGACCCTCTCGTTCCTCCTGGCCTATCTCGTCTACAACGACGGCATCCAGACGGTGATCTCCCAGGCCTCGGTCTACGGCTCCGAGGAGCTGGGCCTCGGGCAGTCCACGCTGATCGGCGCCGTCCTGCTGGTGCAGGTGCTGGCGGTCGCGGGCGCACTGGGCATGGGGCGGCTGGCCCGGACGTACGGCGCGAAGCGGACGATCCTGGGCTCGCTGGCGGCCTGGACGCTCACCCTGGGCGCGGGCTACTTCCTGCCGGCCGGCGCGCCGGTGGGGTTCTTCCTGCTCGCGTCCGCCATCGGACTGGTCCTCGGCGGCAGCCAGGCCCTGTCCCGCTCCCTGTTCTCCCATCTCGTCCCGCCCGGCAAGGAGGCCGAGTACTTCTCGGCGTACGAGATGAGCGACCGGGGCATGAGCTGGCTCGGGCCCCTGCTGTTCGGGGTCACCTACCAGCTCACCGGCAGCTACCGGGACGCGATCGTCTCGCTGGTCGCCTTCTTCCTGATCGGATTCGTCCTGCTCGCGCGGGTACCCGTACGGCGGGCGATCCGCGACGCGGGGAACCCGTTGCCCGAGAGGATTTAGCACTCAAGGCGAAAGGGCGGTAGTGTACGCGTTTGGCCTGCCAGGCGTACCGTTACTGCGCGTCAAAGATGCCGAAACGCTGGGTCACATCTCCTTTCAGATGTGACAAACCGGGCGCCGGTGGGTACTGCACTGGTTGACAAGGCTGCGGCTACGACGGCGACGCACGACCCGTAACGGACTCGGATCGGGAATCTTTACCGCCGCCCGGACGTTGACCGGATGACGACGACAGCGACACACCTGTCCTGTGGGCGACAAGCCCGGGAGGCACGATTCATGAGTGAGCGAGCTCTTCGCGGCACGCGCCTCGTGGTGACCAGCTACGAGACGGACCGCGGTATCGACCTGGCCCCGCGCCAGGCCGTGGAGTACGCATGCGAGAAGGGGCATCGGTTCGAGATGCCCTTCTCGGTCGAGGCGGAGATTCCGCCGGAGTGGGAGTGCAAGGTCTGCGGAGCCCCTGCACTTCTCGTCGACGGCGACGGCCCTGAGGAAAAGAAGGCCAAGCCCGCGCGTACGCACTGGGACATGCTGATGGAGCGGCGGACCCGCGAGGAACTGGAAGAGGTCCTCGAGGAGCGCCTGGCCGTTCTGCGGTCAGGGGCGATGAACCTTGCGGTACATCCCCGCGACAGCCGCAAAAGCGCGTAGCTCCTGAGGGGCTGCGCCGGCTTCACAGCGCACGACAACGACCGCGGGCGCCGTACGTGATCCACGTACGGCGCCCGCGGTCTTGGCGCTGTCCGGGCCCGCAGCCCGGGCCGTCGTCCAGGCCCGGCCCCCATGGGGATCGGTCGCACGCACCCGGAGCCCGAGGCCGAGCCCGGCCCCCACCGCCCGTCGGACCCGGCGCCCAAGCCCGAGGGCTCAGCCCGACGCCCTTGCCGCCTCTGAAGACCCGGGGCAGCCGAGCCGGGCCGGGTCACCAGCCGAGTCACCAGCCCTCAGGGTCACTGCTCGTCCCTGATGACCTCGCCCTGGACCACCTTGCCGTCGGGGCGGTGGATGCGGGCCTGCTGGAACGCGTCACCGAGGGTGCCCGGCGTGCCGGCGGCCTCGCGCAGCTTGCGCTCCCCGAAGCCGCTGACCGCCTTCTGGACCGGCGGGAGCAGCAGGAGCAGGCCGATCGCGTCGGAGGCGAGGCCCGGGATCATCAGCAGAAGACCCCCGAGCATCATGAGGCCGTTGCCGCCGCCGCTGCGCGGGGCCGAGCCGCGCTGGAGCGCCTCGTTCAGGTTCTGGAAGGCCCGCCGCCCCGCACGCTTGATCACGACGCCGCCGAGCACGAACCCGGCGACGAGGATCAGGAGGACCACCGGGCCGCTCGTCGCGCCCGCGACGACGGTCAGCAGCCAGATCTCCAGCACCAGCCACGCGGCAAGGCCCAGCGGCAGGAACGTCCGCAGGCGGGAGCGCCGGGGCTGGGGACGGCGGGGCTGGGCGTCGGTCGGGTACGCGCGGATCGGAGAGCCAGTCGTCATGCCTCCAGTGTGCCCGGACGCGGCTCAGAGCGGCGTAAGGGCAGGATCAGCTGTCGCTGTGCGACGCGCCGCCGGGCCGGGATCCGCCGGATCCGCCCTCCGTCCGCACGTCGGCGGCGTCACCGGCGGGCTCGACCGCCGCGCCGTCCGCGCTCCCGGCCACCGGGGTGTCGTCCGCGGTCCGGGCGGGCCCACTGCCGGCGCCCTCGGGTTCCGGGGCGTCGCCGGCGGCTCCCTCGGCCCGCGCCGGGTCGCCGCCGGACTCCGAGGTCCGCGCGGCGGCGCCGTGGGCGGGGGCGGGCGCCGTCCGCGGGCGCTCCGGCTTGCCGGCCCCGCGGCCGGTGATCTTGCCGACCCGCTCCCCCACGCCCCACGCCGTGACCCGCCACAGCGCCTCGACGAGGATGTCGCGGCTCATCTTGGAGTCGCCGAGTTCGCGCTCGACGAAGGTGATGGGCACCTCCACCACGTGGTAGCCGGCCTTGACCGCGCGGCGGGCCAGGTCGACCTGGAAGCAGTACCCCTGCGAGGCCACCTCGTCGAGGCCGAGGCCCTCCAGGGTCCCGCGGCGGAAGGCGCGGTAGCCGCCGGTGATGTCGCGCAGCGGAAGGTCGAGGGCGAGGCGGGAGTACAGGCTGCCGCCGCGGGAGATGACCTCGCGGGACCGGGGCCAGTTCACGACCCGGCCGCCCGGCACCCAGCGCGAGCCGAGGACGAGGTCGGCGCCCTTGAGCGCGGTGAGCAGCCGCGGCAGCTCCTCGGGCTGGTGGGAGCCGTCGGCGTCCATCTCGATCAGGACGCCGTAGCCGTTGTCCAGGCCCCAGTGGAAGCCCGCTAGGTAGGCGGCGCCGAGGCCCTCCTTGCCCTTGCGGTGGAGCACCTGCACCTGCTCGTCCCCGGCGGCCAGTTCGTCGGCGAGCTTGCCGGTGCCGTCCGGGCTGTTGTCGTCGGCCACGAGGACGTGGGCCTCCGGGACAGCCTTGCGTACCCGGCCGACGATGCTCTTGATGTTCTCCGCCTCGTTGTAGGTCGGAATGATCACCAAGGCCGTGCCGAGCGGACCGAACTGCCGTCCCCGGTCCTGTGCCGCGCGGGTCCCGTCGCCGTCGTTCACTGCTGCCCCTTCAAGTCCGTACGCAAGGGACCACCATAGTGGCCGCCGCCTGCGATGACGTGACAGGACGTTCGAATGGTGGTGTCGAGTCCCCGAAAGCGGGGTAAGAACGCGCTTTTGGGTTCGTATGTACGCCCCTGCCCGCGCGGGGCGGGGCGTACGCCCGCTGCGGATGGGGGCCCGGCGCTCTTCGGGCCGGCCCGGGATCCGCTGGCTGCGGGTCGACCGAAAGCCGTTGTCTACTGAGCGCCCGGGCCCCACCCGGGTCACACCTCCCCGACCGGCCAGAACGTTCCCTCGCTGCGGCACGGGCGCTGAGCCTGGCTGCCAGCGGCGGTGCGCCGGCTCGGCGCACCGTCCCTGACCCAGCGGCGCCGCGGCGAGTGCGTGGACGTTCTCCGGCGGGGCGTCCGGCGGTGGACTCCGCCGAACCTACCGGCCTTCCGCAGTCGGCTGTCAACAGCCGTTCGACCTGCGCGTCTTTCGTCAACGCCCTGGTCAGAGGGGAGGAGAAGCCGTCGGCACGAGGCCCTGCGGACGGGTGATCTTCGCCGCGCAGGCCCGGGAGATCACTCGCCCGGGCGCACGAACACGGTCCGCCCGCCCACCACGGTGCGCAGACATTCCGGCAGTCCGGCCCCGGGGGTGAGATCGGGCAGCCCGGGGGTGCCGGAGCGCGGGTCGGTCGACCAGCGGGCGACCCGGTCGTCGGGGGCCTGGACGACGAGTTCGTCCGTCCGCCAGACCGCGTAGTCGGCGGGTGCGCCCGGCACCAGGACGCCCGCGTCGTCGCGGCCGATCGCCCGCCATCCGCCGCGTGTGTGGGCGGTGAACGCGGCCCGCACGGAGACCCGGTGCCCGGGCGTGCGGTGGAAGGCGGCGGCGCGGACCGTGCCCCACGGGTCGAGAGGGGTGACCGGGCTGTCGGAGCCGAAGGCGAGCGGCACACCGGTCCGCAGCAGGGCGGCGAAGGGGTTCAGCGTGCGGGCCCGCTCGACGCCGAGGCGCTGGGCGTACATGCCCTCCTCGCCGCCCCAGAGCGCGTCGAAGGCGGGCTGCACGGAGGCGGTGAGGCCCAGTTCGGCGAAGGCGGCGATCGTCTCCGGGGTGAGCATCTCGGCGTGCTCCACCCGGTGGCGGGCGGCGCGGATCCGGGCGAGGCCCACCTTGTCCGCAGCGGCGCGCATCCCTTCGACGACGGCGCCGACGGCGGCGTCGCCGATGGCGTGGAACCCGGCCTGAAGTCCGGTCTCGGTGCAGGCCACCACGTGCGCGGCCACCTCGGCGGCGCCCAGGTAGGCGGCTCCGGTGTGGTCCGCGTCGGCGTAGGGGCCGTGCAGACAGGCGGTGTGGGAGCCGAGGGCGCCGTCGACGAACAGGTCCCCCGCGGCGCCGAGCGCGCCCAGCTCCCGGGCCTTGTCGACGTCCTGCTCCGCCCAGTAGCCGACCACCCGCGGGCCGCTCTCCTCGGCGGCGAGCCGCATCAGGTCCGTGAAGTCGTCCTCGGAGGAGATCTCGGGACCGCCGCACTCGTGGACGGAGCCGATGCCGAGGGAGGCGGCGTGCGCCAGGGCGGCCCGCTGGGCCTCGGTACGCTGTGCGGGCGTCACGGCTGCGAACGCGGCGGCCCGGACGGCGTGGTGCGCGTCGCGGGTCAGCGGCTCCCCGTCGGCGTGCCCGGCCGCGGTGCGCACGCCGGGCGTCAGGTCGAGCAGCGCGGTGGTGGCGACGGCCGAGTGGACGTCGATGCGGCTGAGGTACAGGGGCCGGCCACCGGTGGCCTCGTCCAGTTCGTCGCGCCGGGGGGGACGCCCCTCCGGCCAGCCGGAGGCGTCCCAGCCGTGCCCGAGGAGCACCTTGTCGAGCGGGCGGGCGGCCGCGAAGTCCCGCACGCGGGCGAGGGCGGCGGCCAGGGAGGGGGCGCCGGACAGGTCGAGGCCGGTCAGCGCGAGGCCGGTGGACGTGGTGTGCACATGGGCGTCGGTGAACGCCGGGGTGACCAGCGCGCCGTCCAGGTCGACGATCTCGTCCACGCCGTCCGCGAAGGCGTCGGCGGCGCCCTCGGAGCCGACCCAGGCGACCTGGCCGCGCTCGACCACCATCGCGGTCGCGAACGGGTCGGCGGGACTGTGGACCTCTCCGCGGCGGAGCAGGACGGTTTTCGGCTGGGGGGCGCGCTCACTCATGGGAACAGTCTCGCGCCTCGCGGCGGGCGCCCGGCACGGGGTCCCTCAGATCTTCGGCGGCCGGGCCTCGTACGGGGTGGACAGGGCGACCGTCGTGCGCGTCGACACCCCGGCCAGCGTCCGGAGCCGTCCCAGCAGCTCCTCCAGCTCGTGGGGGGTGGCCACGCGCACCTTGAGGATGTAGTTCTCGTCCCCGGCGACGCTGTGACAGGCCTCGATCTCGGGCAGGCCCGCCAGCCGCTCGGCGATGTCGTCGGGGGCGCTGGGATCGAACGGTTTCACCGAGATGAACGCGGTCAGCGGCAGCCCGACGGCCTCCGGATCGACGACGGCCGCGTACCCGCGGATGACGCCGCGCTGTTCCAGCCGGCGCACTCTCTGGTGCACGGCGGACGTGGACAGGCCCGTGGCCTTGCCCAGATCGGTGTAGCTCATCCGCCCGTCCTTGACGAGCAGCTGCACGATTTGTCGGTCCAGCTCCTCCATGACGCAAGAACCTACCGTGCGGGCGATCTCCGCGTATACGTATGCAGCCCTGGTCATAGCCGGTTCGTGATGTGGCGGGGGCGTGTGGGGCGTGCGGCACCGCACAGGGCATGTGACGAATGCCACAGCTCTTGTCAAGGCTTGGTGAGGGCCTGGTGGTTACCGCGCGTACCTGCTGGGAAGTGCTTGCTGTGGTCGAGGCCGCAGTGCCTTCACGGCCCAGTCCGAGGGGGAGAATCCCATGCAGAATCCCAAGCGCCCTGGTCGCACCGCGCCCAAGCGGCTCCAGTCGGTCGTCGAACCCGAGCCGGAGGGCGTCGAACCCTTCGACGCCGACGGTTTCGACGCCGATGACGCCGACCACTTCGACGCCTACGACACCTTCGAGATGTACCGCGTGATCTGCCCGGACTGCGCGCAGCCCATCGCGCTGCTGGCGGACGAGGAGATCCTGCCGGAGCACGCGCTGTGCGCCTCGCCGTGGAACCCGTTCGGGCTCACGGTCTGCGCCGGAACGGGACGCGCGGCGTCCGAGGCCCGCTCCGCCGACGAGTCCGCGGAACCCCAGGAGCAGGACACGGCACTGCTGCTGACGCTCCCTCAGGGACTGGACTGGCGCACGCAGCCCTTCTCGCACGTCGGCGGCCAGGGCTCGCGCCCGATGCGCGTCCCGGCGATGCGCCGCGCCGCGGCCTGAGGCGAACCCTCGCGCACCCGAGGGCAGTCGGCCGGTCCGTGCTGCGCACCGGGTGCGGTCGTGCCCGTGTCCGACGCCGACCACTGCCGGACGGCGTGCTTCTGTCAGCACGTCAGCAGCCTTGAGAACACGGCGTGTTGGGCTCTCGTCGGATGACGGGTCACGCCCGCCGGTCGCGTCGGGACAGGACGATCGCCCCGGGTCGCGTCGGGCGCACCGCCGCGGCCCGCGTCTCTGACACGGCGTGAGCGAACGGGGGGCCGGGACACCCCCCGAACTCACGCTCTACGACGGTGGCCGGTGACCTGCCCCGCGGCGTCGCCGTTGCGCTGGTATGGCCCCCACCTATTCGGCTGCACCCGGGCGTCACCGCCAGTTGTTCGTTGCGCCGCGCCCGGAACCAGCCGGTGCAGGATCGGTTCCGCCGGCCGCTCAGGACCCGCCCATCTACCGCGACCTGCTGCGCGTCTGGGCCGACCGGGGCCGGACCCTGCCGGGCCGCCACGACCCGGAATGGGTGCGGCTGGCGGCTCCGCAGGTGCGGCCGGGGCAGTTCGGCGGCTCCGCGGACCCGCTGGGCGACATGCACTGAGTGAGGCGGGAGGACCGGCGGCGGCTCGGGGGCGCGGGCGCCTTCGCCGGGAATCGAGCGGGGACACCGCCGGCGGTGGACCGGTCAGGGCCGTCCGGTGGCCGACGGGCGGCGGGCGGGCGCCGGGGCGGGGAAAGCGGGGTCCAGCTCCTCGATGGCGCGCAGGCAGCCGCCCAGCGTCTTCACCAGCAGGTCGCCCATGACCTCGCGGGAGAGTTCGGGCCGGTCGATCCACGCCAGGGTGGCCCCCTCCACGCTGCACACCCAGGACAGCAGGGCCATCCGGGGCAGCGGCGGGATGTCCCCGCTGCCGTACGCGCCCTCGGCGAGGGTCGTCACGATCGCCGCGCGCACGCCGTCGCGGATGGCGTGCACCTCGGTGTCGAAGCCCACGCCGCCGCTGACGATCGTGCGGTACGCGGCCTGGTTGTGCTCGGCGTAGCGCAGATAGCCGTCGATGGTGCGGTGCACGCGGTCCACCTGGGGCAGGTCCGCGCGGCTCGCCGCGAAGGCGACCAGGTCGGCGACGGAATCCTGGATGATCGCCAGGTAGTAGCCGCGCTTGGACTGGAAGTAGTAGTAGATCAGCCCCTTGGCGACGTGCGCCTGCCGGGCGATGTCGTCCATCGAGAGGGCGTCGTACGACGTGTCGGCGAACAACTTCCGCCCGATGGAGATGAGTTCGGCGCGGCGCGCCAGTGAGCGCTCGGTGCCGCGCGCCCGGGGCCGGACGACTTCGCGCTGTTCACTGATGTTCAATGTCGACCCTGGTCTCGGGCGGTCGGCGGGACGTCCGCAGTATGTCAGGTCAACCGTGCGTCAGGACACGCCCGTCACAGCAGTCCGAGCTGGGTGACCAGCATCGCGACGACCGCGACGAGGACCCAGCCCGCGACGTGCTCCAGGATCTTCGGGCCGTCGGCGTCGGGGCCCCCGGTGCGGACTCGGGCGGCGGTGGCTGTCTGTGCGGTCATGGCGGCTCGCTGAGGTCGGACGTACTGGTGGATCCCCCCACGATCCGTCCACCTTGCCACCTCCCGGGACCTTTGCGGCGGAGACCTTGCTCACACGGGGATGCCCACCGCGGCGAGGGCCTCGCACTGGCGGGCGGTGGGCCGCGCCGGGAAGCAGACGTAGCAGACGCCTCCGCTGCCGGAGGCGACCTTGCCGCTCGCGTCGTGACGCCGGGTCCTCAGCCAGACGTTCTCGAACTCCCGCCGCCGGTACACGCGCCGCACCGCCGCGTCGTCCGCCGAGAACGGGTCGTTGGCGATCACGTCGCCCCGGGCCGTGAAGCCGATCACCGTCATCAGGTGCCCGGAGGTGCCGTAACCCGCCCCGGTCAGCTCCTCCTTGAGGAACGACTGCGACGTCATGACGGGGATGCCGGCGGCGATCAGCGTCTCGAGGCCGGTGAGGGAGCCGAGCCGGGTCACCACGCCCCGCAGGTCGGTGAAGGTGGCCGCGTAGGCGGCGTTGAACGGCCAGTTGCCGCAGCCGCCGTACTGGTAGTCGTACGTGTACCGGGCGGCGTGGCACACCTGAGGGTCGCTGTAGGAGGGGTCGACCCAGGCCAGCTGCCGGGGCGTGAGCCGCCCGCCCCAGTACTCGACGGCCATCTGCGTGGAGGTGGGGCTGCACCAGGCCTCGCCGCCGCTGTCGTACTCGGGGTAGCGGCCCCGGTGGATCTCCTGCGAGTAGCGCGGCACGATCAGTTCCCGCGCGACGCCGGGGACGGAGGCCGGCACGGTGAAGCGGTCCGGTACGTCGGAGCCCATGGCGTCCAGCCGCCACACGGTGGGGGTGGCTCCGGAGCCGGGGCGGCGGTACAGGGTGAGCCGGAGCCTGACGGCGGCGATCCGCAGTCCCGTGGCCGCGTCGTCGACGGCGAGGGTGTCGGTCCAGACGGTGCTGCGGCCGTCCCTCTGGCCGTCGACCGAGGTGCGCCGGACGTCCTGGTCGCCGGAGGCCCAGCGGCCCATCACGTACCAGGGGGTGTCCTTGCCGTCGGAGTACGTGCCCTTCAGCTCGACCTGGAGCCAGGTGCCGGCCGGGGTGCTCGCGTTCCAGGAGGCGACCACCTCCGTGGCCGGGACCGCGAGCGCCCGGGCCGGTGACGTCCAGGTCGCGTAATCCCAGGCGGCGGTGGCCTTGGTGTGCGGGTCCGTGTACTCGACCGAGCCCAACGGGGCGGCGATGACGACGCCGGGGCGGGCCCCTGCCACGGCACGGGTTCCCTGTGCGGCACCGCCGGACCAGTCGGCGTGCGTGGTCCAGGCGCGATGGTCGACGGACCGGGCCGGGAGCGCTTCGGCGTCGCCGGCGTCCCCCGCGCCGGCGGCCGGGGCGGCCGTCGCGGCCGGGGCCGACGCACCGGCCACCGCGGCGGCGACCGTGACGGCGAGGACTCTCCTGCGGGACGGCTGTTCGGCTCTGCTCATGGGCGGAAGGACCCCCGAGGTCTCGGCGCGGCTGTGCGCCCACTATGAACGGCCGCGGACACGCCTTCCAGCACCGCCGCCCTGGCCACGCCCACGGACGTGGGACCGAACCACCGGTGTGGCGTACGCACGTAGGATCTGGGGGGACGCGGGGATCGTCCCGGCCGGGATGCCGCCAGGACGTGCTCGCGGACCGTCCCGGCCGGCGGATACCGGCCCCCGGCCCTCCCGCCGGCCGCGCGCCCTCGTTCCTCCTTCCCTGCCCCCTGCTCCCCCTCTCCCCTTGGACCCGCCATCCGCCAGCTCGCCTCCCGCCTCCGCCGCCTGCCGCCGGCCTGCGGGCCGGTCCGTCTGATCGGCGTCGACGGCCACGCCGGCTCGGGGAAGTCCACGTTCGCCGCGGCACTGGCCGAGGCGACGGGCGGGGCGCCGGTGCTGCACCTCGACGACATCGCCTCGCACGCGCAGCTGTTCGCGTGGACCGAGCGGCTGCTCGCCCAGGTGATCGAGCCCTTCGAGCGCGGCGAGAGCGCGCGGTACACCCCCTACGACTGGCGCGCCCGCCGCTTCGGCGCCCCGCGGACCCTGCCCGCCGACCCCGTCGTCCTCGTGGAGGGGGTCGGCGCCGGACGCCGGGCCCTGCGGCCCGTGCTCTCGTGCCTGCTGTGGATGGACGTGCCGGCGGAGCAGGCCTGGGCGCGCGGCCGATCACGGGACGGGGAGGAACAGCGGGAGTTCTGGGACGGCTGGGTTGCGGCCGAACTCGGCCACTTCGCCGCCGATCCGTCGCGACCGTACGCCGACGCGCTGGTACGGCAGTTGCCCGAGGGATACGAGGTGCTGCCGGGACCGCGCGGAGGGCCTGGTCCGCACCCGGATGTCACTCATGGTGAGGGACCGGCCGCGATGTGGTGAACCTGTGAAGACTCTTGCGTTCGAAGTTCGCCAACTGCCTCAACTGCGCTTGACCGGCGGCCCGTACAGGTCTTACGTTCTCAATGTGCGGCATCGCAGCCGCTCTCAGACGCGAAGCCCCCGGTTGTTCCCCCGTGATCGGGGGCTTCGTTCTGCCCTCCTCCCGGTCCCCGGCCCCCGTTTCCGGGCGCTGTGCGGGGCCTTCCGCTCACCCTGGGTCACGGTTTCGCCGTGCGCCCCATGTGCTCCCACCTCGTGGAACGTCCTGTGCGGCACCCTACGGCGGGCACCTCCCGCGCGGGTACGATGCCCTCGGTGCGACCTGGACGACTGCTGCGCGCACCTTGCAACTCCGGTCCGCGGTACAGCGGTTCGACCAAGGCAGCCGGCGGGCGACGGCCCGGCGGCAGACCGACGGGGCACGGTTTGTGGGGGACGTGATGGACTTCGGCACGCAGGGCCCCGAGGCCCCGGCCGACCTGGCCTGGCTGCGAGGCGTGGACGCCTACACCATGGGCGCCTATCCGCAGGCGGAGGAGGAGTTCCGCACGGCGGTGCGGATCGACCCCGGGATGGCCGACGGCTGGCTCGGGCTGCACGCGCTGCGCGTCGACACGACGACCGCCCTGCTGCGGATGTTCCGCCACCGCGAGCGCTTCGGAGAACAGCGCACCCGGCACCGTCGCACCCTCAACTCCTGGTACTGGCTGGGCTGGTGGGTGCAGCCCGTGCTGGAGAGCCCGCGCGACCTGCTGCTCGCCCACGCCTCACACTGGCTGGACGGCCGCCATGTGCCCGAGCTGGACCGGGCGCTCGCCGGACTCCCGCCCGTGGACGCCGACCACCAGGTGCGCTTCCTGCACGCCTGCCGCGCCTACCTCGTCAAGGACTGGGAGCAGCTGGTCCGGCACACCGACCCGCTGCTGGACGACTCCCTGCTGGGCATCGAGGCCGGGCTGTTCGGCGGGATGGCCCGGGTGCGCCTGGAGATGTACGGGCAGGCCGAGCCGCTGCTGTCGGCGGCGCTGATGCGCTGCCGCAGTGAGCAGCCGCAGCGCAAGGAACTGCGGTACTGGCTGGCCAGGGCCCATGAGGGCACCGGCCGGTCGGCGGCCGCCCTGCCCCTGTACCGGGCGGTGCACCGGGTCGACGCCGCGTTCATGGACACCTCGGCCCGGCTCGCCGCGATCGCCGAGGGCGACGGCTGCGACGGCTACGACGACACGGCCGACCTCGCCGCGATCACCCTCACGGGGCTCGGTCAGGACGCGGTGGACGGGCCGGAGGGCTTCGACCCCGTGTTCGGCGCCGAGGGGCGCGATCTGCGGCTCACCGATCCGGTCGACCCCTCCCCCGCCGCCCCGCCGGCGCCGGTGGCCCAGCCCGTCGCGCGAAACGCGAACCCCGCCCCCTCCGTGCCGTTGCCGGCCGGGCCCACCGACCCCGCCCTCCTGGAGGCGGCGCTCGCCGAGCTGGAGCGCATGGTGGGACTGGAGCCGGTGAAGCGCCAGGTCAAGGCGCTGTCGGCGCAGCTCAACATGGCCCGGCTGCGGGCCGGGCAGGGGCTTCCGGTCCAGCCGCCCAAGCGGCACTTCGTCTTCTCCGGCCCCTCGGGCACCGGGAAGACCACTGTGGCGCGCATCCTCGGCCGGGTCTTCTACGCTCTCGGCCTGCTGGGCGGCGACCACCTCGTGGAGGCCCAGCGGGCCGACCTGGTGGGCGAGTACCTGGGCCAGACGGCGGTGAAGGCCAACGAGCTGATCGACTCGGCCCTGGGCGGCGTGCTCTTCGTCGACGAGGCCTACTCGCTCTCCAACTCCGGTTACGGCAAGGGCGACGCGTACGGCGACGAGGCGTTGCAGGTCCTGCTGAAGCGGGCCGAGGACAACCGGGACCACCTGGTGGTGATCCTGGCCGGCTACCCGGAGGGCATGGACCGGCTGCTCGCCGCGAACCCCGGGCTCTCCTCCCGGTTCACCACCCGCGTCGACTTCCCCTCCTACCGGCCCCTGGAACTGACCTCCATCGGCGAGGTGCTGGCCGCGGAGAACGGCGACGGGTGGGACGAGGAGGCGCTGGACGAGCTGCGCTCGATCGCCGGGCACGTCGTCGACCAGGGCTGGATCGACGAGCTGGGCAACGGGCGGTTCCTGCGGACGCTGTACGAGAAGAGCTGCGCCTACCGGGATCTGCGCCTGTCGGCCTACCCGGGCGCACTGACCCGGGACGACTTGTCGACACTGCGGCTGCCGGACCTGATGCAGGCCTACGGCGAGGTGCTGTCGGGGAGGGGGCCGCAGGATCCGTCGGCGAGATGACGGATCCCGCGGCCCCGCTCAGCTCGCCAGCGCCTGCTCCGTTCCGCCGCGCGCCGCCGGCTCCGTCAGCCGCACCTCGGGAACCTCCCGGTGCGCCGGGTCGGTGACCTCGCCCACGAGGAGCTCCAGGACGTCCTCCAGGGCGACCAGGCCGAGAACCCTGCCCGACGCGTCGGCGACCTGCGCCAGATGGGTGGCCGCCCGGCGCATCACCGTCAGGGCGTCGTCCAGCGGCAGGTCGGAGCGCAGCTTGGTCATCGGGCGCCACACCTGCTGGGGCACCGCCCGCTCGGAGTTCTCGACGTCGAGGACGTCCTTCACGTGCAGGTAGCCCATGAAGGCGCCGTTCTCGGCGGCCACCGGGAAGCGGGAGTAGCCGGTGCGGGCGGTCAGCTCCACGATCTCGCCCGGGGTGACCGACGGGCTGACCGTGACCAGCGACTCGCGGGTGAGGAGCACGTCGGTCACCGGACGCGAGCCCAGCTCCAGCGCGTCCTCCAGCCGTTCGCGCTCCTCGGGGTCGAGCAGGCCGGCCTCGCCGGAGTCCTCCAGCAGCCGGTTCATCTGCTCGCTGGTGACGACGGCCTCGACCTCGTCCCTGGGCTCCACGTGGAAGAGCCGCAGGATGCCCTGGGCGCAGGCGCCGAGGGCCACGGTGATCGGCCGGCAGACCCGGGCGAAGGCGACCAGGCCGGGACCGAGCCACAGCGCGGCCTTCTCGGGGGCGGCCATGGCGAGGTTCTTCGGCACCATCTCGCCGATGACGAGGTGGAAGAAGACCACGGCCGCGAGGGCGATGACATAGCCGAGCGGGTGGATCGCCCCCTGCGGGAGGCCGATCCACTCGAACAGCGGCTCCAGCAGCTCGGCGACCGTGGGCTCGGCGACCGCGCCCAGGGTGAGGGAGCAGACGGTGATGCCGAACTGGGCCGCCGCCATCATCTGCGGCAGGGTCTCCAGGCCGTACAGCACCTGGCGGGCCCGCGCGGTGCCGAGGGGCTCGATCTGGCTGCGGCGCACGGAGACCAGGGCGAACTCGGCGCCGACGAAGAACCCGTTGGCCAGCACGAGCAGCGCGGCGAAGAGCAGTTGCAGGGCGCTCACCGGGCGACCTCCACGACCTGGCCGGTGCGCACCAGCCGGACCCGTTCGGCCCGGTAGTGGCCGATCCGGCGCACCGAGAGCCGCCAGCCGGGCAGCTCGGCCCGGTCGCCGACGGCCGGGATGCGGCCGAGCAGGTCGGCGACCAGGCCGGCGACCGTCTCGTACGGCCCCTCGGGGACCTCCAGCCCTATGCGCTGGAGGGTGTCGACGCGGCAGCTGCCGTCCACGTCCCAGGCGGGCCTGCCCTCCTCGGGCGGGGCCGCGGCCAGTTCCGGGGCGTCCTGGCCGTCGTGCTCGTCGCGGACCTCGCCGACGATCTCCTCGACGATGTCCTCCAGGGTGACCACTCCGGCCGTGCCGCCGTACTCGTCGACGACGACGGCGATGGGCTGCTCGCTGCGCAGCCGGGCCAGCAGGGGCTGCACGGGCAGCGTCTCGGGAACCTGGAGGGCCGGGCGGGCGATCCGGACGACCGGGGTGCGCAGCCGGTCGTGGACCGGGACCGCCAGGGCGTCCTTGAGGTGGACCATGCCGACGACTTCGTCGATCCTCTCGCGGTAGACCGGGAACCGGGACAGGCCGGTGGCGCGGGTGAGGTTGACGACGTCCTCGGCGGTCGCCGACGCCTGGAGGGCACTGACCTTCACGCGCGGGGTCATGACGTGCTGCGCCGTCAGCT
This sequence comes from Streptomyces sp. NPDC048481, assembly GCF_043200075.1. Classification (NCBI taxonomy): domain Bacteria; kingdom Bacillati; phylum Actinomycetota; class Actinomycetes; order Kitasatosporales; family Streptomycetaceae; genus Streptomyces; species Streptomyces sp. NPDC048481. The sequence goes on from NZ_JBICXC010000007.1 coordinate 53,301, forward strand.
CGGCCAGTGACAGCGTCCGCACGAAGAGGTCGGCCGTGTCCTGTTCGAGCGCGCCGGCCTGGGCCGAGTGGCGGGCCAGGGACACCAGCTCACCGGGGGTGCGCGCGGAGGCCAGCTCCGCGGTGGGCTCGACGCCCAGGGCGCGCACCAGCCGGTTGGCGACGGTGTTGAGCGCGGCGATCACCGGCCGGAAGAGGCGGGAGAAGCCGGCCTGCGGGCCCGCGACGAAGCGCGCGACCTGGAGGGGCTTGGACACCGCCCAGTTCTTGGGCACCAGCTCGCCGATCACCATCTGCACGGCGGAGGCCAGCAGCATGCCGACGACGACGGCCACGCCGGAGACGGCGCCCGCGGGGACGCCGATCGTGGTGAACGGACCGCGCAGCAGCTCCGCGAGCGCCGGTTCGGCGAGCATGCCGACGACGAGGGAGGTGATGGTGATGCCGAGCTGGGTGCCGGAGAGCTGGAAGGACAGTTCCTTCAGCGATCCGACGACCGTGCCGGCCCGTCGGTCGCCCTCGGCGGCGGCCTTCTCGGCGTCCGGGCGCTCGACCGTGACGAGGCCGAACTCGGCGGCGACGAAGAAGCCGTTGGCGAGAATGAGCAGGAACGCGGCTGCCAGGAGCAGCAGGGGATGGGTCATGATGCCGCCGCCTGCGATTCAGGTCGGACAGGGGCGGCGCAGGTACTACAGGACGAACCGTCCATCGCCGGAGGGAGTCACTCCTCGGGTAGCAGGAACCCCCGTGAGCCCGGCAGGGCACAACAGGGGCGGAGGCGCAAGGGCAGCGCCTCCGTCACCAGATTAATCAAGACAGGGCCATGAACGGCAGGGTGGACGGCCCCGAGTCAGCCCTGATCTTGTTGCGGGGGCGTCTCGGGGTCACGGAGCGACCGTGCTTCCGCGAGCGCCCGCAGGCTGCGCGCGTCGGCGATGGCCTGCCGCTTGTCGATGCCGGGCTGGATGCCGAGGGCCGGCAGGCTGGTGCCGTCGCTGAGGTCGAGGAAGACCCAGGGATCGCCCGGACGGAGGTTCACCCGGAGGATCTCCGCCCACGCCAGGCGTCGCCGGCCGGCGATGTTCACCACGGTGACGCCCGCCTCGTCGGCGACGACCCGTACCCGGGCGATCTGGGCCAGCGCCCAGAAGATGAGCGCGCCGGTCAGGATGAAGCTGAGCCGCTCCCCCGGGCCGAGCTGCTCCAGCAGCAGGGCCACGGCGGAGATGACGACGAGGATCGCGACCCCGGCGGTGAGGAGCACCGCGCGGGTGCGGCCCGGCCGGAAGGTGACGGGGAGGGTGGGCAGGTCGCCACCTGTGAGATCGGACATGTTCCCGGATGCGTTCAGAGTCGGCAGGCGTGGATGGCCGTGGTCAGGATGGCGCGGGCGCCGATGTCGTAGAGGTCGTCCATGATCCGCTGGGCCTCCTTGGCGGGGACCATGGCGCGGACGGCGACCCAGCCCTCGTTGTGCAGCGGGGAGACGGTCGGCGACTCCAGGCCCGGGGTCAGCGCGACGGCCTTCTCCAGCTGCTCGACGCGGCAGTCGTAGTCCATCATCACGTAGGTCCGCGCGACCAGGACGCCCTGGAGGCGGCGCAGGAACTGCTGGACTCGGGGCTCGGCGGCGTCCTCGGCGTCGGCGCCCGTGCGGCGGATGACGACGGCCTCGGACTGCATGATCGGGTCGCCGAACACCTCCAGGCCGGCGTTGCGCAGCGAGGTGCCGGTCTCCACGACGTCGGCGATGACCTCGGCGACGCCCAGTTCGATGGCCGTCTCGACGGCGCCGTCGAGGTGGACGACGGAGGCGTCGACGCCCTGCTCGGCCAGGTGCTTGGCGACGATCCCCTCGTAGGAAGTGGCGATCGTGCGGCCCTTGAGGTCTTCCAGGGAGTGCGCCGTGCCCGGCTTGGCGGCGAAGCGGAAGGTGGAGCGGGCGAAGCCGAGGGGGAGGATCTCCTCGGCCTCGGCGCCGGAGTCGACCAGCAGGTCGCGGCCGGTGACGCCGATGTCGAGGCGGCCGGAGGAGACGTAGATCGCGATGTCGCGGGGGCGGAGGTAGAAGAACTCCACGTCGTTGACCGGGTCGACGATCCGCAGTTCCTTGGACTCGCGGCGCTGCCGGTAGCCGGCCTCATGCAGCATCTCCCCCGCGGGGCCTGACAGGGAACCCTTGTTGGGGACGGCGATGCGCAGCATGAGGTCGGCTTCCTTCGCGTGGTACGGGGCGGGGGCGGGTGTGTGCAGAGGGGGGTGCCGGGAGCGTTTCTACAGGTGGGCGTAGACGTCGTCCAGCGAGATTCCGCGGGCGACCATCATCACCTGGACGTGGTAGAGCAGCTGCGAGATCTCCTCGGCGGCGGCTTCCTTGCCCTCGTACTCGGCGGCCATCCAGACCTCGGCGGCCTCTTCGACGACCTTCTTGCCGATGGCATGGACGCCCTTCCCGACCAGTTCGGCGGTGCGGGAGGTGGCGGGGTCGCCGGTGGCGGCCTTCTGCTGGAGCTCGGTGAAGAGCTCCTCGAAAGTCTTGTTCGACATGGTGAGGTCAGCCTAGCTCCAACACCGGGTCGGTCAGTGCCAGGGTTCGGATACTGAGCGGAGGGTGGCCGCGGTGGCCACCGCCGCCGTCACCGCCTCGTGCCCCTTGTCCTCGTTGGAGCCCTCAAGGCCGGCCCGGTCCAGGGCCTGCTCCTCGGTGTCACAGGTGAGGACGCCCATGCCGACGGGCACCCCGGTCTCGACGGACACCTGGGTGAGGCCCTGGACGACGCCCTGGCACACGTACTCGAAGTGCGGCGTGCCGCCCCGGATGACGACGCCGAGGGCGACGATCGCGTCGTACCCGCGGCCGGCCAGCGCCTTGGCCACGACCGGGAGTTCCCAGCTGCCGGGGACGCGCAGCAGGGTCGGCTCGTCGATGCCGAGGTCGTGCAGGGCGCGCAGCGCGCCGTCGACCAGGCCGTCCATCACCTTCTCGTGCCACTGGGCCGCGATGACGGCGACCCGGAGGTCACCCACATTGCGTACGGACAGTTCCGGTGCGCCCTTGCCGCTCACGTTCTCGTCTCTCCTCGGTGTCGTTCGGTGCTGTCGGTGCTGGGGGTGCTGCCGGCGCCGGTGATGCCGTCGGCGCCGGCGGTGGTCACTGGTTGCCGCAGGGGGACACGGGGGCCGCGTCCAGCCAGGGCAGGTCGTGTCCCATCCGGTCCCGCTTGGTGCGCAGGTAGCGGATGTTGTGCTCGCCGGCCTGCACGGGCATGGGCTCGCGCCGGGTGACCTCGATGCCGTGCCGGACCAGCGCCTCGGTCTTCTCGGGGTTGTTGGTCATCAGGCGGACGCTGTGCACGCCGAGGTCGTCGAGGATCTGCGCCCCGGCCCCGTAGTCGCGGGCGTCGGCGGGCAGGCCCAGCTCCAGGTTGGCGTCCAGGGTGTCGTGGCCCTGTTCCTGGAGTTCGTAGGCGCGCAGCTTGGACAGCAGGCCGATGCCCCGGCCCTCGTGTCCGCGCAGGTAGACGACCACGCCCCGGCCCTCGCTCTGGATGCGCTCCAGGGACGCGTCCAGCTGGGGCCCGCAGTCGCAGCGCTGGGAGGCGAAGACGTCGCCGGTGAGGCATTCGGAGTGGACGCGGACCAGGACGTCCGCGCCGTCGCCGATCTCACCGTGGACGAGGGCGACGTGCTCGACGCCGTCGACGGTGGAGCGGTAGCCGTAGGCGGTGAACGTGCCGTGGACGGTGGGCAGTCGGGTCTCGGCCTCGCGGCGCACGGTGGGCTCCGAGCCACGGCGGTAGGCGATCAGGTCCTCGATGGAGATGATCGTCAGGCCGTGCTTGCGGGCGAAGGGGATCAGCTCCGGCAGCCGGAGCATCCGGCCGTCCTCGCCGGCGATCTCGACGATGGCGCCGGCCGGCCGCAGGCCCGCGAGGCGGGCGAGGTCGACGGCGGCCTCGGTGTGGCCGTTGCGGGTCAGCACGCCGCCGGACTTGGCCCGCAGCGGGAAGACGTGACCGGGCCGGACGAAGTCGGCCGCCTGCGCCCGGCCGCCCGCCAGGAGCCGGAGGGTGGTGGCGCGGTCGGCGGCGGAGATGCCGGTGGTGACGCCGTGGGCGGCGCTCGCGTCGACGGAGACCGTGAACGCGGTCTTCATCGACTCGGTGTTGTCCTGGACCATCTGCGGGAGCTCCAGCCGCTCCAGCTCCTCGCCCTCCATGGGGGCGCAGATCAGGCCGCGGCACTCGCTCATCATGAAGGCGACGATCTCGGGGGTGGCCATCTCCGCGGCGACGACGAGATCGCCCTCGTTCTCGCGGTCCTCGTCGTCGACGACCACGACGGGGCGGCCGGCCGCGATGTCGGCGATGGCCTGTTCGACCGGGTCGAGGGAGAAGTCCTCGACGCCCTCGGTGCTGTAGAGGATCGGTGCTGTGCTCATGCCGGCGCTCCTTCCAGAGCGGGTTGCGAGGCCTTGCGGGAGCGCAGCCACCAGTCGCGCATGCCCCACAGGACCAGCGCGCCGTAGATGACGTACACGAAGCCGGAGAAGGCGTAGCCGTTGGCGAAGTTGAGGGGGACGCCGACGACGTCGACGAGGAGCCAGGCGATCCAGAACTCGACCATGCCGCGCGCCTGGGCGTACATGGCGACGACGGTGCCGACGAAGATGTAGGCGTCGGGCCACGGGTCCCAGGACAGGGACGGGTAGGCCTTGAAGAGCAGGGCCACGGCGACGGTGCCGAGGGCCGCCGCGCCGGCCATGGCCGCGCGCTCGGTCCAGGTGGCGAAGCGGGGGGTGATCTGCCCGTCCGCCGAGCGCCCCCTGCTGCGGTTCCACTGCCACCACCCGTACAGCGCGACGACCATCACGACGACCTGCTTGCCGGCGCTGCCGGCGAGATGGCCGTAGAAGGCGACGAAGAGGACGAGGCCGGAGAGGAACTGCACCGGCCAGGTCAGCAGCGAACGGCGCCAGCCGAGGGCGAGCGTGATCAGGCCGAGGATGTTCCCGATCATGTCCGACCAGATGATGTGCTGGTCGAACATGACGAAGGCCTCGGAGTTCAGCCAGTTCACAGCGCCGCTCCCGGGGTGCCGGTCGCGCCCTGCGTGCTCGCCAGCAGGCGTTCCACGTACTTCGCGACGATGTCCACCTCGAGGTTGACCGGGTCGCCGGGCTGCTTGAGGCCGAGCGTGGTCAGGGCGAGGGTGGTGGGGATGAGGCTGACGGTGAAGTGGTCGGAGCCGGCGTCGACGACCGTGAGGCTGATGCCGTCGACGGTGATCGAGCCCTTCTCCACGACGTAGCGGGCGAGGCCGTCGGGCAGCGAGATCTTGACGATCTCCCAGTTCTCGGAGGGCCTGCGCTCCAGTACCGCGCCGGTGCCGTCGACATGGCCCTGCACGATGTGCCCGCCGAGGCGTGCGCCGACGGCGGTGGGGCGTTCGAGGTTGACCCGGGAGCCGACGCCGAGGGCGCCGAGGCTGGAACGGTTCAGGGTCTCCGCCATGACGTCGGCGGTGAACTCGTCGCCCTCGTGTTCGACGACGGTGAGACAGACCCCGTTCACGGCGATGGAGTCGCCGTGCTTCGCGCCGTCGGTCACGACGGGGCCGCGCAGCCGGAAGCGGGAGGCGTCGCCGAGATTCTCGACGGCGGTGACCTCACCCAGCTCTTCGACGATTCCGGTGAACACTTCCCGGGTCCTCCTGCCTCTTCGGGCACGAACTCCGGGGCCTGTCGATGACGACAGCAGGTACGGGCGAGGACACCGGGAGCGACGCCGGACAGACTCGTCCACGGACGAGTACATCTACGACGGCGCGCACGAATGCCCGCCCGCCGCGCACTGCCTCCCATCCGGACTTTAACCGTCGGTCCAGGAATTTCACCTGGTCAACCGGCCGCTGGAAGCGGCCGGGTCGCGGACTGTAACCGCCGGTTCGGACTTTCACCGACCCCGGAGTGCGCTGCTTTAGGTACAGGGTCAGTGTGCCATGCCGGATGCGCGTCCATACAGGTGAAGGATGTGGGCTGCCTCACAGAGCGTCGCGACCGCGTGCGCGTGCGTCACCGCCGCCTCCGCCCGCCCGCCGAACTCGCCATTGGTCCATACCTATTGACGCTTTGGTCTAGTCCTTTCTAGGGTCGACGCGTACGGCCCGGCGGCGGTGACGACGGCCCTTGCCCGCCGCCGGGTCCCCCTCGGCGCACGCGGATCCGACGGGGCGTGCGCGGGGCGACCGCGCGCGTACGAGCCGAGGACTACCTGGCGACGCGCATCCGTCGCTGAGCGGCCTCCGGCAGGGCGCGCGGCTCTCGCTCACCGCTGCCGAACAGCTCGTCCTGTGCGGATTCGCGGGCCGTGAGCAGCGCTCCGCGCAGGACCGCGCCGCCGCCCAGGGCGCTGGGGCGCACCTCGGTCGGCAGGGGCGCCATCCGGCGCAGCCGCCGCGCCACCCGGAGCGCCAGCTCTTCGCCGCCGGCCCGCCCGACCTCACCGCCGAGGACCACGCAGCCGGGGTCGAGGACCGCGACGACGGAGGCGACGCCGAGGGTCAGCCGGTCGGCGAGGGCGTCGAGGAACCGGTCGGCGGCGTCGCCCGACCGCCTCCCCGCCGGGGCGGCGGAGGCGTTCCAGACGTCCGTGCGGCGGTCGACGCCGGCTTCGGCGGGGGCGGGCACGTCGGTCGGGGCGGTCGTGGCCGCCGGAGGGTGGTCGTCGGGCGGGGCCGGGCGGGTCGCCGCCACTGCCCGGCGCACCAGTTCGGCGGCGGCCGGTTCGCCGGTCCGGGTCGGTGGCCCCGCCGCCAGGCCGTGCTCGTCCGCCAGGGCGGTGATCGCCGCCGAGCCGGCCAGGGAATGGAAGCCTCCCTCGCATCCCGTGGCCGAGGGCAGGCCGTCGGTGCCCGGGACCGGCAGGAAGCCGATCTCGCCGGTGCCTCCGGAGGCGCCCCGGCGCAGGGTGCCGTCCAGCACGACGGCCGCGCCGACGCTGTGGCCGAGCCACAGCAGGACGAAGGTGTCGCGGTCGCGGGCGCCGCCCTCGCGCTGTTCCGCCAGCGCGGCCAGGTTGGTCTCGTTCTCGACGTGCAGGCGGGCGTCGGGGAACCTTTCCCGGAGGGCCGCCATCAGCCGGCGGTGCCATTCGGGCAGCCCGCTGGAGTCGTGCAGCTCGCCGCTCACCGGGTCGATGAGGCCGGGCGCGCCGACGCCCAGGGTGTGCAGCGGGTCGGCCCCCGCGTCCTTGGCCGCCCGTTCGACGAGGGCGACCGCCCGCTCGACGGCCGTGCCCGTGCCGAGGTCGCCGCCGATCGGCACGGACGCCTCGGCGAGCACCTCCCCGACGAGGTCGGAGACGAGCACCGCGACGCCCTCGGTGCGCACGTCCAGGGCGGCCAGGTGGGCGCGGCCCGCGACGATGCGGTAGAGCCTCGCGTTCGGTCCGCGGCGCCGCTCCCCCGTCTCCCCCGCGACCTCGATCAGCCCCGAGGCGGTGAGACGTTCGACGAGGTCGGCGACGGTCGGCCGGGACAGACCGGTGAGCTGTTTCAACTGCCCGGCCGTCAACGGGCCTTCGCGTTGCAGCAGCCGCAGGGCGAGCCGGTCGTTGATGACCCGGGCGGTGCTCGGGGATGCGGGCATGGCGGGAATCCTCCCACGGCCGAGGGGGACTCGGCCGACGGGTCGCGACCGTTCCCTCTATTTATCAGGCAGGGTTCCTGATAGTTTACGTCGGCATCGCGACGAGGCGGCGCGAACCCGGAAAGGGCGAGGAATGAGCGGAGCGGGCGACGTGGACCACACCCCCACGCAGGTGCGGCGGGCCCGGTACGCCGTCGCGGCGGTGTTCGCCGTGCACGGCGCGGTCACCGGTTCGTTCGCCACCCGGGTGCCGTGGATCCAGGACCACGCCGACGTCTCCACCGGGCAGCTCGGCTTCGCCCTGGCCTTCACCGCGTTCGGCGCGGCCTGTGCGATGCCCCTGGCCGGCTCGGTCAGCCATCGGCTCGGCAGCCGCACCGCCCTGCGCGTACTGCTCGCGCTGTGGACGCTGTCGCTGCTGCTGCCCGCCCTCGCGCCCAACCTGCCGCTGCTGTGTCTGGCGATGTTCACGTACGGGGCCGCGGCCGGCATGGCGGACGTCGCGATGAACGCCCTCGGCGTCGAGGTGGAACGCCGGCTGGGCAGGTCGATCATGTCGGGCCTGCACGGCATGTGGAGCGCGGGTGCGCTGGTCGGCTCGGCCGGCGGCACGCTCGCCGCGCACCTGGGCGCGGACGCCCGTCTGCATCACGCCCTCGCCGCGGCCGTGCTCACCGCCCTCGGGCTCCTGGCCTGCCGATGGGTGCTGGACATCAGGCCGACCGAGGACGAGGAGCCGCCCCCGCGGTTCGCGCTGCCGCCGCGCTCGGCCCTGCTGATCGGCGCCGTCGGGTTCTGCGCGGTCTTCGCGGAGGGCGCGAGCCTGGACTGGTCGGCGGTGTACCTGCGCGACCGGCTCGCCTCCTCGGCGGGCGTCGCGGCGGCCTGCACCACCGGCTTCATGCTCACCATGGCGGTGGCCCGGATCGCGGGGGACGCGGTGGTGAACCGGTTCGGGGCGGTGCGCACGGTGCGTGCGGGAGGCGTCCTGGCCGCGCTGGGCGGGCTGTTGATCGTCGTCGCGGGTCATCCGGCGGTGGCGATCGGCGGGTTCGGGCTGATGGGGCTCGGCATCGCGGTCGTCGTACCGCTGTGCTTCGCCGCGGCCGGCCACAGCGGGCCCAACCCCAGCCAGGCCATCGCGGGCGTCGCGACCATCACGTACACCTCGGGGCTGATCGCCCCCAGCCTGATCGGCGGGGTGGCGCAGGCGACCAGCCTGACGGTGTCGTTCGTCGTCGTGACGGCGCTCGCCCTCGGACTGGTGGCCTTCGCCGGCGTGCTGCGCGGCGGCGAGCGCACGGGTGCGAAGGTCAGTCCGCAGGCCGCAGCAGTGCCCGGCCCCCGCTCCTGAGGGTCTCACTCCAGGGCGCGGGGCGCATGGTCGCCGCGTCCAGCCGCACGAGGACGCGTTCCCCGCGCGCGTAGGTCAGCGTCCCGTCCGACGAACAGAACCGGAAGCCGTACGTCAGCCCCGTGGTGCCGAGCCGCTCCAGCCACAGGTGCACGGCGTACGCGCCCGTCCTGGTGACCGGGGCCTCGTAGCTGATCCGCAGTTCCCTGACGGCGTTGCAGGCGTCGCCGGCGGTGGCCCAGTCGCCCTCGAAGCGCACGCCGTACTCCTGCCACAGCCCCGTCCAGGCGCGTTCGACCATGAGCGGGTAGCGGGCGTTGTGCAGCAGTCCGAGCGCGTCCAGGTCGTCGAAGTGGACGGTGACGGGGACGAGCCGGCCGTACGACACAGCGGGGGCGGGCGGGGCTTCGGCGGTCACGGCGGGCACTCCTGTGCGGGTACGGAACAACGGCCACCATCCTAAGCCGCCCCTAAGCGGTCGCTCACCCTCCCCCGGGCACGTGAGAATGACCAGGACAGCCGTTCCCTCACGAAAGCGACCCGCACCCATGGATCTCGGCGTCCGCTGGAAACTGCACGGCGACGGACGCACCCCCGCGCCCGGCGCGGTCGTCCGCCCCGACGAGCGGCTGTCCTGGCCGCGCACGGTGGGTCTGGGCGCCCAGCACGTGGTGGCGATGTTCGGCGCGAGCTTCGTGGCACCGGTCCTCATGGGCCTGGACCCCAACCTCGCCATCATGATGTCGGGCGTCGCGACCGTCGTCTTCCTGCTCGCCACGCGCGGCCGGGTGCCCAGCTACCTCGGGTGCTCCCTGTCGTTCGTGGGCGTCGCGGCGGTCATCCGCGCGCAGGGCGGGACGAGCGCCACGGTCACCGGCGCGGTGTTCGTCGTCGGGGTCGCGCTGTTCGCCGTCGGACTGGCCGTGCAGCGGTTCGGGGCGCGGATCATCCACGCCGCGATGCCCCCGATCGTCACGGGCGCCGTGGTGATGCTGATCGGCTTCAACCTCGCCCCGGTCACCGCCTCGACCTACTGGCCGCAGGACCAGTGGACCGCGCTGCTGGTCATGGCGTGCACCGCCGCGGCCGTGGTCTGTCTGCGCGGGTTCTGGTCGCGCATCGCGATCTTCCTCGGTCTCGTCCTCGGATACGCCGTGTCCTGGGCGTTCGACCGGATCTTCGGCCGGATCCACTCCGCCGACGCGAGCGGCAAGGTCACCGACCACTGGCGGCTCGACCTGTCCGGCGTCGCCCACGCCGACTGGATCGGCCTGCCCTCCTTCCACGGCCCGTCCTTCGACTGGTCGGCGGTGCTGGTGGCCCTGCCGGTGGTGATCGCGCTGGTCGCGGAGAACGCCGGGCACGTCAAGGCGGTCGGCGAGATGACCGGCGACGACCTGGACGACCGGCTCGGCACGGCGATCTCCGCCGACGGCGTCGGCTCCATGCTGTCCACCGCCCTGGGCGGCCCGCCCAACACGACGTACTCCGAGAACATCGGCGTGATGGCCGCGACCCGCGTCTACTCGACGGCCGCGTACTGGGCCGCCGCCGGGTTCGCCCTCCTGTTCGGCCTGTGCCCGAAGTTCGGCGCGATCGTCGCCGCGATCCCCGGCGGCGTCCTCGGCGGCATCACCGTCATCCTGTACGGCATGATCGGCCTGCTCGGCGCGCAGATCTGGATCACCGCCGGCGTCGACCTGCGCAACCCGCTGAACCTGGTGCCGGCCGCGGCGGGCATCATCATCGGCGTCGGCAACGTCACGATGACGTTCACCGACACGTTCTCGCTGAGCGGCATCGCGCTCGGCACCGTCGTCGTCATCACCGGCTACCACGCGCTGCGCGCCTTCGCGCCCGACCATCTCAAGGCGCAGCGGCCGCTGCTCGACGAGGGCACGAGCAGCTACGACGACGCCGGTTCCTAGGGCGCGTTCCGGGCCGAACCCGCCCGGCGCGACGGGCCCGTTCGCCCGTTCCGGGGAAGCGTCGGGCTCGCCGCCCCGCGGGGCCGTCCCGGACTGCCACCCTGCCCCCATGCCGCGATTGACACAGTTCCCCCCGCCCGCCGAGGCGGACGCCGACCCGTCCGTGCCGCTCGCCGTGAGCATCGACGACGTGCTCGCCCGGATGCGCGCCCTGGACGCGGCCCTGCCCGCCCGGGACGGCGTCGCGGTCTTCAACCGCGTCTACCTGGCGGTGACCCGGGAAGTGGACCGGCGCATCGACCGGGGTCGCTTCCCGGACCCGCAAGCCGCGGCCACGCTGGACGTGCGGTTCGCCCAGCGCTACCTGGACGCGGTCGACCCGGCGCCGTCGGACGGGCGCGCGCCGGCCTGCTGGCGTCCGCTGCTTCAGTTCCGCCGCCATCCCGGCGTGCGGCCGCTGCAGTTCGCGCTCGCGGGCGTCAACGCGCACATCGGGCACGACCTCGCGCTCGCCGTGGTGGACGCCTGTCACAGCCTCGGCTGCGAACCGGCCGACCTGGAGGACGAGTTCGACCGGGTGGGCGACGTCCTCGTCTCGCTGGAGGAGCGCGTCCGCGAGGAGCTGATGCCGGGCCCCGACCTGCTGCAGATCGCCGACCCGCTGACCCACCTGCTCGGTGCCTGGAGCCTGGAACGGGCCCGGGACGCCACCTGGACGGCGGCCCGGGCCCTGTGGGCGCTGCGCCGACTGCCCGACGTGGCACAGGAGTTCACCGAACGGCTCGACACGGCCGTCGGGTTCGCGGGACGGATGATGCTCACCCCGCTCTGAGCCCCGGGGGACGAGGCCCGCCCTCAGTCCTCCGGCAGTTCCACCGGCGCGATCTCGTCGTACACGTCGCCCGGACCGGGGTTGGTCGCGTCGGTCGTGCCGCCGAAGTGGTGCATCACGCCCCAGACCGCGTTCAGCGCGGTCTGGACCGCGCCCTCGGCCCAGCCGGCCGTCCAGGAGATGTCGTCGCCCGCCAGGAAGATGCCCCGCTTGTCCTCGGGCAGCCGGTCCTGCATGAAGTGTGTGAACAGGCGGCGCTGGTAGCGGTAGTGGCCGGGCAGGTTGGCCTTGAACGCGCCCATGAAATAGGGCTCGTTCTCCCAGGACACCGTCACCGGGCTGCCGATGACGTGCTTCCTGATGTCGACCTTCGGATAGATCTCCCCGAGCGACTTCAGCATGACCTCCATCCGCTCGTTCGCCGACAGCGGCAGCCACTTCAGGCTGTCGTCGCACCAGGTGTACGACAGGCAGATGACGGCGGGCTTGCCGGGGCCGTCGTCGAGCAGGTAGGTGCCGCGCGTCATGCGGTCGGTGAGCGTCATCGACATGACGTCCCGGCCCGTCTCCTCGTCCTTGTCCAGCCAGAACGGCCGGTCCACGGGCACGAAGAGCTTGCTGGACTCCATGTAGTGGGTGCGCTCGATGGCGGTCCAGTGGTCGATCGGGAAGAGCGAGTCGTCGCAGGCGATCTTCGACAGCAGCATCCAGGACTGGGCGGTGAAGACCGCCGCGCGGTAGGTGCGGATGTCGCCCGCCGCGTCCGTCACGGTGATCCGGTTTCCGGCGGTGCGGTGCAGCCGGGTCACGGCCGGACGCGGTTCGCGGCGCTCGTGCAGGCTCGCCAGCGACGTGCCGTACGGCCAGTGGACGATCTTCTGCGGCTCGCGCTCCCAGAGCCGCAGCGGGAGCTGCTGGCTGCCGCCGACGATCCCGCGGTGGTGGTCGTCCGCCTCGGTGTAGACGACCCGGAGGATCTCCAGGATGGAGTTGGGGAAGTCGGTGTCCCAGCCGCCCGTGCCGAAGCCGACCTGGCCGAAGATCTCTCGGTGGCGGAAGGACCGGAACGCCTCGGAGTCGCAGAGGAAGCCGTAGAAGGTCTGGTTGTCGAGCTTCTCGACGAGCTTCGCCCAGATCTCGCGTATGCGCGGCACGTCGCGCTCGCGCATGGCCCGGTTCATGTCGGAGAAGTCCGCGCCCTCCTCCAGGCACTTGTTCCAGGCGGCGGCGACGTCGCGGTAGACCTGCGGCAGGTCGTCGATCGTCTCGGCGTAGTGGGACTCGCCCTTGAGGTCGACGACCGTCGAGGGCGTCGCCTCGGCCAGCGGGTTGGGGAAGGGCTCGGTCTGCAGGCCCACCAGGTCGATGTAGTGCTGGAGCGCCGTGGAGGACGGCGGGAAGCGCATCGCGCCCATCTCGGCGGTCAGGGAGGGGTCGCAGCCCTCGAAGCCGACGGTGCGCAGCCGCCCGCCGATCTTGTCGGCCTCGTAGACGACCGGCTTGAGGCCCATCTTCATCAGCTCGTAGGCGGCCACGATGCCCGAAAGACCGCCGCCGATGACGGCGACCTCGGCTCCGTGCTCGGTCGCGGGGACCTGGCCGAGCCCCGCCGGGTGGGCGAGGAAGTCGTCGTACGCGTACGGGAAGTCCGGGCCGAACATGGTGATCGGCGGCTGGTGCTCGTCTGCGTGCTCGACGGCGTTGGGCACGGTGGACGTCATGGGGTGCGGACTCCTTGCGGCGAAGACGAGGGGACTCGGGGAGCGAGGGGGCTTCAGACCAGGGACCCGTAGAGGCCGGGGCGGCGGTCGTGCAGATACGGGTTGGCCGCCCGGGACGCGGCGAGGGCGACGGGGTCGGCGTCGGCGAACACCAGCTCCTCCTCGCGTCCGGCGCGGGCCCGGACGATCCCGTCGGGCCCGGCCAGCGCGGACAGTCCGACGAACTCGAACTCCCCTTCCCGCCCGGCCCGGTTGACGTAGGCGACGTACATCTGGTTCTCGAAGGCGCGCACCGGGATCATCGACTCGGCGACGAACTGGAAGGGGTGCATCTGCGCGGTCGGCACGACGAGCAGGTCGGTGCCGGCCAGGGCGTGGGCGCGCACGTTCTCCGGGAACTCGACGTCGTAGCAGATCATCAGGCCGACGGTGAGGCCGTTCAGCTCGGCCTGGACCACGGTCTGCCCGCCCGGGCTGAACTGCTCGCGCTCGAAGCAGCCGAAGAGGTGGGTCTTGCGGTAGTTCGCGAGCCGGACGCCCTCGGCGGAGATCAGCTGCGCGGAGTTGAAGACCGTCTCGCCGTCCCGCTCGGGGTAGCCGTAGGCGATCGCGAGGCCGTGCCGCGTGGCGAGCTCGGCCACGGCGTCCGCGGAGTCGCCGTCGGCGGGCTCGGCGAGGCGGGCGACGTCGTCGCCGATCGCGTAGCCGGTGAGGAACAGCTCGGGGGCGACCAGCAGCGCGGCGCCCGCGGCAGCCGCCCGCTCCGCGGCCTCGTCGAGCACCTTGAGGTTCTCGACGACGGATCCGGGGCGGCCGGAGCTCTGGAGCAGGGCGGTGCGCATGCGTGATCCTCACCGGGGTACGAGGGGGCGGGGGCAGCCGTCGCGGGGGCTGCCGGGAGGGCCGTCGCGAGACCGTCGCGGGGGCCAGATAGACCGTACGGTCGGTCGCGCGGGCCCGACAAGCAGGAGCCGTTGCGCACCCGTGAGCGGATTGTTGCGTGCGCGGGGGCCACGACGGCGATTCGTTGCGCACCCACCGGCCCTTCTCCCCCCGGGGCCGCCGCCCCGGCCACGACCAAGGCCGACGAACGCCCACCGCGCCCTGCCCGGAACGGCCGACCCGGGCGTGGCCAAGCCCGTCGTCCGCCCACCGCGCCTCACCGTGCCGGCTCCCCGGTCGCCGACCCGGCCGTGGTCACCGCCGCGGCCACCGCCCTGGACAGCCCACCGCGCCCTGCCCGGAACGGCCGACCCGGGCGTGGCCAGGACCGTCGCCGTGGCCGCGGCATCGCGCTCACGGTCGCCGACCCCACGGCCGTGGCCGGCGCCGCCATCGGGAACGGCGCCGGGCCGAGCACACCACGCACCGGGCATCGCGCACCGCGCCCGAGGGCGATCCGGCGAACCCGCACACGCCGTAGACGCCGACGCCCTCGCACCCTAGGTCAGCGCGGCCCCGACCGTGCCCTCGGCCTCCGCGCCCCCGCCAGCGCCAGCGCCGTCATGAGGTACGGCACCGCGCACGCCGCGAACGCGGTGCCGTGGCCGAAGGCCGAGCCCAGGAACCCGTACACCCCGTACACGCCGATGGTCAGCACGTCCGTGCCCAGGCCCGCCACCGAGGTCAGGGTGGCCCGGCCCGCGCCCTCGATGCGGCGCTGGAGGCGGACGTCGGCCAGCACGGTCGCGAGCTGGAAGCCGCCGAAGGCGAGGGCGACGAGGACGATGCCGACGGGCCTGCCCGTGAGCGCGCCCGCGGCCAGGGCGAGCGCGGCGCCCGCGAGGAGCACGGCGAGTCCGGTGCGGCCGAGGCGTTCCGCCGGGCCGGCGAGCAGGCTGCCGGCCGTCACCGCGGCCCAGATCAGCACGAGCAGACGGGGGACCTCGGCGTCGGGGACGCCGGTCTCCCCGACCAGCAGCGGGGTGTACTCGTCCAGCGCCCCCCACACCGCCGTGACGGCCGGCACGAGCAGCAGGGCACCGAGGACCCGCCGGTCAGCCCGGACGTCGGCGAACCCGGCGCGCAGGGTGGCGGCCCAGCCGCCCTCGGACGGCGCGGCCGGGGTGCGGTGCTCGGGGAAGCGGGTGGCGGCCGCGGCGCAGAGCAGGGCGGCCAGCACACTCGCCGCGCCGACGGCCCGGTAGCCGCCGGCCGCGAGGACCGGGCCCGCCAGTGCCGTCGCCGTCATCACGGCCGCCTGGCCCAGGGCGTGGGCGCGGCCCGTCATGCGGGCGTAGCGGTCCGCCGCGCCGGCCCGTTCCAGCTCCTCGTAGACCAGCGCCTCCAGCGCGCCGGAGGCCAGCGCGCCGCGCGCTCCCCACAGGACGAACCCGGCCGCGAAGGCCCCGTACGACGGGACGAGCACCCACAGCGCGAAGCCGGCCGCGCCCAGCAGCGGGCCCAGCCACAGGAGCAGGCGCCGGGACACGGCGTCGGCCCAGGCGCCGGAGGGGACCTCCAGCATGACGCCGGTCAGCGACCACAGGACGAAGAGGGAGGAGATCTGCCCGACGGACAGCCCGCTGTCCGCGAAGAGCAGGACGTACACCGGGTAGAGCAGCACGAACTCGTCGAGGAACGCGTACGCGTAGAGCGTGGCGGTCAGTCGACGGACGCCGGAGCCGGTCGTGGATCAATGTCGCCAGGTCATGCGTCGATGCTAGCGGCGTCCGGTCCGGCCGCCCAGGGGTTTTCCGGCCCACCCGCCCGGCCGGGCGTTCGCGTCCTGTGGGACAGTCGCGGTGGGGGACGGGTCCGACGTCACGGAGGTCCTGATGGAGAACACCGCACTGCCCCGCGTGGACGAGCTCGCGACGGTCGTCCCGGCGGAGCGCGCGGAGGTCTGGCGCGCGCTCGGCGAGGTGCTCGGCCGTGCCTTCGCCGGGCGGGGCTGGGCCCGCTACGCCCGTCTGGTCGGGGCCGACGAGCGCACGGCGTCCGGGCCGTGGCCGCTCGCCGCGGGGGCGACGCTCGCCGGTTTCCGGGTGGCCGAGGTGGTCCCGGACCGGCGGCTGGTCCTGGTGGGAGGGCATCGCTTCGCGTCGTACTCGCTGGCCTTCCGACTCGACGAGGCGGGGCCGGGCCGCACCCGGCTGAGCGCCGAGACGCGGGCCGTGTTCCCCGGCCGGGCCGGAACCCTGTACCGGGCTCTGGTCATCGGCACGGGCGGCCACCGGGTCCTCGTGCTGCGGATGCTGGCCGGGGTCCGCCGGTGCGCGCGGGCCGGCAGGTCAGGTGGGTGAGCCCGAGGAGAAGCGGCGCAGCAGCGGGGAGAGCACCAGCACCGACTTCGTGCGTTCCACGAAGGGCTCCCCCGCGATCCGTTCCAGGACGCGTTCGAAGTGGCGCATGTCGGCGGCGAAGACCTGGGCGACGGCGTCCGCCTCGCCGGTGACGGTGGACGCCGCCACGACCTCCTGGTAGCGCTCCAGGCCCCGCTGGATGGTCTCCGGGGAGGTGTTGCGCCGGCAGTAGATCTCGACGAACCCCTCGGTCTCCCAGCCGAGGGCCGCCGGGTCGACCCGCACGGTGAAGCCGGTGATGGCTCCGGTCGCCCGCAGCCGGTCCACGCGCCGTTTGACGGCGGGCGCGGACAGGCCCACCAGGTGCCCGATGTCCGCGTAGGAGCGGCGGGCGTCCTCGGCGAGGGCGTGCACGATGCGTTCGTCGAGATCGTTCAGCACAGTGGGTCGATCACTTCTCAGATGGTGCGGGTGACGCGAGTCGGGAGCGGCGGTGGCCGTAAAGGAAGTAGAACACGAGCCCGACCGCCATCCAGACTCCGAAGACCACCCAGGTGACGGCCGACAGGCTGCCCATCATCCACACGCAGAGGCCGAAGCCCACGGCGGGCAGGACCGGCGACAGCGGTACGCGGAAGGTGCGGGGCATCTCCGGGCGGGTCCGGCGCAGCACCACGACGGCGATGTTGACGAGGCCGAAGGCGAACAGGGTGCCGATACTGGTGGCGTCCGCCAGCTGGCCGAGCGGGATCGCGGCGGCCAGGACGCCGCAGAAGAGCGACACGATCACCGTGTTGGCGCGCGGCGTGCCGGTCCTCGGGTGAACCCTGGAGAACACCTTGGGCGCCAGGCCGTCCCGCGACATCGCGAAGAGGATTCGGGTCTGGCCGTACAGGACGGTCAGGACGACGCTGGCGATGGCGATGACGGCGCAGAAGGCGAGGAGGGTCCCCCAGAAGGACTGTCCGGTCACCTCGCGCATGATCTGGGCGAGGGCGGCCTCGGAGTCGCCGAACTGCCGCCACGGCTTGGCGCCGACGGCCACGGCCGCGACGAGCACGTACAGCGCGGTGACGACGACCAGCGACAGCATGATGGCCCGCGGCAGGTCGCGCTGGGCGTTCTTGGCCTCCTCGCCGGCGGTGGAGGCGGCGTCGAAGCCGATGTACGAGAAGAACAGGGTCGCCCCGGCAGCGCTGACGCCGGCCATGCCCATCGGCATGAAGTTCTCGTAGTTGCCGGAGCGCAGGCCCTGGACGCCGATGGCGCAGAACATCACCAGCGCGGCGATCTTCACGGTGACCATGATCGTGTTGGCGCGGGCGGACTCGCGGGCGCCGCCGAGCAGGAAGGCCATCGCCAGCAGGACGACGAGGAGGGCGGGCAGGTTGAACACGCCCCCGTCGCCGGGCGGCGCCGACAGCGCGTCGGGGATGGTGACGCCTATGGTCCCGTCGAGCAGTTCGTTGAGGTACTCGCCCCAGCCGACGGCGACGGCGGCCACCGAGACGCCGTACTCCAGGACCAGGCACCAGCCGCAGATCCAGGCGATCAGTTCGCCCATCGTCGCGTATGCGTACGAGTACGAGGACCCGGCGACCGGGATGGTGCCGGCCAGCTCCGCGTAGGAGAGCGCCGAGAAGAGGGCCGTGAGACCGGCGATCACGAAGGAGAGGGTGACGGCCGGTCCGGCCTTGGGGACGGCCTCGCCGAGCACGACGAAGATGCCGGTGCCGAGCGTGGCGCCGATGCTGATCATGGTGAGCTGCCACAGCCCGAGCGAGCGGCGCAGGGATCCGCCCTCGCCCTGGCCGCCTTCGGCGACCAGGGCTTCCACGGGCTTGCGCCGCATGAGGCGCGCGAACGGCCCCGGGGACGCGGGGGCGGGGTTGTTGCGCTGGTGCGGGGGTGCGCCTTGGTCGAGCACGCGCTGACTCCTTCGTCGCTGCCTTGCGGCGTCGCGGGGACCGGCGGCGCACCTGTGCGTTCAGGGACCCGCCGAGCGGGGTCCCCGCCACACTGCGTACAGCGCAGAACCCTACGAGCCGGGACGTTGCCGCTGTAATGCAGCAACCTTGCGCGTGCCCGCATGATCATTGCGTTCATCCCGGCACGGCGGGTGTTCGTTGCGCACCCCGTGCGGGGTGCCGCGAACGGGAGGTTCTAGCTCCAGCTGGCGTGCAGCGGCTTGCCCTCCGCGTAGCCGGCCGCGCTCTGGACGCCCACGACGGCCTTCTCGGCGAACTCCTCCAGGGACGCCGCGCCCGCGTAGGTGCAGGACGACCGCACGCCCGCGATGATCGAGTCGACCAGGTCCTCGACGCCGGGGCGGGCCGGGTCGAGGAACATGCGGGAGGTGGAGATGCCCTCCTCGAACAGGGCCTTGCGGGCCCGGTCGTAGGAGGACTCCTCGGAGGTGCGGTTGCGCACGGCCCGCGCGGACGCCATGCCGAACGACTCCTTGTAGGGGCGGCCGTTCGCGTCGTGCTGGAGGTCGCCCGGGGACTCGAAGGTGCCGGAGAACCAGGAACCGACCATCACGTTGGACGCGCCCGCGGCGAGCGCCATGGCGACGTCGCGGGGGTGGCGGACACCGCCGTCGGCCCACACGTGCTTGCCGTGCTTCCTGGCCTCGGCCGCGCACTCCAGGACGGCCGAGAACTGCGGCCGTCCCACGCCGGTCATCATGCGGGTGGTGCACATCGCGCCGGGGCCCACGCCGACCTTGATGATGTCGGCGCCGGCCTCGATCAGGTCCCTGACGCCCTCGGCGGAGACGATGTTGCCGGCCACGATGGGCACCCGGGGGCCGAGGGCGCGCACGGTGCGGATCGCGCTGATCATCGACTCCTGGTGGCCGTGCGCGGTGTCGATGACGAGGGTGTCCACACCGGCGTCGAGGAGCTGCTTGGCCTTGCCCGCGACGTCGCCGTTGATGCCGACGGCCGCGGCGATGCGCAGCTTGCCCTGTGCGTCGACGGCCGGGGTGTAGAGCGTGGCGCGCAGGGCGCCCTTGCGGGTGAGGATGCCGGCGAGCCGCCCTTCGGCGTCGACGGCGGGGGCGTAGCGCCGGTTGGCCGCGTCGAGGGTGTTGAAGGCCTCGCGCGGGTCGATCGCGGCGTCGAGGAGCAGCAGGTCGCGCGACATGACGACCTCCAGCTGCGTGAAGCGGTCGACGCCGCTGAGGTCCGCGTCGGTGACGACGCCGACCGGACGGAAGTCGTCGTCGACGACGACGCCGGCGTTGTGCGCGCGCTTGGGCAGCAGGGCCAGGGCGTCGGCGACGGTCTGGTGCGGGGCGAGCACGATCGGGGTGTCCAGCACCAGATGGCGGCTCTTGACCCAGGTGACGACGTCGGTGACGACGTCGATCGGAATGTCCTGCGGGATCACCACGAGTCCGCCGCGGCGGGCCACGGTCTCGGCCATGCGGCGACCGGCGACGGCGGTCATGTTGGCGACGACCAGCGGGATCGTGGTGCCCGTGCCGTCCGGGGCGCCGAGGTCCACGGCCTGACGCGACCCGACCGCGCTGCGGCTCGGCACCATGAAGACGTCGTCGTAGGTGAGGTCGTAGGCGGGCTGGATGTCGTTGAGGAAACGCACGTGCTGCACATCCCAGTCGATCAGAGGTGACCCCCGGACAGGTCAGCCAGGGGGAGAAGCACGTACTTCATTCTCCCATGAAGGCCGGGATGCGATGCCCGGACGGAACGTCCAAGCAGCTCACGGGGGCGTTAGGAGGATCCTCCGAGGGCGAGGACGACCGACAGGGCGGGCGTGCGGTCCACGGCGGAGGCGAACACCTCCTGGGCGATCTCCCACTCCTCGGGCCGGGACCTGGCGTACTGCCGCCAGTTGCGCACGACGACGAGCACCGGCCCGGACCCGGGCCCGTCGGGCAGGCCGGTGAGGCTGTCGGCGAGGGCGTCCCAGTTGCGGCCGAACCCGTCGGGCAGTTCGAGATGGCGGGCGCAGCGGTCCATGAGGGCCGCCTTGTCCAGGACGCCGTCGAGGTCCAGTTCGAGCATGTGCTCCGTCATCCGGGCACCGTCCCTAGCGAGTCGTGGTCACGGCGGAGGGGGGCGGTCCGAAGACCCGCCCCCCTCTTCTCTTCTCTCTGATCATTCCCGGCGCCCACCGGAATCCGACGGGATCCGCCGCGATCTGCCGGATCCCGTCCGCTGCCGGTCAGATGCCGTCGGGGTCCGACCGGTTGAGGGCGGGCTTGGGCGTCGGTCCGGCCGTCATCAGGAAGTCGGCCGCGGACGTGTCCGTCACCAGGCTGGTGACGAGCCCGGACCGCAGCACCGCGTCGATCGCGGCCGCCTTGCGCTGGCCGCCGGCGATCGCGACGACCTCGGGGATCCGGCGCAGCTGGTCGGCCTTGACCGTGATGCACCGCTCGCCCAGGTCACGGCCGACCCTGCGGCCGTCGGCGTCGAAGAGGTGGGCGGACATCTCCGCGGCGACGCCGAGGGAGGCGTAGTGCCCCCGTTCCTCGTCGCTGAGCATGTCGTAGACCGTCGAGATGCCCGGCTCCCAGGAGCCGATGGAGACGCAGGCGACCGTGACCTTGTCGAAGTAGTCGAAGGCCCGGGCGATCCCGGTCTGGTGGCGCAGCGCTATCGCGGTGGCCGCGTCCGGCAGCAGCATCGGCGCGTAGATGGGGTGCGCGTCGCCGCCGGACACCTGGGCGGCACGGCGCACCGCCTCGACGGAGCCGCGCTCGGCGGTCCCGGCGTCGTAGACGCCCGTCAGCTGCACGACCGTGCAGGGCGGAAGCCGGTCCAGCGCCGCCGCCATGTGGATCGTGGACCGGCCCCAGGCCAGTCCCAGCACGTCCCCCTCGTCGACCAGTTCGCCGAGCAGGTCGGCGGCCACTTCCCCCAGGTTCTCGGGGTCCGTGGTCTCCTCGGCCTCGGCCGGGGACTCGACCACGACGGCGTGCCTGAGGCCGTACCTGGCGCGGAGCGCGTCGGAGCGCTCGGCGTCCAGTTCGGCCGGCACGCGGATCTCGATCCGTACGAGATCCCGTTCGAGGGCGGTCTCCAGGACCCGGGCCACCTTGAAGCGGCTGACGCCGAACTCCTCCGCGATCTGGATCTTGGATTTGCCCTCGAGGTAGAAGCGGCGGGCCATGGCCGCCGCCTGCACCAGCTCAGCGGGTCCCATCCGCATGGCTGACCGGCCCGCCGACATACCCGACACGGCGTTCTCCTCACTGCTGTTCACACTCTGGATACGCCGTTCATCCTCGCAGATCCGGCGCAGTTGATCAGCTCTGGTGGGAGCCGTTCACATTCCTGTCGGCAACTGGTCGGTTCAGTGGGCACAACCCCAGGTGGCGCCGGCGGTCGCCGCCTCCGCCTGAGCGCGCAGGCCACGGACCGCCTCGGCCGGGTCGTCGGCACCGTACACGGCCGAGCCCGCGACGAAGACGTCCGCGCCCGCCTCGGCGCACCGCTCGATCGTGGCCGCCGAGACCCCGCCGTCGATCTGCAGCCACAGGTCGAGACCGTGCTTGCTGATCAACTCGCGGGTGCGGCGGATCTTGGGGAGCATGATGTCGAGGAAGGCCTGACCGCCGAAGCCGGGTTCGACCGTCATGATCAGCAGCATGTCCAGTTCGGGCAGCAGGTCCTCGTACGGCTCGATCGGCGTGGCGGGCCTGAGCGCCATGGAGGCGCGCGCGCCCTTCGCCCGGATCTCGCGGGCGAGCCGCACGGGCGCGGCGGCGGCCTCGACGTGGAAGGTGACGGACGAGGCGCCCGCCTCGACGTACTGCGGGGCCCAGCGATCGGGGGCCTCGATCATCAGATGGCAGTCCAGCGGAGTGTCCGTCGCACGGGCCAGTGACTCTACGACCGGCACACCGAGCGTGAGGTTCGGGACGAAATGGTTGTCCATGACGTCGACGTGGAGCCAGTCGGCTCCCTCGACCGCCTTCGCCTCGTCCGCGAGGCGGGCGAAGTCGGCGGACAGGATGCTGGGGTTGATCTGCACGGCCATGACCCAAGCCTGCCATGCCCCGCGGGGGTTGCGGGCACCGGTCCGGCGGGGCGAACGTGGTTCGTCGTCGGCGGACCGGGCGCGGCCGGTCCTGCGGCGCCGCGCGCCTCGCGCGGGACGCGGTCGCGGCCGGCGGCGGGGAACGGACTCGGGGGGCGGCGATGAACCAGCGGCGCGGGGTCGCACATCTGGTCTGCGGGCGGCGGGCCAAGTGGCTGGTGCTCGCGCTGTGGGTGGTGGTGCTGTTCCTGACGGCGCCCTTCGCCTCGAAGCTCTCCGACGCCCAGGACAACGACGCGGCCTCCTGGCTGCCGGGGTCGGCCGAGTCCACCCAGGTCCTGGAGATCTCGCAGGACTTCAGGCCGGAACAGATCCCGGCGGTCGTCGTCTACGCCCGCGACGACGGCCTGACGGCGCGGGACCGGGCCCGGATCGCCGAGGACGCCGCCGCTCTGCGGCGGCTCACCGACCACGGCATCCGGGGCGCCGAGACCCGCGGCCCCGTCTACGACCGCCCGGCCGACCCGCGTGCCGCCCAGATCTACGTGCCGATCACCATGGACGAGAAGGGCTGGCAGCGCATCGTGCCGGCCGTCGACTCGATCCGGGACGTCGTCGACGACGGCGGCGCCGGGCCGGCCGTGCACATCACCGGGCCGGGCGGCACCTCGGCCGACTTCTCCGAGGCCTTCGAGGGCATCGACTCGACCCTGCTGCTGTCCGCGATGGGCGTGGTCGTGGTCATGTTGCTGATCACCTACCGCAGCCCCACGCTGCTGCTCGTCCCGGTGCTCGGCGTGGTCGCCGCGCTCTTCACCGCACAGGCGCTGATCTACTTCCTGGCGCAGCACGCCGGTCTGACGGTGAACGGCCAGAGCGCCGGCATCCTGACGGTGCTGGTGTTCGGCGCGGGGACCGATTACGCCCTGCTGCTGGTCGCCCGCTACCGGGAGGAGCTGCGCCGTCACGAGGACCGGCACGAGGCGATGGCCCGCGCCCTGCACCGGGCGGGCCCGGCGGTGCTGGCCTCGGGCGCCACGGTCGTGCTGAGCATGCTCGTGCTGACCGTCGCCGAGATGAACTCCACCGCGGGGCTGGGCCCGGTGGCGGCCATCGGCGTGGCGGTCGCGCTGCTCGCGATGACGACCCTGTTCCCCGCGCTGCTGGTGATCCTGGGCCGCTGGATCTTCTGGCCGGTGATCCCGCACTCCGGCTCGGCCGACCCCACCGGGCGCGGCGCCTGGGCCCGCACCGGCCGGGGCATCGCCCGCCGCCCGCGCATGATCTGGGCCGTGACGACGCTCGTGCTCGCGGTCTGCTCCCTGGGGCTGATCCAGCTGCGCGCCGAGGGGATCTCCAACGCGGACGCCTTCACCGGCAAGCCCGACTCGATCACCGGCCAGGAGGTGTCGGAGCGGTACTTCCCGGCGGGCAGCGGCGACCCCCTCGTCATCGTGGCGGACCAGGCGCGGGCCCGGCAGGTGAGCCGGGCGGTGGCCGCCACCGACGGGGTCGTGCCGACGTCCCTCGCAGTGCCGCCGGGAACCCGGCCGGTCCATGACGGCAAGGTGCTGTTCGAGGCGACGACGACCGCGCCGTCGGACAGCGAGGCCGCGAAGCGGACCGTGGAACGGGTGCGGGACGCGGTGCACGCGGTGCCCGGCGCCGACGCCCTCGTCGGCGGCGGCACGGCGGCCCTGCTGGACATGGACGCGGCGACCACGCACGACAACCTCGTGATCATCCCGCTGGTCCTGGCCGTGGTCCTGCTGATCCTGTGCGGCCTGCTGCGCGCCCTGGTCGCGCCGCTGCTGCTGGTCGGCACGGTCATCCTGTCGTTCGCGGCGGCCCTGGGCCTCAGCGCGCTGGCGTTCCGCCATGTCTTCGACTACGCGGGCGAGTCCACCGACTTCCCGCTGTTCGTCTTCGTCTTCCTGGTGGCCCTGGGCATCGACTACAACATCTTCCTGACCACCCGGATCCGCGAGGAGGCCGTCCACCAGGGCACCCGCGAGGGCGTGGTGACGGGCCTGGCGGCGACCGGCGCGGTGATCACCTCGGCGGGCCTGGTCCTGGCCGGGACCTTCGCGGCGCTCGGCACGCTGCCCATGGTCGCCTTCGCGGAGATCGGATTCGCGGTGGCCCTCGGCGTCCTCCTGGACACCTTCATCGTGCGCTCGATCCTGGTCACCTCGCTGTTCCTGGACGTCGGCCCACGGGTGTGGTGGCCGCACCGGCTGTCCCGCGAGGACGGCGCCGCCGAGGCGCGGCGGCCGCCGGAACCGGAAGAGCAGAAAGAGCCCTTTGCATGACCATGCGAGTTCATGCATAATCTTCCTATGTCCAAGGTCCTCACCTCCCTTCCCGCCGGCGAGCGCGTCGGCATCGCCTTCTCCGGCGGGCTCGACACCTCGGTCGCGGTCGCGTGGATGCGTGACAAGGGCGCCGTCCCGTGCACCTACACCGCCGACATCGGCCAGTACGACGAGCCCGACATCGCCTCGGTGCCCGGCCGCGCCAAGACGTACGGCGCCGAGATCGCGCGCCTGGTCGACTGCCGCGCCGCGCTGGTCGAGGAGGGCCTGGCCGCGCTCACCTGCGGGGCGTTCCACATCCGCTCGGGCGGGCGCGCGTACTTCAACACCACGCCGCTGGGCCGTGCCGTCACCGGCACGCTGCTGGTCCGGGCGATGCTCGAGGACGACGTCCAGATCTGGGGCGACGGCTCGACCTTCAAGGGCAACGACATCGAGCGGTTCTACCGCTACGGTCTGCTCGCCAACCCGCACCTGCGCATCTACAAGCCCTGGCTGGACGCGGACTTCGTGACCGAGCTGGGCGGGCGCAAGGAGATGTCGGAGTGGCTGGTCGCCCACGACCTGCCCTACCGGGACAGCACCGAGAAGGCCTACTCCACCGACGCCAACATCTGGGGCGCCACCCACGAGGCCAAGACCCTGGAGCACCTGGACACCGGCGTCGAGACCGTCGAGCCCATCATGGGCGTCCGGTTCTGGGACCCGCAGGTCGAGATCGCCGCCGAGGACGTGACGATCGGCTTCGACCAGGGCCGCCCGGTCACCGTCAACGGCAAGGAGTTCGCCTCCCCCGTCGACCTGGTCATGGAGGCCAACGCCATCGGCGGCCGGCACGGCCTGGGCATGTCCGACCAGATCGAGAACCGCATCATCGAGGCCAAGAGCCGCGGCATCTACGAGGCGCCCGGCATGGCCCTGCTGCACGCCGCCTACGAGCGGCTGGTCAACGCGATCCACAACGAGGACACCGTCGCCCAGTACCACAACGAGGGCCGGCGCCTCGGCCGCCTCATGTACGAGGGACGCTGGCTGGACCCGCAGGCGCTGATGATCCGCGAGTCGCTCCAGCGCTGGGTCGGCGCGGCCGTGACGGGCGAGGTCACCCTGCGGCTGCGGCGCGGCGAGGACTACTCGATCCTCGACACCGCGGGCCCCGCGTTCAGCTACCACCCGGACAAGCTGTCCATGGAGCGCACCGAGGACTCCGCGTTCGGTCCGGTGGACCGGATCGGCCAGCTCACCATGCGCAACCTCGACATCGCCGACTCGCGCGCCAAGCTGGAGCAGTACGCGGGGCTCGGGCTGATCGGCACCGGCAGCCCGGCCATCGGCGCGGCCCAGGCGGCCGCGACCGGTCTGATCGGCACCATGCCGGAGATGCCCGAGGGCGGCGCCGAGGCCATCGCCTCGCGCGGCGAGGTCTCCGAGGACGACGCGCTGCTGGACCGCGCCGCCATGGAGTTCGGCACGGACTGAACGCCCTCGGCACGGGCCGGCCCCTGCGGGGCCGAAGCCCGGCGAGGACCGTGAAGCAGGGCCGGGCCGCACGCCCACAGCGTGCGGCCCGGCCCTGCTTCGCTTCGCGGTCGGGAGGTGTCAGCCGGTCTTCCTGATCAGCGCCAGGTACATGGCGTCGGTGCCGTGCACATGCGGCCACAGCTGCACGTCGGGGCCGTCCCCCAGGGCCGGCACGCCGGGCAGCAGCGGCCGCGCGTCGATCAGCTCGGCCTCCGGGCACTGCTTGAGGACGTCGGAGACGACGGCCCGCGTCTCGGCGAGGTGCGGCGAACAGGTCGCGTACCCGACGACGCCCCCGACCCGGACCGAATCCAGGGCCGTGCGCAGCAGTCCGCGCTGCAACGGCCCGAACCCGTCGAGGTCCTCCGGCCGGCGCCGCCAGCGCGCCTCCGGCCGCCGGCGCAGCGCACCGAGGCCGGTGCACGGCACGTCCATCAGCACCCGGTCGAAGGAGCCCGGCCGCCACGGCGGCCGCGTCCCGTCGGCGGCGATGACCTGGTAGGGGCCGGGGTTGCCGGCCAGCGCCCGGGCGACGAGGCCCGCCCGGTGCGGCTGCTTCTCCGAGGCCAGCAGGACCGCTCCGCGCTCGGCGGCGAGCGCGGCGAGCAGCGCGGCCTTGCCGCCGGGGCCGGCGCACCCGTCCAGCCACTTCGTGTCCGGCCCGTCGAGCGGCGCGGCGGCCAGCGCGAGCGCCACGAGCTGACTGCCCTCGTCCTGGACGCCCGCCCGTCCCTCCCGGACGGCGTCGACGGCGCCCGGCTCGCCGCCCTCGGTCAGCCGGACGGCGTACGGCGACCAGCGCCCGGCGACGGCGGCGTCCTCCCGCAGGAGTTCCTCGGTCGTGGCGCGTCCCGGCCGGGCGACCAGCGTCACCTCGGGCCGCTCGTTGTCGGCCTCCAGCAGGTCCTCGATGCCGGCCCGGCCGCCGCCGAGCGAGTCCCACAGCGCGGAGACGATCCAGCGCGGGTGGGAGTGCACGACGGCGAGGTGGTCCTCGGGGTCGTCGTCGTAGGGCGGGGCGACCTTCTCGATCCACTCGTCGAGATCGTGCTGGGCGATCTTGCGCAGCACGGCGTTGACGAACTTGGCGCGCCCGTCGCCGAGCACCACCCGGGCGAGGTCCACGGACGCGGACACGGCGGCGTGCGTCGGGATCCGCGTCCCCAGCAGCTGGTGCGCGCCGAGGCTCAGGACGTCGAGGACCGGCGGGTCGACCTCGCGCAGGGGCCGGTCGACGCACGCGGAGATGACGGCGTCGTACGTCCCCTGCCGGCGCAGCGTGCCGTAGACCAGCTCGGTGGCGAGGGCCGCGTCCCGCCCGTCGAACTTGTCGGGCCCCTCCTTCTCCCGCGCCTTGCGCAGCAGCGGCGGCAGCACGAGGTTGGCGTACGCGTCCCGCTCGTCCACGGCCCGCAGCGCCTCGAAGGCGAGGAGACGGACCGGGTCCTTCTGGGGCCGGCGGTAGGGCTTGCCCGACTTGCGGGGACGCTGTGGCTGATCGCTCACGAAAAGGTGCTCCGGATTGCAGGAGGGAAGACGCGTCCAGCGTACGTCGACGCACACGCGGGACGGTGTCGAGGGGCGGGGCAAGGGCGGGCGGGAGTGACGGCGGGGGCACAGGGACGAACGGGGCCCGCCCGGCAGGGGAACGCCGGTGCTCCTCGCCGGGCCGGGCCGCACGGACGCCCGGTTCCGCCGGACGAACGGGCACGCTCCGGTGAGCCGCACACGGCGGGAAGGGCCGGGCCGCTCACGGCACCGGTCCGTGCAGGAGCGTTACGCCCCGACGGTCTCGCCGTCCGCGATCCGCACGCCGCGCGCCCAGTCGGCGGCCCGCATCGGCTTCTTGCCCTGGGCCTGCACCCACACCAGCTCGACCGCGCAGGAGCCCGTGCCGACGTGCACGCTGTTCTTGCCGACGGCGAGCGCGCCCGGCGCGAGGTCGGTCCGCTCGGGGACGGGGTGGACCTGGATCAGCTTGAGCCGTTCGCCGCGGAACGTGGTCCACGCCCCCGGGGCCGGGGTGCAGCCGCGCACGACGCGGTCCACGCGCAGGGCCGGCGTGGCCCAGTCGACCTGCGCGTCCTCCACGGTGATCTTCGGTGCGAGGGTGATGCCGTCGCCCGGCTGCGGCACGGCCTTCAGGGCGCCGTCCTCGATGCCGTCCATCGTCGCGGCGAGCAGGCCGCTGCCGGCGAACGCCAGCCGGGTGAGCAGGTCGCCGCTGGTGTCGGTGGGCCGGATCTCCTCGGTGACCGTCCCGTACACCGGCCCCGAGTCGAGGCCCTCCTCGATGAGGAAGGTGGAGGCGCCGGTGATCTCGTCGCCCGCCATGATGGCGTGCTGCACCGGAGCGGCTCCGCGCCAGGCGGGCAGCAGCGAGAAGTGCAGGTTGACCCAGCCGTGCGCCGGGATGTCCAGCGCCGCCTTCGGCAGCAGCGCCCCGTAGGCCACGACGGGGCAGCAGTCCGGCGCGATCTCCCTCAGCCGCTCCAGGAACTCCGGGTCCCGGGGCTTCGCGGGCCTGAGGACCTCGATGCCGGCCTCCTCGGCCCGCTGGGCGACCGGGGAGGCGACCAGCCTGCGCCCGCGGCCGGCCGGCGCGTCCGGCCGGGTCACGACGGCGGCCACCTCGTGGCGCCCGGAGGCGATCAGAGCGTCCAGGGCGGGAACGGCGACCTCGGGGGTGCCGGCGAAGACGAGCTTCATGAGTGGGCGGTGCCTCTCGAAGGGACGGACGGCGGGCAGCACACAAGTTTATGACGACCGCCGCGACCGCCGCAGACGGCTCGTCACCGCCCGGCGGGGTCGGCCGACGGCCGCGCGCCCCGCCGGGGCCGAGCCGCGCGCACCGGGCCCCCAGGGGCGTACGCATATGCCCATACGCCCCCACACCGTGACCAGCGGAGCGCCCCCGCGTTGTCAAGAAAGAGTTGACCCACTTTCTTCGACGCCGGTTCGAGAGGCTTGTTCATGGCCGACCATGCAACCCACGACGCCCAGGCCCGGGCCAGCCTGCACTTGCTGGTGCGGGACATCGAGCGGGTCCGCCGGCAGGTGGACGCGCTGCGCACCCTCACCGCCCAGCTGGGCAACGTCTACCGCCCGCGCCGTTCCGGCCCTTCCACGGGCTTCGTCGTCTACGGACGCGCCCCCGCCCCCACCGTCCGCCTCGCCCAGGAACTGCGCGACAGCGTCGAGACGCTCGTCACGGCGGCCGTGGACTTCGACCGCTCGCTCGGCTTCTCCTGGGACGCGGTGGGCTCCGCGCTCGGCGTCACCAAGCAGGCGGTCCACCGCCGTTACGGCGCCCGCCGCGCCACCGCGCAGAGCGCGGCCGCCACGGGCACGGCCGCCACGACGGCCACGGGCGCCGGCGCGGCCACGGTGACGGCCGAGGCCGAACGTCCGGCGGAGCCCGCGGTCGGGCGCCCGCTCGGCGTCAACACGGGGTTCCCGACCGTCCCCACGGTCCCCGCCGCGCGATCGATGCCGACCCAGCCGACGGCCGGCAGCCCCGCCCTGCGCGACGAGGTGCGGCCGACCGCCTTCCCCGGCCCCCGCAACGGCTGACGCCTTCGCCCCGAACCCCCCTCTGCCCTCTCGGCCGCATCCGAGAGGGCAGCCGCATTCCCGGCGCGGCCGGCTCGCCCCCGCCGACGCCTGCGCGCCCGCCGGTTCCGACCGGCCCACCGGTGCCACACCCCGCACGGGCCTCGGGCGGCGCCGAGCGGCACAGGCCTCAGCCCACCGGGCGGCACCGGCCGCAAGGGCTCATCCGATGTCCGGCGGGTCGATCCGCACCCGCACCGCTTCCTCGCCACCGCGGGCCATCCGCGCCGCCTGAGCCGCCTTCAACGCGGCGGCCAGCGCGGCGCCCCGGCCCGGCGGCACCCTGATCAGCGCGCGCTCCCACTGCTCCCCCGGCGGCGGCGAACCGGGCCGGCGGGGCCGGCCGGCGGGGGCCGCCGGGACCGGGACCGGCCCCAACAGCTCGGCCTCCCTGGGCAGTTCGACCGCCCCCAGGAACCCCGTCACCGCCTCCGCGGTCCCCGCGACGGACGCCATCCGCGACACCGGCGGGAAGCCCAGCTCTGCCCGCTCGGCGAGTTCGCGCACCGCGTGCCCCACGGGGTCCCACCGCACCAGCGCCTGCACCGGCCGCAGCGTCGGCTCGGCGACGACGACCACGGTCCCCCCGGCCTCCTGCGGGCGCACGAGCGCGGCGGCGGCGATCCAGCGGCGCAGGGCGTCCTCCCCGGCCCGCAGGTCGGGACGGCCCAGCATGGCCCAGCCGTCCAGCAGCAGGGCCGCCGCGTACCCGCCCTCGGCGACCGGCTCCGCGCCGGGCGTGGTCACGACGAGCGCGGGCGACGCCGACACCGTGTCCAGCACCTGCTCGCGCCCCGAGGTGCGCACGGGCACGGCGGGGAACGCCCGGCCCAGCTCCTCGGCGGTCCGTCGCGCTCCCACGATCTGGGCCCGCAACCGGAACGAGCCGCACTCCGGACAGTGCCAGGCGTTCTCCTCGCGCCCGCACCAGGCGCACCACAGCGCGCCTCCCGCGTCCCCGTCCCGCGCCTCCAGGGGGCCGGAGCAGTGACGGCAGCGGGCCGCGGCCCGGCACTGCGCGCACGCCATCCGCGGCACGTACCCGCGCCGGGGCACCTGCACGAGCACCGGCCCGTGCCGCAGCCCCTCACGGACCGTCTGCCAGGCGAGGGTGGGCAGCCGGGCGGCCCGGGCCGCCTCGTCCCGCGCGAGGTCGTGGTCGCCCACCGTCCGCACCAGCGGGGCCGCCCGTCGTACCGCTTCCCGTCCGGCGACCAGTGGCCGCGCCCACCCGCTCTCGACGAGCTGGGCGCCCTCCACGGTGCAGCTCCAACCCCCCAGCAGAAAGCCGCACTTGTCCTGCGCGGCCCGCAGCAGCAGCACCTCGCGCGCGTGCGGCTGCGGGGCGTGCAGCTCACTGTGGCTGTCGTCCCCGTCGTCCCAGAGCGCGACCAGGCCGAGGTCCTGGACCGGCGCGAACATCGCGGCGCGCGTTCCGACGACGGCGCGCACGGACCCGCGTCGCACCCCCAGCCACTCCCGGTAGCGCTTCTCGGGGCCCGCGTCCGCGGTGAGCAGGGCGTGCCGTCCCTCCCCCAGCAACGCCGTCAGCGCCGCGTCGACCCGCGCGGCGGCCCGTCCGTCCGGCACGACGACCAGCGCCCCGCGCCCCGAGGCGAGCGTGGCGGCGACGGCCCGCGCCAGTTCCTCGCTCCACTCGGGCCCGGGCAGCGCGTTCCACACGGCGCGCGGCGCGCCGCCGGACGCCAGCGACTCCAGGAACGCGCCTCCTTGCTCGTACCGGGACCAGGTGCCCGTGCGAGGCACCGCCGGCGGCGGCAGCGGAGCGGGCGAGGGCCGCTGCTCGGCCCTGGCGTTGCGCGGCGGCACGGCCAGTTGCAGCACGTCGGCGAGGCTCCCCGCGTAGCGGTCGGCGACGGCCCGCGCCAGCCCGAGGAGCCGCGGCCCCAGCACCGGCTCGGGCGACACCACCTGGGCGAGCGCCGCGAGCGGCCCCGAGTAGTCCGAGACCGCGAGCCGTTCGACGAGGAACCCGTCGATCAGCCCGCCTCCCTCACGCCGACCGTCGCGCACCCGGCCCCGCCCTGCCCCGAACCGCACCCGGACCCGGACTCCGGGCTGCGCGTCCGCGTCCAGCTCGGCCGGGACGGCGTAGTCGAAGTAGCGGTCGAGATGCAGGACGCCCTTGTCGACGAGCACCCGCGCGACCGGCAGTTCCTCGGCCAGCGCTGCCCCCCGCCAGGTCCGGGGCTTGGCCCGGGGCGTCTTGGCCCTGCGCACGCTCTCGCGGATGAGCGCGAGCTGCTCCGGCGGGGCGCCCTCCCCGGCCGCCCCACCGCCCCCCTGCCCGTTCTCGCTGCTCACGCCTGCATTCTTACCAAACGCCACTGACAACGGTCGCCGACGCCCGAACCGACCGACTCCGAAACCGACACCGTCACTCACACCGAAGGACCGTGCCCCGCATCACCTCGTCACCGGTCGGCAGGAGCCGGACGACGGTCCGAGGGCGCCGGGGCGCAAGGGCGCGACCCGGCGGCGGAGGCCGCAGACGACGTCGGCTCCCGAGACCGCACCGGGTCTCGGGAGCCGACGTCACGCACGACGGGAGCCGGACGGACGGCCCGGCCCGCTCCGGAGGGCTCCGGGGCGGGCAGGCGTGCGGTCCGGCGCGGCCTGTGCGGTCCTACAGGCCCGCGGCCTTGCGCAGGGCGTCCACGCGGTCCGTGCGCTCCCAGGTGAAGTCGGGCAGCTCACGGCCGAAGTGACCGTAGGCGGCGGTCTGGGCGTAGATCGGACGCAGCAGGTCGAGGTCGCGGATGATCGCCGCCGGGCGGAGGTCGAAGACGTCGTCGATGGCCTTCTCGATCTTCTCGGCGTCGATCTTGGCGGTGCCGAAGGTCTCGATGAAGAGACCCACCGGCTCGGCCTTGCCGATCGCGTAGGCGACCTGGACCTCGCAGCGGGCCGCGAGACCCGCCGCGACGACGTTCTTCGCCACCCAGCGCATGGCGTAGGCCGCCGAGCGGTCCACCTTGGACGGGTCCTTGCCCGAGAAGGCGCCGCCGCCGTGGCGGGCGAAGCCGCCGTAGGTGTCGATGATGATCTTGCGGCCGGTGAGGCCGGCGTCGCCCATCGGGCCGCCGATCTCGAAACGGCCGGTCGGGTTGACCAGCAGACGGTAGTTCTCGGTGTCGAGCTTGATCCCGTCGTCGAGCAGCGCCTTGAGCTCCGGCTCCACGACGAACTCGCGGATGTCGGGGGTGAGCAGCGACTCCAGGTCGATGTCGGAGGCGTGCTGCGAGGAGACGACGACGGTGTCCAGGCGGACCGCCTTGTCGCCGTCGTACTCGATGGTGACCTGGGTCTTGCCGTCGGGGCGCAGGTAGGGGATGGTCCCGTTCTTGCGGACGTCCGAGAGGCGCTTCGACAGGCGGTGCGCCAGGAAGATCGGCAGCGGCATCAGGGTCGGGGTCTCGTCGGACGCGTAGCCGAACATCAGGCCCTGGTCGCCCGCACCCTGCCGGTCCAGCTCGTCCTCGTCGCCCTCGACGCGGTTCTCGTACGCGGTGTCGACGCCCTGGGCGATGTCCGGGGACTGCGCGCCGATGGACACCGAGACGCCGCAGGAGGCGCCGTCGAAGCCCTTCTTGGAGGAGTCGTAGCCGATTTCGAGGATCTTGTCGCGCACCAGCTGGGGGATGGGCGCGTAGGCCTTGGTGGTGACCTCGCCGGCGACGTGCACCAGACCGGTCGTGATCAAGGTCTCGACGGCGACCCGGGAGGTCGGGTCCTCACGCAGCAGGGCATCGAGAATGGTGTCGCTGATCTGGTCAGCGATCTTGTCGGGGTGACCCTCGGTCACAGACTCCGAAGTGAACAGGCGACGGGACACAACGCTCCCTGGGGTTGCAGCGGCTGCTGGCTGATCATTGGCGGACGCGACGGGAGCTGCGCCCGGCGTCGTCCGAGAACAGTTTATCGGTGATACCCCGCCACCGGCCCACCCGTCTCGCCTCTCGGGAGCGCTGTGACCTGCGGCACGGGCATTGTGCCGAAAGCCGAGCACGCTTGGCCAGGGGCGCCGCGTCCCGATCGAGCCGGGCGATGGCCGACGACGAAGCGCATCAAACAGTCAGCCCAGCCGCTGCGTCACCAGGTCCCACACGATTTCGGCCAGGGCCTCCTTGGGCCCGTGGGGCACGGGTGTCTCGCTGCCGTCGGCGCCCAGCACGAGCGCCTCGTTCTCCTCGGAACCGAACGTTCTGCGCTCCCCCACCTCGTTCACCACCAGCAGGTCGCACCCCTTGCGCCGCAGCTTCGTCCGGCCGTTGGCCAGGACGTCGTCGGTCTCGGCGGCGAAGCCGACGACCACCTGATCGGCGCGCGCCCGGTCGGCGGACAGCTCCGCGAGGATGTCCGGATTCCGCACGAGAACGATCGGGTCCGGTTCCTTGCCGTCCTTCTTCTTGATCTTTCCGGCCGCGTAGGTCTCCGGCCGGAAATCGGCCACGGCGGCGGCCATGACGACGGCGTGCGCGTCGGCGGCCGCCTTCAGGACCGCCTCGCGCAGCTGGACGGCCGTGCCGACCTGGACGACGTCGACGCCCGCCGGGTCGGGCAGGCCGGTGTTCGCCGCGACCAGGGTGACGCGGGCGCCGCGGGCGGCGGCGGTGCGGGCCAGGGCGTAGCCCTGCTTGCCGGAGGAGCGGTTGCCGAGGAAGCGGACCGGGTCCAGGGGTTCGCGGGTGCCGCCGGCACTGACGACGACGTGCCGGCCGGTCAGGTCGGGCTCGCGCACGCCCCTGGCCAGGACGCGGCGGCAGACCTCGAAGATCTCGCCGGGGTCGGGCAGGCGGCCCTTGCCCGTGTCGACGCCGGTGAGCCGCCCGACGGCCGGTTCGATCACGACGGCGCCCCGGCGGCGCAGCGTCGCCACGTTCTCCTGGGTGGCGGGGTGCTCCCACATCTCGGTGTGCATCGCGGGGGCGAAGACGACCGGGCAGCGGGCCGTGAGGAGGGTGTTGGTGAGGAGGTCGTCGGCCAGGCCGTGGGCGGCCTTGGCGAGCATGTCGGCGGTGGCCGGGGCGACGACGACGAGGTCGGCGTGCTGGCCGATGCGCACGTGCGGGACCTCGTGGACGTCGTCCCAGACCTCGGTGGAGACCGGGTGGCCGGAGAGGGCGGACCAGGTGGCGGCGCCGACGAAGTGCAGCGCGGAGGCGGTGGGGACGACGCGCACGTCGTGCCCGGACTCCGTCAGCCGGCGCAGCAGCTCACAGGCCTTGTAGGCGGCGATGCCGCCGCTGACCCCCAGAACGACCTTCGGTGTGTCCACCGTCTCTCCCCGGACCTCGACGATTGCGTCCGCCGTGACTGCCGGCGTACGAGTCCATCACACACCACAGGCCCGGCAGTCGTGCTGCCGGGCCTGTGGAAAAACCAACTGCGAGCCGAAAATACTACTGGGCGGGGCCTTCGACGGCCTCGGACGTCAGCAGTCCGGCGTTGATCTCGCGGAGGGCGATCGAGAGCGGCTTCTCGTGGACGTGGGTGTCCACGAGCGGACCGACGTACTCGAGGAGGCCCTCGCCGAGCTGCGAGTAGTACGCGTTGATCTGGCGGGCCCGCTTGGCCGCGTAGATCACGAGGCTGTACTTCGAGTCGGTGGCCTCGAGGAGCTCGTCGATCGGCGGGTTGATGATGCCCTCGGGCGCGGAGATGGAAGAGGACACGCTCTACCTTCCGATGGATGGGAAAAGACCGGTCGTGATCACGAAGGCCGCGAGGAGAACGGGCTCGCGATCACACAACATCCATCAAGGCTAGCAGCTCACGCGCCACGTCCTCGACGGAGGTGTTGACGAGGGTCACGTCGAACTCCGGCTCGGCGGCGAGTTCGATCTTCGCCGCGGCCAGCCGGCGTTCGATGACCTCGGGCGGTTCGGTGCCCCGCCCGGTGAGCCGGCGCACCAGCTCCTCCCAGGACGGAGGGGCCAGGAACACCAGCCGGGCCTCGGGCATGGACTCGCGGACCTGCCGGGCGCCCTGGAGGTCGATCTCCAGCAGCACCGGCTCGCCCGACTCCAGGCGCTCCAGGACGGCGGCGCGCGGGGTGCCGTAGCGGTTGCCGGCGAACTCGGCCCACTCCAGCAGCTCGCCGTTGGCGATCAGCTTGTCCATCTCCTCGTCGGTGACGAAGAAGTAGTGGACGCCGTGCTGTTCGCCGGGGCGGGGCTTGCGGGTCGTCGCCGACACCGAGAGCCACACCTCAGGGTGTTGTTTGCGCATATGAGCGACGACCGTGCTCTTGCCGACCCCGGAGGGGCCGGAGAGCACGGTCAGCCGCGGACGTACGTCCGGGGGCTCGGGGGTCGTCCCCCGGAATGTTGCAGCCATGCAGCGATTATTCCAGCAATCCCGGAGTGCCCGGGACTCCCTGCCGGCAAGACCCGGCCATCAGGAGCCGGTGCTGCCGAACTCACGCTCCAGGGAGGCGATCTGGTTGGAACCGAGGCCGCGAACCCGGCGGCTCTCGGAGATGCCGAGTCGCTCCATGATCTGCTTGGCGCGGACCTTGCCCACGCCGGGGAGCGACTCCAGGAGGGCGGAGACCTTCATCTTGCCGATGACGTCGTTTTCCTGACCCTGCTTGATGACCTCGTGAAGAGAGGCGCCGGAGTGCTTCAGTCGATTCTTGACCTCGGCCCGCTCCCGGCGAGCCGCGGCGGCCTTTTCGAGCGCGGCTGCGCGCTGTTCGGGGGTAAGGGGCGGAAGAGCCACGCCTACGTCACCTCGGATGTCGAACTGTCGGATACGGACCGGCGAGGAACGTGATCGCCCCTCACCAGGGAGGCACGGGCGACACGCTTGCCCGTTCTCCCCCACTGCTTCGAAAAGCGTGGGGGTGCCCCCACTCGTCGGAGACTAGCGGCCAACTCCGCCAGAGTCAGCGAGAACAGCGGAAAAGTCCTGGTCAGCCTCCGTAGGGCCGGACATTTAGGACATACTGCCCTGGATTCGAGGATGTATCCCTGCCCGAGTCCGCCCTCGGCCGCCCGGCCGAATCCCCGGTCGGGCGGCCCGCGCCCGTCAGGCGGAGGTCAGGGCCGTGCGCACATCTCGCGCGAACCGCTCCACGGCGTCACGCAGAGCGACGACGTCGGGGCCGTGGCGCAGCACGCCCCGGCTCACGTTCGGCACCACGTTGCGCACCGCGGACCCGAAGACCCGGGGCAGATCCGCCGGGGTCGCCCCCTGGGCCCCGACGCCGGGCGCGAGGAGCGGCCCGTTGACGTCCAGGTCGTACGCCGAGAGATCGCCCAGAGTGGCCCCGACGACCGCCCCGAAGGAGCCCAGGGGCTCCTCCCCCGCGTTCTCCGCCGCCAGGTGCGCCAGCATCGTCGCGCCCACGTCCCGCCCGTCGGCGCGCACCGCGTGCTGGACCTCGCCGCCCTCCGGGTTGGAGGTGAGCGCCAGGACGAACAGGCCCGCGCCGCTCTCCCGGGCCAGCTCCACGGCCGGCGCCAGCGATCCGTAGCCCAGGTACGGCGAGACGGTCAGGGCGTCGGAGAACAGCGGCGCGTCCTTGTGCAGGAACGACTCGGCGTAGGCGGCCATGGTCGAGCCGATGTCGCCGCGCTTGGCGTCCATGACGACCAGGGCGCCGGCCGCCCGCGCCTCCTGGACCGTCTTCTCCAGGACGGCCACCCCGCGCGAGCCGAACCGCTCGAAGAAGGCGCTCTGCGGCTTCAGGAGGGCGACCCGGTCGGCCGTCGCCTCGACGACCGTGCGGCTGAACCGTTCCAGACCGCTGACGTCGTCGTTCAGGCCCCACTCGGCGAGCAGGGAGGCGTGCGGGTCGATGCCCACGCACAGCGGGCCGCGCTCGTCCATCGCGTGGCGCAGCCGGGCGCCGAAGGGCTCCATGGTCATGCCGTCCTCCTCACGTCGGCGCCGACCGCGTCGGCGAGGGTGGCGTACGGGCTCGTCCGCAGGCGGGCGGCGAGGCCCTTGTGGACGGCCCGGCCCCAGAAGGGCCCTTCGTAGACGAACGCGCTGTACCCCTGGACCAGCGTGGCGCCGGCCAGGACGCGCTGCCAGGCGTCCTCGGCGTTCTCCACGCCGCCGACGCCCACCAGGGTGATCCGGTCGCCCACGCGCGCGTAGAGGCGGCGCAGCACCTCCAGGGAGCGGGCCTTGAGCGGGGCGCCGGACAGTCCGCCCGTCTCCTTGACCAGCGCGGGGTCGGAGGTCAGTCCGAGGCCCTCGCGCGCGATGGTGGTGTTGGTGGCGATGATGCCGTCCAGGCCCAGCTCCACGGCCAGGTCGGCGACCGCGTCGACGTCGTCGTCGGCCAGGTCCGGGGCGATCTTCACCAGCAGCGGGACCCGGCGCGCGCGCACCGCGCGGTCGGCGGCCTCGCGGACGGCGACGAGCAGCGGCCGCAGGGCCTCGGTGGCCTGAAGGTTGCGCAGGCCGGGCGTGTTCGGCGAGGAGACGTTCACGACCAGGTAGTCGGCGTAGGGCGCGAGCCGCTCGGCCGACTTCACGTAGTCCCCGACGGCCTCCTCCTCGGGGACGACCTTGGTCTTGCCGATGTTGACGCCGACCACGGGCTTGAAGACGGGCGTGCGGGAGGCCAGGCGGGCGGCGACGGCGAGCGAGCCGTCGTTGTTGAAGCCCATCCGATTGACGAGCGCCCGGTCCTTCACGAGACGGAAGAGCCGCCGCTTGGGGTTGCCGGGCTGCGGCTCGCCGGTGACGGTGCCGATCTCGACGTGGTCGAAGCCGAGCATCGCCATGCCGTCGATCGCGATCGCGTTCTTGTCGAAGCCGGCGGCGAGTCCGAAGGGGCCGTGCATGCGCAGCCCGAAAGCCTCGGTGCGCAGTTCCTTGTAGCGGGGGGCGAGGGCGGCGGCGACGAAGGTGCGCAGCACGGGGACGCGGACGGCGAGGCGGATCCAGCGGAAGGCGAGGTAGTGGGCCCGTTCGGGGTCCATCCGGCGGAAGACGAGCTTGAAGAAGATCTTGTACATGGTTCCCTCATGAAGAGCCTCATGAAGAGGGGGACACCGTTTCCGGTGTCCCCCTCAGGGCTGCTAGTCGCGGGCCGCGGTCAGCCGTTCGGCGTGTTCCTGGAGTGAGCGGACGCCCACGTCGCCGTGGTTGAGGGCGTCGATGCCCTGGACGGCGGCGGCGAGCGCCTGGACCGTCGTCAGACACGGCACGGACCGGGCCACGGCCGCCGTGCGGATCTCGTAGCCGTCGAGACGGCCGCCGGTGCCGTACGGGGTGTTGACGATGAGGTCGACCTCCCCGTCGTGGATGCACTGGACGATGGTCTTCTCGCCGTTGGGGCCGGTGCCCTCGGACTGCTTGCGCACCACCGTGGCGTTGATGCCGTTGCGCCGCAGGACCTCGGCGGTGCCGGAGGTGGCGAGCAGCTCGAAGCCGTGGGCGACCAGTTCGCGCGCGGGGAAGATCATCGAGCGCTTGTCGCGGTTGGCGACCGAGATGAACGCGCGGCCCTTGGTGGGCAGCGGGCCGTAGGCGCCCGCCTGCGACTTGGCGTACGCCGTGCCGAAGACGGAGTCGATGCCCATGACCTCGCCGGTGGAGCGCATCTCGGGGCCGAGGACGGTGTCGACGCCGCGGCCGGAGGTGTCCCGGAAGCGGGTCCACGGCATCACGGCCTCCTTGACGGAGATCGGCGCGTCCAGCGGCAGCTCGCCGCCGTCGCCGGTCGCCGGGAGGATGCCCTCCGCGCGCAGCTCGGCGACGGTCGCGCCCAGCGAGATCCGGGCGGCGGCCTTCGCCAGCGGCACCGCGGTGGCCTTCGAGGTGAAGGGCACGGTGCGCGAGGCGCGCGGGTTGGCCTCCAGCACGTAGAGGATGTCGCCGGCCATCGCGAACTGGATGTTGATCAGGCCGCGCACGCCGACGCCCTTGGCGATCGCCTCGGTGGAGGCCCGCAGGCGCTTGATGTCGAAGCCGCCCAGGGTGATCGGGGGCAGGGCGCAGGCCGAGTCGCCGGAGTGGATGCCGGCCTCCTCGATGTGCTCCATCACGCCGCCGAGGTACAGCTCCTCGCCGTCGTACAGGGCGTCGACGTCGATCTCGATGGCGTCGTCGAGGAAGCGGTCGACCAGGACCGGCCGGGTGGGGCTGATCTCGGTGGACTCGGCGATGTAGGACGACAGCCGGGTCTCGTCGTAGACGATCTCCATGCCGCGGCCGCCGAGCACGTAGGACGGCCGGACGAGGACCGGGTAGCCGATCTCGTCGGCGATGGCCTTGGCCTCGGTGAAGGTGGTGGCGGTGCCGTGCTTGGGGGCCGGCAGGCCCGCCTCGGCGAGGACGCGTCCGAAGGCGCCCCGGTCCTCGGCCGCGTGGATGGCCTCGGGCGGGGTGCCGACGATCGGCACCCCGTTGTCCTTCAGCGCCTGCGCCAGGCCGAGCGGGGTCTGTCCGCCGAGCTGGACGACGACGCCGGCGATCGGGCCGGCCTGCGCCTCCGCGTGGACGACCTCCAGCACGTCCTCGAGCGTCAGCGGCTCGAAGTACAGGCGGTCGGAGGTGTCGTAGTCGGTGGAGACGGTCTCGGGGTTGCAGTTGACCATAACGGTCTCGTAGCCCGCGTCGCTCAGCGCGAAGGAGGCGTGGACGCAGGAGTAGTCGAACTCGATGCCCTGGCCGATGCGGTTGGGGCCGGAGCCCAGGATGATCACGGCGGGCTTCTCGCGCGGCGCGACCTCGCTCTCCTCGTCGTAGGAGGAGTAGAAGTACGGCGTCTTCGCGGCGAACTCGGCGGCGCAGGTGTCGACCGTCTTGTAGACCGGGCGCACACCCAGCGCGTGGCGGACCTCGCGCACCACGTCCTCGCGCAGCCCGCGGATCTCGGCGATCTGCTGGTCGGAGAAGCCGTGGCGCTTGGCCTCGGCGAGCAGTTCGCCGTCGAGGCGGTCGGCGGCGGCCAGCTCGTCGGCGGTCTCCTTGATCAGGAAGAGCTGGTCGACGAACCAGGGGTCGATCTTCGTGGACTCGAAGACCTCCTCGGGCGTGGCGCCCGCGCGGATGGCCTGCATGACGGTGTTGATGCGGCCGTCGGTGGGGCGCTCGGCCTCGCGCAGCAGCTCGTCCTTGTCGCCGGGGTCGCCGACGAAGGTGAACTGGCTGCCCTTCTTCTCCAGGGAGCGCAGCGCCTTCTGGAAGGCCTCGGTGAAGTTGCGGCCGATGGCCATGGCCTCGCCGACCGACTTCATGGTCGTGGTCAGCGTGGAGTCGGCGCTGGGGAACTTCTCGAAGGCGAATCGCGGAGCCTTGACGACGACGTAGTCGAGGGTGGGCTCGAAGGAGGCCGGGGTCTCCCGCGTGATGTCGTTGGGGATCTCGTCGAGGGTGTAGCCGACGGCGAGCTTGGCCGCGATCTTCGCAATCGGGAAGCCGGTCGCCTTGGAGGCGAGCGCCGAGGACCGCGACACGCGCGG
The DNA here is from genome assembly GCF_043200075.1 of Streptomyces sp. NPDC048481. NCBI lineage: Bacteria > Bacillati > Actinomycetota > Actinomycetes > Kitasatosporales > Streptomycetaceae > Streptomyces > Streptomyces sp. NPDC048481. The sequence goes on from NZ_JBICXC010000007.1 coordinate 94,938, forward strand.
GTTCATCTCGATGACGATGACGCGGCCGTCCTCGGGGTTCACCGCGAACTGGATGTTGCAGCCGCCGGTGTCGACGCCGACCTCGCGGATGATCGCGATGCCGACGTCGCGCAGCACCTGGTACTCGCGGTCGGTCAGCGTCATCGCGGGGGCGACGGTGATCGAGTCGCCGGTGTGCACGCCCATGGGGTCGAAGTTCTCGATGGAGCAGACGACCACGACGTTGTCGTGCTTGTCGCGCATCAGCTCCAGCTCGTACTCCTTCCAGCCGAGGATGGACTCCTCCAGGAGCACCTCGGTGGTCGGCGAGAGGGTGAGGCCCTGGCCGGCGATGCGGCGCAGCTCCTCCTCGTCGTGGGCGAAGCCGGAGCCCGCGCCGCCCATGGTGAAGGACGGGCGCACGACGACCGGGTAGCCGCCCAGTTCGTCGACTCCGGCGATCACCTCGTCCATGGTGTGGCAGATGACCGAGCGGGCGGACTCGCCGTGACCGGTCCTGGCACGGACGGCTTCCACGACGCCCTTGAACAGGTCGCGGTCCTCGCCCTTGTTGATGGCCTCGACGTTGGCGCCGATCAGTTCGACGCCGTACTTGTCGAGGACGCCGTTCTCGGCGAGCGAGATCGCCGTGTTGAGGGCCGTCTGGCCGCCCAGGGTGGGCAGCAGGGCGTCGGGCCGCTCCTTGGCGATGATCTTCTCGACGAACTCGGGGGTGATCGGCTCGACGTAGGTGGCGTCGGCGATCTCCGGGTCGGTCATGATCGTCGCCGGGTTGGAGTTGACCAGGATCACCCGCAGGCCCTCGGCGCGCAGGATGCGGCACGCCTGGGTGCCGGAGTAGTCGAACTCGGCGGCCTGGCCGATGACGATCGGGCCGGAGCCGATGACCAGGACGGACTGGATATCGGTGCGCTTAGGCACGCTGGCCCTCCATCGGGACGGTGCTCATCAAGGTCGTGAAGCGGTCGAAGAGGTAGGCGGCGTCGTGCGGGCCCGCTGCCGCTTCGGGGTGGTACTGCACGGAGAAGGCCGGCTGGTCGAGCAGGTGCAGCCCCTCCACGACGTCGTCGTTGAGGCACACGTGCGAGACCTCGACGCGGCCGAACTTCGTCTCGCTGACCTTGTCGAGCGGCGCGTCCACGGCGAAGCCGTGGTTGTGCGCGGTGACCTCGACCTTGCCGGTCGTGCGGTCCTGCACGGGCTGGTTGATGCCCCGGTGGCCGTACTTCAGCTTGTAGGTGCCGAAGCCGAGGGCGCGGCCGAGGATCTGGTTGCCGAAGCAGATGCCGAACACGGGCGTCCTGCGCTCCAGCACGGCGGTCATGAGCGCGACGGGGCCGTCGGCGGTGGCCGGGTCGCCCGGACCGTTGGAGAAGAAGACGCCGTCCGGGGCGACGGCGTAGACGTCGTCGACGGTCGCCGTCGCCGGGAGCACGTGCACCTCGATGCCGCGCTCGGCCATGCGGTGCGGGGTCATGCCCTTGATGCCGAGGTCGATGGCGGCGACGGTGAAGCGCTTCTCGCCGACCGCGGGCACCACGTAGGCCTCCTTGGTGGCGACCTCCTCGTACAGGCTCGCGCCCTTCATGTGGGGCTGGGCCTGCACGCGCGCGAGGAGCTCGCCGTCGGGGGCGATCGCCTCGCCGGAGAAGACGCCGGCGCGCATGGAGCCGCGCTCGCGCAGGTGGCGCGTGAGAGCGCGGGTGTCGACGCCGGAGATCCCGACGACGCCCTGGGCGGCCAGCTCGTCGTCCAGGGAGCGCTTGGCGCGCCAGTTGGACGGCACGCGCGCGGGGTCGCGCACGACATAGCCGGCGACCCAGATGCGGCCCGACTCGTCGTCCTCGTCGTTCCAGCCGGTGTTGCCGATCTGCGGGGCGGTCGCGACGACGATCTGGCGGTCGTACGACGGGTCGGTCAAGGTCTCCTGGTAGCCGGTCATGCCGGTGGAGAACACCGCCTCGCCGAAGGTCTCCCCCACGGCCCCGTAGGCGCGTCCGCGGAAGATGCGGCCGTCCTCCAGGACGAGTACGGCGGGAGTCCTGGCGGCTCCCCTGGTGGAGGTCGTCATCGTGCGCCTTCCGTCGTGTCGTTCTTGATCATGGAGTTGATGGCGTCGACCCAGGCGGTGTGCTCGGCCGCGTGGTCCGAGCGGAACCCGGAGTCGAGCAGCCGGTCGCCGTGCGCCCAGGTCACCACCAGCAGCCCGCCCTCGGTGAGGACCTTGCCGGCGATGCCCTTGTCGAGCCGGGCCCCGCGCAGGGCGGCGGCCGGGACGAAGAAGTCGCTCGCGCCGGGGCGCACGACGTCCAGTCCCGCGTCCGTCAGGGTGAGCTCGGCCCGGCTGCGGGTGCCCAGGCCGTGCGCCACGATGCGGTCGAGCCACTGCCCGGCGCTGGTGGAGCCGTGGTAGCGGCCGCTCATGCCCAGTCTCACCGGGCCCGGCTCGTCCGGCATTCCAGGAAGCGGCGGCTCGCCGCCTCCGTTGAGGGTGGTGGTGGGAGACGGGCGGGCGGGCAGCTCGGGCAGGTCGCCCTGGAGGGTCCCGCGCCACTTCCAGCCCTCGCGCATCAGCCAGTAGACGAGCGCGACGAAGAGGCCGAGGCCGACCACCCAGCCGACCCGTGCGGCCCAGTCGGTCACTTGGGCCGATTCCTTCTCGGCCGCGAGCAGTAGTGCTGCAGATGTCACGTGAGCTTCCCGTCGACGAGCGTGGCCTTGCCCCGCAGCCAGGTGTGCGTGACCCGGCCCGGCAGCTCACGCCCCTCGTACGGGGTGTTGCGGCTGCGCGAGGCGAAGCCCGCGGGGTCCACGGACCCACGGTATTCCGTGTCGACGAGCGTGAGGTTGGCGGGCTCACCAGCCGAGACGGGACGACCGTGGCCGGCGGCCCGTCCGATCCGGGCGGGCGCGCAGGACATGCGGTCGGCGACTCCGGCCCAGTCCAGCAGGCCCGTCTGCACCATGGTCTCCTGGACCACCGACAGCGCGGTCTCCAGGCCGACCATGCCCATGGCGGCCGCGGCCCACTCGCAGTCCTTGTCCTCGTGCGGGTGGGGGGCGTGGTCGGTGGCCACGATGTCGATCGTGCCGTCGGCGAGCGCCTCGCGCAGGGCGAGGACGTCCCGCTCGGTGCGCAGCGGCGGGTTCACCTTGTAGACGGGGTTGTAGGAGCGGACCAGCTCGTCGGTGAGGAGCAGGTGGTGCGGGGTGACCTCGGCGGTGACGTCGATGCCGCGGGACTTGGCCCAGCGGACGATCTCGACGGATCCCGCGGTGGAGAGGTGGCAGATGTGGACGCGGGAGCCGACGTGCTCGGCGAGCAGGACGTCCCGGGCGATGATCGACTCCTCGGCGACCGCGGGCCAGCCGCCCAGCCCCAGCTCGGCGGAGACGACGCCCTCGTTCATCTGGGCGCCCTCGGTCAGCCGCGGCTCCTGCGCGTGCTGGGCGACGACCCCGCCGAAGGCCTTCACGTACTCCAGGGCCCGGCGCATGATCACGGCGTCGTCGACGCACTTGCCGTCGTCGGAGAAGACGGTGACCCCGGCTGCCGACTCGTGCATGGCGCCCAGCTCGGCGAGCTTGCGGCCCTCCAGTCCGACGGTGACCGCGCCGATGGGCTGCACGTCGCAGTAGCCGTGCTCCTGCCCCAGGCGGTAGACCTGCTCGACCACGCCGGCCGTGTCGGCGACGGGGAAGGTGTTGGCCATGGCGAAGACGGCCGTGTAACCGCCGGAGGCGGCGGCGCGGGTGCCGGTCAGCACGGTCTCGGAGTCCTCGCGGCCCGGCTCGCGCAGATGGGTGTGCAGGTCGACCAGGCCCGGCAGCAGCACCTTGCCCGCGGCCTCGACGACCTCGGCGCCGTCGGCGCTCAGGCCGGTGCCCACCTCGGCGATCGTGTCCCCGTCGATGAGGACGTCCTGGGGCTCGCCGCCGAGCACCTTCGCACCACGGATCAGGATCTTGCTCATGTTCTTACTTCTCCTCGGTGGTGCGGGCGTGGCTGACGGCGGGTTCGTTGCCGCCCAGGAGCAGGTAGAGGACGGCCATCCGGATGGACACGCCGTTGGCGACCTGTTCGACGACGGTGCAGCGGTCGGAGTCGGCGACCTCGGCGGTGATCTCCATGCCGCGCACCATCGGGCCGGGGTGCATCACGATCGCGTGCTCGGGCATGCGCGCCATCCGGTCGCCGTCGAGGCCGTAGCGGCGCGAGTACTCGCGCTCGGTCGGGAAGAACGCGGCGTTCATCCGCTCGCGCTGCACGCGCAGCATCATCACCGCGTCGGACTTGGGCAGCGTGCTGTCGAGGTCGTAGGAGACCGCGCAGGGCCAGCTCTCGATGCCGACCGGGACCAGAGTGGGCGGGGCGACCAGGGTGACCTCGGCGCCGAGGGTGTGCAGCAGGTCCACGTTGGAGCGGGCGACCCGGCTGTGCAGGACGTCGCCGACGATGGTGATGCGCCTGCCGGAGAGGTCCTGGCCGATCCCGGCGTCCCGGCCGACCAGCCTGCGGCGCATGGTGAAGGCGTCCAGGAGGGCCTGGGTGGGGTGCTGGTGGGTGCCGTCGCCGGCGTTGACGACGACGGCGTCGATCCAGCCCGAGGTCGCCAGCCGGTAGGGCGCCCCGGAGGCGCCGTGCCGGATGACGACGGCGTCGACGCCCATGGCCTCCAGCGTCTGGGCGGTGTCCTTCAGGGACTCGCCCTTGGACACGCTCGACCCCTTGGCGGAGAAGTTGATCACGTCCGCGGACAGCCGCTTCTCGGCGGCCTCGAAGGAGATGCGCGTGCGCGTGGAGTCCTCGAAGAAGAGGTTGACGATCGTGCGGCCGCGCAGGGTCGGCAGTTTCTTGATGGGCCGGTCGGCCACCCGGGCCATCTCCTCGGCGGTGTCGAGGATCAGGACGGCGTCGTCGCGGGTGAGGTCGGCGGCCGAGATGAGATGACGCTGCATCTGTCAGGCTCCGTAAGGCAGTTCAGGATTCGGGAGGTTCCGGGCAGGCGGAGGCGTGCCGAAGGGGCGTACGTGCGCACGACGGCGGCGTACGCGATCCGTCTGCTACTGGGTCTGCTTGACGCCGAGCAGGACGGTGTCGCGTCCGTCCTCCTCGGCGAGCTGGACCTTGACCGTCTCCCGCAGCGACGTGGGGAGGTTCTTGCCGACGTAATCGGCGCGGATGGGCAGTTCGCGGTGGCCGCGGTCGACCAGGACCGCGAGCTGCACCGCGCGCGGGCGCCCGAGGTCGTTCAGCGCGTCGAGGGCGGCGCGGATGGTGCGGCCGGAGAAGAGCACGTCGTCGACGAGGACGACCAGTCTGCCGTCGAGGCCGTCGCCGGGGATCTCGGTGCGGGCCAGCGCGCGCGGGGGGTGCATGCGCAGGTCGTCGCGGTACATGGTGATGTCGAGGGAGCCGACGGGGATCTTGCGGTCGGTGATCTGCTCCAGCTTGGCGCCGAGCCGCCGGGCGAGGAACACGCCGCGGGTCGGGATGCCGAGCAGCACCACGTCGTCGGCGCCCTTGGCGCGTTCGACGATCTCGTGGGCGATACGGGTCAGCACACGCGCGATGTCGGGGCCCTCGAGGACGGGCCGCGCGTCGGCCTGCCGGGGGTCCTGCTCAATGTCCTGCTTGTCCATACGAAACGGACCTCCTTCTCCGCCTCACGGGACGGACCTTAAAGGACGTCGGATTTGCGCCATCCACGGTAGCAGGCCGGGAGGGCGGCGCCGTCACCCCCTTGGCCTAACCGGTCGCCACTACCACGGAAGAGTCGGTGTGGACCATTCGGCTTGACGCGGGAGAATCACGCTGCGTAACCTCACAGTGAGTTACCAGCACGCGGCTCGTGCCGCGTCGACCCAGTGCCGGGGAGCTATATGTCCAGCGAATACGCCAAACAGCTCGGGGCCAAGCTCCGCGCGATCCGCACCCAGCAGGGCCTTTCCCTCCACGGTGTCGAGGAGAAGTCCCAGGGACGCTGGAAGGCGGTCGTGGTCGGTTCGTACGAGCGCGGCGACCGCGCCGTGACCGTGCAGCGCCTTGCCGAACTGGCGGACTTCTACGGCGTCCCCGTGCAGGAACTGCTGCCGGGCACCACCCCGGGCGGAGCGGCCGAGCCCCCGCCGAAGCTGGTCCTGGACCTGGAGCGACTGGCCCACGTGCCGGTCGAGAAGGCGGGCCCGCTCCAGCGCTACGCGGCCACCATCCAGTCGCAGCGCGGCGACTACAACGGCAAGGTGCTGTCGATCCGCCAGGACGACCTGCGCACCCTCGCCGTCATCTACGACCAGTCGCCCTCGGTCCTGACCGAGCAGCTGATCAGCTGGGGCGTCCTGGACGCGGACGCGCGCCGCGCCGTCTCCCACGAGGAGAACTAGCCGCCCAGCGGCTGAGCAGAAACGTCCCCTCGCCGTGGCCGGAACCCGACGGTTCCGGCCACGTCCGCGAAAGGCGTGACCATGCCGGAGGGCCCACAGCGTGCGCTGTGGGCCCTCCGGCATGGTCACGCCCCCGAGAGACGCGGGGACACCGCCACGAGCCGCTGACGGCCCGCAGACCGCCTGTGACGGCCTGCGGCGTCCCGGCCCGCCCGGCGCGGACTACTCGCGCCGCAGGGACGGCTTGAGCTCCTTGAGGCGGCCGAGCAGGCCGTTGACGAACGAGGGCGACTCGTCCGTCGAGAACTCCTTCGCCAGCTGCACCATCTCGTCGAGAACGACGGCGTCCGGGGTCTCGTCGGCCCAGATCAGCTCGTAGGCGCCCAGTCGCAGGATGTTGCGGTCGACGACCGGCATCCGGTCCAGCGTCCAGCCGACCGAGTACTGCGAGATCAGGTCGTCGATGCGCCGCGCGTACTCCGCGTAGCCCTCGACCAGCTGCATCGTGTACTCGCTCACCGGCGGCTGCCGGGTGTCGGCCCGGGAGAGCCGCACCCAGTCCGCGAGGACCGTCAGGACGTCGGCTCCGCGCTGGTCGCCCTCGAAGAGGATCTGGAAGGCGCGCTTGCGGGCCGTGTTGCGGGCAGCCACGGTTAGCTGTTCACCCGGCCGAGGTAGTCGCTGGTGCGGGTGTCGACCTTGATCTTCTCACCGGTGGTGATGAAGAGCGGGACCTGGATCTGGTGACCGGTCTCCAGGGTGGCGGGCTTGGTGCCGCCGGTGGAGCGGTCGCCCTGAAGGCCCGGCTCGGTCTCCTGCACCACGAGCTCGACGGCGGCCGGCAGCTCCACGAAGAGCACCTCGCCCTCGTGCTGCGCGACGGTGGCCGTGAAGCCCTCGATCAGGAAGTTGGCGGCGTCGCCGACGGCCTTGCGGTCGACCATGAGCTGGTCGTAGGTCTCCATGTCCATGAAGACGAAGTACTCGCCGTCCATGTACGAGAACTGCATGTCGCGCTTGTCGACAGTGGCCGTCTCGACCTTGACGCCGGCGTTGAAGGTCTTGTCGACCACCTTGCCGGACAGCACGTTCTTGAGCTTGGTGCGCACGAAGGCCGGGCCCTTGCCGGGCTTGACGTGCTGGAACTCGACGACGGACCAGAGCTGGCCGCCTTCGAGCTTGAGCACCAGGCCGTTCTTGAGGTCGTTCGTGGAAGCCACGGTTGCGGAATCTCCTGGACTGACGTGGACGACCCCGGGGCACGCACCTGCCTAGAGGGCGAGCAGCTCCTTGGTCGTGATGGTGAGTAGCTCGGGTCCGCCGTCCGCCTCGGGGCGCACGACGAGCGTGTCATCGATCCGGACGCCGCCCCGACCCGGTAGGTGGACCCCGGGTTCGACGGTGACCGGCACGCAAGCGTCCAGTTTACCCATGGCCGCGGGAGTCAACTGCGGGTCCTCCTCGATTTCGAGTCCGACACCGTGCCCGACGAACGCCGGGAGCCCTTCGCAGTGCCCCGCCGAGGCCAGCACCTGGCGTGCCGCGCGGTCCACGTCACGGCAGGCCACACCGGGTGCCAGGGCCTCCCGCCCGGCACGCTGGGCGGCGAAGACGAGGTCGTACAGCTCGATCTGCCAATCGGCCGGAGAGGTGCCGATCACGAACGTGCGGCCGATCTCGCAGCGGTAGCCGCGGTAGGCGGCTCCCAGGCAGACCGACAGGAAGTCGCCCTCCTCGACCCGCCGGTCCGTCGGCCGGTGCCCCCGGCGGCCGGAGTTCGGGCCGGTGCCCACGGACGTGGGGAAGGCCGGGCCGTCCGCGCCGTGGTCGACGAGACGCCGCTCCAGTTCGAGGGCGAGATGGCGTTCGGTCCGTCCGACCAGGATGGACTCCAGCAGCTCTCCGAGGGCCTGGTCGGCGATCTCTGCGCCGATCCGCAGGCAGGAGATCTCCTCCTCGTCCTTGACCACCCTCGCCTGCTCCACCGCGCCGCCGAGGTCGGCCAGGCGCAGCCGGGGCGCGACGGAGCGGATCTCGCGGTGCCGGGAGACGGTGAGGTGGTGCTCCTCGATGGCGAGGGAGTCGTCGCCCCCGGCCGCCAGGAGGCCGGCGGCGGCGACCGCCGGGTCGCCGTCGGCGTGCGGCAGGCAGTGGACGCGCAGGGCGTCGTCCGGCCGGGCGTCGCCGGGACGTTCGTCGAGCGGTCCGGAGCAGACCAGGAGATCCTCGCGTCCGCCCAGCAGCAGGACGGAGCCGTTCGGGGCGGCGCCCGCGAGATACCTCACGTTGGCGGGACGGGAGATCAGCGCCGCCGCGGTGCCGGCCGCGCGGCAACGTTCCCGTAGGCGGTTTCGGCGGGACTCGTGCACCTCTGACATGACACGAGCGTAGGAGCGCCGACCGGATCGCGCCGGTTGGGAAGGCGTTCGGGGGACGCGGCGCCCCCGGGCGCGCACCGCTCCCCTCCGGCGCGGGACCGCCGGGCCGTCGTCAGCGGCCGCGCCGCTCCCCCGCCGCGCCGGTCACCACTTGGGCGGGCTGGCGATCGCCCGCGCCAGTACGTCGTCCAGGACCCTGGCCGTGGTGGGGACGTCGAGCTGGGAGTTGTCGATGATGGGCAGGCCGGAGCCGTACCAGCCGGCCATCCGGCCGTGGATGCGGGCGACCTCCTCGTCGGTGAGGCGGCGGTTGCCGGAGCGCTCGGCGTTGCGCTCCAGGACGACCTCCAGACCGGGCAGCAGGACGACGGGCAGCAGGCCCGGCCCCACATGGCGTTTCCAGCCGCCGAGGCCCACGGCCGGGCGGTCGGGGAAGATCGCGTCGTCCAGGATGCACGAGATGCCGTTGGCCAGGAAGTTGCGGGCGGCGAAGCCGCAGGTGCGGCGGGCGAGCCGGTACTGGGCCTCGGAGTGCTCGTTCCATCCCGACTGCGGGTCGGCGAAGCCCGAGCGGACCCATTCGCGCACGTCGTCGAGGCTGACATGCGCGGTGGGCACCCGGCGGTGCTCGGCCCAGAACTTGGCGACGCTGGTCTTCCCCGCGCCCGCCGGGCCGATCAGCAGCACCGCCAGCGTGGTGCCCGCCGGGTCGGGGACCGCGGCGGCGGGCGGCGCGCCGGGCATGGGGACGGGCGCGCCGGGCGGCAGCGGGACGTGCCCGGTGGCGTCCGGGGCCTGCGGGGCCGGGGCGTGCTGGGGGGCCGGGGCGTGCTGAGGGGCGGGCGGCGGCGCCGCCGGGACCGGCGGCTGGGGCGCGGGCGGGACGGGGCCCGCGGGGGCGCCGAGTTGACCCGGCTGGTGCGGGGCGCCGCCCGGCTGGTGCGGGCCCGGGTGTTGGGCGGCCGGCGACCAGCCGGCGGCCGGACCGTGCCCCGGCTGGTGGGGCGGCGGCAGCGGAGAACCCACTGCGTGCTGCATCCGGTGCCACTCCGTCTCGTACAGGCAATGGGCGCTGGCTGTGGGGGCGGACCCCCGTTCGGATCACAGCCTAAAGGGCGTGGGAGGTGGCCCCGTCCGAACGGTATCGCCCCCGGCTGTCGTTCGGTGAACGGCCGGGGGCGGTCCGAAGTGCCCGGTGCGCACGGCGAATCCGGCACAAGGGCCGCGAGGGCGCCCGGGCGGTCCCGCGCGGGCGTCCGGCGGGTCCTACTCGCCCACCTCGCCGTAGGCGGCGAGCAGGACGGCCGGGTCGGGGCCCTCCAGGACGGTCGGCTTGGCCAGGCCGTCCAGGACGATGAAGCGCAGCAGGTCGCCGCGGGACTTCTTGTCGACCTTCATGTTCTCCAGCAGCTTGGGCCACTGGTCGTAGCGGTAGTGCAGCGGGAGGCCCACCGACTCCAGGACCGTGCGGTGCCGGTCCGCCGTCGCGTCGTCCAGCCGGCCCGCGAGGCGGCCCAGTTCGGCGGCGAAGTGCATGCCGACGGAGACGGCCGCGCCGTGCCGCCACTTGTAGCGCTCGTTCTTCTCGATGGCGTGCGCCAGGGTGTGGCCGTAGTTGAGGATCTCCCGCCGCCCGGACTCCTTGAGGTCGGACGACACGACGTCCGCCTTGACCCTGATGGACCGCTCGATCAGCTCGGCGGTGTGCGGGCCCTGCGGGGTGCGGGCCGCCTCCGGGTCGGACTCGATGAGGTCGAGGATCACCGGGTCGGCGATGAAGCCGGCCTTGATGATCTCGGCGAGTCCCGAGACGTAGTCGTTGACCGGGAGCGAGTCCAGCGCGGCGAGGTCGCAGAGGACCCCGGCCGGCGGGTGGAAGGAGCCGACGAGGTTCTTGCCCTCGGCGGTGTTGATGCCGGTCTTGCCGCCGACGGCCGCGTCGACCATGGCGAGCACGGTCGTCGGGACGGCGATCCAGCGCACCCCGCGCAGCCAGGTCGCGGCGACGAATCCGGCCAGGTCGGTGGTCGCGCCGCCGCCGACGCCCACGACGACGTCCGTGCGCGTGAAGCCGGACTGGCCGAGCGCCTTCCAGCAGTACGCGGCGACCTCGGCGGTCTTGGCCTCCTCCGCGTTGGGCACCTGGATGGCCACGGCCTCGAAGCCCTGCTCGGCCAGGTCGGCGCGGAGCGCGTCCCCGGTCTCGGCGAGCGCCTCGGGGTGGATCACGGCGACCCGCTTGACGCGGTCGCCGATCAGCGCGCCGAGCTCGCCCAGCAGCCGGCGGCCGACCAGCACCTCGTAGGGCTCCGACCCCGCGCTGCCGCCGATCCGGATCCGCGTCACGGATTCGCTGCTCATGCTTCCTTCAACTCCAGTGCGTCCAGGGCTGCTCGGGTGACCTCTTCGGGGGTGCGGCCGTCCGTGGCGACGACCGCGGTGGCGACGCCCTCGTACAAATGGCGGCGGGCCTCCATCAGCTCGCGCCACTGCTTGCGCGGATTGACGGCGAGCAGCGGGCGGGCCGCGTTCAGGCCGGTCCGCTTGACGGCCTCCTCCACGTCCATGGCCAGGTAGAGCACGCGCTGCCCGGCCAGCAGGCCGCGCGTGTCCGGGTCCAGGATCGCGCCGCCGCCCAGCGCCAGGACGCCGTCGTGCTCGGTGAGGGCGCGCCGCACGGCCCGCTTCTCCATCGCGCGGAAGGCGTCCTCACCCTCGTCGACGAAGATCTCCGCGATGGCGCGGCCCGCGTCGGCGACGATGTCGTCGTCGGTGTCGCGGAAGGCGACGCCGAGCCGCTCGGCGAGCAGGTGGCCGACGGTCGACTTGCCGACGCCCATGGGGCCGACCAGGACGACCCGGGGCCCGCTCATCGGATGTGCAGGTTGTCGAGGTACGAGCGCACGTTGCGGCGGGTCTCGGCGACGCTGTCGCCGCCGAACTTTTCCGCCACCGCGTCCGCGAGCACCAGCGCCACCATCGCCTCGGCGACGATCCCGGCGGCCGGGACCGCGCACACGTCGGAGCGCTGGTGGTGGGCCTGGGTCGCCTCGCCCGTGGCGACGTCGACGGTCTGAAGGGCCCGCGGCACGGTCGCGATCGGCTTCATCGCGGCGCGCACACGCAGCAGCTCGCCGGTGGTCAGCCCGCCCTCGGTGCCGCCGGAGCGGCCGGAGGCGCGCCTGATCCCGTCGCCGGTGGCGAGGATCTCGTCGTGCGCCTTGGAGCCGGGCACGCGCGCGAGGTCGAAGCCGTCGCCGACCTCGACGCCCTTGATGGCCTGGATGCCCATCAGCGCGGCGGCCAGCCGGGCGTCCAGGCGGCGGTCCCAGTGCACGTGCGAGCCGAGCCCGACGGGGACGCCGTAGGCCAGCACCTCGACGACGCCGCCGAGGGTGTCGCCGTCCTTGTGGGCCTGGTCGATCTCGGCGACCATCGCCTTCGACGCGTCGGCGTCCAGGCAGCGGACCGGGTCGGCGTCCAGATTCTCGACGTCGGCCGGGGTCGGCACGACGCCGTAGGGCGCCTTGGCCGCGGCCAGCTCCACGACGTGGGAGACGATCTCGACGCCGGCCGTCTCCTTCAGGTACGACCGGGCGACCGCGCCCAGCGCTACCCGGGCGGCCGTCTCCCGCGCCGAGGCCCGCTCCAGGATCGGCCGGGCCTCGTCGAAGCCGTACTTCTGCATGCCGGCGAGGTCGGCGTGGCCGGGGCGCGGGCGGGTGAGCGGGGCGTTGCGGGCGAGGCCGGCGAGGACCTCCGGATCGACCGGGTCGGCCGCCATGACCTGTTCCCACTTGGGCCACTCGGTGTTGCCCACCATGACGGCGACGGGAGAGCCCATGGTCAGACCGTGGCGGACACCGCCGAGGAAGGTGACCTCGTCGCGCTCGAACTTCATCCGCGCGCCGCGTCCATAGCCGAGCCGCCGCCGCGCGAGGTGGTCGGCGACCATCTCGGTGGTGATCGGCACGCCGGCGGGAAGGCCCTCCAGCGTCGCGACAAGTGCGGGACCGTGGGATTCCCCCGCGGTCAGCCAACGCAGCCTGCTCAACGATGCTCCTCAGTGCTCGCGCCCTGGTACTGCTCTGCGCACGCGTGTCCTTCGCGTACGTCGTCGGCGTGACCGGGTGCGCGGCCCTGGCCCGCCACCCCCGATCCTCCCACGTCCGGGCCGCGGCGCCGGTCGCCGGTCCAGCAAGCGGACGCGGGGGCGCGCGGGGCGGCTACGGGTGGTGCGACGCCCCGCGGGCGGCCAGGGCCCGCTCGCCCGCCCTGCGCATGGCCTCCACCGGCGCCGGGGCCCGGCCGGTCATCCGCTCCACCTGGAGCACCGCCTGGTGCACCAGCAGGTCGAGGCCGCCGACCACGGCGCCGCCGGCCATGGACCAGCGTGCGGCCAGCTCGGTCGGCCAGGGGTCGTAGAGCACGTCGAAGAGGGCGGCGGGACGCTCCGGCACCGAGGCGGCGAGGGCGTCCGTGGCGCCCGCCGGGGTGGTGGCGACGACCAGCGGGAAGCGCAGCGCGTCGGCGGCGTCCGCCCAGTCGGCGATCACGACCTCGGCGTCGAGCCGCTCGCCCCACTGCCGCATCTCGGCGGCTCGGGCCTCGCTGCGGACGTAGGCGACGATCCGGCCGGCGCAGACCCGGGTGAGGGCGGCCAGCGCGGAGGACGCGGTGGCGCCGGCGCCGAGGACCGCGGCCGACTCGACCTGCTCGATCCCGCGTTCGCGCAGGGCGGCGACCATGCCGGGGATGTCGGTGTTGTCGCCGAGGCGGCGGCCGTCCTCGGCGAACACGAGGGTGTTGACGGCCTCGACGGAGGCGGCGGTCTCGCTGATCTCGTCGAGCAGCGGGATGACCGCGCGCTTGAGCGGCATGGTCAGCGACAGACCGGCCCATTCGGCGCCCAGCCCGTCGAGGAAGGCGGGCAGGGCCTCCTCGTCGACGTCGAAGCGGTCGTACGTCCACTCCGTGAGGTCCAGCGCCTCGTACGCGGCGCGGTGCAGCACCGGGGAGAGGGAGTGGGCGATGGGGCTGCCGAGCACGGCGGCCCGGCGGGCGTCAGTTGCCCGAGCTGGCATCGAACTTTTCCTTGAGTCGCTTGAACTCGGCGTAGGTCTTGGCGAATTCGGTGTTGCTCTTGCCGTCGGTGGCGACGAAGTAGATCCAGCCGGCCGAGGTCGGTTTGAGCGTGGCCCTCAGCGCGTCCTCGCCAGGGTTGCCGATCGGACCGGGCGGCAGGCCCTTGTTGGTGTAGGTGTTGTACGGGTCCTTGTTCTTGTTGATCTCGGACTCGCTGATGTGGATCTTGCTCTCGCCCTTCAGGTAGTTGAAGGTCGAGTCGAACTGGAGCAGCTGGTTGGTCTGGTCGTTGGTGGGCTTGAGCCGGTTGTAGACGACCTCCGCCATCTTGCGGTAGTCGTCGTGCGTCTTGCCCTCGGCCTGGACCAGGCTGGCGACCGTGACGACCTGGAGCGGGCTCTCCAGCTTGAGCTCCTTGGCCTTGGCCGCGAAGTCGTACGTGCCGTAGACGTCGTTGGCGTGGTCGACCATCGCCTTGAGGACGGTCTCGGGCTTCATGCCCTTGGCCGCGCCGTAGGTGCCCGGGAAGAGGAAGCCCTCCAGCGGGTCCTTGATGTCCTCATTGTCACCGGCCCACTTGGGCAGCCCGAGCGACGCGTACTTGGTCTCCGCGACCTTCCGGGTCGTGCCGGGGGCGAGGCCGAGTTTGGCGTCGATGGCGCGGTAGACCGCCACGTTCCGCTGTCCCGGCGTCACCAGCACGTTGGCCTGGCTCTTGGGGTCGAGCATCATCGCGACGGCGCTCTTCGCCGACATCTGCTTCTTCAGGATGTAGGCGCCCGCCTGGATCTTCCCGCCGTCGGGGTTGCTGGTGCACGCGGACACGAAGGCGTCGACGCTCTTGACGACGCCGGCCTCCTTCAGCAGTCTGCCGATGTCCGCGCCGCCCGAGCCCTTGGGCACCTGCACGCTCACCGTCTGGGCGGTGCCCGCGCCCGCGAAGTCGGGAGCCGCGCTGTAACGATTCTTGTAGTAGTGGTACCCGACGTAGCCGACGCCGCCGAGGCCGCCGGCGAACACCAGGACGACGACGAGACAGGCGCAGCCGTTGCGGCTCTTCTTCTTGCCCTTGGCGCTCTTCGCGCCGCCGGCGCCCTTGCCGCCCCGGCCGCGGCTCTTCCCGCGGCCCGGCTCCTCGTCCTCGTCGGCCTCGTCGTCGCCCGCGAAGAACGCGTGCTCACCCTGGTCGGGTCCCGGGTCCCAGTCGGTGTTCTGCCCCGCTCCGGTCTCCGGCGCCGCCTCGGGCTCCGGTTCGCGCTCGGGTTCGGGACGCCGCCGGGCGGGCGGCTCCGGCGGCGGATACGCGTCCTGGGTGCCGTAGAAGTCCGGCTGCTGCGCGCCGTAGGCGGCGGCCTGCTGGCCGTAGGGGTCACCGGGGTCGGCCGCGTAGGGGACGTGGGCGTGCGTGCCCGTCCCGTCCCAGCCGCCCTCCTGGTATCCCTCGTGGTAACCGTGCTGCTGGTTCTGCTGGGCGTACTGCTGCTGCCCCTGGTCGGGGTACTGCTGCCGGCCGTAGCCCTGCTGGTACTGCGGGTCGTACGGGGCCTGCTGCCCGTCGTACTGCTGGCCCTGCCCCTGACCCTGGCTCCAGTCTCCGTACTCGCCCTGCTGGGGATGCTGCTGCTGGGGGTGCTGCTGCTGCGGGTAGTGGTGCTGCTGGCCGCCGTAGGCAGGCTGATGACCCGTGGGGGCCTGCTGCCCCTCCCATCCGCCGTCCCCGTACAACGGGTCCTCCGGATGCCACGGTTCGGAGCCTGGGCCCCGGCCATACTCAGTCATCGATCCCCTAGAGCCGCGAGGCGGCGATCACTCGGCTGTCGCGGGTCCGTCACCGTGCCGCCTCTCTCTGTGCGGTGGCTGTTCGAACACCACCACATCGCGCGGAACGTTACCGTATCGCGATCAGACGACCACTTCGACGCCCTCGCCGGGCGCCTCGCCTGACACTCGTTCGGATTCCAGCGCCTGCTGAAGGATGATCACGGCCGCTGCCTGGTCGATCACCGAACGGCCCTTCTTGGCCTTCACGCCCGAGGCGCGCAGTCCCTGAGCGGCCGTCACGGTCGTCATCCTCTCGTCGACCAGACGTACGGATACGGGCGCGATCCTGTTCGCCAGTTCCTGTGCGAATCCGCGCACCTTCACCGCGGCGGGCCCCTCGCCCCCCTTGAGGGAGCGAGGGAGGCCGACGACGACCTCGATCGGCTCGTACTCCTCGACCAGCTGCTTCAGCCGGCGGTGGGCGGCCGGGAGGTCCCGGCCGGGGACCGTCTCCACCGGAGTGGCGAGGATCCCGTCGGGGTCGCACGAGGCGACCCCGATCCGGGCGTCCCCGACGTCGATCGCGAGCCGCCGGCCCCTGCGCATCGGCTCGCTCACTTGGCCGTTTCCGCCACGAGCCGCTCCACGGCGTCCACGGCGTCGCCGACGGCGGCCGCGTTCTGGCCGCCGCCCTGGGCGACGTCCGGCTTGCCGCCACCGCCGCCGCCGAGCGTCTTGGCGGCCGTGCGGACCAGCTCGCCGGCCTTCAGACCACGCTCGCGGGCGGCCTCGTTGGTGGCGATGACCGTCAGCGGCTTGCCGTTGTTGACCGTGAAGAGGGCGACCACGGCGGCCCGGCCGCCCTGGATGCGGCCGCGCACGTCGAGGACCAGCCTGCGCAGGTCGTCCGGCGTGGTGCCGTCCGGGACCTGCCCGGTGACGACGGCGACGCCGCGGACGTCCTTGGCGGAGTCCACGAGACCGGCGGCGGCCTGAAGCACCTTCTCCGCGCGGAACTTCTCGATCTCCTTCTCGGCGTCCTTGAGCTTGCCGAGCATGGCGGAGACCTTCTCCGGGAGCTCCTCCGGGCGGCCCTTGATCAGCTCCTGGAGCTGGGCCACGACCGTGTGCTCGCGGGCGAGGAAGTTGTAGGCGTCGACGCCGACGAGGGCCTCGATCCGGCGCACGCCGGAACCGATGGACGACTCGCCCAGCAGCTTCACCAGACCCAGCTGGGCGGTGTTGTGCACATGCGTGCCGCCGCACAGCTCCTTGGAGAAGTCGCCGATGGTGACGACGCGGACGCGCTCGCCGTACTTCTCGCCGAACTCGGCGATGGCGCCCTGCTTCTTGGCCTCGTCGATGCCCATGACCTCGGCCTGGACGTCGAGTTCGCGGGCGAGCACCTCGTTGATCTTCTGCTCGACGTCGGTCATCACGGCCGTCGGAACGGCGGCCGGGGAGCCGAAGTCGAAGCGGAAGCGGCCGGGCTGGTTCTCGGAACCGGCCTGGGCGGCCGACGGGCCGAGGGCGTCGCGCAGCGCCTGGTGGGTGAGGTGGGTGGCGGAGTGGGCGCGGGCGATGGCCGTGCGCCGGCGCCGGTCGATCGAGGCGTGGGCCTTGGCCCCGACCGTGACCTCGCCGACCTGGACGACGCCCTTGTGGACGTACACGCCGGGCACCGGCTTCTGGGTGTCGCGGATCTCGACGATCGCGCCGGTGTCCACCCGGATCCGGCCGGTGTCGCCGATCTGGCCGCCGCCCTCGGCGTAGAACGGGGTGCGGTCGAGGACGATCTCGACCTCGTCGCCCTCGGAGGCGGCGGGCGAGGAGGCGCCGTCGACGAGGATGCCGACGATCGTGGACTCGCCCTCGGTGTCGGAGTAGCCGATGAACTCGGTGGCTCCGGCCTGGTCGGCGATCTCGCGGTAGGCGCCGACGCCGGCGTGGCCGGTCTTCTTGGCCTGGGCGTCGGCCTTGGCCTTGTCCCGCTGCTCCTTCATCAGGCGGCGGAAGCCGTCCTCGTCCACGGAGAGGCCCTGTTCGGCGGCCATTTCCAGGGTGAGGTCGATCGGGAAGCCCCACGTGTCGTGCAGCAGGAAGGCCTTGTCGCCGGCGAGGACGGCGCCGCCGGACTGCTTCGTCTCGCTGATGGCCGTGTCGAGGATGTTCGTGCCGGCCTTCAGCGTCTTGAGGAAGGCGGCCTCCTCGGCGAGGGCGACCGTCTCGATGCGCTGCCGGTCGGTGACCAGCTCCGGGTACTGCTGCCCCATCATCTCGATGACGGTGTCGATGAGGTCCTTGACGACCGGGCCGGTGGCGCCCAGGAGGCGCATGTTGCGGATGGCGCGGCGCATGATGCGGCGCAGCACGTAACCGCGGCCCTCGTTGCCGGGGGTGACGCCGTCGCCGATGAGCATCACGGACGTGCGCATGTGGTCGGTGACCACGCGCAGCGAGACGTCCGAGTCGTGGGCCTCGCCGTAGGCGACGCCGGTCAGCTCGGTGGCCTTCTTGATGACGGCCATGGACGTGTCGATCTCGTACATGTTCTGCACGCCCTGCAGAATCATGGCGAGGCGCTCCAGGCCGAGGCCCGTGTCGATGTTCTTGCTCGGCAGCTCGCCGAGGATCTCGAAGTTGTCCTTGCCGATGCCCTCGCCGCGCTCGTACTGCATGAAGACGAGGTTCCAGATCTCCACGTACCGCTCGTCGTTGACGGCGGGGCCGCCCTCGACGCCGAACTCGGGGCCGCGATCGTAGTTGATCTCGGAACAGGGGCCGCAGGGTCCGGGGACGCCCATGGACCAGTAGTTGTCCTTCATGCCGAGGCGCTGGATGCGCTCCTTGGGCACGCCGACGACCTCGTGCCAGATGCGCTCGGCCTCGTCGTCGTCCTTGTAGACGGTGATCCAGAGCCGCTCCGGGTCCAGGCCGTAACCGCCCTTGTCCTGGGCGCTGGTGAGCAGCTCCCAGGCGTACTCGATGGCGCCTTGCTTGAAGTAGTCGCCGAAGGAGAAGTTGCCGCACATCTGGAAGAACGTGCCGTGGCGGGTGGTCTTGCCGACCTCTTCGATGTCGGGCGTGCGCACGCACTTCTGCACGCTGGTGGCGCGCGCCCACGGCGGCTTGACCTCACCGAGGAAGTACGGCTTGAAGGGGACCATGCCGGCGGGGACGAGGAGCAGAGTCGGGTCGTCCGCGATGAGCGACGCCGAAGGGACGACGGTGTGCCCGCGCTCCTCGTAGAAGCTCAGCCAGCGGCGGCGAATCTCGGCCGACTCCATCAGTGGTCCTCATTCCGGTTGTACGGGTTCTTCTGCTGCGAGTACGTCGTGTCGTCGAGGCGGCCGGAGCGCCCGGACGGGCCGCGGCCGTTCTCGATGGCGGGATACCGCCTGGGTGCGGGGAGCGCGGGGTCCTCGTGGATCCCGAGCGCCTCCCCCAGTTCGGCCTCGCGCTGGGCCATGTTGTCGCGGACGTCGAGCGCGAAGCCGACCGCCCGGTCCTTGAGGCGGGCGCCCGTCTCGAGCGCCTTGTTCGCCGCGGTGGCGGCGAGGCTCTCGGGGGTCAGCTGCCTCAGCTTGCGGTTGACCTTGGTGGTGGCCCAGACACCGGCGGCGACGCCCGTGCTGAACCAGAAGGTGCGGCGGAACATCGCTGGCTCTCAGTCCCTCTTTCCACGGGGCTTGCGCTTCTCCCGCCGGGAGACCGTGCGGCCCACGATCACGGTACGCCGGGGGTCCCCGGCGGGCATGCCGTCCTTGCGGCCGCCGAGGGCCCGCCGCACGCCGTAGCCGAAGGCGGCGACCTTCACCAGGGGGCCGCCGAAGGTGGAGGCGACGGTGGTGGACAGCGCCGAGGCGTTCGACGTGACTTCCTGGACGTCGGTGGCGATCGCGTCGACCCGGTCGATCTGGGTCTGCGCGGAGCGGACCGCGGCGGAGGCGTCGGCGAGCAGCGGGACGGCCTGTTCGGTCACGTCCGCGACGAGCCTGGTCGTCGCTCTGAGCGTCTGGGCCAGCCTCGCCAGCGCGACGGCGAGGAAGGAGACCAGGATCGCCCAGAACACGGCCACCAGGATGCCGGCCACCTCTCCACCGGACACTGCGCACCCGCTCCCTGTGCTGACGGACAGCTGTCTCTGCTGCTCCTCTGGAGGCGAGCCTATCGCGCCGACGCGGCCGTTCCGTACCGGATTAGGGGTGCGCGAAGGCCCGCCGCCCCGCCCGCCCCGAAGGGCAGCGGGACGACGGGCCGGGGCGCGGAAGTCCTACGACGGCCGCGGACCGATCCGGGAGGGGATCAGCGGGCGTAGTACTCGACGACGAGCTGCTCGTCGCAGATCACCGGGATCTCCTTGCGGTTCGGCTCGCGGTCCAGGCGGAAGGCCAGGGCGCCGAGGTTCACCTGGAGGTAGCGCGGGGTCTCGCCGTCGGGGGCGAAGCCACCGGCGCGGGCGACCTCGAAGAGCGTCTTGCCGCGGCTGCGCTCGCGGACCATCACGACGTCGTCGGGACGGACGCGGAAGGAGGGCTTGTCGACCTTCTGGCCGTTGACCTCGATGTGGCCGTGGACGACCATCTGGCGGGCCTGGTAGATCGTGCGGGCGATGCCCGAACGCAGGACCAGCGCGTCGAGACGGCGCTCGAGCTCGATGATCAGGGCCTCACCGGTCTTGCCCTGGACCTTGGAGGCACGCTCGTAGGCGCGCACGAGCTGACGCTCGGACACGTCGTACTGCGCGCGCAGACGCTGCTTCTCGAGCAGACGGACCTTGTAGTCCGAGTTCTGCTTGCGGCCACGGCCGTGCTCGCCCGGCGGGTAGGGACGGGCCTCGAAGTACTTGACGGCCTTCGGGGTGAGCGCGATGCCGAGGGCACGCGACTTCTTGACCTTGGGGCGGGACTGGTTCGCCACTGTCTCTCATTTCCTGGTTTCGGCTTGTCAGGGTGGAGGGAGGTCGCAATCCGCAGCCGGGGAAACCCGTCGGGTCCACATGGGACCTGTCGGGCAGCCGCTCCCCTGATCTGGGCACATACGTGCAGCACGCGAGTGGCCCACCGACCGTTCCGGGAATCCGGGTGGTGGTGGGCTGCCCGCGACACCTTCGACGGTGCGCGACGCTCCTTGGAGCCGGTCCGAAGACCGGTGCTCCGGCTGACTGTCCCGTTCTGACTGCACGGGACGCAGCGCTTCGGGCGATTCTACAGGGTGCTCAGGACCCCTTGCGACCGAGGCGCTGCCGGGTCCATTCGACGGCGTCCGCGTAGCGGGCCTCGGCTCCGTGCCGGGTGGGCGTGTAGTACTCCCGGCCGTGGACCGCGTCCGGCGCGTACTGCTGGGCGGCGATGCCCTCCGGCAGGTCGTGCGGGTACACGTACCCCTGGGCGTGGCCGAGCTTGGCGGCGCCCTTGTAGTGCCCGTCGCGCAGGTGCGGCGGGACGGGGCCGGCCAGGCCCTTGCGGACGTCCTCCAGGGCGGCGCCGACCGCCGTGGTGGCGGCGTTGGACTTGGGGGCCAGGGCGAGCGCGATGGTGGCGTGGCTGAGCGTGAGGGCGGCCTCCGGGAAACCGATCATCGCGACCGCCTGGGCGGCGGCGACCGCGATCGGCAGGGCGTTGGGATCGGCGAGGCCGATGTCCTCGCTGGCGGAGATCATCAGGCGGCGGGCGATGAAGCGCGGGTCCTCGCCGGCCTCGATCATGCGGGCCAGGTAGTGCAGGGCGGCGTCGACGTCGGAGCCCCGGATGGACTTGATCAGGGCGCTGGCGACGTCGTAGTGCTGGTCGCCGTCGCGGTCGTACTTCACCGCGGCCCGGTCGACGGTCTGCTCCAGCGTCTGGAGGCTGATCCGCGCCTCGTCCTGGTCGAGGGCGGCGCCGGCGGCGGCCTCCAGGGCGGTCAGGGCGCGCCGGGCGTCGCCGCCGGCGATGCGCAGGAGGTGCGCCTCGGTCTCCTCGGGGAGGGTGACGGCGCCCTTGAGGCCGCGGTCGTCGGCCAGGGCGCGCCGGACGAGGCCGCGCAGGTCGTCGTCCGTGAGGGGTTCGAGGGTCAGCAGGAGGGAGCGGGACAGCAGCGGGGAGATGACCGAGAAGTAGGGGTTCTCGGTGGTCGCCGCGATCAGCGTCACCCAGCGGTTCTCCACGGCCGGGAGGAGGGAGTCCTGCTGGGCCTTGCTGAAGCGGTGGATCTCGTCGAGGAAGAGGACGGTCTCCTTGCCGAAGCCGCCGATGGCACGGCGCGCGCCGTCGATGACCGCGCGGACCTCCTTGACGCCGGCGGTGATCGCCGACAGTTCCACGAACCGCTTGTCGGTGGCCTTGGAGACGACGTACGCCAGGGTGGTCTTCCCCGTGCCCGGCGGCCCCCAGAGGATCACGGAGGAGGGCCCGGCCGGGCCCTTGGCGCCGTCGCCGACCAGGCGGCGCAGCGGTGAGCCGGGTTTCAGCAGGTGCTGCTGGCCCACCACCTCGTCGAGGGTGCGCGGACGCATCCGGACCGCCAGGGGGCTCCCGGCGGGGTCCTTCTCCTGGCGGTCTTCCGCTGCGGCGGTGAACAGGTCGGGCTCCACACGTCGGAGCCTACGTCAGGGGTACGACACTCCCGCCGGGTACGGTGACGGGCTCAGGCCCAGAGGTCGGCGCCCCAGCGGGTGAGGACCAGCATGGCGATGATGCCGACGTGGGTGGCCGGCAGAACCCAGGTGAACTCGCCGAAGAACCGCTTGAGCCCGTCCGGTGCGGGCAGGAAGCCGTTGCGCACGTTGGACGAGGTGACGTACCAGAACATGGTGATCGTCGCGACCCAGGCCAGCGAGCACCACAGGCACAGGGCGTTGATGTTGTACAGCGACTGGTACTGGAGCCACGTGACGAAGCCCACGCCGAACAGCGTGCCGGCGTTGAAGGTGAGCCAGTACCAGCGGGGGAAGCGGGCGCCGGCCAGCAGGCTCATGGCCACGCAGACGACGATGCCGTACGTGACCAGGCCGAGCATCGGGTTCGGGAACCCGAAGACGGCGGCCTGCTTGCTCTCCATGACGCTGCCGCAGCTGATGATCGGGCTGATGCTGCAACTCGGCGTGAAGCTCTTGCCCTCGACCTTGGCCTCGAGGATCTTGAACTTGTCGAGCGTGATGACCCAGGCGGCGAGCACACCGGCCGCGCCGGTGATCAGCAGCAGGATCGCGAACGCACGGCTGCCGCCCACGGTCCGTGCTTGCGGCGCGGCGACGCGTCCGGGCTCGGATTCCGTGGAGACGTCTTTGACTGTCGTCTTGCTCATCACGCCGATTCCGTCACTTGAGAGGGACCATCTTCGGGCAGGGGACATTGTGCCGCACCGGACCGTGTCTCCACCGTTCGGCGGACATAAGGAAGTACGCACGGCGGGCCCCGGGCGTTCGGTTTCGGCCGATGGGCGAAGCGGACCGGCACACACGAACGAAGGGTGCCGGGCCACCCGGCCCGGCACTCCCCCGACACCCGGACGGGCGACTAGCCCAGCCTCGACTCCAGCTCGGCCACGATCTCGTTGACGCCGACGGCCCGCTGCTCGCCGGACTCCATGTCCTTGAGCTGGACGACGCCCTCGGCGAGGTCGCGTTCGCCGGCGACGACCGTGTAGCGGGCGCCGCTGCGGTTGGCGCTCTTCATGGCGCCCTTGAGCCCCTTGGCGCCGTAGGAGAAGTCGGCCGCGACGCCGAGCTTGCGCAGCTCGGTGACCTTGGCGAAGAGCACCCGGCGGGCCTCCTCGCCCAGCGGCACGGCGAACACGGAGGTGGTGGCGGGCAGTTCCAGCGCCACGCCCTCCGCCTCCAGCGCCAGCACCGTGCGGTCGACGCCGAGCGCCCAGCCCACCGACGGCAGCGCGGGGCCGCCGATCATCTCGGAGAGCCCGTCGTAGCGGCCGCCGCCGCCCACCGCGGACTGCGAGCCCAGCCCGTCGTGGACGAACTCGAAGGTCGTCCGGGTGTAGTAGTCGAGGCCGCGGACCAGTTTCGGGTCGTCCTCGAAGCCCACGCCGGCCGCGGTGATCAGCTCGCGGACCTCCTCGTGGTACGCCTTGCAGGCGTCGCAGAGGTAGTCGCGCAGCAGGGGCGCGTCCCCGAGCTGCTTCTGGACGGACTCGCGCTTGTCGTCCAGGACCCGCAGCGGGTTGATCTCCGCGCGGCGCAGCGTGTCCTCGTCGAGGTCGAGGCTGCGCAGGAAGTTCTGCAGCGCCTCCCGGTACACCGGGCGGCACTCCTTGTCGCCGAGGCTGTTGAGCAGGATGCGGAAGTTCCTGAGGCCCAGCGAGCGGTAGGCCTGGTCCGCCAGGATGATCAGCTCGGCGTCCAGCGCCGGGTCCTCGGCTCCGATGGCCTCGGCGCCGACCTGGGAGAAGTGGCGGTAACGGCCCTTCTGGGGGCGCTCGTAGCGGTAGTACGAGCCGGAGTACCAGAGCTTGACCGGCAGGTTGCCCGCCTTGTGCAGGTTGGCCTCCAGCGCGGCGCGCAGCACGGACGCGGTGCCCTCGGGGCGCAGGGCGAGGCGGTCGCCGCCCTTGGTCTCGAAGGCGTACATCTCCTTCGTCACGATGTCGGTCGACTCGCCGACGCCGCGCGCGAAGAGCTCGACGTTCTCGAAGCCGGGCGTCTCGATGTAGCCGTAGCCGGAGTTGCGCAACGGGGCGGCGATGGCCTCGCGGACGGCGAGGTACTTGGCGCTGTCCGGCGGGATCAGGTCGTACGTGCCCTTGGGGGCCTGGAAGGTGCTCACGGAAGGTCTCTCGTCACATTCCTCGTCGGGGAGGGGTGTGCGAACCCGCTCCCTGGCCGTCGGCCGCCACCTGCCGCAGATACGTGTTGGCGGCGCGCTCCTGGCCGATGGTCGTCTGGGGGCCGTGGCCGGACAGCACCACGGTCGAGTCGTCGAGCGGCAGGCACACGCGGGCCAGCGAGTCGAGCATCTCGGCCATGTCACCGCCGGGCAGGTCGGTGCGTCCGACGGAGCCGGCGAACAGCAGGTCCCCGGAGAAGAAGACCGACGGGACGTCGGCCGTCTCGGGCATCCTGAAGGTCACCGACCCCTTGGTATGGCCCGGGGCGTGGGCGACGGAGAACTCCAGGCCGGCCAGGGCCAGCCCCGTGCCGTCGGTCAGCTCGCGGACGTCGTCCGGCTCCCCCACCGTCAGCTCGCCCATGAGCGGCATCCCGATGGACCGGCCCAGGGCCTTCTCCGGGTCGCTCATCATGTACCGGTCCTCGGGGTGGATCCAGGCGGGCACGTCGTGCGCGCCGCAGACCGGGACGACCGAGGCCACATGGTCGATGTGGCCGTGGGTGAGGACGACGGCGACGGGCTTGAGCCGGTGCTTGCGCACCGCTTCCTCGACTCCGGCGGCGGCCTGGTGGCCCGGGTCGATGATCACGCACTCCTCACCGGAGGCGGGGGCGACGAGGTAACAGTTCGTCCCCCAGGCCCCGGCGGGGAACCCGGCAATGAGCACGATCGTCCTTCGTTTGTGTCGATACGCGTGGGCTTCTGGCGGCTGCGCCAGTGGTCAGAGCCTACCGGCGCTGCCGATTCCTCAGCGAACCCATATACGGTACGGGGCACACGCAGGCGGTCGGCTCACAAGACGCACGCGTCCCAGTCGACGTACGAGACGCATGAGGAGAGAACCCGGTGGTCACCCAGGAACAGCGGAAGCGTCAGCTCGCCCGGGAGAAGTTCTTGCGGCAGCAGCAGCGGCGCACGAGCGCGCGACGCAAGGCGCGCATGCGCAACACGGTGATCGCGTCGGTGCTCGGCGTGGTCGTCATCGGCAGTGTGGCGCTGTACACGACGGGTGTCCTCAAGAACGACGACGACAAGAAGGCGGACGCGAGTTCGCAGACGACGCCGTCGGCCGCCCCGAGCGCGCCGAAGGACCCGTGCGAGAAGCCGGCCGCCGGGTCGGTCAAGACGCAGTCGTGGAAGAAGGAGCCGGCGCTCACGGTCGACAAGTCGGCGAAGTACACGATGACGCTGTCGACGACCTGCGGCGACATCGGCATAGCGCTCAAGGCGAAGGCCGCGCCGCACACGGTGAACTCCTTCGACTTCCTCGCCGGCAAGGGCTTCTTCGACCACACCAAGTGCCACCGTCTGACCACCAACCAGATCTACGTGCTGCAGTGCGGCGACCCGACGGGCAGCGGCAGCGGCGGCCCCGGCTACACCATTCCTGACGAGAACCTGAAGGACGCCGGCCTCAAGGCGAACGTCTACCCGGCGGGCACGGTCGCGATGGCCAACACCGGTCAGGCGCACTCCGGCGGGAGCCAGTTCTTCCTCGTCTACCAGGACAGCCCGCTGCCGCCGAGCTACACGCCGTTCGGGACGCTGTCGGCCGACGGCATGAAGGTTCTGAAGAAGATCGCCGCCGCGGGCGAGAACACCGGCGCGGGTGACGGCGCCCCCAACGCGACCGTCGTGATCAACAAGGCGACGGTCACGAAGTCCTGACGACAGCCGATGACAAGTCGGCGACAAGGGGCGGTCAACTGCGCAATTTCGGTCGCGCTGGATGCGGACAGGCGGCCCGCCGGTCGCCTATGTTGGCCGTGACGAAACTGTGGACGATGCCCGGGGGCGCCGAAGCCCCTCGGCGGCATCATGTGGAGGAGGCGCTGTGAGCAGCGACCCGTGGGGCCGCGTCGACGAGACGGGCACCGTGTACGTGCGTACGGCCGACGGCGAGCAGGTGGTCGGTTCCTGGCAGGCGGGCTCCCCCGAGGAAGCCCTGGCCTACTTCGAGCGCAAGTACGAGGGCCTGGTTGTCGAGATCGGCCTCCTCGAGAAGCGAGTGCAGACCACCGATCTGTCGGCCAAGGACGCCCAGGTCGCGATCGACCACATCCGCGAGCAGGTCGACGCGCATCACGCGGTGGGCGATCTTCAGGCGCTGCGGGAGCGGCTCGACAAGCTGGTGGCGACCGTCGAGTCGCGGCGCGAGGAGCGCAAGCAGCAGCGGGCCAAGCAGTCCGACGAGGCCCGCAAGGCCAAGGAGGACCTGGTCACCGAGGCGGAGCAGCTGGCGCAGTCCGACCAGTGGCGGGCCGCGGGTGAACGCCTGCGGGCGCTGGTGGACATCTGGAAGGGCCTGCCCCGGCTCGACCGCAAGTCGGACGACGAGCTGTGGCACCGGTTCTCGCACGCGCGCTCGGCGTTCTCCAAGCGCCGCAAGGCGCACTTCGCGCAGCTGGACGCGCAGCGCGAGGACGCCCGGCGCGTCAAGGAGCGGCTGGTCTCCGAGGCCGAGGCGCTGTCCGGTTCGACGGACTGGGGCCCGACGGCCGCGCGCTACCGCGAGCTGATGGCGGAGTGGAAGGCGGCCGGCCGCGCCCAGCGCGAGCACGAGGACGATCTGTGGAACCGCTTCCGCGGCGCCCAGGACGTCTTCTTCGCCGCCCGCAGCTCGGTGTTCGCCGAGCGCGACGCGGAGCAGACGGAGAACCTGAAGCTCAAGGAGGAGCTGGCCGAGGAGGCCGAGAAGCTGCTCCCGATCGGCGACCTGAAGGCGGCGCGGGCCGCGTTCCGTTCGATCAACGAGCGCTGGGAGGCCATCGGACACGTCCCGCGGGACGCGCGGCCGAAGGTCGAGGGCCGGATGCACGCCGTGGAGCGGGCGATCCAGGAGTCCGAGGAGGCCGAGTGGCGCCGGACGAACCCGGAGGCACGCGCGCGTGCCGCGGGTCTGACCGGTCAGCTCCAGGGCGCCGTGGACAAGCTGAAGGGCCAGATCGAGCAGGCGCGCGCGCAGGGCAACTCCGCGCGGGCCGACAAGCTGGAGCGCGAGCTCGAGGGCCGTCAGGCGCTGCTGGACCAGGCGCTGAAGGGGCTCCAGGAGTTCGGCGGCTGACCGCCCGGCCCGCCGGCTGACGAAGAGGCCCCCGTACGTCGAGTACGGGGGCCTCTCGCGTGCTCGGCTACGGTCGGCGGGCCGATGTCACCCGGTACACGTCGTAGACGCCCTCGACGCCGCGTACGGCCTTCAGGACGTGCCCCAGGTGCTTGGGGTCGCCCATCTCGAAGGTGAAGCGGGAGGTGGCGACCCGGTCACGGGACGTCTGGACGGCCGCGGACAGGATGTTGACGTGCTGGTCGGAGAGCACCCGGGTCACGTCGGACAGCAGCCGGGAGCGGTCCAGGGCCTCGACCTGTATGGCGACGAGGAAGACCGAGGACTGCGTCGGCGCCCACTCGACGTCGAGGATGCGCTCCGGCTCCCGGGACAGCGACTCCACGTTGACGCAGTCGCTGCGGTGGACCGAGACGCCGCTGCCGCGCGTGACGAAGCCGATGATCGGATCGCCGGGGACGGGGGTGCAGCAGCGGGCCAGCTTGACCCACACGTCGTCGACGCCCTTGACGACGACGCCCGGGTCCTGGTTGCTGCGCCGCTTGCGGCCGCGGGCGCGGGACGGCGGGACCGCCTCGTCCATCTCCTCGGAGGCCGCCTCCTCGCCGCCGAGCGCCTGCACGAGCTTCTGCACGACGTTCTGCGCGGCCACATGGCCCTCGCCGATCGCCGCGTACAGCGAGGAGATGTCCGGGTAGCGCATCTCGTGGGCGAGGGTGACGAGGGAGTCGCCGGTCAGGATGCGCTGGATCGGCAGGTTCTGCTTGCGCATGGCGCGCGCGATGGCGTCCTTGCCCTGCTCGATCGCCTCGTCGCGGCGCTCCTTGGAGAACCAGGCCCGGATCTTGTTGCGGGCGCGCGGCGACTTGACGAAGTTCAGCCAGTCCCGGGACGGCCCGGCTCCGGCGGCCTTGGAGGTGAAGACCTCCACCAGGTCGCCGTTGTCCAGGGTCGACTCCAGCGGCACCAGGCGCCCGTTGACCCGGGCTCCTATCGTGCGGTGGCCGACCTCGGTGTGGACGGCGTAGGAGAAGTCCACCGGTGTGGCGCCGGCCGGCAGCGCGATGACGTCGCCCTTGGGGGTGAAGACGAAGACCTCGTTGCGCGACAGGTCGAAGCGCAGGGACTCCAGGAACTCGCCGGGGTCCTCGGTCTCCTTCTGCCAGTCCAGGAGCTGGCGCAGCCACGCCATGTCGTTGAGGTGGTCGTCCTTGCCGGTGGCCCGGGGCTGGTCGGAGCGCACCTTGGAGGCGCCGGCGACGGCCTCCTGCTTGTACTTCCAGTGGGCGGCGATGCCGTACTCGGCGCGGCGGTGCATGTCGAACGTGCGGATCTGGAGTTCGACGGGCTTGCCGTTGGGGCCGATGACCGTCGTGTGCAGCGACTGGTACATGTTGAACTTGGGCATCGCGATGTAGTCCTTGAACCGGCCGGGGACCGGGTTCCATCGCGCGTGCACGGTGCCGAGGGCCGCGTAGCAGTCGCGGACGGTGTCCACGAGGACGCGGATGCCCACCAGGTCGTAGATCTCCGCGAAGTCACGGCCGCGGACGATCATCTTCTGGTAGACGCTGTAGTAGTGCTTCGGGCGGCCGGTGACGGTCGCCTTGATGCGGGCGGCGCGCAGGTCGGCCTGCACCTCGTCGGTCACTATGGCCAGGTACTCGTCGCGCTTGGGCGCTCTCTCGGCCACCAGCCGTACGATCTCGTCGTACATCTTGGGGTAGAGGATCGCGAAGGCGAGGTCCTCCAGCTCCCACTTGATGGTGTTCATGCCGAGGCGGTGGGCGAGCGGCGCGTAGATCTCCAGCGTCTCGCGCGCCTTCTTCTCCTGCTTCTCGCGCTTGAGGTAGCGCATGGTGCGCATGTTGTGCAGGCGGTCGGCGAGCTTGATGACCAGGACGCGCGGATCCTTGGCCATGGCGACGACCATCTTGCGCACGGTCTCGGCCTGCGCGGCCTCGCCGAACTTGACCTTGTCGAGCTTGGTGACGCCGTCGACCAGCAGGGCCACCTGATCGCCGAAGTCGCGGCGCAGGTCCTCCAGGCCGTACTCGGTGTCCTCGACGGTGTCGTGCAGCAGGCCCGCCATGAGCGTCGCCGGGTCCATGCCCAGCTCGGCGAGGATCGTCGTCACCGCGAGCGGGTGCGTGATGTACGGGTCGCCGCTCTTGCGCTTCTGGCCGCGGTGCCAGCGCTCGGCGACCTGGTAGGACTTCTCGATCTGGCGCAGCGTCGCCGTCTCGATCTTGGGGTCGTTGCTGCGCACTATCCGCAGCAGGGGCTCCAGGACCGGGTTGTACGGGTTCTGGCGCTGGACGCCGAGCCGGGCGAGCCGGGCGCGGACGCGGTTGGAGGAGCCGGAGCGGGCGGACGGCTGCGCGGCGGCCGCCGGGCGGGGGGCCGGTGCGGCCGAGGCGGGCTCGGGCGGGGCCGGCTTGGGGCGCGGCTGCTCGTCCGGCTTGTCGACGGGCGCCGTGCGGTCGTGCTCGACCGGCCCCCGGCCGTCGTCCTGCGCGTGCGACGGGTGCGGCGCGGGCGCGGCCGCGGGGCCCGAGGCGGACTCGGGCTTGGCGGCGGTCAGGTGCTGGGCCTCGTCTGGCAAGAGGACTCCTCGTGCGCGATCCGGGTCCCCGGTCAGGCTCCGGAGCACCCATCGTAGCGATCCCGGGCCGCGGGATCGCCTCCAGGCCGATGAGAGGCCTGTCCGCCCGGGAAACGCAAGAGGCGGGCGCCGGAATTCCTCCGGCGCCCGCCCGCTCGCGTACGGCCCTGGTCAGATGGTCAGCAGGGACTCCAGGGGCGCTCCGCCGAGGGCCGCCTCCAGCCGGGGCCGGCCCGCGAGGAAGCCCAGTTCCATCAGGACGGCGACGCCCGCGACGTCGGCGCCCGCCCGCTGGATGAGCTGGATCGACGCCTCGGCGGTGCCGCCGGTGGCCAGGACGTCGTCGACGATGAGGACGCGGTCGCCGGTGCTCAGGTCCTCCGCGTGCACCTCGATCTCCGCCGAGCCGTACTCCAGGTCGTAGGCCTGCGCGAGGGTCGCTCCGGGGAGCTTGCCCGCCTTGCGCACCGGGATGAAGCCGAGGCCCGCGCGGACGGCGACCGGGGCGCCCAGGATGAAGCCCCGGGCCTCCAGGCCGACGATCTTGGTGGCGCCGGTGCGGACGGCGATCTCCGCGAAGGCGCCGGTGAGCGCGGTGAACGCCGCCGGGTCCGCCAGGAGCGGGGTGATGTCCTTGAACATCACGCCCGGCTCCGGGTGGTCGGCCACATCGCGGATGCGGCTGAGCAGCAGCGTCGTGAGGTCGGTGGTCTCGGTCACCGGCGCTTCCCCGACGGACGGCCGCGGCCGCGGCCGCGGGGCGAGGTCTGGTTGCGCGGCCCGACGACCGCGGGCGCGGCGTCCTCCGGCTCGTCGTCGTAGTCGGCGGCGCCGGGGGCCTCGGCCCGCTGCGGCTCGTTGCCGGCCTGGGCGCGCTTGGCCAGCACCCGCTTCCTCAGCGCCTTGAGCTGCGGCTCGCGTTCCTTGAGGTCGGCGACGAGCGGCGTGGCGATGAAGATCGAGGAGTAGGCGCCGGCGGCGAGGCCGACGAACAGCGACAGCGAGATGTCGTTGAGCGTGCCCGCGCCGAGGAAGCCGCCGCCGATGAACAGCAGGCCCGCCACCGGCAGCAGCGCGACGACCGTGGTGTTGATGGAGCGGACCAGGGTGCCGTTGATCGACCGGTTGGCGACCTCGCTGTAGGTGAAGCGGGTCTGCTTGGTGAGGTCCTTCGTCTGCTCCTTGAGGGAGTCGAAGACGACGACGGTGTCGTAGAGCGAGTAACCGAGGATGGTCAGCAGACCGATCACCGTGCCGGGCGTGACCTCGAAGCCCACGAGGGCGTAGATGCCGACGGTGATGGTGATGTCGTGGATCAGGGCGACGAGCGCCGCGATGGCCATGCGCCACTCGAAGGCGATCGCCAGGTAGATCACGACCAGCACCATGAAGATCGCCAGGCCCTGCCAGGCCTTGTTGGCGATCTGGTCGCCCCAGCTGGGACCGACCAGCTCGGCGGTGATCGTGTCCCGGTCGACCTGGAGGTCCTTGGCCAGGTCGGACTTGATCTGGTTGGACTGCTGGATGTCCATGCCGGCGATCTGGATGCGCAGCGTGCCGTTGCCCAGCTTCTGCACGACCGCGTCGTGGCCGGAGGCGTCCTTGGCGAACTCCTCGGCCTGGGAGACGGAGACGCTGGTCTTCTCCGTGGTGAAGACGGCGCCGCCCTGGAAGTCGATGCCCATGTTCAGGCCGCGCACCGCCAGGCCGAGGATGGCCGTGATGGTGATCAGGATGGAGATGCCGTACCAGAGCTTGCGGTGGCCGATGAAGTCATAGCTGACCTCGCCACGGTGCAGTCGGGCGCCGAGATTGCCGAGTTTCGACATCGCTCAGGCCTCCTTCGTCTCGACGGGGCCGGCGCCGGGACCGGAGGGACGGCGGGTGCGGCGGATCGGCGGTTTGGCGCCCAGCCCCTTCGGGTCGAGGCCGGACCACTTGTGTCCGCTCGCGAAGAACTTCCGCCGGGCGATGAGCGTCATCAGCGGCTTGGTGAAGAAGAAGACCACGACCACGTCGAGGACGGTGGTCAGACCCAGCGTGAACGCGAAGCCCTGGACCTTGCCGACGGTGACGACGAACAGCACGGCGGCGGCGAGGAACGACACGAAGTCGGAGACCAGGATGGTGCGCCGGGCGCGCGGCCAGGCGCGTTCGACGGCCGGGCGCAGGGTGCGGCCCTCGCGGATCTCGTCCCGGACCCGTTCGAAGTACACGATGAACGAGTCCGCCGTGATGCCGATGGCGACGATGGCGCCGCAGACCGCCGGCAGGTTCAGCGCGAAGCCGATGGCCGGGCCGAGCAGCGCCATGAGCACGTAGGTGAGGGCGGCGGAGACCAGCAGCGAGGCCATCGCGATGAGCGACAGACCCCGGTAGTAGACCACCAGGTACAGGACGACCAGGGCGAGGCCGATGGCGCCCGCGAGGAGACCGGCGTGCAGCTGGTCGCCGCCGAGGGCCGCGGTCACGGTGGTGACGCTCTGCGTCTGGAAGGACAGCGGGAGCGCGCCGTACGACAGCATGTTGGCGAGGCTCTGGGCCTCCTCCTGCTTGAAGCTGCCGGAGATCTGGGCCTGGCCGCCGGTGATCGCGTTCTGTACGTACGGGCTGGAGACGACGTCGCCGTCGAGCACGATGGCGAACTCGTTCTGCGGCTGCTGGTTCTGCGCGAGCTGACCCGTGATCGTGGCGAACTTCTTGGAGCCCTTGCCGGTGAAGTTCATGTTGACCTGCCAGCCGGCCGCACCCTGGGTGTCGAAGACGGCCTGGGCCTTCTTGACGTCGGTGCCGTCGACGGCCGCCGGGCCGAGGAGGTACTTGTACCAGACCTTGTCGACCTCACCGCAGGCCACGGTCGGGACGTCGGGCTTGACGCCCTCGCCGGCCTTGGTGCGCGCGGCCTTGTCGGAGCAGTCCAGGGCCGCGAACTTGGCCTGGAGCGCGGCGTCCGCGCCGGTGGAGGCGCCGCCGGACGGCTTGGCGGACGGGCTCGGGGAGGAGCCGGCCTTGGCGCTCGCGGAGGCCGAGGGGGTGCCGTCGGCCTTCAGGCCGTCGGTGACGGCACGGCCCTGCGAGGTGGCCGAGGCCGACGGGGACGTCGAGGAGGTCGCCTTCTCACCGGTGGCGGAGGCGCTCGCCGAAGGGCTCGCGGACGTGCTCGGCGAGGCGCTCGCGCCGCCGCTCGCGGAGGTGCTCGGCGAGGGGGTGGCGGCGGGACCCGTGGCCTGCTGGGCCAGGACCGGGCGGAAGTACAGCTTGGCGGTGGTGCCCACCTGCTGCTGGGCTTCCTCGGAGTTGGTGCCCTTGGGGATGTTGACGATGATGTTGCGGTTTCCCTGGGTCTGCACCTCCGCCTCGGAGACGCCCAGCCCGTTGACACGGCGGTTCATGATGTCGACCGCGGTGTCCATGTTGGCCTTGTTGATCGCGGATCCCTGATCGGCCTTCGCCTCCAGCGTGATGCTGGTACCGCCGGCAAGGTCGATGCCGAGACGCGGAGTGGTGTGACCGGAGGCGAACATGCCTCCGGTGAGCCCCACGATGGCGATCAGGATCAGGGCCAGCGAGCGCCATGGTTTGCTCTGGGCACTCGCGCTCCGGCCCTTCTTAGGTGCTGCCACCTTCTCGTACTCCCTCTCGGGCCGCCTCGCGCCGGGTCAGCGCGGCGGCGGCCATGACATGGTGTCGGGATCCCCTGGCGAGATGCGCGCGCCCGGCGCGCACGGGTGTGACCCGTGCCCACCGGGAACGTGGCTACTTCTGCGCGTCGGAGTCGCCGTCGGTCTTCTTCGGCTGTTCGCCCGCATCGGCCTGGTCGGCTTCGGCGGCCTTCTCCCGGACGTCGTCGGGTCCGTCCTTCTTGCCGAGGTCGACAACCTTCTCGTCGGAGGCGGCGGCAGCTTCGTCGGCGGAGTCGTCGGTGTCGGCGGACTCGGTGAGGGAGGAGGCGTCGTCGGGGACGATGTCGGTGTCGGACTTCAGGTCGTGCTCGACGCCGTGGACGATGCGGTTGTACTCGTCGTCGGTCAGGACGGCGCCGATCGCGTTCTTCGCGAAGAGCAGCTCCACGCCCGGCCCCGCATCGAGGAGGATGGTGTCGTCATTGACCTCCTTGACCGTCGCGTACATGCCCCCGATGGTGCGGACACCACTGCCGGGCTGCAGGTCGTTGCGCATGGCGGCCGCTTGCTGCTGCTTCTTCTTGGCCGACCGGGTCATCAGGAACATGGCCCCGATGAGCACGATGAACGGGAGGAGGGTCACAGGACTCACGGGTCGGAACTTCCTTCAAACGACCGCGACGCTTGAGCGGCCTGATGGATGGGGGTTGTGTGCTGCCGACAGGGGCGGCATCGGCGGAGTCTAAGCGAGTCCGCGCGCAGGGAACAACGCTCAGCATGGCACCTGGGTTCCTTCCCCGGCCAAAGCCCCGGCCGCGACCCCCTTCCGTCAGGCGCCGAAGAGGTCCGGTTGTCCGCCGCCCAGGGCCTGGGGCCGCGTCGGCGTGAGGCCGAGATGCGTCCAGGCCGCCGGGGTGGCGACCCTTCCGCGCGGGGTGCGGGCGAGGAGACCCTCCCTGACGAGGAACGGCTCGGCGACCTCCTCGACGGTCTCGCGCTCCTCCCCCACCGCCACGGCCAGGGTGGACAGGCCGACCGGGCCGCCGGCGAACAGCTTCAGCAGGGCCTCCAGGACAGCGCGGTCCAGGCGGTCGAGGCCGCGCTCGTCGACCTCGTAGACCTTGAGGGCCGCCGCGGCGATCTCACGGGTGACCTTTCCGTCGGCCTTGACCTGCGCGTAGTCGCGCACACGGCGCAGCAGACGGTTGGCGATCCGCGGGGTGCCGCGGGAGCGGCCGGCGATCTCGGCGGCGCCGGCCGGATCGATCTCCACGTCGAGCAGGTCGGCCGAGCGGTGGATCACGCGCTGGAGTTCGCCGGGCTCGTAGAACTCCATGTGGGCGGTGAAGCCGAACCGGTCGCGCAGCGGGGGCGGCAGCAGGCCCGCGCGCGTGGTGGCGCCGACCAGCGTGAAGGGGGGCAGTTCGAGGGGGATGGCGGTGGCGCCGGGCCCCTTGCCGACGATGACGTCGACGCGGAAGTCCTCCATCGCCATGTAGAGCATCTCCTCGGCGGGCCGGGACATGCGGTGGATCTCGTCGAGGAAGAGGACCTCGCCCTCCTGGAGGGAGGACAGGATCGCCGCGAGGTCGCCCGCGTGCTGGATGGCGGGACCGCTGGTGATGCGGATCGGGGCGCCCATCTCGGCGGCGATGATCATCGAGAGGGTGGTCTTGCCCAGGCCGGGCGCGCCGGAGAGCAGCACGTGGTCGGCGGTCGCTCCGCGCGCGCGTGCGGCCCGCAGCACGAGGTCGAGCTGTTCGCGGACCTTCTCCTGGCCGATGAACTCGCCCAGGTCCTTGGGGCGCAGGGCGGCCTCGACCGCCTGGTCCTCCCCGTCGGCGACAGAGCCCACCAGTCGGTCCGCGGCGGGGCCGGCGAGCCGCTCGGGGGCGGTCTCGTCGCTCGTGTCGTCCCAGTTCACTGACGTTCTCCTAGCGGGCGCGGTTCAGGGTCTGCAGTGCGGCCTTGAGCAGCGCGCCCACCTGGGGCGCGCCGTCGGCGGCCTCGGCCTGCGGGGTCACGGCGACGACGGCCTCGTCGGCCTCGCGGGTCGCGTAGCCGAGGCCGATCAGGGCGGCGTGCAGCTGGTCGCGCCAGCCGCTGGTGACGGGTGCGCCGACCACGGGGGCGCCGACCGGTTCGCCCAGCCTGTCCTTGAGTTCGAGCAGCAGCTTCTGGGCGCCCTTCTTGCCGATGCCGGGGACCGCGATCAGCGCCTTCTCGTCGCCGGTGGCCACGGCCCGGCGCAGCGCGTCGGGGGCGTGCACGGCCAGCATGGCCTGGGCGAGCCGGGGGCCGACGCCGCTCGCGGTCTGGAGCAGCTCGAAGACCTGGCGTTCGTCGTCGTCCACGAAGCCGTACAGGGTCAGCGAGTCCTCCCGTACGACGAGGGAGGTGGCGAGCTTGGCCGGGCGGCCGAGGCGGAGCGTGGACAGCGTGTTCGGGGTGCACTGAAGAGCCATGCCCACGCCGCCCACCTCGACCACCGCGGAGTCGGGGGCGAGCGCGGCGACGGTGCCGCTGACGAAGGCGATCATGCCGTACGGCCTTTCGATGTGATCGGGGACCTGGCCGCGTGCAGGGCGGCGGCCTGCTGGAGTCGGTTCTGCGCGGGGGCGCGCCAGATGTGGCAGATGGCGAGTGCGAGGGCGTCGGCGGCGTCGGCCGGCTTGGGGGGCGCGTCGAGCCGGAGCAGGCGGGTGACCATCACGCCGACCTGGGCCTTGTCGGCGCGGCCGCTGCCGGTGACGGCGGCCTTGACCTCACTGGGGGTGTGCAGGGCGACGGGGATGCCGCGGCGGGCGGCGCACAGCATCGCGACGGCGCTGGCCTGGGCGGTGCCCATGACGGTGCGCACGTTGTGCTGGCTGAACACCCGCTCCACGGCGACGTATTCGGGCCGGTGCTCGTCGAGCCAGCGCTCGATGCCCTGCTCCACGGCGACCAGCCGCTGCCCCAACTCGGCGTCGGCGGGCGTGCGGACGACGCCCACGCCGATCATGGTGAGCGGCCGGCCCGCGACGCCCTCGACGACGCCGACGCCGCACCGGGTCAGTCCGGGGTCCACACCCAGTACCCGCACGCACCCCTCCTCGTGGCCGCCGACCGGCCTTCGCAACGTCACCCGCCGGCGTCTGATCGCCCGGCCGGTCTTCGACGTCGTCAGGCTATCCGCCGCCACCGACAACGACGTCGGGCCGGTGGGACGTGTCCCACCGGCCCGACGGATCCGCTCGGTTCGCGGCCTTACGCGTCGACCTTCTCCATGACCTCGTCACTCACGTCGAAGTTGGCGAAGACGTTCTGCACGTCGTCGCTGTCCTCCAGCGCGTCGATGAGCTTGAAGATCTTCCGCGCGCCGTCCTCGTCCAGCTCGACCTGCATGGTCGGGACGAAGTTGGCGTCGGCGGAGTCGTAGTCGATGCCGGCGTCCTGGAGGGCCGTGCGGACGGCGACCAGGTCGGTGGCCTCGCTGAGCACCTCGAACGAGTCGCCGAGGTCGTTGACCTCCTCGGCGCCCGCGTCGAGCACCGCGCCCAGCACGTCGTCCTCGCTCAGCTCGCCCTTGGGGACGATGACGACGCCCTTGCGGTTGAAGAGGTAGGAGACGGAGCCCGGGTCGGCCATGGAGCCCCCGTTGCGGGTCATGGCGACGCGCACGTCGGAGGCGGCGCGGTTGCGGTTGTCCGTGAGGCACTCGATGAGGACGGCCACGCCGTTGGGGCCGTAGCCCTCGTACATGATCGTCTCGTAGTCGGCGCCACCGGCTTCGAGGCCGCCGCCGCGCTTGATCGCGGAGTCGATGTTCTTGTTCGGAACCGACGACTTCTTGGCCTTCTGCACGGCGTCGTACAGCGTGGGGTTGCCGTCCAGGTCCACGCCGCCCATGCGCGCCGCGACCTCGATGTTCTTGATCAGCTTCGCGAAGAGCTTGCCGCGCTTGGCGTCGATCACGGCCTTCTTGTGCTTCGTCGTAGCCCATTTAGAGTGGCCGGACATCTGCCTGTCTCCTTCGCGTAACCCGTCTCGTCCGAACCCCCCTGACGTCGAGAGCCTGGGGGACCCCCGAATCCTACAAGGAGTCGGCCGCCCGCTTCGCGCGCACCATGTCGACGAACAGGGCGTGCACGCGGTGGTCGCCCGTCAGTTCCGGGTGGAACGACGTGGCGAGCGCGTTCCCCTGACGGACCGCGACGATGTGGCCGTCGTGCTCGGCGAGCACCTCGGCCGCGGCGCCGACGGACTCCACCCAGGGGGCGCGGATGAACACGCCGTCGACGGGGGCGCCGGCGACGCCCTTGACGTCCACCGCCGCCTCGAAGGACTCGTTCTGCCGTCCGAAGGCGTTGCGGCGCACGATCATGTCGATGCCGCCGACCGTCTCCTGGCCCGAGCGCGGGTCGAGGATCTTGTCGGCGAGCAGGATCAGGCCCGCGCAGGTGCCGTAGACCGGCATCCCGTCGCGCACACGCGCGCGCAGCGGGTCCATCACGCCGAACAGGACGGCCAGTTTGGAGATGGTCGTGGACTCGCCGCCGGGCAGGACGAGGCCGTCGACCTCCGCCAGTTCCTCGGGGCGCCGCACCGGCCTGGCCACGGCGTCGGCCGCGGCCAGGGCGACGAGGTGCTCCCGGACGTCGCCCTGGAGGGCCAGGACGCCCACGACGGGGGTTTCGCTGCTCATGGGCTCGTTACCAGCCGCGGTTGGCGTAGCGCTCGGCCTCGGGGAGGGTGTCGCAGTTGATGCCGACCATGGCCTCGCCGAGGTTGCGGGACGCGTCCGCGATGATCTTCGGGTCGTCGTAGAAGGTGGTGGCCTTCACGATGGCGGCGGCGCGCTTGGCCGGGTCGCCGGACTTGAAGATGCCGGAGCCGACGAAGACGCCCTCGGCGCCGAGCTGGCGCATGAGCGCGGCGTCGGCCGGGGTGGCGACACCGCCCGCGGAGAACAGCACGACGGGGAGCTTGCCCAGCTCGGCGACCTCCTTGACCAGCTCGTAGGGGGCGCGCAGGTCCTTGGCGGCGGCGTACAGCTCGTTGTTGTCGAAGCCGCGCAGCCGGGCGATCTCGTTCTTGATCTGACGCAGGTGGCGGACGGCCTCGACGACGTTGCCGGTGCCGGCCTCGCCCTTGGAGCGGATCATGGCGGCGCCCTCGGCGATGCGGCGCAGGGCCTCGCCCAGGTTGGTGGCGCCGCAGACGAACGGCGTCGTGAACGCGAACTTGTCGCTGTGGTTGACCTCGTCGGCCGGGGTGAGGACCTCGGACTCGTCGATGTAGTCGACGCCGAGCGACTGGAGCACCTGGGCCTCGACGAAGTGGCCGATGCGGGACTTGGCCATGACCGGGATCGAGACGGCCTCGATGATGCCCTCGATCATGTCGGGGTCGGACATCCGGGCCACGCCGCCGTCCTTGCGGATGTCGGCCGGGACCCGCTCCAGGGCCATGACGGCGACGGCGCCCGCGTCCTCGGCGATCTTCGCCTGCTCCGGCGTGACGACGTCCATGATCACGCCGCCCTTGAGCTGCTCGGCCATGCCGCGCTTCACGCGCGCGGTGCCGGTCTCGGGGGTCTGGTTTTCGGAGATCGTGCTGGACACGGGGGGACCTCACTCGTTTAAAAGAGGATTTGTGCAGCACTGAGGAAACGCGAACGGGCCAGGCCACAGCAAGGGCCAATGAACAGCCGGTGGATCCTTTTCGTCAGGTCGCCCGGTCCAGCAGGGCGGCCGGCGCCTCGTCGTCCATCTCGAAGGCCAGCGGGAACGGGGCGTGGCCGGCCAGCCGGAACCAGCGGACCTTGCGGTGTTCGCGCAGCCTGCGGGCGGCGCCCACGGCGTCGTTGTGGAAGCGGCGGGCCATGGGCACCCGGCGGACCGCCTCGGCGAGCTCGCGGGCCGCGGCCTCTCCCCCGGGCGCCACGCGGACGCCCTCCAGCTGCTGGGCGTCCGCGAAGACGGCCCGCAGGGCCTGGCTCAGCTCGCTCTCGGCGACCTCCCGCTGCTCCTCCTCGGCCTGCCGGGCGGCGTGCGCGGCCTCGTACAGGACGATCGAAGCCGCGGGGTCGAGCACCTGGGAGGTGGCCAGCTCCTGCGCCACCGAGGCACGGCGCAGCAGTTGCGCGTCCAGGGCCGCGCGGGCCGCGTCGATGCGCGCGTGCAGCCGGTCCAGCCGTCCCGCGGTCCAGCTCAGGTAGAGGCCGATCGCCAGGAGGACGACCAGGATCCAGATCAGGGTTGCGGTCACGGGCGGCAAGGCTACCCGTGCGCCCCCCGCGCGCGTGCCCGGCTCATGTACGCCTCGCGGGGGACGGGAACCGGGGCCCTCACGCTCGGCGCCGGGTCGTCAGTCCCGTGCCAGGCCGAGGCGGGAGCGCAGGCCCGTCGGCCCGCGGTCGTCCTCGGCCGCGACCGCCGCCGCGCCGCCCGTGACGGTCTCGTACACCGAGAGGATGTCGGCGCCGACGGTCGACCAGTCGAAACGCCGTACGTGCGCGCTGCCCCGCTCGCGCAGTTCGGCCCGGCGGGCGGGGTCGCCCAGCAGGCGCACCGCCGCCCCGGCCAGGGCGTCCGCGTCCTCGTTGGCGAACAGCTCGCCCGCCGCGCCCTGGTCGAGCACCTGGGCGAAGGCGTCGAGGTCGGAGGCGAGCACCGGGGCGCCCGCCGACATGGCCTCGACGAGGATGATGCCGAAGCTCTCGCCGCCGGTGTTGGGCGCGACGTAGACGTCGACGCTGCGCAGGAATCGCGCCTTGTCCTCGTCGCTGACCATGCCGAGGAACTCCACGCGCGCGCGAAGCTCGCGGGGCAGGCCGGCCACCGCCTCCTTCTCGTCGCCGCGGCCGGCGACCAGCAGCCGGGCGTCCGGCCGTTCGGCGAAGATCCGCGGCAGCGCCTTCATCAGCACGGGCAGGCCCTTGCGGGGCTCGTCGATGCGGCCGACGAAGCCGAGGGTCTCGCCCTGCCAGGCGGGATTGGGCTCGGCCCTGGCGAAGAAGTCGACGTCGACGCCGTTGGGGATGACGACCGCGTCCCCGCCGAGGTGCTCCACCAGTGTGCGCCGGGCGTACTCGCTGACGGCGATCCGCGCACTGATCTTCTCCAGGGCCGCCTGGAGGATCGAGTAGGCGGCGATCATGGCGCGCGAGCGCGGGTTGGACGTGTGGAAGGTGGCCACGATCGGGCCCGACGCGGCCCAGCAGGTGAGCAGGCCCAGGGACGGTGAGGTCGGCTCGTGGATGTGGACGACGTCGAACGCGCCGTCGTGCAGCCAGCGCCGCACGCGCGCGGCGGACAGGAAGCCGAAGTTGAGGCGGGCCACCGAGCCGTTGTAGGGCACCGGCACGGCGCGGCCGGCCG
This sequence comes from Streptomyces sp. NPDC048481, assembly GCF_043200075.1. Taxonomy (NCBI): domain Bacteria; kingdom Bacillati; phylum Actinomycetota; class Actinomycetes; order Kitasatosporales; family Streptomycetaceae; genus Streptomyces; species Streptomyces sp. NPDC048481. The sequence continues at coordinate 136,027 of NZ_JBICXC010000007.1, forward strand.
AGACCACGTACGGGGGCAGCGGGGTGTCGTCGTCGGCGGGGGCCAGGACGGACACCTCGTGGCCGAGCCGGATGAAGTACTCCGCGAGGTCGCGGATGTGGAACTGGACGCCGCCGGGCACGTCCCACGAGTAGGGGCAGACGATGCCGATCCTCACGCCGGGTCCCCGTCCGAGGGGCGGGGTTCCAGGTCCGCGAGCCACAAGCGCTGGAGCATGTGCCAGTCCTCCGGGTGGTCGGCGATGCCGGTGGCGAAGGCGTCCGCCAGCGCCTGTGTCATGAGGGACGTCTTCTCGGCCCGGGTGCCTGACCCGGGCGTCTCGATCGGGGGGTGCACGCGGCCCTGCATGACGGGCGAGTCGTCGTACCAGAGGGTGACGGGGAGCAGGAGCGCGCCGGTCTGCTGGGCGAGCAGCGCGGGGCCCGCCGGCATCCGCGTCCGTTCCCCGAAGAAGTCGACCTCGACGCCCGAGGCCGACAGGTCGCGCTCGGCGACCAGGCAGACCAGGCCGCCCTCCCGCAGCCGCCGGGCCAGGGTGCCGAAAGCGGCGCCGCCGGTGTGCGGCAGCACCTCCATGCCCAGGCCCTCCCGGTAGGCCACGAACCGGTCGTACAGCGTCTCGGGCTTCAGGCGCTCGGCGACCGTGGTGAACGGCGTCTTCAGCTCGGTGGTGACCCAGGCGCCGGCCAGGTCCCAGTTCGCCATGTGCGGCAGGGCGAGTATGACGCCCCGGCCGGAGGCGATGCCGTCCGTCAGATGGTGCAGGCCCTTGGGGGCGAAGCCGCTTCGCACGCGCGCGGAGCTCCAGGCCGGCAGCCGGAAGGACTCCATCCAGTACCGCAGGTAGGAGCGCATCCCGGCGCGCGAGAGCTCGGCCAGGCGCTCGGGGCTCGCGTCCGGCACCACGCGCGCGTAGTTGCTCTCCAGCCGCCGCACGCCCTTGCCGCGCCGCTTCCACGCGAGGTCGGCGACGGTGCGGCCGAGCCGTACGGCGACGGGCTCGGGAAGCTTCTTGACGGTGCTCCAGCCGACGCCGTACATCGCGTCGGCCAGGCGCTCCCGGGCGCTCACTTCGCGGCCTCGCTCCCCCGGGCCTGGTGGCCCCCCGCCTCCCGGGCCTCGGCCGCGGCCGCCTCGGCCTCTGCCTCGGCCTCCGCCTCCGCGGACTCGCGGCGGACCGTGACGACGCGCTGGATCAGCGTGACCATGCTGCCGACGGCGACGATCCACAGGGCGATCGGCAGCAGCACCTGGATGCCCGGCACGCCGAAGCCGTGCAGGCCGGCGAGGCCGGCCGCGACCAGGGAGATGACCAGGCGCTCCGCCCGCTCCACGAGCCCGTTCACCGCGACCGGCAGGCCGATCGACTCGCCGCGCGCCTTGGTGTACGACACCACCTGACCGCTGGCCAGGCAGAAGATCGAGACGGCGCACAGGACGTTGTCGTCGCCGTTGCCCGCGTACCAGAGCGCGAAGCCGCCGAAGATCGCGCCGTCGGCGACCCGGTCGAGCGTGGAGTCCAGGAAGGCGCCCCAGCGGCTGGTGCGGCCCAGCTGGCGCGCCATGTTGCCGTCGACGAGGTCGGAGAACACGAAGAGCGTGATCACGATCGTGCCCCAGAAGAACTCCCCTCTGGGATAGAAGACCAGCGCGCCCGCGATCACGCCGGCGGTGCCGAGGAGCGTGACCGTGTCGGGGCTCACGCCCCTGCGGATGAGAAACGCGGCGAACGGTGTGAGGACACGCGTGAAGAATGCACGCGCGTACTTGTTCAGCATGGCCTTCCCGAGGGTTCGGTGTGGCCGCGCGGCCCCTGCTGGCCACCGGCTGGCCCATCGTAGCCACGCGCGCGTGTGTGCGACGGTCGGGCACCCGGCCCCCCGTGTGTCCGTCGTGTCGGCACGGTCCGCCGCACGGGCGGGTCATGTCCGTCGTATGGACGCGCGGTGACGGGAGTGGAAAGCTCGAAGGACCGCGGGCGTCGCCGCAGCCGCCACCGCACGCGGGGCCGTGGTGCCCGCGCCCCCAGTGACCTCACCGTGTACGGGAGGCAAGGAAATGGGCGACAAGGCGAACGCACACCCCGGAGCCGCCGGCAGGGCCACAGCGGCCGACCGTCCCGCGTCCGTGCGGAACGTGGTGCTGGTCGGCCACTGCGGATCGGGCAAGACGACGTTGGTGGAGGCTCTCGCGCTCACGACGGGAGCGGTGAACCGGGCGGGCCGCGTGGAGGACGGCGGCACCGTCTCCGACTACGACGACATCGAGCACCGGCAGCAGCGCTCGGTACAGCTCTCCCTGGTGCCCGTCGAATGGGACGGCATCAAGATCAACCTCCTCGACACCCCCGGATACGCCGACTTCGTCGGGGAGCTCAGGGCCGGTCTGCGCGCCGCGGACGCGGCCCTCTTCGTGGTCTCGGCGGCGGACGGCGTGGACGGCTCGACCCGCATGGTGTGGGAGGAGTGCGCGGCCGTCGGCATGCCCCGCGCGATCGTCGTCACGCATCTGGAGGCCGCCCGCGCGGACTTCGAGGAGATGACCCGGATCTGCGCGGAGGCCTTCGGCGGCGACGACCCGGACGCCGTGCTGCCCCTGTACCTGCCGCTGCGCGGCCCCGCGGGACCCGACGGCCATGCGCCGGTGACCGGACTGACCGGGCTGCTGTCGCGGAAGCTGTTCGACTACTCGACGGGCGAACGCAAGGAGTCGGAACCCGGCGCGGACCAGCTGCCGGACCTCGAGGAGGCCCGCAACCGGCTGATCGAGGGGATCATCGCCGAGAGCGAGGACGAAACCCTCATGGACCGCTATCTCGGCGGCGAGCAGATCGACGTGGGCACGCTCGTCGAGGACCTGGAGCGGGCCGTCGCGCGCGGCACGTTCTTCCCCGTCCTGGCCGCCGCCCCCGCCGCCGAGGGCGCCCGCCAGGGCCTCGGCACGGTCGAACTGCTGGAACTGGTGACCAGGGGCTTCCCGACGCCCCTGGAGCGGGAGGCGCCCCGCGTGACGACCGTCGGCGGCGAGCCGCGCGAGCTGAAGCGCTGCGATCCGGACGGCCCCCTCGTCGCGGAGGTCGTGAAGACCTCCTCCGACCCGTACGTCGGCCGGGTCTCGCTCGTGCGCGTCTTCTCCGGCACGCTGCGCCCCGACACGACCGTCCACGTCTCCGGGCACGGCCTGGCCGACCGCGGCCACGAGGACCATGACGTCGACGAACGCGTGGGCGCCCTGTCCGCGCCGTTCGGCAAGCAGCAGCGGACGCTGACGCACTGCATCGCGGGCGATCTCGCGTGCGTGGCGAAACTGGGCCGAGCGGAGACCGGCGACACCCTCTCCGCCAAGGACGACCCGCTGCTCATGGAGCCCTGGCAGATGCCCGACCCGCTGCTGCCGCTGGCCATCCAGGCGCACAGCAAGGCCGACGAGGACAAGCTCTCACAGGGCCTCGCCCGCCTGGTCGCCGAGGATCCGACGATGCGTCTCGAACAGAACCAGCACACCCACCAGGTGGTCCTGTGGTGCCTGGGCGAGGCCCACTCGGACGTCGCCCTGGAGCGGCTGCGCTCCCGGTACGGCGTCCAGGTCGACGTCGTCCCGCACAAGGTGTCCCTGCGGGAGACGTTCGCGGCACCGTCCACGGGACGGGGACGGCACGTGAAGCAGTCCGGCGGGCACGGCCAGTACGCGGTCTGCGAGATCGAGGTGGAGCCCCTGCCGGGCGGCTCGGGCATCGAGTTCGTGGACAAGGTCGTGGGCGGCGCGGTGCCGCGCCAGTTCATCCCGTCGGTCGAGAAGGGCGTCCGCGCGCAGGCGGCGAAGGGCGTGGTGGCCGGGCACCCGCTGGTGGACGTCCGGATCACGCTGCTGGACGGCAAGGCGCACTCGGTGGACTCCTCCGACGCCGCGTTCCAGACGGCCGGCGCGCTGGCGCTGCGGGAGGCCGCGGCAGACGCCAGGATCCACCTGCTGGAGCCGGTGGCCGAGGTGTCGGTCCTGGTCGGCGACGACTACGTGGGCGCCGTGATGAGCGATCTGTCCGGACGGCGCGGACGGGTGCTGGGCACCGAGCAGACCAGCGGCAGCCGCACCCTGGTGCGGGCCGAGGTGCCCGAGATCGAGGTCGGCCGGTACGCGGTCGACCTGCGCTCGCTGTCGCACGGCACGGCGCGCTTCCACCGGGCGTACGCCCGTCACGAGCCGATGCCCCCGCAGGTTGCCGAGAAAGTGCGGCAACAGGCCTAGAACGGACCGCTTTTGATGAGGGACCGCCCTCAAGTGACCGGTGCGGCACCGCGATGGAACGGTTGCTTCCGGTCCGGCGGGCGGCTTCGGCCGTCCGCCGACGGATGTCGGCGCCTGCGGATACGCTGATGACCTGATCAACAGGTGTGCGGAGTAGGCAAGTCGGGAAGGCCGCAAGGGCGAGTGCGGCGGCGATCGGGGGCGGGAATGACCGTTGGCAGCGGTTACGCGGACATCTTCGGACCACAGGTGCCGCAGATGGGCGACGGCGGGCAGACGCCGACGCTCGGGCTGGCCTCGGCCGCCTACCGGGACAGCCCGGTGGAGGAGATCAAGAAGGCCGACAACGAATGGCACCAGACGGCGGTCGGCACGGGCCGCAAGTGGGCCAGGATCTTCCGGCCCAACCTCGGGGAGGCGTTCTCGCAGGCGGTGATCGACCGCATGCTCGGCGTCGGCCGCAAACCGCTCATCCAGTCCTTCGGCAGCGAGCCCCAGGCGGTCGTCGAGCACTGCCTGGCGGCCACCCGCATCCGCCGCGAACGCGACAAGAAGCTCACCGGCGTCATGCTGCTGTGCGGCGTGCTCTTCCTGCCCGGGCTGCTGGTGTGGCTGCTGGTCTTCCAGCTCCGGGCGACCATGGGCAGGCTGGACGACAAGCGGATCTCCGGCGTCGGCACCGGGCTGCTCGTCGCCGTGGGCGCGCTCGCCGTCCTCTTCCTGGTCAAAATGCCGTTCGCGGGCGTCGTCGGCTGGTACGCGCGCGGTTGCGTCGTGGCGCCGGTGGCCGGGTGGTTCCTCGCCAAGCGGATCTGCGAGCGGACGGCCGTGGATCTGCGCGAGCGCTGGGGCAGCCTGCTGTCGGGCGGCAGCGTCGGCGCCAAGGTCCCCGAGGCGGTGCCGACCAGCCCGAACCAGACCGCCGCCGAGCAGCTGCGCCAGTCACTGGCCCGGCTGAGCGCCGAGCAGCAGTCCAACTCGGTCTTCTACGCCGGCCCCAAGGGCATACTCGGCATGGGCACCCGCTGGGGCGCCTGGCACCTCGCCGAGGAACTGGTGCCCACCGACCCGAACAAGGGCGTCCACGAGTTCCGCAGCTGGACGGTGATACGGGCCATCCACGACCAGCTCAGCGTGCTCAACCGGCAGAGCCTGAAGACCGGCGGCTTCCCGCCGCCCTCGGTCCGGCACTGGATCGTGACGCCGGTGGGCGAGAACGCCAAGGCGGTCGCCCGGCCCGAGGGCACGGACGTCGAGGCGTACCAGGTCAAGCCGAAGGCCATAGAGGACATCTGCAACAACCAGCAGTTCGGCGGCGGCGACCGGCACTACCTGGGCGTCCAGTGGCCGCTGTGGGACGGCCAGTTGATCCTCACCATGCTGATCACGGTGACGGTGCTGCACGAGACGCTGCGCATCGAGGTGACCGGGCACGCCCTGGGGCCCGTCAACGGTTTGTTCACCACCAAGCCCGAGGCCCCCGTCAAGGAGGTCGCCAAGAGCGTGCGGTTCTGGGAGACGCGGACGGTCAAGCTGCCGCTGGTCACCGCCGACGAGGTGGTCCGGCTGGCCGCGCGCGCCACGATCAGCTGGTATCCGCCGCTGCTGAAGTGGCTCGGCGGCGGCATCACCCTGCCCGAGCCGTTCGGTCTGCGGCACGCCTGGGCCGACCAGCCCTGGCGCCACCGCTTCATGGCCGACGACGCGCTGCGGGCGGCCACCCCCGTACTGCGCGTGGTGCACTCCGCGGCGCTCAAGGTGCTCAGGGAGCACGACGTGGACATCGAGAAGTTCAGCTCCCGCTCGTCGGCCCTGAGCGGCGCGGTGCAGGAGGTCTCGCCCCGCAAGGCGGACACCTACGACGCGTGAGCCTCCGGCGGTGGGTCGGGGGGCTCACCCCGGGGGTGCGGTGTGGTGTGGTGCCGTCGGTCGTCGTGACCGGTGCCGGGGGCTGCCGCCCCCAGGCCCCCGCTTCGGCCTGAACGGCCTCGTCCTCAAGCGCCGGACGGGCTGGTGGTCCCCGGCCAGGCGTCCGCGAGCATCTTGCGGGTGTCGGCGAGGAGTTGGGGCAGCACGCGCGTGTGTCCCACCACCGGCATGAAGTTCGTGTCGCCGCCCCAGCGGGGCACGATGTGCTGGTGCAGGTGGGCGGCGATGCCGGCCCCCGCCACGCCGCCCTGGTTCATGCCGATGTTGAAGCCGTGCGCGCCGGACGCGGTGCGCAGCGCGGTCATCGCCTGCTTGGTCAGCTCGGCGAGCTCGGCGGTCTCCGGGACGGTCAGGTCGGTGTAGTCGGCCACGTGCCGGTAGGGCACGGTCATCAGGTGGCCGCCGTTGTACGGGTACAGGTTGAGCACCGCGTACACGTGCTCACCGCGCCGGACGACCAGGCCGTCCTCGTCCGACTTCGCCGGGATCGAGCAGAACGGGCAGCCGTCGTCGGCCCCGGGGCCGGTCGGCTTGTTCTCACCCTGGATGTAGGCCATCCGGTGGGGCGTCCACAGGCGCTGGAACGAGTCCTGCGTCCCCACTCCGATCTGCTGCTCCGGCTCACTCGTCATGCCAGTCAGCATATGGCTTCGCCCGTTCGCGGCGTGTCGCCGGGGTTCGCGTGAACGGCGGCCGGGCGAAGCTGGCCCGATGGACGAAGTCAGCCCTCGGGTCCGCTGGGAGCAGCGCACCGAGATCCCCCTCGCGGTCGCCTCGCTGGTGTTCCTCGCCATGTACGCCGTGCTGGTCCTGGCCCAGGATCTGGGGGCGGGGTGGCGGGACGCCTGCACCGGGATGCTGGCCGCCACGTGGCTGCTGTTCGGCGTCGACTACGTCGTGCGCTGGCGGCTCAGCGGACGGCGGCTGGGCTTCGTCCGCAGGCACAAGCTGGACACGGTGGTCGTGCTGCTGCCCCTGCTGCGCCCGCTGCGCGTGGTCCGGGTGTACGAGGCCGTGCAGCGCCGGCGCGGGGAACCCCGGCTGGCGCTGTACGCGCGCGTGATCACCTACTCGGGGATCACGACGCTGCTCCTCGGCTTCGCGTGCGCGCTGGCCGTCTACGACCGGGAACGCGACGCCCCGGGCGCCGACATCCACACGTTCGGGGATGCGCTGTGGTGGGCGGCGGCGACGCTCACCACGGTGGGGTACGGCGACGTCGTTCCCGTGACGACCGGGGGCCGGCTGCTCGCGGTCGGGCTGATGGCCTGCGGGCTGGCGCTGCTGGGCGCGGTCACCGGCTCGTTCTCGTCGTGGCTGATCCAGGTGTTCGCACGGGAGGGCGAGGTCGCGGGCGGCGCCCCGGGGAAGGACGACGGGCCCCGGGGGAAATGACTCCCCCGGGGCCCGCGCCGCACCGCGTCAGACCTGCGTGCGCTCCTCGACGACCTTCGCGATCTTCGCGATGGCCTCGTCGAACGGGATGCCGTTCTCCTGGGAGCCGTCGCGGTAGCGGAAGGACACCGAGCCGCCGGCCATGTCCTCGTCGCCCGCGATGACCATGAAGGGCACCTTCTGCTTCTGGGCGTTGCGGATCTTCTTCTGCATGCGGTCGGAGGAGGAGTCCACCTCGACGCGCAGCCCCTTCTTCTTCGCGGCCGCGGCGAACTTCTCCAGGTACTCCACGTGCCCGTCGCCGATCGGGATGCCGAGCGCCTGGACCGGGGCCAGCCACGCCGGGAACGCGCCCGCGTAGTGCTCCAGGAGGACCGCGAAGAACCGCTCGATGGAGCCGAACAGCGCGCGGTGGATCATGACCGGGCGCTGCTTGGCGCCGTCCGGGCCGGTGTACTCCAGGTCGAAGCGCTCGGGCAGGTTGAAGTCGAGCTGGATCGTCGACATCTGCCAGGTGCGGCCGATGGCGTCCTTCGTCTGGACGGAGATCTTGGGGCCGTAGAAGGCGGCGCCGCCCGGGTCGGGCACGAGCGGGAGGCCCTGCTTCTCGGCCACCTGGCGCAGGGTCTCCGTGGCCTCCTCCCAGGCCTCGTCCGAGCCGACGAACTTCTCCGGGTCCTTGGTGGACAGCTCCAGGTAGAAGTCGGTCAGGCCGTAGTCGCGCAGCAGGCCCAGGACGAAGGTGAGCGTCTTGTCGAGCTCCTCCGACATCTGCTCACGGGTGCAGTAGATGTGCGCGTCGTCCTGCGTGAAGCCGCGGGCGCGGGTGAGACCGTGCACGACGCCCGACTTCTCGTACCGGTACACGGTCCCGAACTCGAAGAGGCGCAGCGGCAGTTCGCGGTAGGAGCGGCCGCGCGCGTCGAAGATCAGGTTGTGCATCGGGCAGTTCATGGGCTTGAGGTAGTAGTCCACGCCCTCGTCGAGCTGCATGGGCGGGTACATGCCGTCGGCGTACCAGTCCAGGTGGCCCGAGGTCTCGAAGAGCTTCCCCTTCGTAGCGTGCGGGGTGTAGACGAACTCGTAGCCCTCCTCCTCGTGCCGGCGGCGCGAGTAGTCCTCCATGACCCGGCGGACGATGCCGCCCTTGGGGTGGAAGACGGCGAGGCCGGAGCCGATCTGCTCCGGGATGGAGAACAGGTCCAGCTCGCTGCCCAGCTTGCGGTGGTCGCGCTTCTCGGCCTCGGCGAGGAAGTCGAGGTGGGCCTTCAGCTCCTCCTTCGAGGGCCAGGCGGTGCCGTAGATGCGCTGGAGCATGGGGTTCTTCTCGCTGCCGCGCCAGTAGGCGGCTGCGTTGCGCATCAGCTTGAAGGCCGGGATGTTGCGGGTGGTGGGCAGGTGGGGACCGCGGCACAGGTCCTTCCAGCACAGCTCGCCGGTCTTGGCGTCGAGGTTGTCGTAGATCGTCAGCTCGCCGCCGCCGACCTCGACGTCCGCGCCGTCGTCGCTGGAGGCCGAGCCCTTGAGGCCGATCAGCTCCAGCTTGTAGGGCTCGTCGGCGAGCTCCTCGCGGGCGGCCTCGTCGGTGACGACGCGCCGGGCGAACCGCTGCCCCCGCTTCTGGATCTCCTGCATCTTCTTCTCGACGGCCTTGAGGTCCTCGGGCGTGAAGGGCTTCTCCACGTCGAAGTCGTAGTAGAAGCCGTCCTTGACCGGCGGGCCGATGCCCAGCTTGGCCTCGGGGAACAGCTCCTGCACGGCCTGGGCCATGACGTGCGCGGTGGAGTGGCGCAGGATGTTCAGGCCGTCCTCGGAGGAGATCTCGACGCCCTCGATCTCGTCGCCCTCGTGGACCTCGTACGACAGGTCCCTGAGCTCGCCGGCCACCCGGGCGGCGACGATCGAGCGCAGGCCGGCGAACAGCTCGGCGGCCGTGGTGCCCGTCGTCACCGTGCGCTCTTCCCGCTCGGAATCGCGTTGGATGATCACACGGACGTCTGACACCGGTCTCTCCTGACTGAAGGGGGTGCGGCGCCATACCGTGAGCGCGCGCAAGAGGCGATCGTACCGACCCGCACCCGCCGACCGCGAAATCAGTCCCCCGGCCGTTCCCCTTCGCGGGCGTCCTCGGCGCACGCCTCCCCGAAGACGTCGGCGCCCTGCGCGCTGCCCCGCATCGACTTCATCAGCCGGTCCCGTTCGGCCTCGTCCACCTGCACGGGGGCGACCCCGCGGGCGCCGGTGAGTCTGCGGAACCCGCCCCGGCTCTCCAGCAGGCCCTGCACCCGCACCGGCAGTCCGACGAGATGGGCCTGCCCGGCGACGCGGTAGTCCTCCTCGCCGAGGGTGAGCCGCAGATGCGGGATCTCCGCGCCGGCCAGCACCCGCAGCCGTACGCTGCCGTCGCCGCGCGGTCCGGCCCTGCGCAGCCGGACGACCGTGCCGGTGATCCGCACGCTCACGGAGGGCTCCTCGCGCAGATAGCGGGCTCCCGCCTCGCGCAGCACGGACAGGTCGCCGGGCGAGAACTCCACCGGTTCCCCGCCCGCGGCGCAGTGCGCGGGGACGCCGGCCGCGGGCGACCATTCGACGGCGATCCGCGCGCCCTCGGCGCCGCGTACGAGGGCGATCAGCGCCTCGGTCAGCTCGCGGCTGGCGCCGGCCTCCACGGCGCCGTCGAAGGCGTCCGTGCGGCCGGTGGCCCGCTGGTAGTCGACGGCCTCGCGGACGGCGTAGAGGGCCTGGTGGAGACGGACCGCCAGGGAGCGGGCGCCGGCGACCGGCACGAAGGCGGTCAGCCGGCGCCCCCCGGTGGCGGACCCGACCAGGACGCCGTCCAGCGCGGCCAGGGCGGCGCGCCGGTGCCGGGCGCCGTGGTAGCCCGCACGCGCGCGGGTGGCGAGCGCGCCGGCCAGCAGCATCCCGCGGGCGGCGGCGCGCAGCTGCTCCTCCACGGCCCAGGAGGCGGCCCCGGCGGGCCCGGTCGGCGAGTCCCGCCACCAGCGGATCTCGTCGCTCGGCACGGCCAGGGCGACGAGCACCTCGCGCGCGGCCGGGGTCCCGCTGCGGGCGAGTGCGGCGAGCGCCTCGCCGAGCAGGTCGTCGCTGTCGGGGAAGGCGCGGCTCTCGGGCACGAGGAGGCTGGTGCCGGCGCCGCCGGGTCCGGGCGGGGTCCAGCGGCCGTAGCGGCCTGCCGCTCCCCCGCGCCGCTGCCAGCCGTGCCGGCGCAGCAGGACGCCGAGGACGGCGGGGTCGACCTCGGCGGGCTCGGGGGGCTGGTTCCAGGGGGCCGCGGGGTGCGGCCGCACGGGCCGGAGCCGCTCGTCGAGGGGGCGGTGGGTCACGGTCTGCCTCCCGTCCCGACCCGCGTCATGATCTCGCACAGCGCCCGGTCGTCGAAGATGCGTGCGGTCGGTATGCGCACGGTGGTCCGGGTCCGGCCGGTGACCGGGTGGCCGGCGAGATTGACCCAGTAGCAGCAGTGCCGCAGGTCGAGGCGGTCGTGACCGGCCCGCAGCCACTGTTCCCGCGACCGGGGGACGATCATCACGACGAGGATCTTGTGCACCGAGACGGGGGTGCGGGCGAGCTTGCGCAGATGGTCGTTGTCGAGGGTGAACGAGAAGAAACGGCCCGGCGGGTCGGGGCGCACCTGGTAGGTGGCCTTGAGCTGCACCTTGATGGTGACCTCGTCGTCGACCGTGTGGCCGGGCGCGCTGTGGCTGACGTGCCAGTCGATGCCGTTGTCCGGGAAGGGCTGGGACAGCGAGCAGCCGGCGGCGGCCGCGACGGCGTGCAGATAGCCCACCTGGAGCGTCTCCATGCAGGCGGTGGTGGCGAGCGTGCCGCGGTGAACGTCCGCGCGTTCAGGCAGCAGCCCGCCCCGCTCGGGCTGCGCAATCGCCATGGCCAACAGCCTTCCCACCGGAGCCGGTCTTCGGGACGGGCCGCTGAACTGCAAAGACCCGTACTCGTGTTGTGTCCTTCCGGCGTACGGCGCAAACAGCCCGGGTATCACCAAAGCGGCAGAAGACGGTGCGTCAGCTGCCATGGCTGAACGAGGGGTTGAGTGGGATGGCGTACTGGTACGAGGGGCCTCTGGCCGCATTTGACACGGAGACGACGGGCGTCGACGTGGAGACCGACCGCATCGTGTCGGCCGCCCTCGTCGTCCAGGACGCGCCGGGGGCGAGGCCGCGGGTGAGCCGGTGGCTGGTGAACCCGGGCGTCCCGGTGCCCGCCGGGGCGACGGAGGTGCACGGGCTGACCGACGACCACCTGCAGCGCAACGGGCGCTGGCCGTCGCCGGTGATGTTCGAGATAGCCGAGCTGCTCGCCGAACAGGCGGCGGCCGGACGGCCGTTGGTGGTCATGAACGCGCCGTTCGACCTGACGCTGCTCGACCGCGAGCTGCGCAGGCACCGCGCCTCGTCGCTGGGCGACTGGCTGGACGCGACGCCGCTGCGGGTACTGGACCCCAGGGTGCTGGACAAGCATCTGGACCGCTACCGCAAGGGCCGGCGCACGCTCACCGACCTGTGCGCGCACTACGAGGTGACGCTGGCGGAGGCGCACGACGCGGCGGCGGACGCGCTGGCCGCGCTGGAGGTCGTCCGGGCGCTGGGCCGCCGGTTCGCGACGCGGCTGGAGCGGCTGTCCCCGGCCGAGCTGCACACCCTCCAGACGACCTGGCACGCGGCGCAGGCGCGAGGGCTTCAGGCGTGGTTCGCCCGCAGCGGCACCCCGGAGACGGTGGACACGTCGTGGCCCTTGCGGCCGGAGATGCCGGCGGCGGCCTAGGAAGCCGGGACGTCGAGGACGTCCCGGACGCGCCACAGGACGTCCGGGCGGCTGCCGGCGGACACGAAAAAGCCGGTCCGCCGACGCGGACCGGCCTCTCCCGGTGGGCGATACTGGGTTCGAACCAGTGACCTCTTCGGTGTGAACGAAGCGCTCTCCCACTGAGCTAATCGCCCGGGAACGCACTGAACCATACAGGGCTCCGTGCGCTTCCTTCAAACCGCTTCCAGGTGCGCGGTGAGACCGCGCCGCCCGGCGCGCATCATCAGCCGGTGGTTCAGGCGGAACAGCGGCCGCCCCGGCACGGCGAACCGCCTCAGCAGCGGTTTGTCCACACGGACGGCCTGCTCGTAGCGGGCGACGGCGCCGGGGCCGTCGGCGGTGACCGTCCAGCGCGCCCAGCCGTCGAGTTCGCCCGACAGCGCGATCTCCAGGACGCGGGCGGCCGGATCGCTGCGCACCGCGCGCACGGTGAAGGTCAGGTCGTACGGGAGGGCGGAGCGGACCCGGACGACGCCGGTCGTGTCGTCGACCCGGCTCACCTCGCGCACCTGCGGCCACCAGCGCGGGTAGTCCTCGGCCCGGCCCAGCGCCTCGTACACGCGGTCGGGCGGCGCGGGCAGGGCCCATCGGCTGTGGAAGCGGTAACGGGTCCAGTCCATGGGCTGAGTGTGCCCGCGCACGGCCCGGCCAGTGCGGATGAGTACGTTCTGAGTACGCGCGCTCATGCCCGGGGCCGTGACGCGAACCACACTCCCAGGCATGACGCATTTTCCGCCCCCGGCCGAGGAGCTGCGGCTCCTCGACACCGAGCTGCGCCGACTGGACGTCCGCCGGGCGCAGTTGCTGGCCCGCCGCGCCTGGCTGGTCGCCGCCCTTCAGCAGGCGACGGCTCAGCAGGCGGCGGCGCCGGTCGCGCCGGGTTGGCCGAGCCGGTCCGCGCCCGCGGTCCCGGCCCGCCGCCCGGAGGCCACCGCACCCGGTGTGCAGAACGTTCTCCTCCTGCTCGGCGGGGTCCTGCTCACCGTCGCGGCGATGGTGTTCACACTGGTCAGCTGGGGCCACCTCGGGATCGCCGGGCGCAGCGCGGTCCTCGGCGCGGTCACCCTCGCGGTGCTCGGCGCGCCCGTGGCGCTGCTGCGGCGGGGGCTGCGCTCGACCGCCGAGTCGGTCGCGGGCCTCGGTCTCGCGCTGACGGTGCTCGACGCGTACGCCCTGTACGAGGTCGCGTTCGGCGCGGCGGACGGCACGGCGTACGCGGCGGCCGCGTCGGCGGCGCTGGCGGCGGTCTGGACGGCGTACGGCACGGCCCTCGCCGCGCTGCCGGGCAAGGCCGGCCCGCGGCTGCCCCGCCCGGCCGCCCTGACGGTGGCCCAGCTCGTGCTGCCGCTCTGGGCGGTCGCGGCCGGGGGCGGGTCGCACGCGGTCACGGCGGCGGTGCTGCTGACGGCCGCGTTCGACGCGGCGGTCGCGCTGCGGGTCACGTGGCGGCCGGTGCGCACGGTCGCGGCGGTGTGCGCGTGCGCCGCCGGCGGCGCGGGCGCCCTGGCGGCGGCCGGCCTGTCGCTCGCGGCGGACGGCCCCGGTGCGGCGGCCCGCGCGGCGGCGCTCCTCGTCCTCGCCGCGGCGATCTCCCTGGGCGCGGCCCGGTTCGCCCCCGGCCCGGCGTTCGCGACGGGCCCGACGCTGGCCGGCGCGCTGTGCGCGGTCGCCGCCGCGGGCGGCGTCCTGCGGGCGTGGACGCCGGGCGACTGGACCGTGCCCGGGTATCTGGCGTGCGGGATCGCCCTGTTGGCCGCCGTCCGGGGCCCGGAGGAGGTGCGCCGGGGTGTCGCCTGGGCCTCGGGGCTGGTCCAGGCGGGGGCGGTGCTGTGGGCCACGCCGGCCGTCGGCGTCACCCTGCTGGGCCCCGCGGCCTGGCTGGGGCGTGTCTGGTCCGGCGCCCCGGCCGACGCCCGTGCCGCGGTGACCATGGACGCGTCCTGGCCGCCTTACGCGGTCACCGCTCCCCTGCTCCTCGCCGCCGTCGCGGTGGTCCTGGCGACGGCGGTCCGGGACGGCGAGTGGCGCGCCCAGGCCCGGACCGCCTCGCTCGGGCTGCTCCTCGCGGCGCTGATGGTCGTCCCCACGGCGCTGGAACTCCCCTACACCGTGGGCCTGCTCCTGCTGGGCGTCACTGTCGCCGCGCTGCTGGCGTCGGCTACGCGGACGACGGTCCGTGCGGAGGCGATCGTCGCCTCCGCCCTGCTCGTCTCGCTCGCACTCGCCGTTCTCTCCCTGGCCGCGCAGGCGGCGACGCTGACCGTGCTCGCGGCGTTGACCGCGCTGTTCGCGGGGGCCGCGTGGCGCGGCCGTGCGGCGGCCGTGTCCGCCGGCGCGTCCCTGGGCTGGGCGACGGCCCTGGCCGTGGCGGCGGGCGCCGCCTCCGGCTGGCGGCCGGAGCACATCGCCCTGCTGGTGCTCGTGGTCCCCGCGGTGGCGGCGCTGGTCGCGTGGCGCACCGCCGACCCGGTGACGACCGTCGTGGTGGAGGTCACCGGCGCGGGTGCCGCCGCGGCGGCCGTCGGGCTCGCCGCGTCCGACCCGCCGCTGCTGGCCCTGGTGCTGGCCCTGTGCGCGGTCGTCGCCGCGGCCACGGCCGTGCGCCCGGACCGGCGTCGCGTCGGCTACGCGGCCGTCGTCCTGTCCGTGCTGGCGTCATGGGTGCGGCTGGCGTCCTGGCAGGTGGGCGTCACGGAGGCGTACACCCTGGTGGCGACGGTCCCGGCGCTGTTCGTCGGGATGACGCGCCGGCGCCGGGACCCGCAGGCCTCCTCCTGGACCGCGTACGGCCCCGGTCTCGCGGCGACGCTGGTGCCGAGCCTGGCCGCGGCCTGGAGCGACCCGGGCTGGATCCGCCCCCTGCTGCTGGGCGCGTCCGCTCTGCTGCTGACCCTGCTGGGTGCCCGCCACCGCCTCCAGGCCCCGCTGGTGCTGGGCGGCTCGGTCCTCACCCTGGACGCGCTGCACGAACTCGCCCCCTATCTGGTCCAGGTGAGCGACGCGCTGCCGCGCTGGGCGCCGCCCGCACTCGCCGGCCTGCTGCTGCTCGCCCTCGGGGCGACGTACGAGCGGCGGCTGCGGGATGTCCGGCGGGTGCGGGAGGTGCTGGGGCGGATGCGTTAAGGCCTGTCGTCCGGGCGGCACGCGGGGCGTCGGCGGTATCCGCCGGCCCCCGCGTCCGCGCGGGGTGTCCGAACGACGGGCCTCGGGCGGCCTCTAGGGCATCTTGTCGCCGAGCAGCGCCAGGTTCTCGATGGCGGCGAGGCCGTAGAGGGCGGTGTCGTTGGTGGCGACCCAGGCGGCCTCGCTGCCCGGGACCAGGGTGGCGGGGCCGCTGAGCGGCTCCGTCTTCCACGGCGAGGACTCGGTGTAGCCGTCGGAGCCGTAGAACTTCGCCCATGCCCGCTTGGCGAGCGCCGCGTCCCCGGTCTGGACGGCGGCGTAGGCGTCGAGGCGCGAGTGGCCCTGGAAGAGCAGCAGGGTGCCGAAGTTGGAGCCGTAGCGTGCCGTCTGCTCCGCCTTGGTGGCGTTGAAGTAGCGGCAGTAGTCGAAGTAGGCCTCGTTGAACTTCGGCATGTCGACCAGGTGGATCAGCTCGGCGCACAGCTCGTTGAGGCCGAAGACGGCCGACAGGTGCGAGACCTCGACCTTGGGCTGGGCGGCGACGGCGAACCGGCCGGTGTCCAGGTCGTAGAGGCCGCTGCCCTGGACGAAGCCGTTGGGCTGGGCGGCGATCGTCTCCATGGTCGACAGCACGCGCGCCCTGGCCTTCTCCCACTTGGGGCCCTTGCGTTCCCACTCGGTCAGCCAGGCGGACACGAGGCCGCTCCAGTCGGTGCCGAAGCCGATCGACAGGGCGTGCCGGTCGGGGGTGTAGGGCTCGGTGCGGATCTTGCGCAGCGGGTCCAGGGCGAGGAACGTCTCGTCGGAGTCGACGTTGGCGTGCATGAGGTCGCCGACGCGTTCGTCGGCGGTGAGGAAGTAGTAGTAGCGGCGGTAGGTGGTGTTGGCGATGCGCTGCTGCTTGGCGCTGTCGGCGTAGTGCTGGACGCCGTGCCGGGTGCCCAGGCCCGCCCACTGGCCGAGGTGGTAGACGTCGACCTCCCCGGTGTGCCGGGTCATCGACTCGGCGAAGCGGAAGATGTCCGCGCGGCCGGACCGCAGGTAGGCCATCCAGAGCCAGATGTCCGGCGACAGCTCGGAGTTGTCCCAGGCGTAGCCGCCGATGTCGTACCGCCACTGGTGCCGCACGGCGTCGTAGGTGTGCATGATGTCGCCGTAGTCCCAGAAGCCGTACCAGCGGCGCTGCTCCACCTGCCCCTTGTAGTAGGTGAAGAGGAAGTCGAGGTGGTCTTCGATCTTCGCCTTGGCGGGGGTGGAGCGGTCCGGCTCGGAGTACAGGCCGGGCCCGAAGACCTTGGCCTTGATGAGCTGCTTGGGCGGCGCCGCGAGCTGCGGCAGCACCCGCACGGCCTCGACCTGCTCGGCGAGCGTCTCGGGCGTCGGCGTCGACTCGTTCGCCCAGAAGAGGAGTTCGGAGGTACGGGCGATGCCGTAGGGGGTGCCGAAGCCGGGCTCGTAGTCCTCGTAGGTGATGTTGAGGCCTTCGAGCTGTTCGGGGAAGGTGTCCTGGCCCATGCCGTCGTGGTAGAAGCGCAGGTCCATGGGCTGTGCCTCGGGCGACCAGAGCCAGAGGGTGACCTCGGCGGCGTCGGTGTGCGCGTCGCGGACGTCGAGCTGGGCCGGGTGCTTCTCCCAGAAGTCCCGCAGGCCGAAGGAGAACCCGCCGCTCGCGCCGCCGACGTAGCCGAAGCCGGAGGCCCGGCTGCCGCCGCCGGCGCCGACCCAGCCGTGGCCCTTCTTGGTCCGTTTGCGCAGGGTGAAGCCGTCGGCGGAGAGCTGGGAGAGGGTGTAGTCGCCCCATTCGGGGATGTACTGGAGGCGGGTGGTGACCCGCTGGTCCCAGGTGGCGGGGTCGGGCAGCTTCCGGCCCGCGTACTGGGCGGCCTGCACCGCCGCTCCGGGGTCGCGCCGCAGTCCGGTGATGCCCTTGACGGCCTCGCGCAGCAGGCCGGTGCCCTCGCCGCCGATGCGGATGTGGCGGTCGTAGGACTCGTCGCGCATCGGGACGGTGAAGCGGACGCCGAGGCCCCGGATGAAGTCGCCGCTCGCCTTGCCGGGCTCCTGCTTCCCGTCGTAGGTGACGGTGTGCACCATGCGGAAGGAGTCGGCGCCCGCGTAGAAGTAGAGGCGGATGGAGAACGGCAGCCAACTGCGTTTGCCCTTGCGGTGCTTGCCGTCGATACGGACGACCGCGCGGACCGGGCCCGACTGCTCGACGCTCACCCCGTCGATGGCGCCCTCGAAACGCTCGGTCCTGACGGCGCCCTGGTCCTCGTCCTCGATCTCGGGCTGGCGGATCAGCACCAGCCGGCCGTTCTTGGCGATCTCGGTGGAGCCGCGGGTGACGGACTTGACGAGTACCGCCCCGGACGTGCCGATCTTCGCGGTGATGACGCCCGTCGACACGTCGATGGTGCCGCCGCGCTCGGCGACGGTGACCTTCCTGGCGGGGGCGGCCGGGGCGCCCGCGGCGAGGGTGAGCTTGCCCGTCCCCGAACTCACGGCGTGGGCGGTCCACTTGAGGGATCCGTCGGGCCAGTAGGCGATCGGCCAGGACTGGACGGGCACGTCCTTGCCGTCGGCGTCGGTCAGCGCGAACGTCTGGTCCTCGCGGTAGGCGCCCATGGGCCAGGGCACGCCGAGCGTGGAGCCGGGGGCCGCGCCGAGGCCGCCGTCCTCCAGCCAGTCGAGGGTGACGGGGTCGGTGTCCGCCGCCGCGGCTCTCGGCGCGGCCTCGGCGTCCTTGGCCCCTAGGGCCCAGCTGAACTGTGCGGCGGCGCCGGCGACGGCCGCCGCCTTGAGCAGGGACCTGCGGGGGATGGGAGACATGGGATGCAGCCTTCCTTTCCGTGCGGCGTACGCAAACGGGATGGTCAGGGGCATGACAGACAGAGGTGCGGCGCCCGGAGCGCCGTACCTGAACCGGGTCGCCGCCGTCAGGGGTGCGGGCGGCGCACTTCGACGGCGACGGCCGCCGCGACGGCGGCCCCGAGCGCGGGGACCGCCAGCGGCGGGAGGAACCAGGCGGACACGGCGACGACGGCCGGCCCGCAGACGATCAGGAAGGACCCGGCGGGATCGCGCACGGTGCGCCGTCCGGCGTCCGCGAGCAGCGACCGCCAGCGGGCGCCGGGCGTCCAGACGGCGGCCGCCCGCAGCAGCGTCACGACGAGCCCGATCAGCGCGAAGACGCCCACCGCCCCGACGAACGGCCCGCCGGGAAGCCCTGCCCGCGACGCCAGGACGTCCACCGCGACCGCGGCGGCCGCCGCCCAGCCGGCGAGCCCCACGGCCCACCCGCCGCGCACGGCCGACCGGAAATCGGCGGCGAATTCCCGCAGGCCGCCGCCCCCGTGGCTCGTGCGGCGCCGCAGATGCCGGGCCCCGGCCGCGAGGGCCGCGGGACAGGTGACGACGCCGAGGCAGGCCACCGCCGTCCACACCCCGGTGAGCAGGCACTCGGCGAAGACCGCGAACCGCTCGCCGAACACCGACTCCCCGCGTGCGGAGCGGGCCTTCACCCGTGCTTGCGCCATGGTGACCGCCTCAGCCCTTCAGTCCGGAGGTCGCCATGCCGTCGATGAGATGGCGCTGGAAGGCCATGAAGAAGGCGATGACCGGGACGAGCGCCACCAGGGACATCGCGATCATGCTGCCGTAGTTGGAGATGCCCTCCTGGTCGCGGAACATCATCAGCCCGAGCGAGACCGTGTACTTGGAGGGGGTGTTGAGGTAGATCAACGGGCCCATGAAGTCGTTCCACGCGTTGATGAAGGCGAAAATCGCGCTGGTGATGATCGCGGGACGGCTCAGCGGCAGCACCACGGACCAGTAGGTCCGCAGGTGCCCGCAGCCGTCCAGCTTGGCGGCCTCGTCCAGCTCGCGCGGCAGCCCGCGCATGAACTGCACCATCAGGAAGACGAAGAACGCCTCCGCCGCCAGGAACTTCCCGGCCACGAGCGGGACCAGGGTGTCGATGTAACCGAGGTTGCGGAACAGCACGTACTGCGGGATGAGCAGCACGTGGTACGGCAGCAGCAGGGTGCCGATCATCAGCGTGAACAGCAGGTTCCGCCCCGCGAACCGGATCTTGGCGAAGGCGTACGCGGTCAGCGAACTGGAGAGCACCACGCCGGCCACGGCCAGGACGGCGTACATCAGTGAGTTGGTGAAGAAGCTGGTGACGGAGATCCCGGAGATGCCGTCGGCGAGCCCGGAGAAGTTCGCCCAGACCGGCTCGGCGGGCAGCAGGTCGAGGCTGGCGATGATGTCCTTGCTCGGCTTGAACGAGGCCCCGACCACCCAGACCACCGGGTAGAGGACGACCGCGAGCACGAGCAGCGCGCCCACGTGCCAGGCGAGGGACCCGGTGCGCCGCCGCTCGTTCGCGGACCGCGCGACGCGCGTGGTGGCAGTGCTCACTTGGCGGCCTCCTCGTAGTGCACCCACTTCTTCTGCGACCAGAACAGCACCGCCGTGACCAGCGCGACCGCCACCACCAGCGTCCAGGCCATCGCCGAGGCGAAGCCCATCTGCGCCTCCTTGAAGCCTTTCTGATACAGGTAACAGGTGTAGACCAGCGTGGCGTCGGCCGGTCCGCACCGGGTGTCGGAGACGACGTACGCCGAGCCGAACACCTGGAACGCGTGGATCGACTCCAGCAGCACGTTGAAGAAGAGGACGGGGGAGATCATCGGCAGCGTGATGTTCCAGAACCGGCGCAGCGGCCCCGCCCCGTCCATCTCGGCGGCCTCGTACAGCTCCTGCGGCACCTGCTTGAGCCCCGCCAGGAAGATGACCATCGGCGCGCCGAACTGCCAGACGCTCAGGGCGACCAGCGCGTACAGGACGTAGTCCGGGTTGCCGATCCAGCCGCCGACGTCGACCCCGAAGATCTTCTGGGTGCGGTCGACCACGGCGTCGTCGGAGAACAGCGCCCGCCACACGAAGCCCACGGACACACTGGCCCCGATGAGCGACGGCATGTAGAACGCGGCCCGGTACAGGGCCTGTCCGCGCCGTTTCTGTGCGAGGAGCAGCGCCACGCCGAGCGCGAGGAGCAGTTTCAGCGGTGTCGCCACGACGACGTACTTGAGCGTGACCTCGACCGACTTCTGCCAGCGCGGGTCCTGGAACATCGTCGTGAAGTTGTCCAGACCCACCCACTTCGGCGGCGTGAACAGGTTGTAGCTGGTGAACGCGTAGTAGAGCGACGCGATCATCGGCCCCGCGGTGAGCAGCAGGAATCCCGCGATCCACGGCGACATGAAGAGATAGCCGGCGAGATTCTCGCGCAGCCGCCCGCGCCGCCCGGCGGCCGGAGCGGCGGACCGCTTCTTCGCCGGACGGACGGGCGCTTCCTTGACGAGCGTCATGGTGGTACGTCCCCTCAGCCCGCGAACGCGGCCTTGGCCTCGCTGAACAGCGCCTTCGCGGCGTCGGCCGGCTTGGTCTTGCCCTGGGCGACCTCCGCGCCGATCCGCAGGAAGGCCGCCTCGATGACGTCCGCGCCGGACGGGTGCGGGGTGATCTTGCCGAGGACGCCGGCCTTGGCGACCTCGTCCTCGTAGGCCGCGACACCCTTGTTCTGTGCGTCCGCCGGCTTGAAGGCGTCGTACTGCTCGGTCGTGGCGAGGATGCCGCGGTCGTAGCCCATGATCTTGCCGACCTCGGGGTCGTGGACCATGAAGTCGATGAACTGGGCCACTTCCTTCGGGTGCTTGGTCCCGGAGAACGCGCTCAGCATCAGCGAGCCGAGGTACTGGCCGGTGTTCTTGCCGTCCGTGGTGGGGATCGGGGCGAGCCCGTAGTCGGAATCGCCCTCACCCTCGTAACGGATGGAGAAGTTGTCCCAGGTGAACTCGGAAGCGGCGAGACCGGCGGACAGACCCGACTTCGGCTTCACCTGCTCGATCTTCTTGGGGTCGGCGACGAGCCCGGACTTCACCCGCTTGTAGCCGTCCTCCCACCACTGCGTCACGTCGTCCTCGGTGAACCCGAGGCCGGTCTCCGTGAAGAACGCCTTGCCGTTCTGACGCAGATACAGGTCGTAGAGATACATGATGCCGAAGTAGCCGGTGTCGCCGGCGATCTTCAGCTTGTCCTGGATCGTCTGCAACGCGGCGAAGTACTCGGTCCACGTCCAGCCGAACTTCGCCTGGACGCCTGCCTTCTTGAAAGCCTTCTGGTCGATCACGAGGGCCATGGTGTTGGCGCCGACCGGAATGCCGATCTGCTTCCCGTCGACCTGACCGTTCGCCAGCACCCCGTTGCGGAAGTTGTCCAGCCTCAGGTTCCCCGCGTCGGCCTGCGCCTTGAGGTCCATCAGAACCCCGCGCTTGTCGTACTTGCGCAGGAAGCCGACCGCATTCTGGAAAACGTCCGGCGGATTTCCGCCGGAGGCCTGGGTCTGGAACTTCTCCCAGAAGGCCTCGTAGTCGGTGAATTCGGGCTTGATCTTGATCTTCGGGTACTTCTTCTCGAAGAGCGCGATCGATTTCTTGATGGCGATGGTGCGCGGCTCGCCGCCCCACCACGCGTAACGGATCGTCACCGTCCCGTCGGCGGAGGTCCCGCTGTCTCCCCCGCACCCGGTGGTCGCGGCCAGGCCCAGCGTGGCCGCCGTCGCCCCCGCGGCCTTGAGGATCGTTCGCCTCTCAACATTCCTGCTGGTTCCCACAGTCGGGCCCTCCCCGCAGCGTCATTGCCGCTTGCATGAATCGTTTCAAGAAAGCGCTTGCTGGCACAAGGTACGAGGGGGTTGAGGGACCGTCAATGATTCGGACAGGATTTTCTTGTCCGGCGACGAGGTGGCAAGGCGACCACTCCCGGACGGCCCGACGTCGACCGAAGGGCGAAGTTGCTGGCCAGAGGGGTGCGTTGGGGGTCAGGCTTGGGGTGGAGGTGGGGGTGGGGGTTGTGTTGGGCGCATCGAACGGGGGGTCAGGTCATGTCGGCGAGGGGCTGAACGCTGAACTCCCGCATGTGGTTGGGGGTTGAGGGTGGGGCGGGGCTGGAGGTAGGGCGGATGACGGTGGTGCGGGCCGAATTGATGGGGTGTGAGGGGCGCAGGAGGTGTGGGGTGCCGTGGGCGTGGAGCGGCATGGGCTGGGCGGGGGGCGTGCGCCGGAACTTGGTGCGGTGCGGGTAGCGGGGTGAGCGCTGGGAGACGGAGGCGTATGTGGGCGGGTGGGGGCGGGGGCGGGGTTCGGGGCGATGCGGTTCCGGCGGGTGAGTGCCGGAGGTGGGGGCTGGGGCGCCGGCCCCTGGAGTGACGGACAGTGACGCCGGGAGGCCCGGGGGCCGGGCGGCAGGAGCCCGGGTAGCAGGGGGCCCGGGGCGCCGTCGGCCAGGCTGGGCGGGTCGGCGTGGGGGTGGCCGGCTGCCGTAGGGGCCGCCATCGGGGGCGGGTCGGCGGCAGGAGGCGGCCTCGCGGGGGCTGTGGTGGGGGCGTACGCCGGTGTTCTGGCCGGATCGGGCCGAGCAGAGGGCCAGCCGGTCCCGGGCCGTTGACGCAGGTCCGGCTCGGCGAGGCGGGGCCTCTGGCCGGATCGGGCCGAGCAGAGGGCCGGCCGGTCCCGGGCCGTTGACGCAGGTCCGGCTCGGGGAGGCGGGGTGGGCATGTCTCTGAGGCCGCGGGGTGGCAACAGGCTCATCGGGAGCCGTGGGCGGTGCAGGGCAGCATCCGTCCACGGCCTGGCCTTGGCCGCAGCCGCTGAGCAGTGACAACAGCCCTGGGAGTCGACCAGGTGGCAGGCAGGGCCGGCGGCACTGCCGAGGGGCCTCGAGGCCGCTTCTCGACCCGAGGGCGGGCGACCAGCAAGCCCACCCGACGACCGGCCCCAGCACCACCGCTCCAGGCGGGACGGGCCACCAGCACCGCCACCAGAACTCGACCCGGGGCCCGAGACCACTGCCTCGGCCCGACCACCCGGCACGGGCCAGCCCGCACCGGGCCTCGGAGCGCCTCCGGGAAGGGCAGAGTCCGGGCGCGTGCATGCATCGCCGACGGAACGGCGGGCCACCGGTGTCGTCGCGGGCGTGGCGGAGCCCGGCGGTCCGGGTCCCTCGGCCGCTCGGGGCGCGGACCTGCGGAGATCACAGCGGCCGCTTCACCGGGCCACGGAAACGCGAGCGCCGCTGCAAATGCCCGGGCCCCAGGTCACGCCCCCACGGGCCACACACGCCCCACGCACCCCACGGGCCCCACGGCCCCACGAACCGCACCTCACAGGCCACACGGGTCTCACCGGCCGCAGCGACCCACTCGACCCCGCCGGAGCCCCGCAGTGGCCGACAGCCGCACCGGGCCGTGATCCACCGCAGGCCGAGACGTGCAGGGAGGTAGCCGGGGCCAGAAGCCGGTGGGTCGGCGAAGGCCGCGAGGCGGCGGGACGCCAGGACGGAGGCGAGGCGACGGGACGGAGGCCGGACGCCAGGACGGGAGCGCGCTACCGACGGCGGGCCCCGCGGCGTGGCCGGAACGGCGTCGGCCCGACTGCGATTTCGCAGTCGGGCCGACGTTCCGGGTGGGCGATACTGGGTTCGAACCAGTGACCTCTTCGGTGTGAACGAAGCGCTCTCCCACTGAGCTAATCGCCCGGACGCAGGAAGAACATTACCCCATGTCAGGGGGTGGCTGTGACCATGTACGGAGGCGGACGGAGCTTCCCGCCCGCCGCCCGCCGCGCGTCACTGGTCCTTGATGTTCCAGGGCATCTCCAGGCCGAACTTCCACAGGTAGACCCCCAGCACCGCCCCGATGACGAGCACGCCGATCGAGGTCAGAATGATGTTGCGGCGCCGCACCTTCGGGTCCAGCGCGCGCTGGGCCGCCTCGGTGACCTTGCGCTTGGTCCAGCGGAGCACCAGCTGGGCCCAGACGAACTCGGTCGCCCAGATCGCCATGCCTCCGAAGATCACGACCCAGCCGGGACCCGGCAGCGGCAGCATCACGATGCCGGCGCCCACGACGGCGAGTCCGAGCACGAACACGCCGACCTGCCAGCTCAGGTGCAGCACACGGCGCGCCTTGACGAATTCGGGGGCCCGGGATCCGAGCCCCTGTCCATGCCGGTCCTGCACCGCTCCGTCCCGTCCCACCGCGTCCGCCGCCGTGATCGCGTCGGCGGACTCGTCACTCCCCGTATTCATACAGCCAGACCCTACCCGAGAGATTCCGGTCACCGGAATGGTGGCACTTCGCGAACGAGGTGTCGGCCGGAAGAGTTACGTAAAGGCACGCAAAACACGCAGAGGGGTTTACAACGGCACCGTAGGTGGCATGTCGATTTCGCCGACGTGCGAATCCCCGAGCGCACACTGAGCGAAAGGCCCTGGCGCTTATGAACACCACGGTCAGCTGCGAGCTGCACCTGCGCCTCGTTGTGTCGAGCGAGTCCTCCCTGCCTGTCCCCGCAGGCCTGCGGTACGACACGGCCGACCCCTACGCCGTGCACGCCACCTTCCACACCGGAGCCGAGGAAACCGTCGAGTGGGTGTTCGCCCGCGACCTCCTCGCCGAAGGGCTGCACCGGCCCACCGGCACGGGCGACGTCCGTGTCTGGCCGTCGCGCAGCCACGGTCAGGGCGTCGTCTGCATCGCCCTGAGCTCTCCTGAGGGCGAAGCCCTGCTCGAGGCCCCGGCGCGGGCCCTGGAGTCCTTCCTCAAGCGGACGGACGCCGCCGTGCCTCCCGGCACGGAACACCGGCACTTCGATCTCGACCAAGAGCTCTCGCACATCCTGGCGGAAAGCTAGGGCGAGGCTCACACCGAGCCGCCCGGCGCCGTCCACTCGGGGAGACGGTTCGGGCTGATACAACCGCATAGGGCATGCGCCGACGCCGCGCCACGGGCTGCCGTGGGGCGGCGTCGGCGTGTCCGGAGCCGCCCCGGCGTCGCTCCCCCGGCCGCCGCTCGGCACCGGCCGGGGAAACCCGGTCCCGGATCGGCCGTGGTTCGGCGGCCCGGTGCGGCTACCATCGGCCAGCATCGGCGGGCACCCGCCCGACCTCCAGGCCAGGGAGCGAAACGTGCTGATCACCCACGACACCCGGTGTGCTCTCGACGCCGTGGTGGATCTGGTGAACACCGCCCCGGAGGACGGCACGACCCCGGACGCGCTGCCGGACGTCGCCGCCCTCGAGGACTTCGTGCGAAGGCACGCCATAAGTGACGTCGGCGTGCTCTCCGAGTTCGACCTGTCCGCGGTGCGCAGGATCCGCGGACGGTTCGCGGGGATCTTCGCCGCGACCGACCCGCACGTCGCCGCCGGGCTGATCAACGACCTGGTGGCCGCCGCGGGCACCACGCCGCGTCTCACCGACCACGACGGCTATGACTGGCATGTGCACTACTTCGCGCCCGGCGCGTCGATCGCCGACCACCTGGCGGCCGACTGCGGGATGGCGCTGGCGTTCTTCGTGGTCGCCGGGGAGCAGGAGCGGCTGCGGCGGTGCGAGGCCCCGGACTGCCGGCGCGCCTTCGTCGACCTCTCGCGCAACAGGTCCCGCAGGTACTGCGACAGCCGCACCTGCGGGAACCGGCTGCATGTGGCCGCCTACCGGGCACGCCGCAAGGAGGCCGCGGGCTGAGCACCCGCTCCGCCGCTCCGCGCGGGGCCGCCGGAGGACCGCTCGGTCACTCGATGCCGACGGGCCCCGGCGGATGACGCCGGGGACCGCGGGTACGGCTCACAGCAGCAGCAGATCATGCAGCGAAGCCATGAGCAGCAGACACCCGATCACCGCCAGGAAGATCATCAGCGGTGGCTGGGAAAGGGCGAAGAGGCACCCGCGCGGCTCGTCCTGAGGTGGCGCGGCGTCGCTCTGTGTCGTGTCCAGCATCTCGCGGGCGATGATGGCGCAGGCGGCGCCCCCGGCGCGATCAACACGCACGGAATGAGCGGGTGGTCGCCGGAATCCGTGACGTCGGTTTCAGGCCGTGATCGTTTTCGCGCATGCGCCGGTCGACTGTGTCGTTTCGTCGCCGGGCCCCACCAGGCACGCTTCACGCCGCGCGGCTCACGCTTCCCGCTCGGCAACCGGCGGGGGCGGCCGGTTCATATGCCGTGCTTCTTGAGGATGGCCTCGATGTCGCTGAAGTCGTCGGACGCGCCGGAACCGCCGGAGCCTGCGGCCCCTCGCGGGGAGCCTGCGGGCCTGGACGCGGACCCGGGCGCCGGACGGGACGCCTGTCCAAGGGAGGGGGCGGAGGCGGCGGGGGCCACCGCGTCCGTCCGGGCGGCGCGGGCCGCGGCCCTTCTCTCCTTGCGGGTGCCGCCGCGGCGGCGCTCCACGGCCCGGGTGGTGGCGAACAGGGCCCAGGCCCCGGCGAGCACGACGAAGCCCGCCCAGGCGGCGGGGCTGAAGGCGGTGTCGACGACCCATCCGACGGCGCCGGTCATCACCAGACCGAGCGGAACGAGTGCGTAGGCCGCGATGCGGGCTGCGCTCAGGAAGCGTTTGCGGTAGGCGGTGACCGCCGCGATGCCCAGGCCGGCCACGGCGACGGCGGAACAGACGGTCTCGGCAATCATCCGGTCCTCCAGGCGACGGCTGGCTGGTCAGGGTGAGATCAAGATCTGATCGACTCGGCGGCACCGCCCACGGGCCGGTGCACCGATGCATCGGTGCGCCGGTTCGCCGACGCGTCGCTTCTTCGTCCCTTCCATCGTGCACCTGCGCGGGCCTCGCAGGCCATGCTCGGGCCGGACATCAGGGACATCTCCGGGTCGGCTCCTCCGCAGGTGCCGTACCGGCCCGCCCCCTGATCGTTCCTCCGGGTCGTGCGCGTTCCCGGCGGTCCCGCAATCCCCGGTCCGGATTGGGGCGACCGGGCGGGGGCTGGGAGACTGGCCCCATGAGCGACTCGTCCCCGGCCTCCTCCGCCTCCCCCTCGTCCCCCGCCTCCCCCTCGGGGCCCGGCCGCGCCGTCGTCCTCGACGTCTGGTGCGAGCTTCAGTGCCCCGACTGCCGGGGCGCGCTCGACGATCTGCGCGCCCTGCGCGAGCGCTACGGCGACCGGCTGGAGCTGCGCCTGCGCCACTTCCCGCTGGAGAAGCACAAGCACGCCTTCGCCGCCGCGCAGGCGGCCGAGGAGGCGCTGGAGCAGGGACGGGGCTGGCCCTACGTCGAGGCCGTGCTGGCACGGGTCGAGGAGCTGGACCGTAGGGGTGAACCCTTCCTGGTCGAGGTCGCCGGTGAACTGGGACTGGACGCCGAGGAGTTCGACACCGCTCTGATCGACGGCCGGCACATCCTGATCGTGGACGCCGACCAGGCCGAGGGCAAGGCGATCGGTGTGACCGGGACCCCGACGTACGTCATCGGCGGCGAGCGACTGGACGGCGGCAAGAGCCAGGAAGGGCTGCGCGGACGGATCGAGGAGATCGCCGACCGGCTGCTGGCCGAGCGGGACTGAGACCCGGGAGGGAGAGGCCGTGCCGCGCCGGGCCGCCTGGGCGGCACGGCGCGGCGCGGATGCTCCCACCGTCCGGCCGCCCGCGCTTCCAGCTGTCCGGCCCTCCGGCCGCCCGCCCTTTCCCCTGTCCGGCCGTCCGCGCCGCGGCGCAACGCCCCTCCGACGTCCGCGAGTTCCTCGCCCCCTCGACGGCCCCGGCCTCCCGGCCGCTCGGGGGCTCCGCGCCCGGCCGGCGTCTCAGAGCAGGTTCTTGTACATCGAGTAGCCCACCGGCACGTATCCGAGCGAGTCGTACAGCCGCTCGGCCGGGGTGTTGCCGGCGAAGACGTTGAGGCCGAGGACCTTCTTGCCGTTCCCGATCGCCTGCGCCTCGGCCAGCAGCATCAGGGAGCGGCCGTGGCCGCGTCCCCGGTGGGCCTCGTCGGTCTCGACGTCGAACACGAACGCCCTGTCGCCGGTGAACGACAACCAGAGCAGGCCGACCGGTTCGCCGTCGTGCTCCAGGACGCTGATCAGCGTGTCCGGCGTCGCCAGGCCCTGCGGCAGCAGCCGCTCGTGGTCCCGCCGCGACTTGGCCAGCGCCTCGTCCTCGGGCACGCCGCGCTCGGCCCAGTCCTGGGCGTACGCGACGAGCGCGCGCTCCCTCCAGGGTCCGAACTCGGCGTCCGACATGGGCCTGCCGACGCTGCCGTCGGGCAGGGCGGGCGGGCCGGCCGGGAGGGTCTTCTCCATGCCGCGGTTGCGGTGGACGTAGCCGAGCGCGGTCGCCAGCCGCAGCGCGGCCCCCGAGTCGGCGGGCACCCGGCACTCGATGCGGGTGCAGCCCCAGCCGCGGGCCACCTCCTCGGCGGCCAGCGCCGCCACCGTGGCCCTGCCCCGCCCCCGGTCCCGCTCCTCGACGCGCAGGTCGGCGATCAGGGCGACGCCGGGTCCGAACACGGGGGACGTCGAGAGGCGGACCTCTCCGACGGGACGGCTGTTGACGCACACCTGGAAGTGGCGCGACAGCGCCCCGTCGGCTGCCCGTTGCAGCGGCTCGGTCGGCCGCAGAGTCGTGGTCATCAGGGGTGTTCTACCCCGCTGCGGACCGTATCGGCAGCCTGTTTTCCCCGGCCCTCACGGGTCGAGGTCGTTCCCGCTGCGCTCGGCGAAGATCCGCATCGCCTTGGCGGTCACCGGCCCCGGTGCGTCGGGCAGTTCGCGGCCGTCGACGCGGTGGACGGCCTGGACGTCGCGCAGGGTGGAGGTGAGGAAGATCTCGTCCGCCTGTTCCAGCACGTCCAGCGGCAGGTCGGTCTCCTGGGCGCCCGTCCACTCGGCGGTCAGCTCGCGCGTGATGCCCGCCAGGCAGCCCGAGGCGAGCGGGGGCGTGTGGATCTCACCGTCCAGGACGACGAAGACGTTGGACCCGGTGCCCTCGCAGAGCCGGCCGAGCGTGTTGCCGAACAGCGCCTCGCTGGCGCCCTGTCGGTGGGCGCGGGCCAGGGCGACGACGTTCTCGCCGTACGAGGTGGTCTTGAGTCCGCTGAGCGCGCCGCGTTCGTTGCGGGTCCAGGGGACGGTGACCGCGGCCGTGGAGTCGGCGCGTCGCGCGGCCTCGCCGAGGGCGACGACGAGGGTGGGACCGTGTCCGCCGCGTTCGGAGCCGAGGGGGGCATGGCCGCCCGTGTAGGTGATGCGCAGCCGGCCGAGCCGCATCGGGTTGGCTTCGAGGACGGCGGCGCAGGCGCGGCGGATCTCGTCGTGGTCGGGGTCGGGCAGGCCGAGGCCGCGGGCGGAACGGGTCAGCCGGTCGAGGTGGCGGGTGAGCGCGAAGGTCGCACCGTCCACCGCCTTCACCGTCTCGAAGATGCCGTCGCCCACGGTCAGGCCGTGGTCGAAGACGGAGACGCGGGCGGTGGCGCCGTCCAGCAGCGCGCCGTCGAGCCAGATCTTCACGTATGCGTCCCTTCACTCACCTCGTACGCACCCGACGCTACCGCGAGCAGTCGCGATGCCTTCAGCTCGGTCTCCTCCCACTCGGCGTCGGGGTCGGAGCCCCACGTGATCCCCGCGCCGGTGCCGAAGCGCAGCACGGCGCCGCCCGCGGCGGACCGCTCGATCCAGAAGGTGCGGATGCCGACGGCCAGCTCGCCCGTGCCCCGGTCGGCGTCGACCCAGCCGATGCCTCCGCAGTACGGGCCGCGCGGGGCCGTCTCCAGCGCCTCGATGACGCGCAGCGCGCTGGACTTGGGGGCGCCGGTGACCGAGCCGGGCGGGAAGGCGGCGTCGAACAGGCCCGCCCAGCCGACGTCCGCGCGCAGTTCGCCGCGGACCGTGGAGACGAGGTGGACGAGGCCCGGGTGCTTCTCGACGGCGCACAGGTCGGGGACGGTCACGCTGCCGGTGGCGCAGACCCGGCCGACGTCGTTGCGGACGAGGTCGACGATCATCACGTTCTCGGCGTAGTCCTTGGGGAGGAGGTCCGCCTCGGTGCGCCCGGTCCCCTTGATGGGTCCGGACTCGACGGTCCGGCCGTCGCGGCGCAGGAACAGCTCGGGGGAGGCGGTGGCCGTCTCGACGCCGTGCGCGGGGAGGCGAATCGTTCCTGCGTACGGTGCCGGATTGCCCCGGGCCAGCAGCGCGGTCAGCGCGTCCACATCGGCGCCGGGGGCCACCGGCGCGCTCAGGACGCGGCACAGGTTGGCCTGGTACACCTCGCCGGCCGCGATGTGCTCGCGGATGCGCCGCACGCCCGCCGTGTACGCGGCACGGTCGAGGGACGACGTCCAGTCGCAGGCGGCGGGCCCGCGCCAGGCTCCCGGCACGGGGGCGGGGACGGGCTCCTCCCGCACGTCGGCGAAGCGCGCGCAGACCGTGCGGCCCTCGAAGTCGGCGCACACGGCCCAGAAGCCGGTGGAGTCGAGGGCCGCGGGATCGTCGGTCACGTCGAGGAGACCGGTGGCGACGCGGCCGCCGAAACGGGCGAGAGGAGGGAGGTCGAGCACGTTGTCGAGTCTAGGGCGGGCCGTGCGCGGGCAACCCGCGCATGTCCCGGATGTCCCGGCCGGCGGCCCTGACCAGGTCCGCGTCCGGGCACAGCGCAGCACGCTGCACAAACGCGTTTTTGTACTGGCCCGGGAATCCGCTAGAGTTCAACTCGTCGCCGGGCCGTGAGAGCGGAACGAAACGACAAGCGGACGTAGCTCAGTTGGTAGAGCGCAACCTTGCCAAGGTTGAGGTCGCGAGTTCGAGCCTCGTCGTCCGCTCGAAGGAAACAGGGGTCTTCCCGGTCCCCTACACTCCTGGTGGAGTGGCCGAGAGGCGAGGCAACGGCCTGCAAAGCCGTCTACACGGGTTCAAATCCCGTCTCCACCTCCAAGGACGATTAGCTCAGCGGGAGAGCGCTTCCCTGACACGGAAGAGGTCACTGGTTCAATCCCAGTATCGTCCACTGGATCCGCTCGAGGATCCGAACCCGCGCGATTAGCTCAGCGGGAGAGCGCTTCCCTGACACGGAAGAGGTCACTGGTTCAATCCCAGTATCGCGCACGCAGTGCACATGATCCCCGGATCGTGTTCCCGAGGACGATTAGCTCAGCGGGAGAGCGCTTCCCTGACACGGAAGAGGTCACTGGTTCAATCCCAGTATCGTCCACGCACCGGAAGCCCCCGGCCGCCTCTGCGGCCGGGGGCTTCCGCGTGCGCCGGTTCAGCTGGAGAACAGCATGTGGCCGAAGCTCTTGTGGCGGTGGTGGCCGCCGTAGTGACCACCGCCGTGGTGACCGCCGCCGTGCGCAGCCGGAGCGCCCCAGGCGGGGGCGGCGGGGTACGCCTGCGGGGCTGCCGGGGGCGGCGGGGCGGGCTGGGACCACTGCGACTCGACCCGGGTGAGCGCCTCCAGCTCGCCGTAGTCGAGGAAGATCCCCCGGCAGTTGCTGCACTGTTCGATCTGGACGCCGTTGCGGTTGTACGTGTGCATCTGAGCGTGACACTTCGGGCACTGCATGTTCGGCTCAACTCCTCGCCGGTCGGTGCTCTTTCGCCTGCCGCCAGCACAGACACTGTCCGGCCGCGGTCGGTTGCACCCTACTTCGGCGAGTCCGCCGCCGACCGCGGCGGGACGGATCCCATCCGGGCGCAGGCGTCGACCAGACACTCCTCGACCTCGTCCAACGGCCTGCCCTCGGCGACCGATTCGGTCACGGCGCGTGCCGCCGTCTGCACGGTGAGTGCGCGAGCCGGCACGTCGAGGGCGGGCCAGGGGTCGTCCGCCGCGGGAACCGCGGGGCCGCCGCCGGCGCGGTAGGCGTCGAGGAAACGGGTCCACTCCTGCGGCGGGAGCAGGCCGCAGGCGAACCAGGCGGCCGGGCGGGCGAGGTCCCAGGCCGGGACGCCGACGCCGAGATCGTCGACGTCGATGAGCCGCCACGGGCCGTCCGGCGCGGGATGACGGACGAGCTGGCCGAGGTGGAGGTCGCCGTGGCAGAGGGCGGCTTCGGGCCCGGACGCCGCGGTCTCGGCGCGCGCCCACGCGGGTAGCGCCCGCCACGCGCCCAGGACGGCCGCGCTCGCCGGATGCGGCCCCGCGGCGGCGGTCAGCCGGGCCACCGCCAGGGCGGCCTTGGCCGGGCCGCGCATCGGCGGCAGGCCGGCCGGGACGGGCGTGCGGTGCAGACGGGCGAGCAGCGCGCCCGCGGCCTCCCAGGGAGCGGCGTCCGGGTCGACCGGGTCCACCGGGGCGCCGTACGGCCAGAAGGTCACGAGGCGGCCGTGCAGCCCGGCCGGCGACGCCGCGAGCGGCGGGAGCAGGACGTCGGGGAGAGCGGCGGCGACGGCCAGGCGCGCGGTCAGGTTTGCCCGGCCGGTGCCGGGGGCGTGCGCCTTCGCGACGGTGCCGGCGTGCCGGACGACGGTGGCGTCCGAGCGGTCGGCCAGGGTGGCCGCCGCCTCGCAGGAGCAGTCCGTGCCCGCGGTGTGGGCGCGGGACGCGGCCCGCAGGGCGAGCTGGGCGAGCAGGGGACGGGCGGTCACGGAACTCCCGAGGTGCGGCGTGCGGGTCGAGGGCCGGCCCGGCGGGTCACCCCGCGGGGGCGGTCGCCGGACGTCCGCCCCGGTCGTGCGGTACGGACCATGCCCGGTGGGACGCCGTCGCCGCCGTGCGGCCCGGTCCGCCGGGGAGGCACTGCCGTGAGCGTACGCACCCGCGGCGCCGGCCGGCCGCGGGGGAAAAGCAATGCAGGCGCAGCTCCCCAGCTGCGCCTGCATCTCTTGCCGTCCGCCGCACCCCCGTCCCCACGGGGTTTCATGGGTGGATGTCCCCGCCCGGACCGCTCATCCGGGCCTGGGGTCGCCGCTCAGCGCCCCAGCATCACTCCCACGGACGACGCCTGTGTGGCCACTGTCTCCCAGCCGTCGAAGACGACGAGGAGCAGGACCGCCAGGGGAAGGGCCATCAGCGTCGCCACCAGGGGGTGGCGGCGGCCCGTGCGACGAGGACGCGTGCTGCGTCCCGCTGTGCGGATCATCGTCCGCGGCGCCGTAAGGGCCATGGTCCCTCTCCTGACCTGATCGGTTGTGGTCGGCAGCGGCGGGTGTCTGACCTCGGGGGACGAGTGCTGCACCCGCCGCTTGACCTCAAATCTAGGCGGACGGCCCCCGCCGCACGTCATGCCCTCGTACCGATTGCCGGGCCTCCCGGAGGATGAGCCGTGACCTGCGGACTACTCCCCTGGGTGGAGACCGGGACCTAGGTCTCGGGGTCTTCCCGGAAGGGGTGCCCGCTGCGGGCCGGTATGTCCGAGCCGTCCTCCCGGGGGATCGGATGCTCGACCAGGGCGAGCACCCTGTTCGCCATGAAACGGGCCGTACGCACCGGGGTCCCGTTTCGCGTGACTTCGCTCACTTCCACCACCCCTCGTCGTACCGCCGTCTCCACACGGCGGCCCGCCCTGCTCGCCGTCACCTCGTAGGTCCGGGTCGTGTCGCCGGCGTCGACGACTATCTCCACACGGTCACCCTTCACGGGTTCAATCCCCCTTCTGAAACAGGTGGGTTGAGATCACGGAGCCACCAATGCGCTGCTGTTCCCAAGCCCCCTGACCACCTCTCAATTCTCTCACCGGGCACTGACAATCGATCG
This sequence comes from Streptomyces sp. NPDC048481, assembly GCF_043200075.1. Classification (NCBI taxonomy): domain Bacteria; kingdom Bacillati; phylum Actinomycetota; class Actinomycetes; order Kitasatosporales; family Streptomycetaceae; genus Streptomyces; species Streptomyces sp. NPDC048481. The sequence continues at coordinate 170,103 of NZ_JBICXC010000007.1, forward strand.
GGGCCGGAGGGCGCGGCCTCTGCGCGCGAACGGCCGCGGAAACGTAAGCTGTGCCACGTCAAACGGACCGGGCAGCGGGGATGAACATGGCGATGATGCGCCTGAGGCGCGAGGACCCCCGTGTCGTCGGCTCGTTCAGGCTTCACCGACGGCTCGGCGCGGGCGGCATGGGCGTCGTCTACCTGGGGTCCGACAAGAAGGGCCAGCGGGTCGCGCTGAAGGTGATCCGGCCTGATCTGGCCGAGGACCAGGAGTTCCGTTCGCGGTTCGCGCGCGAGGTGTCGGCCGCCCGGCGCATCCGGGGCGGGTGCACGGCGCGGCTGGTCGCGGCGGATCTGGACGCCGAACGGCCCTGGTTCGCCACTCAGTACGTGCCCGGCCCGTCTCTGCACGACAAGGTCAACGACGAGGGGCCGCTCGGCGCCGCCGAGCTGGCCTCCATCGGGGCCGCGCTGTCCGAGGGGCTCGTCGCGGTCCACGAGGCCGGGGTCGTGCACCGGGATCTGAAGCCGTCCAACATCCTGCTCTCCCCCAAGGGTCCTCGGATCATCGACTTCGGCATCGCCTGGGCCACGGGGGCCTCGACGCTGACGCACGTGGGCACGGCGGTCGGCTCGCCCGGGTTCCTGGCGCCGGAGCAGGTGCGGGGCGCGCTGGTCACGCCGGCCACCGACGTGTTCTCGCTCGGCGCCACGCTCGCGTACGCCTCGACGGCCGACTCGCCCTTCGGGCACGGCAGTTCCGAGGTCATGCTCTACCGCGTGGTGCACGAGGAGCCGCAGCTGCACGGGGTGCCGGACGCGCTGGCGCCGCTGGTGCGGGCCTGTCTGGCGAAGGACCCCGAGGAGCGGCCCAGCACCCTGGACCTCTCCCTGCGCCTGAAGGAGATCGCCACCCGTGAGGCGCAGGGTCTCGCGGAGGCGCGGCCGCCGGCGCCGCGGGCCGCCGAGGCGGACCGTCCCACCGGACGCCTCCCGGACACCGGCCGCTCGGAGCGGACGCTGCGCCACCGGAGCGGGCCCGGCACTCCCCCGCCGCGGGGCGGGACGCCGTCCTCGCGCGGCCCGGTCCCCTCGCGCGGCGGGACGCCGGTCCGCGGCGGGAGCCCCTCCCGGGGCGGCGGTGCACCGGGACCGCGGTCCGGGGCGCGGCCCGCTCCGGGCTCGCGCAACACCCGTCCGGGCAACGGCGCCAGACCCGTGCCGCGTGGCGGGGCGGGCCGTCCGCGGCCGCGCGGCGCCGGAACCTGGCGGCGGCCCGCCAACCCCCGGCTGCTGCGTCAGCGGATCTTCGTGTTCGTCGTGGTGACGTTGTTCGTGGCGCTCGGCATCGCCGTCGTCCAAGGCTGTGAGGGCCCCGCGCGCGGACTGGGCGTGGAGGACGGCGTCGTCCGCGACCACCAGGAACGAACGCCGCACGCGCCGGCCGACGGGGCCGGCCCGGCCGGGACGCGTCCGCTCGGCGGCTGACGCGCGCGGGCGCCCGCCGGGGTCCGCGGCGCGCTGCCCTACTGCTGCGGGCGGCCCGTCGCCACGGCGTAGAAGGCGACCGCGGCCGCCGCGCCCACGTTGAGCGAGTCGACGCCGTGGGACATGGGGATGCGGACCCATTCATCGGCGGCGACGAGCGCCTGGGTGGAGAGGCCGTCGCCCTCCGCGCCGAGCATGAGCGCCACCCTGTCCATCCGGTGCGGCGCCGCCTCGTCGAGACTGCGGGCCTTCTCGTCCGGGGTGAGGGCGAGGAGGGCGAAGCCGGCCTCCCGGACCGAGTCCAGGCTCTTGGGCCAGCTGTCGAGGCGGGCGTACGGCACGGAGAAGACGGCGCCCATCGACACCTTCACGCTGCGGCGGTACAGGGGGTCCGCGCAGTCCGGGGAGAGCAGCACGGCGTCCATGCCGAGGGCGGCGGCCGACCGGAAGATCGCACCGATGTTGGTGTGGTCGTTGACGGACTCCATGACGACGACCCGGCGGGCGCTGTGCAGGAGTTCGGCGGCCGCGGGCAGCGGCTTGCGCTGCATGGAGGCCAGCGCGCCGCGGTGGACGTGGTAGCCGGTGACCCGCTCGGCCAGCTCCGGGCTGACGGCGTAGACCGGCGCCGGCAGCTCGTCGATGACGTCGCGCATGACGTCGACCCACTTGGCGGAGAGCAGCATCGAACGCATCTCGTACCCGGCGTCCTTGGCCCGGCGGATGACCTTCTCGCCCTCGGCGATGAACAGGCCCTCGGCGGGCTCGCGCTTGCGGCGCAGCTCGACGTCGGTCAGGCCGGTGTAGTCGCGCAGGCGCGGGTCGTCGGGGTCGTCAACGGTGATGAGATCGGCCACAGGGTGATACTGCCTTGTCCTGGGTGTGGTGCCAACGGCTCGGAACGGTTGTGTTACCGGCGGTTACTCTGAGGTCGGGGGGCCGACGGCGACGACCGCGCCGATGACGATCACCGCCGGGGGCCTGACCTCCTCGGTGCGGACCGCCTCGGCGACCGTGGCGAGGGTCGCGTCCACGCGCCGCTGGGCGGCCGTCGTGCCCTCCTGGACGAGGGCGACCGGGGTGCCGGGCGGCTTGCCGTGCGCGACGAGCGTCTCGGCGATCTTCCCGATCTTGTCGACGCCCATCAGGACCACCAGGGTGCCGGTGAGCTTCGCGAGGGACGGCCAGTCGACCAGGGAGCGCTCGTCGTCCGGGGCCACGTGCCCGCTGACCACGGTGAACTCATGGGCGACCCCGCGGTGGGTGACCGGGATGCCGGCCGCGCCGGGGACCGAGATCGAGCTGGAGATGCCCGGGACGACCGTACAGGCGATCCCGGCCTCGGCGAGCGCCTGGAGCTCCTCCATGCCGCGGCCGAAGACGTAGGGGTCGCCCCCCTTGAGCCGGACCACCGACTTGCCCTGCCTGGCGTGCTCGATGAGCGCGTCGTTGATGGCCTCCTGGGCCATGTACCTGCCGTAGGGGATCTTGGCCGCGTCGATCACCTCGACGTGCGGCGGGAGTTCGGCGAGGAGGTCGCGCGGGCCGAGCCGGTCGGCGATGACGACGTCCGCCTCGGCGAGCAGCCGGCGGCCGCGGACCGTGATCAGGTCCGGGTCGCCGGGGCCGCCGCCGACGAGGGCGACGCCCGGGGTCCGGGTGCGGTGGTGGGGGGCCACCAGGGTGCCGTCGCGCAGGCCCTCGACGACGGCGTCGCGCACGGCGGCCGTGTGGCGCGGGTCGCGCCCGCGGGCCGTCGTGGTCAGGACGGCGACCGTGACGCCCTCGCTGTGGCCGGTGGCCGGGGTCCAGGCGGTCGCGGCGTCGGCGTCGTCGGAGCGCACGCACCACACGCGGCAGGCCTCCGCCTCGGCCGAGGCCTGCCGGTTGGCGGCCGGGTCGCTGGTGGCGATCAACGCGTACCAGGCGTCGGCGAGGTCTCCCTCGGCGTAGGGGCGCCTGGACCAGCGCAGCTCACCCGCGTCCGCCATCGCCTCGACGGACGGAGTGGCCTCGGGGGAGACCAGGTGCACGTCGGCGCCCGCCGCGATCAGGGCGGGCAGGCGGCGCTGGGCGACCTGGCCGCCGCCGAGGACGACGACCCTGCGGCCGGCGAGACGGAGGCCCACGGGGTAGGCGGGGTGTTCGGCCATGAGGGTGCGGCTCCTCGTACGGGCAGAGAGCAGTGGGCGGGCGCTGCGGCTCTGGAGCGGCCCTGACGTGCGCATTTTAGAGGTGCTTCAGCATGCGGCGGGGCCGGGGGCGGCACAAGCGCGTGCCGCCCGGCCCCGCAGCGGGTCCTACTTCTCGGTCACGCCCGCCGAGTCGAACGTCGCGACCTCGTGCATGGCGCGGGCCGTGCTCTGCACCAGCGGCAGGGCCAGCAGAGCGCCCGTGCCCTCGCCGAGGCGCAGGTCCAGGTCGACCAGCGGGCGCAGGCCCAGCTTGTTGAGGGCCGCCACATGGCCGGGCTCGGCGCTGCGGTGGCCGGCGATGCACGCCGCGAGCACCTCGGGGGCGATCGCCCGGGCGACCAGGGCGGCCGCGCCGGCGCTGACGCCGTCCAGGATCACGGGCGTGCGCAGGGAGGCGCCGCCGAGCAGCAGGCCGACCATGGCCGCGTGCTCGAAGCCGCCGATCGCGGCGAGGACGCCGATCGGATCGGCCGGGTCGGGCTGGTGGAAGTCCAGCGCGCGGCGGACGACCTCGGTCTTGCGGGCGAGGGTCTCGTCGTTGATCCCGGTGCCGCGGCCGGTGACCTCGGCCGGGTCGGCGCCGGTGAAGACCGAGATGAGGGCGGCGGACGCCGTGGTGTTCGCGATGCCCATCTCACCCGTGAGCAACGCCTTGTTGCCGGCCGCCACCAGATCGCGGGCCGTCTCGATGCCGACCTCGATGGCCTGCCGGGCCTCCTCGCGGGTCATCGCGGGGCCGGTGGTCATGTCGGACGTGCCTGCGCGGATCTTGCGGGGCAGCAGACCGGGGGTGCCGGGCAGGTCGGCGGCCACGCCGACGTCCACCACGCAGACCTCCGCGCCGACCTGGGCCGCGAAGGCGTTGCAGACCGCTCCCCCGCCGAGGAAGTTGGCGACCATCTGCGCCGTCACCTCCTGCGGCCACGGGGTGACGCCCTGGGCGTGCACGCCGTGGTCGCCGGCGAAGATCGCGACGGCCGCGGGCTCCGGGATGGGCGGCGGGCACTGCCGGGACAGCCCTGACAGCTGGGCGGAGATGATCTCCAGCATGCCGAGCGCGCCGGCCGGCTTCGTCATCCGCTTCTGCCGCTCCCAGGCCTCGCCGAGCGCCTTGGCGTCGAGCGGGCGGACGCTGGCGACGGTCTCGGCGAGCAGGTCGTGCGGGTCCTCGCCGGGCAGCGCGCGACGGCCGTACGTCTCCTCGTGGACGACCCAGGACAGCGGGCGGCGCTTGGCCCAGCCCGCCTGCATCAGCTCGGGCTCGTCCGGGAACTCGTCGACGTAGCCGACGCACAGGTAGGCGACCACTTCGAGGTGCTCGGGCAGACCCAGCGCGCGGACCATCTCACGCTCGTCGAAGAAGCTGACCCAGCCGACGCCGAGGCCCTCGGCGCGCGCGGCGAGCCAGAGGTTCTCCACGGCGAGGGCGGAGGAGTACGGCGCCATCTGCGGCTGGGTGTGCCGGCCCAGGGTGTGCCGGCCTCCGCGCGTGGGATCGGCGGTGACCACGATGTTCACCGGCGTGTCGAGGATGGCCTCGATCTTCAGTTCCTTGAACTGCTTGGCCCGGCCCTTGGGCAGGGACTTCGCGTAGGCGTCCCGCTGGCGGGTCGCCAGCTCGTGCATAGCCCGCCGGGTGTCGGCCGAGCGGATGACGACGAAGTCCCAGGGCTGCGAGTGCCCCACGGAGGGCGCGGTGTGCGCGGCCTCCAGGACGCGCAGCAGCACCTCGTGCGGGATCGGGTCGCTGCGGAAGCCGTTGCGGATGTCCCGGCGTTCGCGCATCACCTTCAGGACGGCCGCGCGCTCGGCGTCGTCGTAGGCGGGCGCTGCCGGGCCGGCGGACTCTCGCGCTTCTTCCACGGGGACGGCCGGGCTCTCTTCCTGGTCGGCGGCCCTGGTCTGCAGGTCCTCCGGGCTCTGTGCGACGTCGGGGTCGGCGTCGGTCTCGGTCTCGGTCTCGGTCTCGGTCTCGGTCGCAGGCTGCGCGTCGACGGCGGCCGCCGGGGCCTCGGCGACGACGGGGCCGGCCTCGCGCGGGGCGGGGACCTGAGCGGCGGGGACGGCGGAGAGGACGGCGGCCGTCCCGGCATCCGCCTCGGCCTGCGGTCCGTCCGTCGGCGGCGCGGGCGCAGGCTGCTGCGACTCGGGGGTCGCGACGGCGTGCGGCGGTGCCGGGGCGAGGTGCTCGGCGGGGTGCTCCGGGGCTCCGGCGGGCGCGGTCGGGGCCGACGGCAGCTCCGGCCCGGGGTGGACCGGCTCGGGCTCCTGCTGCGCCACGGGGGCGGCCGCGTCCGGGAGTTCGGCGTCGGTCTCCTCGGCGGGCTGCGCGGCAACGGCCGCGGCGGGCTCGACGGGCGACGCCTCGGCCGCGAAGGGAACGGCGGGCTCGGCGACAGCGGGGACGGCGGGCTCGGGGGCCGCTTCATCGGAGGGGCCGACGGGCTCGGACGCCGGCAGTGTCTCAACCGCCCCGGCGGCCTCGGCCGTCTCTTCCCTCTCCGGCGTCTCGGCCGTCTCGGCCGACTCCGTGGTCTCGGCCGAGGGCTGGACGGGTGGGGTCGCGGACTCCGGCGCGGGGGACGCGTCCGGGACGGCGACGGCCGGAGCTTCGGGGTCCGCCTCCGGGGTGGGCGAGGCGCTGTCCGCCGCGTGGACGGGCTGGGCGGCGACCGCGGCCCCGTCCGACGCTTCGGGCGCCTCCGCCGGCGGCGCCGGTTCCTCGGCCTGCTCGGCGGTCTGCTCGGCAACCTGTTCGGCGGGTGCGGCGACGGGCTCCGCCTGCGCCCCGGCGTCCGGCTCGACGACCGTCGCCGTGGGGGCGGGGAGCGCGGGCTCCGGGGCGGTGCCGGACGCGGGGGTCTCGAAGGTCAGGACGGCGGGCGTCTCCTCCGCGGACGCCTCCTGCTCCGGCGCTTCGGGAATCACGGCCTGAGGTTCCTCCGCGGCCGGTGCGGCCTCGGGGGCGAGTACGGGCTCGGGGGCGAGTACGGGCTCGGGGGCGGCCGCCACGGGGGGCACCGGTTCCGAGGAAGCGCCGGTCACGCTGCCGGGCGCGGGGACGGCAGCGGCCGCGGGCGCGTCGGTCTCGGGCGCCTGGGGCGCCTCGGAGGCCTGCGGCTCGTGCGGAACCTGCGGTTCCTGCGTCGAGGCGTCGTCGGACGCCGTGACGGGCTCCTGCGGCTGCGGCTGCGGCTGCTCGGCTGCTTCCGGCTCCTGCGGCGCGGGCGCTTCTTCGGGCGCGTCGGCGTCGGCGGGGCTCGCCGCCGCCTCACCGGCGTCCGCGACGGCGGTGTCGGCCGCGGCGGTTGCCGCCTCGGCCGGGTCGGCCACGACGGTCGGCACCGGGGCGGGGTCGGCGGTCTCCGACACCGCTGCGTCGGCCGTCTCCACCGGCTCGGCGGCGGCCTGCCCGCCGGGCTCGGCGGACGGCTCGGGCTGGGCGGGCGGCTCGGGCTGGGCGGCTGCTTCCGGGGCAACCGGCTCCGGAGCGGCGGGAGGCTGTTCGGCGGGCGCGGCCTCGGCGTCCGGCGTCGTCTCCGGCGTGGCCGTCGTCTCCGCCGGCTGCTCGACGGCGGTCACCGGAGCGTCCTCGGCGGACGGCTCGTCGAGGGGCTGCTGCTGGGCCTCCGCCATCATCGCGGCGCCGAGCAGTTCGCCGGTGTCGACGATTCCGTACCCCTGGGCGACGCGGGGTTCCCGCGCGGCCTCGATCTCGTCGGCCTCCGGCGGGGCGGTCGCGGCGATCGCCTCGGTCGCCACGCGGGCGACCACGGCCTGGGCCGCGCCCGCGGGCTCGGCCTGCCGGCTCCGGGCGACCGCGGCGGGGGCGGCGCTCTCCCCGGCAGTTCCCCCGGGAACGGCGGAAACGGCCGGGGCGGGGACCTGGGCGGCGTCCTGGACCGTGGCCTGCGCCGCGGGCTGGGCGGCGCCCCAGGGGGACGCGCCCTGCGGGGGCATGTCCCGCAGGTGCGGCACGTCGAGGTACTCGGGGCCGGGGACCGCCGCGCCGGGCTGCCGCACCGGCGGGCCCGCGGGGCCGCGGTCGGCGAGCGAGCGGACCGGACTGGCGGAGGCGTCGGGGATAGGGGGGCCGAGGTGAAGGGGGCGGCGCGGGGTGGCCTGCGGGGCCGACGGGCCGGGCAGGCGGACGCCGGTGAGGTCGACCGAGCCGCTGTCGCGGCCTGCCGTCTCGTGCGGCCCCGGCTCGTGGACCGCCTCGACCACCGGTTCCGGCGCGGGCGGCGCCACCTCGTTGCCCCACGCGCTCTGGGCACCCGGCAGCAGCAACAGGTCTTCGTCCTCGGCGGGGGTCTCGGAGAGGTAGGTGTACGCACCGTGCGCGGGGACGCCCGGCTGCTCCACCATGCCTGCGCTCTCCGGCAGCCCCTCGCCCGGGACCTGGCCGGTGTCGGTCATGCGTACCCCTCGCCCATCGGTTAGTGCTTCTGCGGCCGGCTCACCCGGAGCGGCGCACCGACCGCCCCGTAGTGAAGAACGAGCGTCCGTGCCCAGCGGCACGAACGACCCGCCCGAAATAGCGACAAAGCCATTCAGTGGCATTGTCCCGGCCGTCGTCGCCTCGCGACAGCTTGATCGGCGAGGCTCCGCTGTGGACTGCGCCACGTTGCGCGCCCTCCGGTTCTGCCGTACCACACGCAGCCCAAAAGGGATGTGTTTTCCGGACATTGGCCGACGAAGCGTCGGGCGACCGGAAGCGGTACGACGATCGGCCAGCCTACCGCGCGCGGTACGACAACAGGATCACGGGGAGGGCCGACCCGGTCACGGCCGGCGGTCGGCGAGAACCCCGGTGAGCAGGAACGCGACGCTCCGCTCCGTCTCCGTCCAGGCCCGCGTGTCGAGTTCGACGGACTGGACGAGGGCGCACTCGACGCCGTACCCGTGCTCCGAGAGGTCGCGGCCCACGCGTTCGGCCGCGTCGCGGGTCGCCGCGTGGGTGACGATGCGCTGCGGACGGCGGTCGACGACCGCGGAGACCACCGGCGCTCCTCCGCCGCCGACGCGGACGACGTCCGGTTCGGGCAGGTTCTCCAGGACGTGCGGGGCGCCGCCGTGCACGATCTGGAGCTGGACCCCGTGGCGGCGTGCGGCCGCGTCGGTGCGGGCGCAGGCCTCCAGGTCCCGGTCGACGGCGATGACGGCGGCGCCCGCGCGGGCGGCCTCGGTCGCGAAGGCTCCGCTGCCGCAGCCGACGTCCCAGACGAGGTCGCCCACGCGCGGGCCCAGCCGGGCGAGTTGGGCGGCGCGCAGCAGCGGCGTCTCCCCTTCGCCGAGCCCGCCGCCGTACGCCTCGCCGGGCAGTGCCCAGCCGCGCGGGCCGGCGCCGGGGTCGCGGCCCGCGATCCAGCCGCTCTCCCCGGCGACGACCGGGCCGGTGGGGCCGCCGATGACGATGACGACGTTGGGGTCGCGCCACACGTGGTCGGCCGCCTTGTCGGAGGTGACGACGCTGACCTGTTCGCGGTCGGTGCCGAGTTCCTCGCAGACCACGAAGGTGCGGTGCACGCCCTCCAGCAGCAGGCCCAGCTCGGCGGGTCCGGCGCCCGGGGAGGTGAGGACGGCGACCTTGGTGTGGGCCCGGCACACGTTGACCGCGCGGCGCAGGGTGCGCCGGTGGGCGACGACCACCTGGGCGTCGTCCCACGGCATTCCGGCCCGGGCGAAGGCGGCGGCCACGGCGGAGACGGCGGGGACGACCTCGACCTCCAGGCCGAACTCGGGGGCGCGCAGGGCGCGAACGACGCCGAAGAAGCCCGGGTCACCGTCGGCGACGACGACCGCGGTGCCGCGGTGGCCGGCGATGCGGCGGGCGGCGAGGGCGACGCTGCCGAGCCGGACGCGTTCCGCGGTGGGCGGCACCTCGGGCAGCGCCAGATGGTGGGCGGCCCCGGCCACCAGGGTGGCCGCGCCGAGAGCGGAGCGGGCCGCGGCGCTCAGCGGCGAGCCGTCCCAGCCGATCACCGTGACGCGGTCGGCCATGATCGTCAGTCTCCCCCGGGTTCACGCAGGCAGCGGGCTTCGTGAGGGTACCTGGTCGGGGCGTGCGGGAAGGGGCGCGGCCCGGTCAGTTCCAGTCGTTGTACGAGGTGAAACCGCCGCTCTCCGCGAAGTGCTCGCCGCCGGTGTCCAGGTCCTCGGGGAGGAGGCTCCACACGATGTAGTCGGTGCGCACCTCGTTCCACCCGCCGTCCTCGCCGCGCACGCGCGCTATGCAGGCGCCGCGCAGCACGCCCTCGCTGATGCATCCGATCTTCTGGGCGACCTGCTGGGAGGCGGTGTTGTCGGCGGCCGTGCGCAGCTCGATGCGCTCGAACTTCTGGTCGGTCAGCAGCCACCTGGCGGTGGCCATGGCCGCTTCGGAGGCGTAGCCCTCGCCGCGCGCCCAGGGGGCGACGATGTACGACAGCTCGGTGGAGCGGACGTGCCAGTTGGTCTTGGCGAGCTGGACGACGCCGACCAGGCGCTGGGTGAGGAACTCGGTGACGGCGAGGTCGAGGCCGCGGCCCGCGGCGTGTTCGGCGGGGGCGTACTCGGTGATCCAGCGGCGGGCTGCCGCCTCGTCGAAGGGCTGCGGGACGGAGGTCCAGGCCGCGACCTGTTCGTCGTTCATCATGTCGGCCAGGGCGGGCACGTCGTCCTCGTCGAGCGGACGCAGGCCCAACCGCTCCGTGCTGATGGAGATGGTGGGGAAGGTGCTCGTCATGCGCCGCTCCGTAACCTTCGGGACCTCGTGGACCTGCCGACCCGTCAGGGCCCGCTGAACTGCCCAGCATGCAGCATGCGGCACCGAACCACACCACGGGGTCCGCGCCGTCCACGGGCGCGGACCCCGGGTGCGGGAGGTCGTCGGCCGAGGTCAGAAGGCGGCGACGACGGCGCCGTCGTACTTGTCGGCGATGAACTTCCTGACCTCGGGCGAGGTGAGCAGCTTGGCGAGCTTCACCACGCGCGGGTCGTTCTCGTCGCCCTTCTTCACGGCGAGGAAGTTGGCGTACGGGTTGTCCTTGGCGGACTCCGCGGCCAGGGCGTCCTTGGCCGGGCTGAGCTTGGCCTCCAGCGCGTAGTTGCCGTTGATGACGGCCGCGTCGACGTCGCCGAGGGAGCGGGGCAGCTGGGCGGCCTCCAGCTCCTTGAACTTCAGGTTCCGGGGGTTGGACGCGACGTCCTTGGGGGTCGCGTCGTAGCCGGCGCCGGACTTGAGCCGGAGCAGGCCGTTGGCCTCCAGCAGCTTGAGCGCGCGGGCCTCGTTGGTGGTGTCGTTCGGCAGGGCGACGGTGGCGCCCGCCTTGAGGTCCGCAAGCTTCTTGGCGCTCTTCGCGTACAGGCCGAGCGGCTCCAGGTGCACCGCGGCGCCGGGCACGGCGACGATGTCGGTGCCGTTCTTCTTGTTGAAGTCGTCCAGGTAAGGCTGGTGCTGGAAGTAGTTGGCGTCGACCTCGCCCTGCTGGACGGCGGTGTTGGGCGTCACGTAGTCCGTGAACTCCTTGACCTCCAGCTTGAGGCCGGCCTTCGCCGCGAGGTGGTCCTTGACGTAGGTGAGGATCTCGCCCTGCGGGGTGGGGGTGGCGGCGACGGTGAGCGTGGCGTTCGCGTCGGCGCTGCCGGAGTCCTTGTCCGAGCCGCAGGCGCTGAGTCCGAGGGTGAGGGCTCCGGCGGCGAGGACGGCGGTGGTGATCTTGACGGTGTTACGCACGAAAAGTGCCTTTCCTGATGGGTGGTGCGCCCCGCGTCGGGTGGTGCGGGGAGTTCTGGGGAGCGGCCCGGCGGGGAGAGGCGGGCCGAGGTGGGGTGGCCGTGGGGGCGCCGGGTCAGACGGCCTTGCCGACGTCGGGGGCCGCGGGCTCCTTCGCCCGGAGCAGGCGCAGCTTCGGCGCGGGGCCGGAGCGGCCGCCGCGGCGGTGCAGGGAGCGGGCCGCGTAGTCCCCGGCGAACTGGATGAGCGCGATGACGACGGCCAGGATGGCGACCGTGATCCACATCAGCTCGGTCTCGAAGCGCTGGTAGCCGTAGCGGATGGCGATGTCACCGAGGCCGCCGGCGCCGACCGTGCCGGCCATCGCGGAGTAGCCGATGAGGGCGACGATCGTGGTGGTCGTGCCGGCGATGAGGGAGGGCAGGGACTCGGGGACGAGGACCTTGCGCACGATGGTCCAGGTGTTGCCGCCCATCGCCTGCACGGCCTCGACGAGTCCGCCGTCCACTTCCCGGACGGCTGTCTCGACCAGGCGCGCGAAGAACGGGATGGCGCCGATGGCGAGCGGCACGATCGCGGCCTCGCGGCCGATGGTCGTCCCGGTGACCGTGCGGGTGAAGTTCATCAGCGCGACCATGAGGATGATGAAGGGCATCGAGCGGGCGATGTTCACGACCTGCCCGATCACCTTGTTGGCGACGGTGTTCTGCAACAGGCCGCCGCGGTCGGTCAGCACGAGCAGGACGCCGAGCGGCAGACCGCCGACGACCGCGACGAGGGTGGACCAGCCGACCATGTAGAGGGTGTCCCAACAGGCCTGTGACAGCAGGGGCTGTATCTCGGACCACTGGGTTGCGCTCACTTGGCGGCCTCCTTCAGCAGCGCGGGCCCGGAGGCGGCCCGGTCCACGACGTCGATCTGCAGGCCCCGTTCGCGCAGGAAGCCGATGGGCACGACGTTGTCCTCGTAGCGGCCGGGCAGTTCGATGCGCATGCGGCCGATCTGGAGGCCGCCGACGGTGTCGATGGCGGCGCCGAGGATCGAGATGTCGATGTTGTAGGTGCGCGACAGCTGGGACACGACGGGCTGGGTTGCGGCCTCGCCGTGGAAGGTGACGTCGACGACGGTGCGGTCGTCGCCGGTGGCCTCGCCGCCGACGGGGAAGAGGGCGGCGGCCAGTTCGGAGCCGGGGGTGGCGAGCAGCTCACTGACCGTGCCGGACTCGACGACGCGGCCGCTGTCCATGAGCGCGGCGGAGTCGCAGACCGACTTCACCACGTCCATCTCGTGGGTGATGAGCAGGACCGTCAGGCCGAGCTGCCGGTTGAGGTCGCGCAGCAGCTGGAGGATGGAGCGGGTGGTCTCCGGGTCCAGGGCGCTGGTGGCCTCGTCGGACAGCAGCACCTTCGGGTCGCCGGCCAGGGCGCGGGCGATGCCGACGCGCTGCTTCTGGCCGCCGGAGAGCTGGGCCGGGTAGGACTGCGCCTTGTCGGCCAGGCCGACCAGATCGAGCAGGTCCAGCGCCTTGCGGGAACGTTCCTTCCCGGAGATGCCGAGGATCTCCAGGGGCAGCTCGACGTTGTCCCGCACGGTCCGCGAGGACAGCAGGTTGAAGTGCTGGAAGACCATGCCGATCCGGCTGCGCGCCTGCCGCAGCTCCTTGCCGGCCCGCGGACCGCGTCCGGCGAGCGCGGTGAGGTCCTGTCCGGCGACGGTGACCGTGCCGGAGGTCGGGCGCTCCAGGAGGTTGATGCAGCGGATGAGCGAGGACTTGCCGGCGCCGGACTGGCCGATGACGCCGTACACCTCGCCTTCGCGTACGTGCAGGTCGACGCCGTCGAGGGCGGTGACCGCACGACCGCGCGAGCGGTAGACCTTGCTCAGGCCCGTGGTGGTGATCACGTGGGGGTTTCCGTCACTGTCGAGTGCGCGGGCACGGGGGTGCCCGGGCGCACGGGTGCAGGCTGTCTGGGCGCGGCACGGCTCTCGCTCCGGCGGAGGATCCGGGGGGAACGCGTGCGCGGGGCGCGGCTGCGGTCTCGTACGGCTGGGATGCGGCGTACGGACCTGCCACGGCTGCTCGCTTCGGGGCGCGAGCGTGAAGGTGGTGCGGGGGCCCTCTAGAAGGCGCGCATTCGACACAGACAACGAGCACCGGGCGTCATGGTCGCCTCGGTCGCGCGGATGCGGCTGCTCGTCGTGGTCATGAGCATCAGTAAAGCAGACGTACGGTCCTGACCGGGACCGTGGTGTCCGGATGCTGGACAACCGTGGACACCGCTTCGGCGCACGTCAGCCGAGGGCGGGGCGCCCTGCGGCCCCGCCGTTTGACCGGCGGCGACAGGGCGGGCGGGGGCTACACCCCCGGGGTCGCGGGGAGCGGCGCAGGCGCGCGGCCCGAGGCCCGCTGTGGCCAACGCCACGCTGGCCGGACCGGCGGCCCGCCCGCCGCGGGACGGAAGCGGCGTCGGGCGTCGGGCCGGGGGCGGACCGTCCCCGGAGCGCGTGCGCCGGGGGCGGGGCTCGCCGTGCGGGGCGTCCGGCGCGGCACGGCTTCCCGGCGCGTGTCCGGGGGCGCGGGGCCGACGGCGGGAGGCGGAATACGGCGTAATAAGGTCGCTGCATGTTTGATGCCCTGACGCTGGCGACCGGCGTCGCCGCGTTGCTCCTCGCCGCCTGGTGCGGCTGGGCCGCCTACCGCGACCAGCCGACGAAGGACTGGCACTTCATCGGGATGGCCGTGGTCTCGCTCCTGGCGGTGGTCCAGCTGGTGATCGGGATCGTGCAGCTGGCGCGGGGCGAGAAGCCGGAGCAGGGCACGACGATCTTCATGGCGTACCTGCTGGGGGCGTTCGCGTGCGTGCCCGCTGCCGGTCTCATGTCGCTGGGGGAGCGCACCCGCTGGGGTTCGGTGACGGTCGCCGCGGCCGGTGTGGTGCTCGCCGTGCTCGAGGTGCGGCTCTTCGACATCTGGGGAGGCTGAGATGACGGCGACGCGGGAGAAGCCGGCCCGGCTGATCGGCGGCCCCGGGCTGCTGCTGGTGTGGTTCTACGGCGTGATGGTGGTCGGGGCGGTGTCGCGGTCGGCTTACCAGATCGCGACCGAGTTCGACCGGGCCCCGCTGTCGTACGTGCTGTCGGCCGTCGCCGGCGTGGTGTACGGGTTCATCACGTACACCCTGGTGCGGGGCGGGGAGACGGCCCGCAGGGCGGCGCAGGTCTGCTGCGCCGCCGAACTCGCGGGCGTGCTGATCGTGGGCACCTGGACGCTGGCCGAGCCGTCGGCGTTCCCCGACTCGACCGTGTGGTCGCAGTACGGGATGGAGTACGTGTTCATCCCGGTCCTGCTGCCGCTGTCGGCTCTGTACTGGCTGCGGCGCTCCCGCAACGCCGAGGCGCGATAGCCGCGCGCTACGCGGTGGCCGCGTACTCCCCCGCCTGCTTCTCCAGGACGATCATGGGCACGCCGTCCGCGCCCTGGGAGGTGCCGACGGTCTCGTAGCCGACGCGGCGGTACAGACGGAGGTTGCCCTCGCTGCGGTGGCCGGTGAAGAGACGGAACTTCTTGGCCCCGCGCTCCTCGGCGAGGGCCGACTCGGCGGCGCGCAGCAGTCTGGCGCCGATGCCGTGCCCCTGCAGACGCGGGTGGACGCAGAGCTTTCCGATGGCGGCGGCGCCGTCCTCGGTGAGGTTGCCGCGTACGCAGCCGACCACCTCGTCGCCCAGCCGGGCCACGAAGACGCAGTCGGTGGCGAGTTCCTCGCGCACGGACGCGAGGGTCTGGACGAGGGGGGCGATGCGGTAGTTGCCGTACAGCGCGGCTTCGCTCTGGAAGCACAGGTACTGCAGCCTGAAGATCTGCTCGGTGTCCTGCTCGCCCGCCACCGAGATGGTCACGCTCATGCCCATGTGCGCACGCCTCCCGCTCACCTGATCGCCTGTGGTCCCCCACTCCTATCCCCGCGCTTCGCGGGCCGCAACCTCCGGCGGAAGCAAACGCCGCAGACATCCCAGACATCGGGAACGTTCCGGTCCGAGACTGCCCTGTGAGATACCCAACTTCCCCGCGATCTCGCGGTAGGTGAGGTCGTCCGGCGACAGCAGGGCCTGGAGCAGACGGGAGCAGCGGCCGGGCAGGCGGTGCACGGCCTCCCGCAGTGCGCGGTGCCGGGCGGCGGTCAGGGCGAGCTGCTCGGGACCGCGTTCGGCGTCCTCGGCCGGGTCGGCGGCGTAGGGCTGTTCACGGCGGACGGTGCGGCGCGTGCGACGGGCCTCGGCGCGCACGGCACGGCGCAGCCAGTTCTGCGGGTCGCGCGGCGGGCCGTCGGTGGCGAGGTGCTCCAGGAGGCGCAGCCACACCGCCTGTTCGAGGTCGGCGGGTTCGGCGCCGGCGGCGTGGGCCTCGGCTGAGGCCTCCGCGTTGAGCAGCGGGCGCAGGGCGGTGAGCAGGTCGTGCGTCATATGCGCCACGATGCGACCGCCCGGGCCGGCGGTTGCCCGGGCGGTCGACTGTCACTCCAACGAGGAATCAGCCGTTGACGAAGTCGGCGCGGGCGAGCACTCCGGTGTCCGGGTTGTCCGTGAAGACGCCGTCGATGCCGGTGGCGAAGTAGGTGCGGAAGGCACCGAAGGGGTCGCCGTATCCGTCCGCGTCCGTGCCCTTGCGGAAGTCGGCGGGCAGGAAGGGGTTCTCGTTGCGCATCGTGTAGGGGTGCAGGACCAGGCCGACCGCGTGGGCGTCCTTCACCAGGGTGGTCGGCTCGGTGAGGTTGCCGGCCGCGTCCTTCGGGATGACCAGGTCGAGGGTGGGGCCGATGCCCTGGGCGTAGCCCGCGATCTCGCGCAGGCCGGCCCGGGTGATCAGGTCGGCGACGGTGCGCGGGTCGCCGGTCTCGACGAAGTCCCAGGGGCGGGAGTCCGCGGTGGACAGGAGCACGGCGAGGGGGTTGTCCACCAGCTTGTCGAGGCGCTGGATGCTGGTGGGCTCGAAGGACTGGAGGACGACCGGCGAGTTCCTCCTGTCCTTGCCGTGCTTGTGCAGCAGCTTGGCGACCCGCTCCTCCAGGCCCAGGCCGAGCTTGCGGAAGTAGGTGGGGTGCTTGGTCTCGGGGTAGATCCACACCTGCTTGCCGCGCTTGCGGGTCTGCTCGTCCTGCCACTTCAGGACTTCCTCGAAGGTGGGGATCTCCCAGCGCCCGTTGTAGAGCGTGTTGTGCGGGCGGTTCGCCGGGATGCGCTCGACGGCCCGCAAAGTCTTCAGCTCGGCGAGGGTGAAGTCCTCGGTGAACCAGCCGGTGGTGGGGACGCCGTCGAGCACCTTCGTCGTCCTGCGGGCGGCGAACTCGGGGTGGCCGGCGACGTCCGTCGTGCCGCCGATCTCCGGCTCGTGGCGGCAGACGAGGTGGCCGTCCCTGGTCGGGACCAGGTCGCCGGCCTCGACGATGTCCGCGCCCAGGTCGAGCGCCAGTTCGTAGGAGCCGAAGGTGTGCTCGGGGCGGTAGCCGCTGGCGCCGCGGTGGCCGATGATCGTCGGCACGGGCAGGCTCCGCAGCCCGCCGCCGCGGCCGGACCCGGACCGCGACGGGGCGGCTTCGGCGGCTCCGGCGGCGCCCGACAGGCCGAGGACGCCTCCGGCGGCGCCGAGCACGGCCGCGCCGAGAAGCGCCCGCCGTCCGGTGCCGCTCCCGCCCGCCTGCCGGTTCGATCCCTGCGTGCCCTGCGTGCCCTGCGTGCCCATGAGGCCTCCTGCCGTCGGCTCGTCCGTGCGGGCCGATCGTAGGGGCGTGAACATGACCACCGGGAGACCGCGCCCCCAACACGCGGGTGACGGCGCATGGCGTGTGCCGTACATCGGGGCGGGGTGTCCCCTACGGCAGAAGTACGACGGAGGTACGACGAACGTACGACGGAGGCGCGGCGGGGCGTACCGCGATGTGACGGATCGTCGGCTCCGCCCGGCCGGACGGATTCGCCGCGGCACGCCGGGGAACGCGGTCCGGTGACGGCGACGGCGGCCATCTCGGCGGCCGACGGCGGCAGCGGCGCGGGGGCGACGGTCGCGGGACCGGCGGCCGGCCGACCACGACGGTCGGTCCGTCCCGGGCGGACGAGGCGCGCGGACGGCCCCGGCCCCCCGGTTCTCCCGGCGGCCGCCCGGCGGTTTCGTGGCGGTTGCGTGGCGGTCTCGCGCACGTTCCGGGCGGGTGACGGACGGGCGGCGGCTCGGCCGTCCAGGTGCTCGTGCGTCAACAGTGCGTAAGACCTGGGTGACCCGATGTGCGCCGGGTCCGCGGCCGCGAGTATCGTCCTAGTCCTCACCTGCACATACTCATACCGTTTCCCTTGACATCGGAGGGCTCGTTGTCCCGCTTCGCGCTCATCAAGGCAGTGCTCGGACCGGTCATGCGCCTGATGTTCCGCCCACAGGTCGAGGGCGCGGAGCACATTCCCGGCGACGGCCCCGTGATCCTGGCGGGCAATCACCTGACCTTCATCGACTCGATGATCCTGCCGCTCGTGTGCGACCGGCAGGTGTACTTCATCGGCAAGGACGAGTACGTCACCGGCAAGACCCTGAAGGGCCGTCTCATGGCCTGGTTCTTCACCGGGGTGGGCATGATCCCGGTGGACCGCGACGGCGGCCGCGGGGGCGTGGCCGCGCTGATGACCGGCCGCCGGGTGCTGGAGGAGGGGAAGGTCTTCGGCATCTACCCCGAGGGGACCCGGTCCCCCGACGGCCGGCTCTACCGTGGCCGCACCGGGATCGCCCGGCTGACGCTGATGACCGGCGCGCCGGTCGTCCCGTTCGCGATGATCGGCACGGACAAGCTCCAGCCGGGCGGCGCGGGAATGCCCCGGCCGGGGCGGGTCACCGTGCGCTTCGGCGAGGCGATGGAGTTCTCCCGCTACGACGGGATGGACCGGGACCGCTACGTGCTGCGGGCCGTGACGGACTCCGTGATGACCGAGGTCATGCTGCTGTCCGGGCAGGAGTACGTGGACATGTACGCCACGAAGGCGAAGGCGGCGTAAGCCTCCGGCGGTTGGGCGGGGTTCGTCCTCGGGGAGTTGTCCTTGGTGCGGGTGCCTCGGGTGAGGGCGCCGGTGCGCCGGGGGCGGTTTTCGGGTGCGGGTGCCTCGTGGCTTGTCGCGCAGTTCCCCGCGCCCCTAAGGGTGCGCTGGGGCGGGTCTTCGGGTGCGGGTGCGTCGTGGTTTGTCGCGCCGTTCCCCGCGCCCCTAAAGGGCCGCCGGGTGCGCCAGGGGCGGTCTTCGGGTGCGGGTGCCTCGTGGCTGGGCGCGCCGTTCCCCGCGCCCCTAAGGGGCCGCCGGGAGCCCCACCCGCGCCGTCAGGGGCGTCGTGGCCGGGCGCGCCGTTTCCCGCGCCCCTGGTGGGCGTGGGCCGGGGCGGGTTTCAGGGGTGGTCGGCCAGGTGTTCGTTGCGGAGCATGAACCAGGCCGCCGCCGCCGTGGCCAGCAGGACCGCCGCGCCCACCCCCGACGCCGTGCTCAGGCCGTCCACGAACGCCCCGCGGGCCGATGCGAGCATCTCGCCCGCCGCGGCCGCCGGCATGTGCCCGGCCGCCTCCACCGCGCCCCCGAGCGACTCGTGCGCCCCTTGCGGAGTGCCCGCCGGGGCCGGGAAGCCGCGGTAGACGCCCGTCACGATGGAGCCGAGCACGGCGATGCCGAGGGCCGCGCCGAGTTCGTACGCCGTCTCCGACACCGCGGACGCCGCTCCCGCCTGGTCCTTCGGCACCGAGCCCAGGATGACGTCGGCCGTCACCGTGAAGGAGATTCCGGCGCCCACGCCGACCACCAGCAGGACGGCCCCCAGCACCGGGTAGCCGGTGGAGGGTCCGACCGTCGTCAGGGCCGCGAGGGCGAGACCGATCGCCGCGAGGCCGCCGCTGACCGCGCCCCGCACCGAGAAGCGGCGCGCGACCCGGCCCGCCGCCAGCCCGGCCGCCACCGCGCCGACCGCCGCGGGCAGTTCGGCCAGACCCGCCTCGAACGGAGCGCGTCCCTGGACCAGTTGCAGGTACTGGGAGAGGAAGAACACCAGGCCGGACAGGCCCAGGATGGTCAGCAGGTCGGCCAGCACCGCGCCGCTGAAGCCGCGGTTGCGGAACAGCCGCATGTCCAGCAGCGGCGTCGGAAGGGTCAGCTGGCGGCGGACGAAGCCGAACAGCGCCGCCGCGCCCAGCAGGCCCGTGCCCGTCGAGGCCCAGGTGAAGCCGTGGGTGGCGGCCTCCTTCACGGCGTACACGACGCCGATCATGCCGAACAGCGACAGCAGGACGCTCGGCAGGTCCCAGGGGCCCGGATGCGGGGTGCGGGACTCGGGGAGCGTCCGGACGCCCACGAGGACGAGGACGACCATCACCGGCACGTTGATGAGGAAGACCGAGCCCCACCAGAAGTGCTCCAGCAGGAAGCCGCCCAGGACGGGCCCGACCGCGGTGCCGGCGGAGGCGGCCGCGCCCCAGATGCCGATCGCCAGGCTGCGTTCGCGCGGGTCGTGGAAGAGGTTGCGGATCAGGGCGAGGGTGGCGGGCATCAGGGTCGCGCCGGCCACGCCGAGCAGCGCCCGGGCGGCGATCATCGTCTCCGGGGACGTCGCGTAGGCGTTGAGGACCGATATCAGCCCGAACGCGGTGGCCCCGGCGAGCAGGATCCGCTTGCGGCCGATGCGGTCGCCGAGGCTGCCCATGGAGACGAGCAGACCGGCGATGACGAACGAGTAGACGTCCCCGATCCACAGCAACTGGGTGCCGGAGGGCGCCAGATCTGCGCTGATGTAGGGGGTCGCGAGACCGAGGACGGTCGCGTCGACGGCCACCAGCAGCACGGCGAGCACGAGGACGGAGAGCGCGAGCCAGCGGTCCGGGCGCCTCACCGCCTCCGTCGTGGCCGTCGGCCGCAGGGTGCTGGTCATGGTTCCTCTCTTCGTCATGCGGGATCGCGGGGAGCGTCGTCGTGCGGGGCCGGCTCGTGGGGCGTCGGGTCGTGTGGGAGCGCGGGGTGCCGGAGTGCTCCGCCGAGCAGCAGTTCGACGACCATGCCCGGGAAGTCCCTCGGCGCGCCCTTGCCGCTCTGCACCATCCAGACGCCCGAGGCCAGCAGGCCGAACAGGGCCTCGGTGAGCCAGGCCGGCGTCAGGTCGATGCGGAACTCCCCGCCGAGCTGACCGCGCCGGAAGAGGGCGGAGATCCGGTCGTCGATCCGGGTCCAGCCCTCGTTCTGCTCCTCGCCCTCGAACAGCTGGTTCTCGGTGTAGAGGAAGGCGAGCAGCCCGGCGGCGGACTCGATCCCGGCGATCAGCCTGCGCACCGCGTCGCTCGCCGGGCCGTCGTCGAGGCGGGCCGCGTCCAGGGCGGACTCGCACTCGGCGATCCCGAGCGCCTCCAGGGCGCGGACGAGCGCGTCGCGTCCGGCGAAGTGCCGGTGCAGTGTGGCGCGGCTGATGCCCGCCGCCTTGGCCACCTCGTCCATCGTCGCGGTGGATCTACGGGTCAGCAGGGCGGCTGCGCTGCGCAGTACGTGGTCTCGGTCGACGGCCATGAGACAACCATAAACCATGTGAGACATTCTTGTCTCACCATGGGCACATCCGCCTCATACCGGGTGAGTGCGTTCCGGTGTGCGCCGCGGGCGGCCACTCCGTCAGTGCCAGGGCAGGCGGCCGCGCTGCTCCCAGTACGCGCGCGGCTCCTCGGCGAGGGCGTCGAGCCGCTCCAGCTGGTCGTCGTCCAGGTCGACGACGGCCGCGTGCAGGTTGGAGGCGAGCTGGGCGGCGGTCGCGGCGCCGGAGAGGACGACGCCGGCCCAGGGCCTGCGCAGGACCAGGGCGAGGGCCACGGCGTCGCACCCGAGGGAGGTCTCGGCGGCGACCTGTCGCAGGACGTCCGGCGCCTGGGGACCGGCGAGACGGCCGTTGGCCATGCCCTCCTTCACGATCACCGTGAGGCCGGCCTCGTGCGCCTCTGCGAGGGCGGGGCCGGCCGAGGTCTCCAGCGCGTTGTACGTCGACTGGACGGTGCGGAAGAGGGGTTCGCCGTCGACCGTGACGGCCAGCGCGGCGCGGACGGCGGCGGCCTGCTCGGGCCCGCTGGTCGAGAAGCCGACGGTGAGTCCCCCGGCGGCGGCCTCGGCCAGCTTCGCGTGGAGTTCCTTGTCGGTGAGGGCCGGACTGTCCGGGGTCACCGAGTGGATCTGGTAGAGGTCGAGCCGGTCGCCGAGCAGTGCGGCCGTCTCGGCGCGCTGCCGTTCGTAGGTGGCGAGCCCGTGGTCCTTGACCTCGTGCCGCTCCGCGTCCGTGGTCCAGCCGGCGGTGTAGGTGTAGCCCCACTTGCTGCCGACGACGACGTCGGCGACGTCGGGCCGGGCCTTCAGCCAGTCGGCCAGGAACTCCTCGGAACGGCCGTAGGAGCGGGCCGCGTCGAAGTAGCGCACGCCCTGGGCGTAGGCCGCGTCGAGGAGTTCATGGGTGCGGGCGCGCAACGCCTCGGCGCTGCGGTCCGCCCCGAGGTCCTCGTCCCGGCCGAGGGTGATGTAGCCGGGACGGCCGACGGCGGCGAGGCCGAAGCCGATGTGGCAGGTGGGGGTCGTTGCGGCGGCCAGGCGGGCGAAGGGCATCGCGGGCTCCGTGGGGGTCGGCTCCGGTACGGCTCCCGACCAACGTATCCCGCGGCCCCGGACCCCGGGCCCGGACCCCGGGCCTCGGCCTCAGCCCTGGACGGCCCCCCGACCCTCGGCCATGGGCCTCGGACGACGGGCCGGAGGGCGGCGCGGACCGCCGGCTACCGCTTCGCCTTGGCCGTGGCCCACTCGTGCTGGGCCGCCACGTTCCGCTTGACCTCGGCGAGCTGGACGGCGACCGCGCTGGGCGCGGTGCCGCCGCGGCCGTCGCGGGAGGCGAGGGCGCCGGGGACGTTGAGGACCGAGCGCACCTCGGGGGTGAGCCGGGCGGAGATCTTCGCGAACTGCTCGTCCGTCAGCTCGTCGAGTTCCTTGCCGTCGGCCTCGGCGACCTTGACGCACTCGCCGGCCACCTCGTGCGCGACGCGGAACGGCTCACCCTGCTTGACCAGCCACTCGGCGATGTCGGTGGCCAGGGAGAACCCGGCCGGGGCCAGTTCTTCCATGCGCTCGCGGTGCACGGTGAGGGTGGCGATCATGCCGGTGAAGGCGGGCAGCAGGACTTCCAGCTGGTCGCAGGAGTCGAAGACCGGCTCCTTGTCCTCCTGGAGGTCGCGGTTGTAGGCCAGCGGCAGGGCCTTGAGGGTGGCCATCAGTCCGGTGAGGTTGCCGATGAGGCGGCCGCTCTTGCCCCGGGCCAGCTCCGCGATGTCGGGGTTCTTCTTCTGCGGCATGATCGACGAGCCCGTGGAGAACGCGTCGTGCAGGGTGACGAAGGAGAACTCCTTCGTGTTCCAGATGATGACCTCCTCGGCGATCCGGGAGAGGTTCACGCCGATCATCGCGGTGATGAAGGCGAACTCGGCGACGAAGTCGCGTGAGGCCGTGCCGTCGATGGAGTTGCCGACGCTGCCGTGCTCGAAGCCGAGGTCCTCGGCGACCGCCTCCGGGTCCAGGCCGAGGGAGGAGCCGGCGAGCGCGCCGGAGCCGTACGGCGAGACGGCCGTGCGCTCGTCCCACTGGCGCAGCCGCTCGGCGTCCCGGGACAGCGCCTGCACATGGGCGAGGACGTGGTGGGCGAAGAGGACCGGCTGGGCGTGCTGGAGGTGGGTGCGGCCGGGCATCGCGACGTCCGGGTGGGCCTCCGCCAGGCCGACGAAGGCGTCCTGGAGCTCGGCGAGCAGGCCGCCGATGATCCGTGCGTGGTCGCGCAGGTACATCCGGAACAGGGTGGCGACCTGGTCGTTGCGGGAACGGCCCGCACGCAGCTTGCCGCCGAGGTCGGGGCCGAGGCGCTCCAGAAGGCCCCGCTCCAGGGCGGTGTGGACGTCCTCGTCGGCGATCGTGCCCACGAAGGAGCCGTCGGCGACGTCCGACTCCAGCCGGTCGAGTCCGTCGAGCATCCGGGTCAGCTCGTCGTCGGTGAGCAGACCCGCCTTGTGCAGGACCCGCGCGTGGGCGCGGGACCCGGCGATGTCGTAGGGCGCGAGCCGCCAGTCGAAGTGGACGGACGCGGACAGCTTGGCCAGGGCCTCGGCCGGACCGTCGGCGAAACGGCCGCCCCAGAGCCTTACGTCACCGCTGTTGCTGCTCACTTGCGCTGCTCCTCACCGCTGCACCTCAACGTTATGCATGAGTATGCAGACCTATGCATGATTCGTCAATCCGACCCCGCCCCCCAGAGACTCCCACCCTCTCCCGAAGACTTTTCGAAGACGCCTTGAACAATGGCAACCGCTTACCCGTACTCACCCCTGAACGCCGGCGCCGCGTTGAACACACCCACTCCTGACCCAAGTGAGGCAACCGCATGTCCAGGGCTCTTCCCAAGTACAACAAGCGTCGCGTGGCGATCATCGGCGGCGCCGTCGCCGTGGCTCTGACCGGTGCGGTCGTGGTGAACACCGCCCTGGCCGGGGAGTCCGAG
This sequence comes from Streptomyces sp. NPDC048481, assembly GCF_043200075.1. NCBI lineage: Bacteria > Bacillati > Actinomycetota > Actinomycetes > Kitasatosporales > Streptomycetaceae > Streptomyces > Streptomyces sp. NPDC048481. The sequence goes on from NZ_JBICXC010000007.1 coordinate 194,049, forward strand.
GGCGGCGGCGCGACCAACGCCCAGACGCTCGCCGCCGGTCCCGGCACCATCACGTGCCCGGACGTGGCCTCGAAGCTGCCGGCCGTCCCCGCCTCCGCGAAGGCCGAGGTCGACCGCAACCTCGCCCTCCTTCAGACGCAGATCAGCGAGGCCAACACGCGCTTGCAGAACACCGTGGGCCAGGGCGGCCCCAACTTCGTGCAGAACGCGATCCTCGGCCCGCTGAAGGACAAGCGCGTCTCGACCGTCAACCGCATCGCCACGGCGATCGGCCGCACCGCCGCCAAGCCGGCCGGCCTCGACGCGCTGGCTCCGTGCGCCCTCGACGGCGGCGGCGCGGCCGCTCCCGCGACGGGCAACAACGGCAACGCCGGGAACAACGGCAACGCGGGGAACAACGGCAACAACGGCAATGCCGGGAACCAGGGCAACAAGGGCAACAACAACGCCGGGAACGCGGGCAACGCCGGTGCGGTCGGCACGATCACGTGCCCGGACGTCGCCTCGCAGCTGCCGGCCGTGCCCGCCACCGCCAAGGCCGAGGTCGACCGCAACCTCGCCCTGCTCCAGACGCAGATCAACGAGGCCAACACCCGGCTGAAGAACACGGTCGGCCAGGGCGGCCCCAACTTCGTGCAGAACGCGATCCTCGGCCCGCTGAAGGGCAAGCGCGAGTCCACCATCGACCGCATCGCCATCTCGATCGGCCGCAAGGGGACCAAGCCGCAGGGGCTGAACGTCCTCGCCGCCTGCACGCTGAACAAGTGACGTGACAGGCCCGGTGGCCGCCCCGCCCGGAGGGACCCGGGCCGGGGCGGCCGCCTGCCCGTCCGCACCCTCCCGGTCGCACCCTCCCCGTCGCACACTCCGGGCCGCGCGGAGCCAGAAGGACGGATCCCGTATCTCCTTAGACACCCGAAGGGCTTTCCCGGATAATCATTAGACATGGGAAAGACTTACGAGCGCATAGACGGCAGGCTCCGGACGTTCATCGAGGAGCAGCCCCTCTTCTTCACCGCGACCGCGCCGCTGGCGGGCGAGGGCACGGTCAACCTCTCCCCCAAGGGACTCAAGGGTTCGTTCGCGGTGCTCGACGAGCACACCGTGGCCTACCTCGACTTCGCCGGATCCACCTCGGAGACCGTCGCGCACCTGCGCGAGAACGGCCGGATCACGCTGATGTGGTGCGCCTTCCAGGGCCCGCCGAACATCGTGCGGGTGCACGGGCGGGGGGAGCCGGTCTTCCGCGACGACCCCCGCTTCCGGGAGCTGCTCGCCCGCTTCCCCGACATCGATCCGACCCGGCACGGGCTGCGCGCGATCATCGTCGTGCACGCCGAACTCGTCCGGGACAGCTGCGGATACGCGGTGCCGTTCATGACGTACGACGAGGACCGCGAGCTGCACGGCAGGCGGTTCGCGCGGGAGGACGACGACTCGCTCAGCGCCTACTTCGCGAAGAAGGACCACATCGCCACGAGCCTGGACGGCCTGCCCGGCCTGCCGCTGCCCCTGAGCCCGATCTGACCTCCCCCCGCCCGGACGCCGGGGTCCACGGTCGGCCCACCCCGCCTGCCGACGCCGGAGCCCGCGCCTAGCTTCTGATCATGCGCTCCCCCGCCGTCATCGCCGTCATCGCCGCCGTCCTCCTGTGGCCGTCGCTGCTCCCGCCCGGCGCCGCCGCCGCGCACTCCGGCCCGGCCGCCCCGCCTCCCGGCGCCGGCGCGCCGCTGCCCGCGCGGATGGCGGCCACCGGCGGGGGCACCCAGCTGATCACCGCCGTGGCCCCGAAGGCGGACGGGGCCTCGGGCACGCTCGCCTGGTGGGACCTGCGGGGCGGCCGCTGGGTGCGCGCCGGATCCGCCCCGGCCCGGTTCGGCGCGAACGGGCTGGTCGAGGGGGCTGCCCGCCGCCAGGGCACGAACACCACGCCGACGGGCCTGTACGGCCTCCCGTTCGCCTTCGGGCTGCGGTCCGCGCCGCGCGGGACGACGTACCCGTACCGTCCCGTGCGGCAGGACTCCTGGTGGTGTCAGGACAACGCGTCCAGCTCCTACAACCGGTGGGTCCGACCGCGGCCCGCGGACTGCCGTGCCGCCGAGTCCGAGCATCTGGTGACCTACCGGACGCAGTACGCCCACGCGTTCGTCATCGGGTTCAACTACGACAGGCCCGTGCGCGGTCGCGGGGCGGGGATCTTCCTGCACGTCGACGGGCGGGGAGCGACGGCGGGTTGTGTGTCGGCTCCCGCGGACGCGCTGCGCCGGATCCTCGCCTGGGCGCGGCCGGACGGGCGTCCGCACATCGCGATCGGCACGTCCGCGGGGCCGACGGCGATCACCCGGTACTGAGCCGCCGCGCTCCCGGCGCGGTGCGGGCCCGCACACAGCGCCCGAGCACGGGTTACCGGCGGTCGCCCCGCTCCCGGAACGCTCCCGACGTCTCGGCGCGCCGCTGAACGCTCCGCGCCCGCGGCCCGTATCTGAGGGCCAAGGGTCAGTACCCACGGAGGAACAGTGACCACGACGATCGCCGGCGGCCGTGCCGCCCGCCGCCAGACGATGCGCCGCATCCGTCCGCGCCGCTCACCGGCCGTTCCGCTGCTGCTCGCCGTGTGGGCGGGCGCGGCGGGCGTGCTGTGGCTGTGGTGGAGCAACACGCCGAACATCGCGGACGACAACAGCAAGATCCTCAACGCGGGACGGATCACCGGGCTGCTCGCCGGGTACCTGATGGCGCTCGTCGTGCTCCAGATGGCGCGGGTGCCCGCGCTGGAGCGGCGGGTGGGCTCGGACCGCGTCGCCCGCTGGCACGCGATGAGCGGCCGCTACACGCTCTGCCTGGTCTTCGCGCACGTCTTCCTCATCATGTGGGGCTACGCACTACAGGCCGGCAAGACGCTGGGGGACATCGTCCAGCAGACGGTCGACTCCGTCGAGCAGCTGCCCGACATGGGCAAGGCGGCCATCGGCACCGGGCTCTTCCTGCTGATCGGGCTGGTCTCGATCGCGCCGGTGCGCCGGCGGATGCCGTACGACACCTGGTACCACATCCACCTGCTGACGTACGGGGCCGTGTTCCTGACCTTCTGGCACCAGATCACCACCGGCAACGACTTCGCCGTCGAGCCGACGGCGAAGACCGCCTGGTACGCGCTGTACGGATCGGTCACCGCGCTCGTGGTCTGGTACCGCGTCGTCACCCCGCTCCGGCTGAACCTGCGTCACCGCATGTACGTCGAGGCCGTCATCGAGGAGACGCCGGGCATCGTGTCCGTGCTCATCGGCGGCCGCAAGCTGCACCGGATGGGCGCGGAGGCCGGACAGTTCTTCCGCTGGCGGTTCATGGCGCCGGGGATGCGCCTCAGCTCCCACCCGTACTCGCTGTCGGCGGCGCCCCGCCCGGAGCTGCTGCGGATCACCGTCAAGGCGATCGGCGACCACAGCGCGGCGCTGCGCGAGCTGACGCCCGGCACCAAGGTGTGGGCCGAGGGCCCGTACGGCGCGATGACGGCGTCCCGGCGCAGCCGCGGCAAGGTGCTGCTGGTGGCCGGCGGGGTCGGGATCACGCCGATGCGGGCGCTGTTCGAGACACTGCCGGGCGGAGCCGGTGACATCACCCTCCTCTACCGGGCCAACAGCACCCAGGACCTGGCCCTGTGGGACGAGCTGGCGAAGATCGCCGACGAGCGCGGGGCGCGGCTGATGTACGCGGTCAACAGCCCCGACGGGGAGCGCCCCGACATCTCGGCGGAGTCCCTCCAGCGCAAGATCCCCGACATCGAGAACCACGACGTCTTCATGTGCGGGCCGAACGGGTTCGCCCAGGGTGTGTTCGAGGCACTGCGCGGCGCCGGGGTTCCCGCCCGCCGCATCCACCACGAGTCGTTCGAGATGTGAGCGACCCGTACGCACGGGAACCTCGCCACCAACCGGAACCAGGAGCTCAGTAAGCGATGAGGAAGAGCCACCCTCTTCGGCGGGTCGTGCTGGCCACCGCCGCCACCGTGTCAGGGATCGTGCTGCTGCTGTCGCTGAAGCCGTCGTCCGACCCCGCTTCCGCGCAGGCCGCGGGCTCGGGGGCGGGCGCGGCGGCGGCGCAGGAGGCGGCGCAGGGCGGAGCCGGCGCGCCCGTGACCGGCACGATGACCGGCGACGCCGTCCAGACGCAGTACGGGGCCGTGCAGGTCCGGATCACCGTGGTCGCCAACAAGATCACCAAGGCGGAGGCGGTCCAGGCCCCCAAGGGCGGCACCAGCGACCAGAAGACCGCGCTCGCGGTGCCCCGACTGAACGCCGCCGTCGTCGCCGAGCAGAGCCCCGACATCGACACCGTCTCGGGGGCGACCTACACCAGCGAGGGCTACAAGAAGTCGCTGCAGTCGGCGATCGACAAGGCGAACGCGAGCGCCCGGCCGGGGTCCGGGGCCTCCCAGGGGCCGGGCAGCGCGCAGGCCTCGGGCGCCTTCACCGGCGCGGCGGTCCAGACGCAGTACGGAACCGTGCAGGTCCGGATCACGGTGGCCGGCGGCAAGATCACCAAGGCCGAGGCGGTCCAGGCCCCCAAGGGCGGCACCAGCGACCAGAAGACGGAACTCTCCGTCCCCAAGCTCAACCAGGAGGCCGTCGCCAAGGGCAGCGCCGACATCGACTCCGTCTCCGGCGCCACCTACACCAGCGAGGGCTACAAGAAGTCGCTGCAGTCGGCGCTGGACCAGGCGAAGGCGAAGGGCGGCTCGGGGTCGGGCTCCGCGTCGGGCTCCGGGAGCGCGGGAGCCTCCTCCGGGTCCGCACAGGCCAAGACCGTCACGGGCGCCGTCCAGCAGACGCAGTACGGACCGGTCCAGGTCCGGATCACGGTGGCCGGCGGCAAGATCACCAAGGCCGAGGCGGTCCAGGCCCCCAAGGGCGGCACCAGCGACCAGAAGACGGAACTCTCCGTCCCCAAGCTCAACCAGGAGGCCGTCGCCAAGGGCAGCGCCGACATCGACTCCGTCTCCGGCGCCACCTACACCAGCGAGGGCTACAAGAAGTCGCTGCAGTCGGCGCTGGACCAGGCCGGTGGCTGACACCGTGACGGAGCCCGCGCCCGCCCCCGCCGTGGTGCGGCATGCCGAAGAGGTCATGGGGACCGTCTTCTCCTTCGACGTCCGCGGCGGCGAGCCCGAGCCGGTGCGGACGGCGCTGGAGGAGGCGATCGCCTCCCTGCACCGGGTGAACGAGGTGTTCAGCACCTACCGCGAGCACAGCCAGGTGTCCCGGCTGGCGCGCGGTGAACTGACCGTCGGGGAGTGCGATCCCGAGGTCGCCGAGGTGCTGGCGCTGGGCGAGGAGGCGGAGCGGGTCAGCGAGGGCTGGTTCAGCATGCGCTACCAGGGCCGGCTGGACCCGACCGGCGTCGTCAAGGGCTGGGCCGCCGAGCGCGCGGCCCGGCTGATCTCGGCGGCCGGCGCGAGCGGGGTCAGCGTCAACGGCGGCGGGGACGTGCAGCTGCTGGGCGTCCCCGGCCCGGAGCGGCCGTGGCGGGTCGGGGTGTCCGACCCCTTGCGGCCGGGCGGCCTGGCGGCCGTGGTGTCGGCGGCGGGCGCGGACGAACTGGCGGTCGCCACCTCGGGCACGACGGAACGCGGCGCCCATATCGTCGACCCCCGCACGGGCCGCTCCGCGGTGACGGACCTGGTGGCCGTGACCGTGGTGGCGCCCCGGCTGACCTGGGCGGACTGCTGGGCGACGGCGGCGTTCGCGATGGGGTCGCGGGAGGCGCTGGCGTGGCTGGAGTCGCTCCCGGACGTCGAGGCGCTGCTGATCACGGCGGGCGACGAGGTCCGCTGCACAGGAGGCCTGGCCCGCCGCCTGGGCTGACCCCCACGGAAACGCCGCCGGCCCCCTCCCCCGGCGGCCCACCAGGCACCAAAAAAGGGAAGGCGCGGGAAGCCACGCCCCCCAGCCCCCACCCACCCGCACCCGACACCAAGACCGGCGTCACCCACCCGGGGGCGCGGGGAACTGCGCGACCAGCCCCCACCCACCCACACCGGCGAACGACACCCGGCACCACCCCCTCAGGGGCGCGGGGAACTGCGCAAAACCCCACCCACCCGCACCCGACACCAAGACCGGCGTCACCCACCGCCACAGCGCCGCAACGGCACCCTCAGTGACCGTTCTGCGCCAACCGCAGCAGATGGTCCGCCAGCGCCTGCCCGCCCGCCGGCTCCCGGCTGATGAGCAGCAGCGTGTCGTCGCCCGCGATGGTGCCGAGGATGTCGTGCAGCTCCGCCTGGTCGATGGCCGAGGCGAGGAACTGGGCGGCCCCCGGAGGGGTCCGCAGGACCACGAGGTTGGCGGACGCCTCCGCGGAGATGAGCAGCTCCTGCGACAGCCGCCGCATGCGCTCCTCCTTCGCCGACTCCCCGAGCGGCGCCCGCGGCGTCCGGAAACCCCCCTCGCTGGGCACGGCGTAGATGAGGTCGCCGTCGTTGTTGCGGATCTTGACGGCGTTCAGCTCGTCCAGATCCCGCGACAGCGTCGCCTGCGTGACGCTCAGCCCGTCGTCGGCCAGCAGCTTCGCCAGCTGGCTCTGCGAGCGCACCGGCTGCCGGTTGAGGATGTCCACGATCCGGCGGTGACGCGCGGTGCGGGTCTGCGGCACGGCGGCGGTGCCACCCGCCCCGGCCTGGTCATGGTCCTGCGCCTGGCTCATCGTCGTCTCATTCCCCGGATCCGTCCCCGTTCGCTGCGTCGAGGATGCCGGGAAGTGCCCGCAGGAACGCCTCCGCCTCGTCGTCGCGCAGGTTCAGCGGCGGCATCAGCCGGACGACGTCGGGGGCGGGCGCGTTCACCAGGAACCCGGCCTCCTGAGCCGCCTGCCGCACCTGGGGCGCGAGGGGCTCGGTGAGCACGATACCCAGGAGGAGACCCGCGCCCCGGACATAATCGATCAACGGGTGGCCGGTACCCGTGATCCCGTCCCGCAGCGACTCGCTCTGCCGCTTGACGTTCTCCAGCAGCCCCTCGTTCTCGATGGTGTCGAGCACGGCGAGCCCGGCGGCGCAGGCGACAGGGTTGCCGCCGAACGTCGTGCCGTGCTGGCCGGGCTGGAGAAGTTCCGCCGCCCGGCCGAAGGCGACGGTCGCGCCCAGCGGGAGTCCGCCGCCGAGGCCCTTCGCCAGGGTCACGACGTCCGGCAGGACGCCCTCGTGGGCCTGGTACTCGAACCAGTTGCCGGTCCGGCCGATACCGGTCTGCACCTCGTCCAGGACGAGCAGCGCGCCGGTCGCGGCGGTGATGGCGCGGGCCGCCTTGAGGTAGCCCGGGGGCGGGACGACGACGCCCAGCTCGCCCTGGACGGGCTCCAGGACGACGAGAGCGGTCTCCTCGGTGACGGCGGCGGCAAGGGCCTGCGCGTCACCGAACGGCACGTGGGTGACGTCGCCCGGCAGCGGCAGGAACGGCTCGCGCTTGCCCTGCTGTCCGGTGAGCGCGAGGGCTCCCATGGTCCGGCCGTGGAAGGCGCCCTCGGTGGCGACGACGTGCGTGCGCCCGGTCAGCCGGCCGATCTTGAAGGCGGCCTCGTTGGCCTCGGCGCCGGAGTTGCAGAAGAAGACCCTGCCGTCCCGTCCGAAGTGCTGGAGCAGCCGTTCGGCGAGGGCGACCGTCGGCTCGGCCATGAAGAAGTTGGAGATGTGGCCGAGGGACGCGATCTGCCGGCTCACCGCGTCCACGACGGCCGGGTGGGCGTGGCCGAGCGCGTTGACGGCGATGCCGCCGACGAAGTCGAGGTACTCCTTGCCGTCGGCGTCCCAGACCCGGCTGCCCGCGCCGCGCACCAGGGGCAGCAGCGGGGTGCCGTAGTTGTGCATGAACGCGTCCTGCCAGCGCGCGGTCAGCTCCTGGTTAGCGTCGCTCACGGCTCCCCCTGTCCGTCGGGCACGACCATCGTGCCGATTCCTTCGTCGGTGAAGATCTCCAGCAGGATCGAGTGCTGGACCCGTCCGTCGATGACCCGGGCGGTATTCACGCCGTTGCGGACGGCGTGCAGACAGCCCTCCATCTTCGGGACCATGCCGGAGCTGAGGTCCGGCAGCAGCTTCTCCAGCTGCGCGGCCGTGAGGCGGCTGATCACCTCGTCGCTGTTCGGCCAGTCCTCGTAGAGTCCCTCGACGTCCGTGAGGACCATGAGGGTCTCGGCGCCCAGAGCAGCAGCGAGTGCCGCAGCCGCCGTATCAGCATTGACGTTGTAGACATGTCCGTCGTCCTGTGAGCGGGCGATCGAGGAGACGACCGGAATGCGGCCGTCGGCGAGCAGGGCCTCGATGGCTCCGGTGTCGATCGCGGTGATCTCGCCGACCCGTCCGATGTCGACCGGCTCGCCGTCGATCTCGGGCCGGTGCCTGGTGGCGGTGATGGTGTGGGCGTCCTCGCCGGTCAGTCCGACGGCGAGCGGACCGTGCTCGTTGAGCAGGCCGACCAGCTCGCGCTGCACGTGCCCGGCGAGCACCATCCGTACGACGTCCATGGCGTCCTCGGTGGTGACGCGCAGGCCGGCCTTGAACTCGCTGACGATGCCGTGCTTGTCGAGGGCGGCGCTGATCTGCGGGCCGCCGCCGTGCACGACGACCGGCTTGAGGCCGGCGTGGTGCAGGAAGACGACGTCCTGCGCGAAGGCGGCCTTGAGGTCGTCGTCGATCATGGCGTTGCCGCCGAATTTGATGACGACGGTCCTGCCGTTGTGGCGGACCAGCCAGGGCAGCGCCTCGATGAGGATCTGCGCCTTGGGAAGCGCGGTGTGTTTGCGGGTCACGTTGCTCATGAGGAGTAGACGCTGTTCTCGTGGACGTAGTCGGCGGTCAGGTCGTTGGTCCAGATCGTGGCCGTCTCGGACCCGGCGGCGAGGTCGGCGACGATGTGCACCTCGCGGTAGCGCATGTCGACCTTGTCGCGGTCCTCGCCGACGCCGCCGTTCTTGCACACCCAGACGCCGTTGATGGCGACGTTCAGCCGGTCGGGCTCGAAGGCGGCCTTCGTCGTGCCGATCGCGGAGAGCACGCGGCCCCAGTTGGGGTCCTCGCCGTGGATGGCGCACTTGAGGAGGTTGTTGCGGGCGATGGAGCGGCCCACCTCGACGGCGTCGTCCTCGCTGGCCGCCCCCACCACCTCGACCCTGATGTCCTTGCTGGCGCCCTCGGCGTCGCGGATGAGCTGCTGGCCGAGGTCGTCGCAGACGGCGCGCACGGCGGCGGCGAACTCCTCGTATCCGGGGGTGACCTCGGCGGCGCCCGAGGCGAGCAGCAGCACGGTGTCGTTGGTGGACATGCAGCCGTCGGAGTCGACCCGGTCGAAGGTGACCCGGGTGGCGTCGCGCAGCGCCTTGTCCAGGGTGTCGCCGTCGACGTCGGCGTCGGTGGTGAGGACGACCAGCATGGTGGCGAGGCCGGGGGCGAGCATGCCCGCGCCCTTGGCCATGCCGCCGACGGTCCAGCCGTCGCCCTGGGCCACGGACGTCTTGTGGACGGTGTCGGTGGTCTTGATGGCGATGGCGGCCTTCTCGCCGCCGTGCTCGGACAGCTGTGCGGCGGCGGCCCGGACGCCCGGCAGCAGCTTGTCCATGGGCAGCAGGACGCCGATGAGGCCGGTCGAGGCCACGGCGACCTCGGCCGCGTTGTGCCCGAGCACCTCGGCGGCCTGCTCGGCGGTCGCGTGGGTGTCCTGGAAGCCCTTCGGGCCCGTACAGGCGTTGGCGCCGCCTGAGTTGAGGACCACCGCGCTCACCTGGCCGCCCTTGAGGACCTGCTCGGACCACAGGACGGGCGCGGCCTTGACGCGGTTGGAGGTGAAGACGCCGGCGGCCGCTCGGCGCGGCCCGGTGTTGACCACGAGGGCCAGGTCCGGGTTGCCGTTCTCCTTGATCCCGGCGGCGATGCCCGCCGCCGTGAATCCCTTGGCTGCCGTGACGCTCACTGCATCTCCTCGTTCGCTTCTGCGGCCGCGCGGCGCGGCGCGGCGGCGATCGTCGTCGTCCGCGGCCCGGTGGCCGCGGGTGCGCCGCTCACGGGGCGACTCCGGTCGTGGAAAGCCCGGTGCTCTCGTCGAGTCCCAGGGCGATGTTCATGCTCTGAAGGGCGCCGCCCGCGGTGCCCTTGGTCAGATTGTCGATGGCGCTGACGGCGATGACGCGGCCCGCGGCCTCGTCGTGGACGACCTGCACCTGGACGGCGTTGGAACCGTAGACGGACGCCGTGGCGGGCCACTGCCCCTCGGGGAGGAGGTGGACGAACGGTTCGTCGGCGTAGGCCTTGGCGTAGGCGGCGCGGACGGCTTCCGCGCCGACGCCGGGCCGGGCCTTGGCGCTGCACGTGGCGAGGATGCCGCGGGACATGGGCGCGAGGGTCGGTGTGAAGGACACCGTCACCGGCTCGCCCGCCGCCGCGCTGAGGTTCTGGATCATCTCGGGGGTGTGCCGGTGGACGCCGCCCACGCCGTAGGGCGACATGGAGCCCATGACCTCGGAGCCAAGCAGGTGCGTCCGGGCGGCCTTGCCCGCGCCGGAGGTGCCCGAGGCGGCCACGATCACGGCCTCGTTCTCGACCAGGGCGGCGGCGTACGCGGGGAACAGGGCCAGCGAGACGGCCGTGGGGTAGCAGCCGGGGACCGCGATGCGCTTGGACCCCTCCAGCGCGGCGCGGCCGCCCGGCAGTTCGGGGAGGCCGTACGGCCACGTCCCGGCGTGCGCGCTGCCGTAGAACCGCTCCCAGTCGGCCGCGTCCCTCAGCCGGAAGTCGGCGCCCATGTCGACGACGAGGACGTCCGGGCCGAGCTGTTCGGCCACGGCGGCGGACTGGCCGTGCGGGAGCGCGAGGAAGACGACGTCGTGTCCGGCGAGCACCTCGGGGGCGGTCTCCTGGAGCACGCGGTCGGCCAGCGGCAGCAGGTGCGGCTGGAGCCCGCCGAGCGTCTGACCGGCGTTGGAACGGCCGGTCAGGGCGCCGATCTCGATCTCGGGGTGCGCGAGGAGCAGGCGCAGCAGCTCTCCGCCCGCGTACCCGCTCGCTCCGGCCACCGCCGCACGTACCACCATGACTCCTCCTCCTGGATGGCATGACTATACGTTTCGCTGCACGTTTATGCAATCCATGCGCAGCCCACGCCCCGGGTGGCAGAATCGCCCCCTGTCGATCTTGATCCCGGAAGGCCGGAGGACGCCCGTGGCCCTGCACCCCCCGGCCCACCCCGACCCGTCAAGCCCCTGCGGCCCCGCAGGCCTCCCGGGTTTCGTCGCACCGCACCCCGTGCGCCCGCCGGCGCCGGTGGCCGTCGACTGGGCGGCCGTGCAGGAGTGGCTCGGCACCCGGCTGCCGGAGGACTACCGGCTGCTCGCCGAACGGTACGGGCCGGTCGACTTCGGGGACTTCCTGTGGATCCACGTGCCGTGCGCCGACACGCGCTTCGACTACGGCGACTGGCTGCGCGCGACCCACCGCGAGGCCCGCATCGCACGGCGCGCGCTGCCCCGGGACGAGCGGCCCGCGGTCCATCCGGAGCCCGGCGGGCTGCTCGCCTGGGGCACCAGCCGGGCCGGCGACGACCTCTTCTGGGACACCTCGGCGTCCGACGACCCCGACGCGTGGACGGTCGTCGTGCGGCACACCGACGGCGTCCCCGGCAACGGCCTGCTTCCCTGGCACCGCTACGACCTCACGCTCACCGGGTATCTGCGGCACACCGTCCGCGAAGGCTGGGAAGCGCCCTCCCCGCCCGGCCCCCTGATCGGCCCGCTGCCGGGCACGGTCGCCCGCACCGCCTTCCTGGGCACGGCCCGCCCCTGGACCCCGCCCGCCCCTATAGAGCCCCGGCTCTCCCCCGCCGAGCGCACGATCGCGCTGGAGAGCGGCACGGGACTCGACGCCCTGCGCCTGCTGACCCCGCCGCCCACCCGGCCGCGGCTCGGCGACGGCGGCTGGGAACGGCTCGCCGAGCAGCTCGGCGTCGGGCTGCCGGGCGAGTACCGGCGGGTCATGGAGCTGTACGGAGCCGGATGCTGGAGCGGCTGGCTGCGCTTCCGGGACCCGCTGCGCACGCACGCGCCGCGCTTCACCGCGTTCGTCGAGGAGGTCCTGGAGGCGTACGAGTCGCTGCGGGAGGGCCACGCCGAGTGGTATCCGCTGGCGGTCTTCCCCGCACCGGGCGGCTTCCTGCCGTTCGCCGACTCCATCGACGGCGACTACCTGGGCTGGCTCACCGAGGGCGACGATCCGGACGCCTGGCCGCTGATCTTCTGGCCGCGGCACGCGGACCAGGGCCCGCCGCTGGAGCGGGGGCTGGTCGACACGCTGCTGGCCTGGCAGCGCGGCAGGTTCGCCACGCCGGGGCTGTGCTCCTTCGACGAGGAGGACGACCCGGTGGAGTACGCACACTTCGCCTGCTGGGACGACGATGAGGAGAGTCCGTCACCGTGATCGCCGAGACACCGCTGACCGGCCTGGACCTCAGCGGGTTCACCGAGCACGAGCCGGGGGTGTGGTCCGACGCCGCGGGAGTGCTGCTGTCGGTCCACTTCTTCCCCCTGGTGCCGGATCTGCCGGCTCCCCTGCACGAGTTCGCCCGGCTGCGGGAGGGGCTGGCGCGGTTCACGGCGGAGGCCGGCGGCGGCCTGATCGAGGCCGCCCCCGGCACGGTGGACGGCCTGCCGGCCGTCCGCCAACTCGTGAAGGCGCCTCTGGGCGGCCGGCCCGGGCAGGGCTTCATCGGCAGCCTCACCGTTCCCCGGGAGGCGTGCAGCGCGGTGGTGAAGGTCCAGGCGGCCGAGGGCGCCACGACCGGGATGCGGGAGGCGATGGTGATGGCCGAGGTGGGCCCGGCCGCCTACTTCCGGCCGCACCCGTACGTGACGGGGCAGATCGGCGGGCTGCCGTCCCACGCGGGCGACGACGAGCGGTGGGACGGGCGCTTCCCCGACCACCCGCTCACCCTCGTCCGTGCGGCCCTGCGGCGGATCGCGCCGACGGTGACGTTCGACGACGGGTTCAGGTCGCTGCCCCCGTTCGGCGGGGCCGCGGCCCCGCGGGACGCGCCGCCGTCGCCCCAGGCGCCGCCCCCGCCGGCCAAGAGGGGCTGGTTCCGGCGCAAGGGCGCCTGACGGGCGTGGACGGCGGCCGTCCACGCCCGTCCGCCGGGTCCGGCTAGCGCCGCCCGATCCGCAGGAAGGTGACCGAGTTCGCCGGGAAGGTGTACGTGAACTTCCGGGCGACACCGGTGAACGTGGAGGTCACCGGGGCGACCGCGGTCGCCGTCTCCGAGTTGACCGCGTCCGGCGCCGCCGCGAGCGTGGTCACCCGGGCCCTGGACGCGACCTTCGCCCGGCCCAGGTCGATCGCCGTGCGCGCGTCGGCGGACTGGGCGTTGACGACCTTGACGATCAGGTCGCCGGTCTTCCTGTCCTCGGTGACGACCTGGCGGAACGGCTCGGCGGGCTTGTCGTCGGTGAAGGCGCCCCACTCCTGGCCGTCGAGGTACAGGGTGACCTGGCGGCCCCGCACCTTGACGTGGACGTCGTAGGCGCGGCCGGTCTCCACGGAGCCGGCCCTGGAGATCAGCGTCGACTTGCCGCCGTCCACGGCCTGCTCGACGGCGGACTGGGTGTTGTTCCAGCCGCCCAGGTTCCACCAGTAGTAGTTGCCGGTGTCCTTGACGCCGAACGCGACGAGGAAGCCTTCCTTGCCGGACTTCTTGGTGGCCTTCACCTGGAGGTCGTAGTCGTGCCAGTCGGGGTCGCCGGCCGAGACCATGGTGTTCTCGGCGGCGGTGTCGGTCTGCGCGTACTGCCCGTCCTGGAGCGACCAGCTGCCGCCTCCGGTGTGCGTCCAGCGCGAGGCGTCGCCGGAGAAGTCGTCGCTCAGCAGCGTGGCGCCGTCCGCGCCGGTCACCCGCACGTCGTCGTAGGCGGCGGCGGTCGCCCAGGTGGAGAGGCCGACGGCGCCCGTGACCGGGCCCTGGAGGGACGGCGTGCCGCTGGCCGTGGACGGGACCACGCGGTCGCCCACGTTGGTCATGAAGAGCTTCTGCACCTCGTAGTTGGCCGAGTTCCAGGAGGCGTGGTTGTTGAACCACACCAGGTCCGGACGCCATTGGACGTAGTCCTCGTTGGCGAACAGCGGAGCGTAGGAGGCGAGCTGGACGACGTCGGCGTTGCGTTCCAGGCCGGTCATGAACGCGGCTTCGGCCAGGCCGTTCTTGAAGGCGTTGCCCTGAGAGGCGTACTCGCCGAGGAAGACCTTGGGGCCGCCGCGGTCGTAGGAGTCGTAGCGGTCGTTGTTCTGAAGGAACCACTGCGGGCTGTTGTAGTAGTGCTCGTCGACCATGTCGACCTTGCCGTCCCGGTTGAGCTGCCAGGCCGTGTCGAAGGTCGGTCCGGAGTCGTCCGGGCCGGAGTTGGAGACGACGGTGACGTCCGGGTACCTGGCCGCGATGGCGGCGCGGAACTCCTTGAAGCGGGCGAAGAACTCGGCCGGGAGGTTCTCCTCGTTGCCGACCTCGATGTGGGTCAGATGGAAGGGCCTGGGGTGGCCCATCCGCGCGCGCTTGCGGCCCCAGGTGGAGGTGACCGGGCCGTTGGCGAACTCGATGAGGTCGAGGGTGTCCTGGACGTGCCGCTTCAGCAGCGCCTCGTCGGCCACCGCCCTGTTCTGGCCGCAGCCGGTGACCAGGGCGGGGACCACGGGCAGCGGCATCGCGCCGACGTCCTCGGCGAAGCGGAAGTACTCGTAGTAGCCGAGTCCGTAACTCTGGTTGTAGCCCCAGAAGTTGGAGTTGACCGCGCGCTCCTCGACGGGGCCGACGGTGTCCTTCCACTGGTAGGACCGGGCGCGCTGCCAGCCGGACGCCTCGCTGTAGTCCTGCATGGAACCGGTGTTCACGAGGCAGCCGCCCGGGAAGCGCACGAAGCCCGGGTGCAGGGCGGCGACCTTCTCGGCGAGGTCCTTGCGCAGGCCGTTGGGCTCGTGCCTGTAGGTGTCGCGGGGGAACAGGGAGACCATGTCGAGGGCGGCCGCGGCCGAGGAGCCGACCGTCAGCCGGCCGTCGCTGCTGGTGCGGGCCGCGGTGAAGGACGTCCGGTACCGGACCCAGCCGCCGGCGCGCACGGCCACCCGGCGGACGGGGGCGAGCGTGCCGCCGGCGTCCTGGAGGCTCACGGTGAGGGTGCTGCCGTGCCCGGCGCGGGCCCAGACCGAGAAGTCGTACTTCTTGCCCTGCTCGACCCGGATGCCGGTGTTGTAGCCGGAGTTGGTGACGGACGATCCGGCGTCCAGGGACAGGTAGGCGCGGTTGCGGTCGTTCAGGCGCCCGGCGTCGTCGAGGACCCGGGCGGAGCCGCCGACCGTCCAGGAGGTCAGCGGGGTGTACGACCCGTTGTCGACGGGGGCGTACTCGAAGGACCTGTTCTGCACGAGTTCGGCGTACAGACCGCCGTCGGCGGCCCGGTTGATGTCCTCGAAGAAGACGCCGTACATCGTGTCGCCGATCTTCGCGCCCTTGGCGGCGGGGTCGACGGTGAGGGTGTAGTCGGTGGCGTCGGCGGCCTGCGCGGGGGCCGGGACCACTCCCGCGGCCAGCAGGAGGGCGCTCGCCCCGAGACCGAGTCCCAGTCGGACGGTGCTGCGTGACATGGATGCTCCGAGGCTCTGTGTGCACGAATGTTCGATATACCGGACACTGATCAGCACTTCGAACGGCAAGATAGGGAGGGGGCCGGAGAGCGTCAATGGGTCGCGCGGCAGCGGAAGTTTCGGGAGTGAACGGTGATGGGCGAGTTCTGGCCAGTGACCGACGTGCTGGCCCATCTGGCCGGGAGCTGGCGGACGGAGCGGTCCGTGCGGGACCTCGCCAGCGGGGACACGGGCGCGTTCACGGGCACGACCGTCTTCGCGCCGCTCGACGGCGGCGGGCTGCTGCAACGGGAGAGCGGCACGTTCACCTGGCGGGGCGCCGCCCGGCCAGCCGAGCGCACCCTGCGCTTCCTGCCGGGGCCGGTACCCGGCGCGGCGGACGTCCGGTTCGCCGACGGCCGTCCCTTCCACGACCTCGATCTGACGACCGGACGGCACACGGCCGAGCACCCCTGCGCTGCCGACCTCTACCGGGTCGAGTACACCGTCGCGGACGCGGACCGCTGGCGGACGGTGTGGCGGGTGGGCGGTCCGGCCAAGGACCTGCTGCTGACCACCGATCACACGCGCGTCGGCTGAACCGGCGCCCCTTCGAAGCGCAGGTTCCAGCGCCCGCCCCGGCCGGTCACGGTGGTCGCCGACAGGGGGCGTACGTCGATGTTCCAGTACGTCGCGGGCGGCGCCTTGAGCACGTAGACCACGGCGGCGCGGATCACGCTGGGCTCGGCCACCGCGACGATCTTGTCGCCGTCGCCGACGGGCCGGGTGTCGAGCCAGTCGCCCACCCGCGTGACGAAGTCCAGCAGGGACTCCCCGCCGTGCGGGGTCGCCAGCGGGTCGGCCAGCCAGGCGTCCACCGCCTGCGGTTCCCGGGCCATCGCCTCGCCGAGCGTGAGACCGCGCCAGCGGCCCATGTCGCAGTCGCGCAGCGCGAGCTGCACCAGGGGCGCGTACCCGAGGGCGTCGCCGGTCGCGCGGCTGCGCGGGGTGGGCGAGCAGTACCGCAGGCCGGCGGCGGCCAGCGGCAGGAGGTCGGGCACCGCCCGCTGCACCTCGTCCCAGCCCGGCTGGTCCAGCGGGCGGTCGTCCTCGAAGCGCTCCGCGAGCAGCGAGGAGCTGCGAGCGGCGGCGACGAACGTGACCCGAAGTGACATGCGGCGATGGTGAGCCGCGGAAGTACGCAGGTCAAGAGGCGTTATCCGCTAGTTGTCACGAGTGGGCCAAACCTTGGCCGAAGGTCTGGACACGACAGGGCAAGTCACTCGAAAACGAGCGCCATCCACCGGTCGGGCGCCACGAGCGGCCGGAAACCGGCCTTCTCGTACACGCCGTGCGCGTCGTGCGTGGCGAGCAGGATGCGGCGCAGCCCGTACGGCGTGAGGTGGTCGCGCACGGCCTCGGCCAGCGCCGTGCCGAGCCCCTTGCCGCGCGCCGCCGGGTCGACGTACACGTCGCACAGCCAGGCGAAGGTGGCCAGGTCGGTCACCACGCGGGCGTAGGCGACCTGCTCGCCGGACGTCGTGTCGTACACCCCGAAGTTGAGCGAGCCCGCCGTCGCCCTCTCCTGCTTGTCCAGGGTCCGTCCGATCGCCCAGTACGCGTCGGACGAGAGCCAGTGGTGCACGCGTGCGACGTCGATGCGGTCGGGATCGGTGGACATCTCGTAGCCGTCGGGGAGGCCGGGTGCGTCGCTCATGGCGCGATCCTCACAGCGCGCGGGACGTCATGTCGAACGGTTTGCGGGCAGCGCCTCCCGGCACGCGGCCTCCAGCCGCCGTACGCCCTCCGCGATCTCCTGCGTCCCCGCGACGGCGGCGAAGCTCAGCCGGACGTGGGCGGCCGGGGGTTCGGCGCTGAAGTAGGGCCGGCCCGGGGTGAGGGCGACCCCGGCGCGCAGCGCGGCGGCGGTGAAGGCCGCCTCGTCCGTGCCGTCGGGCAGCCGCAGCCACAGGTGGTAGCCGCCGGACGGGATGTGCGGCAGGGCGAGGCGGGGCAGCCGCAGCCGCAGCGCCGCGGCCATCGCGTCCCGCCGGGCCCTCAGCTCGGTCGCGACGGAGCGCAGGTGGCGCGGCCAGGCCGGCGAGCCGATGAGTTCGAGGGCCGCCTCCTGCAACGGGCGGGGCACGAAGAAGCTGTCGACGACCTGGATGGCGCGCAGCCGCTCCAGCACCGGGCCGCGGGCCACCAGGGCGCTGACCCGGAAGCTCGGCGAGGTCGCCTTGGTCAGCGAGCCCACGTGGACGACGACGCCGTCGGGGTCCTCGGCGGCGAGCGGGCGCGGCAGCGGGCCGGCGTCCTCGTGCGCGAGACGGCGCACGAAGTCGTCCTCCACGACGAACGCGCCCGCCTCCCGGGCGATGCGCAGCACCTCGGCCCGCCGGCCGGCGGCGAGGACGGCACCGGTGGGGTTCTGGAACAGCGGCTGGCAGACGAAGACGCGGGCGCCGCTCGCCCGGAACGCGTCGGCGAGCAGGTCCGGCCTGACGCCGTCCGGGTCGACCGGGACCGGGACCGGCCGCAGCCCCGAGGAGCGGGCGATCGCCAGCATGCCGGGGTAGGTCGGGGACTCCACCAGCACCGGCGCGCCGGGCGGGGCCAGGGCGCGCAGCGCGGTGGTCAGCGAGGCCTGGCCGCCGCCGCTGACCAGGACCTCGGCCGCGGTGACCGGGCCGCCGACGGTGCGCGCGAACCATTCGCGCAGCTCCGGCAGCCCCTCCATCGGCGGCCGCCCCCAGGCGCCGGGCCGGCGGCCCGCACGGGCCAGGGCCGCGGCCATGGCCCGCTCCGGCTGAAGCGAGGGGTGGAGGTAGCCGCCGTTGAACTCGATCACTCCGGGCGGCGGGGCGGACAGCGAGACGGTGACGCCCGAGGCGTCCACCGAGCGCGGGACGAGATCGCCCGCCCCGTCCGCGCTCAGCGACACCTCCTGCCAGGAGGTGTCGCCGACGGGAGCGGCGGTGTGCGGCGGACGGGCCCGGAAGGCGCCCGCGCCGGGGCGGGTGACCACGAGCCCCTCGGCGGCGAGGTGCGCCAGCGCCCGCGAGACGGTCACCGGGCTCACCCGGTATCTCTCGACGAGTGCCCGGCTGGACGGGAGCTTCCCACCCGGCGAGTAGCGGTCGAACTCCGCACGCAGGCGTTCCACCAGTTCACCCACACTGCTACGCTCTTGCATGAAGACACAGAGTAGCGCTATCGCAGCACCGCCGATAGCGGTCGGCGTCCCGGACCCCGCCGGAGCGCGGAGCGGCCCCGGCACCCTCCAGGCCGCCCTCGGCGTCGTCGCCTTCTCGCTGACGTTCCCGGCCACCGCCTGGGGCCTGGAGGGGTTCGGTCCCTGGGCGCTCGTGGCGGTGCGCAGCGTCCTGGCCGCGCTGATCGCCGGGGTGTGCCTGCTCTCCCTGAGGATCGCGCCGCCCCCTCGGCGGCACTGGGCGGGGCTCGCCGTCGTCGCCGGCGGGGTCGTCGTCGGGTTCCCGCTGCTGACCACACTCGCGCTGCGGACGTCCACGACCGCGCACGCGGCCGTCGTGGTGGGTCTGCTGCCGCTGACGACCGCGCTGCTGTCCGCCCTGCGCACGGGCGCCCGCCCGTCGCGGGCCTTCTGGGCGGCGGCCCTGGCCGGCGCCGCCGCGGTGGCCGTGTTCACCGTGCAGCAGAGCGGCGGGGCCCTGACCACCGCCGACCTCTACCTGTTCGGGGCGCTGCTGGTGTGCGCGGCCGGCTACACCGAGGGCGGCCGGCTGGCCCGGGTCATGCCGGGCTGGCAGGTGATCGGCTGGGCGCTGGTGCTCTGCCTGCCCCTCACCCTGCCCGCCGCCGCGCTCGCCCTCGCCGTGGAGCCCGTCCGCCTCACCGCGCACAGCGTGGCCGGGCTGCTGTGGGTCGCCGCCGGCTCGCAGTTCCTCGGCCTGGTCGTCTGGTACCGGGGCATGGCGGCCATCGGAGTCCCCCGGGCCAGCCAGTTGCAGTTGGCCCAGCCGCTGCTCACACTGGTGTGGTCGGTGCTGCTGCTGGGCGAACACCTCACGCCCGCCGCGCCGCTGACGGCCGCGGCCGTCGTCGTCTGCATCGCCGTCACCCAGCGGGCGCGCGGCTGACCACGAGCCGCCCCGCCGGCGACGGCCCGTGCGGGACGCGAGGCGCCGACCCGACGGCACGGATCCCCGCCCGGCTCTTGTGAGGAGGCCCAGATGCGCGCAACCACGGGTGACCAGCTTGTCCAGCACGGCAGGGTGGTCGGGCAACACGACAAGGTCGGCGAGATCGTCGAGGTGCTGGGCCAGGGCGGCGACCCGCCGTTCCGCGTCCGCTTCGAGGACGGGCACGTGGGCGTGTGCTCGCCCGGCCCCGACACCGAGATCCGCCACCGCACCGCCGGGGAACGGCGCCCCTAGCGCCCCGCCCGTAAGGCCTCTCCTGGGCTCTCCTCCGGCTCGCTCCGCTCAGCCCGGGGGCACGGCCGGCTGCCCGTAGTGATCGGCGACCACCCGGGCCATCGCTCCGATCCGGTCCTTCCTCACGTCCCCGGCGGCGAAGAACACATGCCCGCGCACCTCGGGGTGGGCGGCGGCCAGGTCGAGGTGGGCCGACAGTTCGGCCGGGTCCTGCCAGGCGGCCGGCTGGGCCGGGTCGCCCGCCCGGTACAGGGCCTCGCCGATGTACAGCCGGGTGCGGCTGCCCCTGGCCACCTCCGCCCACCAGGGCACCAGCTCGGCGTAGTCGGCGACCGGCAGCCCGATGTTCCAGTACAGCTGGGGGACGACGTAGTCGATCCAGCCCTCCTTGACCCACTTGCGCGTGTCGGCGTGGATGTCGTCGTACGACTGAAGGGCCCGGGTGTCGGAGCCGCGCGGGTCGGTGGCGGCGTTGCGCCACACGCCGAACGGGCTGATCCCGAACTGGGTGCCGGGCCGGGTGGCCCGGATGCGGGCGGCCGTCTCCAGCACCAGCCGGTCGACGTTGTCGCGCCGCCAGGCGGCCCGGGTCGCGAAGGCCCCGCCGTGGGCGTCGTAGGCGTCCTGGTCGTCGAAGGTCTGCCCGGCGACCGGGTACGGATAGAAGTAGTCGTCGAAGTGCACGGCGTCCACGGGGTACTTGGCGACCGCGTCGAGAATCGCGTCCTGCACGAAGGCGCGGACCTCCGGCAGGCCGGGGTTGTAGTAGAGCCGGCCGCCGAACCGCACCACCCAGTCCGGGTGCCGGCGCGCGGGGTGCGCGGCGACCAGCCGGGAGGGGTCGTCGTGCGTCGCGATCCGGTAGGGGTTGAACCAGGCGTGCAGCTGGAGGCCGCGGGCGTGGGCCTCCGAGACGGCCGTGCCGAGCGGGTCCCAGCCCGGCGCCCTGCCCTGGACGCCGGTGAGCACCTCGGACCACGGCTCGAACGGCGACGGCCACAACGCGTCGGCCGTGGGCCGCACCTGGAGGATGACCGTGTTCAGCCGTCTGCGCACCGCCACGTCCAGCAGGGCGATCAGCTCGGCGCGCTGGGCGGCGGCGGTCAGTCCGGTCCGCGACGGCCAGTCCCGGTTGGAGACGGTCGCCAGCCACATGCCCCGCATCTCGCCCGTCGCCCGCCGCTCCCGCCCGGGAGCGGCCGCCGCGCCCGTCGTGGTGAACGCCGACAGCGCTGCCAGCGCGAACGCCCGCCGGGTCAGTCGCCCCATCGCACACCTCCCCACATACTCTGCGGATCCGTTCGGTCACGGATCGTTTCCGGGGCCCAGCATGCCCCCACCCCGACGATCGATCATCGATACTTGCTAGTAACGTGCACGATCGGAGCAGGCCGTCCGGGACCCGGCAGACCTGCCACAGCCAACAGAGTCAGCGCGGCGAAAGGTGCGATGTGACCGACATCGAGCGGGTCGGAGTGGTGGGCTGCGGCCAGATGGGGGCGGGCATCGCCGAGGTCTGCGCGCGCGCCGGCCTCGACGTCAAGGTCGCCGAGACCAACGGCGAGGCCCTGGAGATCGGCCGGACCCGGCTGCTCAACTCCCTGGCCAAGGCCGCCGAGCGCGGCAAGATCTCCGAGGAGGAGCGGGACGCCGCGCTGGCGCGCCTGAGCTTCACCACCGACCTCGGGGAGTTCGCCGACCGTGATCTGGTCGTCGAGGCCGTCGTCGAGAACGAGCAGGTCAAGACCGAGATCTTCCAGGTCCTCGACCAGGTGGTGACCCGCCCGGACGCGATCCTCGCCTCCAACACCTCCTCCATCCCGCTGGTGAAGCTGGCGGTCGCCACCTCGCGGCCCGACCAGGTCGTCGGCATCCACTTCTTCAACCCGGCGCCCGTGCAGCAGCTCGTCGAGCTGATCCCGGCGCTGACCACCTCGGAGGGCACGCTCGGCCGGGCGCAGCTGTTCGCCGAGAAGGTGCTCGGCAAGCACGCGATCCGCGCCCAGGACCGCTCCGGCTTCGTGGTCAACGCGCTGCTGATCCCCTATCTCCTGTCCGCGATCCGGATGTTCGAGACGGGCATCGCCAGCCGCGAGGACATCGACAACGGCATGGAGATGGGCTGCGCCCACCCGATGGGCCCGCTGAAGCTGTCCGACCTGATCGGTCTGGACACGGTCGCCTCGGTCGCGTTCTCGATGTACGAGGAGTACAAGGAACCGCTCTACGCCGCTCCCCCGCTGCTCCAGCGCATGGTCGACGCCGGCCGGCTGGGCCGCAAGACCGGCTCGGGCTTCTACACGTACTGACCGGCGTCACGCAGGTCACCTCGCCGGCCGGTCACGGGCCCGGCGCTCCGCGGAGCGCCGGGCCCGTTCCCTTCACACGCCGTGTGCGCACCGGGTCCGCATATGCCGCACGCACACTCTCCCCCGGTGCCCGCCGGGCGGGTTGACTCATCATGCGCATGCAAGGGATGTGAGACGACCACGGAAAGGAGCGGACACGTGACCACCGATTCCGGGCATCCCGTCGTCCATGGAGAACTCGCGGAGTTACGGCGCCGCCTCGACGTGGCGTACGCCCGCGTCGAGGGCGGTCTGGCCCTGCTGACGCACCGCACCGAGGAGACCGCCAAGGAGCTCGACGAACTGAGCACCCGCGTCGGGGCGTTGGAGCACGCACGCTGGCCGCTGCCGGCCGTGGCCGCGCTCACCGCCGTCGGCGCGCTGGCCGTGACGGTCTGGCAGGCGTTCGGACGCTAGCGTCCACGAGGGCCGGTGCGCCGTCCGCGCCTCCTGCCCGGCGGGTTCAGCCGAGCCTCATGTGACGCAGCAGCATCAACGCGGCCGCCATGTTGGCGGCCGGGACCTCCCCCCGGGCGACCAGATCGGGGACGAGCTTGAGGGAGACCCATTCCCTGCGGTCCGACTCGAAGTCGTCCACGGGGTGCCCCGTGTACCGCGCCTCGTCCGACCAGTAGATGTGGTGGACGGCGTCGGTGAGCCCGTTGGACGGCTCCACGCTCATCAGGTGACGCAGGGGCCCCGGCCGCCAGCCGGTCTCCTCCTCCAGTTCCCGGGCGGCCGCCCGGGCGACGTCCTCGCCGTCCTCCACCACGCCCGCGGCCAGCTCCCAGCCCCAGCTGTCGGTGATGAAGCGGTGCCGCCACAGCAGGAGGACCTCGTTGGCGTCGTTGACGACGGTCGCCACGGCGACGGGCCGCAGCCGTATGAGGAAGTGGTCCAGGTGCCGGCCGTCGGGCAGCTCCACATCTGCCAGGTTGACGCTGAACCAGCGGTTTTCATACACAGTTTGTTCGTTCTGTTTTGTCCACTGCACGGTTCTGCCACCTTCCGTCGAGTAAGTGGCAATATCGCAGCAGGAACCGTGCGGCGTCGGCGCGGACGCCGGGCCTGCGCCTCTTCGGCCGCCGGGAGATGCGGGCGTCCCGCGACGCCCCGCCTACAGCGGGACGCGCAGCGCCCCGTCGATGAGTTCGGCCGCCTCGGCCGTGCCCGCGCAGTCGCTGCGCACGAGGTGCTCGCGCACCGCCCGGAGCCGGTCGCGCAGCCGCTGGGACTCCATCCCGCGCGCCTGCTCGGCCATCCGCACCGCGGTCACCACCGCCTTGTCCGCGTTGCCCTGGCGCAGCTCGATCGTGCTGAGCATGGCCAGCCGGTGCACCCGGCCGCGGTCGTGCGCCGGGGTGCCCACGGCGGCCGTCGCGTGCTCGGCGGCCGCGGTGAGATCGCCGAGGCTGAGCAGCGCCTCCGCCACCTGGACGTTGACCAGACCGGGCTGGACATAGCCGGTCTCGTCGGGCTCGTGCCCACGCCGGATACGGTCGGCGGCGGTCTCGGCCCGCCGGATGCACGACAGGGCGCTCGTGCCGTCTCCGAGGTGCGCGTACGCCTTCGCCTGCATCGCGTACAGGTCCGAGGCGAGAGCGGGCGTGATGTGCTTGCCCGCCGCCCGCAGCGCCGCCTCCGCGAACGCCACGGCCTGCCGGTACTCCCGCATGAACAGCGACTGGTTCACCAGCAGGGCGATGACGTACGCGCCCAGCCCTCGGTCACCGCTGGCCTTCGCCAGCCTGAGCGCCTGGTGGAAGTAGCGCTGGGCGAGGCCGTGCGCGTCGGAGTCGTAGGCGCAGATCCCCGCGACCGCCACCAACCCGCCGGTCGCGCGGTGCAGTTGACGTCCCGTCTCGTCCGTGTAGCTGCCCCGCAGCAGGGGCGCGGTCTCGGCGTTCAGGAAACCGACGACACGGCTGCGGGTCGCGATGCCGCCCGCCTTGCGGTACATCTGCTCGTAGTGGGCGCGCGCGGCGCGCAGCATCTCGATGTCCGCCGAGGTCACCCGGTGCCGGCCGCCGCGCGAGACGTCCACGTCCTCCGGCGGGTTCTCCCACTCCCACACCGGCATCACGGCCGGCGTGCCGGTGACGGCGGGCGCGCCCAGGAGGTGCGGGCGCTGCTGCTCGTCCGAGCGCCACAGGGCGGTGGCCCGCTCGACGAAGCCGGAGAGCGAGGCGCCGTGCGGGGTGGACGGCTCGCCCGGCACGCCGAGGCCGATGTCGTCGAGGGTGACCGGCCGGTGCAGCCGCACCGCGAGCACCTCGCAGATGAGGTCGGGCACCTGGCCGCGCGGGCGCTGGCCCTTCAGCCAGCGGGCCACCGCCGTGTGCTCGTACCGCAGGGCGAGGCCGCGGGCCCGTCCGGCCTGGTTGACGTGGGCGGCGAGGCCCGCGTGCGAGACGCCCGCCTCGTCGAGGATCGCGTCGAGCAGAGTGTTGGGCTGCATGGGTGCCCCCCGGTGCCGTGCCTCGTGCCGTCAGACTAGTGGGTCCGACTTCACACGGGGTGTGAATGCAAAGCCCACGTCCACGGGCCGTGCACGCTGCCACGACGCACCCGCGCCCGGTTGACTGGAGCGCCTCGCAAGAGGTTCGCCGGGCCGTCGGCTCCCCCTCGAAAAGCGACGGCCCGGCGGCGCGCTGCGCGCTCCGCGCATCCGGCGAAGAGTCAGGTCCCGGGTACGTGAACCTGTGCCCTGAGGTGTCGGGTGCGTGGACATGTGCGGGGTCCGCTGTGGCCGGTCGCGCAGTTCCCCGCGCCCCTAGGGGGTCGCACCTGACCCCTCCGACAACAAACCCCAAGCCGACCGCAGAACCGCACCCCCTCAGGGGCGCGGGGAACTGCGCGAACAACCCCCACCGGCCGGCACACAGAACACGACCGAAGGCCGGGTGGGGAGGGCGCAGGGGCGCAGCCCCAGCAGCCCTCTCAGGGGCGCGGGGAACTGCGCGACCAGCCCCCACCGGCCGGCAGCCACAACACAACACCCACCGGGGTGCAGGGGCGCAGCCCCGCACCCCCTCAGGGGCGCGGGGAACTGCGCAGAAACCCGGGCTCAGCCCCGCAGGGCCGCTCCGGTCCGCTCCCCCGCCAGGGCGACCGCCGCATCACGTGCGGCCGACGCCTCGTCGACGGTCAGCGTCCGGTCCCCCGCGCGAAAGCGCAGCGCGTACGCCAGCGACTTCTTCGCCTCGCCGAGCTGCTCCGCGTTCTCGTAGACGTCGAACAGCCGGATGTCCTCCAGCAGTTCGCCCGCCCCCTCGCGCAGCGCGGCCTCGACGTCGGCGTGCGGCACGAGCCGGTCGACGACGAGGGCGACGTCCTGCGTGGCCACGGGGAACGTGGAGATGCTCGGCGCCTGGGGCGTGTCGTCGCCGACCTGCTCCAGGACGTCCAGGTCCAGCTCCATGGCGCAGGTGCGCGCGGGCAGACCGAGGGCCTTCAGCACGCGGGGGTGCAGCTCGCCCGCGTGGCCGACGACCCGCTCGGCGCCGTCGGCGGTCACGACGAACTCGGCACAGCGCCCGGGGTGCCACGGACCGTAGCGGCCGTTGCGGACGACCGGTTCGACGCCGGCCTCGCGGGCGACCGTGCGCCCGGCCTCGATCGCGTCGGCCCAGGTCGCGGGACGGCCCTTGCCCCACCAGCCGGCCTGCTCGCGGGCGCCCGCGAGGACGACGGCGACATGGCGCGGCTGCTCGGGCAGCACGGCGTTCAGCGACGCCAGCTCCTCGTCGGTGGGACGGCGGTCGACGGGCAGGTGCCCGGCGACGCCCTGCTCCTCGCGCGGGAGGAAGACCAGGCCGGTCTCGAAGAGCGCCAGGTCGTGCGAGCCGCGGCCGTCGTTGCGCCGCAGCGCGCCCAGCAGGCCCGGCAGCAGCGACGTGCGCAACGCGGGCTCCTCGTCGTTGAGCGGGTTGGTGAGCTTCACGACGCGGCGGGCCGGGTCGTCGGCGTCCAGGCCCAGCTGGTCGAAGACCTGCTCGCTGACGAACGGGTAGTTCGGCGCCTCGACGTAGCCCGCCCCGGCCAGCGCGCGCCCGACGCGGCGGTGCAGCCGCTGGCGGTGGGTGAGCCCGCGGCCCGAGGGCGGCTTGGGCAGCGTGGAGGGCAGGTTCTCGTAGCCCTCCAGCCGGATGACCTCCTCCGCCAGGTCGTTGACCTCGGTGAGGTCGGGCCGCCAGGACGGCACGGTGACGATCAGCTCGTCCTGCCCGTACACGTCGCAGCCGATCTCCTGGAGGCGGCGCACCACCGTCTCGCGGCCGTAGACCACGCCGGCGACCTTGTCCGGGTGGTCGGCCGGGACGCTGATCGTGTGCGGCGCGGAGGGGGCGACGATCTCCGTGACGCCGGCGTCGGCGGTGCCGCCCGCGAGGAGCACCAGCAGGTCCACCGTGCGCTGCGCCGCCGCTGCGGCGGCCTGCGGGTCGACGCCGCGCTCGAAGCGCCGGGACGCCTCGGAGGACAGCTTGTGGCGACGGGCCGTGCGCGCGATCGACACCGCGTTGAAGTGCGCGGCCTCGATGACCACGTCGGTCGTCGGGCTCTCGAGGTCGTCGTGGTCGGCGATCTCGGTGTTGGCGCCGCCCATGACGCCGGCGAGGCCGATGGGACCGCGGTCGTCGGTGATGACGAGGTCCTCGGCGTGCAGCTTGCGGGTGACGCCGTCGAGGGTGACGATCTGCTCGCCCTCGGCGGCCCGGCGCACCCCGATGGCGCCCTGGACCAGGTTGCGGTCGTAGGCGTGCAGCGGCTGGCCCAGCTCCGTCATCACGTAGTTGGTGACGTCGACGGCGAGCGAGATGGGACGCATGCCGACCTTCTGAAGCCGGCGCTTCAGCCAGATCGGGGAGCGCGCCTCGGGGCTCAGGCCGGTGACGGTGCGGGCGGTGAAGCGGTCGCAGCCCATCGGCTCGGAGATCTGCACCGGGTAGCCGAAGGCGTTCGGCGCGGGAACGTCGAGCAGTGCCGGGTCGCGCAGCGCCAGACCGTAGGCGATGGCGGTCTCGCGGGCGACGCCGCGGATGGACAGGCAGTCGCCGCGGTTGGCGGTGACGGCGATGTCCAGGACCTCGTCGACCAGTTCGAGGAGCTCGATGGCGTCCTTGCCGACCTCGGTCTCCGGCGGCAGCACGATGATGCCCTTGGTGCCGTCGTCGCCCATGCCCAGCTCGTCGCTGGAGCAGATCATGCCGTGGGAGGTCTTGCCGTACGTCTTGCGCGCGGCGATGGCGAAGCCGCCGGGCAGGACCGCGCCCGGGAGGACCACGACGACCTTGTCGCCGACGGCGAAGTTGCGGGCGCCGCAGACGATCTCCTGGGGCTCACCGGTGCCGTTGGCCGTGCCGACGTCGACGGTGCAGAAGCGGATCGGCTTCTTGAAGCCCTCGAGCTCCTCGATGGTCAGTACCTGACCGACGACGAGCGGACCCTTGAGGTCGGCTCCGAGGTGCTCGACGGTCTCGACCTCGAGGCCGGCCGACACCAGCTTGGCCTGCACGTCGCGGCCGGTCTCGGTGGCCGGCAGGTCGACGTACTCCCGCAGCCAGGAAAGCGGGACCCGCATCAGATCTCCATCCCGAACGGCCGGGTGAACCGGACGTCACCCTCGACCATGTCTCGCATGTCTTCGACGTTGTGGCGGAACATCAGCATCCGCTCGATGCCGAACCCGAAGGCGAACCCGCTGTACTTCTCGGGGTCGACGCCGCAGGCGGCCAGCACCTTGGGGTTGACCATGCCGCAGCCGCCCAGCTCGATCCAGCCCTCGCTGGAGCAGGTGCGGCAGGGGCGGTCGGGGTTGCCGACGGACTCGCCGCGGCAGACGTAGCACACCATGTCCATCTCGGCGGACGGCTCGGTGAACGGGAAGAAGTTCGGCCGCAGCCGGGTCTTCATGCCCTCGCCGAACAGCGACTGGACCATGTGGTCCATCGTGCCCTTGAGGTCGGCCATGGTCAGGCCCTCGTCCACGGCGAGCAGCTCGACCTGGTGGAAGACCGGGGTGTGCGTGGCGTCCAGCTCGTCGGTGCGGTACACGCGACCGGGGCAGATCACGTACACCGGCAGCTCGCGGTCGAGCAGCGAGCGGATCTGGACCGGCGAGGTGTGGGTGCGCAGCACGACGCCGGACTCGGTGCCGCCCTGCGGGCCCTGCACGAAGAACGTGTCGGCCTCGCCGCGGGCCGGGTGGTCCGGGCCGATGTTGAGGGCGTCGAAGTTGAACCACTCGGCCTCGACCTGCGGGCCCTCGGCGACCTCGTAGCCCATGGCCACGAAGACGTCCTCGATGCGCTCGGAGAGCGTGGTGAGCGGGTGGCGGGCGCCGGCCGGGATCCGGTCGTGGGGCAGCGTGACGTCCACCGCCTCCTCGACCAGCACCCGTGCGTCGCGCTCGGCCTCCAGCTCCTCCTGGCGGGCGGCGAGGCCCTTGTTCACGGCGCCGCGGGCCTGGCCGACGAGTTTGCCGGCGGCGGCCTTGGCGTGCGGGGGCAGGGCGCCGATCTCGCGGTTGGCGAGGGCGAGCGGGGAGGTGCCGCCGGTGTGGGCGACCTTGGCCTCCTGGAGCGCGTCGAGCGAGTCCGCGGCGGCGAAGGCGGCGAGCGCCTCGTCCCGCATGCGCTCGATCTCTTTCGGTTTCAAGGCCTCGACCTCTACCGGGTCGTACGACTTATTCGGTGCCGACATCTCTTCCCGTGCTTCCGATTGTCTGGCTGAAGGTCCCCGTCATCGACTCACGCAGAGGTCAGAGGGCCGTCCATGGGACACAAGGGTGCCAAAGGCCGAGTCTAACGGGGTGAGGGTGTACCGCTGCGCCCGCGGCTGCCCGGCCGGCTCTCAGGTGAGGTAGGCCGGGGTCGCCACGGGCAGGGTAAATCGGAACTCCGCGCCGCCTCCGGGGGCGCGGCCGACCGTGATGGCGCCGCCGTGGGCTTCGACGATGCCCTTGACGATGTACAGCCCGAGGCCGGTGCCGCCGCGCTTGCTGCCCCGCCAGAAGCGGGTGAAGACGCGGTTCATGGACTCCTCCGGGATGCCTGCGCCCTCGTCGCTCACGGTGACCGATGTGCCGGTGTCCTCCCCTTCCCGGGGGGACGCGGCGGGCGTGACGTCAATGGTGACGGTTCCCTCGCCGTGGCGCACCGCGTTTTCGAGGAGGTTGCTGAGGACCTGGTCCACCTTGTCGGGGTCGGCCCACAGGGCGGGCAGCGGCTGCTCGATGCGCAGCAGGAACCGGTCGGCGGGCTGTCCGGCGGCGACGTAGGCCTGGATGTGCCGTCCCACGGCCGCGCCCATGTCCACAGGCTGACGGCGCACCTCCAGCCGTCCGGAGTCGATGCGCGAGATGTCGAGCAGTTCGGCGATGAGGCGGGTGACGCGGTCCGCGTCGGCGTCGACGGTCTCCAGCATGAGCCGTTTCTGGTCGTCGGTGAACCGCGACCACTTGGCGAGCAGAGTGGCGGTGAAGCCCTTGACGGAGGTGAGCGGGGAGCGCAGTTCGTGGGCGACGGTGGCGATCAGCTCGGCGTGGCTGCGTTCGGTGCGGCGGCGGGCCTCGGTGTCGCGGACCGAGACGACGACCCGGCGGACGGGGCCGGTGGGCTCGTCGCGGACGTAGCGGGCGGAGACGAGGACTTCGCGGCCGCCGGGCAGGAGGAGGTTGCGTTCGGGCTGGCCGACGCGGATGGCGAGGCCGCCGTAGGGGTCGGTCAGCTGCCACCAGCGGCGGCCTTCCAGGTCCTCCAGCGGCAGGGCCTTGTCGAGGCGCTGTCCGAGGGCGTCCTCGGCGGCGACGGCGGTGATGCGCCGGGCGGCGGCGTTGAAGCAGATCACGCGGCCGTTCTCGTCGGCGACGACGAGCCCGTCGGGCAGGTCGTCGGGGTCGATGCCGAGCCCCGCGAGGTCACCGGCCGGCCCGGCCGCTCCCGGTGCCCTGGTCGTGCCGACACTCATCCCCGTACCCCACCTCCCGTCCTCCCGGAAGAGGCCCGCGAACTCGTCACCCTACTAGCTGTCGGTCACGGAGCGGCACCCTCCGGAGGCGCGCTGTGCACGGGCCGACGCGTAGAGACATACGGCGGCGGCGGTCGCGAGGTTCAGGCTCTCGGCCTTTCCGTGGATCGGGACGCGCACGACGGCGTCGGCGAGCGCGCGGGTCTCCTCGGGAAGTCCCCAGGCCTCGTTGCCGAAGACCCAGGCGGTGGGGCCGCCCATGGCGCCGGCGTCGAGTTCGGCGTCGAGGTCGTCGTCCCCCGCGCCGTCCGCGGCGAGGACGCGCACGCCGGCGTCGCGGAGCCCGGCGACGGCCTGTTCGACGGGGACGCCGACGGCGACGGGCAGATGGAAGTGGGAGCCGACGGAGGCGCGGACGGCCTTGGGGTTGTAGAGGTCGACGGAGGCGTCGGTCAGCACCACGGCGTCGGCGCCGGCGGCGTCGGCGCACCGCAGGACGGTGCCGGCGTTGCCGGGGTCGCGGACGTGGGCGAGGACGGCGACGAGCCGGGGCCGGGCGGCGAGGACGCGCTCGAAGGGCACGTCGATGAACCGGCAGATCCCGACGAGTCCCTGGGGCGTGACGGTGGTGGAGACGTCCTCGATGACCTGCTCGGCGGCGAGGTGGATCCGGGCGCCGGCGGAGCGGGCGCCGGCGAGGACGTCGGCGTAGCGTTCGGCGGCCTCCACGGTGGCGAACAGCTCGACGAGGGTGGCCTGTCCGCCGGCGCGGTGCGCCGCGGCCTCCCGGACGGCCTGCGGCCCCTCGGCGAGGAACAGCCGCTCCTTGCCCCGGAAGTTCCGCCGGGCCAGCCGCCGCGCGGCCAGGACGCGGGGGGAGCGGGGGGAGATCAGCTCGGGGGTGGCGGAGGGCATGTGGTTCACCTTCGGTGTCAGGGCGGCCGGCTGGGCGTCGGGGGCGGCTGCGCGACCCCGGGGAGGCGGAGGCGGCGGGCCTCGGCAGCAAAAGGACCCGCAGGCCGAAACCTGCGGGTCCTTCGCTCACGTCGGCCTAGAGCCGGCGGGGCGTCACGCGGCCTTGGGCGCGTTCACGTCCGCGGGGAGGGCCTTCTGCGCGACCTCGACCAGCGCGGCGAACGCGGTGGCGTCGTTCACGGCCAGCTCGGCGAGGATCTTGCGGTCGACCTCGATGTTCGCGGCCTTCAGACCCTGGATGAGGCGGTTGTACGTCATGCCGTTCTGGCGGGCCGCAGCGTTGATGCGCTGGATCCACAGCTGACGGAAGTCGCCCTTGCGCTTCTTGCGGTCGTTGTAGTTGTAGACCAGCGAGTGGGTGACCTGCTCCTTGGCCTTGCGGTACAGGCGCGAACGCTGACCGCGGTAGCCGGAGGCCGCCTCGAGGATCGCCCGGCGCTTCTTGTGGGCGTTGACTGCCCGCTTGACGCGTGCCACTTGTTAACTCCTTGTAGCGGGGCCGTGGTGGGACTCACACGGCCCGGAAACGATTGGGTCCCGGTCTCAGAGGTCGGGCGCGAAGTTCGCGCCCGACGTCACTTGCCGAGAAGCTTCTTGATCTTCGCGGCGTCGCCCGGGGCCATCTCGGCGTTGCCGGTGAGGCGGCGCGTCACGCGGGACGACTTGTGCTCGAGCAGGTGGCGCTTGCCGGCGCGCTCGCGGAGCACCTTGCCGGAGCCGGTGATCTTGAAGCGCTTGCTGGCACCGCTGTGCGACTTGTTCTTCGGCATAGCGCCGTTCTCTCCTCGTCGGTGGCGTTCCGGTGCCCGGTCGTGAAACCGGGCACGGTGGAACGTCGCTGGTATCGGTTATGTCCGCGGGACTCGCGTCCCTCGGATCACGCCTCGGCGGAAGCCTCGGCAGGGGCCTCGGCGTCAGCCGCCGCGGCCTCGACGTCGCCGTCGGCGTTCACGGCGTCGGCGTCCGCGGCGTTCTGCGAGCGGCCGGGGTTGGCCTTCGCCTCGGCCTTGCGGGCCTCCTGCGCCTGCCGGGCCTCGGCCATGGCCTCGGTCTTCTTCTTGTGCGGACCGAGAACCATGATCATGTTCCGGCCGTCCTGCTTCGGGTTCGACTCGATGAAGCCGAGGTCCTCCACGTCCGACGCGAGACGCTGCAGAAGTCGGAAGCCGAGCTCCGGCCGGGACTGCTCGCGACCACGGAACATGATCGTGATCTTGACCTTGTCGCCCGCCTTGAGGAACCGGACGACGTGACCCTTTTTGGTGTCGTAGTCGTGCGGGTCGATCTTCGGCCGGAGCTTCATTTCCTTGATGACCGTGTGCGCCTGGTTCTTGCGCGCCTCACGGGCCTTCATGGCCGACTCGTACTTGAACTTCCCGTAGTCCATGAGCTTGCAGACCGGCGGGCGTGCGCTCGCCGCCACCTCGACCAGGTCGAGGTCGTACTCCTGCGCAAGCTCCAGGGCCTTGGCCAGCGGCACGATGCCGACCTGCTCGCCACTGGGACCGACAAGTCGCACTTCGGGAACGCGAATCCGGTCGTTGATGCGGGGCTCGGTGCTGATGGATCCTCCTCGGTAGCACCACACGGCAGTCTGGCGGACGGCCGCGTAACGTCTGTGTTCGATAGTTTTATAACCACGTCGAAGCACAAAAAATGCCCCGACAATCACATTGCGGGGCTCCAAGCACTACCGGAGCACCGCCGCAAGGATCGCGGGGCGCGCTACCGGGCGACTCCATCGTCCGTACGGAACGATGGGGGCCGCCTGACCGGGGTGACCCGCCGTCCCAAGGGGCGGTCGGGTGGGAGCTCGGAGTCTCCACTTGTGGGCCGGGCCCGCCTGCTGAGGGGCACGCGTGTCCGACCGGTCGTTCACCGAGATTACCAGCCCCCGCCGCGAACGGCCAATCGAGCCTCGCCACCGGACCCGGCGCGGCCTGCGCCTATCGTGTCCTGCATGAGTGACACCTCCCCCTCCGGCTCCGCCGGGACGCCCGCCGCCCCCGACTTCGACGAGATGACCCGCGACATCGCCGAGGTCCCCGCCGTCGAGGTGATCGTCACGGTCGCCGTCAACCTGATGAGCGCCGCGGCCGTGAAGCTCGGGCTCACCGAGGAGGGCGACGCGTACAAGGACCTGGACGAGGCCCGCAAGCTGGTCACGGCCCTCGCCGGGCTGCTCGACGCGTCCGCGACCGAGATCAGCTCCTTCCACGCGGCCCCGCTGCGCGACGGCCTGAAGTCGCTCCAGCTGGCGTTCCGCGAGGCGTCGGTCGTCCCGGACGAGCCGGGCCAGGGCCCGGGCGAGAAGTACACGGGCCCGGTCTACGGCTGAGTCGTTCCCCGCGGATCGACTCTCCGCGGTTCGGCTCTCCGCTGTTCGGCTCTCCGAGACACGTCAGCTGTTCGCGCCGTCGCGCTTCGCGTCGTCGCTCTTCACGTACAGGGGCTCGCCCGGGGGCGTCGTCCCGGCCGGCAGCACTGCCAGGTCGAGGCCGCCCACCAGGCGGGCCCTCAGCGTTTCGTCGGCCGCGAGGCGACGGGCCACGGCTCGTGCCGTCTCGGCGGGGACGACCGCGGGGTCGAGGACGAGGGCGAGGGTGCCGTCGGCCTCGCCGGGTCCGAGGTGGGCGCTGAGGACCTCCGGTTCGGCGGCCACGGCGGCCCGGACCGCCGCGACGACCGCGGGGTCGGCGAGCGGATCGGCGGAGGTGCGGCCCTCGGCGAGCGCCAGCAGGGCGGGCCCGGTCAGTTCGAAGGCCACCGGCCCGGCCAGGTCGAGGACGACGGTGTCGGCCTTCTCGTGCGCGGCCGCCTGGAGCGCCTGGTGCAGCGGGACGGCGACCGGGCGGGCCTCGGGATCCCAGCGGGCGAGGGAGTCGGTGGAGGTGAAGGCGGGCAGCGCGGTGCGCGGGCCCGCCTTGAGGGTGGGGACCGCCATGTCGCTGGTCTTCTCGCGGCGCAGCCCGTTCTCGTCCTCCTCGACCTCGCCCAGCACGGCCACGACGGGGACGAGGAGCCGGGCGCCCTTGAGGGCCGCCAGCACCGGGCCCACGGCGGTGCGGTCCTCGGCCCAGGCGGCGAGCGCCGCGCTCAGCCGGGGGTCGGCGGAGCCGTCGTCGTCGGAGAAGCCGGGGTCGGGAATGTTCTTGTTCGCCACGGTCGTCGACCCTATCGGGACCCGCCGGCGAGGCGGTGCGGGGCCCGGGTCACGGCGCCGGGGCCGGGGCCGTTCACGGGATTCTCAGGCTCTCCTGACCCCGCTCTCACGCCGGTCCCACGGCCCGCACAGCCGTCGCCCCGAGCATCACGGCCATGGAATCCCGCGGAGCACGTCGCGGCCGCCGCGCTCGTCCCGCCCGGCGCCGCCCTGTCCTGCCCCTCGCGCTCGCCGCGGCCGCCGTGCTGGGCGTCGCGGCCGGCGGCACGGTCTGTGTGACGGCGCCGGCCCACTCGGGCGGCCGGGCGGTCGTATCGTCGTCCTCCGCGACGCCTTCGGCGTCGACGTCGGCGGACGGGACCGGGGAGGCGGCGGTGGGGACCGAGGCGGCGGCTGCCGGGGAGGACCGTGACGCGCTGCTGGCGTCGGCCATGGGGCCGGTGACCGTGCCCGGGTCGGCGGCGGTGTCCGTGGCCGTGCTCGACCTGGCGTCCGGCGAACGCGCCGCGTACGGCGGGGGCGTCTTCGAGACGGCGTCGATCGTCAAGGCGGACATCCTGGCCGCGCTGCTGCTGCGGGCCCAGGACGAGGGCCGTCGTCTCACGGCGGCCGAGAAGACGTACGCGACGGCCATGATCGAGACCAGTGACAACGACGCCGCCTCTGCGCTGTGGCGGGCCATCGGCGGGGCCGGGGGCCTCGACGCCGCGAACGAGCGGCTCGGGCTGACCGGCACCGAGGGCGGCGCGGGCGCGCTGTGGGGGCTCACCCGGACCACAGCCGTCGACCAACTGACGTTGCTGCGGCAGGTGTTCGGGAACGGTTCGGTGCTGGGCGAGGCCTCGCGGACGTATCTGCGGACGCTGATGGGGAAGATCGCGGCAGGCCAGGACTGGGGCGTCTCGGCCGCGGCCGACGGGTCCGCGTGGGCGCTGAAGAACGGCTGGCTGCCGCGCAGCACGACCGGGCTGTGGGTCGTCGACAGCATCGGCCGGGTGAGCGCCGGGGGCCGCGACTACGCGGTGGCCGTGCTGTCGAACGGCAGCGCGACGCAGGCGGACGGCATCGCGCTGGTCGAGGCCGCGGCGAGGGCGGCGGTGTCGGTCTTCACCGGGGGCGTGAGCGCCGGACGGGCCGAGGGCACGGCATCGACGTCGGCGTCCGCGTCCGCAACCGCATCCGGCCGTCAGAGGGCCTCGTACGGCTCGTAGGGCTCGTGGGGGCCGGGGGCGCCGGGCCGCCCGTCGCGCCCGCGGCGGCCGCGCCACAGGACGACCGCCGTCAGCAGCAGCACCCCGCCCGCGCCGCCCGCGAGCGGACCGGCCCAGCCGGCGGCGTCGTCGCCGGCCTTCGCCCGGTCGGGGCCGGAGCCGAAGTACCGCTCGCCGTAGGCGGCGGACCGGAGGCCCTGGGGGGTGAGGGAGGCGGCCGCCCTGAGCGCGGCGGCCGGGTCGATGAAGCCGTAGCCGCGGGAGTCGTCGCGGCCGCCCGCAGGGGCGTTGCGGGCCGTGTCCTCCAGGAGTTCCTTGATCTGCGCCGGCGTCAGACCGGGGTGGGCGGCCTTGACGAGCGCGACGGCTCCCGAGACGAACGCGGAGGCGGCGCTGGTCCCCCAGCCCTGGTAGTACTTGTGGTCCGGGTCCGCGATGACGACGTCGACGCCCGGCGCGCTCACGGTCGCGTACCAGCGGCGGGTGGAGAACGAGGCGCGGGTGCCGTAGCGGTCGACGGCCGTCGCGGCGATGACGCCCGGGTAGGCGGCCGGGTAGGAGATGTGGTCGCCCTTCTCGCCGCCGTTGCCGGCCGAGGCCACCACGACCGAACCCCTCTTCAGGGCGTACTGGACGGCCTCGTCCTCGGCGGGCTCGGGGTGGGCGGAGACGGAGTCGTCGCCCAGGGAGAGGTTGATGACGTCGGCGCCCTGGTCGGCGGCCCAGCGGATGCCCTCGGCGAGAGCGTTGCCGCGGGTGTTGCGGGCCTTGGTGCGCTGCGGGTCGCCGTCCTCCAGGATCACGCGGACGGGGAGGATCTTCGCCTCGGGCGCGACGCCGAGCACTCCGTCGTCGTTCCCCTCGCCATGCCCGTGACCGGCGATGATGCCGGCCATCGCGGTGCCGTGGCGGGCCCAGGCGCGCTCACCCGGACGGGCCCCGAAGCCCACCATGTCCCGGCCGGCCAGGACGTTGCCGGCGAGGTCGGGGTGGTCGGCCTCGACGCCGGTGTCCAGGACGGCGACGGTGATGCCACGGCCCTTGGTGGTCTGCCACACCTGCTGGATGTGCAGGGCGTCCAGGGCCCACTGCTGGGCCCGGATGCCGTCGGCGTGGGCGGTGGAGGCGGGCGTCAGGAGGACGGCGGCGGCGAGGAGGCAGCTCAGGAGCCCGGCCCTGCGGGACGTGCGCGCCGTACGGGGTGCGCGGGGCGTGCGGGCCGTCGGGGCGCCAGGGGTCCTGGGGGTGCTCATGAGGGCTGCTCCGAGGGCGTGGCGGCGGTCTTGCGCAGGCCGCGCTCGACACGGTCGGCGAGGCCCTGGGCCTCGTTGCCGAGGCCGGCCTGGGCGGGGGCTGTGGTGGCGCCGGTCGCGGTGGCCCGGGGGGCGGGCTGCGGGGTGTCGACGGTCCGGCCGTCGGCCCAACCGGAGACGGCGTAGACGACGACGGGTGCGTCGGTGAGGACCGACACCGTCCACGAGGCGCGCTGCCGGTCGCCGAAGCCGGCGGCCGCGGTGCCCTTGGCCGCGTACGGGCGTGGCATCAGGTCCGCCCGCTGCGCCAGGCCCTCCTTGGCGAACCGGGCGTCGAGCGCGCGCATCGCGGCGGCGTCCGCGGTGGTGAACAGCAGGCCGACGGTGGTCACGTAGCTCTGGGTGGCGTCGGTGTAGGTGGCGCGCAGCAGGCGTTGGCAGCCGACCGGGGCGAGCACCTTGAGAAGCAGCGGGTCGAAGGCGCGGGCGCAGCCGCTGTCCGGGGCTACGGCGATCCGCGTCCAGGTGCGGTCGGCGCCGCCGGGGCCCGCGCCCTGCCCGTCCACGGTGGGCGGGAAGAGCTGGTCCACGGGCACGTTGTGCCACAGGCCGCCCGCGGCCGTGTACGCGCTGCTCTCGGCGTTCTCCCCCGAGCCGCCGACCAGCCAACTGCCGGTCGCCGCGCCGCCGATGAGGCCCAGCCCGAGGACGAAACAGGCGGCGGCCGCGGCCGTGCGGCCGCGGCGGCCGAGAAGGCGCAGGCCGGGGGCGCGCAGACCGGAGATGCGGGGCGTGTAGCCCTCGGGCCGGGCGAACGTGACCACGGGCCGGGTGGCCCCGGGGGCGCCGCCGGGGGTCATCGGGGCGCTCCAGGACAGGGCGGGATCGGGCCCGTCGGCCTGCCCAGCGACCGGGTCGGGCCGCCGTACGGGTTCCGGAGCGGGCGGCGGGGCGATGGTGAAGTCGGGCTGCCGCACGGGCGCCGCGGGATCCCACGCGGGGCCGGGGCGGAAGTCGTCACGCGGCTCGGCCGCGGGGCCCTGCGTGCGGCCCGGTGTCCGCGCCCCGGGCGCGGGAGACCAGGCCGGGGCCGGACGGGAATCGTCGCGCGGCTCGGCCGCCGGACCCTGCGTGCGGCCCGGTGTCCGCGTCTCGGGGGCGGACGCCCAGGCGGGGCCGGACCGGGAACCGTCACGCTGCTCGGCGCCGGGGCCCTGCGTGCGGGCCTGCGTCCGCGTTTCGGGGCGGGTCGGGCCGGGCGCGGGGACCCAGCCGCGAGGCAGGGGCGACCAGGCGCGCTCGGCGGTGTGGTCTGCGGCCGGCCTCGGCGCGGGGGCGTCGTCCGGTCCCGCGGGGCGGGAAACCCCGGAGCCGGCAGGGCGGGCCCCGCTCGCTCCGGGACCACCGCGAGCCGCCTGACCCGTTTCGGGCGCACCCGGCACGGCCGACGATCCGCGCGGCCCGTGCGCGCAGGCGTCGGCGGGATCCGTGGGCGCGGGGCGGGACGCCGGCCCGGTGGGGCGCGGGGGGCGGCGGAAGTCGTGGGGCGGGCCGGGGCGCGGGGCGGGCGCGCGCTCCTCGGGGCGTCCGGGCGTTGCGGGGGCGTCGCTCCGGACGGCCGGGGCAGGACGGCCCGGGCGGGGCGGGGTGTCCGGGAAGCGCGCCGACGCGGGCGGCGGCGGGGGCGGGGTCATGGCGTCCGTGTGCTGGGCCCGCAGCCTGACGAAGCGGGGGGCGGTGCGGGAGGGGGGACCGGCGGTGCCGGAGGCGGCCGGGGCGCCGTCGTCCGCGCGGGCCTCGGCGGACGGCGGGTGCGCCGGACCGGTGGAGGGCTCGCGGGGGGCGGTGGCCGGCCCGGCCGCGGGCGGAGCGGTCCGGGACGTGAAGTGGCGTTCCTGCGGGCCGGGGGCCGGACGGGGTTCCGGCTCGCGCTCGGGTCGGCCGTCGCTCGCGGGGCGCCCCGTCGCGAGACCGTCCGCGCCGGCGGCGGCCGCGGGGTCCGACGGGCCGGCGGGGTGGGGCGGGTTCGCCGGACCCGCCGGGTTCAGCGGGCTGTCCGGGCCCGCGGGGGGCGGGCCCACGGGAGGCGTGGGACCCGCCGGGGGCTGGGCCGGGGGCCGGGACGGGCGGGGCGGAGTCGTCGGGCGCGGAGGGACGCCGGGCTGGGGCGGCACGTCGGGTCGCGGGGGGACCGAGGCGCGGCGTGCTTCCGTGCTCATGCACCCCCCGTTTCCTCGTCCGCGGGCCGTCGTTGCAGTACGCGGGCCGTCGTTCCCGTCGCCCGCGGCCCGGGCGGACGCGGCGGTCCGTTCCGGGCAGCCATACCCGCACAGGCGGAGCGGCATCCCGACGCGGGCGTCCGGCCGGAGCCGTCCCTGCGTGCGTGCGCGTCACTCTACGGCTTGTCGCCCGGCAAACGGGAACCCGTCCGGGCCGCCGGGGGCTTCTGCCCGGAACGTCCCCCTACCCTGCGGTAATCCTGTCTGGCAGGCTGCGTCCATGACTGCGCGCGCCGCCGACCGGGCCCGTTACGACCGGGCCACCGCCCATCTCGACGCCCCCCTCGCCCTCGTGGACCTGGAGGCCTTCGACGCCAACGCCGACGACCTGGTCCGCCGGGCCGGGGGCAAGCCGATCCGCGTCGCCAGCAAGTCGGTGCGCTGCCGGGCGCTGCTGGAACGCGTCCTGGCCAGGGACGGCTTCGCCGGGATCATGTCGTTCACCCTGGCCGAGTCCCTGTGGCTGGCCCGCTCGGGCTTCGAGGACGTCCTGCTGGCCTATCCGTCGGCCGACCGTGCCGGGTTCGCCGAGCTGGCCGCCGATCCCAAGCTGGCCGCGGCGGTCACCGTCATGATCGACGACGTCGCCCAGCTGGACCTGATCGACGCGGCGCGCGGCGAGGGAACCGAAGTGGTCCGCGTCTGCCTGGAGTTGGACACGTCGCTGAAGCTGCTCGGCGGGCGGCTGCGGGTCGGGGCGCTGCGCTCCCCGCTGCACTCCCCCGCCCAGGTGGCGGACGTCGCGAGGGCGGTGTCCCGGCGGCCCGGGTTCGCGCTCGTCGGGATCATGGCGTACGAGGGGCACATCGCCGGGGTGGGCGACTCCCTCGCGGGGCGGCCCCTGCGTTCCCGGGCGATCCGGCTGATGCAGGCCACCGCGCGGCGCGAGCTCGCCGAGCGGCGCGCGGCGGTGGTGCGCGCGGTGCGGGCCGTCGCCCCGGACCTGGAGTTCGTCAACGGCGGCGGCACCGGCAGTGTGCAGCACACGGCGGCCGAGGACGCCGTCACGGAGATCGCGGCCGGGTCGGGGCTGTACGTGCCGCGTCTGTTCGACAACTACACGTCGTTCAGCGGGCGTCCGGCCGCGCTGTTCGCGCAGCCCGTCGTGCGGCGGCCCGGGGTGGGGATCGTGACCGTGCTGGGCGGCGGGTATCCCGCCTCCGGCGCCGCCGGGCCCGACCGGCTGCCCGTGCCGTATCTGCCCGAGGGACTGCGGTACGACCCCCAGGAGGGCCCCGGCGAGGTGCAGACCCCGCTCATCGGCTCCCCCGCCGACGATCTGCTGATCGGCGACAAGGTGTGGTTCCGGCACGCGAAGGCCGGTGAACTGTGCGAGCGGTTCGACGAACTGCACCTCGTCGAGGGCGAGTCGGTGACGGCGACCGTGCCGACCTACCGGGGCGAGGGCCGGACGTTCCTGTGACCCGGCGGCGCGCCGACTACAGCGGCGTCACGTAGGCGCCGGAGATCCCGCCGTCCACCAGGAAGTCGGTCGCGTTGACGAAGGAGGAGTCGTCGCTGGCCAGGAAGGCGACGGCGGCGGCGATCTCCTCGGCCTCGGCGAACCGGCCCACCGGGATGTGGACCAGGCGGCGGGCGGCCCGCTCCGGGTCCTTGGCGAACAGCTCCTGCAACAAGGGGGTGTTGACCGGTCCGGGGCACAGGGCGTTGACGCGGATGCCCTCCCGCGCGAACTGCACGCCGAGTTCGCGGGACATGGCCAGCACGCCGCCCTTGGACGCCGTGTACGAGATCTGCGAGGTCGCCGCGCCCATCCTCGCCACGAACGACGCCGTGTTGATGATGGAGCCCCGGCCCTGGCGCCGCATGTAGGGGATGGCGGCCTTGCAGCACAGGTAGACGGAGGTCAGGTTGACCTCCTGGACCCGCTTCCAGGCCTCCAGGCCGGTCTCCAGGATGGAGTCGTCGTCGGGCGGGGAGATACCGGCGTTGTTGAACGCGACGTCGACGCTGCCGTAGGTGTCGTGGGCGGCCTTGAACAGCGCCTCGACCTGGTCGGGGTCGGTGACGTCGACCTTCACGAAGAGTCCGCCGACCTCCTCGGCGGCGGCCCTGCCGCGGGTCTCGTCGACGTCGCCGCAGACCACGTGGGCCCCTTCGGCGGCGAGCCGGTGGGCTGTGGCGAGGCCGATGCCGCTGCCGGCTCCGGTGACGACGGCGGTGCGGCCGACGAGCCGGCGGCAGACGATCTCTCTGGTCACTGTGCGGGGCCCTCCGTGCTGATGAAGACGTTCTTGGTCTCGGTGAAGGCGGTCAGGGCGTCCGGACCCAGCTCACGGCCGACGCCGGACTGCTTGTAGCCGCCGAAGGGTGTCCAGTAGCGGACGCTGGAGTGGGAGTTGACGGACAGGTTCCCGGCGCGCACGGCCTGCGAGACGCGCAGCGCGCGGCCCACGTCCCGGGTCCAGACGGAGCCGGAGAGGCCGTAGGGGGTGTCGTTGGCGAGCCGGATCGCGTCCGCCTCGTCGGTGAAGGGGAGCAGGACGGCCACGGGGCCGAAGATCTCCTCGCGGGCCGCGGGCGAGTCGGACGCGGCGCCGGTGAGGACGGTCGGCGGGAACCAGAAGCCGGGGCCCTCGGGCGCGCCGCCGCGCAGCGCCTCGGCGTCGTCGGGGACGAACGACCGTACGCGGTCGACCTGCTGACGGGAGATCAGCGGCCCCATCTGCGTGGCCTCGTCGGCCGGATCGCCGACCACGACGGCGGCCAGTTCGCGCGCGAGGTGGTCGGCGACCTCGTCGTACACCGATTCCTGGACGAGGATGCGGGTGCGGGCGCAGCAGTCCTGGCCGGAGTTGTCGAGGAACGAGAAGGGGTCGACGGCGGCCTTCAGGTCGGCGTCGGCGAAGACGACGTTGGGGCTCTTGCCGCCGAGTTCGAGGGTGACGGGCTTGATCAGTTCGGCGCAGCGCCGCATCACCTCGCGGCCGGTGCGGGTGGAGCCGGTGAACACGATCTTCGCGATGCCGGGGTGGTCGACGAGCGCCCGTCCGGTGACCGCGCCGTGGCCGGGCAGCACCTGGAAGAGGTGTTCGGGCAGGCCCGCGTCCAGGGCCAGTTCGGCCAGGCGCAGGGCGGTGAGAGGGGTGGTCTCGGCGGGTTTGAGGACGACGGCGTTGCCCGCGGCGAGGGCGGGGAAGGAGCCCCAGGCGGCGATCGGCATGGGGAAGTTCCAGGGGGCGATCACGCCGACCACGCCGAGGGGCTCGTGGAAGGTGACGTTCCAGCCGCCGGGGGCGGGGATCTGGCGGCCCAGGAGCCGTTCCACGCCGCCGGCCGCGTAGAGGAGCAGGTCGCGGGCGTTGCCGGCCTCCCAGCGGGCGTTGCCGAGCAGATGGCCGGCCTCGCGGACCTCCAGCAGGGCCAGTTCCTCCCGGTGGGCGTCGACGGCGTCGGCGAAGCGGCGCAGCAGCCGGGCGCGGTCGGCGGGGGCCGCGGCGGCCCAGCGGGCCTGGGCGGCGCCCGCGCGGGTGACGGCGCGGTCGACGTCGGCCGGGGAGGCGGCCGGCACGGTGGCGACGACGGCCTCGGTGGCCGGGTCGAGGACGGTCAGTTCGTGCGGGAACGGCCCGGTCGGGGGCTGTTCGCCGGTGGACTGCGGGTGCGGGTGGGACACGTCGGGTCCTTTCAGAGGCGTTCGAAGGAGCGGCGCAGTTCCCAGTCGGTGACCGCGGCGTCGAAGGCGGCCAGCTCGACGCGTGCCATGTTGCGGTAGTGGGCGACGACCTCCTCTCCGAAGGCGTCCCGTGCGATCGGGCTGTTCTCCCAGAGTGCGGCGGCCTCGCGCAGGGTGGTGGGCACGTGCGCGTAGTCGGCGGTGTAGGCGTTGCCGGCGCAGGCCTCGGGCAGTTCGAGTTTCCGCTCGACGCCGTGCAGGCCCGCGGCGATCAGTCCGGCGACGGCGAGGTGCGGGTTGACGTCGCCGCCCGGCAGCCTGTTCTCGAAGCGCATGGAGCGGCCGTGGCCGACGACCCGCAGCGCGCAGGTGCGGTTGTCGTGTCCCCAGGCGACGGCGGTCGGGGCGAAGGAGCCGGGCTGGAACCGCTTGTAGGAGTTGATGTTGGGGGCGTAGAGCAGGGAGAAGTCGCGCAAGGCGGCGAGTTGTCCGGCGAGGAAGTGGCGCATGGTCGGTGACATGCCGTCCGGGTCGCCGGCCGCGCCGGCCATGACGTTGGCGCCGTCGGCGTCGGTGAGCGAGAGATGGATGTGGCAGGAGTTGCCCTCGCGCTCGTTGTACTTGGCCATGAAGGTCAGCGAGACGCCCTCCTGGGCGGCGATCTCCTTGGCGCCGGTCTTGTAGATCGCGTGCTGGTCGCAGGTGACGAGGGCCTCGTCGTAGCGGAACGCGATCTCGTGCTGGCCGGGGTTGCACTCGCCCTTGGCGGACTCGACGGTGAGCCCGGCCCCGGCCATCTCGTTGCGGATGCGGCGCAGCAGCGGTTCGACGCGGCCGGTGCCGAGCACCGAGTAGTCGACGTTGTACTGGTTGGCCGGGGTGAGGCCCCGGTAGTTCGCGTCCCAGGCGGCCTCGTAGCTGTCCTTGAAGACGATGAACTCCAGCTCGGTGCCGACCTGTGCGGTGAGGCCGTGCCCGGCCAGGCGCTCCAGCTGGCGGCGCAGGATCTGGCGCGGGGCGGCGGTCACAGGCGAGCCGTCGTGCCAGGCCAGGTCGGCGATGAGCATCGCGGTGCCGGCGTTCCAGGGCACGCGCCGCAGGGTGGCGAGGTCGGGACGCATGGCGAAGTCGCCGTAG
Source organism: Streptomyces sp. NPDC048481 (assembly GCF_043200075.1). NCBI lineage: Bacteria > Bacillati > Actinomycetota > Actinomycetes > Kitasatosporales > Streptomycetaceae > Streptomyces > Streptomyces sp. NPDC048481. Next base: position 238,078 of record NZ_JBICXC010000007.1, read on the forward strand.
CCGCTGTCCCAGGAGGACATGGCGTAGCCGTCGACGGTGTTCATGTCGGTGTCGACGGCGAGGAGGTAGTTGCAGCCCTCGGTGCCGTGCGGGAGGACCTCGCCGAGGAAGAAGCCGGCGGCGAACCGCTTGCCCTGGAGCCGCCCCTGCATGTCGGGGAAGGCGAGGACGACGGTGTCGATCTCGCCGCCCGCGACGAGGGCGCGCAGTTCCTCGACGGCGAGCGGGGGTGTGCGGTCTGCCACGGGAGGGCCTCCTCAGGCTTCCTGGCTGTCCTGGCTTACTGGCTGTCCTGGCTTCTGTCGCCTTCTGCGGGTCGGCCCGCGACCGGTGGCCATAAGGTATTGCCGAGAACCATTGCTTGGGAAGGGGGCGCGGCCTGATGGCGGTGAGTGCTGACGGCGGACCGGACGACCGGCTGGCCCCGGTCCTGCGGCCGGTGCGGGCCGGCAACGGCTTCGAGGAGGCGCTGGAGCAGATCCTTCAGGTCCTCCGGCTGGGTCTGGTGGCGGAGGGCGAACGGCTGCCGGCCGAGCGGGTGCTGGCGGAGCGGCTCGGCGTCAGCCGGGTGACGCTGCGCGAGGTGCTCAGGGTCCTCCAGGACCAGGACCTGGTGGAGGCCCGCCGGGGCCGCTACGGCGGCACGTTCGTGCTGCCGCGCACGGACGCGGGCGGCGAGGACGAGCTGCGGCGGCGCGTCGCGGGGACGGACATCGAGGACGTGCTGCGCTTCCGGGAGGTGCTGGAGGTGGGCGCGGCGGGACTGTGCGCCGCACACGGTCTGAGCGGCGAGCGGGCGCAGCGGCTGCGCGAGGCCCTGGCCGGCACGGCGGACGCCCCGCTGGCCGAGTACCGGCGCCGCGACACGCTGCTCCACCTGACCCTGGCCGAGCTGTGCGGCTCGCCCTCGCTGACCGCGCAGTACGCGTCGGTGCGGGCCACCGTGAACGGGCTGCTGGACTGCATACCGCTCCTCGTGCGCAATCTGGAGCACTCCCAGCGCCAGCACGCGGCGCTGGTGGAGGCGGTGCTGGACGGCGACGCGGACGGCGCGCGGGAGATGATGCGGGAGCACTGCGCCGGGACGGCGGCCCTGCTCCGGGGCTTCCTCACCTGAGGCGCGCCCACGAAGGGATCGCACAATGGTATGAAGGCGGTCCATTGAACGGCCGGAGGGACACATGACGACTACGGCGCGGGCGACGGCGTCCGGGACCGGCGGGGCGGCGGGCGGCAGGCCGCTGATCGGCGTCAGCACGTATCTGGAGCCGGGCGCGCGCTGGGGCGTGTGGGAGCTGGACGCGGCACTCCTGCCCGCCGGGTATCCGCGGCTCGTGCAGCGGGCCGGCGGACTGGCCGCGATGCTTCCGCCGGACGCGCCCGCCCACGCAGCGGCGGCCGTGGCCCGCGTCGACGCCCTGGTGATCGCGGGCGGCCCCGACGTCGACCCCGTCCGGTACGGCGCGCAGCGCGATCCCCGCACCGGGCCGCCGGCGCCGGAGCGCGACGCCTGGGAGCTGGCCCTGATCGACGCGGCGCTGGCGGCCGGCCTGCCGCTGCTCGGCGTCTGCCGCGGCATGCAGCTCCTGAACGTCGCCCTCGGCGGCACCCTGACCCAGCACCTCGACGGGCACCTGGAGGCCGTGGGCGTCGTCGGCCGCCATCCGGTCGAGCCGGTCCCGGGCACGCTCTACGCCGCTCTGGTCCCGGAGCGGGCCTCCGTCCCCGCCTATCACCACCAGGCGGTGGACGGTCTGGGCGCGGGGCTCGTCGCGTCGGCGCACGCGGCGGACGGCACCGTGGAGGCCGTCGAGCTGCCGTCGTCCGACGGGTGGGTGCTCGGGGTGCAGTGGCATCCGGAGATGGGCGAGGACGTCCGGGTGATGCGCGCCCTCGTCACCGCCGCCGCCTCCTGCTCCGCCGCCCGGCACACGCCCCCCACCCGCTGAGGGCCGCCGCCGGCCGCTCCGGCGCTCGGCCCCCGCGCTCGGCTTCAGGGCTCGCCGGCCGCTCCGGCGCTCGGCCCCCACGCTCGGCTTCAGGGCTCGGTTCCGGGGCTCAGCCGCGGGTCAGGGTCAGGAGTTCCCGCGCCGGGCCGGCGGGGCGGTGCCCGGTGGGCCACACGGCGCGCAGGTCCCGGGCCAGCGGGACCCCGTCCACCGCAATCGCCACCAGCCGCCGCAGCGCCAGCTCCTCGCCCACGGCGAGTTCGCTCAGCACCGCCGGGCCCGCCCCGCTCACCGCCGCCGCCTTCACCGCCGTCGTCGACGACAGCTCGATCAGCGGGCGGGCCAGACCGCCCAGGGCCGTGTCGAGGACCTGCCGGGTGCCCGACCCCTTCTCCCGCAGGATCAGCGGCGTCGAAGCCAGCTCGGCGGCGTCCAGCGGCCGGCGGCGGCGGGCCCACGGGTGGCCGAGCGCCACGACGACCACGAGACGGTCGTGCGCGATCACGGTGGAGTCCAGTCCGGCCGGCGCCGTGAGCCCCTCCACGAACCCGAGGTCCGCCTCCCCCGCCAGCAGCCGCTCGGCGACGGCCGCCGAGTTGCCCGCGAGCAGCGACACCGCCGTGTCCGGCCGCCGGGCGTGCAGCGCGAGCAGCCAGCCGGGCAGCAGGTACTCGGCGATCGTCATGCTGGCCGCGACCCGCAGACGCGAATCCCGCCGGTCCCGCAGCGCCCGCGCTCCCGCGTCGAAGGCCCGTGCCGCCTCGACGATCCGCCCCGCCCAGTCCGTCACCAGCGCGCCCGCGTCGGTGAGCCGGGAGCCGCGCGGCGAGCGGTCCACCAGCGCCACGCCCAGCTGGCGCTCCATGGAGCGGATCCGGCTGCTCGCGGCGGGCTGGGTGATGCCCAGCTCCCGCGCGGCCGCGCCCAGGCTGCCCAGCCGCGCCACCGCCAGCAGCAGCTCCAGCGCGCCCAGGTCCGGGACCCGGTGCGCGATCGAACCGGCGCCGTCCAGCCGCTCTTCCTCCACACTGCCCATAAGCCCAGCTTATGCCCCCATAGAGACATCCTCCCTGGTCGCGGACCCGTTCCCGGGCGAACGTGGAGGCATGGTCACCGTCGCCCAGCCCCCGTCCGTCCTGCCCCGTCCGCGCACCGACGCCGTCCGTCACCTCGGACCGAACTGGTACGCCACGGTCATGGGCACCGCCATCGTCGCCACCGCGGGCGTCGCCCTGCCGGTGCGGGCGCCGGGACTGCGGCCGCTGTGCACGGGATTCTGGGCGCTCTCCGTGACCCTGTTGGCGGCGCTGCTCGCCGCCCGCGCGCTGCACTGGCGCCACCACCGCGACCAGGCCCGCGCGCACCTCCTCGACCCGGCGGCGGCCCCGTTCTACGGCTGTCTCGCGATGGCGCTGCTCGCCGTCGGCGGCGGCACGCTCGCGGTCGGCCGGGACTGGATCGGCGTCGACGCCGCGCTCGCCGTGGACGCCGTGCTGTTCACCGTCGGCACGGTCGTCGCCCTCGCGGCCGCCGTCGCCGTGCCGTACCTGATGGCCGTGCGGCATCGGGTGACGGTCTCACAGGCCACGCCGGTGTGGCTGCTGCCGCTGGTCGCGCCGATGGTGTCCGCGGCGCTCGGCCCGTCGCTGGCGCCGTTCCTGCCGGCCGGGCAGCCGCGGCTGACGCTGCTGTACGCGTGCCTCGCCATGTTCGGGCTGAGTCTGCTGGCCACCTTCGTCATGCTGCCGCTGGTGTTCGCGCGGCTGCTGACCGGCGGGCCGCTGCCCCTCGCGCTCACCCCCGCCCTGTTCCTCGTGCTGGGCCCCCTCGGACAGTCGACGACCGCCGTCGGGAGGTTCGCCGAGGCCGCTCCGGTGGTGGTGCCGGGAGCGGACGGCCACGGCCTCGCGGGGCTCGGCGGTCTCGCCGTGCTGTACGGGGTGCCGGTCATGGGCTTCGCGCTGTTGTGGCTGTGCCTGGCCGGCGCCCATGTGGCGCGGGCCCGCCGGCACGGGATGGGCTTCACGATGACGTGGTGGGCGTTCACCTTCCCGGTCGGCACCTGTGTGACCGGGACGGCGGTGCTGGCCCGGCACACCGGGCTGGTCGCCTTCGACGTGCTCGCCTGCGCGCTGTACCTGCTGCTGGTCGCCGCCTGGGGCGTCGCCGCCCGGCACACCGTGCGCGGGCTGCTCAGCGGTGAGCTGCTCGCAGCGCCTCGCCCAGCGCCCGCGGAGCCTCCGCGAGCGACGGTCCGTACCACGTCAGGTGCCGTCCGCTGACCAGCGCGCACGGCACTCCGGGGAAGGCCTCGGGGCCGTCGTCGGCGGTGAAGCGGTACGGCTCGTCCGGCAGCACGACGAGGTCCGGCGCGGCCGCCCGCAGATCCTCGACCGGGACGCGCGGATAGCGCTCGGCGTGAGCGGCGTGGAGGTGGTCGACGCCGAGGCGGGCCAGCACGTCGCCCGCGAAGGTGTCCCGGCCCAGCACCATCCAGGGGCGGCGCCAGATCGGCACGACGGCCGTACGGCGTCCGGCGAGCGGCTGCGGCGCCGCCCAGGCCCGTTCGGCGCGCGCCAGCCAGTCCGGCCGGGACGGCCCGCCGCAGGCGTCGAGGACCCGCGCCAGCTCACGGAAGGCCTGCGGGACGTCGCGGACCTCCGTGACCAGGACCCGCAGCCCGGCCGCCCGCAGGGCGGTCAGGTCGGGCTCCCGGTTCTCCTCCTCGTTGGCGATCACCAGGTCGGGGGCGAGCGCGACGATTTGCTCGACGTCGGGGTTCTTCGTGCCGCCGATCCGGGTGACGTCGAGGCCTGCCGGGTGGCTGCACCAGTCGGTGGCCCCGACCAGGGCGCCCGGCACGGTCACGGCGACGGCCTCGGTGAGCGACGGCACCAGGGAGACGACCCGCACTACCGCTTCCGTCCCCGGTCCCGGTCGCGGACCGCCTCGATGTGCTCGGCGACGGCGACGACGACCACGCGGGTGTCGGCCACGGTCGCCCGCCAGCGGTGGCGGACGCCGCCGGTGAGGTACAGGGTGTCGCCGCGGCCGAGGCGGTAGGCGCGGCCCTCCGCCTCGATCTCCACCGCCCCGTCGGCGACGTACATCAACTGGTCGTTGCGGTACTGGAACTCGCGGCCGGCGTCGTGGTCGCCGGTGAACTCGGAGGCGTGCATCTGGTGGTGCCCGCGCACCAGGGAACGGGAGCGGGGCTCCGCGTCGGGCGTCTGCCCGGGGAGCTGTCCGGCGGCCTCGACGACCTCGGCCCGCACGACGTCCACGCTGCACGCCGGATCGGCGGCGGCGAGGAGCTCGACCGCGGTGGTGCGCAGCGCGTCGGCGACCTTCTCCAGGGAACCGGTGCTGGGCCGCGCGCGGTCGTTCTCGATCTGGCTCAGGAAGGGCACCGACAGGCCGCTGCGCTCGGCCACGACGGCGAGGGTCAGCTCCAGGGAGCGGCGCCGGCGGCGCACGGCCGCGCCCACCCGCAGGGGCTGTTCTTTGTGGTCGCCCATCGCTCCGGCTCCCTCCTTCGCTCGTCGACGCCGTGTGTCCACCGAATCCTCGGGCACGTCCCGCGCCGAGGTCACTGCTGAGTTCTCTGCACCCTATGCATGTTCGGCAAACCGTTTCATGTGCCCGTCACATCGAGGACACACGGGGTGACACGGGACCCCACAGTTCACGCCAGTCGCTCCGGGCCCGGAAGCGGCGGGTGCGGCGCGGGTCTCCCGTTCTCCGGTTCAATGCGCGAGCGGCCCCCGGTGTTCCCGCCCGTCCCCGGCGTCACCGGCGGACCGGCTCGGGGATGAGTGTAGCTCTGCGTGGTTGGCCGAATTCCTCCCGTCGGGCCGCCCACGCGCGGGCCCCTCGGATCGCGGCACGCGTGCGTGCCGGGCTGCCGGACAGGTGCGCGCCTGGGGGGCCGGGAGGGGGTCCGGACGGCGTGAGGGACGGGCCCCGGCGCGGGCCGTGAGGCCGTGCGCCGGCGCCCGCCCCTCGGCGGACGGCCGCGGTGCTGTCAGGTCACCGCGCCGCCCGGCTCTCCTTCCCCGAGCCGGCGACCGGTACCCACCGGTCGACGAGCGGGGTTGTCCTTCAGCGAGGTCCGGACCTCGTCCTGCTCCCTGCCCTTGCCGGCCTTCGGGATCAGCGCCTCCAGACCGGTGAGCCGGTCCTCGGTCATCCGGACGTCCTTGAGCCACTTCCCGGCCGCACCGTGAAGGACGCGTCGACGATGCCGGCCGTGGCGCCCTGCGCGCGCAGCTCCGCACGGTCGGCTCCCGCGCGGAGCCGCTCGACGGCCCGCTCCGGTCGTCTGCCGAACACCTTGTGCAGACGCTCGGCCTCCGGCCTGGATGACACGTGTGCCTCTCGGTGGGGGACGGGACCGGAGCAGTGGGCGACCGCGAACGACCGACGGGGTGACCCGCCCCGCTCCGCGGCGGCTCCTGCCCTGGCCGGCCGGGGGCAAACGCATGAGTGGCTCGGTTCACAGAAGGCGCGCCGGACGTTCGCGTCTGCCGCGGGAGTGAATGCACGGCCGTCACGCGTGCGCGTGTGCGGCATGATGCGTGGGGTGACCGGACGACTGATGCTCCTCGACACCGCCTCGCTCTACTTCCGCGCCTACTTCGGCGTCCCGGACTCCGTGCGGGCGCCGGACGGCACCCCGGTGAACGCCGTGCGCGGGCTGCTGGACTTCATCGACCGGCTGGTGAAGGACCACCGGCCGGACGAGCTCGTCGCCTGCATGGACGCCGACTGGCGGCCCCAGTGGCGGGTGGACCTGATCCCCTCCTACAAGGCGCACCGGGTCGCCGAGGAGCGCGCGGGCGGACCGGACGAGGAGGAGGTGCCGGACACGCTCTCGCCGCAGGTGCCGGTCATCGAGGCGGTCCTGGACGCGCTCGGCATCGCGCGCGTGGGCGTCGCGGGCTACGAGGCGGACGACGTGATCGGCACGTTCACCGCGATCGCCGAGGGCCCGGTGGACATCGTCACCGGAGACCGCGACCTGTACCAGCTGGTGGACGACGCGCGCGGGGTGCGCGTGCTGTACCCGCTCAAGGGCGTCGGGACGCTCCAGGTCACGGACGAGGCGTGGCTGCGTGAGAAGTACGGCGTCGACGGCCCCGGGTACGCCGACCTGGCGCTGCTGCGCGGCGACCCGAGCGACGGGCTGCCGGGCGTGCCGGGCATCGGGGAGAAGACCGCGGCCAAGCTGCTGGCCGAGTTCGGCGACCTGGCCGGGATCATGGCGGCCGTCGACGACCGCGAAGCCAGGCTGACGCCGTCGCAGCGCAAGCGGCTGGACGAGGCCCGGCCGTACGTGGCGGTTGCGCCGAAGGTGGTCAGGGTCGCGGGCGACGTGCCCCTGCCGGAGGTGACGACCGCACTGCCGCGTGCGTCGCGGGACGGGGCGACACTGGAGGCGCTGGCGCAGCGCTGGGGACTCGGCGGATCGCTGCAACGTCTGCTGACGACCCTGGCGTCCTGAGCGGGAGCGCGCCCCGAAAGCGATGCTAACTTAGGTTAACCTAACTACATCGACATGGGAGGCCGTCATGGCAGAACGTCCGGCACGGAAGCCGCGCAAGCCTCACTCCGCGCAGGTCGTCCGCACCGAACGGCTCACCCCGCACATGCAGCGCGTCGTCCTCGGCGGCGAGGGCCTGGCCGGGTTCGCCGCGGACACGTGCACCGACCACTACGTGAAGCTCCTCTTCGGCCCCGAGGGCGTCACCTACCCGGAGCCGTTCGACCTGGACCGGATCCGCGCCGAGTTCCCCCGCGAGCAGTGGCCCGTGACCCGGACGTACACCGTGCGCCACTGGGACGCCGAACACCGTGAACTCACCCTGGACTTCGTGATCCACGGCGACGAGGGCCTGGCCGGACCGTGGGCGACGCGCGTGCGGCCCGGCGAGACGGTCCGCTTCATGGGCCCCGGCGGCGCCTACGCGCCCGACGCGGCCGCCGATTGGCATCTGCTGGCCGGCGACGAGAGCGCCCTGCCCGCCATCGCTGCCGCGCTGGAGTCGCTCCCCGCCGGCGCCCTCGCCCACGCCTTCATCGAGGTGGCGGGCCCGGAGGAGGAGCAGAAGATCGAGTCCGACGTGGAGGTCGTCTGGCTGCACCGCGGCGGGCGGCCGGTCGGCGAACGGCTCGTCGAGGCCGTGCGGGCGCTGCGCTTCCCGGAGGGCCGCCTGCACGCGTTCGTGCACGGCGAGGCGGCCTGCGTGAAGGAGCTGCGCAAGCTGCTGCGCGTCGAGCGGGAGGTCCCCCGCGAGGACCTGTCGATCTCCGGCTACTGGCGGCTCGGCCACGACGAGGACGGCTGGCAGGCCTCCAAGCGGGAGTGGAACGCCCGCGTGGAGCAGGAGCAGGAGCAGCAGGGCGCGACGCCGACCGCGTGACCCCGGCGGACGGCGGCCCGCACCTGGAGCGGCGGGCCGCCCGCCGAACCCGCCGCGCCCTGCGAACCCGTCGGCGCGCGACGTGCCCACGACCGACCCGGCCACCGCACGGTACGTCGACGCCGGCCCTGGTCCCCCCATGTCCGAGGCGCCCGTCGCACGGCCCCTCGGCCGGCCCGCCGGGTCGCCCCCGCTCAGTCGCCCTGCACGCGCGCGTGGACGTGCATATCGTGCCAGCCGTCCGGATGGAGGCAGGCGCTGCGCCGGGTGCCCTCGAACGTGAAGCCGGCCTTCCCGGCGACCCGGCAGGAAGCCTCGTTGGCGGTGGCGTGGTGCAGTTCGAGCCGGTGGAAGCCGACCTCGTCGAGGGCCCAGCGCGCCAGGGCGACCGTGGCCCGCGCAGCGACCCCCCGGCCGCGCGCCGCTCTCGTGGTCCAGTACGCGACCTCCGCGACGCCCTCGTCGAGCAGGATGCTGCGCAGCGCCACCCGGCCCAGCAGCGCGTCGGCGTCGGCGTCGACGACGGCCCACTGGACGCTGCGCTCCTCCTCCCAGGCCGCGCACCACTGCCTGATCCAGCCGGCCACCTCCTCCACGGAGTCGGCGGCCCGGATGTGCCACTGGTGCATCGCCGGGTCCTGGAAGGCGTCGTGGACGGCGGGGGCGTCGTCGAGCCGCCAGGGGCGCAGGAGGAGGCCGTCGCCGGTGGGGACCACGGGCTGCGGCACGCTCGAGAGGGTTCCGGCGGGAAGGACGGGGCCGACTGTGTAGGGCATGACCCGCATCCTGCCGACGGCTCACGAGGAGTCAACGGATTTTCCCCCGCCGTACGCTGGACCCCGATGAGACGCCGTACGCCGCCCCCGCCCCCTCCCCTGCCGCAACGCGACGGCGTCGACCCGGTGCGGGTCCGGCTGCCGGGCGAGGGCTCCTGGGCCACCGTGCGCGAGCACCTGGTCGAGCGGCTCGGCGCGGCGCGCGCCCCGGTCGTGGACGCGATGCTGGAGGCCGGGCAGGTCGTCGACGCCGGCGGACGGGCCGTCACGGCGGACACGGCGTACACACCGGGGACGTTCGTCTGGTACCACCGCGAGCTGCCGCCCGAGACGCCCGTGCCGTTCCCGCTGGAGATCGTGTACCGCGACGAGCACCTGGTCGTCGCCGACAAGCCGCACTTCCTGGCGACCACCCCGCGCGGCAGCCATGTCGTCGAGACCGCGCTGGCCCGTCTGCGGCGCGAACTGGGCCTGCCCGCGCTGGGCGCGGCGCACCGGCTCGACCGGCTCACCGCCGGTCTGGTGCTGTTCGTCGTGCGTCCCGAGGACCGCGGCGCGTACCAGACGCTGTTCCGCGACCGCCGGGTGCGCAAGGTGTACGAGGCGATCGCGCCGTACGATCCCGCGCTCGCCCTGCCCCGGACGGTGCGCAGCCGGATCGTCAAGGAGCGGGGCGTCCTGGCCGCCTACGAGGTGGCGGGCGAGCCCAACGCGGTGAGCCGCGTCGAGCTGGTGGAGCAAGGGGCCCGCGGGCTCGGCCGGTACCGGCTGCTGCCCGCCACCGGCCAGACCCATCAGCTGCGCGTCCACATGAACGCGCTCGGCGTGCCGATCCTCGGCGATCCGCTGTACCCCGAGGTGGCCGGTCCCGGACCGGCCGGCGACTTCCGGCGGCCGCTGCAACTGCTGGCGCGGGAGCTGGAGTTCACCGATCCGGTCACGGGCAGGCGGCACCTGCTGCGCAGCGGGCGCGCCCTGGAGGCCTGGACCGCGTACGACCGTTGGGCCGCGGGCCCGCCGCCGGACGCGCCGCGGCCGGGAGCGGCTCAGTAACCGCGCCACCAGGCCAGGAAGCGCCGCCAGGCGTTCGGCCGGCGGACCGGCCCCGCGGGGTGCGGGGCCTGCGGTCCGGACGGTGACGCGGGCGCGGCGCCGGGCATGGGTGCGGACGCCGGCGCCGTCGGGACCGGCGCGTGGACGGGCGCGGGCGTCGAAGCGGCCGGCGGCTCGGCGGCGGCCGGTGCGGACCGCAGGGGCGCGGGCACCGGAGGCGTCAGGCGCTGCGGCGGGATCGGGGCGTGGCTCGGCTTGTGCTTGACGTCCTGCTGGTCCCTGGGCTCGAAGCGCACCGGCAGCGCGACCAGGTGCCGCGACGCGATCGACATCGTCCACCGCAACTCGTCCTCGGCACAGTCGAGTTGGACGTCGGGGAGCCGCATCAGCAGCGCGTCGACGCCGACGTCGGCGATCGCGCGGCCGATGTCCTGGCCGGGGCACTCGTGCGGCCCGCTGCCGAAGGCGAGATGGGAGCGGTTGCCCTGCATGTGCGCGGACAGGTCGGGACGCACCCGGGGGTCGACGTTGCCGGGCGCGGGCGCGAAGAAGAGGCCGTCGCCCCGGCGGATGCGCTGGCCGCCCAACTCCGTGTCCTGCTTGGCGAAGTAGCCGAAGATGGTGCTGAACGGGGGCTCGTCCCACAGGGACTGCTCGACCGCCTCGGCCACCGTCATCTGCCCGCCGTTGAGCCTTGCGAGGAAGCGCGGGTCGGTGAGGACCATGCGCAGGACGTTCGAGAGCAGGTTGACCGTGTTCTCGTAGGCGGCGAACAGGACCAGGCGCAGATGCTCCCTGACCTCGTCGTCGGTGAGCCCTGCCGGGTGGGTGATGAGGTGGCTGGTGAAGTCGTCCTCCGGCTCGGCGCGGCGGCGGGCGGTCAGCCTGGCCAGCGCCTCGACGACGTACTCGTGGCTGGCGACGGCCGTCTCGCTGCCCTTGAGTGCGTCGCGGGCGGAGTGCACCATCGTGTCGTTGTACTCGTCCGGCATGCCGAGGATGTGGCACATCACGGCCATCGGCAGGTGCTCGGCGAAGTCGCGGACCAGGTCGGCGCGGCCCAGCTCGCAGAAGCGGTTGACCAGGCGCTGGGTGGAGCGGTTGATGTAGCGGCGCACACTGCGGTCGTCGATGGTCGCCATGGCCGCCGTGACCGCGCCCCGCAGCCGCTTGTGCTCCTCGCCCTCGGCGTGCGCGCAGATGGGCTGCCAGGCGATGTGCGGCATGAGCGGGTGGTCGGGCCGGACCCTGCCCTGGAGCAGTTGCGACCAGATGCGGCTGTCCTTGGTGAAGAGCGAGGGCGTGCGTGCCATGCGCAGGTTCTCGGCGTGGCCGAGGACCATCCACATCGGCAGGTCGTCGTGGAGCAGGACCGGCGCCACGGGGCCGTACTCCTCGCGCAGCCGCTCGTAGAGTTCGTTGAGGTCCTCCGCGCCGGGGCCGTAGAGGCGGGCCAGTCCGCCGGGGCCCCGGTTGTGGGCGGGGCAGCCGGACGGCGGGTCCAGGGCGAGGTCGTGCGGGCCGGTGGGGACGGGGTGTTCGGGAGTCACAGGGGGTCGCTCCGAAACTGTGCCGGACCCGGTGTGGTGCCGGATCCGGTGCCGGTGGTCGGTGGGGCCGTGCGGTCAGGTGAGGCTGCGGCTGAGTGCCAGGGAGTGCAGGAAGCGCATGAGGGTCATCAGGACGTCCCGGCTGGAGGCGCGCCGGCGGACGTCGCACTCCACGATGGGGATCTCGGGCGGCAGGTCGAGGGCGGCCCGCAGGTCCTCGATGGGGTAACGGGGCCCGTCGGGGAAGGTGTTGACGGCGACGACGAACGGCACCCCGCCCTCCTCCAGCCGGCCCATCACCTCGAAGCTGACCTCGATGCGGCGGGTGTCGACGAGGACGACCGCGCCGAGCGCGCCCTCGAACAGCCCGTTCCACAGGAACCAGAAGCGTTCCTGGCCGGGCGTGCCGAAGAGGTAGAGGACGACCTGCTCCGTGATGCGGATGCGGCCGAAGTCCATGGCCACGGTGGTGGCGGTCTTGGTCTCGGAGCCGTAGTCGTCGTCGACCCCGATGCCCGCCTGGGTCATGGTCTCCTCGGTGGTCAGCGGCCTGATCTCGCTGACGGAGCCGACCATGGTGGTCTTGCCGACGCCGAAGCCGCCCACGATGACGATCTTCGCCGCGGCCGTCGTGGTGTGCGGCAGATGGTCCTCGGTCCGTGGGCCGGGAATCGTGTCAGAGCCGTTGAAGTCCATGCATCACCGCTTCGAGGAGGGAACGGTCGGGGAGCTGCTGCCGGACGATGGGGGCCCGCGCCTGGACGAGTTCGGCCGCCAGCATCTCGGTGAGCAGGACCGTCACCACGCTGAACGGCAGGCGCAGGTAGGCCGAGATCTCGGCCACGGACAGCGGGGCGGCGCACATCCGCAGCACCGCCGACTGTTCCGGCGGCGCCGACGAGGGCGCCTCGGCGCGCGCCACGATCAGGGTGACGAGGTCGACGGGCGCGCGCTCGCCGTCCGCGCCCGTGATGATGTACAGCCGCTCGGGGTTCTTGCCCTCCCCCTCGCCGCCGTCCTGGCCGTCGGCCGAGGGCGGCGCGGGCTGCGGGGCCGGTGGGGGCGGCGGGGACGACCGGGGCAGGGGTTGTCGCCGGCGGCGTTGCGGAGGGGTCATACGCTGTGCCCGTTGCGGCGGGGCGGGCTGGTCAGATGGGCGCCGATGCGGACGACGAGGTCGCGCATCATGCCGCTCATCCGGCCGGCCTCGCAGCGCACGTCGGCGAGGACGGCGAGGTAGGCGTTGGCGCCGGCCGACATCATGTAGAAGTAGCCGCCGCTGAGGTCGATGACGACCATGTCCATCTCGCCGCTGCTGGAGTGGATCTCCTGGCCCACGGCGGCGGCCAGGCTCTGAAGGCCGGCGCAGGCGGCGGCGACGCGGTCGGCGGCGTCGGGGTCGCCCGCGTAGCGGGCGATGCGCAGTCCGTCGGCCGAGAGCACGACGATCATCTCGATGCCGGGAACCCCGTCATAGAGCTCCTTGAGCAGCCAGTCGAAGTTTTGCCGCTGCTGGATCACGTGAGGTCCCCTTCATCGTCGGCCTCGGTCTCGGCCTTGTCTTCGAGCAGGTGCAGGTATGCGGTGGGATTGCGGGTGAAGTCGGTGGGGTGCGCTCCGGGCGGGGCCGCCTTCACGAGGCCCTCCCAGAAGGCCTCGAAGGCCAGCCCCGGCTCGCGCCGCTTCTCCTCGGGCTGCGGCTCCGGCTCGGGCCGCGCGAACGGGTCGGGCTTGCCCTCGCGTGCGGCGTCCTGGGCGGCGTACGCCTCCCGGTAGCGCTGGGCGATGGAGATGGTGGTCTTGCTGCGGCGCTGCGGCAGGCCCTGCTCGGTCCACTCGGTGACCTCGGGCACCTCGTCGTCGGTCAGGGACACTCCGGCGGGGATGCGCGCGTTGGTGGGGCGGCGCTTCTTCGGCGGGCGCTTGGGGCCCTCGCCGATCTGGCTCAGGTCGATCTGCGGGACGGCGGTGGCGCCGATGCCGTGCGCGAAGCCGGGGGCGGGGTCGGAGGTCTGCATCTCGCTCGGCACGATGAGGACGGCACGGACGCCGCCGTAGGCCGAGGTCCGCAGGGAGACCTGGAGGTTGAACGACGTGCACAGTCGTCCGACGACCGCGAGGCCCAGGCGCGGGGTGCCGCCGACGTCCTGGATGTCGACGCCCGCCATGGCCTGCTCCAGCATGCGCTCGGCCTTGGCGCGGGCCTCCTCGCTGAGGCTGACGCCGGCGTCCTCGATCTCGACGGCGATGCCCGTCTGCACCTCGACGGCGTTGACGTGCACCTTGCTGTTCGGCGGCGAGTAGCGGGTGGCGTTGTCGAGGAGCTCGGCGAGCGCGTGGATGAGCGGCTCGACGGACAGACCGCGGATGTTGACCTTGGCGATGGAGTCCAGCTGGATGCGCCGGTACTCCAGGATCCGGGACATGGCGCCGCGCAGCACGCTGTACAGCGGGACGGGCTGCGGCCAGTTGCGGCTGGGGCGGCCGCCGCCGAGGACGCCGATGGAGTCGGCGAGCCGGCCGATCAGCGCGGTGCCGTGGTCGATGCGCAGCAGGTCGTCGAAGACCTCGGGGTTGCGTCCGTGGTCCTCCTCCATCTCCCGCAGTTCCGCCGCCTGCTGGTGGACGATGGCCTGGACGCGGCGGGCGATGCTGACGAAGGAGCGCTGGGCGGAGTCGCGCAGGGACTCCTCGTGGTCGACGATGTCGAGGATCGTGCGGACCACGGCGCGCTGCGCGTCGTCGAGTGCGCGGAAGGCCGGGTCGCTCTGACTCAGGTCGCGCATCACCTCCCTGGGGGAGTTCCCGGCGCGCAGCCAGGCCACGGCGCTCGGCACGTGCTCCGTGGCGAGGCGGCGGTTCTCCTCCGCGTGGTCGGCGACGCGCCGTTCCAGGTGCGCGATGCGCTGGTCGGTCTGCGCGCGCAGTTCCCTCAGGCGCCGGCCGCGGCGCACCGACTCGGCTCCCACCGCGATCACCAGGAGCGTCGCGACGGCTCCACAGACGCCGACGGCGAGCCGGGCATGCGTCGCCACCAGGGCGACGGCGGCTCCGGTCGCCGCGGCCATCAGTATCGCCGGCAGCAACAGCACGCGCGCGTAGGGAAGTTCTCGGCGACCGGGTGGGGACTGAACACTCACCATGTGGGCACCCTCTGTAGGGATCTGTCGGCATCTTCGGGATATTGGGGAACAAGCGCACGAATACGCCTCAACTCGGTGCGCCGCGGGCGAGCTTAGTCCGACAGGATCATCGCCGTGTCATATTCGGCAACTGCCTGAAACCGCTTCCGTACGTGGAGTAACCTCGCTCGTTTGCACGCTCCGCAATTATTCGAACGCGACGAGTGACGCCGTACGGGCGTGCGAAGCAATTCACCGGGACGGATGAGGAGACCACGGGCCGACGATCACCCGCCGTGGCCGGACCACCCGGAGGCGGACGGCACGCAGGACGGCGCCGGCGGCGGCATACGCCGGGACCCGGACCAACTGGCCGTGCTCTTGGTCGAGTTCGGCACGGATGGCGTGGAACCCGGCGCAGCGTTCGTTGCTCGCTTCGGGCAGCAGGTCAAGGCCGTCGCACGCGCGGGAACCACCGCACAGCGGCTCGCGGTCGTCGCGGCACGCCTCGCGGAACCGGCGGCGGCGGGCTTCACGCCATCGGCGGGGAATTTCACCCGCACGGGCGAGCGACCGAGGACGCAACCCTCGACGTGACCCCCGACTCCGGCGGTACGACGGGCAGTTCCTCCTCGCCCGGCCCGTAGTGACACCGAGCGGCTGGGAGTTCTGACGCACGGCCGCCCGCTCGGCACGGCACTCGGCCAAGGGGCGGGCGCACGACCGCACGCTCGGCGGCGGCCCGGGTATCGGTGGTGGCGGTGGCGGTGGCGCGACAGGACCGCGAGTGGTGGGCAACTCCCCGGCGGCAGCGCCGTATCTCGAGCGCGCCCCCTGCGAGCGACGGGGGTGCGCCCCCTCGGCGGGGAAGTCGTCGGCGCAGCCGTGCTGCGCGACGCATCCCCGCCGCCCTCCCCGCCGCCCGTCCTCGCCGTGCGTCTGCGCTCAGCCCACCGACGAGTAGGCGACGACGCCCCGGAGCAGCGCGTCGACCGCCTTGCGCGCGTTTCTCGCGACCGTGGTGCTCTCGGCCGGGGCCGCCGCCGCGATCTGCCCGAGGACGTCGATGACCTGCTTGCACCAGCGCACGAAGTCGCCGGCCGGCATCTCCGCCTCGCGCAGCACCTCGTCCAGTCCCTTGCCCGAGGCCCACATGTACGCGGACCAGGCGAAGCCCAGGTCGGGTTCGCGCTGTCCGACGCCCTCGGTCTGCCTGATGCGGAAGTCCTCCTCCAGCGCGTCCAGCCGGCCCCAGATCCGGACCATCTCGCCGAGCGCGGCCTTCGCCTTGCCCGAGGGCAGCTTCGGCGCCATCGCGTCGTCGCTCATCCGGGACTCGTACACCAACGCCGAGACACAGGCGGCGAGTTCGGCCGGGTTGAGGCCCTCCCAGACGCCCGCGCGCAGGCATTCGCTGGCGAGCAGGTCGAGTTCGCCGTAGAGACGGGCGAGCCGCTTGCCGTGCTCGGTGACCTCGTTGCCGCGCAGGTAGTCCAGCTCGGTCAGCAGCGCCACGATCCGGTCGAAGGTGCGGGCGATGGTGTTGGTGCGGCCCTCGATGCGCCGCTCCAGCTGCGAGGTGTCGCGCAGCAGCCGGTGATAGCGCTCGGCCCAGCGGGCGTGGTCCTCGCGCTCCGAGCAGCCGTGACACGGATGCGCCCGGATCTCGGTGCGCAGCCGGGCGATCTCCCGGTCGTCCGCGGCCTGGGAGCGCTGCTTGCGGGCCCGCTCCGGCGGAATGTGCCCGGCCTTGGTGCGCAGCGCCGAGGCGAGGTCGCGGCGGGACTGCGGCGAGCGCGCGTTGAACGTCTTGGGGATCCGCATCCGCTCCAGCGCCTCGACCGGCACCGGGAAGTCGATCGACGCCAGCCGCTTGACCTGCCGTTCCGCGGTCAGCACCAGCGGGCGCGGCCCGTCGTGGTGGTCGAAGCCGCGGTGCCCGTTGGCCCGGCCGGCGGGCAGGCCCGGGTCGAGGACCAGCGCGAGGCCCGCGTACTTGCCGGTGGGCACGTGGATGACGTCGCCCGGCTTGAGCTTCTCCAGCGCCACGGCGGCCTCCGCGCGCCGCTGGGCCGCCCCCTGCTTGGCCAGTTCCGTCTCGCGGTCCTTCAGGTCACGGCGCAGCCGCGCGTACTCCTCGAAGTCGCCGAGATGGCAGGTCATGGAGGACTTGTAACCCTCCAGGCCCTCCTCGTTGCGCTGCACCTGGCGGGAGATCCCGACCACCGACCGGTCGGCCTGGAACTGGGCGAACGACGTCTCCAGCAGCTCGCGCGAGCGGTGCCGCCCGAACTGCTGGACGAGGTTGACCGCCATGTTGTACGACGGCTTGAAGCTGGAGCGCAGCGGGTAGGTGCGGGTGCCCGCGAGTCCGGCGAGGTGGTCGGGGTTCATGGCGCGCTGCCACAGCACGACGGCGTGCCCCTCGACGTCGATGCCGCGTCGGCCCGCGCGCCCGGTGAGCTGGGTGTACTCGCCGGGGGTGATGTCGGCGTGCTGTTCGCCGTTCCACTTGACGAGCTTCTCCAGCACCACCGACCGGGCCGGCATGTTGATGCCGAGGGCGAGCGTCTCGGTCGCGAAGACGGCCTTGACCAGCCCGCGCACGAACAGCTCCTCGACGACCTCCTTGAACGTCGGCAGCATGCCCGCGTGGTGGGCGGCGATGCCGCGCTCCAGGCCCTCCAGCCACTCGTAGTAGCCGAGGACGTGCAGGTCCTCGCGCGGGATGGCCGCCGTGCGCTCCTCGACGAGCGCGCGGACCTCGGCCCGCGCCTCCTCGTCGTTGAGCCGCAGCCCGGCGTACAGGCACTGCTGGACGGCGGCCTCGCAGGCGGCGCGGCTGAAGATGAACGTGATGGCGGGCAGCAGCCCTTCGGCGTCGAGCCGCTCGATGACCTCGGGCCGACCCGGCGTCCACACCCGCGAACGCTGTCTGCGTTCGCGCTCGCGGTCGGCCTCGCGCAGACTGCGCCCCCGCCGGCGGTCCTGGTAGGAGGGCCTGGAGGCCTCCATGCGGGCCAGGCGCGTGAGGTCGGGGTTGACGGCCCTGCGGTGGCCCTCGCCCTCCTCGAACAGGTCGTACATCCGCCGCCCGGCGAGCACGTGCTGGAACAGCGGCACGGGCCGGTGCTCGGAGACGATCACCTCGGTGTCGCCGCGCACGGTGTCCAGCCAGTCGCCGAACTCCTCGGCGTTGGACACGGTCGCGGACAGCGACACGAGGGTGACCGACTCGGGCAGGTGGATGATCACCTCTTCCCACACGGCGCCGCGGAAGCGGTCGGAGAGGTAGTGCACCTCGTCCATCACGACGTGGCCGAGGCCGAGCAGCGTCTGCGAACCGGCGTACAGCATGTTCCGCAGCACCTCGGTGGTCATCACGACCACCGGCGCCTCGGAGTTGACGCTGTTGTCGCCGGTGAGCAGACCCACCTTGTCGCTGCCGTAGCGGCGGCACAGATCGGAGTACTTCTGGTTCGACAGCGCCTTGATGGGCGTCGTGTAGAAGCACTTCTTGCCCTGCTGGAGGGCGAGATGGACGGCGAACTCGCCCACGATCGTCTTGCCCGAGCCGGTGGGGGCGGCCACCAGGACGCCCTTGCCCGCCTCCAGCGCCTGGCAGGCCTCGATCTGGAAGGGGTCGAGACCGAAGTCGTACATCTCGCGGAAGGACGCGAGCGCGGTGGCCTGCTCGACAGCGCGCTTACGTGCTGCCGCGTACCGCTCGGCCGGTGAGAGATCCTCTGTCATCGTGCTTTCGAGCGTACCGGGCCGCACTGACAACAGGACGATCATTATCCGGATCAGGTGCTTCCGAACCTGGGTACGCCCAGCTCACCGGGGCACGCCGGCCCGGCTGCGGAGCTCGCCGGCCCGTCCCGGCTCAGGGTCCGACGACGCGCACCGCGCCGGGCACGCAGCGTGCGGTGAGCGGCAGGGCCGCCAGGCGCTCGCCGTCCGCGTACCCGGAGACGCCCGCGGCGGCGATCTCGACCCGGGCGGCCCGGTGCACGGTGACCCGGGGGTGGTCGACGTGGGTGCCCCGGTAGACCTGCGGGAAGACCCGCAGCAGGGTGCCCCGGCCGCAGTCCCCGACGACGGTGACGTCGAACAGGCCGTCGGCGAGGTCGGCGCCGGGGCAGATCCGCATGCCGCCGCCGTAGGAGGGGCCGTTGCCCACGGCGACGAGGGTCGCCTCGACCTCCCGCACCGCGCCGTCGTCGAGCGTGATCCGGTACGCGAACGGGCGGAAGGCGGCCAGTTCGGCGAGCATCGCGAGGTCGTACCGGGCGCGTCCGGCGGGCCACCGCATGCGGTTGCCGCGGTCGTTGACGCGGGAGTCGAAGCCGGAGGCGAGGACGGTGCCGAACCAGCGCTCGCCCACCCGGCCGAGGTCGACCTCGCGGATCCGGGACGCCTTCAGGGCGTCGGCGATCAGGTGGGCGGCGGCCGCCGGGTCGCGCACGGGCAGGCCGAGGGCGCGGGCGAAGTCGTTGCCGGTGCCGACGGCGACCAGCCCGAGGGGGGTGTCGGTGCCGGCCACGGCCTGGAGCGCGAGGTGGGCCAGCCCGTCCCCGCCGACGGCGATCAGGGCCCCGGTGCCGTCCGCGACGGCCGCGCGCGCCCGGGCCAGGGCGTCCGCCGCGTCCTCCCCGACCACCGTGCGCACACGGTAGCCGGCCGCCCGCAGCGCGGAAGCGGCCGGCAGCGCCGCCCGGGCGCCCCGGCCGCGGCCCGCGGCGGGATTGACGAAGAGGGTGATCTCGCAGGTCACGAGGACGACCCTACGAGTTCGGCGACGTCTGTCAGGTCACGTCGTCATAACCGTTGACCCGGTCCGTGCTCGACTGCTCAGGCAGCGCCCGCGAGGCGGCCACCGTCTCGACCTCGCCGATGTCCTCCGGGGTGAGGTCCAGCTCGGACGCCTCGTCGTCGGCGGGTCCGAGGGCGGCGCGGCGCTGCTTGCGACGGTCGTTCAGCAGTGAGAAGGCGGTCGCGCAGAAGTACAGCACCCAGATCGGACCGGCGAGCGCCAGCATGGTCAGCGGGTCGGTGCTGGGCGTGGCCACCGCGGCGAACACCGTGATGCCGATGATCATCCCGCGCCACCAGCCGAACATGCGCTTGCCGGTCAGCACCCCGGTGAGGTTGAGCATCACCAGCAGCAGCGGCAATTCGAACGAGAGGCCGAAGACGAGCACCATGCGGACGATCAGGTCGAGAAGATCGTCCAGTGGCAGCTGGTTGTCGAGGTCCGCCGGCGAGAACTGCAGCAGCACCTTGGCCATGGTCGGCAGCGTCTTGTAGGCGAAGAACGCACCGCCGAGGAACAGCGGAACGCCCGTGCCGACGAACGCGTAGGCGTACTTGCGCTCGTGCTTGTGCAGACCGGGCGCGACGAACGCCCACAGCTGGTAGAGCCAGACCGGCGACGCGAAGATCACACCGGCCATCAGGGAGACTTTGAGAGCCAGCGTGAAGGGGGTGAGCAGGCCGTTGAGCACGATGCGGGCGCAGGTGCCGCTCCGCTGGGTGGCCAGCTCGGAAAAGGTCGAGTCGCACCCCACCGCGCTGAGAATCGGGTTCGTGAAGAACTCGATGATGTTCTTGTAGAAGAAGGCAGCCACGGCCGTGACGACGACGATGGCCAGCAAGGCCTTCGCGAGCCGGTTGCGAAGCTCACGGAGGTGATCCGCGAGGGGCATCCGCCCCTCGGGGTCCTTCTCCTCTTTGCGGGCAGACTTCAGCAACCCACGTTCCCATCTCGTGCGGCGGGCCGGAGGTCACCGGCCCTGCGTCAGCGCTTGGTCGTGTCCGTCGGCTCGGTGACCGGGCGGGAGCTGGTCACGTCGCCGGGAGCGGCCTGGATGGTGCGCGTCGCCGGGGTCTGCTCGTCGGTGTGGGGCGGGCCGGCGGGAGTGGTCGTGCTGCCGCCGTCCTCCTTCATCGCCTTGGCCTCGCTCTTGAGGATGCGAGCGGACTTGCCCAGCGAGCGCGCCATGTCGGGAAGCTTCTTCGCGCCGAACAGCAGGATGACGACGACGAGGATGAGAATGATCTCGGGGGCGCCGAGCCTTCCGAACATAAGTCTTTACCTTCTCACCGAGGCTGCGGGGGCGGTTTGCCGTCCGACCGGTCGGACGCATGTCCGAACGATCGTGTTGACAGCGATCGTAACGCTCAGGGGTAAACGTGAGGCAATCCCCGTGCGTACTCCCGGTCTGCGGTCCGGGCCTCGTTCTCCGAGCCGCGACCAGCAGCGTACCTGCCGCCGCCATCGGCGCGGGAGGGCGAAGCGGTGCGAAACGCGCGGACCCCGGGGCCCGCCCGGACGTCCCCGCGCTCCCGCCTGCTCGCGAGATCCCGCCGCCGCGGCCTCACAGGGTGTCCACGGCCCGCGCCGCGTTCACCGCCGCCCGCTCCAGATCCTGAGCGGCCCGGTCGACACGGCGCGCGGACTCGGCGACCTGCCGCCCCAGCCGCTGCGCCTCGACGAAGACCCGCGCGGCGAACACCGCCAGGACGGCGAGACCTGCAAAACCCAGCGCAACCGCGAACATCGCCCAGAACATGAGGCGAGCCTAGACCCCTACGGGGAATGCAGCCGCAGGGTCCTGACCCCGCCCCCGGTCAGCAGCTCCACGATCCGCTCGCCGGCCGGCTTGCGCACCGCCGCCCCGCAGTCCGGGCAGGTGAACGAGTAGAAGGTCGTGCGGCTCGAGGCGCCGATCGCCAGCCGCAGGGCGCTCGCGGCGAGCTCGAAGGCCCCCCGGCAGTCCGGGCACCCGGCTCTGAACCGCACCGGGGCCGCGCTGCGCATCCCCGCGAACGCCGAAGCCACCGAGATGCCCCGTGCACCGGACGCCGTCGACTCGCTCACGACTCCCCCTGCTCCCGTTCCTCGGACCGGCTCTCGCCGGGCACCGCGACCGGCTCGCCCCGCGCGCCGCCCGCCTCGATCCCGTCGTACGCCGTCAGCGCCTCGCGGGCGGCCCGTCGGGCGCTGTCCGCGAGCTCCGGCGGCGACACGATCCGGCCGTCGCGGCCCAGCCGCAGGGCCAGCCGTCTCAGCGAGGCCGGATCGGGCGTACGCAGGGCGATACGCAGACCGCCCTCGGGCAGTTCATCGGCGCTGTCGTGCGGGTAGTACTCGGCGACCCACCGGCCGCCCGGCCCCACCTCGACCACGACCTCGGGATCCTCCGCGGCCGGCTGCACCAGCCCCTCCGACAGGTCCCGCATCTCGATCTCCGGCGGCGCCGAGGGCTCGTCGAGGATCTTGATCTCGGCGACCCGGTCCAGCCGGAACGTACGGCGTGCCTCCGAGCGGCGGCACCAGGCCTCCACATAGGTGTGCCCGACGCTGACCAGCCGGATCGGGTCGATCTCGCGCTCGCTCAGCTCGTCGCGGGCGGGCGAGTAGTAGCGGATCCACAGCCTGCGCCGCTCGGAGATCGCCCGGTCGACGTCCGCGAAGACCCCGCCCTCCGACTCGAACGTCACCGACAGGCGGGCACTCGCCCCCGCCGCCTCGCCGGCCGCGGCCTCCACCTTCGCCGTGGCCCGCAGCAGCGCCTGCCGGTCGCCCTCGCGCAGCCCCGGCAGCGTGGCCACGGCACGGGCCGCCACCAGCAGCGCGGTCGCCTCGTCGGCGGCCAGCCGCAGCGGCTCGGCGGCGTCCGCGCCCAGCGCCGCCGGATTGTGCCACCAGATCCGTTCGCCGTCGGTGTCGATGTCGAGGAGATCGCCGCCGCGGAAACTCGTCCCGCACATGGGCAGCACGTCGAGGTCGGACACCAGCTCGTCCTCGGTGATGCCGAAGGCGCGCGCCACGTCCTCGATGCGCGCGCCGGGCCGCTCCCTGAGATAGGTCACCAGGGAGAGCATCCGCCGGGTCTGGTCGATCGCGTTCGCCGGCCTGACCGGTTTGCCTGCCACTGTGTTGCTCGCTCCCCCTCAGCCCTTCGCCACGGCCCGCAGCCGGTCCACGACGTCCGCCCGCAGCTCGGCCGGCTCCAGAACCACCACGTCCGGCCCGAACTCCACCAGCCAGGCGTCCAGGCCGTGCCCGTACGGAATCTCCAACTCGTCCCAGCCGTCCCCGAGTTCCCGCACCGCGGTGGCCTTCGCCCGCAAGGGGTACCCGGAACCCGTCCGCAACCGGATCAGCGCGCTGCGGTCGGCGGTCTCCCCCGCCCAGCTCGCGACCGTCTCCCGCACGGTGACGACGTCGGGAACCGGCGCGGTGAACGCGGCCCCCCGCGAGCGCACCCGGCCGGTGATCCGCGACAGCCGGAACACCCGCTCGGCGCCCCGGTCACGGTCGAAACCGGCCAGATACCAGTGGCCGCGCCAGCACTCCAGCGCCCACGGCTCGACATGACGCGGCTCCGGGCGCGCGGCGGTGGCCTTGCGGTAGTCGAACACCACCGGCCGACGGTCCCGGCAGGCCAGCATCAACGGCTCGAAGGCCGCCTCGTGCACGGGGATCCTCGGCTCCAGCGCGCCATGCGCCTCGTAGGGGTCCACGTCCTCGGGCAGCCCCGCCGCCCGCAGCTTCTGCAGCGCACCGCTGGCCGCGCCCGCCAGCCGCGCCTGCTGCCACACCTTGGCCGCCAGCCCGAGGGCCGCGGCCTCCTCGGCGTCGAGGGTGATGGGCGGCAGCCGGTTGCTGTCACGGCGCGCGAGATAGCCGATCTCGCCGTCCAGGCTCTCCACGGTCTCGATGACCAGGCCCAGCTCGCGCAGATCGTCCTTGTCGCGCTCGAACATCCGGTTGAAGGAGTCGTCCGAGCCCGCACCCCCGGCGCCCGCGCGGAACGTCTCGACGTACGCCTCGATGGAGTCGCGCAGCTCACGCTTGCTGAGCGGCCGGCGCGTCCCGAGCAGACACAGCGCCAGGTTCATCAGCCGCTCGGCCTTGGCAATGGCCATCGACGCCCTTCGCCTCCCCTATGGTGCTTACGATCGAGACCGTACCGCCCCGCGGTGCCCGGACAAAAGCCGAGGGCCCATGCCCGGGCAGGCATGGGCCCCGGATGATCGGCACCGGTCACGCCGCGATCGGCGCGGACCGCATGTGCACCGGTCAGACGCCGAGCAGGTCCACGACGAAGATCAGCGTCTCGCCGGGCTTGATCGCCGGCGTCGGGCTCTGGTCGCCGTAGGCGAGGTGGGCCGGGATGGTCAGCTGGCGGCGCCCGCCGACCTTCATGCCCTGCACGCCCTGGTCCCAGCCCTTGATGACGCGGCCGCCGCCCAGCGGGAAGCGGAACGGCGTCCCACGGTTCCAGCTGGCGTCGAACTCCTCACCGGTGCTGAACGCGACACCCACGTAGTGGACGGTGACGTTCTGACCGGCCTGCGCAACCTCGCCGTCGCCCTCCCAGATGTCCTTGATCTCCAGGTCCGCCGGGGGCTCGCCACCGGGAAAGTCGATCTCGGGCTTGTCAATGCTCACGTCACTGGCTCCTGCACGTCTCACGTAAAGGCAACAACACGGACAGTCTTACACCTTCGGCGACCTCACATCTTCGCGAGGAGGTCCACCGAGAACACCATCGTGGAGTCCTTCTCGATCCCGCTGCCGCTCGGCGGCTTCTCGCCGTAACCCAGCGACGGCGGCACCACGACGAGCACCCGGCTGCCCACCTTCTTGCCGGTCAGTCCCTGCGCCCAGCCCTTGACCACCTGCTGCAACGAGAACGATGTCAGCGCACCACGGCCGTACGTCGAGTCGAACTCCTTGCCCGTGTCCCAGATGACGCCCTTGTACTGCACCAGCACCGTGTCGGCCGCCGCGACCACCGGCCCGTCCCCCTCGATCACGTACTCCGACACCAGCTTCGCCGGCGCCTTCGTCTTCGGGACGTCGATCGAGGGCGCCTTGCCGTCAGTGTTCGTGCCCACCTTCGGCACACCGGCCGTGTCCTGCGGCACGTCCTTGCCCTTGGCCGAACTCTTCGCGTTGAACGAGTCCTTGATGTCGAACACGAACACCAGCGTGTCCGTGCCCTTCACCCCCACCTGCGGGTTGCCCTGCTTGCCGAACGCCCAGGCCGGCGGCACCGCGAACTCCACCCGGCTGCCCACCTTCTTCCCCGTCAGCGCATAACGCCACCCCTCCAGGGTGCTGCCCTGCGCGAGCTGGGTCAGCAGCGGCACCTTGTGGTCGTAGGTGTTGGTGAGGACCCGCGCCGTGTCCCACACCTGCGCCAGGTAGTCGGCCTGGATGTAGTCGTTCTCCGCGACCGTCTTCCCGCTGCCCGCGATCGCCGTCCTGACCGCCAGCTGGTCCGACGGCTTGCCCGGACCCTTCGCCACCGTCGGCTTCTCACCGAACTTCACCCCCGCCGTGATCGCCGGCAGCGGACCGTCCACGATCTTCGGCGGAGGCGGCGCCGACGGCCCCGAGGCCGAGGGCGACGCCTTGTCGCTCGCCTTGCTCGAATCGGACTTGTCGTCACCGCACGCGGACAGCGTGACCAGTCCCGCGGGAACGGCGGCGAGGATGAGGGAGCGTCGGCGCACGATGAAAGCCTCGTAATCGGTCGATCTTCGGATGGAGTGCGCGCAACTCTACGACGTGGAACGGGCACCGTACGGGAAACGTACGGTGCCCGTGTTGCGTTCCGCACCCGCGCGGAGCACGCGTGCGCAACCCCCGCTCACATGCCGGCGATCAGCTTCTCCACCCGGTCGTCCACCGAACGGAACGGGTCCTTGCACAGCACCGTGCGCTGCGCCTGGTCGTTCAGCTTCAGATGCACCCAGTCCACCGTGAAGTCCCGGCGCTGCTCCTGCGCACGCCGGATGAAGTCACCGCGCAACCGCGCCCGAGTCGTCTGCGGCGGCACCGACTTGCCCTCGAAGATCTTCAGGTCGTTGCAGATCCGCGCCGCCTGCCCCTTGCGCTCCAGCAGGTAGTACAGACCACGACGACGATGGATGTCGTGGTAGGCGAGGTCTATCTGCGCCACCCGCGGATGCGACATCGTCATGTTGTGCTTGGCCCGGTACCGCTCGATGAGCTGGTACTTCATCACCCAGTCGATCTCGGTGCCGATCCGGTCGAGATCCTCCGCCTCGATCGCGTCCAGCGTGCGGCCCCACAGCTCCAGCACCTGGTCGACCGTGCCGGTGCGGATCCCCCGGCGCTCGACGAAGTCCACGGCCTTCTCGTAGTACTCCCGCTGCACCTCCAGCGCCGAGGCCTCACGCCCGCTCGCCAGCCGCACCTTGCGCCGGCCCGTGATGTCGTGACTGACCTCGCGGATCGCCCGGATCGGGTTCTCCAGCGTCAGATCCCGCATCACCGTGCCCGCCTCGATCATGCGCAGCACCAGATCCGTCGCGCCGACCTTCAGCAGCATCGTCGTCTCGGACATGTTCGAGTCGCCGACGATGACGTGCAGACGGCGATACCGCTCCGCGTCCGCGTGCGGCTCGTCCCGCGTGTTGATGATGGGCCGCGAGCGCGTCGTCGCCGAGGACACGCCCTCCCAGATGTGCTCGGCCCGCTGGCTGACGCAGTACACCGCCCCACGGGGCGTCTGCAGCACCTTGCCCGCCCCGCACAGCAACTGCCGGGTCACCAGGAACGGGATCAGGATGTCCGCGAGCCGGGAGAACTCCCCGTGCCGCGCCACCAGATAGTTCTCGTGGCAACCATAGGAGTTGCCCGCCGAGTCCGTGTTGTTCTTGAAGAGGTAGACGTCGCCCGCGATTCCTTCCTCGTGCAGGCGTCGCTCCGCGTCCACCAGGAGTCCCTCGAGAATGCGCTCGCCGGCCTTGTCGTGGGTGACCAGTTCGGTCACGTTGTCACATTCCGGTGTCGCGTATTCCGGATGCGAACCCACGTCGAGATAGAGGCGGGCGCCGTTCCGCAGAAAGACATTGCTGCTTCGGCCCCATGACACGACACGGCGGAAGAGGTACCGCGCCACCTCGTCGGGAGACAGCCGACGCTGTCCCCTGAACGTACATGTGACGCCGTACTCGTTCTCCAGCCCGAAAATGCGGCGGTCCATGAGTGAACATTACGCCCGATCCCCTGAACTGAAACGGGGTTCGGCAGCACGGTTCGGATCATTTTCCGATGAAGCCGCAACCACCCCGCTCCCGGCCGGAACTCCCATTACCCGCCCCGTGGCCAGCAAAACCACCAACGACACGGCCCCCGCCGCACCCGGCACCGCGAACCCCCACAACGCACCCCCGGCCTCCACGACCGGACCCGCCAGACCCGTCCCCACCGACGCGCCCACCGTGAACGTCGTCACCAGCCACGAGAACGCCTCCGTCACCGTCCCGCGCGGCGCGTGCCGGTCCACGATCACGAACGCGCACGCGATCGCGGGAGCCAGGAACACCCCCGCCAACGCCGTCAGCGCCACCATCGCCACCGCACCCGGCATCAGCATCAACGGCAGATAGCACACAGCCAGAGCCGCCACCAGACCCACCAGCCGCCGCTCCGGCGCCCCCGCCCACCGCCGCGCCCCGTACCCCACACCGCCCACCAGAGCACCCAGCCCCAGCGCCGCCATCAGCCAGCCGTACACCGCGTCCCCGCCGTGACCGTCCGCGTACGGCACCGACGCCACCGTGATCGACCCCAGCGCCACCCCCACGAACAGGAACGCCCCCAGCAGCGCCAGCAGACCCGGCGACCGCAACGCGCCCAGCCAGTGCGCCTCACGCGGAGCCGACCGCCACGCGCGCGAGGGCGGCGACACGACCACCCACAGCGCGCCCAGCACCCCGAGCCCGTTCAGCACCAGCAGCGCGACCTGGGCCGACCACACCGACACGCACACCGTCACCAGCAACGGCCCGACGGTGAACATCACCTCCTGCGCCACCGCGTCCATCGCGTACGCCGTGTGCACCTGCTCCTCGCGCCGCAGCACCGCCGGCCACAGCGCGCGCAGCCCGCCCTCCAGCGGCGGCGTGAACAGCCCCGCCGCGGCCACCGCCCCGTACGCCACCGGCGGCGAACCGGTGCCCGCGAACGCGAACACCGCCATCGCCATCGCCGAGGCCGACGCCGCCGGCAACTGCACCCGCGGCTGCCCGTACACGTCGACCAGCCGCCCCAGCAACGGCTGGCCCACGGCGTTCGCCACGCCGTACACCGCCGCCAGCGCCCCCGCCAGGCTGTACGTGCCGCCCTCCGCCCGCACGAACAGCACGATCGCGATCGCGGCCGTCGCGTTCGGCAACCGGCCCACCAGCGTGCCCGCCAGCAACCGGGCCGCATGCCTCGTCCTGAGGATCTCCCCGTACCCCGCGGCCATGGCCCGCCCCCCTCACCTCGCCCGAGGCAGTGAGCCACCCCGAAGTTTTACGTATAACGCCTCTTGTCATACGTACCATGTGCGCTGTTCGCCAGTCCAGACGAAGGAGCAGGCCCACCGTGGCACGAGGTAGCACCCGCCCCACGAGCCGCGACGTCGCCCAGGCCGCGGGCGTCTCCCAGGCCGCCGTCTCCCTCGTCCTCGGCGACAAATGGCGCGGCCGCGTCTCCGAGACCACCGCCCAACGCGTACGCGACGCCGCCCGCGAACTCGGCTACCGCCCCAACCTCGCCGCCCGCAACCTCCGCCTCGGCCGCACCCGCACCGTCCTCCTCGTCGTCCCCGCCCTCACCACCGAGTTCTTCGCCGGCGTCTACACCGGAGCCGCACGCGTCGCCGCCGCACACGGCTTCGGCGTCGTCCTCTACCCCTCCCCCGAAGGCATCGGCCCCGCCCGCGACCCCTTCGCCTCCGCCCAGGCCGCCCTCGACGGCATCCTCGCCTCCTCCATGGCCGCCGACGCCCTCACCGCCATCCGCGGCGACCAGCTCCCCCTCGTCATGCTCGACAGCGACCCCGCAGGAAGCCTCGGCGCCGCCACCGTCAACCTCGACATCGCCGACGGCGCCCGCCAACTCGCCGACCACCTCCTCACCCTCGGCCACCGCCACTTCCTCCACCTCGCCGCGGACGTCCCCTCCTGGACCTTCGACGTCCGCGCCCACGCCCTCACCACCCGCATCACCGCCACCCCCGGCACCACCCTGCGCACCGCACCCGCACCCATCTCCATCGACGAAGCCCGCACCGCCGCCCAGAACGCCCTCACCGCACCCGGCCCCCGCCCCACCGCCGTCGTCTGCGACGACGACAAACTCGCCGCCGGCGCCTACAAAGCCCTGCGCCGCCTCGGCCTGCGCATCCCCGACGACGTCTCCGTCACCGGCCTCGACGATCTCGCCCTCGCCACCGCCCTCGACCCCGAACTCACCACCGTCCGGCTCGACGCCGAACTCTTCGGCGAACGCGGCATGCAAGCCCTCCTCGACGTCCTGGAAGGCCGCACACCCGACGACACCGACATCCCCGTCCACCTCGTCGTCCGCGCCTCCACAGCCCCGCCCAGCACCCCCTGAAGCACCTCACGCCCCGACCGGGGACACCGGCCGGGGCGTGCAAGAGGGGAACCACCCGAACAACGAGGAGCGACCCCGCCAGAGCGCGGAACTACTCCTTACCGACGTCCTCGGAGTCGTCCGAACTCTCCGCCTCCGTCGACGCGCCGCCCGCCTCCAGCAACCGCGCCAGCTGACGGCCCACGATCCGCTTGAACTTCCGCTGCTGCGGACGCGTACGGTCCAGCACCGCCACCTCCAGCCGCTCCGCCGGAATCTCCCGCTGCGTCCCGTTCGTATCCCGCGACAACGCCTGGACGGCCAGCTTCAACGCCTCCGCCAGACTCATCCCGTCCTGATGACGCTGATCCAGGAAACTGCTGATCTGCTCCGCATTACCGCCCACCGCGACCGAACCGTGCTCATCCACGATCGACCCGTCATGCGGCAACCGATAGATCTGATCACCGTCCGCGGTCTCACCCACCTCCGCGACGACCAGCTCCACCTCGTACGGCTTCTCACCCGCCGAAGAGAAGATCGTGCCCAGCGTCTGCGCATACACGTTCGCCAGACCACGCGCCGTCACATCGTCACGGTCATAGGTGTAACCCCGCAGATCGGCATACCGCACACCACCGATCCGCAGATTCTCGTACTCGTTGTACTTCCCGGCGGCCGCGAAACCGATCCGGTCATAGATCTCACTGAACTTGTGCAGGGCACGGGACGGATTCTCACCGACGAACACGATGCCGTCGGCATACTGCAGCACGACCAGGCTGCGGCCACGGGCAATGCCCTTGCGCGCGTACTCCGCGCGATCCGCCATCGCCTGCTGGGGAGAGACATAGAACGGCGTCGACACCGGTTAACCGTCCCTTTCTGTCGAAGTCACTGGATCACCTGGGACAAGAACGAGCCCGCCGCCTACAGCAGAGCGGCACGCGGGCCGTCCGGCTGCTCCAGACGACGCTCGATGATGGAACGGGCGATCGCCGACGACTCCTCGTCGGTCAGCCGACGGAAACCGTCCTCGGTGATCACGGTGACGATCGGGAAGATCCGACGCGCCACATCCGGACCACCCGTCGCCGAATCGTCGTCCGCCGCGTCGTACAGAGCCTGCACCACCAACGTCGTGGCCTGCTCCTCCGACAGATCGTCACGGTAGAGCTTCTTCATCGCCCCCCGCGCGAACACCGAACCCGAACCCGTCGCCGCGAAGTGATGCTCCTCCGACCGGCCGCCCGTCACGTCGTACGAGAAGATCCGGCCCCGGTCCCGGTCCACGTCGAAACCGGCGAACAACGGCACCACCGCCAGACCTTGCATCGCCATGCCCAGATTTGACCGGATCATGGTCGACAGCCGGTTCGCCTTGCCCTCCAGCGAGAGCTGCGCCCCCTCGACCTTCTCGAAGTGCTCCAGCTCCAGCTGGAACAGCTTCACCATCTCCACGGCCAGACCCGCCGTGCCGGCGATGCCCACGGCCGAGTACTCGTCGGCCGGGAACACCTTCTCGATGTCCCGCTGCGCGATGACGTTGCCCATCGTGGCCCGGCGGTCACCGGCGAGCACCACGCCCCCGGGGAACGTGACGGCCACGATCGTCGTCCCGTGCGGAGCCTCGATGACACCCTGCGTCGGGGGCAGCTGCCGCTTGCCGGGCAGCATCTCCGGCTGGTGCTCGGAGAGGAAGTCCATGAAGGACGAGGACCCAGGCGTCAGGAAGGCAGCTGGTAGACGCCCGGTGCTACGAGTGTTGGCTTCCACGAAGTTCCCTCCAGGTAGGCGGCTGCCCGACGAACAGCGTCGGGGTCGTCTCCCAACTTGCCGATGGCCGAATTGCAGTTGAAGCACAGTACGCCTCGGACCCTACCCGTCTCGTGGCAGTGATCCACATGGACGGCCGGGGCTTTCAGGCAGATCACGCAGAGCCCCTTCTGAGCGGCGACCATGGCGTCACGCTCGGCTTCCGTGAGGCCGTAGTTCCGCTTCAGATGCCCACGCCGCCCCTTGACGGCCTTGCAGGCCTTGCAGCAGGTCGCAAGGCCGTCGGACGCCGTGGCGTTCCGGTGCCACTCACTGTGCGGCTTGACCTCCTCGCAGGTGCGGCAGAACTTGTGCCCCTCGGGCGTAGCCACGCGCGGCCGCACGTTCTTTCCCTTGGCCACCTGCCGGACCCGGTGGTTGGCGGCCCAGCACTCACGGCAATAGGCCTGCAACCCGTCCCGAGCTGCTTTGTTACTGGCGAAGGATGCCCGCGACCTGAGCTCTTTGCACCGCGAGCAACGCTTCACGCTCTCTTCGCTTGCCAACCCGAAGACCCCCGTAGCCTTCGATTCGAAGGCTACTCGCCGCCCTTCTGAACGAAGCTTCGAACGAAATCCTCGGCATTTTCCTCGAGTACATCGTCAATTTCGTCAAGAACCGAGTCGACGTCGTCGCTCAGCTTCTCCTGGCGCTCCTTGAGGTCCTCGGAGCCCTGCGTCTCGACCGCCTGCTCCTCGACCTCCTCCGTGGAGTGCGTCGCCTTCTGCTGGCCGCCGCCGGTGTCCTTGGTCGCCATTACCCTCACCCCGCTCTTTCGCCCGACATGGTCGACAGGTCGGCATTCCTGCCGATCGGTGATGATCAGACCCTACAAGCCCGGTCCGACATCGGCCCCGCAGTTGCGTCAACGTACGAGGCCCATCTCGATGATTCCCGGACGGAAGGCGTCCCACCCGTCGGGCAGGTTCCGTCCGGGTCACGGTTCAGCTGCCCGACAGGACCCTGACCAGGTCTTCCGCGGTCCGGCAGCGGTCCAGGAGCTCCTTGACGTGATTTCGCGTTCCGCGAAGGGGTTCCAGGGTTGGGACGCGCTGGAGCGAGTCCCGGCCGGGCAGGTCGAAGATCACGGAGTCCCAGGAGGCCGCGGCGACGTCGTCGGCGTACTGCTCCAGGCAGCGGCCGCGGAAGTACGCGCGGGTGTCCTCCGGGGGCTTGGAGACGGCCCTGTCGACCTCGGACTCGTCCAGTAGGCGTTTGATGCGGCCGCGGGCCACGAGGCGGTTGTAGATGCCCTTCTCGGCCCTGACGTCGGCGTACTGGAGGTCGACGAGGTGGAGGCGGGCGGCGTCCCAGTCGAGGTCGTCGCGGCGCCGGTAGCCCTCCATGACCTCGCGTTTGGCGACCCAGTCCAGTTCGCCGGCGAGGCTCATGGGGTCGTTCTCGAGGCGGCTGAGGGTGTCCTCCCAGCGGGCGAGGACGTCCTTGGTCTGGTCGTCGGCGTCCGCGCCGAAGCGTTCCTCGACGTATTTGCGCGACAGCTCGTAGTACTCCATCTGCAGCTGGACGGCGGTGAGTGTGCGGCCGCTGCGGAGGGTGACCAGTCGCTTCAGGCTCGGGTCGTGGGAGACCTGGTGGAGGGTGCGGACGGGCTGGTCGACGGCGAGGTCGACGGCGATGAAGCCGTCCTCGATCATCGACAGGACGAGGGCCGTGGTGCCGAGCTTGAGGTAGGTGCTGATCTCGGAGAGGTTGGCGTCGCCGATGATCACGTGGAGGCGGCGGTACTTCTCGGCGTCGGCGTGCGGTTCGTCGCGGGTGTTGATGATGGGGCGTTTCAGCGTCGTCTCCAGGCCGACCTCGACCTCGAAGTAGTCGGCGCGCTGGCTGAGCTGGAAGCCGTGTTCGTGGCCGTCCTGGCCGATGCCCACGCGGCCCGCGCCGGCGAAGACCTGGCGGGAGACGAAGAAGGGCGTCAGGTGGCGCACGATGTCCGAGAAGGCGGTCTCCCGCTTCATCAGGTAGTTCTCGTGCGTGCCGTAGGAGGCGCCCTTGTTGTCGGTGTTGTTCTTGTAGAGGTGGATGGGCTGGGCGCCGGGGAGCGCGGCGGCTCGTTCGGCGGCCTCGGCCATGATGCGTTCGCCGGCCTTGTCCCACAGGACGGCGTCGCGGGGGTTGGTGACCTCGGGGGCGCTGTACTCGGGGTGTGCGTGGTCGACGTAGAGACGTGCGCCGTTGGTGAGGATGACGTTGGCGAGGCCGATGTCCTCGTCGGTGAGCTGGCTGGAGTCGGCGGTCTCGCGGGCGAGGTCGAAGCCACGCGCGTCCCGCAGCGGGTTCTCCTCCTCGAAGTCCCAGCGGGCCCGGCGGGCCCGGTGCATCGCCGCCGCGTAGGCGTTGACGATCTGGGACGAGGTGAGCATGGCATTGGCGTTGGGGTGGCCGGGGACGGAGATGCCGTACTCCGTCTCGATGCCCATTACTCGCCGTACGGTCATGCGGCCCTCCTTGCCCGGCGGCACCCTCGGTCGTGGGCGCCGCTCAGATACCGGTGGTGCTCCGGTGCGTGTGCGGTGCCCGTCCCCGCAACTAGCGACCCGGCGGTACGGAAGAGCCTAGAACGCCTCTGCGCTGGTGGGGAGATCATTTGCGTCATTGCCTTGCTCCAGCCGTGGCCCGGAAAGCAGTCGGCTGCGGGTACCCGTGGTGGGCACCCGCAGCCGCCCTGTTTTTACAGGTACTGCCCGGTGTTCGCCACCGTGTCGATGGAGCGTCCGGTGTCCGCGCCCTGCTTTCCGGTGATGAGGGTGCGGATGTAGACGATCCGTTCGCCCTTCTTTCCGGAGATGCGGGCCCAGTCGTCGGGGTTGGTGGTGTTGGGGAGGTCCTCGTTCTCCTTGAACTCGTCCACGCATGCCTGGAGGAGGTGGGAGACGCGCAGGCCCTTCTGGTTGTGGTCGAGGAAGTCCTTGATCGCCATTTTCTTGGCGCGACCGACGATGTTCTCGATCATGGCGCCGGAGTTGAAGTCCTTGAAGTAGAGGACTTCCTTGTCGCCGTTGGCGTAGGTGACTTCCAGGAAGCGGTTCTCCTCGGATTCGGCGTACATGTGTTCCACTGCCGTCTGGATCATGCTCTGGACGGTGGTGGTCTTGTCGCCGCCGTGTTCGCCGACGTCCTCGGAGTGCAGGGGGAGGCGTTCGGTGAGGTACTTCTGGAAGATGTCCTTGGCCGCTTCGGCGTCCGGGCGCTCGATCTTGATCTTCACGTCGAGGCGGCCCGGGCGCAGGATGGCGGGGTCGATCATGTCCTCGCGGTTGGAGGCGCCGATGACGACCACGTTCTGCAGGCCTTCGACGCCGTCGATCTCGGCGAGGAGCTGCGGGACGATGGTGTTCTCCACGTCGGAGCTGACGCCGGAGCCGCGGGTGCGGAAGAGGGATTCCATCTCGTCGAAGAAGACGATGACGGGGGTGCCCTCGGAGGCCTTCTCCCGGGCGCGCTGGAAGACGAGGCGGATCTGGCGTTCGGTCTCGCCGACGTACTTGTTGAGGAGCTCGGGGCCCTTGATGTTGAGGAAGAAGCTCTTGCCGGTGGCCTGGCCGGTGACTTCGGCGACCTTCTTGGCCAGCGAGTTGGCGACGGCTTTGGCGATGAGCGTCTTGCCGCATCCGGGGGGTCCGTAGAGGAGGACGCCCTTGGGCGGGCGGAGCTCGTGCTCCTTGAAGAGGTCGGGGTACAGGTAGGGCAGCTCGACGGCGTCGCGGATCATCTCGATCTGTCCGCCGAGGCCGCCGATCTGCTCGTAGCCGATGTCGGGGACCTCTTCGAGGACGAGTTCCTCGACCTCGCTCTTGGGGACGATCTCGTAGACGTACCCGGAGCGGGGTTCGAGCAGGAGGGCGTCGCCGGGCCGGATGGTGACGTCCAGCAGGGGCTCGGCGAGCCTGACCACTCGTTCTTCGTCGGTGTGTCCGAGCACCAGGGCTCGTTCGCCGTCCTCGAGGATCTCCTTGAGGGTGACGATGTCGCCGACGCGCTCGTATTCCATGGCCTCGACCACGTTGAGCGCTTCGTTGAGCATGACTTCCTGGCCGCGCCGGAGTTCGTCGAGTTCGACGCCGGGGCTGACGTTCACGCGGAGTTTGCGGCCGCCGGTGAAGATGTCGGCGGTGCCGTCCTCGTTCGCCGTGAGGAAGACTCCGAAGCCGGCCGGCGGCTGGGCGAGCCGGTCGACTTCCTCCTTGAGGGCCACGATCTGGTCGCGGGCCTCGCGGAGCGTGTTGGCGAGTCGCTCGTTCTGGGCGGACACGCCGGCCAGGTTGGTCTGCAGCTCGACGATCCGCTCTTCGAGAATCCTCGTGTGTCGCGGAGAGTCGGCGAGCTTGCGTCGCAGGACGGCGATCTCCTGCTCAAGGTAGGCAATCTGCCCGGACGGGTCGTCGGACCCTCGTCCCGGGCGGATGCCGCGGTTCATGTCGTCGTCGTGGGCTGCCACGGTCCTCACCTCCTCCAAGGGGAGCTGGACGCTTCCAGACCCTACCTGGGTGGGTGTCGATTGAAACCCCTAGATCACAAAGACTGTCGGGGTGTGTCCGATCTTCACCCTTGCGCTCTCCCTCACGCCAGGGGAATACCCACCGAACATGATTGGAAAGCGGCCGAGGGTAGGGTCGAAGTGTTCAACACCCGTCAGAGCCTGCATGGTTCCCTGGCGGTTCGACGGTAAACGGCGGGAGTTATGGGCGTGCAGCAGGAGGCCGGTGTAGATGGCGAGGCCCTGGAGGTGTGGATCGATCAGGATCTCTGTACCGGTGACGGGATCTGCGCGCAGTACGCGCCGGAGGTGTTCGAGCTGGACATCGACGGGCTCGCGTATGTGAAGGGTGAGCAGGACGAGCTGTTGCAGGCCAAGGGGGCGGTGACGCCGGTGCCGTTGCCGTTGCTGGTGGATGTGGTGGACTCGGCGCGGGAGTGTCCGGGCGACTGCATTCATGTGCGCCGGGTTTCGGACGGGGTCGAGGTCTACGGTCCGGACGCGGAGTGAGCGGGCCGGCTCGCGCTGTGACGGCTGTCTGATTTCTCACAGGGCGAACGGCCCGGGTAAGTCAGACGCTGCGGGCGCCGGCGGGGGTGGTGCGCAGGAACTTGTGGTCCTTCCACTGCCAGCGGGCGTGGTCCTTGACGTCGGGGCAGCAGCTGGGGACGTCGGGGGTGGAGTAGCCGAGGAGGGTGGCCGCGACGGCTCCGTCGGTGACGGTGAGGTCGGTGACGGTGTTGCGGGCTTTGGGGTCGACGAGGGTGGCGACGACGCGCGCGTGGGTGTCGTGGGGGCCGCGGGTGAGGACGTAGACGCCGTCGGGCGGGGTGCCCATGGGGGCGTCGCAGTGGACGACGGCGACGGTTTCGGGGTTGCCGTCGCCGTCGAGGTCGCCGGTGGCCTTCTTGACGACGAGTGCGGTGACGGGGCCGCAGTGCAGGGGGAAGTCGACGCCGGTGGTGGCGGGGGCCGCGGCGGGCGGGCCGGGGGTCTGGGCGGCCGTGGCGGGTTTGGGTTGCAGCAGCGAGGAGAGGGCGACGACGCCGGCGACGGCGGTGGCGGTCGCGACCCAGTGGATGGGCCGGGTGTGGGTGTGTGCCAGTTCCGGGACGGCGGAGTGCTGCACTACGGGTGTCTCCTGCGGGGGCTGTGCCGGTGGGGTGGGGTGGGATTGGCCAGCATCGTGCCACACGTCACAGGGCGGGGGAACGCCGGGGTGCGGGATTTCGGACGCGGGGGTGGGGCGGCTGAGGGCCGGGCGGCCGGGCCGGGGGCGAACTGGCGAGGCGCCGTGGCGGAGTTCCCGGTGGATGGGGGGAACTCGGCCACGGCGCCTTGTCGTTGTGGGTGGTGCAGGGGTGCCGCTCAGCGGCCGGCGCCTCCGTCGGCGTTGGGGCCGGAGTAGTCGTCGCCGTAGGCGCCCTTGGCGGGGCGGCGGCGGCGCATGGGGGGCTCGACGCCGTCGGCGAGGCGGCGGGCGGTGAGCAGGAAGCCGGTGTGGCCGATCATGCGGTGGTCGGGGCGGACGGCGAGGCCTTCGACGTGCCAGTTGCGGATCATCGATTCCCAGGCGGTGGGCTCGTTGAAGGAGCCGATCTCGCGGATGGACTCGACGGTCCGGGCGAGCTGGGTGGTGGTGGCGACGTAGCAGCACAGGATGCCGCCGGGGACGAGTGCCTTGGAGACGGCTTCGAGGCATTCCCAGGGGGCGAGCATGTCGAGGATGACGCGGTCGACGTCGGTGTCGCTCAGGTTGTCCTGGAGGTCCCCGACGGTGAGCTGCCAGGCGGGGTGCGGGCCGCCGAAGTAGCGCTCCACGTTCTGCCGGGCGATGTCGGCGAAGTCCTCGCGGCGCTCGTAGGAGTGCAGCATGCCCTGGTCGCCGATGGCGCGCAGCAGGAAGCTGCTGAGGGAGCCGGAGCCGACGCCGGCTTCGACGACGCGTGCGCCGGCGAAGATGTCGGCGAAGGCGAGGATCTGCCCCGCGTCCTTGGGGTAGACGACGGCTGCCCCGCGGGGCATGGACAGGACGTAGTCGGGGAGCAGGGGGCGCAGCGCGAGATAGGCGACGTTCCCGGTGGTGCGGACGACGCTGCCCTCGGGTGAGCCGATCAGTTCGTCGTGCGGGAAGGAACCCTTGTGGGTGTGGAAGTTCTTCCCGGCTTCGAGCGTGAACGTGTAGTGGCGGCCCTTGGGGTCGGTCAGCTGAACCTGGTCCCCGACCTTGAAGGGCCCGCGCCTGCGGGCGGCACCGGTCGGTTCGGACATGTGACCAGCCTACCGGCGTTTGGCGGGGTCGCCGACCATCGTCCGGGGGGCGGGGTGGTCAGTTGGGGCGGGCCATGGCCTTGACGAAGGCGCGCTCGACGTCGGCCGCGGACAGGACGCCGAAGATCTCTCCGGTTTCCTCGACGACGAGGTATTCGGTGGCGGGGGTGGCGCGCAGGACGTCGAGGAGGTCTTCGCCGGCGAGTTCGGCCGAGACGCGCATGCCGTCGGTGAGGTCCTGGGCGAGGCCGCTGACGGCGACCCAGGGGCGGCGGTGTTCGGGGACGCCGACGATGGCGGCTTCCCGGACGAGGGAGAGGGGTTCGCCGTGGGCGTCGACGACGACGAGGGCGCGGGCGCCGGCGTCGTTGGCGCGGCGGAGGGCTTCGGAGAGGGGGGTGTGCGTCTCCACGGGGACGGCGCGGCGGGTGAGGGTGCGGGCGCGCAGTTCGGGGAGGTGCTCGCGCAGGCGGGCCATGCGCAGGCTGTTTCCGGCGCCGGTCCAGATGATGGCGGCGAGGATGGCGGCCAGGAGGGCGTCGGTGACGGTGTCCATGCCGACGCTGTCCTCGGCGCTGGAGCCGAGGGCGCCGGACTGGGTGAGCAGGGGGAGGCCGATGAGGACGGAGACGGCGAGGGCGCGGCCGACCCAGGCGGCGGCGATGGTGCCGCTCATGGGTTTGCCGGTGATCTTCCAGACGACGGCGCGGAGCATGCGGCCGCCGTCGAGGGGGAGGCCGGGCAGCAGGTTGAAGATCGCGACGATGAGGTTGGAGATCATCAGGCCGGCGAGGAGGACGCCGGGGACGGTGCCGCGCTCGACGGGCTGCATGGCGAGGTAGAAGAGGCCGGAGAGGGCGAGGGAGAGGAGGGGGCCGACGAAGGCGAGCCAGAACTCGCGGCCGGGGGTCTCCGCTTCTTTCTCGATCTCGGAGACGCCGCCGAAGAACTGGAGCTGGATGCGGCGGACGGGGAGTTCGAAGCGGAGGGCGGCGACGGTGTGGGCGAGTTCGTGGATGAGGACGGAGGCGTAGAAGGCGACGGCGAAGAAGAGGGAGACGAGGTAGCGGGCGGCGCCGAGTTCGGGGAGCACGCGGTCGAGCTGGCCGCCGAAGACCCAGGTGATGAGGGCGGCGACGAGGAACCAGCTGGGGGCGACGTAGACGGGGACGCCGAAGGGGCGGCCCATGAGGAGGCCGCCGCGGGGCTGCTCCGGGGGGCGTGCGGGCGGGGGGCCTTTGGGGAGGCCGGGGGGTGTGGGGCGGGGGGCGGCGGGCTCGGCGTGTTCGGCTGCGTCGGCGGGCCGGGCCGGGTGTGCGCGGGGGGTCCGGGGTGTGGGGGTCGCGTCGTCGTCCGTCGGGGCGCCGGGGGTGGGGTCGGGGTGTTCGCCGCCGGGGCCGCGGTCGTCGTCCGGCGCCGGCGGGTGCCGGGGGGTGTCCGGGGGGCCGTCGGCCGGGGCCGGGTTCGGCCGGGGGTCGGTGGCCGGGGACGCAGGTGTGGAGGGGTGCTCGGCCGACTGTTCGTTGTCCGGCCGCGGCCGCCCGCTCCCGCCGCTTTCCACCACGGTGTCCCCTCGATCGTTGCGTCTCCCGCCGGTGCCGGGCGGGAGGGTCTGGCTCCGATGGTATGCGGCGGGGGTGATCTGTTCCGCCCGGCACCCCCCGTGTTTTCCCGGCGGGCCTCGGTGCCCGGGGCGGGCGGGGTGCGGGAGGGGGGGTGACTGTCGGTGGTGGGCCGTAAGGTCTGTGGTCATGGAGAGCAGTGGCGAGGACGTCGTCCAGGTGGGCGGCGGCGGTGTCGTGGAGGGTCCGGCGGGCGTGGCGGCGGGTGAGGTCGCGGGCGCGCCGGTGGCGGTGGAGCCGGTGGCGGTGGAGCGGGTGGCGGTGGCGCCGGCTTCGCTGTCGCCGTCGCGTGCCGGTGATTTCATGCAGTGCCCGCTGCTGTACCGGTTCCGGGTGATCGACCGGCTGCCGGAGAAGCCGAGTCCGGCGGCGACGCGGGGGACGCTGGTGCACGCGGTGCTGGA
This sequence comes from Streptomyces sp. NPDC048481, assembly GCF_043200075.1. Classification (NCBI taxonomy): domain Bacteria; kingdom Bacillati; phylum Actinomycetota; class Actinomycetes; order Kitasatosporales; family Streptomycetaceae; genus Streptomyces; species Streptomyces sp. NPDC048481. The sequence goes on from NZ_JBICXC010000007.1 coordinate 277,973, forward strand.
GCGGCTGTTCGACGCTCCGGCGGCGGAGCGGACGGCGCCGCGGGCGAAGTCGCTGATCCCGGGGCAGTGGGACCGGTTGCGGGAGAGCCGTCCGGAGGTGGTGGAGCTGTTCGCCGACGATCCGGAGGGCGAGCGGCTGGCGGGGTGGCTGGCGGAGGCGGAGCGGCTGGTGGAGCGCTGGTTCACGCTGGAGGATCCGACGCGGTTGGAGCCTGCCGAGCGGGAGCTGTTCGTGGAGACGGAGCTGGAGTCGGGGCTGCGGTTGCGCGGGATCATCGACCGGGTCGATGTGGCGCCGTCGGGTGAGGTGCGGATCGTCGACTACAAGACGGGCAAGGCGCCGCGGCCGGAGTACGCGGAGGGCGCGCTGTTCCAGATGAAGTTCTACGCGCTGGTGGTGTGGCGGCTGAAGAACGTGGTGCCGCGGCGGTTGCAGCTGGTGTACCTGGGCAGTGGGGACGTTCTGACGTACGACCCGGTGCTCGCGGATCTGGAGCGGGTGGAGCGCAAGCTGCTCGCGCTGTGGGAGGCGATCCGGCTGGCGACGCGGACGGGTGAGTGGCGGCCCCGGCCGACGAAGTTGTGCGGTTGGTGTGATCACCAGGCGCACTGTCCGGAGTTCGGGGGCACTCCCCCGCCGTATCCGCTGGCGGTGGCGTCGCCGGTGGTGGAGCCGGTGAGGGCGGCCGAGTCGGAGGGCGGGGCGCAGGGCAGAATGGGGCCGGGCTAGAGAAGGAGATTCATGTGGCCATCCGCGTCCTACTGGTCGACGACCAGCCGCTGCTGCGCACGGGTTTTCGGATGATTCTGGAGGCCGAGCAGGACATCGCGGTCGTCGGCGAGGCCGGAGACGGCCTGCAGGCTCTGGACCAGGTGCGGGCGTTGCAGCCCGATGTGGTGCTGATGGACATTCGCATGCCGCGGATGGACGGGGTGGAGGCGACCCGTCAGATCACCGGGCCCGGGCGGGACGGACCGGCGAAGGTGCTGGTGCTGACGACGTTCGATCTCGACGAGTACGTGGTGGAGGCGTTGCGGGCGGGGGCGAGCGGGTTCCTGCTGAAGGACGCGCCGGCGGTCGAACTGGTGCAGGCGATCCGGGTGGTGGCCGCGGGTGAGGCCATGCTGGCGCCGAGCATCACGCGCCGGCTGCTGGACAAGTACGCCACCCATCTGCCGTCGGGCGACGAGCCGGTGCCGGACACGCTGCACACGCTCACCGACCGTGAGGTGGAGGTGCTGAAGCTGGTGGCCCGGGGGCTGTCGAACGCGGAGATCGCGGCGGATCTGTTCGTCAGCGAGACGACGGTGAAGACGCATGTCGGGCATGTTCTGACGAAGCTGGGGCTGCGCGACCGGGTGCAGGCGGCGGTGTACGCGTACGAGAGCGGTCTGGTGCGTCCGGGCGCCCAGTAGGCGCGGCATGGCCGGCGACGACGAAGGGCGCCCCCGCGGGGGGCGCCCTTCGTCGTGCGTGGTGTCCGGGGTGGGTCAGCTGCCGGAGCCGCGGCCGAGCTCCCACAGCTGCAGGGTGGCGGAGGAGTTGAGCACGTAGGCCGTGCCGGTGACGTCGTTGTTGGCGGCGACGTACTGCTTGCCCTGCCACAGCGGGAGGATCGGGACGTCCTTGGCGACGATGTCCTGGGCCTCGGTCAGGCTCTTGCCGGCGCTGAGGCGGTCGGCCTCGCGGCGGGAGGCCGGGATCAGCTTGTTGATGATGTCGCTGTTGGAGTAGGGGGACTTGAGGAAGTTGTCCTTGTCCAGGAAGGGCGCGACGAAGTTGTCGGCGTCGGGGAAGTCGGGGAACCAGCCCATGCCGTAGACGGCGTACTCACCCTTGCGTTCGGCCGGGACGAAGGAGTCCCACTCGGTGCCCTTGATGGTGACGTCGAACAGGCCGCTGTCGTTGAGCTGCTTCTGCAGGGTCTGGAACTCCTGCTTGGTGGCCGGACCGTAGTGGTCGGTCGTGTAGTTCAGGGTCAGCTTCACCGGGGTGGTGATGTCCGCGTCGGCCAGCATGGACTTGGCCTTGCCGACGTTCGGGTCGCCGTAGGTGTTGAAGAACGAGTTGGAGTGGCCGGTGACGGTGGCCGGGACGAGCGAGTAGAGGGGCTCGGCCTGGGAGCCGTACACGGCGGAGACGAGCTGGCTGCGGTCGATGATCTGGGCCATCGCCTGGCGCACGGCCTTGGACTTGACCGCGGGGTCCGTGGTGTCGAAGGCGAGGTAGCGGATCTCGAGGCCGTTGAGTTCGACGAGGTCGATGTCGCCGCTCGCGGAGGACTCGGAGAGCTTGCGGATCTGCTCCGGCGACATGGTGCGGGTCATGAGGTCGATGTCGCCCTTTTGCAGGGCGCTGCCCATGGCGTCGGCGTCCTTGAAGGACACCATGTCGACCTTGTCGTTGTTCACCGTCAAGGTCCCCTTGTAGTTGGGGTTCTTGGTGAACACGGCCTTGGTCATCTGGTCGCCGTCGGTCTCGGCCTTGAGGGTGTAGGGGCCGGACCCGTCGACGTCGAAACCGTCGCGCAGCTTGTTCTTGTCGTAGTCGGCGGGGTTGACGATGCCGGCGACCGGGGTCGACAGCTTGAAGGGGAACGTCGCGTCCGCGGTCTTGAGGTGGAAGATGACTTCGTTGTCGCCCTGCGTTTCGATGGTGTCGATCGTGGACAGCAGGGCGAAGACGCCGGAGTCGGCCTTGATGGAGCGGGCGCGCTCGATGGAGAACTTGACGTCCTTGGCGGTCACGTCGTCGCCGTTGGCGAACTTCAGGCCGCTGCGCAGCTTGCAGGAGTAGCGCTCGTTGCCGGTGTCGGTGAAGCCGCAGCTCTCGGCCGCCTCGGGGACGGGCTCGCCCTCGCCCTTGGGCTGGATCATCAGCGTCTGCACGGTCTGGCGCAGGATGTTCCAGGTGCCGACGTCGTAGGAGTACGCCGGGTCGAGCGGGGCCGGGGCGTCCTTCGTGGCCGTGAACCGGTCGGTGGTGCCGACGACGATGGCGTCGCCGCTGCCGCTCCCGCCGTCGGTTCCGCCGCAGGCCGCGAGTGCGGGCGCGAGCAGACCGACCACGGCCGGCAGCACCAAAGTCTTACGGTTCATGCTCGAGTTTCTCCAGAGCTGTCGGTCCGTGTATCCGGCATGCAGGGGTGGCGCTGCGGATCACGGGGTTAGGGCGATGTTCTCGCGACGAGATTAGTCGGGGCCGACAGGAGGGTTGACGGCCACCGGAGTTGAACGCCCATCACGCAGCGAAACCGGCTGTGGACGCACTGAACAGCCGTCACCGGAAGGATTCGTACACCCGCTTACCAATCGGGACACAAGGATGCGTCCGCACGGGTCCGCCGGGGCCGCGATGCATGCGGAGAGTCATCTGTCGAGACCCGGGCAGGTGGGGAACGTCACACGCATAAACAGTTCGGGCGGCACGGAATTCGACGGCCGCGCGACGCTCCGTGAAGATCGGAATTCGTTCGCGGGCGGAACCGCCGAATTCCCCGCTATCGACGGTGCACGCTGGGTGAACGCCCCTCGCATTTCCGTCATCGGCCGCTCACCAATGATCGCCGCGGCGGTCATCGGAGCGGCATCAGTCCGCGCAGAAACGTCAGGTCGACCTGTGCCAGGGAGGAGACGACGGTGCGGCGCGGGGCGGGCGCGATGGGGGCGACGGAGGGCACGGCGACCACGTGGCATCCGGCGGCCTCCGCCGAGGCGACCCCGGTGGCCGTGTCCTCGACGACGGCGCAGCGGGCGGGGTCCACGCCCAGGCCCGCGGCGGCGAACAGGTAGGGGTCCGGGTGGGGCTTGGTGCGCGGGACCTCGTCGCCGGCCACGGTGAGCCGGAAGTTGCCGGCGCCGAGCGCGGTGAGGACGCGGTCGATGATGCGCCGGTGCGAGGCGGAGACGAGGGCGGTGGGCACCTCGTGCTCGGCGAGTTCCGCCAGGAGCCGGGCGGCCCCCGGCATCAGGGGCAGGGCGCGGGTGATGCGGTCCTCGAAGCCCTCGTTGAGCAGGACGGCGAGTTCGTCGAGGGTGACGTCGGCTCCGGTCGCGTCGATCAGGAACCCGGCACTGCGGCTCATGGGGCCGCCGACCACGACATGGCGCCAGGAGTCGTCGAGGGTGTGGCCGAGGCGGGCGAAGACCTCGACCTCGACGTCCCACCAGAAGCCCTCCGTGTCCACCAGAGTGCCGTCCATGTCGAGGAGCACGGCCTGCAGGGCCGAGCCCTGGGCCGTGCGGGTCACTGGCGCGGGAACCGTACTGGTCATCCGCGTACCTCCTTGAGGGACGAGCAGGCCGGTTCCCGCTGGGGAACCGGCCTGCACTGGACCGACCAGTGTACGACTTATCCGATCAGTGTGCCCGGTGGCGCGCCTGATGCGGGCCGGGGCGTCCCGTCGTCACCGTGCGTTGAAGTACTTCGCCTCGGGGTGGTGGATCACGATGGCGTCGGTGGACTGCTCGGGGTGGAGCTGGAACTCCTCCGAGAGGTGCACGCCGATCCGCTCGGGCCGCAGCAGCTCGGCGATCTTGGCGCGGTCCTCCAGGTCGGGGCAGGCCCCGTAGCCGAGGGAGAAGCGGGCGCCGCGGTACTTCAGGGCGAACATGTCCTCGACGTCGGCCGGGTCCTCGCCGGCGAAGCCGAGTTCGGCGCGCACGCGGGCGTGCCAGTACTCGGCGAGGGCCTCGGCGAGCTGGACGGACAGGCCGTGCAGTTCGAGGTAGTCGCGGTAGGAGTTCGACTCGAAGAGCCGCGCGGTCTCCTCGCCGATGCGGGAGCCCACGGTGACGACCTGGAAGCCGACGACGTCCGTCTCGCCCGACTCCTCGGGGCGGAAGAAGTCGGCCAGGCACAGCCGGCGGCCGCGGCGCTGGCGGGGGAAGGTGAAGCGGGTGCGCTCGTTGCCCTGTTCGTCCAGGACGATCAGGTCGTCGTCCTTGGACACGCAGGGGAAGTAGCCGTAGACGACGGCCGCTTCGAGGAGGTTGTCGGTCTGGAGCCTGTCCAGGAGACCGCGCAGACGGGGGCGGCCCTCGCTCTCGACGAGTTCCTCGTAGCTGGGGCCGTCGCCGGTGCGGGCCTGCTTGAGGCCCCACTGGCCCTTGAACAGGGCGCCCTCGTCGAGCCAGGACGCGTACTCCTTGAGCTGGATGCCCTTGACGACGCGGGTGCCGCGGAACGGCGGTTCGGGGACGGGGTTGTCCGTGGACACGTCGGAGCGGACGTGTCCTTCCTGCGGGCGCTGCTCGACCACGTTCTCGGCGGCGCTCGCCCGGACCCGGCGCTGCTTCAGCTCGGGCAGCTTCGCGCCCGGGACGCCCCGCTTGACGCCGATGAGCGCGTCCATGAGCCGCAGGCCCTCGAAGGCGTCGCGGGCGTAGCGCACCTCGCCCTCGTAGATCTCGTGCAGGTCCTGTTCGACGTAGGCCCTGGTCAGTGCCGCTCCGCCGAGGATGACGGGATAGTCGGCGGCCATCTTGCGCTGGTTGAGCTCCTCCAGGTTCTCCTTCATGATCACCGTGGATTTCACCAACAGGCCCGACATGCCGATGACGTCGGCCCGGTGCTCCTGGGCCGCGTCGAGGATCGCGGAGACGGGCTGCTTGATCCCGAGGTTGACGACGTTGTAGCCGTTGTTCGACAGGATGATGTCGACGAGGTTCTTGCCGATGTCGTGGACGTCGCCGCGCACGGTGGCCAGCACGATGGTGCCCTTGCCCTCCGCGTCCGACTTCTCCATGTGCGGCTCCAGGTAGGCCACCGCCGTCTTCATGACCTCCGCGGACTGGAGCACGAACGGCAGCTGCATCTGTCCGGAGCCGAACAGTTCGCCGACCACCTTCATGCCGTCGAGCAGCGTCTCGTTGACGATGTCGAGGGCGGGGCGGGTCAGCAGCGCCTCGGCGAGGTCGGCCTCCAGGCCGTTCTTCTCACCGTCGATGATCCGCCGCTTGAGGCGCTCGTCGAGGGGCAGCGCCGCCAGTTCCTCGGCCTTGCCCGCCTTGAGGGACTTGGTGGTGGCACCCTCGAAGAGCGCCATCAGCTTCTGCAGCGGGTCGTAGCCCTCGGCGCGGCGGTCGTGGATGAGGTCGAGGGCGGTGGCGACCTCCTCCTCGCTGAAGCGGGCGATGGGCAGGATCTTCGAGGCGTGCACGATCGCGGAGTCCAGGCCCGCCTTGACGCACTCGTCCAGGAACACCGAGTTCAGCAGGATGCGCGCCGCCGGGTTGAGCCCGAAGGAGATGTTCGACAGGCCGAGCGTGGTCTGCACGTCGGGCCGGCGCCGCTTGAGTTCGCGGATGGCCTCGATGGTGGCGATGCCGTCCTTGCGGGACTCCTCCTGGCCGGTGCAGATCGTGAACGTCAGACAGTCGATGAGGATGTCCGACTCCTGGATCCCCCAGTTGCCGGTGAGGTCCTCGATGAGCCGCTCGGCGATGGCCACCTTCGACTCGACGGTGCGGGCCTGGCCCTCCTCGTCGATGGTCAGCGCGATCAGCGCCGCGCCGTGCTCCCTGGCCAGGGCGGTGACCTTCGCGAACCGCGAGTCGGGGCCGTCGCCGTCCTCGTAGTTCACCGAGTTGATGACCGCGCGGCCGCCCAGCCGCTCCAGTCCCGCCCGGATGACCTCGACCTCGGTCGAGTCCAGGACGATCGGCAGCGTCGAGGCGGTGGCGAAGCGTCCGGCGAGTTCGTCCATGTCGGCGACGCCGTCCCGGCCGACGTAGTCCACGCACAGGTCCAGCATGTGCGCGCCCTCGCGGATCTGGTCCCGGGCCATCTCCACGCAGTCGTCCCAGCGGCCTTCGAGCATGGCCTCGCGGAACTTCTTCGAGCCGTTGGCGTTCGTGCGCTCGCCGATCGCCATGTAGGCGGTGTCCTGGCGGAACGACACGCTCTGGTAGAGGGAGGCGGCGCCCGGCTCGGGGCGCGGGTCGCGCTCGGCGGGCGAGGTCCCCCGCACGCGCTCCACGAGCCGGCGCAGGTGCTCGGGCGTCGTGCCGCAGCAGCCGCCGACGAGGTTCAGTCCGTAGTCGCGGACGAAGTTCTCCTGCGCGTCGGCGAGGCCCACGGCGTCGAGCGGGAAGTGGGCGCCGTCCTTGGTGAGGATGGGCAGACCGGCGTTCGGCATGCACAGCAGGGGGGTGCGGGAGTGCCGGGCGAGGTAGCGCAGGTGCTCGCTCATCTCGGCGGGGCCGGTGGAGCAGTTCAGGCCGATCATGTCGATGCCGAGGGGCTCCAGCGCGGTCAGCGCGGCGCCGATCTCGGAGCCGAGCAGCATGGTGCCGGTCGTCTCGAAGGCCATGGAGACCAGCAAGGGCACCTCGACGCCGGTCGCCTCCATGGCGCGCCGGGCGCCGAGGACGGAGGACTTCGTCTGGAGGAGGTCCTGGGTGGTCTCGACGATCAGGGCGTCCGCGCCGCCGGCGAGCAGGCCCTCGGCGTTGGCCTGGAAGCCGTCGCGCAGGGTGCCGTAGCCGATGTGGCCGAGGGTGGGCAGCTTGGTGCCGGGGCCGATGGACCCGAGGACCCAGCGGGTGCGGCCGTCGCGGGCGGCGAAGTCGTCGGCGGTCTCCCGGGCGATGCGGGCGCCCGCCTCGGACAGCTCGTACACGCGGTCGGCGATGTCGTACTCGGCCATGGCGGAGTGGTTTGCGCCGAACGTGTTGGTCTCGACGCAGTCGACGCCCGCGCCGAAGTACTCCTCGTGCACCGAGCGGACGATGTCCGGCCGGGTGAGGTTGAGGATCTCGTTGCAGCCCTCGAGGTTCTCGAAGTCCTCCAGGGTGGGCTCCTGGGCCTGGAGCATGGTGCCCATCGCTCCGTCGGCCACCACCACACGGGTGGCCAGGGCCTCTCGGAGCGCGGACACACGGGTCCGGCTGTCGGCGGAAGGGGTCGGCGGCACAGACGCCATGAAAGGGCTCCCTCAGATGCGACGGCTGTCGGCTTTGCGTCTTCTCAGGATGCGGGTGGTGAGGCTTCCCGAGCAGTGCTGACGCCGTCAGCGTAGCCGGGACGGAGGCCTTATGGTCAGGGGCGTCCACGGGGCGGACGGCTCCCGCGCGGCGGACCGGGCCCCCGCGCGGCGCGCGGACGGCCGGGCGGGCCGTGCGGCGGCGCGTGGGCCGCGCGCGGGCGACGGGCGCGCCGCTTCCGGGGGACGGCTCGCGTAACACGAATCGACCGACCATTAGCGGGAGGTCGACATGGACCGGTAGTGTTCGACATTGCCGAACGGCGGCAGCGCATGCCGTGGTTGACGGTCGAAGGGGACGGAGGCAGGACGGCGATGGCACGGAACATCCAGTCGGTCGAACGTGCGGCCGCGATGCTGCGGCTGCTGGCCGGCGGCGAGCGGCGCCTGGGCCTGTCGGACATCGCCTCGTCGACGGGCCTGGCCAAGGGCACCGCGCACGGGATCCTGCGCACGCTCCAGCAGGAGGGCTTCGTCGAGCAGGACGACGTCTCCGGCCGCTACCAGCTGGGCGCGGAGCTGCTGCGTCTGGGCACCACCTATCTGGACGTGCACGAGCTGCGCGCGCGTGCCCTGGTGTGGACGGACGACCTGGCGCGTTCCAGCGGCGAGAGCGTCCACCTGGGAGTGCTGCACCAGCGGGGCGTGCTGATCGTGCACCACGTGTTCCGGCCCGACGACAGCCGGCAGGTGCTGGAGATCGGGGCCATGCAGCCGCTGCACTCCACGGCCCTGGGCAAGGTGCTGTCGGCCTACGACCCGGTGGCCCACAGCGAGGCCATGGAGGTCGAGCGCAAGCCGTTCACGGACCGCACGGTGTGCGAGCCGGACGCCTTCGAGCACATCCTCGACCTCACGCGCGCGCGTGGCTACGCGGCCGACGTGGAGGAGACCTGGGAGGGCGTGGCGTCGATCGCCGCGCCCATCCACGACCGGCGGCGCATGCCCGTGGGCGCGGTCGGGATCACCGGCGCCGTGGAGCGGCTGGCGCGGGACGGCGAATTGCGTCCCGAGCTGATCGCGGCGGTGCGGGACTGCGCCCGCGCGGTGTCGCGCGATCTGGGCGCCGGACGCTTCTGAGCCGTCGGCGGCATTCCTTCGCGGGATCGGCCGGGCGATGAGCGGCGCGCGGCACCCCGCCGGGGCCCCGAATGCCGTTCCGGCCTCCGCCGTGCCGCCGTGCCCCTCCCCCGCGCGAAAAGCATCGCGAAACGGTCCTGAACCGGCATCTGCGGCACGTCCGTGCACACCGGCGCGAAGATCGACGCCCTGCCCCGATCAATAACGATCGCGTTTTCAATAACAGCACCCTTGACGCACACGCGACAGCCGGGCAAGACTCCCGTCCATCGGTCGGCATTGTCGAACACCTAACGGCAATACGCGCTAGAGTGTGACAACGCCAAAGGCCGGCATCGCTCTCACCCCCGAGGGCGCTCGAACCCCCGGTGGGACCCGGGGTTCGGCTTCCCTGGACGAAGGACAAAGGAGTCGCGGGTGTCCAGCTCCGACATCTTCATCGGCGAGACCATCGGTACCGCCATACTCATCCTGCTGGGCGGTGGCGTCTGCGCCGCCGTCACGCTGAAGGCCTCCAAGGCCCGCAACGCCGGCTGGCTCGCCATCACCTTCGGGTGGGGTTTCGCCGTTCTGACGGCTGTCTACACCTCGGCCCCCCTCTCCGGGGCCCACCTCAACCCGGCGGTCACGCTCGCACTCGCGATCAAGGACGACGACTGGAGCAACGTTCCGGTCTACTGGGCCGGGCAGCTGCTCGGCGCCGCCATCGGCGCCACCCTGGTCTGGCTCGCCTACTACGGGCAGTTCCACGCGCACCTGACCGACCGCGAGATCGTCGGCGGCCCCGGCGCACAGTCCACCGAGGCCAAGGCCGTCGAGGCGCAGGAAGTGGGCGCCGGCCCGGTCCTGGGCGTCTTCTCCACCGGTCCGGAGATCCGCGTCGCCTGGCAGAACCTGGCCACCGAGATCATCGGCACCATCGTGCTGGTGCTGGCCGTCCTCACGCAGGGCCTGAACGACAAGGGCAACGGCCTGGGCAACCTGGGCGCACTGATCACCGCGCTCGTGGTCGTCTCCATCGGCCTGTCGCTCGGCGGCCCGACGGGGTACGCGATCAACCCGGCCCGTGACCTCGGTCCGCGTATCGTGCACGCCCTCCTTCCCCTGCCCAACAAGGGCGGATCCGACTGGAGCTACGCCTGGATCCCGGTGGTCGGCCCGCTGATCGGCGGCGCGATCGCTGCAGGCATCTACAACGTCGCTTTTGCTTGAGAGCACCAGCTGCACCGCGTAGTCGGCAGCGCCGTACAGACAGCCCTCATTCCACGGACCCCCAGGAGCACACAGTGACCGACGCGCACACCGCCGGCCCCTTCATCGCCGCCATCGACCAGGGCACCACCTCCTCCCGCTGCATCGTCTTCGACCGCGACGGCCGGATCGTCTCCGTCGACCAGAAGGAGCACGAGCAGATCTTCCCGAAGCCGGGCTGGGTCGAGCACGACGCCAACGAGATCTGGACCAACGTCCAGGAGGTCGTCGCCGGAGCCGTCGAGAAGGCCGGCATCACCCGCGACGACATCAAGGCCATCGGCATCACCAACCAGCGCGAGACCACGCTGCTGTGGGACAAGAACACCGGTGAGCCCGTCCACAACGCCATCGTGTGGCAGGACACCCGCACCGACGCCCTGTGCCGCGAGCTCGGCCGCAACGTCGGCCAGGACCGCTTCCGCCGCGAGACCGGCCTCCCGCTGGCCTCCTACTTCGCCGGCCCCAAGGCGCGCTGGCTGCTCGACAACGTCGAGGGCCTGCGCGAGCGCGCCGAGGCGGGCGACATCCTCTTCGGCACCATGGACACCTGGGTCATCTGGAACCTGACCGGCGGCGTCGACGGCGGCAAGCACTACACCGACGTCACCAACGCCTCGCGCACCATGCTGATGAACCTGCACACCCTGGAGTGGGACGAGAAGATCGCCGAGTCCATCGGCGTGCCGCTGTCGATGCTCCCGGAGATCCGCTCGTCCGCCGAGGTCTACGGCGAGGTCACCGGCGGCCGCCTGGGCGACCTGCTCGGCGGCATCCCGGTCGCCTCCGCGCTCGGCGACCAGCAGGCCGCCCTGTTCGGCCAGACGTGCTTCGCCGAGGGCGAGGCCAAGTCGACGTACGGCACCGGCACGTTCATGCTGATGAACACCGGCGAGAAGATCATCAACTCCTACTCGGGCCTGCTGACCACGGTCGGCTACCGCATCGGCGACGCCAAGCCGGTGTACGCCCTGGAGGGCTCGATCGCCGTCACCGGTTCGCTGGTGCAGTGGATGCGCGACCAGATGGGCCTGATCTCCACCGCCGCCGAGATCGAGACGCTCGCGCTCTCCGTCGAGGACAACGGCGGCGCCTACTTCGTGCCGGCCTTCTCCGGTCTGTTCGCCCCGTACTGGCGCTCCGACGCCCGCGGTGTGATCGCCGGCCTCACCCGGTACGTCACCAAGGCGCACCTCGCGCGCGCCGTCCTGGAGGCCACGGCCTGGCAGACCCGTGAGATCACCGACGCCATGACGAAGGACTCCGGCGTCGAGCTCGCGGCCCTCAAGGTCGACGGCGGCATGACCTCCAACAACCTGCTGATGCAGACCCTCTCGGACTTCCTGGACGCCCCCGTGGTGCGCCCCATGGTCGCCGAGACCACCTGCCTCGGCGCCGCCTACGCCGCCGGCCTCGCCGTCGGCTTCTGGACCAGCACCGACGACCTGCGCGCCAACTGGCGCAGGGCCGCCGAGTGGACCCCCCGCATGGACGCGGACACCCGCGACCGTGAGTACAAGAGCTGGCTCAAGGCCGTCGAGCGGACCATGGGCTGGCTCGAGGACGAGGAGTAAGACCCGAAATGACCAGTCAGCCCACCCTGCAGTCCGTGCCTGCCCTGGGGACGCACCCGGCGTCCGGCTCCAACCCGAGCCGCGCCGAGACCCGGGACCAGCTCTCCAAGGCGTCGTACGACCTTCTCGTGATCGGCGGCGGCATCCTGGGCATCTCCACCGCCTGGCACGCCGCGCAGTCCGGCCTCAGGGTGGCTCTGGTCGACGCCGGCGACTTCGCCGGCGCCACCTCCTCCGCCTCCTCCAAGCTGCTCCACGGCGGTCTGCGCTACCTGCAGACCGGCGCGGTGAAGCTGGTGGCGGAGAACCACTTCGAGCGCCGTGCGGTCTCCCGCCAGGTGGCCCCCCACCTGGCGAACCCGCTCACGTTCTACCTCCCCGTGTACAAGGGCGGGCCGCACGGCGCGGCGAAGCTCGGGGCGGGCGTCTTCGCCTACTCCGCGCTGTCGGCGTTCGGCGACGGCGTCGGCCACCTCCTGTCCCCGGCCAAGGCCGCGCAGGACGTGCCCGAGCTGCGCACCGACAACCTCAAGGCCGTGGCCGTCTACGGCGACGACCAGATGAACGACGCGCGCATGGCGCTGATGACGGTCCGCGCGGCCGTCGAGGCGGGCGCGGTGGTCCTCAACCACGCCGAGGTGTCCGGCCTGCGCTTCACCCGGGGCCGGGTCACCGGCGCGGAGCTGCGCGACCGGCTCTCCGGGGACGAGTTCGGCGTCGACGCCCGGCTGGTGCTGAACGCCACCGGCCCGTGGGTGGACCACCTGCGCAGGATGGAGGACCCGAACGCGGCGCCGTCCATCCGCCTGTCCAAGGGCGCGCACCTGGTGCTGAAGCGCACCGCGCCGTGGCGGGCCGCGCTCGCCACGCCCATCGACAAGTACCGCATCACCTTCGCCCTCCCCTGGGAGGACATGCTCCTGCTCGGCACGACCGACGAGGAGTACGAGGGCGACCCGGCGGACGTCGCCGTCACCGAGAAGGACACCGCCCAGATACTCGACGAGGCCGCCTTCTCCATCCGCGACCAGCAGCTCGACCGCGACCTGATCACCTACGCCTTCGCGGGGCTGCGCGTCCTGCCGGGCGGTCCCGGCGACACGGCGAAGGCCAAGCGCGAGACCGTGGTGACCGAGGGCCGGGGCGGCATGCTGTCCGTCGCGGGCGGCAAGTGGACGACGTTCCGGCACATCGGCCGTACGGTCATGCAGAAGCTGGAGGCGCTGCCGGGCCACCCGCTGGGCGACGACTTCGAGCCCGTCTCGGCGCTGCCGAGGAAGCTGCCGCTGCCCGGCGTCGCCAACCCGCGCGCGGTCGCCCACCGGCTGCTGGTCGACAGCCCGGCGCCCGGCCCGCGCATGGCGGCCGACACCGCGAAGCACCTCGCGACCCACTACGGCTCGCTGGCCTTCGACATCGCCCGGCTGGCCAACGACAACCCCGAGCTGGCCGCGCGCGTCCACCCGGACGCGCCGGAGATCTGGGCGCAGGTCGTCTACGCCCGCGACAACGAGTGGGCCGAGACGGCGGACGACGTGCTGCGCCGCCGTACGACGCTGACCATCCGCGGTCTCGCCACGGACGACGTGCGCGCCAAGGTGCAGGACCTGCTCGACAAGAAGTAGGGACGGGTCCCGCCGCGGGACCCGTCCCGCGCACCGGCCCGGCCCCGCCCCCTGGGCGGACCGGGCACGAAGACCCTCCGCCGGCCCCACTCCCCTGACCGGGGCCGGCGCCGGGGGACGGCCCCGCCGTACCGGGGCCGGAACCGGGGAAGGGGCGGCTCCACCCCTATGGAGCCGCCCCTTCCGCATGCGGGCCCCCGCCCCACGCCCCGCCCTCCAGGGGGCGGCCGGACGTCCGGCGTCGAACGTGATCGCGGCTTCGTGGGCGGTCCGGTGATCGGCGGTCCGGTGGTCCGGTGGTCCGGTGGTCCGGCCGCATAATGGCCGCTGAGACATCGGATGTCTCAAGGGGAACGACAGGAGGACGGACATGGCAGTCACCGACGAGGCGATCGAGCGGATCAAAGGCATGATCGTCTCGGGTGCGCTGCGCCCCGGGGACCGGCTGCCCAAGGAGAGCGAACTGGCCGCCGAGCTGGGCCTGTCGCGCAACTCGCTGCGCGAGGCGGTGCGCGCCCTGTCGCTGATCCGGATCCTGGACGTACGGCAGGGCGACGGCACGTACGTGACCAGCCTCGACCCCCAACTGCTCCTGGAGGCGCTGAGCTTCGTCGTGGACTTCCACCGCGACGACACCGTCCTGGAGTTCCTGGCGGTGCGCCGCATCCTGGAGCCGGCCGCCACGGCGATGGCCGCCCTGCGCGTGAGCGAGCAGCAACTCGACGCGCTGGAGTCCCAGTTGGACGCTCTGGGGGACACCCCCTCGGTGGAGGAACTGGTCGCGAGCGACCTGGAGTTCCACCGGGGCATCGTGCGCAGCGCCGGCAACTCGGTGCTGTGCTCGCTGCTCGACGGGTTGTCCGGGCCCACCACCCGGGCCCGGATCTGGCGCGGTCTGACCCAGGAGGACGCCGTCACGGGGACGCTGCGCGAGCACCGGGCGATCCTGGCGGCGCTGCGCGACCGCGACGCGGACGCCGCGCGGTCGTGGGCGACGGTGCACATCGCGAGCGTCGAGCAGTGGCTGCGTTCGTCGTTGTAGGGCGGAGGCCGCGAACGCGGGGCGTGGGCGCGGCGGTGGGCCCGGCGCGCCGGACGCGGTTCTCCCGGCCGGCCGCGGACGCGGACGCCGAGGGGTGTCCGGGGGCGGTGATCGGGGCAGTGATCCGGTCACTCCCCCGTGCAAGGGGGCTGCGGGCGCCCCCGCAGAACGCCGTAAGGTTGGGTGGTCAAGCGAGGGCACGTCGGAAGGAGGCGCTGGGTGATCGAGCTCGAGGGGGTTCCCGAGCTGATCGACCCGGTCATGGTGGCCGCGTTCGAGGGCTGGAACGATGCCGGCGACGCCGCCTCCACCGCGGTCGCGCATCTGGAGCGGGAATGGAAGGGCGAGGTGTTCGCGGCGCTGGACGCCGAGGACTACTACGACTTCCAGGTGAACCGGCCCACGGTGTGGATGGACGCCGGCGTGCGCAAGATCACATGGCCCACGACAAGGTTGTCGGTCGTGCGGGTCGGCGGTGACAAGCCCCGCGACCTGGTGCTCGTGCGCGGCATCGAACCGTCCATGCGCTGGCGCTCGTTCTGCAACGAGCTGCTGGGCTTCGCCCACGAGCTGGGGGTGGAGCTGGTGGTCGTCCTGGGCGCGCTGCTCGGCGACACCCCGCACACGCGTCCGGTGCCGATCAGCGGGACGACGTCGGACGCCGATCTGGCGCAGCGGATGGACCTGGAGGAGACCAAGTACGAGGGCCCCACGGGCATCGTCGGCGTCCTCCAGGAGGCGTGCGCGCACGCGGGGGTGCCCGCGGTGAGCCTCTGGGCGGCCGTGCCGCACTACGTGTCGCAGCCGCCGAACCCGAAGGCGACGCTGGCCCTCCTCAACCGTCTGGAGGACCTGATCGACGTGCGCATCCCGCTGGGCGAACTGCCCGAGGACGCGCGGGCCTGGCAGGTGGGCGTGGACCAGCTGGCCGCCGAGGACACCGAGGTCGCCGAGTACGTGCAGACGCTGGAGGAGGCGCGGGACACCGCGGAACTGCCGGAGGCGTCGGGCGAGGCGATCGCCCGCGAGTTCGAGCGCTACCTGCGGCGGCGGGACGGCGGCGGGCCGCCCGACCCCGGGGAGCGCACCCGGCCCCCCAAGCCGCCGAAGCCGAGCGGTGAGACCCCGGACGACGGCGAGTCGTCGGACGACTGAGCGGCCGGCGGCCGGTCACGGTTGTAGTGAACCGGCGCCGAGCGCCGAGCGCCGAGGCCGTGAACGGCAGCTGCACGAGAAGGGGCGCCTCCCGGGAGGCGCCCCTTCTCGTGCAGCTGCCGAAGCGTCAGAGCGCCACGCCGAGCAGGGCGTCCACCGCCCGCGAGACGATGCCGGGGGCGCCGATGTCGGTGCCGCCCGTCTCCTGCTGGAGCGCGGCCCAGCGGTCGACGGCGGCGAGCGCGGCGGGGGCGTCGAGGTCCGCGGCGAGGGCGTCGCGCAGTTCCTCGACGAGCGCCTCGGCGGGCGGTCCGTCGGGCCGCGAGACGGCGGCGCGCCAGCGGCCGAGCCGGGCCTCGGCGTCCGCCAGCACCTGGTCGGTCCACTCCCAGTCGGCGCGGTAGTGGTGCGCGAGGAGGGCGAGCCGGATGGCGGCGGGGTCGACGCCGTCCTGCCGGAGCCTGGAGACGAAGACGAGGTTGCCCCTGGACTTGGACATCTTCTCGCCGTGCAGCGCGACCATGCCGGCGTGCACGTACGCCTTGGCCATGGGGAACTCGCCGGTGAGGGCCTGGGCGTGGGAGGCGCCCATCTCGTGGTGCGGGAAGGCGAGGTCGGAGCCGCCGCCCTGGACGTCGAAGCCCATGCCCAGGTGGTCCAGGGCGATGGCCACGCACTCGATGTGCCAGCCGGGCCGGCCGCGGCCGAGCGAGCCGCCGTCCCAGCTGGGCTCGCCCTCGCGGGCGGCCATCCACAGCATGGGGTCGAGCGGGTTCTTCTTGCCGGGGCGCTCCGGGTCGCCGCCGCGTTCGGCGGACAGCGCGCGCATGGTCGCGACGTCCAGGTTCGCGACCTTGCCGAAGTCGGGATCGGCCTCGACGGAGAAGTAGACGTCGCCGTCGAGTTCGTAGGCGGCGCCCGCGTCGCGCAGTCGCTCGACGAGCGGGACGATGCCGGGTATGGCCTCGACCGCGCCTATGTAGTGCCGCGGCGGGAGCATCCGCAGGGCGGTCATGTCCTCGCGGAAGAGGGCCGTCTCCTTCTCGGCGAGGGCGACCCAGTCGACGCCGTCGCGTTCGGCCCGCTCCAGGAGGGGGTCGTCGACGTCGGTGACGTTCTGGACGTAGTGGACCTGCCGCTTGGTGTCGAGCCACACGCGCTGGACGAGGTCGAACGCGTTGTAGGTCGCCGCGTGACCGATGTGGGTCGCGTCGTACGGCGTGATGCCGCAGACGTAGATTCGGGCGACGGGACCGGGGTCGAGGGAGACCGTACCGCCGGTCGCGGTGTCGTGGATCCTCAGGTCGCGGCCCTGACCAGGCAGGGCGGGGACCTCGGAAGCGGGCCAGGCATGCATGTCATGAGCGTAACCGGACGGCAGTTGCGCGTACGAACCGGAGCGGCCGGATGGCCGGGAAGGCGCTCTTGCGGGTCGCCGGCCGCTGTGACCCCGGCCGCGGCCGCCTCACGCGCCCCGGACTAGACCGGGGGCCAGGGGATCGCGGGCCAGTCGCCGCTCGGCTCGGGGTGGGTCCCGGCGGCGAGCAGGGCCTCGGTCCGCACGCGGGTGGCGTCGATCTCGGCGGGGGTGATGAGCCCGCTCAGCGCGCGGGACAGCCGTCCGCCGGGCCCCAGGGCGCTTCTGAGGCCCTCAAGGACGTCGACGGCCTCCGCGGTCAGGGGCTCGCCGGCCCAGCCCCACAGGAGCGTGCGCAGCTTGTTCTCGGCGTTGAAGGTGACGCCGTGGTCGATGCCGTACAGGCGGCCGTCGGCGGTGGGCAGCAGATGGCCGCCCTTGCGGTCGGCGTTGTTGATGACGGCGTCCAGCACGGCGAGCCGGCGCAGCCGTTCGTCGTCGGCGTGCACCAGCAGCGCGGTGCGGCCCTCGCCGACCTCGGCGAAGCCGATCGCCTTCCAGCCGGGCTCGGGCTCCTCGCCGTCCACCAGGGCGAGCAGCTCGGACTCGGGGGCCGTCTCGACCCACAGCTGGCACATGCCCTGGCCGTGCGGGCCGTCCCGCAGCACGGTGGGCGGGACGAGGCCCCACCCGGTCGCCTCCGAGACCTCGTACGCGGCGACCTCGCGCCCGGCGAGGGTGCCGTCGGGGAAGTCCCACAGGGGCCGCTCCCCCGCGACCGGCTTGTAGACGCAGGCGGTCTCGCGGCCCTCGTGGGCGACGGTGCAGTAAAGGGCAGCGTTCGAGGCGTCGCGGATGCGTCCGCGGACCGTGAGTCCGCCGTGGGCGAGGAGGTCGGCGAGGGCCGGGTCGGTGGTCGTCACGCTCCCCGGCGGTATCCGTTCTGGCGCGGACATACGTGTCCTTCCGGGTCGAGCGGGAGGCTGCACAGCGGGCACGGCGGCCGGCCGGCGTTGACGACGTCGAGGGCGCGCTTGGCGAAGGCCCTCGCCTGCGCGCCGGTGAGCCGGACCCGCAGCATCGGGGGACCGTTCTCCTCGTCCTGGAGGAGCCGCTCCTCGGCCTCGGCGAGGTCCTCCTCGGAGTCGGCCTCGAGCTCCACGAGGGCCTGCGCCTCGACGATCATGCGCTGTTCCTCGCCGTCCCAGGCGAGGGCCATGGTGCCGACCCGGAACTCCTCCTCGATCGGGGTGTCGAGGGGAGCGGTGTCGCTGTTCTCGGCGGGCGACACGGCGGGCACCATGGCGCTGCCGCCGCTGCGGCGTACGACCTCGTCCAGCAGTTCGTCCATGCGCTCGGCGAGCGCGGCGACCTGCGTCTTCTCCAGGGCCACGCTGGTCACCCGGCCGGCGGCGGTGGCCTGGAGGAAGAAGGTGCGGCGCCCGGGCAGCCCGACCGTACCGGCCACGAAACGGTCCGGGGGGTCGTAGAGGAACACCTGACGGGACACGTCCTGTCTCCATGGAAGTCGTGGGTCATCGTGGCACCGGGGACGCGTGGGGGGACGTCCCCGCGGGTATGCGCGCGTTCGCGGACCGCTTCACCCTACTGCGGCCGACGATCACGGTGCGCCCGCACCGCCCCCGACCGGGGCGTCCCCCGTGGGCGGCTCCTCGCGCGGCGCCAGGGAGGCGAGGTCGCCGGTGTCGCCGAGACGCACGAGAAAGGGGCGCAGCCGGGTGTAACGGATCGCCGTGATGGAACAAGGTTCCACAGAGATCCGTTGGAAGAGGTCGAGATGAAGCCCCAGTGCGTCCGCCACGAGCGACTTGATGATGTCGCCGTGCGAGCACATCAGATAGACGGCGTCGGCGCCGTGGTCGCGCTCCACGCGCGCGTTCCACTCGCGCACCGCCTCGGCGGCGCGGGTCTGCATGCTCCGCAGGGACTCGCCGCCCGGGAAGGCGGCCGCGGAGGGGTGCGACTGCACGATCTCCATCAGCGGCTCGTCCGTCAGCTCGGCGAGCTTGCGGCCCGACCAGTCGCCGTAGTGGCACTCCCCGATCCGCTCGTCGGTGTGCGCGCGCAGGGCGGGCCGGGCGGCGAGCAGGGGGCCCAGCGTCTCCTGGCAGCGCTGAAGGGGGCTGGTGACGACCTCCGCGATCGGCAGCGCCGCGAGCCGCCCCGGCAGCGCGGCGGCCTGTGCGGCTCCGCGTTCGTCGAGGGCGACGCCGGGCGTCCAGCCGGCGAGCACTGCGGAGGTGTTGGCGGTGGACCGGCCGTGCCGGACGAGGATCAGCGTGGGCATGCGGCCCAGGGTAGGCGCACGCGCGTGTGCGCCGGCGAGCGATCGAAGGGAGGACGCGTCCGGTGATCGTCGACTGCGCCATCTACCGCGACGGACGTCGCACGGAGGGTCCGGGGGACTTCTCGGACGCCGTGGACGAGGCGCGGGCCGGGGGCGGTTTCGTCTGGGTGGGGCTGCACGAGCCCACCGAGAACGAGTTCGACCTCGTCACGCGGGAGTTCGGGCTGCACCCGCTCGCCGTCGAGGACGCGCTCAAGGCGCACCAGCGGCCCAAGCTGGAGGTGTACGACGACTCGCTGTTCCTGGTGTTCAAGCCCGTCGTCTACGAGCCGAAGAGCGACACGGTCTCCTCCGGCGAGGTGATGGTCTTCCTCGGGGACTCGTTCGTGGTGACCGTCCGGCACGGCGAGGGCGCGCCGCTCGCCGCCGTGCGGCACCGGCTCGAACGCGAACGCAAGCTGCTCGCCAAGGGGCCCACGGCGGTCGTGTACGCCATCGCCGACGCGACCGTGGACCACTACCTGGACGTGGCGACGGAGTTGCAGACCGACCTGGAGGAGCTGGAGGCGGAGGTGTTCTCGCCGGACGGCGGGGGTTCGCGCAACACCGCCTCGCGGATCTACACCTTCAAGCGGCAGATCCTGGAGTTCCGCCGGGCTACGGGCCCGCTGGGGCCGCCGCTGAACCGGCTGGCGGGGGGCAGCATGTCCGGCCCCGGCGTGCCGTTCGTGAACGACAAGGCGCGGCCGTTCTTTCGGGACGTCAGCGACCACCTCACGCGCGTGAACGAGTCCGTGGAGGGGCTGGACCGGCTGGTGACGGACATCCTCTCGGCGCATCTGGCGCAGATGAGCGTCCGGCAGAACGACGACATGCGGAAGATCTCGGCGTGGGCGGCCATGGCGGCGGTCCCCACGATGATCGCGGGGATCTACGGCATGAACTTCGAGCACATGCCGGAGTTGCACTGGGTGTGGTCGTATCCGGCGGTGATCGTGGTGATGGGCGTGCTGGAACTGCTGCTGTTCCGGTTGTTCAAGCGCCGCGGCTGGCTGTAGCGCCCGGGCGGCTGACGCGGGTCAGGCGAACTCGGGGGCCGCGGTGGCGGGGCCGCCGAGGGCGTCGCGGCGTTCGGGCGTCTTCAGGGAGACCATCCGCCGCCAGCCGGCGAACCGCTCCCACGCGTAGACGGCGCGGATGCCCGCCGCGAGGAGGACCGCGCGCGCCCTGGACCAGCCGAGGATGCGGCCCATGTGGGCCATGACGGCCAGGCTCACGTCGCGGTAGACGCGGATCTCGGCGAGCGCGCACGCGCGCAGGGTCCGCTGGATGGCGCGCCCGTGCCCCGCGCGCGCGAGGCGCAGCAGTTCCTCGTGGCAGTAGGCGAGGTGGTTGCCCTCGTCGGCGGCGATCATCCTGACCGCGCGGCCGATGTCGGGGTGGTCGGCGAAGTGCCTGCGCAGCAGGGCCATCTGCTCGGCGGCGCGCTGTTCGGTGACCCGGCTGTGGGAGAGGTAGGTGACGACGTCGGGCACCGTCAGGGGCCGCTCCGCCCTGAGGCGGTCGTGGGAGAGGCCGATGCCGCCCCGCTCCAGGAGCATCGTGTAGTCGGTGTCGGGCGGGACGGGCACCGGGTCGAGGCCGCGTTTGCGCATCAGGGCGCGGAAGATCCGCCCGTGCTTGTCCTCGTCGGCGCCGTGGCGGGCGATCTTGGGGGCGAGGGCGCGTTCGGCGGGCGGGACGAGCGCGGCGATCCGGCCGTTCTCCCAGCCCCCCTGCGACTCGCCGCCGGCCGCGATCGAGCAGAACAGCGCGAAGGACTCGTCGTCGTCGATGATCTCCTGGAACAGACTCTTGGCCGAAAGCATCGTGGGCCCCTCTCCGCACTGCGCAGCATTCCGCAAGGTTCCGCAAGGTTCCGCAAGGAACGAGTCAAGTGCGGCCCGCCGGGCGCTGCAACAGCAGTGTCGGCCGACTCCGCCTAAAGAGGGACGCCGGGAGTCGGCCGGGGAGCGTAACCAGGCGCCGCGCGGCGCGTTGTGCTCCGTGACGGCCGTGGCGGGGAAGACCCCCGAGCCCCCACCACGGCCGCTGAAACTCTCCGCCGCGCGGCTCCCCGGGCCTTCTCGCGCGTGCCTTCCCGCGCGGTCGTCCGCGGAGCCGTCCGCGCGGGCCCGTTCCGGCCCGCTCCGTCCGGTCAGACGAGGCCGGCCAGCTCCGCGGCCCGCACGCCCGCCCGCAGCGAGGCCAGCCGCTCCTCCAGGGCGAAACCGGCCGGGGCCAGGGTGAGGGTGGTGACGCCGGCGGCCGCGTAGGCCTTCATCCGGTCGGCGATCCGCTCCACCGAGCCCAGCAGCGTCGTGCGGTCGATCAGCTCGTGGGGGACCGCGGCCGCCGCTCCCTGCTTGTCGCCGGACAGGTACTTGTCCTGGATGTCGGCGGCCGCCGCCTCGTACCCCATCCGCTGCGCCAGCTGGTTGTAGAAGTTCTGCTTGCGGCTGCCCATGCCGCCGACGTAGAGCGCGGTGTAGGGGCGGAAGGTGTCGGCGAGGCGCTCGACGTCCTTGTCCTCGCCGAGCGCCAGGGGCAGCGTCGGGCAGACGTCGAAGCCCTCCAGGGTCTTGCCCGCCTTCTCGCGTCCGGCCCGCAGGTGCCTGATCGCGGTGTCCTCGAGGTGGTCGGCGGACGGGAAGATGAGCAGCGCGCCG
The DNA here is from genome assembly GCF_043200075.1 of Streptomyces sp. NPDC048481. NCBI lineage: Bacteria > Bacillati > Actinomycetota > Actinomycetes > Kitasatosporales > Streptomycetaceae > Streptomyces > Streptomyces sp. NPDC048481. The sequence continues at coordinate 300,058 of NZ_JBICXC010000007.1, forward strand.
TCGGCGATCTCGCCGGTCTGCTCCAGGTTCTTCGGGCCGATCGCCGCGATGTACAGCGGGATGTGCTCGCGCTCGGGGTGCACGGTCAGCTTGATCGGCTTGCCGGGGCCGCCGGGCAGCGGCAGCGTCCAGTGCGCGCCCTCGTACGACAGCCGTTCACGCGTCATCGCCTTGCGGACGATCTCGACGTACTCGCGGGTGCGGGAGAGCGGCTTGTCGAACTTGACGCCGTACCAGCCCTCGGAGACCTGCGGCCCGGAGACGCCGAGGCCGAGCCGGAAGCGGCCGCCGGAGAGGGAGTCGAGCGTGGCGGCGGTCATCGCGGTCATCGCGGGCTGGCGCGCGGGGATCTGGAAGATGGCCGAGCCGACGTCGATCCGCTCGGTCTGCGCGGCGACCCAGGTGAGCACGGTGGCCGCGTCCGACCCGTAGGCCTCGGCGGCCCAGCAGACGGCGTACCCGAGGCGGTCGGCCTCCTGGGCGACGGCGAGGTTGTCGCCGTCCATTCCGGCACCCCAGTAGCCGAGGTTGATCCCGAGCTGCATGGCCGATCCCCTTACTGATCAGTAACGACGCTGTTGCGCAGACCTTAGCGCGGGGGGCGCGGGGCCGGGAGACGGTGTGGCGAGGGTCGCGCGGGCGGGCGCCTGCGCCGCGGCCTGCGCGGAACCCGGTCCGCCGTCCCCGGATCCGGTTGTCCACAGGCAACCCACCGCCCAGTTCTGGCCAGTAATCTCGGCGTCCATGGAGCAGAGGCATCTCGGCCGCACCGGCCTGCGTGTGTCCCGCATCGGGCTCGGCACCCTCACCTGGGGACGCGGCACCGACGAGCACGACGCCGCGGACGTCATGAAGACGTTCTGGGAGGCGGGCGGGACCCTGGTCGACACGGCCGACGTGTACGGCGACGGGGACGCCGAGTACCTGCTCGGGCGGCTCATGGACGGGCTGGTGCCGCGCCGGGACCTGGTCGTCTCCACGAAGGCGGGCAGCGTGCCCGACCCGGACCGGCGCTTCGACGGCTCACGGGGTCATCTGCTCGCCGCTCTCGACGCCTCCCTCTCCCGGCTGGGCACGGACCACGTCGACATATGGCAGGTGCACGCCTTCGACCCGGACACTCCGCTGGAGGAGACCCTCCAGGCGCTGGACATCGCCGTCTCCAGCGGTCGCGCCCGGTACGCGGGCGTCTCCAACTTCTGCGGCTGGCAGCTCGCCAAGGCGGCCACCTGGCAGCTCGCCGCGCCGGGGACGCGGACGCGGCTGGCGGCGACGCAGATGGAGTACTCGCTGCTGCAACGCGGCATCGAGCGCGAGGTGCTGCCCGCCGCGCTCGACCTGGGCGTCGGCCTGCTGCCCTCCTCTCCCCTCGGCCGGGGCGTCCTCACCGGCAAGTACCGCGGGGACGCCCTGCCGCCCGACTCGCGCGGCGCCTCCGAGCACTTCGCGCGGTTCGTCGAGCCCTATCTGGACGACACCGCGAGCCGGATCGTCGACGCCGTGGCGACGGCGGCGGACGGGCTTGCGGTGACGCCCCTCCAGGTGGCCCTGGCCTGGGTGCGCGACCGGCCGGGCGTGGCCGCCCCGATCGTCGGCGCGCGCAACGCGCAGCAGCTCACGGCGGCTTTGTCAGTGGAGGCGCTTAGTCTTCCTGACGAGATCTGCCGGGCCCTCGACGACGTGTCGGCGCCCGTGCACCGCTATCCCGATCACGACTGGAGCACGCTGTGAGCACGGAGCCGGATTCCCCGCAGAGCACGGAGAACGCCGCACCGGCGGGGCCGGACGCCGCCGAGGAGCCCGGAACGCCGGCCGACGCCGAGGACACGAACCCCGGCGGCCCGGACCGTGCGGGCGGCGCCCACGCCTCCGGGGCCGACGGTGCCGCCGCGTCCCCGGTGGACGGCGAGAGCGCCGGCACGGGCCCGGAGGGCTCCGCCGGCGACGCGGAGGCCGTCGCGGACGACACCGATGCGGGCGCGGCCGACGGCGAGGGTGACGGCGGTGCTTCCACGACCGCCGAGGCCGCAGCCGCGGAGGCCGCCGCACAGCTCTCCGAGGCGCAGGCCGAACTCGCCGCGCAGAAGCTGGAGCGGGAGCGGATCGAGCGGCGCAAGGCCGAGAAGGCGGCCCCCATCGCCGCCGGGGCCAAGCTCAGCGGGAAGGCGGCCGACCTGCTGGCCGCGGTGCGGGCCGTGGAGGGCGGGGCCACGCCCCCGGCCACGGTCTTCGGCGCGGAACCCGCCCCGCGCCGCGCCGCCCCCGAGCCGGTCCGGCGGCCGCAGCCCGCGCCCGCCGAGTCCCTCCCGTCGGCGCCCGCGGCCGACACCGTCGAGGGCGTGCGGCGCGTGCTGGCCGGCGGCGGCGCGCCCGAGGCGCTCGCGGCACAGGCGGCCGCCGCGCTCGGCGAGGGCGCCGAGGACGTCCTGCGCGAGGACCCGTGGCAGTTGCTGCGTGTCCCCGGCGTCCGCCCCGAGCAGGCCGACGGGTTCGCGCGGTCGCTGCTGGGCCCGCGATGCGCCCCCGACGACGAGCGGCGCGGCCGTGCCGTGACGGTCTGGCTGCTGGAGCAGGCCGCGCTGGCCGGGCACACGGCCCTGGAGCTGCCCACGCTCGCCGCCGCGCTCGTGCGGCAGGCCGTGCCGGACGCCGACGCGGCCGTACAGAGCACCTTGGCCGAAGGAGAGGCCCTGGTCTTCCAGGACGCCCTGGACGCCCCGGACGCGCCTGCGGCCGACCGTCCGGCCGCGGCCGCCGTGCCGGGTGAGCAGGGGGAGCAGGGAGACGAAGGGCCGGAGGGCGAGGAGGGCCGGCCGGTCCGGGTGCTGGTCGGCCTGGAGCGCTACGCGCTCGCCGAGGAGAGCCTCGCGGACGCCCTGGCCCGCGTGGTCAACTCCCCGGCCGAGGAGGCGGCCGCGTCCTGGGAGCCCGCGGCCGCCGCCGCGTCCGGCAGCACCGCCGAACTGATCCGCGCCGTGGCCGGCCACGGGCTGGTGCTGCACACCGGGGGCGAGGCCGCCCGCGCGGAGCCCGCCGCGCTCCTCACCGCCGCCCTCGGACTGGGCCTGCGCGCCGTCGCCGCGTGCCACACCGCCGACGGCCGTCGGCGGTTCGCGGCCCTGCTCGGCGAGCCGGCCCCGGACGGCGCGGTGGTGACCGTCCCGGGTCTCCTCTCCGGCGCCGAGGGTCCGGGCCGGGACGGCGACGGGGCCTTCGCGCTCGATCTGCTGATCGTGCTCGACGCGCCGCAACTCGACGTGGAGAGCGCCGCGATGCTGGCCGAGTCCCTGCCGGACGGGGCACGCCTGGTGCTCAGCGGCGACCCTGCGGTGCTGTGGTCGGCGGGACCCGGCCGGGTCTTCGCCGACCTGCTCGCCGCGCGCGCCTGCCCCCAGGTCGCCTCGCGCGTGCCCGACCCCGGGCCGCTCGGCGAGCTGGTGTCCGGGGTCGGGATCGGCGAGCTGAACCAGGTCGACGCGCCGGGCAAGGAGATCGTGATCGTGCCGGTGCGCGACGCGGGCGAGGCCGTCCACCGCACGGTGCAGCTCCTCGCCGACTCGGTGCCGCGGGCCTTCCAGATCACCTCCGACGAAGCCGTGGTGATCACCCCGGGACACGGGGGCGCGGCCGGTACCCGCGCTCTCAACACGGCTCTGAAAGAACGGCTCAATCCGGGCCCCGGCCGCTTCGGCGGCTTCGACCCCGGCGACCGGATCGCCTACTCCCCCGCGCCGGGCCGTACGGTGACCGGCCGGGTGGTGACGGCCGACGCGGAGGGGCTGCACCTGACGTGCGCGGACGTCTTCGTCGTCGTCCCGAGGGAGCGGGTGGAGCAGACCGTGCGCCACGGGTGGGCGCTCACCGCGCACCAGGCCGTCGGCAGCCGGTGGCCCGCGGCGGTCGTGGTGCTGCCCGGAGACGGGGCGCGGGCCCTGTCCCGCCCCTGGGTGTACACGGCCTTCGGCCGGGCGGAGCGTCATCTGTCGGTGGTGCACGGAGTGGAGCAGGCCCTGCCGCAGGCGGTCGCGGAGGTTCCGGCGAAACCGCGCACGACCCGCCTGCCGGTGCTGCTGCGCACCCAGCTCCCGGCGGCGCAGTAACGCGAAAGGCGGCGGTCGTGAAGGGGTCTCCCCCTCCACGACCGCCGCCGATGCGGCCTCCGTCCCGTGACGCCGGGAAGCACGGGCGGCCGGTCGCGGTGCGGGCGCTAGCGGTCCGCGTCCAGCGTCTCCAGCTCCTCGTCCTCGACGTCGTCGGGGTCGTCGTCCAGTTCGTCGAAGACCGAGCTGACGTCGAAGCGGCAGACCACGCGCTCGGGGTCGGCGTCGTCGAACGGGGCCTCGAGCCACTCCCCCGGCTCGGGCGGTTCGTCGGCGGCCAGCACCCACAGCGTGGAGTCGCCCTCCTCCAGGCCGAACTCCTTGTGCCGCGAGGCGATCTCGTCCGCCTCGAACTCGCCGAACAGGATGCCCAGCGCTCCGTGCACGGTGCTCGCGGCCTCGGCTCCGGCGGCCTCCTCGTCCGCCGCCTCCACCCGCTGGGCCTGCGCCAGCAGCCGCTGCGGTTCGGCGACGGCGTAGTCGCGGCGGATGAGCACGCTCAGCGCGTTCGGCTCCTCGGGCCCCGCGTAGGGCGGCAGGGAGTCCTCCGCGCCGGGGATCTCGAAGGGCGTGACCTCGTCGTAGCGGTCGTAGAGCAGTTCGTCGTACACCTCGGCGGCCGCGGCCAGCTCGTTGAAGGCCTCGTTGACAGCCGGGTCGTCCTCTCCCGTCCTGCGTTCGACCGCGGCCAGGTGGCGGTCGAGCGCGGTCTTGACCGCCTCGGCGGCGGCGCGTACCTCGGCAGCGGTGGGCTGCGCAGCATCAGACATAGTGCAGACGCTATCCGTACCGGGCCCCAGCCCGCACAATAGATGCGATGCCGGAATACGAATTCGTCGACGTCTACGTGCCGCGCGGGGTCTCCCGCAAGGAGGCGACGCGACTGCTGACCGACCATGCCGAGTACGGACACTGGGAGTTGGACCGCCTGAGCCTGCTGCGTGACGGCAGCCGCAGGGTGCGGTTGCGCCGGCGGATCATCCGCCAGGTGCGTGCCACGTGGTGAGGTGAGAGACGGAAAACGGAGCGGGCCCCGCCGAGGCGGGGCCCGCTCCGTTGTGGGCGCCCGGACCGCTTACGCGGAGGGGCGCGCCTTGCGGTAGAGCACCGCGCCCGCGAGCAGCGCGCCCGCGCCGACCGGCAGGACGAGGCCCATCGGCATCTCGCTGCCCGTGTGCGCGAGCTGCGGGGCCTGGGCGGCGGGCCGGTGCACGGAGGAGGCGCCGGCCGGCGTCACGTGGTGGGGGGTGGACGGCACGCCGCCGGGGTGGGACGGGCTGGACACGCCCGGCTTGCCGTGGTCGTGGCCGCCGGGCCTGCCCGGGGTCTCGTGGCCGCGGGACGGGGGCGTGTGCATGCCGGGACCGCTGTCGTTCGCGCAGTCGTTGCCGAAGCTCGGGTTGAGGATCCCGACGACGTCGATGCTGTTGCCGCACACGTTCACCGGCACGTCGACCGGCGCCTGCACGTGGTTGCCGGAGCCGACGCCCGGCGATCCGCCGGTGTGGCCGCCCGCCTGCGCGCCCCCGGAGCCGCCGTGCGCGCCGGAACCGCCGTGACCGCCGTTGTGGCCGCCGTGGTGGCTGCCGTGGTGGCCGCTGTCGTGTCCTGCGGCGTGACCGCCGTTGTGGCCCGCGCCCTGGTTCCCGCCGTGGCTCCCGGAGTGGCCCGCGCCGCCCCGGTGCTCGCCGTATCCGCGCGAGGCGGCGCCGCCGCCCTTGTTGGCGCAGGAGTTGCCGAAGGTCGGGTTGAGCGCCCCGACGACGTCGACGGTGTTGCCGCACACGTTGACGGGAACGTTGATCGGCGCCTGCACCGAGTTGCCCGACAGGACGCCGGGCGAGTCGGTGGCGTAGCCGTTGGCGCCGGCGTCGGCGTGGGCGTAGCCGCCGGCGGCGGCGATCACCCCCGTTGCCGCCGCCACGGTCATGAGGCTTTTGCGGGTGACCTGTCGCATTGCTGAATCCCTGCTTTCCATTTCGTCCGCGTCCCGAATCGCTCGCATCATTGCAGCTGTTCGATTTGTTCGGGATTTTCGAAGTCTTCGGTCTTTCCTTCGGGAAAAGACCGGTCGGCCCCGGAGCGCATGGGGTGCGCTCCGGGGCCGACGGTGTGGACGACCCCTCAGCGGGTCGACGTCAGTCGTTGACGCAGGTGTTGCCGAAGGCGGGGTTCAGCAGCCCGATCACCGAGATCGTGTTGCCGCAGACGTTCACCGGGACGTGCACGGGAACCTGGATGACGTTGCCGGACACCACACCCGGGGAGCCCACCGCGGCACCCTGGGCACCGGCGTCGGCGACGGCGAGGCCCGCACCCGCGAGAACCAGCCCACCAGTGGCAGCCGCAGCAGCGACGACCTTCTTGATCATTATTCCTCCTTGTTGGCAAAGCGACCCCAAGCAGCGGATCGCATGTCACCAGTAACGAGGCGGAATTAATGAGGCTACGAGTTTATCGGCGCATTCACTCTTCCCAGTCGCGTCCGTACAGGCGGACGATTTTTCCGGCGCGGCCGGAGCCCGGCGAAAGCTCGTTTCACCGGGACATTTCAGGATGCGTCGATGAAGCGGTCCAGCACGCGCACCCCGAACTTGAGCCCGTCCACCGGCACCCGCTCGTCGACGCCGTGGAACATGCCGGCGAAGTCCAGCTCAGGCGGCAGCTTGAGCGGCGCGAAGCCGAACCCGCGGATACCGAGATCGTCGAAGGACTTGGCGTCGGTGCCGCCCGAGAGCATGTACGGGACCGCCTTCGCCGTGGGGTCCTCGGCGAGGAGCGAGGACTGCATCGCCTCGACCAGCGCTCCGTCGAAGGACGTCTCCAGCGCCTTGTCGGAGTGCACGTCCTCGCGGCGCACGTGCGGGCCGAGGATGCGGTCGAGGTCGGCCAGGAACTCGTCCTCGTACCCCGGCAGGAACCGTCCGTCCACGTGTGCGGTGGCCTCGCCGGGGATGACGTTGACCTTGTAGCCGGCGCCCAGCTGGGTCGGGTTGGCGGTGTTGCTCAGGGTCGCGCCGATCAGCTTGGCGATGCCGCCGAGCCGGGCCAGCGTCGCCTGCATGTCCTCGGGGTCCAGCGGGGTGCCCAGGGCGTCGCCCAGCTCGTCGAGGAAGGCCCGGGTCGTCTTGGTGACCCTCACGGGGAAGGTGTGCCGGCCCAGCCGTGCCACGGCCTCGGACAGCTCGGTGATGGCGTTGTCCCGGTGGATCATCGAGCCGTGGCCCGCGGTGCCGGCCACGGTCAGCTTCATCCAGTGCATGCCCTTCTCGGCCGTCTGGACGAGATAGAGCCGCCGCTCCTCGCTCACCGTGAACGAGAAGCCGCCCACCTCGCTGATCGCCTCGGTGACGCCGTCGAAGAGGTGGGGGTGGCGGTCGACGAGGTGGCGGGCCCCGTAGGTGCCGCCGGCCTCCTCGTCGGCCAGGAACGCCAGCACGATGTCGCGCGGCGGCCTGCGCCCGGAGCGCAGCCGGTCGCGGACGACGGCCAGCGTCATCGCGTCCATGTCCTTCATGTCGACCGCGCCGCGGCCCCACACGCAGCCGTCGGCGACCTCGCCGGAGAAGGGGTGGTGGGTCCAGTCGGCCGCGTTGGCCGGGACGACGTCGAGATGGCCGTGGATGAGCAGGGCGGGCCTCGACGGGTCCTCGCCCGCGATGCGGGCCACCGTGGAGGCGCGGCCCGGATGGGACTCGAAGATCTCCGGTTCGAGGCCCACCTCGGCGAGCTTCTCGGCGACCCACTCGGCCGCCTTGCGCTCGCCGGGGCCCGAGTGGTCGCCGTAGTTGCTGGTGTCGATCCGGATCAGCTCGCGGCAGAGGTCCACGACCTCGTCCTCGCCGGTGACGGTCCTGGCCGTGTCGTCCGTGGCGCTCACGCTGGTTCCTCCCGCTGTCACTGCTGGTGGGTCCCCTCATCCTCCCCCTCTCCCGGGCCCCGGCCCAAGACCGGTCCCGGCCCGTCACACACGGTGCGCACATGGCCGCCCGCCGGGGGCCCGCCTCCCGTGATCGGGCACTGCGGAAAGCCTGGTAATGTTTACGACGTCGCCGCGAGGGAAACCCCGCACGACAGACACCTTGTCCGGGTGGCGGAATGGCAGACGCGCTAGCTTGAGGTGCTAGTGCCCTTTATCGGGCGTGGGGGTTCAAGTCCCCCCTCGGACACATGAAGAGTGGGGGCCGCGACCATTGGTCGCGGCCCCCACTCGTGTGCTTGGAACGGCATCCCGGCCCGGGAGCACGCGGTCGTAGGGGCCGCCCTCCCGGAGCCCGAAGGACGCGAGGAGTCCGCGAAGCCCGAGTAGCCCGAGGAGGCCCCGGACGGCCCCGTCCGCTGGCCGGCGGACCCAGGCGTGCCTAGCGTCGTACTAAAATATCCGGCTTGTTGCGAGCCGGACCGGACAACCCCAGGCAGACCTGCGGGCCCGCCGGCGCCCCGGAGGCTTCCGGGATCGAGACGCGAGGACCGATGGCAGCCACCCACGAGAGCGTCGCTCTCGGCCTGCTCGACGGAGACAGCCGCGCGCCGCTCGGCGACACGGCCCGGCTGTCCGGCGGCCCCGCCGCCTCCCCCCGCACCCTGGTCGACGTCCTCGACGCGACGGTGCGGTCGTTCCCGGACGAGCCGGCGCTGGACGACGGCGTCGCCTCGCTCACCTACCGCGCCCTCGCCGCCGAGGTGGAGGGCCTGCGGCGGCGGCTGGCCGCGGCCGGCGTGGGGCTCGGCGACCGGGTGGGCGTGCGCGTCCCGTCCGGCGCCAACGACCTCTACGTGGCGATCCTGGCCGTCCTCGCCGTCGGCGCGAGCTATGTGCCGGTGGACGCCGAGGATCCCGACGAGCGGGCCGAGCTGGTGTTCGGCGAGGCCGGCGTGCGGGCCGTCGTCGGCGCCGGGCACGTGATCGCCGTCCACGACACGTCCGCGACGGCGGCCCCCGCCGCACGGCCCGGGCCCGGGGACGACGCCTGGGTGATCTTCACGTCCGGCTCCACCGGCAGGCCCAAGGGCGTCGCGGTCACCCACCGCAGCGCGGCCGCGTTCGTGGACGCGGAGGCCGCCCTGTTCCTCGCCGGGGAGCCGATCGGGCCGGGCGACCGGGTCATGGCGGGACTTTCGGTGGCCTTCGACGCCTCCTGCGAGGAGATGTGGCTCGCCTGGCGGTACGGCGCCTGTCTGGTGCCCGTTCCCCGCTCCCGGGTCCGCGGCGGCGCCGACCTCGGGCCCTGGCTGGTCGAGCAGGAGATCACGGTCGTCTCGACGGTGCCGACGCTGGCCGCGCTGTGGGAGCCCGAGCATCTCGACGACGTCCGCCTGCTGATCTTCGGCGGCGAGGCCTGCCCGCCCGAGCTGGTGCAGCGCCTGGTGACGGAGGGACGGGAGGTCTGGAACACCTACGGGCCGACCGAGACGACCGTGGTCGCCTGCGCCGCGCTGATGTCGGGCGAGGAGCCGGTCCGGATCGGGCTGCCGCTCCGGGGCTGGGAGCTGGCGGTCGTGGACGAGGCCGGCGAGGTCGTGCCGTGGGGCGGCAGCGGACAGCTCGTCATCGGCGGGGCCGGGCTCGCGCGCTACCTGGACGCCGCGAAGGACGCGGAGAAGTACGCGCCGCTGGAGTCGCTGGGCTGGGAGCGGGCGTACCGCAGCGGCGATCTGGTGCGCGCGGACGCCGAGGGGCTCGTCTTCCTCGGCCGGGCCGACGAGCAGGTCAAGCTCGGCGGCCGGCGCATCGAGCTGGGCGAGGTGGACGCGGCGCTCCAGGCGCTGCCGGGTGTGGCGGCCGCGGCCGCGGCCGTGCGGACCGCGCGCAGCGGTGGCGGGCTGCTGGTCGGGTACGTCGTCACCCAGGACGGCTGGGACCGGGCGGCTGCCGTGGCGCGGCTGCGCGCCGAGCTGCCCGCGGCCCTGGTGCCGCTGCTCGCGCCGGTGGACGACCTGCCCACGCGCACCTCCGGGAAGGTGGACCGCGACGCGCTGCCGTGGCCCTTGAAGGGGCTGGAGACCGGCGGGCGCACGGAGCAGTTGTACGGCACCGAGGCCTGGCTCGCCGAGCAGTGGGCGCAGGTGCTGGGCGTGCCGGTCGCCTCGGCCTCGGACGACTTCTTCGCGATCGGCGGGAGCAGTCTGGCGGCGGCCCGGCTCGTCACGCGGCTGCGCGACCGTTATCCCGGCGCCGCGGTGCTGGACGTCTACCAGCGGCCGACGCTGCGCAAGCTGGCCCGGCGGTTGGAGGCCGGTGCGTGCGACGACGCCGGCGGTCGCACGATCGCTCCGGTGCCGCGCCGGACGCAGTGCGTGCAGCTGGTGCTGCTCGTGCCCCTGTTCACGTTGCTCGGGCTGCGCTGGACGGTCGCGCTGACCGCGCTGGGCGATCTGCTGCCGGCGTACGGCTGGCTGCCGACGGCTCCGTGGTGGCTGGTGGCGGCGGGGGTGCTGCTGTTCTTCAGTCCGCCGGGGCGTCTCGCGCTCGGTGCGGGCGGTGCGCGGCTGCTGCTGCGGGGGGTGCGGGCGGGCCGTCATCCGCGCGGCGGCTCGGTCCATGTGCGGCTGTGGGCGGCGGAGCGGCTGGCCGACGTCAGCGGGGCGACGTCGCTGACCGGGGTGTGGTTGCAGCGGTACGCGCGGGCGCTGGGGGCCAGGATCGGTCCGGACGTGGAGCTGCACACGCTGCCGCCGGTCACCGGTCTGCTGAGGCTGGGGCGGGGCGCGGCCGTGGAGTCCGAGGTGGATCTGTCGGGCTACTGGCTGGACGGCGACCGGCTGGAGGTAGGTCCGGTGAGGGTGGGGGCGCACGCCGTCGTCGGCACGCGCAGCACGCTGTTCCCGGGCGCGCGGGTCGGCAAGCGGGCCGAGGTGGCGCCGGGGTCGGCGGTCACCGGGCGGATCCCGACCGGTCAGCGGTGGGCGGGCGCGCCCGCGGTCGGGCTGGGCCGGGCCAAGCGCGACCGCCCCCGGGAGCGGCCGCCGCAGAGCCGGTGCTGGCGGGCCATGTACGGCGTGTCCGGGCTCGGTGTGTCCCTGCTCCCGGTGCTGTCGGGTGCGGCGGCGCTGCTGGTGGCGTCGCTGTTCGTGAGCCCTGGCGACGGGCTGGGCGGGGCCGTGCGGGGCGCGGCGGTCGCGCTGGTTCCCGCCACGCTGGCCTACGGGGCGGTGTACGCGCTGCTGGTGCTGGTGGCCGTCCGGTCGCTGGGCGTCGGGCTGCGGGAGGGCACGCATCCGGCGCACGGACGGGTCGGCTGGCAGGCCTGGACGGTGACCCGGCTGATGGACCGGGCGCGCGAGACGCTGTTCCCGCTCTACGCCGGGCTGGTCACGCCGGTGTGGCTGCGGCTGCTGGGCATGCGGGTCGGGCGGGGCGCCGAGGTGTCGACGGTGCTGGCCCTGCCGAGCCTGACGACGGTCGGCGAGGGCGCGTTCCTCGCCGACGACACGCTGACCGCGCCGTACGAGCTGGGCGGCGGCTGGGTGCGGGTGGGGCGCGCGGAGATCGGGCGGCGGGCGTTCCTCGGGAACTCGGGGATGACCGCGCCGGGCCGGTCGGTGCCGGACGGCGGGCTGGTGGGCGTGCTGTCGGCGACGCCGAAGAAGGCGAAGAAGGGCACGTCGTACCTGGGGCTGCCGCCGGTGAAGCTGCCCCGGCACTCGGCGGACGGCGACGACAGCCGCACCTACGAGCCGCCCGCGCGGCTGCTGTGGGCGCGGGCGCTGGTGGAGCTGTGCAGGATCGTGCCGGTGCTGTGCTCGGCCGCGCTCGGCGTCGCCACGGTGGCCGTGCTGTGCGCGCTGGGGCCGTGGGCGGTCCCGCTGGCGGGCGTGGTGCTGCTGGGCGCGGGGGCGGCTGCGGGGGTCGTGTCGGTCGCCGCCAAGTGGCTGCTGGTCGGGCGGCACCGCGCCGGGGAGCATCCGCTGTGGAGCGGCTTCGTGTGGCGCAACGAGCTGGCGGACACGTTCGTCGAGGTGGTGGCCGTTCCGTGGCTGGCGGGGGCGGTGCCGGGGACGCCCGTGATGACGGCCTGGCTGCGCGGTCTGGGGGCGCGGATCGGGCGCGGCGCGTGGGTGGAGAGCTACTGGCTGCCCGAGGCGGACCTGGTGACGCTGGAGGACGGCGTCACGGTCAACCGTGGGTGCGTGCTGCAGACCCACCTCTTCCACGACCGGATCTTGCGGACGGATACTGTGGTCCTGCGGGAGGGCGCCACGCTGGGCCCCGGCGGGATCGTGCTGCCCGGCAGCACGATCGGGGCCCGGACGACCCTGGGTCCCGCGTCGCTCGTCATGGCCGCGGAGTCCGTTCCGGACGACACCCGCTGGCTCGGCAACCCGATCGAGGCATGGCGTCCCTGAGCGGGGGCCGTCCGGGTCCGGGGAGCGGCGGCCCGGCGGCGGGCGGTTCGGGCACAGGGCAGGGAGCGGACGGGGACGTGGCAGTTCAGCAGACGGTCGGGCCGGATCCGTACTTCCCGGCCAACGGCGATCCCCGGTACCGGGTGCACCGCTACGAACTCACGCTGGACTACCGGCCGGGCCCCAACCGGCTGTCGGGGGCGGCGCGGATCAACGCGATCGCGGGGCGCGCCGCGCTGGCCGAGTTCCAGCTGAACCTGGCCGACTTCAAGATCGGCCGGGTGCGGGTGGACGGCAGGCAGCCCCACTACACGCACCGGGGCGGGCGGCTGCGCGTGCGCCCGGCCAAGGCGATCCGGGCGGGGGCCGCCTTCACCGTCGAGGTGCACTGGTCGGGCAACCCCCGGCCGGTGGACAGCCCGTGGGGCGGCCTCGGCTGGGAGGAACTGGACGACGGGGCGCTGGTGGCGAGCCAGCCCGTGGGCGCGCCGTCGTGGTACCCGTGCAACGACCGCCCCGCGGACAAGGCGTCGTACCTGATATCGGTCACGACGCCGTCCGCGTACGCGGTGGTGGCGGGCGGGCGGCTGCTCACGCGGACGGCGAAGGCCTCGACGACGACGTGGGTGTACGAGCAGTCCGCGCCGACGTCGAGCTATCTGGTGGGACTGTCGATCGGCGGGTACCAGACGGTGCTGCTCGGCGATCCGGGGCTCGGCGGGGTACCGCAGCACGGCCATGTCCCGGCGTCTTTGCTTTCGCGCTTCTCGCGGGACTTCGCCCGCCAGCCCGCGATGATGCACCTGTTCCAGGAGCTCTTCGGACCGTACCCGTTCGACGAGTACGCGGTGGTGGTGACCGAGGAGGAGCTCGACGTCCCCGTCGAGGCGCAGGGGTTGTCGCTGTTCGGGGCCAACCACGTGGACGGGGCGCGGGGTTCGGAGCGGCTGGTGGCGCACGAGCTGGCGCACCAGTGGTTCGGCAACAGCGTGTCCATCGCCGACTGGCGGCACATCTGGCTGAACGAGGGGTTCGCCAAGTACGCGGAGTGGCTGTGGTCGGAGCGGTCGGGCGGCCGTGACGCGCAGCGGCTGGCGGCGGCCGCGCACCGGTCGCTGGCGGCGCAGCCGCAGGATCTGCGGCTGGCCGATCCGGGCCGCAGGTCGATGTTCGACGACCGGCTCTACGAGCGCGGCGGCCTCACGGTGCACGCGGTGCGCTGCGCGCTGGGCGACGAGGCGTTCTTCCGGATGCTGCGCGCGTGGCTGTCCCTGCACCGGGGCGGCGCGGTGACGACGGCGGCGCTGACCGCGCATGTGGCCCGGTTCGCCCCGGAGCCGCTGGACGACCTGTTCGACGCCTGGCTGTACGCGACGGCCCTGCCGCCGCTGCCGGTCCGGTCGGCGGACCGGGGCGCGTAGCGCTCCACGGGAACGCGATGACGGCCCCGTACGAGACGATTCCCCACGGCCCTCCCCGGGCTCTCCGGGGGTGCGGGGGCGGCCACCTCGGGGGTGCGAGGGGCGGGCACAATGGGGGCATGGTCCGACGTTCCGACCGTCCGCGGCAGCGAGCCGCCGTCTCCGTGCCCGCCGGCTGTCCGTGCGGGCTGCCCGCGTCCTACGAGGCGTGCTGCGGGCGCTATCACGCGGGCGGCGACGCCGTGAGCGCTCCCACCGCCGAGGCGCTGATGCGCTCGCGCTACAGCGCGTTCGTGCGCGGGGACGTGCCCTATCTGCTGCGGACCTGGCATCCGCGGACCCGGCCGGAGCGGCTGGAGCCGGATCCCGGGACGCGGTGGACGGGACTGGAGATCCTCGCGACGTCCGACGGCACGGCGTTCCACACGTCCGGCGTCGTGGAGTTCCGGGCCTCCTACCGGGGCGGCGCGCTGCACGAGCGCAGCCGGTTCGAGCGGGTGGGCGGGGCCTGGGTGTACGTGGACGGGGAGTTTCCCGAGCCGGGCGCGGGAGCGCGCTGAGGCCAGTCGGGGGTTCGGGCCGCTCGGGGGTGCTCAGGGCGCCAGGATGTCGAGTTCCTGGAGGGCGCCGACCGTGATCTCGCGGGTGAGGCGTTCCGCGCGCACCGGGTCGCCCTCGCGGACCGCCTCGGCGACCTGGACGTGCAGGGTGACGGCGGCCGGGTCGGGGTCCTCGAACATGACCTCGTGGTGGGTGCGGCCGGCCAGCACCTCCGCGACGACGTCGCCGAGCCGGGCGAACATCTCGTTGCCGGACGCGGTGAGGATCACCCGGTGGAAGGCGACGTCGTGGACCAGGTACTCCTGGAGGCGGTGGCCGCGTGAGGTGGCCACCATGCCCAGCGCGCACCGCGTCAGTTCGGCGCACTGCTCCGCGGTGGCGTGCGTCGCCGCCAGGCCCGCCGCGACCGGCTCGACCGCCGAGCGCAGGACGGTGAGCGAGCGCAGTTGGTGCGGGCGGTCGGCGCCGGCCAGCCGCCAGCGGATGACCTGCGGGTCGTAGACGTTCCACTCGGCCTTGGGGCGCACCGTGACGCCCACGCGGCGGCGGGACTCGACGAGGTGCATGGACTCCAGCACGCGGACCGCCTCGCGCATCACGGAGCGGGAGACGTCGAAGCGCTGGGCGAGTTCGTCGGTGCGCAGGACGCTGCCGGGCGGGTACTCCCCCGCGGTGATCGCGGGCCCCAGGGCGTCCAGTACTCGGCCGTGCAGACCCCGGCCCGGAGTGGTCATGCACACAGAGTACGCGGTAGATCACGAGGCCAAAAAGTCGGACTTATTTGTCACAGCCTCTTGAATTCGTCGTACCTAATCGGCTTCAGTGTCGTCGGCGTCCGTTGGCGTCAGGTGTCGAGGAAGACAGCGAGGCGAAGATGCGCACCCCCCCTGTCGTCGTGGTGATGGGCGTCGCCGGAACGGGCAAGACCACCATCGGTCCCCTGCTCGCCGCCCGGCTGGGGGTTCCGTACGCCGAGGGCGACGACTTCCACCCGCAGGCCAACATCGACAAGATGTCGGCCGGCGTTCCGCTCGACGACGACGACCGCAGGCCGTGGCTCGACGCCATCGGGGCCTGGGCGGACGAGCGGGCCGGACTCGGCGGGGTCGTCAGCTGCTCGGCGCTGAAGCGGTCGTACCGCGACCGGCTCAGGGCCGCGGCCCCCGGGGTCGTCTTCGTGCACCTGGCGGGCGACCGGTCCCTGATCGAGGACCGCATGGCGCACCGCCAGGGCCACTTCATGCCGACCGCGCTGCTGGACTCCCAGTTCGCCACCCTCCAGCCCCTCCAGGCCGACGAGGCGGGCGTCCGCGTCGACGTCCGCGGCGGCCCCGAGAGCATCGCCGGCCGGGCCGTGGAGGCGCTCGCCGCCCTTCCCGACCCGGCCGCGTGACCCCCCGCACCCTCCCCCCGTCCCGAAAACCGCAAAGGGAAACCCCGTGACCAGACTCAGCGTCGAGATGCTGGCGGCGGACAAGGTCGAGCCGATCACCTCGGCCGGCCACGCACAGCTGGGCATCGCCGTCCTGGCGGGCATCGCCGTGATCGTCCTGCTCATCACCAAGTTCAAGCTGCACGCCTTCCTGGCGCTGACCATCGGCTCGCTCGCGCTCGGCGCGTTCGCCGGGGCGCCCCTCGACAAGGCCATCGCCTCCTTCACCGCCGGGCTGGGCTCCACGGTCGCCGGGGTGGGCGTGCTGATCGCGCTGGGCGCGATCCTCGGCAAGCTGCTCGCCGATTCCGGGGGCGCCGACCAGATCGTGGACACCATCCTCGCCAGGGCCGGCGGCCGCTCGATGCCGTGGGCGATGGTGCTGATCGCCTCCGTGATCGGTCTGCCGCTGTTCTTCGAGGTGGGCGTGGTGCTGCTGATCCCGGTGGTGCTGATGGTCGCCAAGCGGGGCAACTACTCGCTGATGCGGATCGGCATCCCGGCGCTGGCCGGTCTGTCGGTGATGCACGGACTCGTCCCGCCGCACCCCGGCCCGCTGGTCGCCATCGACGCGGTGGGCGCCAACCTGGGCGTGACCCTGGCGCTCGGCGTGCTCGTCGCCGTGCCGACGGTCGTCGTGGCGGGCCCGCTGTTCTCGAAGGTCGCGGCCCGCTGGGTCGACGTCCCCGCACCCGACCGCATGATCCCGGAGCGGCCCTCCGAGAACCTGGAGAGGCGCCCGGGCTTCGGCGCCACGCTGGCCACCATCCTCCTGCCGGTCGTGCTGATGCTGTCCAAGGCGCTCGTCGACATCGTCGTGGACGACCCCGAGCACACCGTGCAGCGCGTGTTCGACGTCGTGGGCTCGCCCCTGATCGCGCTGCTCGCCGCCGTGCTCGTCGGCATCTTCACGCTGGGCCGGCCCGCGGGGTTCAGCAGGGAGCGGATCTCGCGCCTCGTGGACAACGGGCTCGCGCCCATCGCCGGCATCCTGCTGATCGTCGGCGCGGGCGGCGGCTTCAAGCAGACCCTCATCGACTGCGGTGTGGGCCAGATGGTCCTGGACGTGTCCGAGGACTGGTCGATACCGGCCCTGCTGCTGGCCTGGCTGATCGCGGTGGCGATCCGGCTGGCGACCGGATCGGCGACGGTGGCGACGATCTCCGCGGCCGGCCTGGTCGCGCCGCTCGCCGCCGACATGTCGACCGCGCACACCGCCCTGCTCGTCCTCGCCGTCGGCGCGGGCTCGCTGTTCTTCAGCCATGTCAACGACGCCGGATTCTGGCTGGTGAAGGAGTACTTCGGGCTGAGCGTCGGCCAGAACGTCAAGACCTGGTCGGTGATGGAGACCATCATCTCGGTGGTCGCGGGCGGCCTGGTGCTGCTGCTCTCGCTCGTCGTCTAGGCCCGACCGGGACGTGCCGGAAGGACCGGAAGGACCGGAAGGAGGGGACGTGCCGGAACGAGGGGCCGTGCCGGGAAGAGGAGGAGCACGCGCATGAGTCATCCCCTGTTCGACATCGGCGGCCGGACCGCGCTGGTCACCGGCTCCAGCCGGGGCATCGGCCTCGCCCTCGCGCGGGGCCTGGCGGAGGCCGGCTGCACGGTGGTCCTCAACGGCCGCGACGCCGGACGCCTGGAGCGGGCCGCCGCCGAAGTGCCCGGCGACCGGGTCCGCACGGCCCGTTTCGACGTCACCGACGGCCCGTCCGTCGCCGCCGGGATCGCCGACGTCGAGGAGCGGGTCGGCCCCCTCGACATCCTCGTCAACAACGCGGGCATGCAACTGCGCGCCCCGCTGCTGGAGTTCGCGGACGCCGACTGGCACCGGCTGCTGGACACCAACCTCACCAGCGCGTTCCTGGTGGGCCGGGAGGCCGCCCGGCGGATGACGGAACGCGGCCACGGGAAGATCGTCAACATCTGCTCGCTTCAGAGCGAGGTGGCGCGGCCCGGCATCGCGCCGTACGCGGCGGCCAAGGGCGCGCTGAAGATGCTCACCAAGGGCATGTGCGCGGACTGGGGCCCGCACGGCGTCCAGGTCAACGGGCTGGGCCCCGGCTACATCGAGACCGAGCTGACCCGGCCCCTGGTCGAGGACGAGGAGTTCAGCGCCTGGGTGCGGCGGCGCACTCCGGCCGGGCGGTGGGGCCGCACCGAGGACCTCGTGGGCGGGGTGCTGTTCCTGGCCTCCCCCGCGGCGGACTTCGTCAACGGGCAGGTGCTCTACGTCGACGGCGGTATGACCAGTGTGCTCTGAGAGGACGTGAGGCGGATGCTGGGCTGTGTGATCCATGGTCGGGGCGACCTGCGCGTCGAAGTGCTCGCCGAGCCCGCGCCCGGACCGGGCGAGGTGCTGGTCGCCGTCCGCTACGGCGGGATCTGCGGCTCCGACCTGCACTACTGGCGGCACGGCGGGGTGGGCGACTTCCGGCTGCGCGAGCCGATGGTGCTCGGGCACGAGGTGGTGGGGACGGTGCTCGCGCACGGCTCCCCCGATCCGTCGGGCGTCTCCCGCGGCGCCGAGGCCGCCGTGCACCCGGCCACCCCGTGCGGGGCGTGCCCGGAGTGCGCCCGGGGCCTGCGCAACGTCTGCCGGGACGCCCGCTACCTCGGCAGCGCGGCCCGCACACCGCACGTGCAGGGCGGGTTCGCGGCCCGGATCGTCGTCCCGGCCGCTCAGGTGCGGCCGCTTCCCGCCGGGCTCCCGTTGCGGCGGGCCGCGCTCGCCGAGCCGCTGTCGGTGGCCCTGCACGCGGTGCGGCGGGCCGGCCCGGTGGCCGGCCGCCGTGTCCTCGTCACGGGGGCCGGACCGATCGGCTGCCTGGTGGTCGCTGCGGCGAAGGCGGCGGGCGCGGCCCGCGTGACGGCGACGGACCTGCTGCCGGCGGCGCTCGGGTTCGCGCGCGCCGCCGGCGCCGACACGACCGTCCTCGCCGGGGATCCGGAGACTGCGGAGGATCAGGCGGGCCGGCCCCCGGCGGAGGAGGCGGACGTGGCCGTCGAGGCGTCCGGCACGGCCGCGGGGCTCGACGCCTGCCTGCGGGGGGTGCGGCGCGGCGGGACCGTCGTCCAGCTCGGCATGCTGCCGCCCGGGCGGAGCCCGTTCGCGGGGAACCTGTTGGTAGGCCGGGAGATCGAGCTGCGCGGGGCGTTCCGCTTCGACGCCGAGTTCGACGACGCCCTGGGACTGCTCGCCGCACGCCCCGCGTTCGACCGACTGATCAGCGCGGTGGCGCCGGTGACGGAGGCGGAGTCGGCGTTCGCGCTGGCGGCCGACCGGGAGCGGTCCTGCAAGGTGTTGCTGGACTTCGAAAGCTGACGTCCGCACCCAGCCGCCCGTGCGCGCCGCCGGGTCACGGGCGCCACAGGCGGTGTTCCCGCTCCGCCCACTCGCGGCTCACCGAGCCGGTGCGCATGCCGCGCCGCGCCTCCGGGTCGCCCACGGCCATGCCGATGTGGCCGGCCAGCACGACGCCGACGGTCAGGGCCAGCCAGTCGTGGACGAAGGTCGCGCTGGTGCGCCACATGATCGGGGTGAGGTGGGTGAACCACATGAGCAGGCCCGTGCCGAGCATGACCAGGCTCGCGCCCGCGATCCAGGACGCGTAGACCTTCTGCCCGGCGTTGAACTTGGCCGCCGGACGCGACTCGCGGCGCTTGTCCCGGCGCAGGGCGGCCCGCAGCCAGCGCCGGTCGTGCGGGCCGAAGCGGTTGAGGTGGCCGAGGTCGGCGCGCAGCGCGCGGGACGCCAGGCCCGCCAGGACGGGCACCGGCAGGGCCAGCCCGGCCCACTCGTGGACGCGGACCACCAGTTCCCGGCGCCCCACGAGCTGGGCGAACTCGGGGATGTAAAGGAAGGACGCGGTCACCACGCACACGCCCATGAGCAGGGCGGTGGTGCGGTGCACCCAGCGCACGGCGGGGGTGAAGCGGCGCACCCGCGCGGCGGGCGGCGCCTCAGCTCGTAGGATCATCGTCGCGTCCGTTCGAACGGCCGACCCAGGCGTCGACGTCGTAACCGCGGTCCTCCCAGTAGCCGGGGCGCACCTTCTTCGTGACGGTGATGCCGGAGAGCCACTTGGCGGACTTGTAGAAGTACATGGGCGCCACGTAGAGGCGGACGGGTCCGCCGTGCTCGTGGCCGAGGTCCTTGTCCTGCATGCGCAGCGCGACCAGGACGTCGGGGCGGCGCGCCTGCTCCAGGGTGAGGCTCTCGCTGTAGGCGCCGTCGAAGCAGGTGAAGCGGACGGCGCCGGCTCCCGGCCGGACGCCGGCCGCGTCGAGCAGCGCGGACAGCCGTACGCCCTCGAAGGGCGTGCCGGGCACCCGCCAGCCCGTGACGCACTGGACGTCCCTGACCATCCGGGTCTGGGGCATCGCGCGCAGGTCGTCCAGGGTATGGACGCCGGGCCGGTCGACCAGCCCGTCCACGGTGAGGCGGTAGTCCGCGGCGTTCTTGTGCGGCACGGAGGAGGTCACCGAGTAGTAGCGGAAGCCGCCGCCGTTGGGGAGCAGCCCGGTCAGTCCGGTGGGGTCCTTGTCGGCCGCGCCGGCCAGGAAGGCCTCCAGACCGTGTTGCAGCGGGGGCGCGGCGATCACGCCGAGGGCGCCCAGGGCGAGCGTGCCGAGGAACACCCGCCGTCCCACGGGCGCGCCGCGCTCACCGGACGCACCCGACGGATCGGACGCACCGGATGCGCCCGGCGGTTCGGACGGGCGCGGCCGTTCGGACGGGCGCGGTCGTTCGGGGCGTCCGGGCGGGTCGGGTCGTCCGGGTCGCTCGGACGGTTCGGGGTTCACCCCTCCATTCGAGCACCTGTGTGGCCGCCGGGGCCAGGGATCCAGGGTCGCCGTCAGACTTCCGTCATGTCTTCCCGCCCGCCCCCGGCGTCGGACCCGCCGCCCGGCCACCGCGCCGACCGGCCGGTGCGCAGCGCGCCGGCCCGGGCCGCCCGGAAGGCCTCGGCCGGGTCGCGGTCCGGGTAGGACCAGGGCCGGCGGGTGACGTGCCGGCCGATGCGCTGGAAGAGGGCGGCGGCCTCGGCCCCCCGGCCCTCGCACACCTTGGCGTGGGCGAGGAAGTTCAGGTCGACCAGATGCCGGGGGTGGTCGTCGTGCTCCCACTCCAGCCACCAGTCGAAGGCCGCCTTCATCACGTCCGGGGCCCGGCCTTCGCGCCAGTGTCCGGAGGCGACGGGATCGGCGGGCGCGAAGCCGTGCGCGGCCAGCACGCGGTAGCGCTCGGCGTGCGCGACGACCGGCAGGATGGCCAGCGGGGAGTCCGCCGGCGCCTGCTCGGCGGCCCAGGCGGCGAAGTCGTACACCTCGTGCAGCGGGTCGGGGCCGCCGTCGGCGCGGCGGGCGGCGAGCAGGGCCACCATCAGGTGGTGCGCGTGGTGGTGGTCGCGGTGCCGGGCGCGGATCTCCTCGAAGATCCGCACCGCCCGCGCGCCGCCGGTCCGCTCCAGTCGCAGCAGGCCGAGCCAGGGGGTGGGGTCCGCCGGGGCCGCCTCGGCGGCGGCGAGGCACGCGGCGCGGGCGGCGTCCGGGTCCTCCTGACCGCGCAGGGCCCGGCGGACCTGCGCGAGGGCGAGCAGGGCGGCGGCGTCGGCGCTGCCGGGTTCGGCGAGCAGCCATTCGTCGGCCCGGGCGGCAGCGCACGGATCGAGGGCGAGGACGGCGATCCGGTGCGCGCGCCGGTCCCAGTCGTCGCCGGTGCGCGCCAGCAGGGAGCGCACGGGCTGTCGTCGGCCCTGGGCCAGCGCGGCACGGGCGGCGCACAGCCGCTCGTCGTCCAGGGCAGGGTCGGGGGCCGTGTCCGGGGACAGCCCGTCGGGGCCGACGGGCGGCGGGGGTAAGAGCACCGCGGGACTTCCTCATCCTCCTCGGCGGCGGATCCGGCATCGGCCCGCGATCGGCCGATCACACACAGCCAATCCTCAGCCGGCGGCCAGCGTCAAGGGCCGGGAACCGTGACCCGTGCCGGCCGCCGCCCGGTTGCGGACGGGTCGGGGCGCCCCGCCGCTGGTGGGACCGGTCGCGGTCCGGGACGGGCGGGACGGTGTGGTGTACGCCATGGCGCCCCGAGGCCGGAGCCCACACCATGGCGGTACGGCCGCCGCGGCCGTACGGTCGCGCCCCGGCTCTCGGGCCCGGCGCCCGGGGCGGGTCGACCCGCCCGGTCAGGGGTACTCCCGGAAGCGTCGTCCCGGGTGGGCCCGAAGCGAAGGATTCCGGCGCTCGCAGGGGCACCGCGGGCGGCGGGACGCTACAGTCGGCCACACGCACCCCGTCCGTGGCCCGACCGGATGATCGAGGTACGCAGCGTGTCGGTACTGGTTCTGGTTCTCGCCGTGAGCGCCGCCTGCTGCCTGGGCTTCGGGTTCGTGCTCCAGCAGAACGCGGCCCAGAGGGCGCCGCTCGGCGACTTCCTCTCGCCGCGGCTGCTGCTCGACCTGATGAGGGTGCCGCGCTGGCTCGGCGGCATCGGCCTGATGGTGGCGGGCATGGCGCTGGGCGCGGTCGCGCTCGGCCAGGGCGAGATCTCCCTGGTGGAACCCCTGCTCGCGACGAACCTGCTCTTCGCCCTCGCGCTCTCCCGCCATCAGACGAAGCAGTCGCTCGGCCGTCAGGGCTGGGCCGGGCTGCTCCTGCTCGCGGGCGGGGTGACCGCCTTCATCGTGGCGGGCCAGCCGAGCGGCGGCAGCGCGGTCGCCAACCCGCTGCGGCACTGGCTGATCATCGGGGTGATGGTGGGTCTCGCGCTGCTGCTGACGGCCTATGCCAAGCGCTCGCGGCTGAGTTCGGGCCCGGTCCTGCTCGCCCTGGCGGCGGGTCTGCTGTACGGCGTCCAGGACGCCCTGACCAGGGTCAGCGGACAGCGTTTCGGCGCGGGCGGCCTCGCTGAGCTGCTCACCGGCTGGCAGCCGTACGCGGTGCTCGCGCTCGGCGTGACCGGACTCGTGCTGGTGCAGAGCGCGTTCGAGACGGCGCCGCTGCGGATGTCGCTGCCCGCGCTGACGGCGGCGCAGCCGCTGGCGGGGATCCTCTGCGGCGTGGGCTTCCTCGGCGACCGGCTGCACACCGACACCGGCGCGCTGGCCTGGGAGGCGGCGGGACTCGCGGCGATCGTCGCGGGCATCGTCCTGCTGGGGCTGCACCCGGCGATGCCCCGCGGCACGGCGCCCCGCGAGCGGGTGCCGGACTTCCAGCCGCAGTGACGGCCACGCCCCGGCCCCGTGAGCGGCCGTTCCGGTCGCGGTGACCGGCGGGTCGCGGCCGCCGGGCCGGAGGGCACGTACCGCGGCGAGACGGCCTGCTTGGATGGGCGGATGAGCGCTGCTGACGAGATCCTCGACGTCGTCGACGAGAACGACCTGGTGGTGGGACGGTTTCCCCGCGGGCGGGTGTACGCCGAAGGGCTGCGCCACCGCTGCGTCTTCATCCAGGCCCGGGACGCCGACGGCCGGCTGTTCGTGCACCGGCGGACCGCCACCAAACTGGTCTTCCCGTCCCTGTACGACATGTTCGTCGGCGGTGTGGTCGGCGCGGGCGAGACCTATGACGACGCCGCCCTGCGCGAGGCCGAGGAGGAGCTGGGGGTGAGCGGTCTGCCCCGGCCCCGGTTCCTCTTCAAGTTCCTCTACGACGGCGGGTCCGCGGGGAGCTGGTGGTCGGCCGTCTACGAGGTCCGCTGCGAGCTGCCGGTGCGTCCCCAGGTGGAGGAGGTCGCCTGGCACGCGTTCTTGTCGGAGGAGGAGGTGGAGCGTCGGCTGCCCGCATGGGAGTGGGTCCCGGACGGGCTGGCCGCGTACCGCCGTCTGAAGGAGTTCCGGGCGGCGGGCTGAGCGGCGCGACGGTGTGCGGGGGCTCCGGGCGCGGCGGCGGAGGGCGGGTAGGGTCCGTCGCGTGATCGAGTTCGTGCAGAACGTCCGGCTGTGGTTCGCGCCCGAGCAGGTCCGGGAGGAGGGCAGCACGCCCGACTACCGGTTCTCGCTGGCCAACGAGCGTACGTTCCTGGCCTGGCTGCGCACCGCGCTGGCGCTGATCGGCGGGGGCTTCGCCGTGGACCAGTTCCTGCCGGACCTGCGCTGGGGCTGGCGGGTCGGGCTGGCGCTGGCCCTGCTCGGGGCGGGCGTGCTGTGCTCGTTGCGCGCGGTGAACCACTGGATGCGCTGCGAGCGGGCGATGCGCCGGGGCGAGGACCTGCCGGCGTCCCGTTTTCCGGCACTGCTGGGCGTGGTGGTCGCGGTGGTCGCCGTGGCGATGGTCGTCGTGGTGCTGGCGGGGTGGGACGGGTGAGCGGCCGTCCGCCGTCCCCGCGCGATCCCGGACTGCAACCCGAGCGGACCCGGCTGGCCTGGCGGCGCACGACGCTGGCGAGCACCGTCACCGCCGTGCTGGCCGTGAAGGCCGCGCTGAACGGCTCGGGCGGGACGTCCGCGGGCGGGATCGTCGCCTGCGCGCTGTGCTGCGGTCTGTGGCTGGCCTTCCTGCTGCTCGCCCACCGGCGGATCCGGTCCCTCGCGGCCACGGCGAGTCCGCGGGCGCTGGCGCCGCGGCACGCCACGTCCGTGGTGCTGTGCACCATCGCCACGGCGGTGTGCGCCCTGGCCCTGGTCGTCTGACGGGCAGGGCCAGGGCGCACACCGACCGGCCCCTGCGCTACCCGGCGCCCGTCCCCGTACCGCCCGCGGCGGCCGTGCCGTCCGCAGCGCCCTCGGCGGCGTCGTCGGCCCACGGCACCGTGACGACGATCTTGCCGCGGGTGCGGCCCTCCTCGCTCAGCCGGTGCGCCCGCGCGGCCTGCTCCAGCGGGAACGTCTCGGAGACGTGCACGCCGACGACGCCCTGTTCGGCCAGTTCCGCCAGTCGGGTGAGGTCCTCCGCGTCGGGCCGGACCCAGCAGTAGCGGCCGCCGTAGCCCACGACGTCGCCGTCGGCGATCGACGCCAGGCGTCCCTCCGGGGCCAGCAGGTTCGCGGAGACCTTCAGGGTGTCGCCGCCGATCGTGTCGAACGCCGCGTCGACTCCCTCGGGGGCCAGCCCGCGCACCCGCTCGGCCAGTCCCTCGCCGTAGACGACCGGCTCGCCGCCCAGGGAGCGCACGAAGTCGTGGTTGGCCTCGCTCGCCGTGCCGATCACCCGTGCGCCCAGGTGGCGGGCGAGCTGCACGGCGATCGAGCCGACCCCGCCGGCGGCCGCGTGGACCAGGACGGTCTCACCGCGTTTCACCTGGAGGGCCTTGGTCAGCACCTGGTAGGCGGTGAGGCCGGTCAGCGGCAGGCCCGCAGCCTCCTCCCAGGTGAGGTTGCGCGGCTTGCGGGCGAGGGTGCGCACCGGCGCGGCCACGTACTCGGCGAAGGTGCCGCGTGAGAGGAAGTCCTCGCGGACGTAGCCGATGACCTCGTCGCCGACGGCGTACTCCGCGACGGACACGCCCAGCCGGACGACGACCCCCGAGACGTCCCACCCGGGGACCACCGGGAAGACCGCGTCGATCATCGGGTCCAGGTATCCCTCGCGGCACTTCCAGTCGACGGGGTTCACGGCCGCCGCCCGGACCTTCACCAGCACCGAGTCGGGGCCGATCTTGGGCTCGCGGACGTCCCCGTACTCGAGGGTCTCGGGGCCGCCGTAGCGGGAGTAGCTGATGGCCTTCATGGTTCCGACCCTCCGGGGCCCCCGAACGCGACGCAAGCGGAATGACCGACGGTGACCGGGGCGACGAGCAGGAGCGGGCGGGCGGCCGGGCGGGGACCGCGGCTCCAGGGCTCGACGGCCGCACGGCTGCACGGCTGCACGGCTGCACGACTGCACGGCTGCACGGCTGCACGAGCCTCGTCCGGGAACGTCGGCGTCTATCGTGGCCCCGATCACGTTGGGCGTGACCACTGGACGGCATACCGACCGGTCGGCATCATGAAGGGGTCCTGTTCACCCGTCCCGCCCACAGGAGCGACGCATGAGCCCCGACCATCCGCCCGGACTCGACCTCGACCGGCTGCGCGCCCTGCTGGAGCGCGAACGTCCCGGTCTGGTCCACGGCCCCCTGACCGGCCGGCTGATCGAGGGCGGGCGGTCGAACCTCACCTACGCGGTCTCCGACGGCGAGGGCGACTGGGTCGTCCGGCGGCCTCCGCTCGGGCACGTCCTGGCCACCGCGCACGACATGCGGCGCGAGCACCGGGTGATCAGCGCGCTGCACCCGACGAGCGTGCCGGTGCCGCGGCCGGTGCTGCTGTGCGAGGACGAGCAGGTGCTCGGGGCGCCCTTCTACGTCATGGAGTTCGTCGAGGGCACCCCGTACCGGACGGCCGACGAGCTCGTCCCGCTGGGCGAGCGGCGCACCCGGGACGCGATCCTGTCGCTGGTGGACACCCTGGTGGAGCTGCACGCGGTGGACCCGGCCGCCGTGGGCCTGGCCGACTTCGGCCGCCCCGAGGGCTTCCTCGACCGGCAGCTGCGCCGCTGGGGCAAGCAGCTGGACGCCTCCCGCAGCCGCGACCTGGCCGGGGTCGACGAGCTGCACGCGGCCCTCGGCCGGGAGCTGCCGCACTCCCCCGCGCCCGCCGTCGTGCACGGCGACTACCGGCTCGACAACGTGCTGATCGGCCCGGACGACACCATCCGCGCCATCCTCGACTGGGAGATGTCCACGCTCGGCGATCCGCTGACCGACCTCGGCCTGCTGGTGATGTACAGCGTGCCGCTCACGCTGCCGGACTCCCCGATCTCCACGACGGCCTCCGCGCCCGGCCACCCGTCGCCCGCCGAGCTGATCGAACGGTACGCGGCCCGCTCCGGGCGGGACGTCTCGGCGGTCTCCTGGTACACGGCGTTCGCCTGGTTCAAGCTCGCCGTGATCCTGGAGGGCATCCACTACCGGTACACGCTGGGCCAGACGGTCGGACGCGGCTTCGACCGCATCGGCGAGCTCGTCCCCGTCTTCATCGAACACGGACTGACCACTCTCCAGGAAGGCTGACCGGCATGGACTTCACGTTCGACGCCCGTACCGAGGAACTCCGCGCCCGGCTGCTCGCCTTCATGGACGAGTACGTCTACCCGGCCGAGACCGTCGCGGAGGAGCAGCGGGCGGCGCTGGCCTCGCCCTGGGACACCCCGGCGGTGGTCGGGGAACTCAAGGCCGAGGCGCGCCGGCAGGGCCTGTGGAACCTGTTCCTGCCCGACGCGGAGCACGGGGCCGGGCTGACCAACCTCCAGTACGCGCCGCTGGCCGAGATCACCGGCCGTTCCCCGCACCTGGCGCCGACGGCCCTGAACTGCGCCGCGCCCGACACCGGGAACATGGAGGTGCTCGCGCAGTTCGCGGACGAGGCGCAGAAGAAGCAGTGGCTGGAGCCGCTGCTCGCCGGGGAGATCCGGTCGGCGTTCGCGATGACCGAGCCGGAGGTGGCCTCGTCCGACGCCACCAACATCACCACGCTCATCGAGCGGGACGGCGACGAGTACGTCGTCACCGGGCGCAAGTGGTACATCTCCGGGGCGATGAACCCGGACTGCAAGATCTTCATCGTGATGGGCAAGACGGACCCCGGCGGCGCCGACGTCCGCCGCCAGCAGTCCATGGTGCTCGTGCCGCGCGACACCCCGGGCGTCACGGTGCGGCGGGCCATGAAGGTGTTCGGTTACGAGGACCACTCCCACGGCGGCCACGCCGAGGTGGTCTTCGACCACGCGCGCGTGCCGGTGACCAACCTGATCGGCGAGGAGGGCGGCGGTTTCGCCATCGCCCAGGCCCGGCTCGGCCCCGGCCGCATCCACCACTGCATGCGGCTGATCGGCATGGCCGAGCGGGCGATCGAGCTGATGTGCCGCCGGGCCGTCGCCCGCGACGCCTTCGGCAAGGCGCTGGCCCAGCAGGGCGTGGTCCACAACTGGATCGCGGACGCCCGGGTGACGGTCGAGCAGCTGCGGCTGCTGGTGCTGAAGACCGCCTGGATGATGGACACCGTCGGCAACCGGGGCGCCCACACGGAGATCCAGGCCATCAAGATCGCGACGCCTCGCGCCGTCGTCGACATCATCGACCGGGCGATCCAGCTGCACGGCGCGGGCGGCGTCAGCCAGGACTTCCCGCTGGCGGAGCTGTACGCGAGCGCGCGCACGCTGATGATCGCGGACGGCCCGGACGAGGTCCACCAGCGTTCGCTGGCGCGCCGGGAGCTGAAGAAGTACCTGTAGGGAACCGGTCACCGGAACCGGGGACGGGAACCGGGGGCGGGAACCGGTGAGGGGCGGTCGCCGTGGCGACCGCCCCTCCCGCGTGCACTCCTCGCACGGCCCCTGAAGCTACGGCCGCAGTGCCCGCAGCAGCAGGTCGGCGAGGTGGTCGGCGACCTCCTGCGCGCCCATCGGGCCGTCCGGGCGGTACCAGGTCGACAGGTGGTGGACGGAGCCGAAGTGGTAGTCCACGACCAGGTCGGCCGGGGTCGCCGTGGAGAACACGCCGGTGCGCTGGCCCTCCTCGACCAGGGCGCGGAAGCGTTCGTGGTAGCGCCGCCGCTCGGCGCGCACCTGCTTGTTCTTCTCGGGGCCGAGGTGGTGCATCGAGCGGAAGAAGATCATCGCGTCGTCGAGGTTCTCGATCGTCGTGACGACGACGTCCGCGGCCGCGCCGCGCAGTCGCTTCTCGATCGGCTCGTCGGCGTCCGCGAACGCGTCGAGGCGCTCCTGCTGGACGCGCAGCACGCGCGCGTAGACCTCGTGCAGCAGGTCGTCCTTGGAGCCGAAGTAGTGGTACAGCGCCCCCTTGGTGACGCCCGCCGCCTCGACGATCTCCTGCACCGAGGTGCGGTCGTAGCCCTGCTCGGCGAAGAGCCGGGTGGCGGCGGCGAGCAGCCGCTGCGGCACGGGCGTCCCGTCGCCCTCCGTGGTCCTGGGCACTGCCGCCACCTGCCTTCTTCCTCGATCTCGATGCGTCACCGGCCGTCGTGTGCGCGGGAACGCAGTTCCCGACGGAGGATCTTGCCACTCGCCGTCTTGGGCAGGTCGGGCAGGATCTCCACCTGACGCGGATACTTGTACGCCGCCAGCCTGTCCTTGCAGTAGGCCGCGAGCGTACCGGCATCCGCGTCGGCGCCGGGACGCAGGCTGATGTAGGCCTTGACGGTCTCGCCACGGTAGCCGTCCGGCACGCCGACGACGGCGGCCTCTCGCACCGCCGGATGCGTGTACAGCACGTCCTCGACCTCGCGCGGCCACACCTTGAAACCGGACGCGTTGATCATGTCCTTCTTGCGGTCGACGACGTACAGCCAGCCCTGTTCGTCCATG
This sequence comes from Streptomyces sp. NPDC048481, assembly GCF_043200075.1. NCBI lineage: Bacteria > Bacillati > Actinomycetota > Actinomycetes > Kitasatosporales > Streptomycetaceae > Streptomyces > Streptomyces sp. NPDC048481. Next base: position 329,220 of record NZ_JBICXC010000007.1, read on the forward strand.
AAGCCGATGTCGCCGGTGCGCAGTTCGCCGTCGGGGAAGGTCTCGGCGGTGGCGTCGGGCCGCCGCCAGTACCCGGGCACGACCTGCGGGCCCCGGACGACGATCTCGCCCTGTTCGCCGAAGGGCGCCTCCGCGCCCTGGTCGTCGAGGATGCGTACGACGGTGTCGGGGCCGGGCACTCCCACGGCGAGGGTCCCGGAGGCCGGGTCGACCGGCGCCTCCCGGCCGGGCGGTACGGAGGCGCAGGGCGCCGTGCACTCGGTGAGTCCGTAGCCGTTGCGGATGTAGGGCCCGAAGCCGGCCCGGAACTTCTCGACCAGGGCCGGCGGGAGCGGTGCGCCGCCTGAGGAGATGTGCGCGAAGGACGCGAAGTGGTCCCGGGTGCAGGAGGGGTGGGCGGCCAGCGCCATGAAGGCGGTGGACGGGCCCACCGTGTAGTGCGGCCGGTGCTCGGCGAACGCCTCAAGCACCACGCCCGCCTCGAAGCGGTAGGTGAGGACGAGGGTGCCCGCGCTGTTGAGACAGGCCACGAGCTGGCAGACCATGCCGGTGATGTGGAACAGGGGCGCGAGCGCGTAGTAGACGGGCGCGTCGGGCAGGTGCAGCCCCGTGCGCTGGCGCTCGGCGTTGTGCATGATGTTGCCGTGCGTGTTGGTGGCGCCCTTGGGGGCGCCGCTCGTGCCGGAGGTGTAGCTGATCAGCGCGATGTCGTCGGGGGCGGCCTCGCGGCCCTCGGGCGCCTTGTGGCCGGCGCGGGCGACGGTGGTCAGGTCGTCGGCGTCGGGGGCCTGCGGGAGGCGTTCGAAGGCGAGCACGCGCGCGTCGCCCCGCGTCTGGAAGTCCAGCTCGCAGCCGGTGAGGACGACGCGCACGGGCGAGTCGGCGGCGGTGTCGCGCAGATACGTCTCCCACGCGCGGTCGGAGCAGATCAGCGCCGCGACCTCGCCGTCCCGCAGGACGTGGGCGACCTCCCCGCTCTTGTACATGGGGTTCACCGGGACGACCGTCGCGCCGGCCTTCCACGCGCCGAGCAGGGCGAGGACGAAGAGCGGGGAGTTCTGGAGCACGACGGCGACCCGGTCGCCGGGCGCCAGACCGCGGGCGGCGAGGTGACCGGCGACGGAGTCGCTCAGCTCGTCGGCCTCGCGGTAGCTGAGCCGGCCGTCGAAGTAGGCGAGGAAGGCGCGGCCGGGGGCCTCGGCCGCGGACCTGCGGAAGGCGTGCACCGGTGAGTCGGCGGGCTCGATCGGGGCGCGCTGGGCGTCGTCGAGGAGGGCCAGCCAGGGCTTGGCCGCGTACCGGGAGGCGGGCTGGGTCATTCTGCGGTCTCCCACTTCTGCTGGAGGTGGTTCATGTTGGTCAGCCAGCGGTCGGGCTCCGCGGCGCGCGTGCGGTAGTACCCGGCGACCTCGGGGTGCGGCAGGATCAGGAAGCGGTCCTCGGCGATGCCGTCGAACAGGGCGTCCGCGACGTCCCGGGGGTCGATCGCGGTGGGCTTGAGCACCAGGTCGCCCGCGCTGCCGGTGGCGGCCAGCATGTCGGTGCGCACGCCCTGGGGACAGATCGCGTGGACCTGGATCCCGCGGTGGCGGTAGGTCAGCGACAGCCATTCGGCGAAGGCGTACGCGCCGTGCTTGGTGACGCTGTAGGGGGCCGCGCCGATCATGGTGAGCAGCCCGGCGGCGGAGACGGTCGAGACGAACCGGCCGCGGCCGCGCTCCAGCCAGTGCGGCAGCAGCGCGTGGGCCGCGCGGACATGGGCCATGACGTTGACGTCCCAGGCCAGCGCCCACACGGCCTCGTCGGCCGACTCGGCGCCGCCCGAGGCGACCCCGGCGTTGGCGCAGTACACGTCGACGACGCCGCCGAGCGCCTCGCGGGCCGCGTCGACGATCGTGGAGGCGTCGCCGGGCACCGCGATGCCGCCGATCTCGGCGGCCACCGCCTCGGCCCGCCCGGCGTCCAGGTCGTTGACGACGACCCGCGCGCCCTCGGCGGCGAAGCGTCGGGCCAGCGCGGCCCCGATGCCGCCTCCCGCTCCGGTCACGACCACTGCGGCATCCTGCACGGCTTCCACCATCGGTCTCCTTCGACGCGACTGCGGCACGAATCGGCTCTGTCCCGCCAGACTAACCAGTCGGTATGTTGCGGCGGAAGGGTTACCCGCGGATCGCCGCCGAGTCCGGCAGGGCCGGCCCCATGGTCGCAGGGCGCCGCGGAACGCCGACGGCGGGCCGCGTCCCTGAGGACCCGGCCCGCCGCCGTCGCGGGACTTCCGGTCGAGGTTGACCCCGCCGGACTACCGGTGCGAGGTGAACTCCACCACCTGCTGGAAGGTGGGGCGGTTCTGCCAGCTGATGTTGCCGTGCTTGATGCCGCCCAGCGTGCGCTGGACGATCGAGTCGGCGCACCACTGGTTGCCCGCCGCGCACAGGGTGTCGCCCGGGTAGACCTGGGCCGCGGTCTTGCCGGCCGCCGTCTTCAGGGTGGCGATCAGGACGTCACGGCAGCCGCTGAGGGTGCCGCCGCCGCAGTACTTGCGCGCCAGCCCGCCCTGCACCGGCTCGCCGAGCACGGCCCGGACGTCCTTGTCGACATAGCTCCACCAGCCGTACTGGAAGGAGCTGCCCGCGTGCGCCCCGGTCGGGCCGTGGGCGGCGGACGGGGCCTCGTCCACGGGCAGGTTGGCGGTGAACGCGCTGTACAGGTCGGCGCCGAGACCGGGTTCGAACTCGGCCTTCACCAGCAGCGGCCACCACGCGTCCAGGATGCGGATCGCGTCGGCGTCGGCGTACGTCTTGGAGCCGGCCGTCGTCTCGGTGCGCTTGGCGCCCGCCGTGAGCCAGGTCTGGAGTGCGGTCACCGCGGCCGCGGCCGTGGAGTCGGTGACCGGGGAGCTGGTGACCACCTTCAGGAGGTCGGGCAGCACGTCCTCGGCCCGCAGGTCGACGAGCGCCGCCTCGGCCATCGCGGCCGTCAGGGAGGCGCGGGTGACGCCGCCGGCCGCGACCAGCTTCTTCACCCGGTCCTCCAGCAGGTTGCCGCGGTGCACGGACCCGTCGCCCCAGGAGGCGGTGGCGTAGTCCTTGGCCTGCTTGTTGTTCCAGGAGATGTAGTAGTCCTGGTCGACGGAGCTGGGGTGCGCCGAAGGGGGCGTGTACGCGGCCGAGTTGGTGGCCGGGACCCAGTCCTTCCACTCGTACGCGGCCTGCGCCCACACCGGGAACTCGGCGTCCACGCCGCTCGCCCGCACCGGGTTGTCGCCGCTGTTGTAGTAGGCGGTGTGCGTGGAGTCGGCGTAGAACCAGTTGAAGGTGTAGTTGATGTGCTGGACCGCGCTCTGGAAGGTCTGCGGGCTCTTGACGTAGTCCGGGTCGTTCAGCATCTGGAAGCCGATGATCGAGTCGGCCTCGTGCATGTACGACGAGCGCAGGGTGGTGTAAGCGACCTTCTTGCCGCCCACGGTGGCCCGGTACTGCACGGGCCCGTACTTGGTGCGGTAGACGCGCATCGTGTACGCGCCGGCCGCCGTCCCGTCGGCGGTGGTCGGCTTCCAGGAGTTCTTCTGCTCGACGACGTCCATGGCCGTGCAGGCGCCGTGGTACAGGTAGTGGTAGTCGTCCTGGCACAGTTCGACCGCGTAGGAGTCGATGATGTCCTGGCCGGAGGTCGTGGCGCTCCACGCGTAGTCCTGGCCGCGGCCGAGTTCGACGTACATGCTCAGGCCCGCGAAGGAGGCGCCGCGGGCGCTGATGCCCGGGCCCTGGATCTCCTGGAGCATGAGCAGCTGGGGGGCGAAGTAGCCGGTCTGCGGGCCGAAGACGGCGATCGGGTGTCCGCTCGCGGTCGACCTGCCGCTCACCACCAGGGCGTTGGACATGCCGCGCCGGGCCGAGCCGAGTGCGGACGCGGTGGCCGCCCGGGCGGCGGCGGAGGCGTTCTGGTCGCCGCCGGTGCCCGTGGCGTCGTAGACCAGCGGCTGCGTGGTCACCGAGCCGGCGTCGGGCAGCGCCTCGCCCTGCGGGTTCGCGGGCTTGCCGGCGTACGGGAAGCTCTCCCCGTCATGGACGGTGAGGACGGCCTCGGGGTCGTTGCGTTCGCGGAACGCCTCCCAGACCTGGGTGCCCTGCTCGACGCCGTACTTCTCCTGCGCGGCGAGCAGCGACACGGCGTTGCCGACCTCGCCGCCGCCGCCGGAGCCGAAGAGCGCGCCGATGACCGAGGCCAGCGCCACCATGTCGGTGATCTTGAAGTGGTCGATGGTCCCGGCGTTGGTGATTGAGTCCTTGTGGCCGGTGAGGACGTATTCACCGGGGAAGTAGCGGCCGCTGTCGGAGGCGTCGATGTAGGCGTTGATGCCGGCCAGGTAGGCGTCCGCGTCGGCGAGGGCCTGCTGACCGCGGGCGCCGTTGGCGGCGACGGCGTTGTCGATCTGGGCCTGGAGGTCTGCCTCGGTGTACGGAGCGTTGCGCCAGAACTGCTGTTCCAGGCCCTGGTTGGAGGGCGCGCCGCCCGCGAACGCGGTGAGCCGGCCGCGGCCGACATGGCGGAAGACGTCCATGAGCCAGAGCCGGTCCTGGGCGGCGGCGTACCCGGCGCCGAACTCGGTGCCGTACCGGGTGGTGCCGGTGATGTGCGGGACGCCCGTCTTCTTGTCGCGGACGATCGTCACGTCGGAGCGGCCCGCCGGCTTCACCGTGGAGGCGACTTGAGCGGAGGGAACGCCGAAGGACGCGTCGTTGAAGAAGGTGTTGATCGTCGCGTTGGTGAGTGCGGGGTAGCCCTTGGCGAGGTTGGCGTAGGGACCGAGCTGGTCCTCGGCGTGCTCGGGCTGGGTGCCGAAGGCCTGGTTGAGCAGGATCTGGGCGAGCGTCGCGTTGCCGTTCTCGCCCGGCGGCAGGATGTCGGAACACTGGCCGCCGCAGTAGTCGTTCGAGGCCGTGGCGTCGGCGGCGGCCGCGACCTGGGTGAGGGGCGAGAGAAGACCTGCGATCAGCGCGCATACGGACGCCGTCTTCAGGAACCCGGGGAATCTGCCGGGAGTTCTCAGTCTGTCGAGTGTGTTGCGTGGGGTTCGCCGTGGCATCGGCTGCTCCTAGCGATGGGGGTGGCCGGAAGGTTACCGCCGGTAGCCCCCAGTTTTGAAGATGAACATGCGTCAAGTTTTCGGCGTGTGGAGGCAATCGGAGAGGGGAGGGAGCCGAATCGCATGTCGATACGTCTATTCGACGACGTCCGTACGACGACGCCGAAGTGACCGAAGTTCAGGTGCAATTGTGACGGAGGTGCAAGGCGATGGCCGGTTTCCGGAGTCTGGCGAGACAGGTGCGGGACCCGCGTTGCGATCTGGCGCTGCGGCGGTACTCGCTGCGCAAGTGCCTCGAGCGGTTCGCTCCCTACGGACACAGGGCGACCTGGGACCACCTGTGCTCCCGGGCCGGGTTCGGCCCCGAGGACCGCTCCCCCGACCCGGCGCGGCTCGTGGCCGCGCTGGACGAGCTGGAGGAGGCCCGGGCCGTCTGGCTCGCCTACGAGGCCGAGTTCGCCGAGCGCCGTAGGAAGGAGAAGCACGACGGGCTGCGCAGGCCCGGCACCGTGGACGACTGGCACCGGATGACCTGGGGCGGCTTCGGCGTCGCATGGTGCGACGACCCGCGGGTCCACCCCCGTGAGCCGCTGGCCGAGGTGCTGCGCAGGCTGATCGCCGCCCTGGAGCGCGAGCCGGGGGCCGACTGCCCGGTGTGCGGCGGCGCGGACCTGCCCTGGAAGTACGAACTGGACCACGAGCCCTCGGCGGGCCCGGTGTGCGCGGACTGCGGGATCCTCGTGCCGCGCCCGGTGCTCACCCCCGAGGCCCTGGCGTACGCCAGGCGTGGACGACTGCTGATGTCGGCCTGAGAGCACGGCGCGGCCCGAGGCACGGCGCGGGCGGGGAGCACGGCGGGGCGGTGCGCCGGGGATGCCGCACCTCCCCCTTCCGCCGGCGGGGGGGCCGAGACCCGCTCTAGGCCCGTTGTCGGTGGCGGGTGTCACCATCGGGGCATGGTGCAGGTCTGTCTGAACGGAACCCGGGGCGCGGCGGACGGCGCGGTCGTGCCGCTGACGCCCGAAGCGCTGGCCGAGTCCGCGGCGGAGGCCGTCGCCGCGGGGGCCACCGACATCCATGTCCACCCCAGAACGCCGTGCGGCCGGGACTCGCTGTCCCCCCGCGTGGTCGCGGCGGCCCTCGACGCGATACGGGCGCGGGTGGCGGTGCCGGTCGGCGTCACCACCGGCGCGTGGGCCGAGCCGGACCCCGCGCGGCGGCTCGCCCTGGTGCGCGGCTGGACGGCGCTGCCCGACCACGCCTCGGTGAACTGGCACGAGCCGGGCGCGGAGGCGCTGGCGGCGGCCCTGATCGAGCGGGGCGTCGGCGTGGAGGCGGGAATCTGGTCCGGGACGGACGGGGCGGCACGCTTCGCGGCCTCCCCGCTCGGCCCGCGCGTGCTGCGGGTGCTCGCGGAGGTGACGGACAGCGCAGAGGACACGGCCGTGCCGGCCGCACGGGCTCTCCTGGCCGAACTGGGGCCCGCGTTCGGCCGCCCCGTGCTGCTGCACGGCGAGAACGGCGGCGCCTGGCCGGTGCTGCGACTGGCGCAACGGCTGGGACTGGCCACCCGCATCGGCCTGGAGGACACGCTGCACCTGCCGGACGGACGACGGGCCTCGTCCAACGCCGAGTTGATCGCCCGGGCGACGACCAGGCACGACTGAGCCCGCAGGCGCCCGTGCACTTCCGGGCGATCGCCCACCGAACACCGCGGCGCGAGCCGACTCGACGCCGTGGGTACGGTGCCGGCCGGTGCGACGTCGTCAGTACGCGGCCGGCCGCGGGAGCGACACGCGCCGTCGACCGCGCGACGGCGGTATCCGTGCCGGGTTCGAACCTGCCCCGGTGCCGGTGCCGACGTCGACGCCGGGCTGCCCGAGCGCCGGTTACCCGAGCAGCCGGGCAGTCCCGGCCGGTGGGAGCAGGGACCCGGGCTGCCGGGCGGGGAGGTGACGTGAGGCCGGGCGGCCAGGCGGGAGGTGAAGTGGGCCTGGGCTTTGGGGACTTGGGCGTCTGGGTCCCCTTCGACGCTAGCAGCCGTCAATCCGGTCGCTCCACCCGTTTGTCGTGGGGACAGTAGGGCCGATGACACACGACCGAAGTCCGTCGAGTCCCTGAGGAGCCCTGATGTCGACGCTGCGCGTCACCGCCGAAGTGCTGACCGTCCACGAACACCCCAACGCCGACGCCCTCGAACTGGCCCAGGTCGGGCTGTACCGCGCCGTGGTCGCCAAGGGCGCGTACAGGACCGGCGAGGCCGCCCTGTACATCCCCGAGCAGTCGGTGCTGCCCGCCGCGCTGATCGAGGAGCTGGGGCTGACCGGGCGGCTGGCGGGCAGCGGGTCGGACCGGGTCAAGGCGGTACGGCTGCGGGGCGAGCTGTCGCAGGGGATCGTGTGCCGGCCCGAGGCGCTCGCCGGCGTCGACCTCGCGCGGGCGGCGGCCGCGGGGACCGACTTCGCGGAGCGGCTGGGCATCGTCAAATGGGTGCCGCCGATCCCGCCGACCATGGACGGCGAGGTCGAGGCCGCGCCGGATCTGCTGCCCTGGGTCGACGTCGAGAACATCCAGCGCTACCCCGGCGTCTTCGCGGCGGGCGAGCCCGTCGTCGTGACCGAGAAGCTGCACGGCTCCGCCTGCCTGCTGACGTATGTGGCGGACCCGGAGCGCGTGTACGTCTCGTCCAAGGGCTTCGGCGCGAAGTCCCTCGCGCTGAGGGAGGATCCGCGCAACCTGTACTGGCGGGCCGTGCGCGGCCACGGCGTCCCGGAAGCGGCGGCCCGCCTCGCGGCCCGGCTCGGCGCCCGCCGGGTGGGCGTCTTCGGGGAGGTCTACGGAGCGGGCGTGCAGGACCTGACGTACGGCGCGGACGGCCGGCGCGACACCCTCGGATACGCGGTGTTCGACGTCTGCGCCGACATCGACGGCACGGTCCGCTGGCTGGACGCGGCGCGGCTGCTGGAAGGCGAACTGCCGCTCGTCCCCCGCCTGTTCGAGGGGCCTTACGACAGCGCGCGGATCCTGGAGATCGCGACCGGCCGCGAGACGGTGTCGGGGCGCGGGCTGCATCTGCGCGAGGGCGTGGTGATCCGGCCGGCCGTCGAGCGGTACAGCCCCGTCACCGGGGGCAGGGCGATCGCCAAGGCGGTCAGCGGGGCGTATCTGACCCGTAAGGGCGGCACCGAGTACGAGTGAGGCCCGGTCGGGACACGGCGCGGGACACGACGTGCGTGCGCGAAGCCCCGGCGCAGGGAGGCCCGGTACGCGACCGCCCTCCGTGAGCCGTCGGCGGCCCGCCGACGGGCGGGCGAGCGGGCCGGATTGCTCAGTGGTCCCCGCCCGCACGCTCGTCCGGTCGTTTTCGTTCCACCATCAGCCGTGAGCCGGAGGCCCGGCGGCCGAACGCGTCGTCGGGGTTGGACAGGACGCAGGTCGCCAGGGACAGGCAGCCGCAGCCGATGCAGTCGGTGAGGTGGTCCCTCAGCCGGTTGAGCTGCCGGATCCGCTCGTCCAGTTCGGCGCGCCACGCCCGGGAGAGGCGGGCCCAGTCCTCCCGGGTCGGGGTCCGCTCCTCGGGAAGCTCGGCCAGCGCGTCGCGGATCGTGGCCAGCGGGATGCCGACCCGCTGCGCCGCGCGGACGAAGGCCACCCGGCGCAGCGCGTCACGGTGGTACCGGCGCTGGTTGCCCGCCGTGCGGCGACTGCTGATGAGGCCCTTGGACTCGTAGAAGTGCAGGGCGGAGACGGCGGCGCCGCTGCGCGCGGCGAGCTGGCCGACCGTGAGCTCGTGGATCTTCTCGGGAATCTGCGGCACCCGTCGAACCCTACTCACCGCCCCGTCGCCGGGTCCGTTGACATCGACCCGGCGACGGACCATGCTAAGCAGTCGCTTAGGCCTATGGCACGGTGACATGGGCGACTGGTGACGCGAGAGGGCCGCAGACATGGCAGAGCCGAGGATCTTCACGTCCGCCGACGACCTGAAGGCGGCGGTGGGAGAGCAGCTGGGGTACACCGACTGGGTCGAGGTCGACCAGAAGCGGATCGACCTGTTCGCGGAGGCCACCGGCGATCACCAGTGGATCCACGTCGACCCGGAGAAGGCCGCCGCCGGCCCCTTCGGCACGACCATCGCGCACGGCTATCTGACCCTGTCCCTGCTGCCGCTCTTCGGACCGCAGCTGATCACGGTCGAGAACGTGAAGATGGGCGTCAACTACGGGACGAACAAGGTCCGTTTCCCGGCCCCCGTCCCGGTCGGCTCGCGCCTGCGCGCGACGGCGACGATCACCGGCGTCGAGGACGTCGCGGGCGGCGTGCAGGTCGCCGTCGCCTTCTCGGTGGAGCGCGAGGGCGGGGACAAGCCGGTGTGCGTGGCCGAGTCGGTGTCGCGGTACTACCTCTGACACCGGGGCGGCTGCCTGCGCGGCTACTTCGCCGCGCCCACCATCCGCAGCACGAGGTCGGCGTACAGCGCGCCGACCTCGTCGGGCGTACGGGGGCCGTCCACGTTGAACCAGCGGGCCACGTCGATGCACAGGGACAGCACGGCGAGGGTCGTGCCGTGCACGTCCGGCACGTCGAACTCGCCCGCGGCGACGCCGTCCTCGATGATGCCGCGCACCTCGGCGTCGACCTGGCGGCGCAGGCCGAGGATCTCGGCGCGGGCCTCGGGGCCGAGCGCGTCCAGTTCGTACTGGACGACCCGTGCCGTGGTGCGCCGCCCGGCGTGCCAGCGGACGAAGGAGCCGACCGCGTCGGCGAGGCGCCGGGTGGCGTCCCCCTCGCCGGCTGCCGCGGTGCGCAGGATGTCCAGGGCGCGGTCGTGGCCGATCCGGCTGATGCGGTGGAGCAGCTCTTCCTTGGTCTTGTAGTGGATGTAGAGGGCCGCCGGGCTCATGCCCGCACGGCCTGCGATGTCCCGGGTCGTCGTGGCGTGGTAGCCGCGCTCGGCGAAGGCCTCCACGGCGGCGACCAGCAGCCGCCGGGCCGCGTCAGGGGTGACCTCGTCCCACGGCTCGATCTCGCCGCCGGCCGTCTCCTCCGCGGTACTCATCGCTCGTTCGCCCCTCTCGGTACAGGAGCTACACCATACCGCCGAAGGTGAGCGGTCGCTTAGCGTGCCTGCTCAGATCTTCTCGAAGGGGTCGTGGTCGGCCAGGAGCTTCTCCAGGCGGGCCTGGTCCACCCGGCTGACGATCTGACCGGCCTCCTGGCGATCGCGGATCACCTTCGCCAGCGTGAAGGCGGACGTGACGAGGTAGAGGACGGCGATCGCCAGGAAGCCGCGCACCCAGGCGTCGGTGTGGAGGTTGTAGATGCCGATCGCGGTGGCCGCGATGGCGATGCCGAAGGAGGCGACGGCCTGTCCGTAGAACGCCGCCGTGCTCTGCTGCTTGACCGGTGTGTCGCTCATGGGAGAAGACTCGCCGGGCAGGGCCGCCGCCGCATCCGTCCGGCTACTCAGGAGGTACTCAGAACGCCGAGACCCCTGTCAGCGCCCGTCCGATGAGCAGCTTCTGGATCTGGCTCGTGCCCTCGTAGAGGGTCATCACCCGGGCGTCGCGCAGGAGTTTGCCCGCCGGGTACTCGTCGATGTAGCCGTAGCCGCCGAAGACCTGGAGGGCGTTGTTGGCGGCGCGCACGGCGGCCTCCGAGGCGAACAGCTTGGCCTGGGAGGACTCGGTGGCGAAGGGCAGGCCGCGGTCGATCAGGTCGGCGACGCGCCAGGTCAGCAGCCGGGCCGCGTCCACGTCGACCGCGATGTCGCTGATCAGCTCCTGGACCAGCTGGTGGTGGGCGATCGTCTTGCCGAACTGCTCGCGCTCGGCCGCGTAGCGCACCGCCGCGTCCAGGGCGGCCTGCGCGATGCCGACGCAGCCCGCCGCGACCGACATCCGCCCCTTGGCCAGCGCGGACATCGCGACCGAGAACCCCTTGCCCTCGGGCGCCAGCATCGCGGAGGCGGGGACCCGCACGTCCTCCAGGACCAGTTCGGCGGTCGCCTGGCCGCGCAGTCCGAGCTTGCCGTGGATGGCGCGGCGGGTCAGGCCGGGGGTGTCGGTGGGGACCAGGAACGCGGAGACGCCCTTGTGGCCCGGCGCGTCCGTGGAGCGGGCGAAGAGCAGGGCGACGTCGGCCCAGGTGCCGTTGGTGATGAACGTCTTGGCGCCGCTGATGACGAAATCGTCGCCGTCGCGGACCGCGCGGGTGACGAGGCTGCCGGCGTCCGAGCCGGTGCCGGGTTCGGTCAGGCCGAAGCAGCCGACGTACTCGCCGGAGGTCAGTCCGGGCAGCCAGCGGCGCTTCTGTTCCTCGCTCCCCCAGGCCGCGACGGACTTGGCGACCAGGCCCAGGGAGACGGAGACGATGCCGCGCACGGAGGAGTCACCGCGGCCCAGCTCCTCCGTGACCAGGCAGTAGGCGAGATGGTCGCCGCCGGAGCCGCCGTACTCCTCGTCGACGGTCAGGCCGAGGAAGCCGACCTCGCCGAGTTTCGCCACGATCGACCGGTCGACCTCCTCGGCCCGGTCCCAGGCCACGACATGGGGGGCGATCTCGCGGTCGACGAAGTCCCTGGCGAGCCGCTGGACGGCCACCTGCTCCTCGCTGAGCCCCAGATTCACCACGAGATCACCCCACCGACGACGTCCGACTTTAAATTAGCACTGCTAGTTTCCATGATGCAGCCCTACTATGTGCGCCATGGCCCGACCGCGCAAGCCCCTTCTCAGCACCGACCGGATCGTCCAGGCCGCACGGGCGCTCGTGGACGCCGAGGGGCTCGCGGCCGTCTCCACGCGCCGGCTCGCCGCCGAACTGGGCGTGAGCGGCCCCTCGCTCTACAACCACTTCCGCACGAAGGACGAGATCCTGGAGGCCGTCGCCGACTCGGTGAGCGCCCAGGTCGACCTGTCGATGTTCGAGGACGACCGCGACTGGCGCACCGCGCTGCACGACTGGGCCGCCTCCTACCGCGCCGCCCTGCGCGACCATCCGAACATCGTCCCCGTGCTCGCCCGTGGCCCCGGCCGGCGCCCCGCCGGCCTGCGGCTGGCCGACGCGGTCTACGGCGCGATGGTCCGCGCCGGCTGGCCCCCCGCGCAGGCCACCTCCATCGGCGCGCTGATGCGGTACTTCGTCATGGGCTCCGCGCTGGGCTCGTTCGCGGGCGGCTTCGTCGACGACGTGAGCGCGTACGACCCCGCCGACTATCCCCACCTCGGTCAGGCCCACCTGCTCGCCGACCGGCAGGAGAAGATCGACGAGCGGGCCTTCGAGACCGGCCTGACCGCCCTGCTCGACGGACTCGCCCGGCAGTTCGAGCAGCTGCCCTAGCGCGGGCGCACATGGTTCGGCGCACGCCGAACCGTTCGTCGCGCATGCTGGACCCGTGAGCGACACACACACGGGTGATCATCGGGACGTACGGGCGCCGGGCCTTGCCTCGCTCGCCGGGCTGGTCGCGGACGAGACGCGGGCCGCCTGTCTGCTGGCGCTGCTCGACGGGCGGGCCTGGACCGCCGGGGAGCTGGCCCGGCACGCGGGCGTGGCCGCGTCGACGCTGAGCGAGCACCTGGGCAAGCTGGTGGCGGGCGGGCTGCTGGCCGAGGAGCGCCAGGGGCGGCACCGGTACGTCAGACTCCACGACACCCGGGTCGCCCAGCTCCTGGAGGACCTCGCCGCGCAGGTCGCCCCGGAGGCCGCCCGCCGTCCGCGCGGTCTGCGCGCCTCGACGGCCGGTTCGGCGATGGCCCGGGGCCGCACCTGCTACGACCACCTCGCAGGGCGGCTCGGGATCGCCCTCGCCGACGGCCTCACCGCGCGAGGGCTGCTGACCGGGGCGGACGGCCGGGAGCACGGCCGGGGGGACCGGGCCGCAGGCTTCGCGCTGACCGAGGCCGGAGCACGCTGGTTCGCCGGGAACGGCATCACGCTGGACCGGACGGCCCGGCGCCCGCTCGCCCGCGCCTGCCTCGACTGGACCGAGCGCCGCCCCCACCTCGCGGGCGCCGCCGGCGCGGCCCTGTGCCGGCACGCGCTCGACGCCGGCTGGTGCGTGCGCATCGGCTCGGAGCGGGCGGTGAAGGTGACACCGGCCGGTGAACGGGCGCTGGCCGAGCTGCTCGGCATCGAGGCGGCGGCCCTGCGCTGACCTGCGCCCCGGCGCCGCCGCGCACCGGACCCTCGGGGGAGGCCGCCGTCTCCTCGTCCGGAAACCGCGAGACCCCGGACCCTTTCCCGGCCGATCCTTTCCTGGCCGGCCCTTTCCTTCCCGGCTCTTCCCTTCCCGACTTTTTCCCTGCCGACCTTTCCTTCCCAGGCTGGAGACCTCGATGAACAGTCCGCGGCGTGCGGGACGACGTACGCGTGGGGCGGCCGCCGGGGCGGCCGCGGTCAGCGTCGTGCTGTGGGCGTCCGCCTTCGTGTCGATCCGCAGCGCGGGAGACGCGTACTCCCCCGGGGCGCTGGCGCTCGGACGGCTGCTGTCCGGCGCGGCGGTGCTGGGGGCAGTCTGCGCGGTACGGCGCGAGGGGTGGCCGCCCCGGCCCGCGTGGCGCGGCATCGCCGTGTCCGGGGTGCTGTGGTTCGGCTTCTACATGGTGGTGCTCAACTGGGGCGAGCAGCAGGTCGACGCCGGGACGGCGGCCCTGGTCGTCAACATCGGGCCGATCCTCATCGCGCTGCTCGGCGCACGGCTGCTCGGCGACCCGCTGCCGCCCCGGCTGCTGGCGGGCATGGCGGTGTCCTTCGCGGGCGCGGTGGCGGTGGGGCTGTCGATGTCCGGCGAGGGCGGATCGTCGGTGCTGGGCGTGGTGCTGTGCCTGCTCGCCGCGGTCGGCTACGCGGGCGGGGTCGTCGCGCAGAAACCCGCCCTGGCGCGGGCGAGCGCGCTTCAGGTGACGACCTTCGGGTGCGCGATCGGGGCGGTGGTGTGCCTGCCGTTCGCGGGCAGCCTGGTCCACGACGCGGCCCGCGCGCCGCTCTCCGCGACGCTGAACATGGTCTACCTGGGCGTCTTCCCGACCGCGCTGGCGTTCACCACATGGGCGTACGCGCTGGCCCGGACGACGGCGGGCCGGATGGGGGCGACCACCTACGCGGTGCCCGCGCTGGTCGTGGGGATGTCGTGGCTCGCGCTGGGCGAGGTGCCGGGCCTGCTCACCCTGGCGGGCGGGGCGCTGTGCCTGGCGGGCGTGGCCGTGTCCCGCTCCCGACCGCGCGCGACGCCGCCGGCCTCCACGGCGGGAACCGGCTCGGGAACGGCCTCGGGGAGCGTGCCCGGAGGGGCCGGGCCGGGCGGGACCGCGCCCGCCGGGACCGCGCGCGCGGGGACCACGACCGCGGGGGCGGCGGGGACGGAGAACGGGACCTGAGGGGGCGGGGGCACGGAGACCGGGACCCGGCCGCGGCCGGGGTGGCGTTCCTGCCGTCCCCCCCGTCGCCCTCCCGCCTCCCTCCCCACGGTCGGCCGCCCGGCCCGTCGCCGTCAGAAGATCACCAGCGCCCGTCCGCCCTTGCCCGCCACCATGTTGTCGAAGGCCGCCGGGATGTCCTCCAGGCCGATCCGTTCGGTGACCAGGACGCTCAGGTCGAGGCGGCCGGAGCGGATGTGGCCGGCCAGGACCGGGAGGTCCTTCGCCGGGTCGCAGTTCCCGTAGACGCAGCCCGACAGGGTGCGGCCCCAGTGGAAGAGCTCCAGGGCGTTGAAGGTGACCTGCTGGTCCTTGCCGCCGATGCCGACGACCGTGGTGCGGCCGCCGCGCCGGGTGGACTCCCAGGCGGTGCGGATGGTGACGGCGCGGCCCACGCACTCCACGGCCACGTCGACGCCCTGCCCGCCGGTGAGGCCGCGGATGTCGCGTGCCGTGCGGTCGGAGGCGACGACGTACTCGGTGGCCCCCGCCGCACGGGCCAGCGCCTCCTTCTCGGGGGAGACGTCGACGGCGACGATCGTCGAGGCCCCGGCGATGCGGGCGGCCTGGAGGGTGGCGAGGCCGACCCCGCCGACGCCGAAGACGGCGACCGTCTCGCCGGACCGGACGCGGGCGCTGTGGTGGACGGCGCCGTAGCCGGTGAGGACGGCGCAGCCGAGGAGGGCCGCGTCGGTGAGGGGGACGCCGTCCGGCAGGGGCAGGGCGCAGGAGGCGGGGACGACGGTCTCCTCGGCGAACGCGGCGACGTTGAGGCCGGGGTGCAGCTCCGCGCCCCCCGTGGTGCGGGCGTGGACCTCGCCCGCCCCGGCCAGGGCGTTGGCGCACAGCCAGACCTCGCCCAGGGAGCAGGCATGGCAGGCGCCGCAGGAGGGCGCCCAGTTGAGGACCACCCGGTCGCCGGGGGCGAGGTGCCCGACGCCCTCGCCGACGGAGACGACGGTGCCGGCGCCCTCGTGGCCGAGGACGGCGGGGACCGGCACCCTCATGGTGCCGTCGGACAGGGACAGGTCGGAGTGGCACACCCCGGCGGCGGCGAGCCGGACGCGGACCCGGCCGGGCCCCGGCTCGGGCAGCTCGATCCCGGTGATCTCCAACGGGGCCCCGACGGCGGGGAGGACGGCGGCGCGGACAGCCATGGTCGATGACTCCCTTAGAACTGGAGGGACTTGGTCTGGAGGTACTCGGCGAGGCCGTGCGCGCCGAGCTCGCGGCCGACGCCGGACTGCTTGTAACCGCCGAAGGGGGCCAGGGGGTTGAAGCGGCCGCCGTTGATGTCGACCTGGCCGGTGTCCATCCGTCGGGCGAAGGCCACCGCCTCGGCCTCGTCGCCGGCCCAGACCGCGCCGGCGAGGCCGTACACCGTGCCGTTGGCGATGCGCAGGGCGTCCTCCTCGTCCTCGTAGCGCAGCAGGCACAGCACGGGTCCGAAGATCTCCTCCTGGGCGATCGTCATGTCGGGGGTGACGTCGGCGAAGACGGTGGGGCGCACGAAGTAGCCCTGCTCGCGCGGGGATCCGGGGCCGCCCGCCACCAGCCGGGCCCCTTCGGCGACGCCCTGGTCGATGTATCCGCGCACGCGGTCGCGCTGGCGGGCGTTGACGACCGGGCCGATGCGGTCGGCGTACTTGGCGGCCGCCGCGGCGGCGAGCGCGACCGCCTCGTCGTAGCGGTCGCGGTGGACGAGCATCCGGGTCCAGGCGCTGCACGTCTGGCCCGAGTTGGACATCACGTTGGCGACGCCCACGTTGACGGCCCGGGCGAGGTCGGCGCTCGGCAGGATGACGTTGGCGGACTTGCCGCCGAGTTCGAGGGCCGCCTTCTTGACGGCCGCGCCCGCGGTGGCCGCGATGCGGCGGCCCACGGCCGTGGAGCCGGTGAAGGAGACCAGGTCGACCCCGGGGTGTTCGGCCAGGGCCTGGCCGGCGACCGGGCCCAGCCCGGTGACCAGGTTGAAGACGCCGGCCGGGACGCCAGCCTCGTGGACCGCCTCGGCGAACAGCTGGGCGGTGAGCGGGGTGTCCTCGGCGGGCTTGAGGACCACCGTGCAGCCCGCGGCGAGCGCCGGGGCGACCTTGGCGACGATCTGGTGGAGCGGGTAGTTCCAGGGGGTGATCGCGCCGACCACGCCGATCGGCTCGTGGAAGACGGTGGAGTTGCCGATCTTCTCCTCGAAGGCGTGGCTCGCGGCCAGTTCGGCGTAGGAGGCGGCCACCGCGATCGGGACGGCCGCGTGGACCGCCTGGGAGAAGGCCAGGGGGGAGCCGAGTTCGGCGGTGACGGTCTCGGCGATCTCGTCCTTGCGGGCGGTCAGGACGTCGCGCAGGGCGGCCAGGCGGGCCGCGCGCCCGGCAGGCGGGGTCGCGGCCCAGCGGGGCAGGGCGGCCCGGGCGGCGCGCACCGCGGCGTCGACGTCGTCGGCCCCGGCCGCCGGGACGCGGCCGATGACCTGCTCGTCCACCGGGTCGACGACCTCGATCACGTCCTGGCCGGAGGCCGGGCGCCATGCGCCGTCGAGGTAGATGCCGTCATGTGCCTTCATCGCGTTCCCTCCGGCGGGCGTCGTCGTCCACGACCTAAACTAGCGTCGTTAGTTTTCCGGCACCAGGGGACAACGGGACGGCGTCCGCTCACTCGTCGAGGTCGGGCAGCCGGGCCGGGGCCGGGCTGACGCGGTCGCCGTGCTGGTCGAAGACGAAGACGTGGGCGGTGTCGACGAGGAGCGGGACCTGCATGCCGGGGCGCAGGTCGAAGTCGGGGGTGGTGCGCACGACGAGGTCGCCGAGGGGGCGGTGCTCGGCGGGCGCGGGCGCGGGAGCGTCCTGCTCCGAGGGCTGGTCCAGGACGACGGCCGGCCCGGCCCGCAGACCGCCCGCGCGTTCGCGCAGCCGGCCCAGCACCCCGTTCTCGCGCCGGCGCCGCCGGGACGGCCTCGGGAGCGTCCGGGGCGCCTCCAGGTCCGGCACCAGGGCGGACCGCGAACCCGTGTCGAAGTGCACGAGCACCTCGTGCCCCTGGAACTCCACGTGCTCCACCAGCCCCGTGATGTGGGTCTCCTCGGGCCGGGCCTCGGCCGGCGTGGCGATGCGGACGGCCTCCGAGCGCAGCCCGACGATCACCTCGCGCCCCTGCTGCACGCGCAGCAGCTTGTGGTCGGGGGAGAGCGGTTCGGGCAGCCGCAGAGCCTGTTTGCCGAGGCTGATCGTCATCGCACCGTCGAGCGGGGCCCGGACCATGCCGCGCAGGAGATTGATGCGCGGGGTGCCGATGAAGGCGGCGACGAAGATGTTGCGCGGCAGCGCGTAGACCGAGCGCGGGGAGCCCACCTGCTGGAGGACCCCGCCGCGCAGCACCGCGACCCGGTCGCCGAGCGACATGGCCTCCGCCTGGTCGTGGGTGACGTAGACCGTGGTGACGCCGAGGTCCCGGGTGAGCTTGGAGATCTCGGCGCGCAGATGGTTGCGGAGCTTGGCGTCGAGGTTGGACAGCGGTTCGTCCATCAGGAAGGCGGAGGGGTGCCGGGCGATGGCCCGGCCCATGGCGACGCGCTGGCGTTCACCTCCGGAGAGCTGCCCGGGGAAGCGGTCGAGGAGGTCCTCGATGCCGAGCATCCGCGCGGTGGCGTCGACGCGGGGGCCCGGGTCCGCGCCGGGGGCCTCGATGCGCAGCGGGAAGCCGATGTTGTCGCGGCCGGTCATGTTCGGGTAGAGCGCGAAGTTCTGGAAGACCATCGCGATGTCCCGGTCGGACGGCGACAGGTCGTTGGCGTAGGCGCCGTCGAGGCGCAGCTCGCCCTCGGTGATGTGCTCCAGGCCGGCGATCATCCGCAGCACGGTGGACTTGCCGCAGCCGGAGGGGCCCAGCAGGACGAGGAACTCGCCGGGGGCGACGTCCAGCGACAGCCGGTCCACCACCCGTGGGCCGCGGTCGTGGACCTTGCTGACGTCGTGCAGGGAGATGGCGCGTGTCATGAGAGGTGTCCCCGGGAACTCACTAGGGCGCTGGTGCTCCGCGGTCCGGTCCGCCCCGTGCGGGTCGACGGGGCTTTGCGTCACGGAAGTTAACGGACCGTGCCCGGCCGGGGGAAGAGAGGGGGCGGGATCGGACGCCGGTGTCCGGCTGGTGAGAGACCGGACGCGCTGGTTCACCGGGCGGCGGACGCGCCGGACGCCGGGCGGCGCGGGACGGGCGCGGCCCGGCGCCGGGTCAGCGGGTGCGCGTCAGATGGGCGAAGACGACGACGTTGCTCGTGTAGCCCGTGGTGCGGCGGAAGAGACCTCCGCAGGTGAGGACCCTCAGCTCGGGGCGCTTGCTCGGGCCGTACACCTCCTTGTCGGGGAAGGTGGCCTTGTCGAAGACCCGCACCCGGTCGACGGTGTAGACGGCGGTGCGGCCGTCGGCGCGGCGCGCCTCGATCGTGGCGCCGCGCGCCACGCGGGCGAGGCCGGCGAAAACCGCCGGGCCGGTCTTGGTGTCGCGGTGGCCGACGGCGACGGCCGTGCCCGGTTCCCCCGGGGTCGGGCCGCCCGCGTACCAGCCGACGAGTTCGGGGTCGTCGACCGGCGGTGTGCCGAGGTGGCGGTCGGGGCCGAGCCGGAGCGGGACGATCGGTGCGTCGATGCCCAGGGAGGGCACCCGCAGGGTGGTCGCCGGGGACCGGTCGAGCGGGCGCGGCGGGGGCTCGGGCCGCTCGGACCCCTTCTTGCCCTCCGACCGGTCGTGCTCGCCGTCGCCCCCGGGGGCCGGGGCGGCGGCCGCGGCGTGGGAGGCCGCCCCGCCCGCCCGGGCCGGGGCGGCCGGGGCGCCGTGTCCCCCGCACCGGACTCCGACCGTCACCAGGACGGCCGTGAGGGCGGCCGTCCTGGTGAGGCGGAAGACTCGCGTCCGGTACCAGGGCCTGCGTACGCGCCTACGCGGCACCATGGTTGCGCCGGCGGGTCAGTCGGAAGTAGGCGACGCCGCCGACGGCCACCAGACCGACCGCCGCGGCCCCCGCCAGCGGGGTGAAGGAGTGCGAGGTGTCGGCGAGACCGCCGCCGCCGGCGTGGACGCCGCCGGCCGGGCCGCCGCCCTTCTCGCCGCTCCAGCCGTTGCCGCCCTGCCCGGAGCCGGCCTGTCCGCCGCCGCCCTGGCCGTTGGGGGCCGCGACCTCACGGCCGTCGTCGGTGATCGGCCGGTTCGGGCCCTGGTTGCCGCCGCGCTGACCCTCGGGGCAGTTGATCTTGAAGACCTTCACCTTGGGCGAGGGGGCCGGAGGGGCGCCGGGGGCGGCGGCGGGGAGGGTCCACTCGAGCGTGTAGGACCCTTCGGCGAGCCCCAGGGTGTCGGTGTGCCCGGCGCCGTCGGTCAGGGTGATGGTGCCGGTGACGGTGGCGGTGTCGGGGGCCGGCGGCCGGGCCTTGATGGTGTAGCCGACGGTCGGGAGTTCACCGAAGTTGGCGGCGTCGAGGTAGAACCGGCAGGCCACCGGGTCGTCCTTGGAGACGCCGGGGGGCACCTGCTCGCGGTGGATCCTGATGTCGCCGGCCTCCCCTACGGCCACGGCGGTCGGTGCCGCGAGGCAGGTGAAACCCGCGGCGGCGAGCACCGTGAGGGCCGTGGCGCCGAGGCGGGCGCCGAAGGCGGGCGGGAGCGTCGAGCTGGACATGCGCATTCCTCCGAGTCAGGACGATTTTCATACAAATCGCTCTTGCACCTGACTCTCTTTCACATCGGCGCTCCCGACGGTGGGAGCGCCGCCCGACGCGCCGTCAGACATCGCCCGACCGGCGCAAGCCCGCCCCGGCCCGGCGGCCTCGCACCCTCGCCCCCGGCAGGCGGCCGTCCGGGACCGGCGTGCCGCCCCCGTCCCCGCCCTCGTCCCCGCGTCCGCCTCCCGAGGACCGCGCGGCCACCCCCGACGACAGCAGCAGCAGCGCCCCGAGCATCACGAACGGCGCGGCCACGCCCGCGGCCCCGGCCACCAGTCCGGCGGCGGCCGGGGCGGCGACCTGCCCGAGCCGGTTGCCGGTGAGGCGCAGCGCGAGGGCGGTGGAGCGGGCGCCGTCCGGCGCCGCCCGGACCACCGTCGTCATCGACAGCGGCTGTCCGACCCCGAGGCAGAACCCGAGCGCCGCGAGGATCGCGCCCAGCACCCCGACCGGCGCCGGAAGCGCGATCGCGGCGCACAGCAGCGCCGCCAGCAGACAGGTCCCGCACAGCAGCGCCGTGCGGCCGAGCAGCCTCAGCAGCGGGGTGAGCACGAGCCGGCACGCGATGGAGGCCGCGGCGCGGACGCTGAGCAGCACGCCGACGACGGCCGGGGCGATGCCCCGGTGTTCGCCGACCACCGGCAGGTAGGCGGTGAGGATGTCGGTCGCGGACAGCACGGAGAGGCTGATCAGGATGCCGGCCGGGACACCGCGCGTGTGCAGGATGCGGCCGACGGGGACGCGGCCGCCCGGCCCGCCGCGGGGGCCGGCCGCGGCGCCGCGGTGCTCCACGCGCCACAGCGAGGTGAACGCCGTCGCGCAGCCCGCGCCCGCGACGAGCAGGGCCAGGGCGCTGCTGCGCGCCATGTCCGCGCCGTCGATCAGCGCTCCGGCCGCGACCGGGCCGGCCAGCTGGCCGAGGGAGGCTCCGATGGTGAAGTGGCCGAAGTTGCGGTCCTGTTCGTGCGGTGCGGACTGCCGGGCCACGAGCGTCTGGGAGCCGATGACGAAGCAGAGGTGGCCCAGTCCCATGACCCCGCTCCACAGGGCCATCGCCCACAGCGAACCCGCCACGCCGCTCAGCACGCAGCCGCCGGAGATCAGGACCACGCCGACGGGCAGCAGGGGTGCGCAGCGGCCGTGGTCGGTGCGCCGGCCGAGCGGCACGGCGGCGAACAGGGGCAGCAGGGCGTAGACGCCCGCGATGACGCCGATCGCCCGCTCGTCCGCGCCCAGCGCGAGGGCCCGGTAGGACACGGCGGGCCGGGCCATGGACACCGCCCCCTGCGCGAAGCCGAAGGCGATGACGAGGCGGAGCAGCCAGCCGCGGTTCCCACCGGGCCTCACAAGTCCCTCCACGGCAGGCTCAGATGATCCCGAACAGGACGCCCGCGCCGAGGATGGCCAGGCAGGTGCAGGCGGCCCACTTGACGACGAACCGGGTGTGGTCGCCGAACTCGACCCGTGCCATGCCGACGAGGACGTAGACGGCCGGGACGAGAGGGCTCGACATGTGCAGGGGCTGGCCGACCAGGGAGGCGCGGGCCATCTCCAGCGGGGTGACGCCGTGGGCCGCGCCGGCCTCGGCGAGGACCGGCAGCACGCCGAAGTAGAAGCCGTCGTTCGACATGAAGTACGTGAGCGGGAGGCTCAGGACGCCGGTGACGAGCGCCATGTGCGGGCCCATGCCGGCGGGGATGACGTCCACCATCCAGGTGGCCATGTGGTCGACCATGCCGGTGCCCTGGAGGACGCCGGTGAAGACGGCGGCGGCGAAGACCATGCCGGAGACGTTGAGGACGTTGTCGGCGTGGGCGGCGAGCCGCGCCTTCTGGTCGGGGAGGTGCGGGAAGTTGACGGTCAGGGCGAGCGCGGCGCCGAGCAGGAACAGCACCGGGATGGGCAGCCACTCCATGATCATGGAGGTCAGCAGGGCGACCGTGAGCAGCGCGTTGAACCAGTACAGCCTCGGGCGCAGCGTGGCCCGTCGCGGGTCGAGGCCCTGGAAACCGTCGTCATCGGTGTCGTCGCCGGCGTCGTCGCTCCCGTCGTCGCCGACGGCCGCACCGGAGCCCGCGGACGGGGCGGCGGGCCCGGGGGCCCGGCCCGCGCCGGAGCCGCCGGCGCCGACGAGGACCGTCTCGCTCAACTCGGCCTGCTCCCGGTCCTTTTCCGTCCCCTTCTCCTGGACGTGACCGCCCACCAGCACCTCGTCCAGCGTCAGCACGCCGAGTCGGGTGCGCTCGCGGCGGCCGAGGACGTAGGCGAGGACGAAGACGAAGAGCAGCCCCACGGCCAGGGCCGGGATCATCGGCACGAAGATGTCGCTCGCGTCGAGCTTGAGGGCGGTGGCCGCGCGGGCGGTCGGACCGCCCCAGGGCAGGGTGTTCATCACGCCGTTGGCCATGGCCGCGACGCCGGTCATCACGACCAGGCTCATCTTCAGGCGCTTGTACAGCGGGTACATCGCCGAGACGGTGATCATGAAGGTGGTGGAGCCGTCGCCGTCGAGGGAGACGATCGCGGCGAGCAGGGCCGTGCCGATGACGATGCGGAGCGGGTCGGCCTTGCAGAACTTGAGGATGCCCCGCACGACCGGGTCGAAGAGGCCGACGTCGATCATCACACCGAAGTAGACGATCGCGAACATGAGCATCGCCGCGGTCGGGGCGAGGGAGGTGACGCCGTCGAGGACGTAGTCGCCGAGCTTGGCGCCCTTTCCGACGAAGACGCAGAACAGCGCCGGGATCAGCACGAGCGCCGCGATCGGCGACATCTTCTTCAGCATGATCAGGACCAGGAAGGTCGCGATCATGGCGAAGCCGAGGATGGTCAGCATGAGTGGATACCTAACGTTCGCCCTTGAACATCCCACCTGGGGGTCGGCGGTGGGTCGACGTTAGGTCCGTTCAAACCGTGTTAACAAGACGTTGACCTGCGAGCAATAAGCGCAAAACTCCAGGTCACAGCTTTGCTCGGCTCACGGGGCCGGGACGGTGGCCACGTCGACCGGCACCCCGTTGAGGACGGCGTTGCCCGACAGGGGGTCCAGCAGACTGCCGTCGAGGAGCTGGTTGACGTTGACGCCGGGGACGGTCGCCGCGTGGCTCAGGCGGGTGCCGGGGCGGTCGTGCCCCCAGCCGTGCGGCAGGCTGACGACCCCGCGGCGCACGCCGTCGGTGACCTCGGCCGGCGCGGTCACCTCTCCCCCGGCGCCCTTGATCCGCACCGGCGCGCCGTCGCGCACCCCGAGCCGTTCGGCGTCCTCGGGGTGGATGTGCAGGGTGCAGCGGTTGGTGCCGCCGGTGAGGGCGGGGACGTTGTGCATCCAGCTGTTGTTGGAGCGCAGGTGCCGCCGGCCGACGAGGACGAGTCCGTCCGCGGGCCGGCGCACGGCCTCCCGCAGCCGCGGGAGGTCGTCGGCGATGGGCCGGGGCAGCAGTTCGACGCGGCCGCTGCGCGTCTTCAGCGGCTGGGGCAGCCGCGGGCGCAGCGGGCCGAGGTCGATGCCGTGCGGCGCGGCGAGCAGCCGGGCCAGGCTCAGTCCGTCCGGGCGGGCGCCGAAGCCGTCGCCGTAGGGGCCCAGGCGCAGCATCATGTCCAGGCGGCGCTCGGGGCCGGTGTCGCCGGTGAGCTGTGCGGCGAGGTCGTGCGGGTCGCGGCCGTGCACGGGCGAGTGCGGGTCGGCGACCGCTTTGCCGAGGGTCTGGCCGACGACGAGGTCGTCCACGGCGCCGGGGTCGGCGCCGTGCATGCCGGTGGCGGCGAGGGTCAGCCGGGCGAGGATCTCGGTCTCGGCCATCCGGCCGGGCTGCAGCGGGACGGCCGGGCGGGTGTAGCGGACCTGGTTGCGCACGGCGAGGGTGTTGAAGGCGAAGTCGTGGTGCGGGCTCTGCGAGGGCGGCGGCGGGGGCAGCACGACGTCGGCGTGGCGCGAGGTCTCGTTGAGGTAGGGGTCGACGCTGACCATGAAGTCGAGGCCGCCGAGGGCCTTGTCGAGCCGGTCGCCGTCGGGAGCGGACAGGACGGGGTTGGCGGCCACGGCGATGAGCGCCCGGACCGGTTCGCCCTCGTCGGTTGCGGTGTCGATCTCCTCGGCGAGCGCGGAGAGCGGCAGTTCGCCCTTGGCCTCGGGGTGCCGGCCGACCCGGGAGTGCCAGCGCCCGAGCCGGAAGCCGTGCCCGGGTCCGGCCGGGCGGGGGGTGCGGTCGGTGGCGGCCTGCGGGAAGAGCGCGCCGCCGGGCCGGTCCAGGTTGCCGGTGAGGATGTTGAGGACGTCGACGAGCCAGCTGGCGAGGGTGCCGTGGGGCACGGTGCAGCTGCCGATGCGGCCGTAGACGGCTGCGGTGGGGGCGGCGGCGAGTTCGCGGGCCAGGGTGCGGATCAGCGCGGCCTCCACGTCGCAGGCTTCGGCGACCGCTTCGGGGGTGAACTCGGCGACGGCCGCCGCGAGTTCGTCGAGGCCTTCGACGTGCGGGGCCAGCGCGCCGAGGGCGACGAGGGCCTCGTCGAAGAGGACGTGGGTCATGGCGGCGAGGAGCAGCGCGTCCGTGCCGGGCCGCACGGGGATGTGCCGGTCGGCGAGGGCGGCGGTGCGGGTGCGGCGCGGGTCGACGACGGTGAGCGTGCCGCCGCGCGCCTTGAGCGCCTTGAGCTTGCCCGGGAAGTCGGCGGCGGTGCACAGACTGCCGTTGGACTCCAGGGGGTTGGCGCCGATGAGCAGGAGGTGGTCGGTGCGGTCGAGGTCCGGGACGGGGATCGCGTTGGCATCGCCGAAGAGCAGTCCGCTGGAGACGTGCTTGGGCATCTGGTCGACGGTGGAGGCGGTGAAGAGGCTGCGGGTGCCGAGTCCGGCGATCAGCACGGGCGGGTAGAGCGCGCCGGCCATGGTGTGCACGTTGGGGTTGCCGAGGACGACGCCCACGGAGTTCGCCCCGTACCGCTCGACGACCGGCCGGATGCCCGCGGCCACGGCGTCGAAGGCCTCCTGCCAGGTGGCCTCGCGCAGTTCGCCGTCCTTGCGCACCAGCGGGGTCCGCAGCCGGTCGGGGTCGCCGTCCACGGCGCCGAAGGAGGCCCCCTTGGGGCAGATGAAGCCCTTGCTGAAGACGTCGTCCCGGTCGCCGCGGGCGCCGGTGACCTGGGTCCCCTCGATGGTGAGCGTGAGCCCGCAGGTGGCCTCGCACAACGGGCAGATTCGCAGGGCGGTGCGGGACACGGGTCCTCCTGGGGGCAGCGGCGCCTTCTCCCGGGTGAGCATACCGAGCGGTATGCCCCGTGGGGAGGGGTCGGCCGCGGCCGTCAGTCCAGCACCCGCGCCAGGTAGGCGCGCAGCAGCTCGCGGGTCTCCTCGATCACCTTCGGATCGCCCTCCGGGTCGACGCGGAAGGCCAGGTGGACGAGGGTGTCCGCGGCCTCCACGGCGATCAGGAAGACACGGCGCAGGTCGTCGTCGGGGGCGCGGACGAGGTGCTCCGAGAGCAGGTCGGTGAGGCGGTCGGCCACGCGGTGGTTGGGTTCGGCGTGCCGGGCGCCGACCGGGATCTGGTTGCCGAAGTCGACCAGGGAGAAGCCGGGCGCGGTGCGCTTCATGGCGAGGTACTCGTCGAGCACGGCGTCCATGGCGGCCCGCCAGTCCCCCCGGCCGGCCCCCTTCAGCCGCTCGGTGACGCGCTCGGCGTAGCGTTC
Organism: Streptomyces sp. NPDC048481; assembly: GCF_043200075.1. Taxonomy (NCBI): domain Bacteria; kingdom Bacillati; phylum Actinomycetota; class Actinomycetes; order Kitasatosporales; family Streptomycetaceae; genus Streptomyces; species Streptomyces sp. NPDC048481. Next base: position 355,121 of record NZ_JBICXC010000007.1, read on the forward strand.
GAGGTTGCGCTGGGCGAGCGCGTCGGCCATCTGGCGCTTGTTGCCGAAGAAGCGGTAGACGGAGCCGATGGGGACCCCCGCGCGCTCGGCCACGGCCCGGGTGCTCAGGTCGTCGTAGCCCACCTCGTCCAGGAGGTCGGCGCAGGCGTCGAGGATTCTCGTCAGCCGTTCGGCACTGCGCCGCTGCACGGGCGCACGACGGAGCGATGTCGCTTGGGGCACGGACCTCATGATGCCTTTCCCCCGCGTCGAGGTGAACCTCGCCCCTGTGTACGAGCAAAAGCGCCCGCCGCACTCAGCCCGACGCGCCCAGGACGACGCGCTCAGGGCGACGGCGGTCGGGACGGCGAGGCGGGCGCGGACGCGGCCGGCGACCGCTCCGACGCCGTGACGTCCGCCGTGGCCTCCACCGGCCTGCCCTCCACCGCCCACACCGTCGTGTCGTCGGCGTAGAGGCGGACGGTGACCTCGTGGGTGCCGTGCGGGAGGTAGCCGGCCGGGATGCGGTACGAGGGTCTGCGCAGGTCGGCGACCTGCTGGCCGTCGACGTAGAGCCGGGCGACACCGCGGCCGGCGACCGCTTTCTGCGCCGTTCCCGACGGCGAGAGCGTGAACCGCGCCAGCTTCACGCGCACGTCCCAGCCGCCGCGGGCGGCGTCCGGCTGGACCTCCACGCCGACCTCGGGGGCGCCCTTCTTCGCCACCTCGCGGTAGTGGCGCCCGTCGTCGTCGGTGTGGTCCAGCACCTTGCCCGCGGGCGCGGGAGAGTCCGTCTCCCCGGCGTCCCGTGTACCGCCGGAGCCGCAGCCCACGGATCCGGTCAGCAGCAGGACACAGACCGCGAGCGCGGCGGGAAGGGTGCGCGTCCACGACATGATCGGGACACTAGAGCAACGGTGCGGCCCGCGGGTCCCCCTGAAGTCTGGTTCCGGGCCCGCCGTGATCGTCCTCCGAGAGGAGGAGTCCCGGCCCTCTTGCATCCGGGAAACCGCAATCCTACGGTGATGCACAGGATTCAGTCGGCAAGGGAGCCATGATGAGCAGCGGGGACGCACGCAAGACGGCCGAGGGGCTGGCCTACCTCTCCGGGTTCGGCAACGAGCACGCCTCCGAGGCGGTGCCGGGCGCCCTGCCGGAGGGCCGCAACTCCCCCCAGCGGGCGCCTCTCGGCCTGTACGCGGAGCAGCTCAGCGGCACGGCGTTCACCGAGCCGCGCGCCCACAACCGCCGCTCGTGGCTGTACCGGATCCGTCCCTCGGCCGCGCATCCGGCGTTCACCCGGTGCGGTGACGGCGCTATCCGCACCGGTCCCTTCGCGCAGACCGTCCCCGACCCCAACCGGCTGCGCTGGGACCCGCTGCCCGAGCCGCCCGCCGGCACGGACTTCCTCGCCGGCCTGTGGACGCTCGGCGGCAACGGCGACGCGGCCCAGCGCTCCGGCATGGCCGTGCACCTCTACCACGCGAACGCCTCCATGGAGCGCGTCTTCAGCAGCGCGGACGGCGAGCTGCTGATCGTCCCCGAGGAGGGCGGGCTGCTGCTGCGCACGGAGTTCGGGCTGCTGCACGCCGGGCCCGGCGAGGTGGCGCTGATCCCGCGCGGGGTCCGCTTCCGCGTCGACCTGCTGGACGCCTCCGCGCGCGGCTACGTCTGCGAGAACTACGGCGCGCTCTTCCGCCTCCCCGACCTCGGGCCGATCGGCGCCAACGGGCTCGCCAACCCCCGCGACTTCCGCGCGCCCGTCGCCGCCTACGAGGACGTCGAGGGCCCGGTCGAGGTGGTCAACAAGTTCTGCGGCCACCTGTGGAGCGCGACCTACGGCCACTCCCCGCTCGACGTCGTGGCCTGGCACGGCAACCTGACGCCGTACGTGTACGACCTGCGCCGCTTCAACGTCATCGGGACGATCTCCTACGACCACCCGGACCCGTCGATCTTCACCGTGCTGACCTCCCCCTCGGACACCCCCGGGCTGGCCGGCGTCGACTTCGTGGTGTTCGCGCCGCGCTGGCTGGTCGGCGAGGACACCTTTCGGCCGCCGTACTTCCACCGCAACGTGATGAGCGAGTACATGGGCCTGATCCAGGGCGCGTACGACGCCAAGACGGCCGGCAAGGGGGGCTTCGTGCCGGGCGGCGGTTCGCTGCACAACATGATGTCGGCGCACGGCCCGGACCGGGAGACCTTCGACCGCGCCAGCGCCGCCGAGCTGCGGCCGCAGCGCGTCGACGACGGGCTGGCGTTCATGTTCGAGACGCGCTGGCCGCTCGTCCTCACCCCGCAGGCCGCACGCGCCGACCATCTGCAGCAGCGCTACGACGACGTCTGGCAGGGCCTCGAACGGCACTTCCGGCCCGCCGACGGCACATTGCACTGAACGGTGCCGACCGGTACGGATAGCCCGTGACCTCCTTCGCCCCGGACTCGATCGTCCTCACCCGCAAGCTGCCGCTCTGGTACCAGGTGTCGCAGTCGCTGCGCGCCTCGATACTGGGCCGCTCGCCCCGCGACCCGCTCCGGCTGCCCACCGAGGAACAGCTGGCCGGGCACTACGGGGTGAGCGTGCTGACCATGCGGCAGGCGCTGAAGGAGCTGGAGGACGAGGGGCTGATCACCCGGCACCGGCGCCGGGGCACGTTCATCGAGCCGACGGCCCGGCGCGGGGCCCCGGTGCGGCTGCTGGGCTCGGTCGACGCGATCGTGGCCCAGCAGTCCGGCATGACGACCGAGCTGCTGGAGCACGGCCGCACGGCCGTCCCCGCCGAGGTCGCCGAGCACTTCCCGGACCTGGCCGAGGTGGCGGCCTACCACCGCCTCAGAAGCGACGAGGAGACGGGCGAGCCCACCAACCACGCCCGCAACTACGTCCGCCCCGAGCTGGCCGCCCTCATCGACCCCGACGACCTGGTCCGCTGGCCCATGACGAAGGTGCTGCGGGACGTCGTCGGCGCGGACATCGGCAGGATCACCGACACCGTGGAGGCGCGGCTGGCGGACCCGGAGACGGCACGGCTGCTCCAGGTCCCGCTGCTCAGCCCGATCCTGCACTACACGGGGGTCACGCACGACGCCGAGGGCCGGGTGCTCGACGCGGCCGTCATCCACTACCGGGGCGACCGCTTCTCGTTCACGGTCACGCTCGACGCGACGTGACGAGCCGTGCCGCGCGGTCCGCGAGCCGTCGTACGATGCCCGGCGTGACGCACGACGACGCTCCGCCGCTGGCGGACCTCATGCCGTGGTCCGTCGCACCGCCGCGGCTCGGCCGGGGGTGGCCGACGGCGCCCGACCCGGCGTCCCTGAAGGCCCGTTGGGACGCGCTGCTGAAGGCCGAAGGCGCGGACCGCGAGGCCCTCTTCGAGCCGACGCGCTCGCGCACCCTGCACTCGGCGGTGGGACAGCTGCCCGGCCCGCGGGGCGGGACGCGCAGGCTGGCGCGCGCCTCGGGCCCGTGCCCCGAGCCGGTCCGGGTACTGGCCGCGCCCTTCGACGAGCAGTGGCTGATCCCCGACCAGCGCCTCATCGACGCGGCCCGCCCCGAGCTGTGGCGGGTCGCGGACGAACGGCAGGTCTTCGTGGTGGAGACGCCCGAGCCGCCCCTGCTGGTGACGTCGCTGCTGCCGCTGGTGCGGCCCGGCCGGATCCGGCCCCTGTACCGGCGGCCCGGCGGCGAGGAACCCAACCTCGCGCCGGGCCTGCCGGACCTGCTGCGCCGGCTCGGCCTCTCCGACGACCCGGTGGACTTCCTGGCCTGGACCCTGACCGCCGTCCGCCCCGATCTGACCGTCCCGCTGACCCGGGACCCCGGGTTCTGGGCCGAGGGCGTGGCCTCGGGCCGGCGCGCGCTGTGGCTGCTGCGCCGCGACGGCGAGCGCCCGCGGCTGCCCGGCGGGCGCCGGCCCTACGTCCGTGCCCCGCTCCCGTCCCGCCCGCTGACCCTGCGCTACGACCGCGACGCCGAGACCCTCCACCTCGACGAGGGCCGCATCTCCCCCGTTCCGCCGGAGGCCTGGGACTTCGAGACCGGCGGGGAGCGGGTGCTGGAGCGGTGGTTCGCGGCGCGCACCGCGCGGGACGCCGGGCCGGGCGGCCTCGCGGCGATCCGGCCGGCGGCCTGGCAGCAGGCCTGGACGTCCGAACTCCTGGAGCTGGTCACCGTGTTGACGCTGCTGGCCGAGGTCCGCGTGCGGCAGGCGCGATGGACGGTGCCCGACGCCCTCACCGCGGCGGAGCTGCGCGCGGCGGGCGTGCTGCCGGTGCCGGCCTCCGCGCGCCGCCCGGCGACCGTGCTGGACCATCACGAGGAGGGCCCGGAGGGCCAGTTCGCGCTGCTGTGAGGGTCACCCCCGGGGCACGAAGCCGTCCAGCACCCGGTCCACGGCCGTCGCGAACACCGCCTCCAGGTCGATGGGCCCCGCGTCCTCCGTGAACGCCGCCGCCATCCGCGGGAACGCCCCGCCGGCCACCTGGCTCCCCAGGTAGGCGATCCGCACCGCGTTCTCCTGCTCCTCCGACCAGGGCAGGGAGCGGACCCGCTCGGCGGTGGCCAGCTCGCTCGCCACATAGGTCGTCACGACCGCGTTGAGCATGGCGACGAGCTGGAGTTTCATGCCGTACTTCATGTCCAGCGGATCCAGGCAGGCGAGACAGTGCTCCAGGTAGCGCAGGGCGTTGGGGCTGAACCCGTAGGCCGGTGACATGAGCTTGGGCAGCCAGGGGTGGCGGCGCATCAGGGCCCGGGTGTCGTGGGCGACCCGGCGCATGTCCGCCCGCCAGTCCCCGCCGGGCTCCCACAGCTCGTGCTCGCCGCTGACGGCGTCCACCATCAGTTCGTAGAGGTCCTCCTTGCGGGGGACGTAGTTGTACAGCGACATGGTCCCGCAGCCCAGGGCGGCGGCGACGTGCCGCATGGACACGGCGTCGAGGCCGCCCTCGTCGGCCGTGCGCACGGCGGCCGCCGCGATGTCGGCGCGCGTGTACGCGGGTCTGGGTCCGCGGCCCGTCCGCTCGGGACGGGCCCAGATCACTTCGGGTACGGCCGCTCGGCCCGCCATCGAAACATCACCTCGGCCACCATGGTAGTTACGTACACCGTACGTAGTGCGCTATGGTCGCGGCATGACTTCTACGTACGATGTACTTAGTGAAGGTCTGGAGAAGCGGTTCGGCGAGGTGCGCGCCCTGCGCGGCCTCGACCTCGCCGTCCCGCGCGGCACGGTCTGCGCGCTCCTCGGACCCAACGGCGCGGGCAAGACCACGGCGGTCCGGCTGCTGACCACGTTGCTGCGCCCCGACGCGGGCTCGGCCAGGATCGCCGGCCACGACCTGGTCCGGGAGGCCGCGGCCGTGCGCGGCGCCATCAGCGTCGTCGGGCAGTACGCCACGGTGGACGGGGACCTCACCGGGCGGCAGAACCTGCGGCTCTTCGCCCGTCTGCACCGGGTGCGCGGTCCGGCGGCGCGCGCCGACGACCTGCTCGCCCGGTTCGGGCTGGACGAGGCCGCCGACCGGTCCGCCGCCACCTACTCGGGCGGCATGCGCCGTCGCCTGGACCTCGCCGCCGCCCTGATCCGCCGGCCCCGAGTCCTCTTCCTCGACGAGCCGACCACCGGACTGGACCCGGCCGGCCGGGGCGAGGTCCACGACGCCGTGCGCGAACTCGGGCGGGACGGCACGACGGTCCTGCTGACCACCCAGTACCTGGAGGAGGCCGACCGACTCGCCGACGACATAGCCCTCGTGGACCGCGGCCGCGTCGCGCACACCGGTTCGCCCCGGCACCTCAAGGCGTCGATCGGCTCCTACGCCGAAGCCGTCGTCGCGGATCCGGCGGCCCTGCCGAGGGCGGCCGCGGCGCTGGCCCGGATCACGGGCGCCGAAGCCGCGCCGGACCCGGCCCGCGCCAGCGTCGGCGCGGTCTCCCGCGACACCACGCTCACCCTGCCCCGCCTGGTGCGCGAACTCGACGCGGCGGGCGTGCCGCTGCTCGACGCGACACTGCGCCCCCCGACCCTCGACGAGGTGTTCCTGCACCTCACGGCCGAACAGGAGATCGCCGCATGAGCGCCGCCGCCCTCACGTACGACGGAACGGCCATACTGGGCCGGCAACTGCTGCGGGTCCGCAACAACCCGGCGCTGGTGATCCTCACCCAGAGCATGCCGATCACCATGCTGCTGTTCTTCGGCTACTTCTTCGGCAGCGCCCTGTCGATGCCCGGCGAGGAGTACCGGTCCTTCCTCGTGCCGGGCCTGCTGGTGGCCACCGCCGCCAACGGGATCATGACCGGGATGTTCCAGGCGGCCCAGGACGTCCACCGCGGGGTGACGGACCGGCTGCGCACGCTGCCGGTGAGCCGGGCGGCGGTGCCGCTCGGACAGGCCGCGGCCGACCTCGTCGTCACCGCGGCCGGGACGGCGCCCTTCCTCCTGGTGGCGCTGGCCGTCGGCTGGCGGGTGGAGGGCTCGGCCGCGGCCGCGGCCGGCGCGCTGGGCCTGCTGCTGCTCTTCCGGTTCGCCTGCACCTGGACCGGGATCCACCTCGGGCTGCTCTCGCGCAGCGAGGAGGCGGCCGGCCAGCTGGGCAGCGCGACGTTCCTGCTGCCCCTGATGTCCAACGCCTACATCCCGACCGACGGCCTGCCGGGCTGGCTGCGCACGCTCGCCGAGTGGAACCCGCTCAGCGCGGTGACCACGGCCCTGCGGGACCTGTTCGGCAACGCGCCCGTCCCCCCGCACTCCGCCTGGCCCGTGGCGCATCCGGTGGCCGGGTCGCTGGCCTGGTGCGTCCTGCTGCTCGCGGTCTTCGCGCCGCTCGCCGTACGGCGGTACGCGCGGGGCGAAGGCTAGGGCCCGTCGTCCGGATCGGCGTGCGGGGTGCCGGCGGGGCCTGTCGACGCCGGTGAGCGGGGGCTGCTGACAGGGCCGCCGGTCAGGGGTCATGATCCCTTCCATGGACCAGCCCCTCCGGCCCTCGCCGCCGCCCCTTCCCCCGCAGCAGCCCCTGCCCCTCGAGGGCCTCACGGTGGTCGCCGTCGAGCAGGCCGTCGCGGCGCCGTTCGCGACCCGGCAGCTCGCCGACCTCGGCGCCCGGGTGATCAAGGTCGAGCGGATCGACGGCGGCGACTTCGCGCGCGGCTACGACACCGCCGCCGGCGGTCTCGCCTCGCACTTCGTGTGGTGCAACCGGGGCAAGGAGTCCGTCGCGCTGGACCTGAAGGACCCGCGCGGCCTGGACGTCGTACGGCGGCTGATCTCGGGCGCCGACGTGTTCGTGCAGAACCTGGCGCAGGGCGCCGCGGCCCGGCTCGGCCTGGACGCGGCCACCCTGTGCGCGGCGCACCCGCGGCTGGTCGCCGTCGACATCTCCGGGTACGGGCCGGCCGGCCCCTACGCGGGCAAGCGGGCCTACGACATGCTCGTACAGTGCGAGGCGGGCCTGGTGTCGGTGACCGGCACGCCCGAGCAGCCGGTGAAGGCGGGGATCCCGGCGGCGGACGTCGCGGCGGCCATGTACGCCTTCTCCGGCGCCCTGGCGGCTCTGGTGCGGCGGGGCGTCACCGGACGCGGCGGCCCGGTGGAGGTGTCGATGCTGGAGGCGCTCGCGGAGTGGATGGGCCACCCCCTGCACCACACGATGCACGGCGGGTCCGCCCCGGCCCGCACCGGTCTCGCGCACGCGGTGATCGCGCCCTACGACGCCTACGCGACGGCCGACGGCGGCCGGGTGCTGCTGTCGGTGCAGAACGACCGTGAGTGGCGGCGGCTGGCCGAACAAGTCCTCGGGCAGCCCGCGTTGGGGACCGATCCGGCGTACGCCACGAACGCGGCACGGGTGCGGAACCGGGAGCGCACCGACGCCCTGGTGGCGCGGGCGCTGGGCGCGCTGGACGCCGACGAGGCGCTGGCGCGACTGGAGGCGGCGGGCATCGCCTGCGCGCGGCTGCGGGATCTGCACGAACTGGCCGAGCATCCCCAGCTCGCGGCGCGCGACCGCTGGCGGGAGGTGGGGACGCCGGTCGGACCGCTGCGGGCGCTGCTGCCCCCGATCACGCTGCCGGGCGGGGCGGAGGCACGCATGGGGGACGTGCCCGCGCTCGGGGAGCACACCGAAGCGCTGCTGCGTGCCGTGGGGATGACGGACGAGGAGATCGCAGCGCTGCGCCGGGACGGTGTGGCCGCCTGAGCGCGGGACTCAGTACATGACGACGTGCCGGCGGGTCAGTGCCGGTGACCGCCGAAGAGCGAACGGCGCAGTCGGCGCAGTGGCGCGAAGAGCGAGACGCGGCTGACCCTGGCCCGCGTCGTCCTGCCGGAACCGTGGTCGCGCACGGGCTCACGCGCGGTCAGCTCCCGCATCAGCGAGGTCGCCTCGGCCGTCTCCCGCTGCGGGACGGCGGGACCCGCCAGCACCGAGAGATGGCGGTCCAGACGCGAACTCGTCGCGCTGCTCCCGCAGGTGATCGCAGGGACCCGCGCCCTGCTGTGCATCGTTATCTGTTCCATGTCACTCCCCACCCGTACGAGTCCACCCGGCCCGGGCAGGGTAACCCTATCGCCCCGTCGCGGCACCCGTGTATCGAGCTCACCTGATTCACCTTCCCCGTAAGGAGGTTGACGACGCCTCTCCGATCACTCTCCGAATCCAACCGATTTCAGGGTGAGTTGGACAACCGGCTGAGTAGTGGGCTGTGGCGATCCGGCGGCCGGCTCGACGGTCACAGCGAGTGACGTGGCCGCCCGGTCGAGACCGGTGGCGACCAGGGGCGTGTCGCCCGCGAAGAGCCCGAGGGAGCGCGGTTGCGCGTTCGGGCGCATGAGCCACAGCTGATGCGCCCGCCCGGCGGGCAACGCGTCGTATCCGCTCAAGGTGACGATCGCCCGCCCCTCCGAAACGGAAGCGATCACTCCGATACTCCGGCCCTCGGCGTCCTTCCCGTTGCCCGCCCGCGCGTCCGGAGCCGCGAGAACGTGGGCGATCTCACGTGCCTGGGCGCGCTCGGCGTCCAGCCGGTCCTGGGTCCGCCCGGCCTGGACGGCGAAGAGCGACGCCACCACGAGGGCCGCGGCGGCCGTGGCCGTCACCAGCGGCACGAACAGCGGACGGCGCGCGCGGGGCTTCCCGCCGCGCCCGGACGCGTGGGAGCTGCCGCCGGAGCGGCGGGGCGGCGGCTGCGCGCCCCAGACGTGCGGGGGCAGTTGGGGCGCGTGCTCGCGCACCGGCGCGCGCGACGCCTCCTGCGGGGTGCGCTGGACGGCGGCCAGAACCCGCTCGCGCATCGCGGCCGGCGGCGGGGCGGCCGCCGACCAGGCCAGCCGCACGGCGTCCTCGGCCAGCTCCCGCACCTCGGCGGAGCAGCGGTCGCAGCCCTTGAGATGTCTTTCGAAACGGCGGCGCTCGTCGGTCTCGAGGGCGTCCAGCGCGTAGGGGGCGGCCAGCGAGTGCGGGTCCTCGCGGCGGAACAGGCCGAGCAGACTCATGCGGCGCCTCCCAGGCAGCCGCGCAGCCGCGTGAGCCCGTCACGCATCCGTGTCTTCACCGTGCCCAGCGGCAGGGACAGCCGGTCGGCCACCTCACGGTACGTGTAACCGTCGTAGTAGGCGAGGGTGACGGACTGACGCTGAAGCTCCGTCAGCCGGTTCAGGCAGCGGCGGACCAACTGGCGTTCCAGGCCCGCCTCGACCTCCTCGGCCACCTGGTCGAACGCGGGGTCGTGGTAGCGGGAGGCCTCACGCTGCTCCCGGTCGACGGCCGCGCGGGCGCTGCGCACCCGGTCGACGGCGCGGCGGTGGGCGAGGGTGAGGATCCAGGACAGGGCGCTGCCGCGGTTCGGGTCGAAGCGGCCCGCGGAGCGCCAGGCCTCCAGGAGCACCTCCTGGGCGACTTCCTCGGACTGCGCGGGATCGCGGACGACCCGGCGCACGAGTCCGAACACCGGTCCGGAGACGAGGGCGTAGAGCCGTTCGAAGGCCCGCTGGTCGCCCCCCGCCACGAGCACCAGAAGCTCGTCCGCCTCCATGCCGTCCCCCTCCCTGCGCCCCCCGCACCCGGGCCGTCCCGTCACACCAGGCATCCGCAAACGAACACACCTCCGGTGGATGTGTACGGATCCGAGCGGCGAAAACGCGGGTGATCAGGAAAGAAAAAGTTTTTCGCTCCGGACCAATCCGAACCCGCCCTCCGCTCCGTATCACTGTCCGTCAGGCAACTTGGCACAGAGGACGGACGGCATGACAGCTTTCTCCAGGAGCGGCAACGGACGCAGGAGCGTCGCGACCCTCATATGCGGTGCGCTGGCCGCCGGGGGGCTCGCAGCCGCCGGCGCCGCCACGTTGGCCCCGGGGGCCGCCTACGCCTCCAGCCACCGGGAGGCTCCTCTCATCTCGGGCACCCCGCAGTACGACAACACCGACGTGTACGCGTTCGTCAGCCCGGACCACCCGGACACGACGACGATCGTCGCGAACTGGATCCCGTTCGAGGAGCCCGCGGGCGGCCCGAACTTCTTCCCGTTCGCCGAGGACGCCCAGTACGACCTGCACATCGACAACAACGGCGACGCGAAGGAGGACCTGACCTTCCGTTACACGTTCAAGACGCACACGAAGAACAAGAAGACGTTCCTCTACAACACCGGAGCCGTCGACAGTCTGTACGACCCCGACCTGAACGTGACGCAGACGTACGACCTCGAGCTGCTCAAGCTGAAGAAGGGGAAGGTCGAGCACAAGACGAAGATCGCGGACGACGTGCCGGTGGCGCCGTCGAACGTGGGCAAGGCGTCGATGCCGAACTACAAGAAGCTGCGCGACCAGGCGATCTACAAGCTGCCCAACGGCGCGAAGACGTTCGCCGGCCAGGCCGACGACCCGTTCTTCCTGGACCTGCGCGTCTTCGACCTGCTCTACGGCGGCGACCTCTCCGAGGTCGGCAACGACACGCTCAAGGGCTACAACGTCAACTCCATCGCGCTTCAGCTCCCGAGCGACATGATCGCCGAGTCGAAGCACCAGCCGATCGTCGGCATCTGGTCGACGACCCAGCGCCAGAACGCCCAGGGCTACTACTCGCAGGTCTCCCGGCTGGGCAACCCGCTGGTCAACGAGGTCGTCAACCCGATCAAGGACAAGGACCGGTTCAACGCGTCCCAGCCCAAGGACGACGGCCAGTTCCTGAAGAACGTCACCAACCCGGAGCTGCCCAAGCTCATCGAGGCGATCTACAAGATCAAGGCGCCGGCCGAGCCGCGCAACGACCTCGTCGACGTGTTCCTGAAGGGCGTCAAGGGCCTCAACCAGCCGCCGTACGTGACGCCTTCGGAGGAGCTGCGCCTCAACACCTCGATCAAGCCGTCCATGCACCCGAAGCGGCTGGGCGTCCTCGACGGTGACAACGCGGGCTTCCCGAACGGCCGCCGCCTCACGGACGACGTGATCGACGCCTCGCTCCAGGTCGTCGAGGGCGAACTGGTGGGCTCCAAGAACGACCTGGGCGACGCGGTCGACAAGAACGACAAGGGCTTCGAGAAGTCCTTCCCCTACGTCGCCCTGCCCACCGAGGGCTCGCGCGGCGCGAGCGCCAAGAGCGGCGCCGACGTCCGCAGCCAGCTCGGCGACGCCCTCACGGGCTCGACCGACAACACCACGCTGATCGCATCCTCCGCGGGCGCGGGCGCGGCGGGCATCCTCCTCATCGGCGGCGGCCTGATGTGGTGGCGTGGCCGGCGGCGGGCCTACTAGGCCCTCCCCCTGAACGGGCCGGGGAGAATCCTGCGCTCCCCGGCCCTGTCCCACCGACTGGCGCGGCCCGCGTATTCATCCCCCACGGCGCGGGCCGCGCCGCCCCCACGTGAGCAGACGGAACCACCCCAGGCGACCTAGGAGAGGGCATGTCCGCGCGGACGAACGACGGCGAACCGGAGCACACCCCACCGGTCTGCGCCCGACCGGCGCCGGTCACCGGCGAACCGGACTGCGGTGCACCGGCCCCGCACCGGGAACAGCCGGCGCCGACCGCCGCCCCCGCCTCCGCGGAGGCCTCCGGCCCGCGGCACGCGACCGGGGCCGCACCGGGGACGACGGCCACCCCGCAGTCCGGCACGACCGCTGAGAGCGCCGTCGCCACGGACGCGGGCGCGGGCGCAGATGCGGACGCGCGTGCCCTCGCCGGTTCGCAGGCCGACACGGACGCGACCGGGCCCGGTGCGCGAGACGCCGCCGGCGCGACCGCTGACGCAGATGCGGAGGCGCCCGCCGGTGCGCAGGCCCCCGCCGGTGCCGATGACCTCGCCGCCGCGGAGGCCGGTGGCGGGGGCGCGGTCGACGAGCGGGTCGTCGCCGTGCGGCGGGCGGGGGCCGCGGGGCGTCGCTGGCGGGCCGCCCAGCTCACCGCCTGCGCCGCCATGCTGGCCGTGGCGCTGACCGCCGGGGCGATCGCGTTCGGCGCGGCCCACGAGGGACGGGACATGCCCGTGTCGACCGCCGCCGCGGTCTCCCCCGGCCTCCTCGCCGGCGGCGACCTCGACGCGAGCATCACCGCCCTGCAAGGTCATCTGCGCGTCCAGCCGAGGGACTTCGGTGGCTGGGCCACCCTGGGGCTGGCCTACGTCGAGCAGGCCCGCACCAAGGGCGACCCCTCCCGTTACCCGCAGGCCGAGCAGGCGCTGAAGCGTTCCCTCTCCCTGCGTCCCGACAACGACGAGGCGCTGGCCGGCCGGGCCGCCCTCGCCGCCGCCCGGCACGACTTCGCGAACGCCCTGAAGCTGGCCGACCGGGTCCTGGAGCAGAACCCCTACAACGAGCGGGCGCTGTGCTCCCGTGTCGACGCCCTCGTCGAGCTGGGCCGCTACGACGAGGCCGAGGCGGCCGTGCGCGTCGCCGACCGACGGCGGCCCGGCGTACCGGTGTTCACCCGCTACGCCTACGTCCACGAGCTGCGCGGCGACGTCGCCACCGCCCGCCGGGTCCTGGAGCGGGCGCTCACCGCGGCCACCTCGCCCGGCGACATCGCCTACGTCGCCGCCCAGCTGGGCCAACTCGCGTGGAACCAGGGCGACTACGCCACCGCCCTCACCCACTACGCCCGCGCCCTCGCCGCCGACGAGAACTACCTCCCCGCACTCGAGGGCCGAGCCCGCGCGCAGGCCGCGAGCGGACGGCAGGCCGAGGCCGTCAAGGGGCTGGAGCTGATCGTCGCCCGTTATCCGCTCCCCGCACCGCTGGTGGAGCTGGGCGAGCTGTACGAGGCCCGGGGCGGCGCCGCAGACCGTGCGAAGGCCGGGGAGCAGTACACGCTCGTCGACGCGTGGACCGCGATCGCCCGTGCCAACGGCGTCAACGCCGACCTGGACACCGCGCTCGCCGCCGCCGACCACGGCGACCGGGCCACGGCCCTGCGCGCGGCCCGCGACGACTGGTCCCGCCGGCACACCGTGCACACGGCGGACGCCCTCGCCTGGGCCCTGCACGTCGACGGCAAGGACGCCGAGGCCCTCCCCTACGCCCGGCAGGCCACGGCCACCGGCTACCGCAACGCGGCCTTCCTCTACCACCGCGGCATGATCGAGCAGGCCACCGGCCACCGGGCCGACGCCCGGACGCATCTGTCCGCCGCGCTGAAGCTGAACCCCGGGTTCTCGCCGCTGGGCGCCCGTCAGGCCCGCGCGGCCCTCAAGACGCTGGAGGCGGGCAAGTGAGCACCCGTCGTCTGTTCGCCTCTTGCGCGGCCGTGCTCACGGCCGGCTGCGCGCTCGTGCTGGTCCCTTCCACCGGCGCGAGCGCGCACCCGCTCGGCAACTTCACCGTCAACCGCTACGACGGCCTCGTCGCCGCCCCGGGGCAGCTGCGCGTCGACCACGTCGAGGACCTCGCCGAGATCCCGGCGACCCAGGCGAAGCCGGACATCGAGCGGCTCGGGATGGACGCCTGGGCTCGGGAGCGCTGTGCGACGGCCGCCTCCGGGAGCAGGCTCACCGTCGACGGCCGCGCCGTGGCCCTTTCCGCGGGCGCGGGCAAGGCGTCCGTGCGGCCCGGTCAGGCGGGGCTCGACACGCTGCGCGTCGAGTGCCGGCTGACCGCCCCGCTGTCCGACGTCGCCGCCGGGGACTCCGTATCCGTCGGCTTCCACAGCGCGGGCGTCTCCTCCGGGCCCGGCTGGCGGGAGATCACCGCGCGCGGCGACCGGATGACGCTCACCGCGTCCGACGTCCCGGAGAAGTCGCTGTCGGGCGAACTGACCAGCTATCCGAAGGAGTTGCTCTCCTCTCCGGCGGACACGTCGACCGCGTCCGTGCGGGTGCGGCCGGGTGGCGCGGCGCTCGTCGAGCAGGACCGGGACGCTCCGGCCGCCTCCGTGCTGCCGCGGGGCGCCGACCGCTGGACACGGGCCCTGGACGACCTGGTCGCCCGGCAGCACCTCACGCTCGGCTTCGCCGCGCTGGCCCTGGTGATCGCCGTCGGTCTCGGCGCGCTGCACGCGGTCGCCCCCGGGCACGGCAAGACCATCATGGCCGCGACGGCGGCCGCCCGCGGCGGCCGGGCGCGGATGAAGGACGTGCTGCCGCTCGCCGCGTCGGTCACCGTCACGCACACGCTCGGCGTCGTCGCCCTGGGCCTCCTCGTCACCGCCGGTTCGGCCGCGGCGCCCTCGGTGATCGCCTGGCTGGGGCTGGCGAGCGGCGCGCTGGTGCTCTTCGCCGGCGTGACCCTGGCCCGCCGCGCCTGGCGCGGCCGGGGCGGCACCGCGCACGGCCACACCCACCCGCACCCGCACCCGCACCCGCACCCGCAGGACGGTCACTCGCCCGACCGCGAGCCCGCGAGAGCCGCGGACCGTCAACTCGCCCTGGTCGGGGCCACCACTGCGCACACCCATGCGCATCCCGTCCCCGAGGACGCGGACGGCCACGGGCACGGCCACAGCCACGAACCCGGTCACGGCCACGGCCGTCCGCACGAGCACGGGCACGAGCGCCGGCACGAAGACGGTCACGCACACGGACCCGACCACGACCACGACCACGGGCACACCCACACCCACACCCACGGCGGCCACACCCACACCCATGCCGTCGCCCCCACCCTGCGCGGCACGCTCCTGCTCGGGTTCGCCGGCGGCATGGTGCCCAGCCCGTCGGCGGTCGTCGTGCTGGTCGGCGCGGCCGCGCTCGGGCAGGCCTGGTTCGGGCTGCTGCTCGTCGTCGCGTACGGCGTCGGCCTCGCGCTGACCCTGACCGCCGCCGGGTTCGCCGTCGTCCGGCTCGGCGCGGGGGCGACCCGCCTGCTGGACCGGCAGCCGCGCTGGACGGCCCACCCGGCCGTGGCGACCGTGCGGCGCAACCTGCCCCTGTGGTCCGCGTTCCTCGTGGTGGTCCTCGGCGCCGGACTGGTGCTCAGGGGGGCCGCATCCGTACTGAGCTGAGCTACGTTGGTGGGGTTGCGGAGGTTTTCGCCCGGATGCGAAGAGCGAAATGGGGGCGCGGTGTCCGAAGAACCGGGCAGTGAACGTCTGATCGCGGGCCGCTACCGTCTGCTGACGCCGCTCGGCGAAGGCGGCATGGGCACGGTGTGGCGGGCCCGGGACGAGGTGCTGCACCGTGAGGTCGCGGTCAAGGAGGTGCGCGCGCCGCACGGTCTGGCCGCCGCCGACGTCGAGCGCCTGTACGCCCGGCTCGAGCGCGAGGCCTGGGCGGCCGCCCGGGTCGCGAACCGCAACGTCGTCACCGTGTACGACGTGGCCGTCCAGGACGGGCGGCCCTGGATCGTCATGGAGATCGTGCACGGCATCTCGCTGGCCGAACTGCTCGACGCCGAGGGGCCGCTCGACCCCGCGCGGGTCGCGCACATCGGCGCCGAGGTGCTGGCCGCGCTGCGGGCCGCCCATGAGGCGGGCGTGCTGCACCGGGACGTCAAACCGGCCAACGTGCTGATGTCGAACGACGGCCGGGTGGTGCTCACCGACTTCGGCATCGCCACCGTCGAGGGCACCTCCGCGCTGACCATGACGGGCGAGGTCATCGGCTCCCCCGAGTTCCTCGCGCCGGAGCGCGCGCTGGGCCGTACGCCGGGGCCCGAGTCGGACCTGTGGTCGCTCGGCGTGCTGCTGTACGCGGCGGTCGAGGGCAACTCCCCCTTCCGGTACGACACTCCGCTGAGCACGCTCCGGGCGGTCGTCGACGAGGAGCTGCCGCCGCCGCGGCGCGCGGGACCGCTCGCGCCGGTCATCGAGGGCCTGCTGCGCAAGGACCCGGCCGAACGGCTGCCCGCCGACCGGGCCGAGCGGGACCTGCGGCTGGTCGCGGCCGGGGGCACGCCCTCCGCTTCCGGCGATCCCGGTACGGCCCGCGGGGCGTACGCGCCCTTTCCGCCGACGGCGCCGACCCGCGCCGAACCCTTCCGGCACGGTTCCGCGGGCGCCACGGGCCCGACCGCGCCGCAGCCGTGGGCGACGGGACCCGGCGGCGCGCCGGGGCGGTCGCCCTCTCCGGCGGAGCCGGACCGGGGCCGGCGGGCCGGTGTGCTCCTCGTCGCGGGTGTCGCGGTGCTGGCGCTGGCGGTCGCGGGACTGACGTACGGGCTGCTGCACCGGAACGACGGCGACAAGGGCGATTCCGGCGACGTCACGAACAGCGCCTCGGAGGCGGTGAGTTCGCCCGCGCCGCAGCGTGAGACGAGCGAGTCGGCCGCGGCGTCGCCGAGCCCGAGCCCGAGCGGGAGCCCGTCGTCCGCCGCGCCGGAGCAGACGGTCTCGGTCGCCGTCGCCGGCTCCCACACGGACTACACCGGCGTGTGCCCGCCGCAGGACTCCGACGCGCCCTCGTTCACCGCGACGATCACGGTGGGGCGGCTGCCCGCGACGGTGTCCTACCGCTGGGTGACGAAGGACGGCGAGCTGTCCGGGCAGACCTGGAAGACGCTCGACTTCCCCTCGGGCGGCGGGAAGTCGAAGCAGGACAAGGTGATCGTGTCGACGTACGCCGAGAGCGGCACCTATCGCAACTCCATCGCCGTCGAGGTGCGCGATCCGGTGAAGGCGACGTCGCAGCCGGTGCCGTTCTCGGTGACCTGCGAGACGGAGACCCCGTCGGGCGGGGCCTCCCCCTCCTCGTCTCCGTCCGAGTGAGCCGGGGGCGGGCGGTCAGGCCGCGCTGGTGAGGACCGGGAGGTAGCCGCCCGAGTGCCCGGAGGCGGTCGGGTGGTAGGACTCGCCGATGTTCAGCAGGTCGAGGCTGTGCAGCCAGGAGCTGCCGGAGCAGATCTCATGGCCGCTGAACGGGGTGCGGACGTCGCCGAAGACGAAGCCGTGGGCGGCGGCCCGCCGGGCCACGGCGGCGTCGAGGTAGTCGGCCGCGCCGTTGATGGCGGAGCGCTTGGTGTCGGACAGGCCGAGGCACAGGGCGCCGACCCGGTAGAAGCGGGGGTAGCCGATGACGACGACGCGTGCGTGCGGAGCCCGGGAGCTGATCGCCGAGTAGACGCCGTCGAGTTTGCCGGGGAGCGTCGAGTCGACGTAGGCCCGGGCGGTGGCGATGCGGCTCAGGCAGCCGCTGTCGGAGCTGGTGACACAGGTCGTCATGACGTCGGCGAAGCCGGCGTCGTTGCCGCCGATGGTGATCGAGACGAGGCCGGTGGAGGAGTTCAGGCCGCCGAGCTGACTCGCCAGGACATCACCCGTACGGGCTCCCGAACAAGCCGCGAAGGTGAAGGAGGCGGGGGCGTGGGCGGCGTTCCATAGGTACGGGTACGCCTTGGTGCTGCGCTTGCAGGCGCCGCTGGAGCTGAGGTAGCTCCCCGCGCCGACGCCGGAGGAGTAGGAGTCGCCGAGGGCCACATAGCCGCCGGTGGCGGCGAGTTGGGATCCCTGCGCGGCGCCCGCCCCGGTGAGGGTGGCGCCGAGGGCGAGGAGGACTGAGCTGACGAATACGACAAGTCGGGAACGTCTCATGGAACCTCCTTTAGCAGGTTCTCTGCCACAACTTTCGTAGCAAGCAGCCGCATTGACGGGAAGTGTCCATGCCAAGAACCTTTCGGCCCCGCCACGCCGTTCGGCACGGGCCGGACCCGTCCCGACCCGGAAGGGCGGGTGCCGAAGGGCTCCTGACCCGCCGTTCGACAAAGGGGTGAAACGCACCGCACGCAGCATGTCCGGCATTGCCGACACACCGCGCGGACCACGGAAACCGGATGCGCACGGGCCCCCGGTGCCGGATCATGGCCGCATGTCTGCCCAGCCACAGGACGCTCTGCCGATCCGGCTCACCGTCGATGACTCCGACTCGCCGTCCGATGTCGTCGACGCGCTGTTCCTCGGCCGCTTCGCGACCGGCGAGCAGCCGTACTCGCACGCCGCGAACATCGACCGCGTACGCTCCGGCGCTACCCTGCTGCCCGCGCACGCCCGGGTGCTGCGGGTCGCCCGCGACGACGACCGCAGCGCGACGCTCGCCGAGGGGGACGGCTGGACGCTGCTGGTCTCCCGCTGGAACCGCGGCGCGGACGTCACGGTCACCGCGACCACCGCCGAACTGGCCGCCAAGGTGCTCGACGAGGCCACCGAGGGCGCGGCGGACGAGCCCGAACCGCAGCCGGAGAACGTGACCATGGGCTTCTGGTACGTCTCCCCGCGGCGCGGACCGCACCGCACGACCCGTCAGATCAGCGCGGGCACCTGGGACGAGGTGCGCGCGAACTACACGGCCCCCGTCGCCGAGGCGATGGACGGCCTGATGACGACGACCCCGCAGGACATCGCGGGCCGCCTGCTCCTGCTGCACGGCCCGCCCGGCACCGGCAAGACCTCCGCGCTGCGCACCCTGGCCCGCTCCTGGCGGGACTGGTGCCAGGTGGACTGCGTCCTGGACCCGGAGCGGCTCTTCTCCGACGTGGGCTACCTCATGGACATCGCGATCGGCGAGGAGGACGGCACCGGCAAGGGCCGCTGGCGGCTGCTGCTCCTGGAGGACTGCGACGAACTGATCCGCGGCGAGGCCAAACACACGGCGGGCCAGGCTCTGTCGCGGCTGCTGAACCTCACCGACGGCCTGCTCGGGCAGGGCCGCAACGTCCTGGTGGGGGTCACCACCAACGAGGACCTGGAGCGGCTGCACCCCGCCGTCGTGCGCCCAGGCCGCTGCATGGCCCGTATCGAGGTCGGCCCGCTGACCCGCGCGGAGGCGGTGGACTGGCTCGGCACGGAGGAGGGGGTCGGCCGCGAGGGCGCCACCCTGGCGGAGCTGTACGCGCTGCGCCGGGGGGTCTCCCCCGCCTCGCTGCCGGAGCCGCGGGGCGGGGCGGACGCGGGGCTGTACCTCTGACCGCCTCGGGGCACACGCACGCGGCCCGGGTGTTTTGATGGAGGTATGACGCTGTACGTCGGTACGTCGGGCTGGCAGTACAAGGACTGGAAGGGCGTGCTGTACCCGGCGGAGGTGCCCGTGCGGCGGTGGCTGGAGGAGTACACCGCCCACTTCGCCACCGTCGAGATCAACAACGCGTTCTACCGGCTGCCCTCGCGGGAGACCTTCGCGTCCTGGGCCGAGCGCGTCCCGTCGGACTTCACGGTCACGGTGAAGGCGAGCCGCTATCTGACCCACATCAAACGGCTGCGCGACCCCGAGGAGCCCGTGCACCGGCTGATGGCCCACGCGGCCGGGCTCGGACCGCGCCTGGGGCCGGTGCTGCTCCAGCTGCCGCCGACGCTGCGCGGCGATCCGGGGCTGCTGGACGCCTGTCTGGCCTGCTTCCCGGCGGGCGTCCGCGTCGCGGTGGAGCCGCGGCACGACTCCTGGTGGACGGCGGAGGTGCGGGAGGTGCTGCGGTCCCGGGGCGCGGCCCTGTGCTGGGCCGACGTCGCGTCGCGGCCCGTCACTCCGCTGTGGCGCACCGCCGACTGGGGGTACGTCCGCTTCCACCAGGGCCGGGCCCAACCCTGGCCGCGCTACGGGCACCGGGCGCTGGAGACCTGGGTCGACCGCGTCGCGACGACCTGGGCGCGCGACGCCGACGTCTACGCGTACTTCAACAACGACCCCGGCGGCGCGGCCGTCGGCGACGCGGCGCTGTTCGGCAGGACGGCGGAGCGGGCGGGCCTGCGGGTGACGCGCACACCGCGCGCGCTCGCCGCCCGCGGCTGACCACACCCCGTCGCGCGACCCGCCGGGCCCTGCCCCGCGGGGACGTCACGCGCCAGGCCGTCCCGAGCCCTCCCGCGACGGGCCGTCCCACCGGCCCCGGCACGGACCGCAGGTCTGCGCCGGTCATGGGTCGTCCGTCACGCCCCGTAGGCCGCCCGGAGGGCCTCGCGGACGGCTGCCGTGGCCTGTTCCTCGGTGAGCCCCAGCCGCAGGGCCCGCTCGGCGTAGGCGCCCGCGGCGCCGGCGGCCTCCCGGTGCGCGGCCGGCCCCGAGGCGGCGACGAACGTGCCGTTGCGGCCCCGCGTCTCGATCACCCCGTCGGTCTCCAGCGCCCGGTAGGCCTTGGCGACGGTGTTCGCGGCGAGGCCGAGCGACTCGGCGAGGCCGCGCACCGTCGGCAGCCGGTAGCCGACCGGCAGCGCTCCCGACCGGGCCTGCTCGGCGATCTGCGCGCGCACCTGCTCGTAGGGTGCGGCGCCGTCATCGATATGGATCTTCAAGGTCACGGGCCGATTGTCCCGCACCGGCGGAAAATGGGAGGCGTCCCCGGGCCGGCCGACCGTAGCGTGCGCCCCATGACCGTCACCGTGCGCGACCTGCGTCCCGAGTCCACCGCCGACATCGAGGGCTTCGTCCGGGTCCGGCACCGCGCACTGCCCTACGTGTTCTTCAGCCCGGCCTCCGTGCTGCACGGCCTCACGCTCTCCCACCACGGCGCCCACGCCCGCAAGCTGGTGGCCGTGGCGGACGGCGAGATCGTCGGCACGGCCCAGGTGAACGTCGTCCATGACAGTCCGGAGCCGGGCCAGGGCGCGCTCAACGTGTACGTGGATCCGGCGCACACCGGGCGCGGGGCGGGCGCGCTGCTGGTCAGGACGGCCGAGGAGCACCTCGCGGCGCACGGGGCGACGAAGCTCTTCGCCTGGGTGCTGGACACGCCGGGCGACCGGGCCTTCGCCGAGCGGCGCGGCTACCGGGCCGGGCGCAGCGCCCACTTCCTCCGGCTGGACCTGGCCGGGGCCGCGCTGCCGCCGTTGCAGGATCCGCCGCCCGGCGTGCGGCTGCGCACCGCCGCCGACTTCGCGGACGATCCGCGCCCGCTGTTCGAACTGGACGCGGAGGCGGGCTCGGACGAGCCGGGCGACGTCGCCACCGAGCTGAGCGACTACGAGGCCTGGGTCGACGAGTACTGGAGGCACCCGCATCTGAACCGGGAGCTGACCACGGTCGCCGTGGCCGACGGCCGCCCGGTGGCCTTCAGCGTGGCCCACACCGGCACGGCGGGCAGGTATGCCACGGGGATGACCGGGACCGCCCGTGCCCACCGGGGCCGGGGTCTGGCCAAGCTGGTGAAGAACCACTCCCTGCACCGGGCCCGCGCCGCGGGGTACACGGAGGCGCACACCGGCAACGACGCGGGCAACGACGCGATGCTCGCGGTCAACCGGTGGTTCGGGTACGAGATCTGCGCGTCGGAGGTGCGGTATGTCCGCGAACTCGGCTGAGCCGGTGGGTCAGGTGGACGTCGTCCTGGTCAAGGCGGGGCGGACGAAGATCCGTTACGCGGCCGAGGTCCTGTCCGACGACGGCTCGCGGATCACGGTGCGCGCGCCCTGGGCCGGTGCGGGCGTACGGGACTTCGGCTTCGTCCGCTTCGAGGCGGGCGACGTGTTCACGGAGCACTACTGGCGTGAGCGCTGGTACTCGGTCAAGGAGGTGCGCGACGCGGCGGGCGGCCTGAAGGGCTGGTACTGCGACGTGACCCGCCCGGCCGCCCTGTCCGGCGGTGAGCTGGTCGTGGAGGATCTCGACCTGGACCTGTGGCGATCCGCCGACGGCGGCGACGTACGGCGGCTGGACGAGGACGAGTTCGCCGAGAGCGGGCTCGCGCGGCGGGACCCCGCGGCCGCCGCCGCCGCGATGGCCGCCCTGGACGAACTGGAGGCGCTCGCCCGCGTGGACGGCGGCCTGGAGTCGCTCCTGGCGTGAGCGGCCCGTCGGGGGCGTCAGACGAGGGCCACCACCGCGTACCGCTCGTCGGTCACGGGGCCGCCCCACAGGCGGGCGTCCCGCGACAGCGGCTCCACGCGCACACGGTCGCTCAGCGGGGCGAGCAGCGCGGTGAGCCGGTCCGCCGGTATGCCCACCGGGGCGACGGTCCCCCACAGACCCTCGACCAGCACGAGCCGCCCTCCCGGACGCAGCAGGGCGCGCCAGTGGCGCAGGACCCGGGCGGGGTCGGGCAGCGTCCACAGCACGTGCCGGACGAGCAGGACGTCGAAGCGCTCCTCCCCGACGGGCGGCGCCGCGGCGTCACCGACCAGGAACGCGGCGTCGCGCCCGGCGAGTTTGGCGCGGGCCAGGCCGATCATGGCCGGGGACAGGTCGACTCCCGTCACCCGGTGTCCCTGTTCGGAGGCGACGAGCGACAGACTGCCGGTGCCGCAGCCGAGGTCGAGCACGTCGCAGGGGCGTTCCGGCAGCCAGGCCCGCAGCCGGCCGGTCCAGGCGGCGCGCACGTCGGGGTCGCGCAGTCCGTGGTCGGGCTCCTCGTCGAAGGCGGCGGCCGCCGCGTCCCAGTCGACACGTGGCGAAGTCGTCGCGTCACTCTTCTCACTCATGTGCCCCACAGTGACACCTGCCACTGACACTCGAATGACAGTCGAATCGTGACACCCGCCACTGACAGACCGGGGGACGATGAGGAACTCTCCCCGAAAGGGTCTACCTCCGTGAGAACGCGGAACTCGGTAGCTCCTCTAGGAGGCAGCCATGCGCCGCACGACCGTGCAGAAGCCCCTGAAGAAGACGGACACCCGCAGGATCCGCGAGGAGGCCGACGAACGGCCCGCCGGACGCCCGGAGGTGCGCAAGGACATCGCGCGCACCTGGTGGCCGGATGGCTGACGTCCGGCGGCCCCGGAGCGCGCCCCGGGCGGTGCCGGCCCGCGCTCAGTCCAGCCGCTTGCGGTAGTGGAAGCGGTCGTACACCCCGTCCGCGCGCCGCTCCACGAGTTCATAGCCGTGGCGCGGATAGATCTTCTGGTTCTCCCACATCATCACGTGCGTGTACAGCCTGACCTCGGGCAGGCCCAGGGCACGCGCGTGTGCGTCGACGAAGCGCAGCAGCCGCCCTCCGACGCCCGTGCCGCGGGCGTCGGGGTGGACGGCGATGCTGTCGAGGAACAGATGGTCCGCGCGCGCCTCGACGACCACGAGACCGGCCACCTCGCGGCCGCCCGCGCCGTCCGTGGCCGGGGCGCCGGTGACGAACACCTTCCCCGCGGCGACGTCCGCCGCGTGGTCCGCCTCCATCGGCCGGGGCACCAGCCCGATGCGCTCGATGTAGGGCGTGTACGCCGCGTCCGTCACGGCCTTCACGGCCGCTACGTCGGCCGCCGTGGCGGGCCGGATCCCCTCGTTCGTCATGCGGTGGACGCCCCTGTCTGATCTCTGCCTCAGCTCTTCCTTAAGGCGACCCTAAAGGTCGCCTCGAACCGTCTCCAGCAGGGGTTTTCACGGTTTCCTGGACGCGGCGCGGTTCTCGCCGCCGTCCGCCCGCCCGACGCCCCGCTTCCCAGGAGACCCCCCATGCCCGCACGCCGCAAGGCCGCCGCCGTCACCGCCGCCGGTCTGGCCGCGCTGGCCCTGACCGCGCTGGCCGCCGGGCCGGCGTCCGCGCACGGCTCGACGATCGGTCCGGTCAGCCGGGTCGCGCAGTGTTACGCGGAGGGACCCGAGAGCCCGAGGTCGGCCGCCTGCCGGGCCGTGGTCGCGGCGGGCGGGACACAGGCGCTGTACGACTGGAACGGCGTTCGCGTCGGGGACGCCGCCGGCCGCCACCGGGAGCTGATCGCCGACGGCAGGCTGTGCAGCGCGGGCAACGCGGAGTTCAGGGGCCTGGACCTGGCCCGCACCGACCGGCCGGCCACGAGCGTCGCCGGCGGCGCGCACACCTTCAGGTACCGGGTGACGGCCCCGCACAAGGGCGCCTTCACGGTCTACATCACCAAGCCCGGATACGACCCGGCCCGCCCGCTCGCCTGGTCCGACCTGGACCTGGGGCACCCGGTGGCGACGGCCGTGGACCCGGTTCCGGCCGGCGGCGTCGCCGCCTTCCCGGGAACGCTGCCCGAGCGTTCCGGCCGCCAGCTGCTGTACACGATCTGGCAGCGCTCGGACAGCCCGGAGGCCTTCTACTCATGCTCGGACGTCACCTTCGCCGGGACGGGCGGGGGCGGCGGGGGCGGTGCGGCCGCCGGAGCGGCGCCGGCCGCTTCCGCGCCGTCCGGGCGGCAGATCGACGCCGGTGCCGGCCGGTCGAGCGTCGAGCACCACGGCCACGGGGACGGCGACGCCGCCACGACGACGGACCGGGACGCGGGACCGTCGGCCAAGGCGCAGCCGTCCGCCCCGCGGCCGTCCCGCACGCAGCCCTCCGGCGCGGAGTTCGCCGCGGCCGGGGCGCCCTCCGGCGACGGCGGGCCGAAGGCGGCCGCCGGGCCGGCCACGGGCGGGAGTCTCGCGCGGACCGGCGACGACGGCACCCCGTATCTGGCGGTGGGCGGCGCGGCCGTCCTGGCGCTGGGCTCGGGGCTGCTGTTCGCGTCGGTGCGCAGACGGGCGGCGGCCGGCGGCCACGGCCGCTGAGGCGGCCGCACGACTCCGGGGCCTGACCGGCGGCTCAGGCCGGACAGGCCCCGGCGGAACGATCCTGCACAGCGGGCCCCGGGCAGCGCGGGGCCCGCGGTGGGCTCGGCGTCAGCTCAGCACGGACGCACAGGTGGTGGCGGTGGCGTGGGCCGGGTCGAGGGCGTTGGCCACCTCGTGGAAGGCGATCCGGTCGAACAGCGCGATCGCCACGTGCTCGGAGAGGTCCAGCGGGCACAGGTCCTGCAACAGGACGTTGCGCACGCCGGAGCCGCTGAGGTACTGGCTGCGCCACGGGGTCGCCACCTCGTCGTATCTGGTGGCGATGACCGTGTAGCGGACGCCGGGGACGGTGTCACCGCCCGCGTTGAGCCTGGTGAGGAACTCCGATCCGGGCAACTGGTCGGCGAGGCCGGGGGTGGCGGCCGTGATCAGGTCCTCGGCGCCGGGGAAGTACGGGAGCAGCTTGGTGAGTCCGCTGAGGGTGGCCCCGTGGTTGTCGGGGGCGATGCCGACGAGCGCTCCGACCTTGGCGGCGCCGCCGAGGAACTTCAGGTAGTAGCGCGGCATCATGCCGCCCTGGGAGTGGCCGACGAGGTCGACCTCGGCCGCGCCGGTGGCGGCGAGCACCTTGTCGACGAAGGCGGAGAGCTGTCCGGCCGACGCGTCGATGGGGCCGAGGCCGTGGAAGAGCGGGACGCCGGGCAGTTGGCCGTAGTCGACGGAGAAGACGCAGTAGCCGCGGACCGTGAGATAGGGGGCGAGGGCCAGCCAGTTGTCGACCGAGTTCCCGAGCGTGCCGTGCACGAGGACGACGGGGCGGGGGTGGGCGGCGGAGGGCTTGCAGCGGTAGTCGTTCCAGCCGCTCGCCGCGGCGTTGACGGCGGCGGTCTCGGCGCCGGCAGCGGCGGAGTCGGAGTCGGCGTGGGCGGCGGAGACGGCGGGGACGGTGAGGGCCGCGGCGGCCAGCAGCAGGGCGGCGAACGGTCGGAGCACACGCTTCCAGGGCAGCATCGATCGGTCTCCTTGCGGATCAAGGGAGGTGCGATGGCCTTACGCCTGTGATCCGGATCACGAGGATGCTGTTCACTCGTCAAGTTACGGGCGAGTAAGTGAAGTGTGAAGTTACGCGTCGGTAAAAACTTCCAGTGATAGCCACGACCGGGCCGCCGCCAGTGATAAGCGATCACCAGACGGGGCGAATGGGTCCTTCCGGTGCAATGCGTGCCAACTGGGCGTACAGGGCGCTCAGCCGCTCCTCGCCGAGCACCTCGCCCCAGGCCCGCACCGCCTCGGCGGCCGCCTCCTCCGCCGCCCGGGTGCAGTCCCGGCCGCGCTCGGTGAGCACGATCAGCCGGGCGCGCGCGTCCCCGGGATGCGGCCGGCGCTCGACGTACCCCTGGCGCACGAGTTCGTCGACGAGCTGGCTCGCCGCCTGCTTGGTGACGCCGAGATGGACGCCCAGCTCGGTGACGGTCGCGCCGCCCCGGGAGAGCCGCGTGAAGGCGAAGCCGTAGGAGGGCCGCGCCTCGAAGCCGCGGGCGGTGACGCCGTCGTCGATGCGCCGGGTCAGCTCCCCGGCGGCGGCGAGCAGGACGGCGGACAGGGCGAGGGCTTCGGAATCATGCACGGCCGCAATTGAAACACCCTTGACAATATGGTCAAGCAACTTGACCATAGAGGAACTTAGTCAACCTGCTTGACCATTTCCTTCCAGGAGGCACCCGTGCCCGTCGTCCGCTCCGCCGAAGCCGTCACCCACGAGATCCACGGCGCCCGTTTCGTCTCGTACGCCACCCCCCTCACCGGCAGCAAGGAACTGTGCGCCTGGCGGGGCGAGATCCCCGCCGGGACCAGGGCTCCCGCGCACACCGTCAGCCGGGAGGAGATCTTCCATCTGCTCGTCGGCGAGCTGATCCTCACCCTCGACGGCCGCGCCGAGCGGATCAGGGCCGGCGACACGGTGATCGTCAACCCGGGGGCGACCCTGGCCGTCGAGAACCCGACCGACCACACCGCGCTGTCCTGGGTCACCACGTCCATCGGCCTGGAGGCGGAACTCGCCGACGGCACCCGGATCGCTCCCCCGTGGGCCAACTGACCCCGCCGCCCCTCACGCCGCCAGCGTTCCCGGCTTCACCGCGTCGGGACCGAACTTCGCCCGCACCCGGTCGGCGACCTCCTCGATCCGGCGGACCTTCTCGTCGACGGGGTCGAAGGTGAGCTGGTAGGAGGCCTGTTCGGCGGGGCCCAGCGCCTCGGCGCGCAGGACGACCGCACGGACCCGGGCACGCTGGAGACCGAGCGCCTCGTACAGTCCGTACGCCGCCCCGGTCAGGGCCGCCGAATGCGCGGTCGGCTCCTTCAGGGTGCGGCTGCGGGTGGTGGAGGATCTGTCGGCGTAGCGCACGGTGAGGGTCAGGGTGCGACAGACCTTCCCCACGGCGCGCAGCCGGACGCCCAGTTCCCCGGCGGCCGAGAGCAGGGCCCGGCGATGCCGGCCGGGGTCCAGCTCGTCGCGGTCGAAGGGGCGTTCCGCGGCCAGCGACCGCGACACGGAGTTCGGCACCACCCGGCCCCGGTCGACGCCGTTCGCCTTCTCGTGCAGCTCCCGGCCCGCCTTCGCGCCGGCCAGGCGCTGGAGCGTGGACAGGGGTGCGGCGGCGACCCGGCCGAGGGTGTCCAGACCGTACTCGCACAGGACGCGGGCGGTCGCCGCGCCGACCCCGGGCAACGCGGTGACGGGCTGCCCGGCGAGGAACGCGCGCACCCCGTCCGCGGGGACCGCCCGGGTCATCCCGGGCCGGGCGTCCCGCAGCGCCATGCGGGCCGTCAGCGGGCCGGGGCCGGCGCCGATCACGCAGTCGACGCCGTGCAGCGCGAGCGCCCGCACCCGGACGACCGAGGCCAGCTCCACCGCGCTGCGCCCGAAGTACCGCTCGGCGCCCCGCAGATCGGCCAGCGCCCCGTCCGGCGGCAGCGCCTCGACGACCGGTGTGAACTCCTCCAGCAGCCCGAGCAGCGCCGGCAGGGCGGCCTCGCGCGCCGGAGGAAGCTGGAAACGTACGCAGAGGATGGTCATCCCGCACTCCCCGGACTCTGGTGCCACAACTTCCTTCCCACCGCGGGCCCTTCGCCCGCGGGGCGCAGATCGGCCCAGGGGTGCATCTCGTACCCCGTGGGCATGCGGAGCCGGCGCCGCTCCATCGCGTCCTGGGCGGCCGAGCCCGCCGGCGCGGGCGGTCCGTCCGAACCGGCGAGGCGGCCGCGCGCCGGGCCGTCGCCGTCGCCGGGGGCGCCCGCGCTGGGACCCTCCGGGGCGGCCAGCCGGGCCGCGACCCCTTCCAGCCCCTCGTCCCGGCGCACCTCCAGCAGATCGGCGAGGTTCCAGGCGGCCGAGCCCACCACGCTGAGGCTGCGCGGCCCGCGCCGCTGCACCACCCCGCGCACCAGCAGCAGCCAGGAGTGGAAGACGGTGTGGGCGCAGGCGTCGTGGGAGTCCTCGAAGAAGGCCAGGTCGACCAGGCCGGTGCCGTCGTCCAGGGTGCTGAAGACGACCCGTTTGCCGGACCGGATCGGCGGGGTCTGGGTGGCCGCCTTGGCGCCCGCGACCAGTACGGTCTCCCCGTGCCGCGCCTCCCGCAGCCGCCGGGCCGAGACCACGCCCAGCTCGGCGAGGAAGTCGCCGTGGTCGTCCATCAGATGGTGCGAGACGTCCATGGACAGCACGCCCAGCTCGGCGCTGAGCCGCTCGGCGGAGGTCAGGTCGGGCAGGCCCGCCGGGGCCGTCCTGCGCCCGCCGGCCAGGGGGAGCTGCCCGCCGCCCGCCCCGCGTCCGCCCCGGTGCAGCTCGGTCAGGTGCAGTTGCAGGTCACGCCGGTTGCCGCCGAAGGCGTCCAGGGCGCCGACCTGGGCGAGCCGTCCCGCCAGCGGCCTGCTCGGACGCGCCCGCTCCCAGAAGTCCACCAGCGAGGCGTACGGCTGCCCGTCCGCGATCCGCGCCGCCTCGGCCTCGCTGATGCCGTGGACGTCGGAGAGGGCCAGTCGCAGCCCCCAACGCCCGGCGGAACCGGCCGGATCGCCGGAATCGGCCGCATTGGGGGATTTCGTCGGCGCCGTCGACTCTCTTGATTCAGACACCAGTTCGATACGGTGGGCGACGCCCGACCGGTTCACGTCCAGCGGCAGGACCGGCACCCCGCGCCGCCGGGCGTCCGCCAGCAGCAGCCGCTTGGGGTACATCCCGGGGTCGTGTGTGAGCAGTCCGGCGTAGAAGGCCGCCGGGTGGTGGGCCTTCAGCCACGCCGACTGGTACGTGGGGACGGCGAAGGCGACCGCGTGCGCCTTGCAGAAGCCGTAGGAGCCGAAGGCCTCGACGATCTCCCAGGTCCGCTGAATCGTTTCTGCGTCATAGCCCCGGGCCGCCGCGTGCTGGGCGAACCACACCTTGATCCGCCCCTGGGACTCCGGGTCGGACAGCCCTCGCCGCACCCGGTCCGCCTCGCCCCGCCCGCAGCCGGTCATGATCGCGACGATGTCGATGACCTGCTCGTGGAAGACGACGACGCCGTAGGTGTCCCGCAGCGGCTCCGCCAGGTCGGGATGCGGGTACCGGACCGGCGCGCGCCCGTGCCGGGCCTCGATGAACGGCCGCACCATGTCGGCGGCGACCGGGCCGGGCCGGAAGAGGGAGATGTCGACGACGAGGTCGTGGAAGGAGGCCGGCTGCAACCGGCCCACCAGGTCCCGCTGGCCCGGCGACTCGATCTGGAAGCATCCGAGCGTCTCGGTGGACCGGATGAGCCGGTACGTCGCCGGGTCGCCCTCCTCGACCGCGTCCAGGTCGACGCGCTCGCCCGTGGCCCGCTCCACCTCCGCCACCGCGTGCGCCATCGCCGACTGCATCCGCACGCCCAGCACGTCCAGCTTGAGCAGCCCGAGGTCCTCGACGTCGTCCTTGTCGAACTGGGCCATCGGGAACCCCTCGCCACTGGTGGGCACGACCGGCGTGCGGGAGAGCAGGGAGGCGTCGGACAGGAGCACCCCGCACGGGTGCATGGCGACTCCGCGCGGGAGGGCGTCGAGGGCCTCGACCAGCTCCCACAGCCGCCCGTACCTCTCCTTCTCCCCTGCCAGCGCCCGGAGTTCGGGCAGTTCCGCGAGGGCCGCGCGGGCGTCCCGGGCCCGGATGTGCGGGAAGGACTTGGCGACGCGGTCGATCTCGGCCGGGTCCATGGACAGGGCCGCGCCGACGTCCCGGATCGCGTGCCGGACGCGGTACGTCTCCGGCATCGCGACCGTCGCCACCCGCTCGGCCCCGAAACGGCCGATGATCGCGCGGTAGACCTCCAGCCGGCGCGCGGACTCCACGTCGACGTCGATGTCGGGCAGCACGACCCGCTCCCGGGACAGGAAGCGCTCCATCAGCAGCCCGTGCTCCAGGGGGTCGGCGTGGGCGATGCCGAGGAGGTGGTTGACGAGGGAGCCCGCGCCCGAACCGCGCGCGGCGACCCGGATGCCCATCTTCCTCACGTCGTCCACGACCTGAGCGACCGTCAGGAAGTAGGAGGCGAATCCGTGGTGGGCGATGATGTCGAGTTCGTCGTGCATCCGCTCCCAGTACGCCCGCGCCGTCGCGGAGCGGTCGTAGCCGCGCAGCACCATCCCCGCCGCCGCCCGCGAGGCCAGCGTCCGCTGGGCGGTGCGGCGGTCCGCGCCCACGATGTGCGGCTCGGGGAAGTGGACGGCGCCCATGCCCAGGTCGTCCTCGGGGTCGACCAGGCACTCGGCGGCCGCGGCCCGGGTCTGCTCCAGCAGCCGGTGGGCGACGTCCCGCCGGAAGCCCGCCGCCTCCACGATCCGCTCCGCCGCCCCGAGCATGGCGTCCGCGCCCTTGAGCCAGGCCTCGCCCGAGTCCAGTTCCCTGGCGGGGTCGACGGGGACGAGCCGGCGGGCCGCGTCCAGGATGTCGGCGACCGGGCCCTGGCCGGGGTCGGCGTACCGCACGGCGTTGCTGAGGACGGGCCGGATCCGCTGTTCGGCGGCGAAGCCGACGGTGCGGGCGGCCAGCCGCAGGGAGCCGGGGCCGGTGCCGGTGCGCCCGTGCCAGACGGCCTCCAGGCGCAGGGCGTCGCCGTACGCCTCGCGCCAGGGGGCGAGGAGCCGCGCGGCCCGGTCCGGACGGCCCGCGGTGAGCGCGCGGCCGACGTCGGAGGCAGGGCCGAGCAGGACGGTCAGGCCGTCGCCGTGGTTGTCGGCCCAGGGCAGCGCGGGCAGGGCCGCGCCGTCCCCGCCCCCGTCCCCCGCGTGCGCGGCCGTGACCAGCCGGCACAGGTCGGCCCAGCCCTTCGCGCCGTCGCGGGCGAGGAAGGTGACGCGGGGCGTCGACTCGTCGACGAAGGCGCCGCCGCGCACGGGAGTTCGGCGGCGGTCCCGGCGCACGGACGCGTCGCCCTGCGGGCGCTCGGGGGCCGTCACCGCCAGGTCCACCCCGAACAGCGGGCGCACGCCCGCCTTCGCGCAGGCCTTGGCGAAGCGGACCGTGCCCGCGAGGGTGTCGCGGTCGGTGAGGGCGAGGGCGTCCATGCCCCGCTCCGAGGCGCGCTCGGCCAGCCGCTCCGGGTGCGAGGCCCCGTACCGCAGGGAGAACCCGGAGACGGTGTGCAGATGCGTGAACCCCGGCATCCGCACCTCCCGCATCGCATGAGCCCGACCGAATCGAACATCAGTTCACTACTCTCCCTCCCCCACCATAGACCAAATTCCGAACGTATGTACGACAGCCGTTCGGACGCCCCCCACCTGCGGAAACATGCCGCTCCCCGGACCGTGGGGACATGACACAGAGCACCGGCGCCGACGCCCCCCGCGGCCCTTCCCGCGGCTCCTTCCTCGACGAGGTGAAGGACGCCGTGACCCCGCGGGCCACGCTGCTGGTCGTCGGCGTGGTCGCCCTCCATCTGCTCTTCATCGCCTCCTACGTCGGGGCCCTGCACGACCCGCGGCCCAAGGACGTGCCCTTCGGCGTGGTGGCGCCCCAGGCCGTCGCCCGGCAGACGGTGGCCCGGCTGGAGAAGCTGCCCGGCAGCCCCCTCGACCCGCGGGCGGTGGCCGACGCGGCGACGGCGCGCGCGCAGATCCTCGACCGGAAGATCGACGGCGCCCTGGTCACCGGCCCGGCGAACGGCGCCGACACCCTCCTGGTGGCCACCGGCGGCGGCAAGGTGCTGGCCGCCACCCTGGTGACGCTCACCACCTCCCTGGAGAAGTCCCAGGGGCGCACCCTGCGGACCGTCGACGTGGTCCCCGCCGCCAAGGAGGACGCCAACGGACTGACGTCCTTCTACCTGGCCGTCGGCTGGTGCGTGGGCGGCTACCTCTGCGCCTCGATCATGGTCGTCAGCTCGGGCGCCGGCCGCTCCACCCCGCGGCGCGCGGTGATCCGGCTGCTCGCCATGGCCGTCGTCGCCGCCGTCGGCGGACTCGGCGGCGCCCTGATCGCCGGACCGGTCCTGGACGCCCTGCCGGGCGGGGTCGCGGCCTACTGGGGGCTCGGGACGCTGATCGTCTTCGCCGTCGGCGCGGCCACGCTCGCCTTCCAGGGCGTCTTCGGGCTCGCCGGCATCGGGCTCGTCATCCTGCTCGTGGTGATCCTGGGCAACCCGAGCGCGGGCGGCGCCCTGCCGCCTCCCCTGCTCCCGCCGTTCTGGAAGGCGATCGGCCCGGCGCTGCCGCCCGGCGCGGGAACCTGGGCGGCGCGCTCGATCGCCTACTTCAAGGGCAACGACATGACCGCGTCCCTGCTGGTGCTGTCCGCGTGGGCGGTCGGGGGCGTCGTCGTCACCCTGCTCGCCTCGGTCCTGCGCACGCGCGGCGCGCGGAACGCGACGTGAGACGCGGCCGTGCCGGACGTCAGCCGATCCGCGTCCCCGTGGCCGCGAGGGCCTCCGTCACCGGCTGGAAGAACGTCTCCCCGCCCGAGGTGCAGTCGCCGCTGCCGCCCGAGGTCAGGCCGACGGCGCTGCTGCCCGAGAAGAGGGAGCCGCCGCTGTCGCCGGGCTCGGCGCACACGTCGGTCTGGATCAGCCCGTCGACGATGTCGCCGTTGCCGTAGTTGACCGTGGCGTCCAGGCCCGTGACCGTGCCGGAGTGCACGCGGGTGGTGGAGCCGCTGCCGGTGACCTTCATGCCGACGGTGGCCTCGGCGGCGCCGGTGATCGGCCGGGCCGAGCCGTCGTAGAGGTTCACCTCGCTCGGGTGGGGCACGTCGGCGGTGTACCTGACCAGGCCGTAGTCGTGGCCCGGGAAGCTGGAGGCCTCGTTGGCGCCGATCGTCGCGCCGGAGGCGTCCGACCAGGTGGAGATCGCGTCGGTGCAGTGCCCGGCGGTCAGGAAGTACGGCTTGCCGCCCTTGACGACGTTGAAGCCGAGCGAGCAGCGCCCGCCGCCTCCGCCGATGGCGTCGCCGCCGGCGATGAAGGGGGTGAACTCGCCCTTGGAGCGCCTCAGTTCGGCCACCGGTCCGAGTCCGTCGACGATCTCGGAGAGCTTGGCCCACTGCGCGTCGGACACCGTGCGGTCGGCGGAGACCACGACCTTGTCGGTGGTCGGGTCGGTCACCCAGGCGGTGCCCGGGACGGTCGCGTCCGCCTTCAGCCTGGCGTGGGCGCCGGTCAGTTCGGCGAGGGTGTTCCCGACGAGTCTGGCCCGGGCCCCGGCGGCCTCGACGGTGTGCGCGGCGTCCTCGTCGAGGACGTTCACCACGAGAGCGTGACGCTCGGCGTCGTAGTACGTGCCCGCCGCGCCGTCGCCCAGGTCCGCGCCCAGGGTCGAGGCCAGCTTCCCGGCCGCGAGGGCCGACAGGACGGCCGGCCGCGGGCTCTTCGCCGGCTCGCCGGCGCTCGCGCTCTGGAGGGTGACTCCCGCCGCGACGAGCGCGGCGGCCGCCGCGCCCGCGACCACCGCCCGTCGTCCGCATATCCGTCGGTGCTTCAACTCGCGTCCTCCTGTGGGGGCCGGTCCGCAGCGGTGTCGCGGGCCGCGGCGGGCCGGAAGGGTGGTCGGCGGCGGCCCACTCTTCCCAACCCCGCGCGGAGCGCACAAGGTCGACCTCGACAAGCGCACAGGGTGGGCACCGCACGCCCCCTGCTCCTTCACCACCCCTTCCGGGTGTTGTCCCCGGGGGACGGACCCGCTCCGGACGGCGAGGAGCCCCCGCGCGCGACGCATCGCGTGCGGGGGCCCTGGTGAGCCCGGCGGAAGGGACGGGCCGGAGGACGGAACGGACCGCAAGCCGCGACACACCGACAGACGCGGCGAGCTGCCGGACGAGGGTCAGAAGACGCTGACTCCGTAGGCGTTCAGGGCCTCCACCACCGGCTGGAAGAAGGTGGTGCCGCCGGAACTGCAGTTTCCGCTGCCGCCGGAGGTGAGGCCGTAGGCGACGCCGCTGGTCGAGTAGAGCGCGCCGCCGGAGTCGCCGCCCTCGGCGCAGACGTTGGTCTGGATCATGCCGTAGACGACGTCGCCGCCGCCGTAGTTCACGGTCGCGTTCAGCGCGGTGACCCGGCCGCTGTGGATGCCGGTGGTCGACCCGTCACGGTAGACGGTGGCGCCGACGCTGGGCGTCCCCGCACTGGTGATGTCCGTGTTGCCCGCGGTGCCGGACTTGGTGACGGAGGAGTTGGTGTAGCGGACCAGCGCGTAGTCGTTGGTCGGGAAGCTGTAGCTGACGTTGGTGCCCAGGGTGCTCGTCTGGCCGGAGTTGGAGTACCAGGTCGAGGCGACCTCGCCGCAGTGCCCGGCGGTGAGGAAGTAGTAGGTGCTGCCGCTGCGGACGTTGAAGCCGAGCGAGCAGCGGTAGCCGCCGCCGTAGATGGCGTCGCCGCCGGCGATGAGCTTGTTGAACTTCCCCGGGGTGTGCTTGATCGTCAGTGCTCCGGCGTTGCCGCCCGCCTGCTGCCTGATCTTCGCGATCTCGGCGTCGGAGACCGTGCTGTCGACGGTGACCACCAGTCGGTTGGTCTTGCTGTCGACCGCCCAGGCGGTGCCCGGGACGTCCGCCTTCAGCACCGAGGCGCCGGCGCTCCGGAGTTCGGCCGCGCTGAACGTGGTGTTGTCCGCCGCGCTCGCGTGGGGAATCGCGACGGCGGCCGCGGCCACGAGTCCGGTGGCCACGGCGGTCAGCCGGGTCCGTCTCGAGATGCCGCTCTCGGGGGTGGTGGGGGTGGTGCGCTTGATCCTCACGTTTCGTTCCCTCCCAGGGGAAGTCGGGGGCCCGTCGTGTGTGGGGTCGGAGCCCGTGAGGCGCAGCCAGGGCCGACGTTCGTCCGGATTTCGGACACGCCGTGACCCTGACAAGCGCTGAGGGGGAGTATTCGGCCGAACGGCCGGTAGGCGCAAGGGTGCCTTTCAGCCGTCAAACCGTGAACGAACTGCGTGAGTCGATCCCTCTTGCAGCCCTCTTGCCCCAGCTCAGACCGGGTTGCCCTGCTGTTCCCCGACCGCCACGTCCCATGTCTTCCCGGACGGGGCCGCGAACGGACCGAAGTACCGGCAACGGCGCACGGAGGCAGTACGGCCGTGCAGGCGGCCGCCGGTACGCCGTCCGGCGCGTCCGGTGCGCGGGGGCGTCGGGAACCGGCGGCGCCGACCGGCCGCCCCGGCGGTGGCGTGGAGGAACGCGACGTCCGCCGAGCTGTCCCACTGGCCCCGCCGAGCCCGCCGCAGGCGGTGGTCCGCGGCCGGGTCCCGGTGTCCGGCGCCCGGCCGGCGCGCGTGGCGGACGACGGCCGCCGACCGGCCCCGCCTCAGCGTCCGGGCCCCGGGGCGTCCCCGGCGCTTCCGGGAGAACGTCACACCCTTCCCGGACCTCGCCGGACCTCTCGGGCGCTCCCGAGGACCGGCGCGCACCGCTGCCGCCCGGCGTCCGTCCGCCGTCCACGCGCCGTCCAAGGCGCCGGGACGCACCCACCGGCCGCGGACGGGACTCGGCCCCGCGCCGGACCGGGCCCGAGGGTGACCTGCGCAGGGATGCGCGCAACGGCCCGCCCGACGCGGGCGGGGGCCTCGCCGGGACCGCGCAGCCGGGGCCGCACAGCGGGCGCAAGGCCACCGTTCAGGCCGCCACAAGGCCCCCGGTGTCCGGAATTCGACCCTCCGTATGGCCCTCGCGCAGCGCGCCGCACACCCTCATGACGCACCCCCGACAACCGCACCCCGGACAACCGCACGCGGACACGTCCCGCCGACACCCGGCGCCCGGCGCCCGATGCCCGACGCCCCGCGCTCACCGCCCCCGCGGCCGCGCACGGACGACGGACGTCCGGGCACGGCATATGACGGGGCGTCAGCAGGAGCAGTCGCAGGCGCAGCACTCACAGCAGGAACACCCGTCACAGCAGTCGCAGCAACCGCAGTCACAGTTCCCGCAGTCCCCGCAGTCGTTGCACAGGCCCTCGCGCTTCTTCCTCGACCAGGGGCCCTCGAACTCGTCGGCGCAGCAGACCTTGCAGGTGCAGCACAGACCGATCGCGACCGCGCAGCCCGCCAGGAAGCCCCGCTTCTGCGGCCGGGGCGGCTCACCTCCGTAGGGGTTGCCGTAGGGACCGCCGGGCGGATGCGGGGCGTTCGGACCGGCCGGGTCGTGCGGCGCGTACGGCCCGGTCGGCGGCCCGAAGGCGCCCGCGGGCCCCGGCGTCGCCACCTCGGGTCCCGCTCCCTCCCCCGCTCGGGGGGCGGCCGCGTCCGGCGTTCCGTGCGCGTGTCCGCACGACTGCGTGCCGAACGCCCGGTCCACCGACCGTCCCAGCTCGTGGGCGAGCAGCAGGTGCGCCAGCCTGCCCTCCACGAACTCGACGTCGCGCAGGGCGAGCCGGATGCCGTGCAGCGCGTCGTCGGCGAGCCGGCGGGCCTCGGCGAGCGGGGTGTGCGTGGCCGTCAGCGGGTTCCAGGCGCCGGCCGCCGCGTCCGCCGCCTGGTCCTCGACGGCGTCCAGCAGGTGTGCCAGCCGCCCGAAGAGCCGACCGGCCTCGGCGAGCGGCGCGGCGTTGCCGGGCCGGCCCGCCAGGACGGCGGTGTGCGCGAAGGCGGCGGCGGTGGCGGTCTCCGTCGGCTCGGTGACGGTCAGCAGCGAGGTGCCCGGCCCGGCGAGCGCCTCGATCCCGACCTGCCGGTCCACGGCGTCGACGAGTACGGCGGTGTCGAACCCGACGGCGGCCCCGCCGCGTTCCCCGGCCCGTCCCCAGCTCTCGGCGACCCGGCGCGCGGCGGCGGCGACCGGCCGCCGCGCCAGCATCCCGTCCCCGTCGGCGACATGGTCACGCACCTTGGCGGAGGCGAGCACCAGCGAGACGGCGGCCGCGAGCCGCGCGCCCTCGCCCTGGGCCACGGAGGCGGTGCGCATGCCCCGCAGCGGGCACGGTCCCGCCGTGCGCCGCCATCCGTCGGCGGTGACGCGCTCGGCCTGAGCCTCCGTCAGAACCGAGATGATGAGACCGTCGTAGTTGGTGACGACCCGGGCGAACTGCCCGTGATCGCCGCGCAGCGCGAGACACAGCCCGCACAGGTGGGCCATCCACTGGGTCTTGAGACCCTTTCCGAGCCGGTGAGAGCACGGCCTGACGATTCCGAACACGACAACCCCCGTCGTCCTTGGGACATGAGCTGCCGCATGTTATCGACCGATTGTCATGCCGGATCCGGGGCACTCGGTTCACCCGGACGCACCGTCCGTCACCCGTCCGCCACGAAGAATCATATTTCACTCACAGTCAGCAGCCGTATGCGGTGCGACCCTTGGGAGACGCGGGCTCTCGACGTATTAGCTGTGCACCAGTACCGTCACAAACCCCCCGCGCGGCGTCTAACCACTTGGCGCGACATCCGCATCATGGACGACCATGGGGAATGCGGAAAGCAGAAAGACCGCTGTGAGAGGAGGCGTCCATGGGATCGGTGCGCAAGGCGAGTGCCTGGCTTGGCCTCGTCGACGACAACGATGACGAGCGTTACTACGACGACGACTATTCCGAGGGGACCGACTCGCAGGACGTCTGGGTCACCGACCCGCGCGTGAAGGTGGCGGCGGACACGGCCGAGGAGAAGGGCCGCCGCATCGGCACCGTCACCCCGGACAGCTTCCGGGACGCGCGGGCGATCGGTGAACTGTTCCGCGAGGGCGTGCCGGTCATCATGAACCTCACCGCCATGGAGGCCGCCGACGCCAAGCGCGTCGTCGACTTCGCGGCGGGGCTGATCTTCGGCCTGCGGGGCTCGATCGAGCGGGTGTCCACCCGGGTGTTCCTGCTGACCCCCGCCAACACCGAGATCGTGAACGGGGATCCGTCCGCGCACCGCACGGACGGCTTCTTCAACCAGAGCTGAGGCGGGGCCGCTCGCCGGCCCTGCCTCGGCCCCCCGGGCCGGGTCAGCGGAAGGCGTCGAGTCCGGTGAGCGCCTTGCCCAGCACGAGCTGGTGCATCTCGACGGTGCCCTCGTAGGTGAGGACCGACTCCAGGTTCGTCGCGTGCCGCATGACGGGGTATTCGAGCGAGATCCCGTTGGCCCCGAGGACGGTGCGGGCGGTCCGGCAGATCTCGATCGCCTCCCGCACGTTGTTGAGCTTGCCGAAGCTGACCTGCTCGGGACGCAGCCGGCCGGCGTCCATACGCCGCCCCAGATGGTGGGCGAGCAGAATCCCCTTGTGCAGCTCGACCGCCATGTCGGCGAGCTTGGCCTGCGTGAGCTGGAACCCGCCGATGGGCCGCCCGAACTGCTCCCGGGTCCTCGCGTACTCGACCGCGGTCTCGAAACAGGACCGGGCCGCGCCCATCGCGCCCCAGACGATGCCGTAGCGCGCGTGGGACAGACAGCTGAGCGGGCCGCGCAGCCCGGTGACCTCCGGCAGGACGGCGTCCGCCGGCAACCGCACGTCGTCGAGCACGAGTTCGCTGGTCACACTGGCCCGCAGGGACCACTTGTGCTTGATCTCGGGCGCGGAGAACCCCGGAGCGTCGGTGGGCACCACGAAGCCGCGGATCCCGTCGTCGCTCTGCGCCCAGACGACGGCCACCCCGGCGACGGACCCGTTGGTGATCCACATCTTGCGGCCGTTGAGCACCCAGTCGGAGCCGTCCCGCTTGGCGTACGTCCGCATGGCCGCCGGGTCGGACCCGTGATCGGGCTCGGTGAGCCCGAAGCACCCGATGACCTCACCGGCGGCCATGCGGGGCAGCCACCGCGTCTTCTGCTCCTCGGAGCCGAAGCGGTGCACGGCGTACATCGCCAGGGACCCCTGCACGGAGACGAGCGAGCGGATCCCGGAGTCGGCGGCCTCCAGCTCCAGACACGCGAGCCCGTACTGCACGGCGCTCGCACCCGCGCACCCGTACCCGCTGAGCGACATCCCGAGCGCCCCGATCCCGCCGAGCTCCCGGGCGAGCTCCCGGATGACCGGCAGCTCCCCGCTCTCGTACCACTCGGCGACGTACGGCAGCACCCGGTCCGCGGCCCAGCCGCGCACGGTGTCACGGATCGCGAGATCCTCGGCGTCCAGCAGATCGTCGATCCCGAGCGGGTCGGCGGGGTCGAACGGGGGCAACTTCGAGGACGCGGACATACGACAGCCTCCGGCAGAACCTAAAACTAGCACCGCTAGTAAACAACTCCCGCCCGACCCTACGACCCCCCCACCCCGGACGTCCAGTGTCCCGGCCGGGAGAGGGGGGGTGGGCGAGCGGGCGAGGCTTGGCAGGGGCCGCAGACCGCCTGACGCCCGAGCGGGCAGCCGCCGGCGGCGAGAAACCCCCACAGGCAACGCCCACCCCTCCACCGACCGCCACGGGCGGTGCGCGGGTGGGAGAGCAGGCGGCGGGGCCGCAGGCCGCGCGCCGCGCGCACATGCGGGCAGCCGCCGGCGGCGAAGACCCCCACGGGAGAGCGGGCGGGGAGGCCGCAGGCCGCCGACCGGGCGTCAGGCCGAGACGCGGGACTGCACGACCTCCCGAGGTGCGGGAACCCCCACCCCCGCCGGAGGCGCCTCGCACTGCATGATCCGCGGCAACCGCAACGCCATGACCGCCCCCAGCAGCAGCAACCCCGCGCTCACCAGCAGCGTGACATGCAGGCCGTGCACGAAGCTGTCCTTCGCGACGTGCCGCAGCGCCGCGCCCGCCGGCCCGCCCAGCTGCCCGGCCACCTCGTAGGCCTCGCCCAGCGAATGCCCCGCGGCCGCGGACGCCGACGCCGGCACCCCGGGCACGGAGGACAGGCCGGGAGCGTACGCCGCGTTCATGACCGTCCCGAGGAGCGCGATCCCGATCCCCGCCCCCAGCTGGTACGACGTCTCGCCGATCGCCGCCGCCCCGCCCGCCTGCTCCTGCGGGGCCTCGCTCAGCATCGACTCGTACGCCGCGAACAACGTCGTCTCCAGGCCGAACCCGAGCAGCAGGAACCCGGACAGCAGCAGCCCCGCGTTGTCCGAGCCGCCCATCGCGGTCAGCACCAGCACGGCCGCCGCCGTGAGCAGGAACCCCCCGCACACCATCCGCCGCGGCCCGAACCCGCGCAGCAGCCGGGCTCCCGCGAGCCCGGCCGCCATCGCGGCGAAGGTCAGCGGCAGCAGCCGCAGTCCCGTCTCCAGGGGAGACAGGCCCAGCACGAGTTGCAGGTACTGCGCCGCGATCAGTTCGAGGCCGACCAGCGCCAGCATGGCCAGCACGATGCACCCGACCGCCGTGCTGAACGCCGGCCGCGCGAACATCCCCAGGTCCACCAGAGGATGCGTGCGCCGCCGCTGACGTCGTACGAACAGGACGATCAGCACCGCCCCCACGGCCAGCGGCACCACGGTGAACGGCCCCAGCTCGCCGCCGCCCAGCCGCTTGACGCCCAGGACGACACCGAACAGTCCGGCCGCCGCCATCAGCGCGCCGACCACGTCCCACGGGCCGTCCCCCGCGCCGCGCGACTCGGGCAGCAGCAGCCGTCCCACCGGCAGACTGACGAGCATCAGCGGAATGTTGACGAGGAAGACCGAGCCCCACCAGAAGTGTTCGAGGAGGAAGCCGCCGAGCAGCGGTCCGATCGCCGCGCCCACCGCGGCCACCGCGCTCCAGATGCCCACCGCCAGCGCCCGCTCACGCCGGTCCGGGAACACCTGCCGCAGGATCGACAGCGTCGCGGGCATGATCATCGCGCCGCCCACGCCCAGCAGCGCCCGCGCCGCGATCAGCGTCTGGGCGCTCCCGGCGAAGGCCGCCAGCGCGGAGGCGACGCCGAACAGGGCGTATCCGAGCAGCAGGATCCGTCTGCGGCCGACCTTGTCGCCGAGCGTGCCGAACAGGATCAGCATCGAGGCGCAGACCAGCGGATAGGTGTCGACGATCCAGAGCAGCTCGATACCGTCGGGCCGCAGGTCCTCGGTGACGGCGGGCACCGCCACGTGCAGGACGGTCGCGTCGACGGCGACCAGGAGCAGGCTGACGCACAACACCACCAGGACGACCCAGCGGTTGGCACCGGCCCCGGCCGTCCTCCGGCGCAGCCGAGCGGCGGCCGTGGTCGTCCCGGACATGTACGTACCTCCCAGGTGATCCCCCGGTTCGGCGGGCTCGCGGGGTGGGGACTCCCCGCGACTCGGCCGGAGAGGAGCGGTGATCTCCGGCCCGCGCAAACGAACACGAGTGACACGCAGCGTACGCGAGTTCGCGCCAGGCCCACGTGGCGGACATCTCACCGCTCCGGAGCGACCCGTGTGGCGTACGCCACTGCGCAACCGGCCCGCACGGGTCGGCACCCGGCTCCCGGGCGGGGCGCGCGGAGGGTCCCGTGACCCGGCGCCGCAGGGCGCACGGAGCCCTTCCGGCCCCGGCGTGCGGGGCGTGTCGGCGCTCCCGCGCCGCGAAGCCCGCAGCGGGGTTCGCGGCCCGGGGCCGCGAGCCGCCCGTCGATAATCGAGCCCGTGACCGATCTCCAGACCCGTGCGAGGCCCCCCGGCTCCGCGTCCCCGTTCCGGGCGGCCCCCGCCCTCCTGGGGTACGCGGCCGTGCGCGCCCTGGGCCTGCTCGGCCTCGCCCTGTGGAGCGCCGCCCGCGACAAGAGCGCGTACACACTGCTCACCGCCCGCTGGGACGCGATCTGGTACAGCAGGGTCGCCGGGCGGGGCTACGGGTACGAGATCCGCCTGCCGAACGGCGACGTGCACGCCGATCTGGCCTTCTTCCCGCTGCTGCCCTGGCTGGAAAGACTTCTTCACGCGGTGACCCCGGTGTCGTACGCCGACGCCGGATTCGTCGTGGCGCTGCTCGCCTCGCTCGCGGCGGCCTGGGGGATCTTCGCGGTCGCCGACCACGTGTACGGACCGCGGGCCGGGGTGTGCGCGGTGCTGGTGTGGGCCGTGCTGCCGGTCGGGATCGTGCAGTCGATGGCGTACAGCGAGTCCCTGTTCACCGCGCTCGCCGCGTGGTCGCTGTACGCGGTGCTCACCGGGCGGTGGGTGACCGCGGGGGCCCTGGCCTCGTTGTCCGGTCTGACCCGCCCGGTGGGACTCGCGGTGGTCGCCGCGGTATGGGCGGCCTGCGCGGCGTCACTCCTGCGGGACCGTGCGGTCGGCCGGGAGTCCTCGATCGCGGGAACCCGCAGCACAGCGCCCGCCTCCGGCGCGCCCGCCCCCGTACACGCCCCCGGTCCGTCCGCCGAAGCC
This sequence comes from Streptomyces sp. NPDC048481, assembly GCF_043200075.1. Classification (NCBI taxonomy): domain Bacteria; kingdom Bacillati; phylum Actinomycetota; class Actinomycetes; order Kitasatosporales; family Streptomycetaceae; genus Streptomyces; species Streptomyces sp. NPDC048481. The sequence continues at coordinate 397,600 of NZ_JBICXC010000007.1, forward strand.
CCCGCGGGGCGCGAAGCGACTGCGTCGACGCCCCGCTGCGCCCCACGCGCCCTCGCCATGCTCCTCGCGCCCCTCGGCGCCGCCGGCTACGTCCTGTGGGTCGGCCACCGCACCGGCCGCGGCCCGCTCGGCTACCTCGACGTCCAGGCGGGCTGGCGCAACGGCTTCGACGGGGGCCTCGCCTTCGCCCGCTTCATCGCCGGGAAGTTCACGTCGGTCCCCGGCGCCCTCGCCGGCCTCGGACTGATCGCCGGCGTCGTCCTGCTGCTGTGGCTGTTCGCGGTCTGTGTGCGGCAGGGCCAGCCGCTGCCGCTGCTGGTGTACGGCGGCACGGTCCTCGCGCTCGCCCTGTGCGCGTCCAGCTACTTCGGCTCCAAGCCGCGGCTGCTCCTGCCGGCCTTCCCGCTGCTGCTGCCGCTCGCCCTGGCCCTGTCCCGGCTGCGCACGGGCCGGGCGGCGCTGGTCGTGGGATGCGTGGCCACCGCCTCGGCCGTGTACGGGGCGTGGTGGCTGAACGGCTCCGGTCCCCCGTGAGGCCGTCCGGCTTTCAGGTGAAGCCTTTCATCGGTTACCTAAAACTATCCCTAGGAATGATCAAAGGAATTGAAGGGAACACTGTTCGACGATTAGCGATTCCATGGGGATAAACAGTGTTCTGAGAGCAATCCCACATCACATCGTCATCACAAACCGGCGGATTCGGCCGGGTCGAGAGCTCACTCGCTGTAACGTCGTTTAGGTGCGTACCGAACGAAACCTCACCCGTCTGGACCGGGTGTTCGCCAGGCTCGACCGTGAGCCGGAACGACCGGCCCACATCGATGTGCCGAAGATGAGCCGGCACAGGGTCGCCCTGCTGCTGGCGACCCTGGCCTTCTATCTGGCGATCGTGTGGCTCGTGGTGATCACGTCGTGGCTGGTCCGCCTCGACTGGCAGGTCATGTTCTTCCGGCCGTACCAGCAGTGGCCGGAGATCCACGCCTTCCTCGACTACTACGTGGTCCTCGGCCAGCGCGGCCCGACCGCCGTGATGGTCGCCGCCTGGCTCGGCTGGAGATCCTGGCGCCAGCACACCCTGCGCCCGCTGCTCACGCTGGGCGCCTCGCTGCTGCTGCTGAACATCACGGTGGGCGCGGCGAAGCTCGGCATGGGCCGGCTGGGACCGCACTACGCGACCACCATCGGCTCGAACGAGATGGGTCTGGGCGGCGATATATTCCCCAGCGGCCACACCGCCAACGCGGTCGTGACCTGGGGAATCCTGGCGTATCTGGCGTCCACGCCCAGGGCGCGCCGCTGGCTGTCCGCCGTGTCCGCCGTCGTCTCCCTCGGCGTCGGCCTCACCACCGTCTACCTCGGTACGCACTGGCTGAGCGACGTGGTGCTGGGCTGGGCCGCCGGGCTGCTGATCCTGCTGGCGCTGCCCTGGTGCGAGCCGCTGATCGCCCGCGCCGAGGTCTCGGTCTTCGCGCTGCGCGACCGGCTGCGCGAGCGTCGCCGCCGCACGGCCGCCGCTCCGGCGCCGACCGCCCCCGTCGCCGTGCCCGTCCCGCTCACCCCGCTCCCCACGGCGCAGGACGAGACCGCCGCCGCCCGTGAACCGGTCACCCCGGCCCGCGCCCCCCGCGCGCCCGCCTACCTGGCCCAGGGCCCGCACACGACCCGCTCCGAGCGCACCCCGGTCACCCCGGTCGGCAGCCGCCGCCCGCCGTACCCCGACCGCCTCCCGCGCGGCGCCGCCGCCTCGGGGGCCCGCCCCCTCACCGGCGGCTGACCTCGGCGAACGCCACACCACGACGGACTCCGGTACGCACCCGGTCCGAGCATGGCGAGGGCCCCGACTCCTGGAGGAGTCGGGGCCCTCGCCGTACCCACGGCCGCCGTGCGCCGCGGCGCCGGCCTGCTCAGCCCTTCCAGGCGCGGGCCACGCGGCCGTCCCGCACCTCCAGGTTCAGCCGCCCGAAGCGATACTCCATGGTGACGATGGCCCCGGGCTCCAACGAGCGGACCGTCGACCACCCCCGCTCACGCGCGAGCCGTTCGGCCTGCCCGGCCTCCAGGCCGACGTAACCGTCCGGACTGTCCTGGGGCTCCGCCTGCGGAGCGGTGTTCGGTGCCATGACTCCACGCTAGGCCCCGGCGCCTTGCGGGAACACCGAATCCCGGACACGGAACCGGCCGGTCACACTTCTGTCACAGGATCCCGACACGCGTTTACGCCGTCGTACGGCCATTCGTGCACAGCGGACCGTCACACGGACGGGCGGTTCCGGAGGCCTTCTCCGCGTAATCGAACGCAATTGTCGGCACCCGTCCGACAGTCGTGAATAGCCCGTCGGAAAGAGTCGGAAACGCGCCCCGGAGGACCGGTTCATTTCGCTGTCGCCGACCCACCCGAAAGCTGACGGCCCATAGGAAATACACGGCTCCCCCACACATCCCCACACATCCTCCGTACGGACGTACGGGCGCGGCGGCCCCCTCCGGCCACCCTGCCGGACGGGGCCGCCGCGTCGCCGTGCGGAGCGCGGACGGGTCAGAGCGTGAGGCGCTGCCCCGGGACGATCAGGTCGGGATCGCCGCCGATGACGTCCCGGTTGCCGGCGTAGACGCGCTGCCAGGTCATCCCGTTGCGGGCCGCGATGGTGCTCAGGGTGTCGCCCCGGCGGACGGTGTAGTCACCCCGCGATGCGCCCCGCGAGGTCTGCCCGGAGGCGCGCTCCGCGGTCGTGGACGAACCCGCTCCCGACGACTCGGAGCCGGAACGGGTGGACTGCGCCGGCTTCCCGGCCGCCGCGTACTGCGAGGACTGCGAGGACTGCGACGACCGTGAGGACCTGGAGGACTTCGAGGACTTCGTGCCGGCCGAGTCGGAACGGGCCGAGGAGGGGCGGTCGGCCCCCGGTGCGCTGCCGGCCGCTCCCGCGCGCGCCGAGCAGGTCGGCCACGCGCCCCACCCCTGGGCGTTCTGCACCTTGGCGGCCACGGAGATCTGCTGTGCCTTGCCGGCCTTGTCGGCGGTCGGCGCGTAGGCGGTCCCGCCGTACGCGCGCCAGGTGCCGGCGGAGAACTGCAGTCCGCCGTAGTACCCGTTGCCGGTGTTGATGTGCCAGTTGCCGCCGCTCTCGCACTGGGCGATGCGGTCCCACACCCCGCTGTCGGCCGCCGTCGCGTCCGCGGTGGCGGAGAGCAGTCCGAGGGGGGCGAGAAGAACCGCCCCGGCGAGGACCGCCGTCCTGCGCGACGACTTGCGGGAGTGCTGATCGGCACAATCGGACATGTAGATCCCTCTCTACGTACCCGGGCTCCCCCTGACCGGAGCGCGGCGGCCGCGCAGGAACGCGGTCGGCGCGCCCGGCCCCGACCGCCGGCGATGGTGCTGCGCGCTGTCTGGCTCTGCGCGGCCGGCGGACGTTCCCGAGCGGTGCTCGTTGCACACGGCGGAGCAATCTAGGGAACCTGACGCCCCGTTATCAACCGATCCGCCATCGCCGCAGGCCAGTTCACGGTTACCTCTGGTAGCGGCGAATTCCGGACACCTGGTTCATGCCTGCTTGTAGTCATTTGTCGGTCACGGCTCCACTCGCCGTGTGAGCCGGGTCACCGGTCCAACTGTCGTGACCCGCCCGTTACTTGACGTGGAGTAGTCGATTCCGCACGCAGAGTGAAGGCCGGGTCGGGATGGTTCGATTCCGTTCGCTCTGAAGCGTGACTCCCGCCACAGATCGCCCGTTGTCATCTTCATGAGCCGGGTACCGCCCGGACCACGAGCCGGAGCACCCGGCCTCGCCCACGCACCGCATCCGAGGGAGCCACCCGTGCCGCGCATGCTCGACGTCAGCGACGAGGTACGCGCCGAGATCGGCGACGAAGAAGCCGACCGGCTGCTCGCCGGAGACAACGCCCCGGGCAGTTACGACTGCACGTCCTGCCGCACCCCGGGCGACTCCGAGAACGAGCACACCAGCACCGTCCTGTTCATCGGGGACGAGACCGCCGTCCTCGCCTTCGCCCACGCCACCTGTCTGCCGTCCCAGATCGTCCAGGTCACCGAGGAGCAGTTGCAGGGCGCGGTGCGCTCCATCAGCGGCGACACCGTCGACCTGGACCCCGACAAGATCGTGCCCGAGCAGGCGGTGCTCGGGGTGACGAGCGGACTCGTCCTGATCGCGGGCGAGTTGCACCCCGCGCTGGTCGTCGAGCCGACCGCGCCCATCGTGCGCCCCGGCACGACCGGCGCCGGCGACGACTTCCTGCCGCTCCTCATCGAGCAGGGCTTCATGCCGCTCAGCGAGCTGACCGAGGTGCCGCCGGTGCAGCACGGCTGGTCCGTCCTGCTGGCGATGGGGCAGCTGCACGCCGTGCTCCAGCCGTCGTCCAACGGCGGCCAGCCGGTCGCCTGGTGGCAGGCGCACCAGCCGCTCCAGGTGACGGAGGGGTGGCGGGCCGCCGCCAACAAGCACCAGCAGGTGCTGATGTTCGCCTCGCCGGTGGGCTCCATCGGACGCCAGCCCCGTGAGGACCTCCTGCGGGACGCCCTGGACAAGGCCGCCGCGAACGGGCACCTGGTCGGCGCGGCCCTCCCCCTCGCGGGCACCTGAGCCGCCCCTCCCGGGGGCCCGGGCCTTCCCTCGCCAGGCCCAGGGCCTCCCCCTCGCGGGCCCCGAGCCCTACCCGCCCGCCGGACGGCGGCGGTGGGCGCCCGGCGCGGCGCGGACCGCTCGTGTCCCCGCGCCCGGCTCCCCCGCGGGCGCCGGGCACGCGGCGGCACGGTGGGCGTCCTTCGCGGACTCCCGCCGTGCCGCATCTCTTCGCGCGCCGCGTCGTTTGGACATACGTGCACACCTACGACGTTCCCCGCCCCCCGTCCTACCAGTCGATCCCGTCCGCGCGACCGGCTCAGGACTCCCAGGGCGGCCCCTCGGCCACGCCGATCTACGACGCGCTCTACGCGGAGTACGTCAAGACGTTCCGCTCGCTGCCGGGCGACCGCAGCGGCGAGGACGAACTGGGGTTCACCGCGTTCGGGAACATCCCCTACCGCACGGGCTCCACGAATTCCTACCCGGCGCCGCGCCCGGGGTCGTTCTCCAGCTCGTACAGCGCCTACAGCGCGGGGGCGCAGAGCGCGCGGCACGGGACCGGGCAGCAGTCCCAGTGGCAGCGGGTCGGGCAGATCGGCCAGCAGCAGCCGGCGCCCACCGCGATGCACCACGTCCCGGCGGCCCTTCCGCCGGCCCCCCGCAGAAGCTTCTGAGCGGCCCCCTCGGAGGGGTCCGCGCGCACACGGCTGGAGGGCGGCGCCCGCAACGGGCGCCGCCCTCCAGCCGTGTCGTCACTTCTTCTTGCCGCCGCGCTTCTCGCGCACCCGGACCGAGATGTGGATCGGCGTGCCCTCGAAGCCGAACTCCTCGCGCAGCCGGCGCTCGATGAAGCGCCGGTAACCCGCCTCGATGAAGCCGGAGGCGAAGAACACGAACCGCGGGGGCTTGGTGCCGGCCTGGGTGCCGAAGAGGATGCGCGGCTGCTTGCCGCCCCGCACCGGGTGCGGGTGGGCGGCGACCAGCTCGCCGAGGAAGGCGTTCAGGCGGCCGGTGGGAACACGCGTCTCCCAGCCCGCCAGCGCGGCCTCGATCGCCGGGACCAGCTTCTCCATGTGCCGCCCCGTGCGCGCCGAGACGTTCACCCGCGGCGCCCACGCCACCTGGGCGAACTCGGTCTCGATCTCGCGCTCCAGGTAGTAGCGGCGCTCCTCGTCGAGGGTGTCCCACTTGTTGTAGGCGATGACCAGGGCGCGTCCGGCGTCCACGGCCATCGTCACGATGCGCTGGTCCTGGACCGAGATCGACTCGGAGGCGTCGATCAGGATGACCGCCACCTCGGCCTTCTCCACGGCCGCGGCCGTGCGCAACGAGGCGTAGTAGTCGGCGCCCTGCTGGAGGTGGACGCGCTTGCGGATACCCGCCGTGTCGACGAACTTCCAGGTGACGCCGCCGAGTTCGATCAGCTCGTCGACCGGGTCGCGGGTGGTGCCCGCGATCTCGTTGACGACGACGCGCTCCTCGTTGGCCACCTTGTTCAGCAGCGAGGACTTGCCGACGTTCGGGCGGCCGATGAGGGCGATCCGGCGCGGGCCGCCCACCGCGGTGCCGAAGGTCTGCGCGGGGGCCTCCGGCAGGGCCTCCAGGACGGCGTCCAGCATGTCGCCGGTGCCGCGGCCGTGCAGCGCGGAGATCGGGTGCGGCTCGCCGAGCCCGAGGGACCACAGGTAGGCCGCGTCGGCCTCCGCGCTCGGGCCGTCGACCTTGTTGGCGGCCAGCACGACGGGCTTGCCCGCCTTGCGCAGCAGCCGGACGACCGCCTCGTCGGTGTCGGTCGCCCCGACCTTGGCGTCGACGACGAAGACGACGGCGTCGGCGGCCTCGATCGCGTACTCGGCCTGGGCGGCCACGGAGGCGTCGATGCCGAGGACGTCCTGCTCCCAGCCGCCGGTGTCGACGAGCTTGAAGCGGCGGCCCGCCCATTCGGCCTCGTAGGTCACGCGGTCGCGGGTCACGCCCGGCTTGTCCTCGACGACGGCCTCGCGGCGGCCGATGATCCGGTTCACCAGGGTCGATTTGCCGACATTGGGGCGGCCGACGACGGCGAGCACGGGCAGCGGCCCGTGGCCGGCCTCCTCGATGGCGCCCTCGACGTCCTCGATGTCGAAGCCCTCGACCGCGGCGAGCTCCATGAACTCCGCGTACTCGGCGTCGCCGAGCGCCCCGTGGTCGTGCTCGAAGGAGTCCGAGCCGTCGGGCTGGATGTGGTCGTTCATGAAGTCCGTACCTCGTCGTTCATTCGTGGTGATCGGTGGAGCACCCGTTCTGCCCGGGTTGATCCACTACTCGGTATTCAGTGTCGCTCAGCGCCCCGTCAGGCGCCTGGCGTTTTCCAGGTGGGCGGCGAGCTGTTTGCGAATGCGTTCGGTGGCCTCGTCCAGCGCCTTGCGGGTGCGCCGTCCGCTGCCGTCGCCCGCCTCGAACGCGTCTCCGAAGACGACGTCCACGCGGGAGCGCAGCGGGGGCAGCGCCTTTATCAACCGTCCGCTGCGCTCGGTGCTTCCCAGCACGGCGACGGGCACGATCGGCGCGCCGCCGCGCACCGCGAAGTAGGCGAGCCCGGCGCGCAGCGCGGCGAAGTCGCCCTCGCCCCGCGTGCCCTCCGGGAAGATCCCGAGGACCCCGCCGTTGTCCAGCACGCCCAGCGCGCGGGTGATGGCGGTGCGGTCGGTGGTGTCCCGGTCGACCTTGAGCTGGCCGATGCCGGTGAGGAAGGGGTCCAGCGGGCCGACGAACGCCTCCTTCTTGATCAGGAAGTGCGTCGGCCGGGGCGCCACGCCCATCACCATCGGGCCGTCGATGTTGTGCGAGTGGTTGATCGCGAAGATCAGCGGGCCGCTCGCCGGCACCTTCCACGCGCCCAGCACGCGCGGCTTCCACAGCCCGTACATCAGACCGACGCCGATGCGCCGCCCGACCTCGGCGCCCCGTTCGGAGGGCACGGCCGTCGTCGGTGTCACCGCGCGGCCCGCTTCTCCTCGACGAGGGTGACGACGCATTCGATGACCTGGGTCAGCGTCAGGGCGGTGGTGTCCACCTCGACGGCGTCGTCCGCCTTGGCGAGCGGGGAGGTCTTGCGGGAGGAGTCGGCCGCGTCCCGCCTGATCAGCGCCTCACGGGTGCTGTGCAGGTCGGCGCCCTTCAGCTCGCCGCTGCGGCGGGCAGCGCGGGCCTCCGGGGAGGCGGTGAGGAAGATCTTCAGGTCGGCGTCGGGCAGCACGGTCGTGCCGATGTCGCGCCCCTCGACGACGATGCCCCGCTCGGCGGCGGCGGCCAGCGACCGCTGCAGCTCGGTGATCCGGGCCCGCACCTCGGGCACGGCGCTCACCGCGCTGACCTTGGAGGTGACCTCCTGGGTGCGGATCGGCGCGGCGACGTCGACGCCGTCCACCGTGATCGTCGGGTGGGCCGGGTCGGTGCCGGAGAGGATCTCGGGCTTGCCGGCGACGGCCGCGATCGCGGTGGGGTCCTCGATGTCGATCCCGTTGTTCACCATCCACCAGGTGATCGCCCGGTACTGGGCGCCGGTGTCCAGGTAGCTCAGTCCGAGCCGGCCGGCCACGGCCTTGGACGTGCTCGACTTGCCGGTGCCGGACGGACCGTCGATGGCGACGATCACGGGCTGGGCGGCGCCGTTTTCCACGGGGGGACACCTTCCTGGTGCGAGGCGGTGGAGGTACGGGGCGCGACTGTGCCCCGTACCAGGTTACCGGCCGCACATCACTCGTCCGGCCGCACGGGCCCACCCGGCCCCCACCCCGCCCTCCGCCGGGCCTCCGCCGACTCCGGCCGGCTCACCGCCGATCCCCCGCGCCGAGCCGCCTCAGCGACCCGGCCGGACCCCCGGCCGGCCCGCTCGGCACGGCAGCCGTCGCACGGCCGGCCACGGGCTGCCCGGCCGCCCCACCGCTCAGCCGTCGGGCGACCGGACCCCGGCAGCGGCCCTGTGCCCGCGGCTCAGGCCGCCGGGCCGATGCACCGACCGGCGGCCTGACGGCCCGGCGGTTCGATGGCCCGGTGTCCGGCGGACGGGCTGTCCGGCAGTCCCTCGGTCCGGCTCGGCCGACCGGCCGGCGGCCTGGTCACTGGCGGATCGCCCAGCCTCGTTCGCGGAGTGCCGCCGAGAGGACCGGCGCCGACTTGGGTTCGACCATGAGCTGCACCAGGCCCGCCTGCTGCCCCGTCGCGTGCTCGATGCGGACGTCCTCGATGTTGACGCCCGCCTGCCCGGCGTCGGCGAAGATGCGGGCCAGCTGGCCCGGCTGGTCGTCGATCAGCACGGCGACGATCTCGTAGGCCCGCGGGGCCGCTCCGTGCTTGCCGGGGACGCGGACCTGGCCCGCGTTGCCGCGGCGCAGGACGTTCTCGACTCCGCCCGCGCCCTCGCGCCGCTTCGCGTCGTCACCGGACTGAAGGGCGCGCAGCGCCTGGACGGTCTCCTCCAGGTCGGCGGAGACCTCGGTGAGGAGGTCGGCGACCGGGCCGGGGTTCGCGGACAGGATGTCGATCCACATCCGGGGGTCGGAGGCGGCGATCCGGGTGACGTCCCTGATGCCCTGTCCGCACAGCCGTACGGCGGCCTCCTCGGCGTGCTCCAGGCGCGCCGCGACCATGCTGGAGACCAGGTGGGGCATGTGGGAGACGAGCGCCACGGCGCGGTCGTGGGCGTCGGCGTCCATGACCACCGGCACGGCCCGGCAGTGCGAGACCAGCTCCAGGGCGAGGTTCAGCACCTCGGTGTCGGTGTCCCGGGTCGGCGTCAGCACCCAGGGGCGGCCCTCGAAGAGGTCGCCGGTCGCGGCGAGCGGCCCCGACTTCTCCCGGCCCGACATGGGGTGCGTGCCGATGTACGCCGACAGGTCGAGGCCGAGCGCCTCCAGTTCGCGGCGCGGTCCGCCCTTGACGCTGGCCACGTCGAGGTATCCGCGGGCCACGCCCCGGTGCATCACGTCGGCGAGCACGCCGGCCACGTGGGCGGGCGGGGCGGCGACGATCGCGAGGTCCACCGGACCGTCGGGGCTCTCGTCGGTGCCGGCGCCCAGCGCGGCCGCCGTACGGGCCTGCTCGGGGTCGTGGTCGGCGAGGTGGACGGCGACGCCCCGCTGCACCAGGGCCAGGGCGGCGGACGTGCCGATCAGCCCGGTGCCGATGACGAGCGCGGTCCTCACTGGGCGATGTCCTTGCGCAGGGCGGCCGCGGCGCCGAGGTACACGTGGCTGATCTCGGCGCGCGGCCGGTCGGACTCGACGTGCGCGAGGATGCGCACCACCCGCGGCATGGCGCCTTCGACGTCCAGTTCCTGGGCGCAGATCAGCGGCACGTCGACGATGCCGAGCTTGCGGGCCGCGGCCGCCGGGAAGTCGCTGTGCAGGTCGGGCGTGGCCGTGAACCAGATGCTGATCAGGTCGTCGGCGGCGAGCGAGTTGCGCTCGAGGACGGCGGTGAGCAGCGCCCCCACCTGCTCGTCCATGTGGCCGGCCTCGTCCCGCTCTAGTTGGACGGCTCCCCGGACCGCTCGTACCGCCACGGCGCTGCTCCTCGCTGAAGTGTGCTGATGCGTCGGTGTGCCGGCGGACGGCCCGCGCCCTCGTGCGCCGGGGCCCGGTGTGCCGGGCCGCGGCACGTGACACGGCCGCGCGGCACGTCCACGGGACACGTCCACGTGACGTGTCCAGCCTAGTCAGCCCGCGCCGGTCGGGTGCGCGCGCCCGCGTGCCGAGACGGCGATGCCCCCGCACGCCCTGCACAAGGGGTGCGGCCCGCGCCGCCGTGGCACGCTGGCGGCAGGACACCCGCATCGGGGAAGGCCCGGCATGAAGCGTCCAGGACCTCTGCTCACCCTCCTCGCGGGGCTGGTGCTCGGCCTGGCCCTGCTGACGCTCGACGCGACGACGGGGACGAAGGCCCCGACCTCCCCGTACCGGGAGCGCTCGCCGAGCCCGGCCCCCGCCCCGGCCCGGAGCACGGTTCCCCCCGCCTCCCCCGCACCCGCGCCCGCGCCCGCCGCCCTCCGCGTCCCGGGCGCCGGGCCCGTCACCCCCTGACCCCCGTTCGAGCAGGGAGCCCCATGACCGTCGACCCGAACGCCGCCGCGCGCGGCGTCCCCGAGCCCGCGGGGCGCGGCCCGGGCCCGGCCCGCTTCCTGGTCCCGGTGCTGGTCGCCTGCGCCGTGGCGGTCGCCCTGGGCGTCTACGGCAGCGTGCACGAGCCGACCGGGACGGCCTTCGACCTGGCCGGTTTCAGCAGCACGGGCGCGGTGAAGGCCTGGCTGGCGTCGGCCTCGATGTTCTTCGCCCTGGTGCAGCTGGCCTCGGCGCCGATGCTCTACGGGAAGCTGCCCGGGCCCGTCTGGTCCGGCGCGCTGCACCGCTGGTCGGGCCGCGCCGCCTTCCTGATCGCGGTCCCGGTCGCGGTGCACTGTCTGTACGCGCTCGGGTATCAGACGTACGGAACACGCGTGATGTGGCACTCCGTCCTGGGTTGCTTCTTCTTCGGCGCGTTCAGTGCCAAGATGCTGCTGCTCCGCAGGGAGCGCCTTCCGGGTCTGCTGCTGCCGATCGTCGGCGGGCTCGTCTTCACCGTGCTGACGGTGATCTGGCTCACCTCCGCCCTCTGGTTCTTCCGCACGTTCGGAGTGACGACATGACCCTCCCCGCGACACGGCGCACGGTTCTCCTGGCGGCGGGCGGCGCGGCCGCGGCGCTCACGGCGGCCTGCGGCAAGTACGGCGACGGCGGTTCGTCGTCGTCCGACAAGCCGACGCACGCGTCCGGCGGCGGGGAGCTGGCGAAGACGGCCGACATCCCCGTCGGCGGCGGCAAGATCTTCGCCGACGAGAAGGTCGTCGTCACCCAGCCGACGAAGGACGACTTCAAGGCGTTCTCCGCCATCTGCACCCACCAGGGGTGCACGGTCTCCAGCGTCGCCGACGGCGTCATCCACTGCCCCTGCCACGGCAGCGAGTTCCGTGTCGCGGACGGCTCGGTGGCCCGCGGCCCGGCGTCCGTCCCGCTGCCGGCCGAGAAGATCACGGTCGCGCGGGGCACGATCAGCCTGGCCTGAGGGCCCGCCCGGTCACCGGCTCACTGGTCCCACAGCGCCCCGAGCGTCACCAGTTCCCCCTGGTACTCGATCCGGTCCGCCCAGTCCGTCGGCCAGGCGTCCGCGCCGGCGTGCGCGCCCGCGAAGGCGCCCGCGAGACAGGCGATGGAGTCGGAGTCCCCGCAGGAGCAGGCCGCCCGGCGCAGGACGGTCAGCGGCTCGTCGGGGAAGAGCAGGAAGCACAGCAGGCCGGCGGCCAGGGCCTCCTCGGCGATCCACCCCTCCCCGGCCGCGAGGCAGGGGTCCGTCTCGGGCGACGGGTGGCGCAGCGTCTCCTGGAGGCGTTCCAGGACGGCCAGGCACTCGTCCCAGCCGCGCGCGACGAAGTGCTCCGGGCTCGGGTCCTGGGCGCGGGTCCACAGGTCGCCGAGCCAGCGGTGGTGGTAGCGGGAGCGGTTGTCGAGGGCGTAGGAGCGCAGCAGCCCGACCAGTGCGGCCGGGTCGGCGCCCTGGACGAGGAGGCGCACGGCGTGCGCGGTGAGGTCGGAGGCGGCGAGGGCGGTGGGGTGGCCGTGGGTGAGGGCGGCCTGGAGCTGGGCGGCGCCGGCCCGTTGCTCGTCGCTGAGGCCGGGGACGAGGCCGATCGGGGCGACGCGCATGTTGGCGCCGCAGCCCTTGGAGCCGATCTGACTGGCGTCCTGCCACAGCCGCCCGTCGTCCTCGAGGAGGTCGCACGCGGTCAGGCAGGTGCGCCCGGGGGCCCGGTTGTTGTCCGGTGACCGGTTCCAGGCCACGAACTCCTTGCGCAGTTGCGGCGCCAGGGCGTCCGGCACGAGGAGCCCGCGGTCCATGGCGGTCCGCAGGGCGCGCCCCACCGCGAGGGTCATCTGGGTGTCGTCGGAGACGAGGGCGCGCGCCGGGAGGTCCATCTCCCGCCACGGCCCGCACTTGGCGAGGATCGAGGGGACGTCGTCGAACTCCGTCGGGAAACCGAGGGCGTCGCCCAGCGCGAGGCCCAGCAGGGAGCCGGTGGCGCGCTTTCGGACGGTGGTCGAGGTGGTCATGCGGAACGTCCTTCCCGGGGCGGTCGCAGCAGGGGCGGGTGGAGCGCGGTGGCGGCGCCCGCGCGGTAGAGGGCGGCGGGCTTGCCCCGGCCGCCGGTCAGACGCGCGCCACCGGGGACGGGCTCGACGAAGCCCGGCGTGGCGAGCACCTTGCGGCGGAAGTTGGGCCGGTCGAGGCCGGTCCGCCACACGGTCTCGTAGACCTGCTGGAGCTCGCCGAGGGTGAACTCGGGCGGGCAGAAGGCGGTCGCGAGGCAGGTGTACTCGAACTTGGCGCCGACCCGGTCGTGGGCGTCGGCCAGGATCCGGTCGTGGTCGAAGGCGAGCGGCCCGGCGTCTTCGTACGGCTGCCAGCGCGCCTGGCGGGCGTCGCCGCCGCCGGTGGGTTCGGGGGCGTCGGGCAGGAGGGCGGCGAAGGCGACGGAGACGACCCGCATCCGGGGGTCGCGGCCGGGTTCGCTGTAGGTGCGCAACTGCTCCAGATGGAGGCCCGAGACGTCCGCCAGGCCGGTCTCCTCGGCCAGTTCGCGCCGGGCGGCGGTCTCCGCGGACTCGTCGGGCAGCACGAAGCCGCCGGGCAGCGCCCAGCGGCCCGCGTAGGGCTCCTGGCCGCGCTCGACGAGCAGGACGTGCAGGGCGCCGGCGCGGAGGGTGAGGACGGCGAGGTCGACGGTGACGGCGAAGGGCTCGTAGGCGTACTTGTCGTAGGCACGCTGGCCGCCGGCGTCCCGGTCGTCGCCGTCGCGCTCGCGGTCGCGGTCGTCGGCGTCCTTGTCGTGGCCCCGCATGACGGACACCCCCTCTTAATAGTCACCACGACTATAAAAAGGGGTGTCGTCCGGCACAAGCCCCGGGGGCCCGGGAGTTGGTTCCTAGAGGTCGACTTCCTTCATCAGCATGCCGACCTCGGTGTTGGACAGCCGGCGCAGCCAGCCCGACTTCTGGTCGCCCAGGGTGATCGGGCCGAAGGCGACGCGCACCAGCTTGTCGACCGGGAAGCCGGCCTCGGCCAGCATCCGGCGCACGATGTGCTTGCGGCCCTCGTGCAGGGTCACCTCGACCAGGTAGTTCTTGCCGGTCTGCTCGACGACGCGGAAGTGGTCGGCCTTCGCGTAGCCGTCGTCGAGCTGGATGCCGTCCTTGAGCTTCTTGCCCAGGTCACGCGGGATCGGGCCCACGATGTGCGCGAGGTAGACCTTCTTCACGCCGTACTTGGGGTGCGTCAGCCGGTGCGCGAGCTCCCCGTGGTTGGTGAGCAGGATGACGCCCTCGGTCTCGGTGTCGAGCCGACCCACGTGGAACAGCCGCGTCTCGCGGTTGGTCACGTAGTCGCCGAGGCACTGGCGGCCCTCGTTGTCCTCCATCGTGGAGACGACGCCGGCCGGCTTGTTCAGCGCGAAGAACTGGTACGACTGCGTCGCCACGGTCAGGCCGTCGACCTTGACCTCGTCCTTCTCGGGGTCGACCCGCTTGCCCTGCTCCAGGACGATCTCGCCGTTGACCTCGACGCGCGCCTGCTCGATCAGCTCCTCGCACGAGCGCCGGGAGCCGTAGCCCGCCCGTGCGAGGATCTTCTGCAGCCGCTCGCCCTCCTGCTCGGCGCCGGGGAACGTCTTGGGGAGCTTGACGTCCTTCTTGCCCGCGTACCGCTCGCGGTTGCGCTCCTCGGCCCGCGCCTCGTACTCGCGCGAGGTCGCCGGCACCCACCGGCCGCGCCCGGTGCCCTGCCCCTGCTTGGGGCCGCCCTTGGCGCCGCCGCGCGCGGACGAGCCGCGCCCGGTCTTCGGCCCCTCGTGGGTGCCGCCGGGGCCGACGTCGTACCGGCGCTCCTCCGGGCGCGGGTTCTTGGGCCGGCCGCCCTGCTGGTCGTCGCGGGCGTTGCCGGCGCCACGGTAGTTACCGCGTCCGCCGCTGTTCCCGCCGCGACCACCGCTGTTCCCGCCGCGGCCGCCGCTGTTGCCACCACGGCTCCCGCCGTTGTTTCCGCTGCTGTTCCTGCCGCTGCTGCTTCGCATCAAAGTTCCGTCTTGTCGTCTGCGTCCTCGGAATCCGGAGCGTCCGGATCGAACGACGGCACACCCTCCTGGGTCTCGGCCTCGATCGCCGCCGCCTCGGGGAGGAAGGGCGCGAGCTCCGGGAGTTCGTCCAGGCCGCGCAGGCCCATCCGCTCCAGGAAGTAGTTCGTCGTCACATACAGGATCGCACCTGTTTCGGGTTCCGCGCCCGCCTCCTGCACCAGACCGCGCTGGAGCAGGGTGCGCATCACGCCGTCGCAGTTCACTCCGCGCACCGCGGAGACCCTGCTGCGGCTGACCGGCTGGCGGTAGGCGACGACCGCGAGGGTCTCCAGCGCGGCCTGCGTGAGCCGGGCCTGCTGGCCGTCCAGGACGAAGCCCTCGACGGCCGCCGCGTACTCGGGCCGGGTGTAGAACCGCCAGCCGCCCGCGACGAGCCTCAGCTCGAAGCCGCGCCGCTGCACGGTGTACTCGTCGGCCAGCTCGCGCAGCGCGTCGGCGACCTGCCGCCGCGGCCGCTGGAGGATCTTCGCGAGATGCTCCTCGGTCGCGGGCTCGTCGACGACCATCAGGACGGCCTCCAGGGCCGGCTTCAGGTCCAGCGCGGCGACGGTCTCCTCGCTCACGTCCGTGTCTCCTTCCCCGGCTCCTCCGGCGGCCGGTCGAACTCGTCGGTCACCGTCGGCTGCGCGTCCCCGTCCCCGCCCGTCCAGCGCACCAGCAGCTCGCCGAGCGCGGTCTCCTGGTCGAGGGCGACGGCCTTCTCCCGGTACAGCTCCAGCAGCGCGAGGAAGCGGGCGACGACGGTGAGGGTGTCGTCGGTGTCCGCCACCAGGGCCCGGAAGCTCGCCTCGCCGAGTTCACGCAGCCGTGCGACGACGATCCCGGCCTGCTCCTGCACGCTCACCAGCGGCGCGTGGATGTGGTCGACGTACACCTGCGGCTCGGCCCTCGGCTGCATCGCCTTGACCGCGAGCCTCGCGAACCCTTCCGCGCCGATGCTGATGACCACCTCGGGCAGCAGCTCGGCGTGATGCGGTTCCAGCCCGACGGTGCGGGGGTAGCGGTGGCCCTCGCTCTCCAGCCGGTGCGTGAAGATGTCGGCGATCTGCTTGTAGGCCCGGTACTGGAGCAGACGGGCGAAGAGCAGGTCGCGGGCCTCCAGCAGGGCCAGGTCGGCCTCGTCCTCGACCTCGGCGGCGGGCAGCAGCCGGGCCGCCTTCAGATCGAGCAGGGTCGCGGCGACGACCAGGAACTCGGTCGTCTGGTCGAGGTCCCAGTCGGGGCCCATGGCCCGGATGTGGGCCATGAACTCGTCGGTGACCTTCGACAGGGCGACTTCGGTGACGTCCAGCTTGTGCTTGGAGATCAGCTGGAGGAGCAGGTCGAAGGGCCCCTCGAAGTTGGCCAGCCGCACCTTGAACACCCCGTCGGCCACCTCCGGGGCGCCCGCCTGCGGGCTCCCGGCCTCCGGGCCTGCCGAGCCGGTGCCGTCCGGCCTCCGGACGTCGGATGCCGCGGCAGCGGGCTCCGGGGCGCCCGGCGCCGCCGGGCTCGGCTCCGGGGGACCGGGCTCGACGGCATCCGGCACGGCCGTGTCCGGCGCCGCCGGGCCGCGGGCCGCCGGGGCAGCCGGGTCCGCTTCCGTGACGTCCGCCTCCGGCGCGTCCGGGCCCGAGTGGGCCGGGGCGGCCGGGTGGCGGGGGTCGGCCGGCGCCGTGGGGCGCGGCCGGAGTGCCGCGGGGGCTTGCGCGCGGGGCGGTGCCGCCGGGATCGGTTCGGCGGGCGGAGGCGGCGTCCCCGGCCCACGCCCCAGCGCGCGCCGGCGGCCGGCTGCGCCGCCGGAGGCGGACGGGGGAACGTCGTTCGAGGTCATGGCCCTCGCAGGCTACCGCTACCGCCCGCGAAGTCGTCGTACGAGGATGCTGGCGTCCCCGCGGCTCTCCAGGTCGGCGAGGACCACGGCGACCGCCTCCCGGACGATGCGCCCGCGGTCCACGGCCAGGCCGTGCTCGCCGCGCAGCACGAGCCGGGCGTGCTCCAGGTCCATGAGCTCCTCGGCGGAGACATAGACGGTGATCTTCTCGTCGTGGCGCTCACGCCCGCTGGGCCGGCGGGCGGCGGCCCGGCCGCGCTTGCGCGGCTGGCCGTCGTCCTGGGCGCCCGCGGCAGAACCTTCCTGCGCGCCCTGCCGCCGGTCGGGACGCTCCCCCTGGGCGCCCCTGGTGCGGGACTCCCCGGCGTCGCCCTGGCCGGCGTCGGCCGCCGCGTGCTCGGCGCCCTCGCCGTCGCCGCCCTGCGCGGGCACGGCCTGCGGCGCGTCCTGCGTGCCGCCGGCCGCCACCGCGTCGCTCTCGCCGGCCGGCGCCGGCACCCGGGCCTCGCCGTTGGCGGGGCGCCGGGGCGCGGACGGCTGCAGCGCCGTTCCCCCTGTCGTACGGAAGAGTTCGTCGGCCCCCGGCAGACTCACTCGGCGTGACACCGGGCGAGCACCTCCCTGGCGAGCTGACGGTAGGCGGCGGCCCCGACGGAGTTGGAGGCGTACGTGGTGATCGGCTCACCGGCGACCGTGGTCTCCGGGAAGCGGACCGTCCGTCCGATGACCGTGTGGTAGACGTGGTCGTCGAACGCCTCGACGACCCGTGCGAGCACCTCACGGCTGTGCACGGTGCGCGAGTCGTACATGGTCGCCAGGATGCCGTCGAGCTCCAGCTCCGGGTTGAGCCGCTCCTGGACCTTCTCGATGGTCTCGGTCAGCAGCGCCACGCCCCGGAGGGCGAAGAACTCGCACTCCAGCGGCACTATCACCTTGTGAGCGGCCGTCAGGGCGTTCACGGTGAGCAGGCCGAGCGAGGGCTGGCAGTCGATGACGATGTAGTCGTAGTCGTCCATCAGCGGCTTGAGCGCACGCTGGAGCGTGGACTCGCGCGCGACCTCGGAGACCAGCTGCACCTCGGCGGCCGACAGGTCGATGTTGCTGGGCAGCAGGTCCATGTTGGGGACCGCCGTCTTCAGGAGCACCTCGTCCGCCGCCATGCCCCGCTCCATGAGCAGGTTGTAGACGGTGAGGTCGAGCTCCATCGGGTTGACGCCGAGACCGACCGACAGCGCGCCCTGCGGGTCGAAGTCCACGAGCAGCACCCGCCGGCCGTACTCCGCGAGCGCGGCACCCAGGTTGATGGTCGACGTCGTCTTGCCCACGCCGCCCTTCTGGTTGCACATCGCGATGATCTTCGCGGGGCCGTGCTCGGTCAGCGGGCCCGGGATCGGGAAGTACGGCAGCGGGCGTCCGGTCGGACCGACGCGCTCTCGGCGCTGTCGGGCCGCGTCGGGCGCGAGCGTGGCCGCGTATTCCGGGTCCGGCTCGTACTCGGCATCGGGATCGTAGAAGTGCCCGTCGGGCAGTTCGTCGTAGTCGGCGAAATGGTTGTGGGGCGCGCCACTTCCGTCGCCGGCCATGGCGTTCACGTGATGGCCATCCATGCTCTGGTGTGCTGACAGAGCCATATGGGGGCTGCGCTGGCTCTGGTGGGCTGCGAAGGTTCGGACAGCGACGGAGCCGACAGCCTCGAGCCCCGCGGAACCCGGGTCCCGCGTAGGCATTCCTGGTTGACCACCCCCGGGAGCAAATGTCGACTCATTCACAAGTCGTCTTACCTCCTTGGTGACCAGGAAACTTCTAGACAAGGTCAGCGTGGCACCATGCCGACGGTTGGCGACTCTATGGCGTGTCGGGCGTCCGCAGCAACACAATCCGCCGTACCCGGCCCGATGTGTCGGCAATGAAACATCCCTCTGTCAAGGGCGTACGGCCGTCGCACGGCAGGTTTCACCGGTGTGCGAATCGGTCGAAGAGTTACGTTCGAGGCGAGTTGGCCGAGAGCCGCAAAGTGACCATACACACATCCGGCCGGACCTTGTCGGGCAAGGTCCGGCCGGGTGGGAGCGGTTGACGCGCCTTGTTGACGTATCGCCTTTACGAACAGGTGACTTGGCTTCCAGAGGCCCGTCGGGCGCCGCCCGGCTCAGCCGAGCAGGGAGGCCAGCTCCACGTGCTCCAGGCCGTGCGCCTCGGCGACCTCGCGGTAAACGACCTTGCCGTCATGGGTGTTGAGGCCCTTGGCCAGCGCCGGGTCGCGGCGCAGCGCCTCGACCCAGCCCCTGTCCGCGAGTTCGACGATGTAGGGCAGCGTGGCGTTGGTGAGCGCGTAGGTGGAGGTGTTGGGGACCGCGCCGGGCATGTTGGCGACGCAGTAGAACACCGAGTCGTGGACCGGGAAGGTCGGCTCCGCGTGCGTGGTCGGACGGGAGTCCTCGAAGCAGCCGCCCTGGTCGATCGCGATGTCGACAAGGACACTTCCGGGCTTCATGCGGGACACCAGTTCGTTGGTGACCAGCTTGGGGGCCTTGGCGCCCGGGATGAGCACGGCGCCGATGACGAGGTCGGCCTCCAGGCAGGCCTTCTCCAGCTCGAAGGAGTTGGAGACGACGGTCTGGATCTTCGTGCCGAAGACCTTGTCGGCTTCCTTGAGCTTGTTGATGTCCTTGTCGAGCAGGGTCACGTGGAAGCCCATGCCGATGGCGATCTGCGCCGCGTTCCAGCCGGAGACGCCGCCGCCGATGACGACCGCCTTGGCGGCCAGCACGCCGGGAACGCCGCCGGGCAGCACACCGCGGCCGCCGTTGGCGCGCATCAGGTGGTAGGCGCCGACCTGGGGGGCCAGCCGGCCCGCGACCTCGGACATCGGGGCGAGCAGCGGCAGCGCGCGGCTCGGCAGCTCGACGGTCTCGTAGGCGATGGCGGTCGTGCCGGACTCGACGAGGGCGTCGGTGCACTCCTTGGACGCGGCCAGGTGCAGGTAGGTGAAGAGCGTCTGGTCCTTGCGCAGCCGGTGGTACTCCTCGGCGATGGGCTCCTTGACCTTCAGCAGCAGGTCGGCCGCGGCCCACACCTCGTCGGCGGTCTCCAGGATGCGGGCGCCGGCGGCCACGTACTCCTCGTCCGTGATGGACGAGCCGAGGCCGGCGCCTCGTTCGACGACGACCTGGTGGCCGTGGCGCACCAGCTCGTGCACGCCGGCGGGGGTGATGGCCACCCGGAACTCGTTGTTCTTGACCTCGCGGGGGATGCCGACCTTCACGTCGATCACGGTCCTTGGCTCAGAGGGTGTGGGGGCACAGCGAAGACATTCCCGGAGATACAGGGCACACCGGGACGCACCGCAGGAGAACGTGCGGCAGAGCCAGTCTAATGAAGGTGTTCCCGCTGTCTAGCCTTTCATTGCATCAACCTTCAGCAGATGCACTGCGGATTTCGCAGGTGTCAGCGGCGAGATCCGGCTGTTCGGGCCCCGTACCGCCTTCCGCGGGCTCCTCTTCCAGGATGCGCTCGGCCTCGCCCCGGTGCAGGCGGGCGGCCGCCGGGTCGCCCAGGCGGTCCAGGGTGTCGGCCAGCCGCAGCCGCACCGCGGCCTGCAAGCGGGTGTCCCCCGCGCGCCCGGCCCACTCCACCGCCTCCTCGCAGGTGCGCAGCGAGTCCTCGGGGCGGCCCGCGTACTCCTGGACCCGGGCCAGCTCGCTCAACGCCCGTGCGTGCGCGGGCACATCGCCGTTCTTGCGGTGTCCTGCGGCGGCCGCCCGCCAGGCCCGCTGGGCCTCCCCGTAGTGGCCCGCGTAAGTGTGCGCGGTGGCGATGCGGCCGTACAGCCGCGCGGCGTCCGCGCGCTCCTCGCGGGCCAGGCGCTGGGCGAGGGCCCGGCCGAACCAGTCGGCGGCCC
This sequence comes from Streptomyces sp. NPDC048481, assembly GCF_043200075.1. Lineage (NCBI taxonomy): Bacteria > Bacillati > Actinomycetota > Actinomycetes > Kitasatosporales > Streptomycetaceae > Streptomyces > Streptomyces sp. NPDC048481. Next base: position 418,098 of record NZ_JBICXC010000007.1, read on the forward strand.
GCTCGTAGTCCCCGAGCTCCAGGTGCGCGCCGCCTACGGATTCCATCGCGCGGCCGATCGCGTACGGATCGCCGGCCTGGCGTCCGGCGTCCAGCGCGGCGCGGTAGCGCGCCAGGGCCTCCGCGGTGCGGCCCGTCCGCGCGTCGACGTCGGCCAGGTTCAGCAGGGCCGCGGCCTTCTCCCGCGGCAGCCTGCGGCGCTCGGCGACGTCCAGGACGAGCCGGTGCACGCCGTACAGGTCGGGGGCGGCCGCCTGGGTGCCCAGGTGCGCCACCATCGCCCGCACCAGCTGGGACATCAGCCGGCGGGCCAGGGTGTCCAGCTCCCCGTCCGCGACCGCGAGGCGGGCCGAGGCCAGCAGGGCGGGCCGGCGCGCGGCCAGCCACTCGGCGGCCGCGCGCGGGGTGGGGAAGCGCAGCGCGCGCGGCATGTTCTGGAGCTTCTCGCGGGCCTGGGGGCTGTCGGTCTCGGTGACGGCCCGGCAGGACTGAAGCAGCCGTACCGTGCGCTCCAGCATGCGGGCGCGGGCCAGCTGGAGCTCGGCGGGGCGGTCGTGGACGCGGGCGGCGGCCCGCAGCAGGGGGTGCAGACAGCCGGGGATCTCGTACTGCGGCAGCGGGGAGTCCACGGCCCGCAGCAGTCCGAGGGCGGTGAGGTCGTCCAGGACGGTGCGGGCCGCGGCCACCGAGCAGCCCGCCAGCGCGGAGGCGGTGTGCGGGTCGGCGAGGCCGGCCGGGGCGAGGCTCAGCAGCCGCAGCACGCGGGCCGCGGGGGCGGGCAGCGCGGCGTGCACGAGCCCGAACACGCGGCTCAGCGGCGAGCCCTCGTCGCTCTCCGCGTGCAGCTGCCGGGCGAGGTCGGCGACGGCGGCCTGGGGGCGGGCGGCGAGCCAGCCGCCGGCCAGCGTCAGGGCGGCGGGCTCGCCCTGACAGGCCTCCACGAGCGCCTCGGCGGAGCGCGGGTCGACCGTGATGCGGACGGAGCCGGTGTACCGGGTCAGCAGTTCGAGGGCGGACTTGGTGTCCAGGCCGCCCAGGGTGCAGGGGCGGACGTCGGCGATGCCGGTGAGGGGCCCGGAGGAGACGGCGACGAGCAGGCACTGCGGGGCGTCGGGAAGCAGCGCGTCGACCTGTTCGGCGCCGGTCGCGTCGTCGAGCAGGAGCAGCACCCGCCGCTGTGCGAGGGCTTCGCGCAGCAGCGCCGTCAGGTCGTCCTCGCCGGCGCCGGCGGGCGCGGGCACGTCCAGCGCGGTGAGCAGTTCACGTGCCGCGCGCTCGACCGGCACGGGGGTGCCGTCGGGCTCGGCGAGACGGGCGCGCAGCACGCCGTCCGGGTACCGGCCGGCGATCCGCCGGACGAGTTCCTCGGCGAGCGCGGTGCGTCCCGAGCCGGGCCGGCCGGCGATCAGGAGCACGCGCGCGCGGGGGGCCTTGCGGCCGGAGATGGTGTCCAGGCCCGCGCGCTCGATGTCGGCGCGCAGTTCCTTCAACTCCCGGGTGCGGCCCAGGAAATGGCCCTCTGTCGCAGCGTGTCCGGACAGCTGCACGCCGTCTGTGTCCACTGCCTGATCCGTCACGGGCCACACTCCCGTCCCACCGCGCACGCACCCCCGCCGGGACTCCGGATCGGGTGATTCCAGAGCCTAGTTCACGCTCTGCGACGTTCCGGGAGGAGAACGGCGGCGCGCGGCCGGAACCCCCCGATCGGATCAGCCGATCGTCACACCGGAGATGGCCCGAAGGGACGAGAACCGGCCACGGACGACAGCCGGACGGTCGGGCGGACTCAGGCCTCGAACGGGCGGGCCGGCCAGGGCGCCTCGGCCGGACGCAGCGCCTCGACGCCCTCCCCGGCGCGGGCCGCCACCAGCGACAGCACGCCGACCACGAGGCAGTTGTTGTGGACGTCGCCCGCCAGGACCGCCCGGACCAGGTCGGCGACCGGGACCCGCGCGTGCTCCATGTCGGCCTCCTCGTCCTCCACCGCGAAGCGCTGCCCCTCCGCCTCCGACAGCCCCCGGGCCAGGAAGATCCGCACGGACTCGTCGCAGCCGCCGGGAGTCGTGTAGACGTCGGTGAGAACGCGCCACTCCTCGGCCTTGACGTGCGCCTCCTCGTACAGCTCGCGCTGGGCCGCGTGCAGCGGGTTCTCGCCGGGCACGTCGAGCAGGCCGGCCGGGATCTCCCACAGCTTGTGCCGGACGGGGTGGCGGTACTGCTTGATGAGCAGCACACGGTCCTCGTCGTCGAGGGCGAGCACCGCCACGGAACCGGGATGCACCTGGTAGTCCCGGCGCACCACCGCGCCGTCGGGCATGACCACCTCGTCGGTGCGCACCGAGGTCTTGCCGCCCACGAAGGGGGTTCGGGTGGCCCGGATCTCCCACGCCTGCGGAGTGTCCTTGATCGTCATGCCCTGCGTCCTTCCACCGTGCCACCTGCGCAAACGAAACCGGGGTGCAAACCCGTTGAAGGTTTGCACCCCGGCCACCGTACAACCGGTGTGTCACTCCGGATTCGGCCCCGCGGCGGTCTTCCGCTCGACCGCCGCCTTCACCAGGCCGGCGAACAGCGGGTGCGGACGCGTGGGCCGCGACCGCAGCTCCGGGTGCGCCTGCGTGGCCACCAGGTAGGGGTGGACGTCGCGCGGGTACTCGACGTACTCGACGAGCTTGCCGTCCGGCGAGGTGCCCGAGAACAGGATGCCCGCCTTCTTCTCCAGCTCGGCGCGGTAGGCGTTGTTCACCTCGTAGCGGTGGCGGTGCCGCTCCTCGACGTACTCCTTGTCGTCGTAGACCTCACGGACGATGGAGCCCTCGGCCAGCTTCGCCGGGTACATGCCCAGGCGCATCGTGCCGCCCATGTCGCCCTCGCCGGCCACGATGTCGAGCTGTTCGGCCATCGTGGAGATGACCGGGTGACCGGTGGCCGGGTCGAACTCGGTGGAGTTGGCGTCGCCGATGCCGGCCAGGTTGCGCGCGGCCTCGATCACGATGCACTGGAGGCCCAGGCAGAGCCCGAGCAGCGGGATCCTGTTCTCGCGGGCGTAGCGGATCGCGCCGACCTTGCCGAGCACGCCGCGGTCGCCGAAGCCGCCGGGGATGCAGATCCCGTCGACGTCCTCGAGCTGCGCCTTGGCGCCCGCCGGGGTCTTGCAGTCGTCGGAGGTGACCCACTTGATCTTCACGCGGGCCTTGTTGGCGAAGCCGCCGGCCCGCAGCGCCTCGGTGACCGAGAGATAGGCGTCGGGCAGGTCGATGTACTTGCCGACCAGCGCGAGGGTGATCTCGTGGTCGGGGTTGTGGACGCGGTCGAGCAGATCGTCCCACGTCGTCCAGTCCACGTCGCGGAACGGCAGGTCCAGCTTGCGGACGACATAGGCGTCCAGGCCCTCGCCGTGCACGGTCTTGGGGATGTCGTAGATCGAGCGCGCGTCGGGGCAGGCCACCACCGCGTCCTCGTCGACGTCGCACATCAGCGAGATCTTGCGCTTGATCGCGGTCGGCACCTCGCGGTCGCAGCGCAGCACGATCGCGTCCGGCTGGATGCCGATGTTGCGCAGCGCCGCCACCGAGTGCTGGGTCGGCTTGGTCTTCAGCTCGCCGGAGGGGCCGATGTACGGCAGGAGCGAGATGTGCACCACGAAGACGTTGTCCCGGCCGACCTCGTGCCGGACCTGGCGGACGGTCTCCAGGAAGGGCAGCGACTCGATGTCGCCGACGGTGCCGCCGACCTCGGTGATCACGACGTCGACCTGGTCGGTCGCCATACGGCGGATGCGGTGCTTGATCTCGTTGGTGATGTGCGGGATGACCTGCACGGTGTCGCCCAGGTACTCGCCGCGCCGCTCCTTGGCGATCACCGTGTTGTAGACCTGGCCTGTAGTGACATTGGCGGAGCCGTCCAAGTCACGGTCGAGGAAGCGCTCGTAGTGTCCGATGTCCAGGTCGGTCTCGGCGCCGTCGTTGGTGACGAACACCTCACCGTGCTGGAAGGGGTTCATCGTGCCCGGGTCGACGTTCAGGTACGGGTCGAGCTTCTGCATCACGACGCGCAGTCCCCGCGCCTTGAGCAGCATGCCGAGGCTGGAGGCCGTCAGACCCTTGCCGAGCGAGGAGGCGACACCCCCGGTGACGAAGATGTGCTTGGTCGTCGTGGATTTGGGCGTCATGGCCAAGAGGGGGCTCCCGTGGTCGCGATTCGAGGGTGCGGTTCGGGGGCTTCGAGACCACCGGTCCACGGGCTACCAGGGTATCAGCGCCGCGGAGAGATGGCTTCCGGCCACGCTCCGCGCACGGCCCGCCACGGTGGGGCGCACGAGCACCGGTTTCTCACCCGTTGCTCACCCGTTCGGCCCACCCGCGTTGCCCGGAGCGGCACGCAGATCATCTACGTGCGTCGTATCCTGCTCGGACACTCACTGCCGAGCCCGGTCGGCAAGACGGCACACCCCCGCCCGTCCCCCACCGGAACAACGGGAGCCCGGCAGTTCGTTGAGCAATAATCGGCGTTTTGCCCTGAGGGCCGAGCGGCTGCTTTGCTTCAGCGCTCAACGACGCATTACCAACGACCCCTTGACCGCACTAGCGACAGCCCCCGTGTCCCATGGGGGTGACGTGGCCGTTCGACTGGAGTTGCACGTGGCCGGGCGCATCGAAGACTACGCACTCATCGGAGACATGCAGACCGCCGCCTTGGTCTGCCGTGACGGGACAGTGGACTGGCTGTGCCTGCCCCGCTTCGACTCGCACGCGATCTTCGCCGGTCTGCTCGGCACGGAGGAACACGGGTTCTGGCGCCTCGGTCCGGCGCACGCCTCCGACGCGCCTCCGCCGCGCGCCGCCCGGCGCACCTACCGCGGCGACTCGCTGATCCTGGAGTCCGAGTGGGACACCCCGCGCGGCACGGTCCGGGTGACCGATTTCATGCCTCCCCGCGACGGCGCGCCCCAGCTGATCCGGATCGTCGAGGGCGTCTCGGGCCGGGTGCCGATGCGCTCGACCCTGCGGATGCGGTTCTCCTACGGCCGGGTCGTGCCGTGGGTGCACAAGCACGAGGGCCGCACGGTGGCCGTGGCGGGCCCGGACTCGGTGTGGTTCGACACCGACTGCGAGACCTACGGCAAGGCACTGACCACGTACGCCGACTTCACCGTCGCGCCCGGCGACCGGATCGCGTTCACGATCTCGTGGGAGCCCTCGCACAAGGAGCCGCCGCCGCTGCCGGAGCCCGAGCAGTCCCTGGAGGCGACCGAGGAGTTCTGGCGCGAGTGGGTCGAGCACTGTACGTACCACGGCCCCTACCGTGAGGCCGTGATCCGCTCCCTGATCACGCTCAAGGCGCTGACGTACGGCCCGACCGGAGGTATCGTCGCCGCCCCCACCACCTCCCTGCCGGAGGACATCGGCGGCGTCCGCAACTGGGACTACCGCTACACCTGGCTGCGCGACGCGGCCATCACCCTGTCCTCGCTGCTGCGCACCGGCTACCGCGAGGAGGCCCGCGCCTGGCGCGAGTGGCTGCTGCGCGCGGTCGCCGGCGACCCCGAGAACCTCCAGATCATGTACGGCATCGCGGGCGAGCGCGAGCTGGGCGAGGCCGAGCTGGACTGGCTGCCCGGTTACGAGAACTCCGGCCCGGTCCGGGTCGGCAACGGCGCCGCGCACCAGCTCCAGCTCGACGTCTACGGCGAGGTCACCGAGGCCCTGCACCTGGGCCACATGACCGGCCTGGCCCGCAACGACTACGCCTCCCTGCTCCAGCTGAAGCTGATCCGCTACCTGGAGCAGCACTGGGACGAGCCCGACGAGGGCATCTGGGAGGTGCGCGGCCCGCGTCGCCACTTCGTGCACTCCAAGGTCATGGCCTGGGTCGCGGTCGACCGCACCATCAAGCTGATCGAGTCCGGCGACGCGGACGGCCCGCTGGACAAGTGGCGCGAGCTGCGCGACGACATCCACCGGGACGTGTGCGAGAAGGGCTACGACAAGGAACGCAACACCTTCACCCAGTCCTACGGCTCCAAGGAGCTGGACGCGTCCCTGCTGCTCATCCCGCAGATGGGCTTCCTGCCCCCGGACGACAAGCGGGTGATCGGCACCATCGAGGCGATCCAGCGCGAACTGTCCACCCCGGACGGCTTCATCCTGCGCTACCCGACGTCGGGCGGCGACGAGGGCGTGGACGGTCTGCCCGGCGACGAGGGCGCGTTCCTCGCCTGCTCGTTCTGGATGGCGGACGACCTCGCGATGATCGGCCGGGTCGACGAGGCGCGCAAGCTGTTCGAGAAGCTGCTCGCGCTGCGCAACGACCTCGGTCTGCTCGCCGAGGAGTGGGACCCGCGCCTCCAGCGCCAGGTCGGCAACTTCCCGCAGGCCTTCAGCCACGTCCCGCTGATCGACACGGCGCTGCGCCTGACGGCGTCGGGGGCCTACGGCGGCTGACGCCCGGTTCCCGCGGCCGGGCCGAGGTCTTACGGACCGGTGACGTGCGGCCGCAGAACAGGACCGGGCGGCCGCGCCCGCCTACGCTGGAGCCATCTGGCCCCTGCACGGCCCGGACCGTCTTCAACGCGATGATCGACCGCCGTCCGGCCGTGATCGCCCAGTGCGTCGACGAGGCCGACGTCGTGCGGTCGGTGCGCTGCGCCCGCGACCTGGACCTGCCCGTCGCGGTGCGCGGCGGAGGGCACAGCGTCGCCGGCATGGCGCTCGGGGACGACGCCCTGGTGGTGGACCTGCGCCACATGCGCACGGTCACCGTCGACCCGGCCGCCCGGACGGCCCGGATCGCGGGCGGCGCCACCATGAGCGACCTGGACCGCGCGTGCGGGCCCCACGGGCTGGCCACGACCGGCGGGCGCGCCTCCACGACCGGCGTCGGCGGCTTCGTCCTGGGCGGCGGCACCGGCTGGCTGGACCGCTGCTTCGGTCTGGCCGTGGACAACCTGCTCGACGTCGAACTGGTCACCGCCGAGGGCGGGCGGGTGCGCGCGGACGCCGACGACCACCCGGACCTGTTCTGGGCGCTGCACGGCGGCGGCGGCAACTTCGGCGTCGCCACCGCGCTCACCCTGAAGCTGCACGAGCTGCCCGAGTTCTCCATCGCGCTGCTGCTCTGCCAGCCGGAGTTCGGCCCCGACGCCACCCGCACCTTCCGGGACGTCATCGCGGCCCGCCCGGACGAGGCGAGCGGCGCCGTCATCTACTTCACCGGCCCGCCCGCGGAGTTCGTCCCGCCGCATCTGGTCGGCTCGCTGCTGTGCGGGGTGCTGCTGACGTACGCCGGCGCCGAGGAGGACCTGCGCAAGCTGGCCCAGCCCCTGCTGGCGCTGCCGCACGAGGCGGAGGTCGTAGGGGCGATGCCGTACGCCGACGTCCAGTGCATGCTCGACGACCCGCCCGGCATGCGGAACCACTGGTCGGCGGAGTACCTGACCGGCCTCCCGGACGACTTCGTCGACGTGCACTGCGCCCGCGGTCTGACCGTGCCCGTGCCCACCGGCACCATGCACACGCTGTTCCCGCAGGGCGGCGCGATCGGCTCCGGACCGCACGAGTACCCCGTGCCGTACCGGGACGCGCCCTGGGCCGTGCACCCCTTCGGGCTGTGGGAGGACCCGGCCGACGACGAGCGGTGCGTGCGGTGGGTCCGGGACGTCCGGGCCGACGCGCAGCCGTGGAGCACCGGAGCGGTGTACCTCAACTTCATCGGCGACGAGGGCGGCGACCGGGTCGTGGCGGGCGTCGGCGAGGCGAACGCCCGGCGGCTCGCGGGCGTCAAGCGGGACTACGACCCCGGAAACGTGTTCCGCTTCAACCACAACATCCGGCCCTCCTGACACCGCCCCGCGGATGTCGGCGGAACGTCCGCGCAGGTAGCGTCCGCTGCATGGACAGCCCCGCGGACCGACCCACGAACAGCCCCCCGGACCACCGATTCGCCAGCCGCAGCGCCGGCATCACCGTGCGGCGCGCGCTGGAGCTGCCCGGCCTGCGCAGCGGACTGCCCGAGGTCCTCGCGGGCGGCGAGCGGCTGGAGCGCACGGTGCGCTGGGTGCACGCCGGCGAGGTCCCGCACATCGCCTCGCTGCTCAAGGGCGGCGAACTGCTGCTGACCACGGGTTACGGCCTGGGCAGCCGCCCCGCCGAGCAGCGGGCGTTCGTGCGCACCCTGGCCGAGCGGGGCATCGCGGCCCTGGTGATCGAGCTGGGGCCGCGCTTCGAGCGGCTGCCCTCCGCCCTGGTCGAGACGGCCCGCGGCACGGGGCTCCCGCTCGTCCAACTGCACCGCGAGGTGGCGTTCGTGACGGTCACGGAGGAGGTCCACACCGAGATCGTCAACGGGCACTACGCCCTTCTCCAGCAGGCCGAGGAGGTGCACCGGCGCTGCACGAACGCCCTGCTCGGCGGCGGCGGCATCCCGCAGGTGCTGGGGATCCTGGCCGGCTTCGGCGACAACCCGGTGTTCCTGGAGACGACCGACGGACGGCTGCTGTACGCGGCCGGGGAGGGCCCGCAGGGCGCGGATCCGCTCCAGGTGTGGGAGGGGCTGCGCGGCCCGCACAAGGACGCGCCGCCCCCCGCCGGTTCGGTCCTGGTGGACGTGCCCGGGGGCGGGCCGGGGGCGGGTGCGGTGCGCGCCCGGCTGGTGCAGCTGCCCGTGCGCGGCCCGCTGGCTCCCGTGCACCGGATCGCGGCCGAACGCGCGGCGGGCGTGCTGGCCGTGGTGCTGATGCAGGCCCGCCAGGAGGACGAGCTGGCCGCGCGCGGCCGGGGCGACTTCCTGACCGACCTCGCCGAGGGGCGGATCGCCGCGGAGGACGCCCCGGCGCAGGCCCGGGTGCTGGGCTTCAGGCCCGCCGCCGGGCCGCTGCTGCCGGTCGTCATGCGGCTGGGCGAGGGCCCCTCCCCCGGCGGCGGCTGGGCCGTGCTGGCGCGGGCGGTCGCCGAGGAGCTGACGTCGCTGGGCGTGCCGGTGCTGCTGGGGGTGCGCCCGGTGGAGGGCCGGGTGCCGGTGCTGCTCGGCCTGCGCTCGGAGTCCGAGCGGCCCGCCGTGGCCGACCGGGTCGCGGCGGCCCTGCGGGCCGGGGTGGAGCGAGCCGGGATGCAGCGGCCCGGCGCCGCGCCCGCGGTGGTGGTCGTGGGCGTGGCCGGCGGCTGGGCGGCCGCCTCGGCGGGCCTGCGGCACGCCGCGGAGACGGCGACGGCCGCGCACGGCCTCCCCGACCGCCCCTGGTACGACGCCCGCCGCCTGGACATCGATCTGCTGCTGTGGCGGCTGCGCGACCACCGGGACCTGGCGGCGTTCGTGGACCGTGCGATCGGGCCGGTCCGCGATCACGACCTGCGCTCCAAGCCGCCGTTGCTGCCGACCCTGGAGACCTATCTGGCGCACGCGGGCCGCAAGGCGGAGACGGCCCGCGAGCTGCATCTGAACCGGCAGACCCTCTACAACCGCCTCGCCCGCATCGGCGAACTGCTCGGCACCGACCTCGACGACCCCCAGACGGTCCTCGCGCTGAGCCTGGCGCTGCGCGCGCGACGCCACGTGCCGTGACGCCACGTGCCGTGATGCCACGCGCCGTGCCGCCGAGGGCGTCGGGGAGAGCGGCGCGGGCCGCCTCCCGCGCGGCCGGCGTCAGATCATGGGACGGGGCTGCGTCAGCTCGTCGTAGACGCTGAGCACCTGGGCGACGGTCTCGTCCTCGGTGGGCCAGGTGGCCGCCTGCCGGGCGCCCGCCTCGCGCAGCCGCCCGGCCCGCGCGGGGTCGCCGAGCAGCCGCACGACGGCGGCGCCGAAGGCCCGCGCGTCGCCGGACGGCACCAGCTCGGCCGCGTCCCCGACGAGTTCGCGGACGCCGGCCGCCCGAGCCGCGACGAGCGGCACCCGCGCGTGCAGCGCCTCCTGTGCCAGCACGGACCGCGACTCACCGCCGCCGGGCAGCAGCGCGAGGTCGGCGGCGGCCAGGAGTTCGCCGACGTCGTCGCGCAGGCCGGCGAGCCGGACCGGGAGCGCATCCGCCTCGATGCGGCGCTGAAGCTCCGCGCGGTACGGCCCCTCCCCGGCGATCACGACCAGGGGCGCCGGATCCAGGTCGCGCCACGCGTGCGAGGCGTCGAGCAGGAGGTCGTAGCCCCGGTGCCGGTCCAGCGAGCCGACGGCGACGAGCAAGGGGCGGCCGATCGCGCCGAGTTCGGCGCGCAGCTTGGGCAGCGGCAGTTCGCAATCGTCGTGCGGTCCCTCCCCCCGCGGAGGCCGGGGCAGCGCCACCGCGGCCAGCCGCGCGTCCCGCGCGCCGGTGCGGCGCGCCCGGTCGACGAGGTCGGAGGTGGTGCCCAGGACCACCGCGGCCGTCCGCGCGACACGTCGTTCCAGCAGTCGCAGCAGATGTGCGCGGGCGCCCTCGGCGTGCGCGCGGTTGTGCCAGGTGACGACGAGCGGGGTGCTGCGGCCGCTGAGCGCGAGGACGGCCCTGAAGGAGGCGTGCAGGCCGTGGGCGTGGACGAGGTCGGCGTCCGTGCAGGCCGCGCGGAGCGCCGTCACGGAGCCCGGGTCGCTGCTGCGCGGCACGTGCACGTGTTCGGCACCAGCGCCCGTGAAGTCGTAGGTGTCATCGGCGTCGGTGGGGGCGCACACCGTCACCCGCACGCCCCGCGCGACGAGCCCCGCGGTCAGGGAGCGCACGTGTGCGCTGCTGCCGGCGTTGCCGCCGCCCAGCACCTGCACGGTGCGCAGCGGCGACTGGCCGTGCGGTGAGTGGCTGCTCACGTGGCCGGGGCTCCTGGTTCGGCGTCGGACGGTCACGAAGAAACGTACAGAGGGACCGGGCGGAGGGGTGGACCGCTGAGGTTCCTCCACGTCTTCCGCCCAAGAATGCCAGGACGTACGGGTGTTCCGGGCCCTGCGCCCTCCGCGTGACGGGTCGCGACCCCTCGGGCTTCACCCCCACGGGTGAAGCCTCCCGATTCTCTGTTCGACCGGCCGGTCCGCGGACCACCGGCCCACGCCGGACCGCCTCCCTCCGCCGTGCGTGCCGCCGCGTCAGGAGCGGCCCCGGCCGGCTCCGGGCGGCCGTCGCCGTGACGACGGACCCGCCGCCGGCCGACCGGGCCGCTGAGGCCGTCAGCCGTCCGCGCGGGCCGTGGCGAGAAGTTCCTCCGCATGGGCCCGCGCCGTCTCGGAGTCCTCCTGGCCGGCGAGCATGCGCGACAGTTCGCGGATGCGCTCCTCGCCCTCCAGGACCTTCACCCCGGACCGGGTGACCGAGCCGTCGTCGGTCTTCTCGACCAGCAGCTGCCGGTCGGCGAAGGCGGCGACCTGCGGCAGGTGCGTGACGACCACCACCTGAGCGGTCCTGGCGAGCCGCGCCAGCCGGCGCCCGATCTCGACAGCCGCCTTGCCGCCCACGCCCGCGTCGACCTCGTCGAAGAGATACGTCGGCACCGGGTCCGTACCGGCGAACACGACCTCGACGGCGAGCATCACGCGTGACAGCTCACCGCCCGACGCGCCCTTGGCGACGGGCCGCGCCGGGGCGCCCGGATGCGGGGCGAGCAGCAGCTCCACCTCGTCCACGCCGGCCGGCCCGTAGGCGACCCGACGGCCGCCGACCTCGACGCCCTGCGGATCCTCGGTCTGCCGGATGTCGAACGACACGCGCGCGTGCGGCATGGCCAGCGAGGCCAGCTCGGCGGTCACGGCCGCGGCGAACCGTCCGGCGGCGTCGGTGCGCGCGTCGGTCAGCGCCTGCGCCAGCTCGCCCAGTTCGGCCCGCAGCGCGTCCCGCTCGGCGGTCAGCTCCTCGATGCGCCCGTCGTCGCCGTCCAGCTCGGTCAGCCGGGCGGCTCCCTGCTCGGCCCAGGCGAGCACGGAGTTCACATCCGGCCCGTACTTGCGGGTGAGGGCGGTGAGCGCGGCCCGCCGCTCCTCGACGGCCGCCAGCCGCAGCGGATCGGCGTCCAGGTCGTCGGCGTATCCGGCCAGCTCGCCCGCGACGTCGCCGAGCAGGATCCCGATCTCCCCGATCCGGTCGGTGAGCGCGGCCAGCGCCGGGTCGTGCGCCCGGACGGCCTCCAGGGCCCGCTGCGCGCCCGCCACGAGGGTGGCGGCGTCGATGCCCTCGGGATCCTCGGGGTTCCCGGCCAGCGCGGCGTGCGCGGCCGTGGCGGCGGACGACAGGGCCTCCGCGTGTCCGAGCCGCTCGGCCTCCTCGGCCAGCTCGACGTCCTCCCCGGCGCGCGGTTCGACGCCAGCGATCTCGTCGAGTCCGAAGCGCAGCAGGTCGGCCTCCTGCGCCCGCTCACGCGCGCGGGTGACGATCTCGTCCAGCTCGACGGTCACCGCCCGCAGCCGCCGGTAGGCCTCGGTGTACTTGGCGAGCGGGACCGTCACCGCGTCTCCCGCGTACCGGTCGAGCGCCTGCCGCTGCCGGGACAGCTTGAGCAGCCCCTGCTGGTCGGTCTGCCCGTGCACGGCCACCAGCTCGTCGGCGAGTTCGGCGAGCACGCCCATGGGCACGCTCCGCCCGCCCACGTGCGCCCGCGACCGCCCCTCGGCGGAAACGGTCCGGCTGATGAGCAACGCCCCGTCGTCGAGCTCGGCGCCCGCCTCCTCGGCCCGCAGGGCCGCCGCGGCGCCCGGGGGCACCGTGATCCGCCCCTCCACGACCGCCTTCTCCGCACCGATCCGCACCAGCGCGGGATCGGCGCGTCCGCCCAGCAGCAGTCCGAGGCTGGTGACCACCATAGTCTTGCCCGCGCCCGTCTCACCGGTGACGGCGGTGAAGCCTGGCGACAGCTCGACGACAGCGTCGTCGATGACTCCGAGCGACCGTATCCGCATCTCCTCCAACACGGAGACGACCTTACGAGGTCGGGGAGGGAAAGTGCGAGGCACCCTGTCACCCGGGCGGGTGGACACGTCTCCCCGGCCCCCGCGGAGCCCCGCCGCCCGCCGTCGGACCAGCCCGGCGGGCGCGGGTCCCTTCCTAGTTCCGCGCCCCGCGCCATCCCGCGACGGGCAGGGCGAACTTCGCCACCAGACGGTCGGTGAAGGAGGCGTGGTGCAGCCGGGCGAGCCGCACCGGCACCGCGCCGCGCCGCACCTCGACCCGGGCGCCCGGAGGCAGCTCGAAGGTCCGCCGCCCGTCGCACCACAGGACGCCCGGCGGGATGTGCGGCAGCAGCTCGACCGCGAGGACCGAGTTCGGCGAGGTCACGAGCGGCTTGGCGAACAGCGCGTGCGCGCTGATCGGCACCATCAGCAGCGCCTCGACCTCGGGCCACACCACGGGCCCGCCGGCCGAGAACGCGTAGGCGGTGGAGCCGGTGGGCGTCGACAGGACGATGCCGTCGCACCCGAACCCGGTGACGGGCCGCCCGTCGATCTCCAGCACCACCTCGAGGAGCTTCTCGGCGCCGGCCTTCTGCACCGCCGCCTCGTTCAGCGCCCAGTCGGTGTGCACGATGTCCCCGTTGCGGTGCACGACGACGTCGACGGTCATGCGCTCCTCGACCTCGTACGCCCTCGTCACCACCCGGTCGACAACCTTGTCGAGGTCGTCGCGTTCGGCCTCGGCCAGGAAGCCGACACTGCCGAGGTTGACGCCCAGCATCGGCACCCCGGACGCACGTGCGAACTCCGCGCCGCGCAGCAGCGTGCCGTCACCGCCGAGGACGATGAGCAGCTCGCACCCCTCCAGGCACTGCGGGGTGGCCTCGGCGACCAGCTCCACGTCGTCCGGTACATGCAGGTCGGAGGCCTCGTACTCCAGGACGCGCACCCCGATGCCCTCGCGCAGCAGGCCCTTGACCACCAGCTCGGCGCTGCGGATGGCCGCCGGCCGTCCGGTGTGCGCGAGCAGGAAAACAGTACGAGCTCGGTTCTGACTCAACGCGGCCCCTCCGCAACTGCACGGTCGACGTCGGCCGGGTCCAGGGCGGGCGCCCCTGCCCGGAGCCACAGGAAGTACTCGACATTGCCCGACGGCCCGGGCAGCGGACTGGCGGTGACCCCCCGCACGCCCAGTCCCAGATCCCACGCCTTCGCGGCCACCCCTCGGACGGCTTCGGCCCGCAGCTGCGTGCTGCGCACGACACCCCCGCTGCCGAGCCGCTCCTTCCCCACCTCGAACTGCGGCTTGACCATCATCACCAGGTCCGCGTCCGGTGCGGCGCACCGTGCCAGGGCCGGCAGCACCAGCCCGAGCGGGATGAAGGACAAGTCCCCCACGACAAGATCCACAGGCTCCCCATCGATCGCTTCAAGCGTCAACTCGCGTACGTTCGTACGGTCCTTGACGGTGACGCGTTCATCGCTCTGCAGGGACCAGGCGAGTTGGCCGTATCCCACGTCGACGGCGACGACGTGGGCGGCGCCCGCGCGCAGCAGCACGTCCGTGAACCCTCCGGTGGAGGCGCCGGCGTCGAGCGCCCGCCGCCCGCGCACCGCGAGCCCCTGGGGCACGAACGCCTCCAGCGCCCCGGCGAGCTTGTGCCCGCCGCGGGAGACGTAGTCCGGGTCGTCGGCGTCGGCGGCGACGACGATCGCGGCCGCGGTCTCGACCTGGGTGGCCGGCTTCGTCGCGACGGTCCTGCCGACGCTGACCCGGCCGGCGGCGATCAGCTGCCCGGCGTGCTCACGCGAGCGCGCGAGCTTGCGGCGGACCAGCTCCGCGTCCAGACGGCGACGTGCGACTCCTGCCACGTTCGGTTCAGCTCCTACTGCCATGCGAGGGTGAAGGCGTCCGACGGTCGTGCGACGGTGCGGGCGCCGGGGATCCGGGGCGGGCGTCGAGCGCGGTGAGCGCGTCGCGCAGCCCCCGGTGTACATCCTCGTACACCTCGACGTGTCCGTCGGTGGCGAGGTGGTCGGCGTCGGCCAGCCGCTCCAGCCACGCGTCCACGTCGGCGTGCCCGGTGGGGACCCGGGGGACGGCCAGCGGCGCGGGAGCGGCGGGGTCCCGCTCGGCCGCCTGCTCCGGGCCCGCCCCCTGCTCCGGGTGCGGACCGGCCGTCTGCTCCCGCTCCGGGCCGGCCGCCCGCCCGCGCTCCTCGGGCACGGCCGCCGTCGGCGCCTGCGCCGCGCGCGGTCCGGTCTCCGGCACTGTGTCGCTCATGCCCAGACGCTACCGCGAACGCCTGGGGTACCGTCGTGCGCGATGGCCACGATCGAGGAGTGCCGCGCCGCACTCGAGAAGCTCTCCGACTCCATGCAGAGCGCCCAGGGGGACGTCCGCACGGCCACGGCCCTGGACCGCTCGGTGAGCTGTCGGATCACCGACCTGGACGTCACCTTCGTCGGCCGTATGACGGGCGGCCGGATCGTGGTGCAGGACACCCTCCAGGGCCCTCCGGTGGAGAAGGCGCAGATCAGACTGACCATGACCGGCGACGACCTGGTGGCGATGGTCGACGGCGAGCTGAACTTCGCCAAGGCCTGGGGCTCGGGCCGGGTGAAGCTGGAGGCCGGCCTGAAGGACCTGTTCCAGCTCAGGAAGCTTCTGTAGCCGCGAGCCTCCCGGCGCCCGTCCGCGCCCTGCGCGCCGCCGGCACGACCAGCGGCGTCCCCGTCTCCGGGTCGTCGATGACCTGGCAGCGCAGCCCGAAGACCTCCTCGACCAGGGCGGCGGTGACGATCTCGCCCGGCGCGCCCTCGGCGATGACCCGGCCGCCCCTCAGGGCGATCAGATGGGTCGCGTAGCGGGCCGCGTGGTTGAGGTCGTGCAGCACCGCGACGAGCGTGCGCCCCTGTTCCTCGTGGAGTTCGGCGCACAGGTCGAGGACGTCGATCTGGTGCTGGATGTCGAGGAACGTGGTCGGCTCGTCGAGCAGCAGCAGCGGGGTCTGCTGGGCGAGCGCCATCGCGATCCACACGCGCTGGCGCTGGCCGCCGGACAGCTCGTCGACGTAGCGGTCGGCGAGTTCGGCGACCCCGGTCCGCGCCATGGACTCCCGCACCACCCGCTCGTCCTCGGCCGACCACTGCCGCAGGACGCCCTGGTGCGGGTAGCGGCCGCGGCCCACCAGGTCGGCGACGGTGATCCCGTCGGGGGCGACGGACGACTGCGGCAGCAGCCCCAGCGTGCGCGCCACCTTCTTCGCGGGCATCGACTGGATGACCTGCCCGTCCAGCAGCACCCGGCCCCGGTTCGGCTTCAGCATCCGCGACAGCGCGCGCAGCAGCGTCGACTTCCCGCAGGCGTTCGGGCCGACGATCACGGTGAAGGAGTTGTCCGGTATCTCCACCGACAGCTGTTCGGCGATGACCCTCTGGTCGTAGGCGAGGGTGACGTCCTCGGCGGACAGGCGGTTCACGATGCTCCCTGGGTTGTCGCGGTCGGCCGGGCGGCCAGGACCCGGGCCGGGGCGTGCGGGCCGTGGCTCGGGGCGGTTGCGCGCGCCGGTCATATGCGGCCAGCCCTGCGCTCGGTGACGAGGAGCCACAGCAGATAGACGCCGCCCAGCACGCCGGTGACCACGCCCACGGGCAGCTGCCCGTCCCCGAAGAGCCGTTGCGAGGCCCAGTCGGCGGTCACCAGAAGGGCGGCGCCCATGCACAGGGACGCCACGAGGTTCGGTCCGGGCGAGCGGGTCAGCCGCCGGGCGAGCTGCGGCGCGGTGAGCGCCACGAAGCTGACCGGCCCGGCGGCGGCGGTGGCGGCGGCCGTCAGCAGCACGGCGGACACCATGAGCACCAGCCGCACACGCTCCACGCGCACGCCCAGCGCCTGGGAGACGTCGTCGCCCATTTCCATCATGCGCAGCCCCCGCGCGTGGCCGAGGACGACCGGCACCAGCACACCGGCCAGCGCGAGCAGCGGCCAGACCTGCTTCCAGTCCCGGCCGTCGAGCGTCCCGGTCATCCACACCACGGCGCGGGCCGCGTCGACGAAGTCGGCCTTGGTGAGGAGGTAGCCGTTGACGGCCGTCGCGACGGCCGAGACGCCGATGCCGACGAGCACCAGCCGGTACCCGTGGACGCCCCGCTTCCACGCCAGCAGATAGATCAGGGCTCCGGTCACCAGCCCGCCGACGAGCGCGCCCACGGTCACCTGGGCGGCGCTCCCGGAGAACAGCACGATCATCACGAGCGCGCCGGCCGTCGCCCCCTGCCCGAGCCCCAGCACGTCCGGGCTGCCCAGCGGGTTGCGCGACACGGCCTGGAACAGCGCCCCGCCCAGACCCAGCGACGCCCCCACGAGCAGCCCCACGAGCACCCGCGGCAGCCGCAGTTCGTTGACCACGAACTCCTGTCCGGCGTCCCCGTGGCCGAACAGCGTGCGCACGACGTCGGCCGCCGGGATCGGGAAGTCGCCGGTGCCGATCAGCACCACGCCCGCGGCGAGCGCGGCGAGGGCCAGCAGCACGACGACGGCCAGCGCCCGCGGGTCCAGCCGGACGGACAGCCCGCCCCGGGTGCGCAGCGCACGGGGGCCGCGGGGGGTCTTCTGCGCGCTCTTCACAGCTGGGCCGTCCTCCGCCGTCGTACGAGAAAGATGAAGACCGGGCCGCCGATGATCGCGGTGATGATGCCGACCTGGACCTCCGACGGCCGGGCCACCACCCGCCCGACGACGTCGGAGCCGAGCAGCAGCACCGGCGCCAGGACCGCCGCGTACGGCATGATCCAGCGCAGGTCGGGCCCGGTGAACGAGCGGACCACGTGCGGGACCATCAGCCCGACGAACACGATCGGTCCGCAGGCCGCGGTCGCCGCGCCGCACAGCACGGTCGCCGCGAGCATCGACAGCGCCCGGGTGCGGTTCAGGTTCGCGCCGAGCGCCCGGGCGGTGTCGTCGCCCATCGCCACGGCGTTCAGCGGCCGGGCGAGGGCGAACGCCAGGAGCGTGCCGGCCACGAGGAAGGGCAGCACCTGCCGGATCGTGTCGTCGGTCGCCGAGGACAGCGAGCCGACGGTCCAGAACCGCATCCGGGCGAGCGCGGCGCCGTCCAGGATCATGACGGCCTGGAGATAGCCGTAGAGCGCGGCGCTGACGGCGGTGCCGGCGAGCGCGAGCCGCACCGGGGTGGCCCCCCGGCTGCCGCCCAGGAACCAGACCAGCGCCCCGACCGCGGCCGCCCCGCAGAACGCGAACCACACATAGCCGCTCAGGCTGGTGACGCCGAAGAAGGAGATGGCGGTGACCACGGCGGCCGACGCGCCCGCGTTGAGCCCGAGCAGCCCGGGGTCCGCCAGCGGGTTGCGCGTCAGCGCCTGGAGGACGGCTCCCGACAGGCCGAGCGCCGCCCCGACGAGCAGCCCGAGCACGGTCCGTGAGAGCCGCTCGTCGACGACGACGTCGGCGTAGGTCCCGGAGTCGTGGAACAGCCCGTGCCAGACCTGCGCGACCGTCAACTCCTTGGCCCCGACGGCGATGCTCGCCACTGCCACCAGCAGCAGCACCGCCACGGCGGCGAGGAGCCCGAAGGAGCGGACCGCCCGGCGGTCCGGGGGCGCGGGCGCGGTCTCCGCGCGCGGTACGGGAACACTGTCGACCAACACGCAGTTAGGTTAGCCTACCCTCGCAACGATGCCAGGTCCCGGGCCCGCCCGCGTCCTCCGGCCCGGCACGCGCCCTTCACCCCCGCCCCGCACGCCCTGAGCCGGCGCTCACTCCTCACAGGCCGAGCCGGGCCAGCGCCTTCCCCCCGTCCAGCTCGCAGGTTCCGTCCCCGGCCGCCGTCCAGGCCGCCGCGCACAACGCCCGCAGCCCGTCCAGCGCTTCGCCCGCGCCGGCCAGCTCCAGCCGCTCCGACCCGGCGGTGGCCGTCCAGCCGCCGCACCGGAACCCGTCCTCCGCCACGGCCACCTCCGGCTGCCCGGTGAGCAGCCCGCGCAGGTCGGCGTCGACGTACGTCGGCCGGTGCTGCGGCGGCGCGGCGAGCAGTTGCGGCCCGTCGGTCACTCCGGTCAGGACGAGCAGCGAGTCCACCTCGCCGTTGAACGCTCCCTCGATGTCGGTGTCCAGCCGGTCCCCGACCACCAACGGCCGCTCCGCGCCCGTGCGCAGGATCGTCTCCCGGTGCATGGGAGGCAGCGGCTTGCCCGCCACCTGCGGCTCGGCGCCGGTCGCGATCCGCACGACCTCTACCGCCGCGCCGTTGCCCGGCGCGATGCCCCGCCCGCTGGGAATCGTCAGATCCGTGTTCGACGCGAACCACGGCACCCCGCGCGCGACGGCGTACGACGCCTCCGCGAACCGCCCCCACGGCAGGTCGAGCCCGCCGAAGCCCTGCACCACGGCCGCCGGGTCGTCGTCCGCCGACTCCACCGGCACCAGCCCTCGCTCACGCAGGGCGACCCGCAACCCCTCCCCGCCGATCACCAGCACCCGCGACCCCGCCGGCACCTGCTCGCCGATCAGCCGCGCGACCGCCTGCGCCGACGTGATGACGTCGTCGGCGACCGCCGGTATGCCCAGCTCCGACAGATGGCCGGCCACCGTGTCCGGCGTGCGCAGCGCGTTGTTGGTGACGTACGCGAGCCGCATGCCGCCCTCCCGCGCGGAGGCGAGCGACTCGACGGCGTGCACGATCGCGTTCCCTCCCGCGTACACCACCCCGTCGAGGTCGAGCAGAGCCGTGTCGTACGCCTCGCTCAGGGCCTGCCCACTGCCCTCGGGCCTCGTCCTGGCACTCCGGCTCATTCCACATCGCTCCTCGTTCGGTCCGCTTTCCCTCGATCATCCCGCACGCCACCGGCACACGTACGATGCCGGGATGAACACAGCAGGTCCCTCCGAGGCGACGGCGCCCCGAGGCCTGGAACTCACCCCGTTCCGAGGCCTGCGCTACGACCCCGACCGGGTCGGCAGCCTCGCCGCCGTCACTTCCCCGCCGTACGACGTCGTGGTGCGCCCCGACGGCCTGCATCACCTCCAGGACGCGGACCCGTACAACATCGTCCGCCTGATCCTGCCTCAGGCCGCCACCCCCGCCGCCCGCAACGAACAGGCCGCCGGCACCCTGCGCCGCTGGCTCGCCGAAGGCGTCCTGACGGCCGACCCCGAGCCCGCCCTGTACGTCTACGAGCAACGCCACGCGGACGGCATGCTCCAGCGCGGGCTGATCGGCGCCCTGCGCCTCTCGGAGCCCTCGGAGGGCGTCGTCCTGCCCCACGAGGACGTCATGCCGCACATCGTGGCGGACCGCGCGGCCCTGATGCGGGCCACCCACGCGAACCTGGAACCCCTCCTGCTCACCTACCGGGGCGACGGCGCGGCGGCGGAGGCCGTGGACCGCGCGGCCGTCCTTCCCCCGCTGCTGTCCACCACCACCGAGGACGGCTACAGCCACCGGCTCTGGGCGATCACCGACCCCGCCGAGACGGCCCGCGTCCAGCAGGACCTCGCCCGCCGACAGGCCCTGATCGCCGACGGCCACCACCGCTGGGCGACCTACCTCCGGCTGCGCTCCGAGCAGTCCGGGCCCGGCCCCTGGGACCACGGCCTCGTCCTCCTGGTGGACACGGCGCGCTACCCGTTGCGCGTGCGCGCCATCCACCGCCTCCTGCACGGCCTGCCGGTCGCCGAGGCCCTGGCGGCGCTCGACGGGCACTTCCGCGTACGGTCCCTGGACGTCGGCCTCCCGCAAGCCCTCGACGTCCTCGCCGACGCCGCCTGCGCGGGCAACGCGTTCCTCCTCGCCGGCGACGGCGCCTTCCACCTCGTCGACGGCCCGGACCCGGACCTCCTCGCCCGCACGGTCCCCGCCGACCGCCCGCAGGCCTGGCGCACCCTGGACGCGACGGTCCTGCACGCGACGCTCCTCGATCACGTCTGGGGCATCCCGGAGGACGATCCCGCCCGCATCGCCTACATCCACGACACGGCCGCGACCGTGCGGAAGGCCGAACGCGACGGCGGCACGGCGGTCCTGCTGCACCCGGTCCGCGAGGAGGTCGTCCGCGACCTCGCCCGCCAGGGCGTCACGATGCCCCGCAAGTCGACGTCGTTCGGCCCCAAGCCCGCCTCGGGACTGGTCCTGCGCGCACTGGACGTCTGAGCCCGAACGCACGAAGGGGCGGGGCCCGGTGTCACCGGGTCCCGCCCCTTCATCGGACGTCAGTCCTCGTCGCGCTCGGTCTTCGCCCCGGCCTCGGGAGCGCCCTCCGTCACGTCCTCGGCGGGCGCCGCTTCCGCCACGACGGCCTCGCCCGCGTCGTCGGCGCCTTCCTCGTCCAGGGCGTCCACGAAGTCCACCCCGTCCAGCTCGGCGAGCCGGTCGGAGGCGTCGGTGCTGCCGTCCCGGTCCGCCTCGACAGCCTTGGCGAACCACTCGCGCGCCTCGTCCTCACGCCCGGCGGCGAGCAGGGCGTCGGCGTAGGCGTAGCGCAGCCGCGCGGTCCACGGCTGGACGGACCCGGCCGCCAGCTCGGGGCTCTGGAGCGTCACGATGGCCGCGTCCAGCTGTCCCAGGTCACGACGGGCGCCGGCCGCGACGAGCCGCATCTCCACCTGCCCGGCCTTGTCGAGCTTGTGCACCTCGGGAGCGCCGGCCATGTCGAGGGCCTTCTCCGGCCGCCCGAGCCCACGCTCGCAGTCGGCCATGACCGGCCACAGCTCCACGGATCCGCTCATCCGCCGGGCCGCCCTGAACTCGGCGAGCGCCTCGCTGTACTTCTGGTTGGCGTACGCGGCGAACCCGCCCGCCTCCCTGACGGCGGCGACGCGCGAGGCGAGCCGCAGGGCCACCTTGGAGTAGGCGTAGGCGCGCTCGGGCTCCTCGTCGATCAGCCGGGCGACCATCACCAGGTTCTTGGCGACGTCGTCGGCGAGCGTCTTGGGCAGGCTCATCAGCTCCTGCCGCACGTCCTTGTCGATCTCCTCGCCGGTGACGTCCTCCGGGATCGGCAGCCGCTTGATCGGCTCACGGTCCCGGTCCCGCTCGTCGCGGAAGCGGCCGCCGCCGCCACGCCGGTCGTCCCGGCGATCGTCACGCCGGCCGTAGCCGCCGCCGTCACGGTCGCGGTCCCGACCGCCGAACCCACCGGGCCGTCCACCACGGTCGTCCCGACGGGGACCACGGGGAGCGGCCCCCCGGTCGTCCCGCCCACGGAACCCACCACGATCGTCCCGCCGGTCATCCCGCCGGAACGCCGGGCGCTCACCCCGGTCGTCACGACGCTCGTCACGCCGGAACGCGGGACGGTCCCCACGGTCGTCACGGCGATCATCCCGACGCTCGTCGCGGCGGAAGGCGGGACGCTCACCCCGGTCGTCACGACGCTCCTCGCGCCGGAACGCGGGACGGTCCCCACGGTCGTCACGGCGATCATCCCGACGCTCGTCGCGGCGGAAGGCGGGGCGCTCGCCCCGGTCGTCACGGCGGTCGTCACGGCGGTCGTCGCGGCGGAAGGCGGGTCGGTCACCGCGGTCGTCGCGGCGGAAGCCCGGCCGGTCGCCGCCACGGTCGTCGCGACGCGGCCCACGGTCGCCGCGGTCATCGCGCTGGAACCCGGGCCGGGACCCCCGGTCCCCCTCACGACGATCGTCCCGACGGCCATAACCGCCACCCCGGTTGTCATCGCGACCGCCGAAGCCACCACCACGACTGTCGTCACGACGGCCGTAACCGCCGCCACCCCGGTTGTCGTCCCGACGGAACGCCGGCCGATCTCCACGGTCGTCGCGGCGGAAGGCGGGGCGCTCGCCCCGGTCGTCACGGCGGTCGTCACGGCGGTCGTCCCGGCGGAAGGCGGGACGGTCACCGCGGTCGTCGCGGCGGAAGCCCGGCCGGTCGCCGCCACGGTCGTCGCGACGCGGCCCACGGTCGCCGCGGTCATCGCGCTGGAACCCGGGCCGGGACCCCCGGTCCCCCTCACGACGATCGTCCCGACGGCCATAACCGCCACCCCGGTTGTCGTCGCGACCGCCGAAGCCACCACCACGACTGTCGTCACGACGGCCGTAACCGCCGCCACCCCGGTTGTCGTCCCGACGGCCGTTTCCGCTCCGGTCGTCGTCACGACGGAACGCCGGACGGTCGCCGCGGTCGTCGCGGCGGAAGCCGCCGCGGTCACCGCGGTCACCGCGGCTGCCGGCGCGGTCGCCGCGGTCCCCACTGTCCCGTCGCCGCTGGTCGCGCTCAGGT
Organism: Streptomyces sp. NPDC048481; assembly: GCF_043200075.1. Classification (NCBI taxonomy): domain Bacteria; kingdom Bacillati; phylum Actinomycetota; class Actinomycetes; order Kitasatosporales; family Streptomycetaceae; genus Streptomyces; species Streptomyces sp. NPDC048481. The sequence goes on from NZ_JBICXC010000007.1 coordinate 441,190, forward strand.
CGGTCGTCGGGAGAGTTGGTGGACATGGGTGACTCCTGTCATCGGTACAGCAAACATTCTCGCGCACCCACGTACCCGGCGCGCTCCAGAAAAACGAAAAGGACCCTTGGTCCCAGCTGAACGCTGGGACCAAGGGTCCTTTCCAAAGATTGTTCGGCGGCGTCCTACTCTCCCACAGGGTCCCCCCTGCAGTACCATCGGCGCTGTGAGGCTTAGCTTCCGGGTTCGAAATGTAACCGGGCGTTTCCCTCACGCTATGGCCACCGAAACCCTAATGGTTTCGAGCGAACAAGCACACTTTTTACTTGTTTCCAGCTCTAACCGGCAACGGTCGTTGCCTCAGAACTAACACAGTGGACGCGAGCAACTGAGGACAAGCCCTCGGCCTATTAGTACCAGTCAGCTTCACCCATTACTGGGCTTCCACATCCGGCCTATCAAC